>NZ_WNJU01000011.1:0-1143 GCF_024433585.1 Aeromicrobium sp. 636
GCTGCATTTGTGCCCCTATCGTGAGGGCACACCTCGCGGAAGGACCCGAGAACATGGCTGAATCACGCAACCCCGCCGGCCGAGGCCGCAACAACAACAGCGGCGGATCCCGCAACGGCTCCAGCCGCCCCAACACCAGCGGCTCCCGCAGCGGCGGCACCTCGCGTCCCAGCAGCAGCAGCGGCAGCCGGCCCTCCAGCAGCGGCGGCAAGCCCACTGGCTCCGGCTCACGCCCCACCAGCAGCGGCAGCGGATCCCGCAGCGGCAGCAGCCGGCCCTCCAACAGCTCCGGCTCGCGTCCCACCAGCGGCGGCGGCCCCCGCACCCCCGGGTCCGGCGCCCGCCGCAACTCCGACCGACCCGGCACCAACCGCCCCAGCGGCGGCCCGCGCTCGACCACCGGCAACCGCCCCACCACCGGCGGCCCCAACCGCGACCGCCGCGCCTCCGGCCCGGACCGCTCCGACGCCCAGAAGACCTACGACGGACCCCCGATCCCCGACGACGTCTCAGCCAAAGACCTCGACAAGTTCGCCCGCCAAGAGCTCCAGGGCCTGCCCGACAAACTCGCCGACAAAGTCGCCCGACACCTCGTCATGGCCGGCATCCTGCTCCACGAAGACCCCGAACTGGCCCACAAACACGCCCTCGCCGCCCGAACCCGCGCCATGCGCGTCGGCCTGGTCCGCGAAGCCACCGGCGAAACCGCCTACGCCCTCGGAAACTGGGCCGAAGCCCTCGCCGAGTTCCGCGCCGCCAAACGCATGACCGGCCGCGGCATCTACGCCCCCATGATGGCCGACGCCGAACGCGCCCTCGGCCGCCCCGAAAAAGCCCTCGAATACGACACCCCCGCCATCCGCGCCGCCCTCGACGAAGCCGGCAACACCGAACTCACCATCGTCATCGCCGGCGCCCGCCGCGACCTGGGCCAAACCGACGCCGCCCTCCAACTCCTCGAATCCGAACCCCTCAACACCAAAAGCCGCCACGACTGGATCACCCGCCTGCGCTACGCCTACGCCGACACCCTCGCCGCAGCCGGACGCACCCAAGAAGCCATCACCTGGTTCCACCGCGTCGCCGGCACCGACACCCACGGACTCACCGACGCCCAAGACCGCATCAACCAACTCGAAAACT
>NZ_WNJU01000001.1:0-1333467 GCF_024433585.1 Aeromicrobium sp. 636
GCCTACGCCGACACCCTCGCCGCAGCCGGACGCACCCAAGAAGCCATCACCTGGTTCCACCGCGTCGCCGGCACCGACACCCACGGACTCACCGACGCCCAAGACCGCATCAACCAACTCGAAAACTGACGCGGTCCACAGGTCCGGCGCGCGAGGAGCGCGGCGTTCACAGCCGGCTCACCGCCCCTGTCGGTGTCGCCGTGGCGCGGCCAGTCTGGCTGTATGACCGATGCCGACAACCACGTCCTCCTGCGCGGCCGTGTCGCCGACGTGGCGGAACGACGGACGCTGCCCAGTGGGGACGAGATCGTCTCCTTCCGCCTGATCGTCGATCGCAGTGCGGCGGCACGCCGTCGTTCGTCCCAGAGCGTCGACACCTTCGACTGTTCTGCCTGGACGGCGCGGCTCCGTGCCAAGGCCGCCCGGCTCGGTCCGGGGGACCGGGTCGAGGTCAGCGGCGAGCTCCGACGGCTCTTCTCCCGCAACGGTTCCGGGGTATCCAGTCGCGTCTACGTCGACCTCGGGTCGCTGACCCGGCTGCCTGAGTCCCCGGTAGCCTCGAACGCATGACCTTGGCCGCGACCGACAGCCCTCTGATCGCGTCCCATGACGCGGTCCTGCTCGACCTCGACGGGGTGGTCTACCGCGGTGGTGACGCCGTTCCCGGTGCCGTCGAGGCACTGACGTCGGTCGAGGGAGCGCGGTTGGCCTACCTCACCAACAACGCCAACCGCCCGCCCTCCGCGGTGGCGGACCACCTGCGAGACCTCGGGCTCACGGTCACCGTCGACGACATCGTGACCTCGGCCCAGGCGATCGCGGGCGTCATGGCGCACGACCTGCCCGCAGGCGCGACCGTGTTCGCGATCGGCGGAGAAGGACTGCGCACCGCGCTGAAGGAGCGCGGCCTCGTCCCGGTCGATGATCGTCACGCCCCCGAGGTGGCTGCGGTCGTCCAGGGATATGCGCCGCAGCTCGGGTGGCGTGATCTGGCCGAGGCCGCCTACGCGATCGAGACCGGACTGCCCTGGTACGCCAGCAACACCGACCTGACCATCCCCACCGCAGAGGGCATCGCGCCGGGCAACGGCGCGCTCGTCCATGCCGTGGGACTGGCCGTGGGGCGCGAGCCCGTCGTCGCGGGCAAGCCGTATGCGCCGCTGTTCGAGGAGACGATCGCACGCATCTCGCCGGGGGCCCCGCTCATGGTGGGGGACCGGCTCGACACCGACATCAGTGGTGCGCGCCGGGCATCGATTCCCTCCCTGTTCGTCCTCACCGGCGTCAACTCGCTGGCCGACGTCGTCAACGCGGCCGAGGACGAGCGTCCCGACTACGTGGGTCGTGACCTGTCCGCCCTGCACGACGCGCATCCCGAGGTCGTCGTCGAAGGTGACCGAGCCACCTGTGGATCGGCATCGGCCGAGATCGCCGACGGCGTGCTGCGGGTCGCGACGAGCGGGGGTCCCACCGAGACCCTCCGCGCGGTGGTGGCGCTCGGCTGGGCCGCGCGCGCCGAATCAGGGATCACCGTGACCGTCGATGCGACAATCGGGGCATGATGAGCGAACCCACGCCGGCCGGCGACGACCGTCCGGACGCTGCCACGACCGACGAGGCCGTCGCACTGCTGGCTGCGCTCGACGACCTCGACGTGGCCGAGCACCCGCAGGTGTTCGAAGCCGTCCACCGGGTGCTGCGCGACCACCTCGCCGGAACCCCCGGGGACCGAGGGTGAGTCGATGAGCCGCCGGGTGCGGCTCGATGCCGAGCTGGTGCGCCGCGGACTGGCACGCTCACGCGACCAGGCCGCGGGACTCATCGAACAGGGACGGGTGCTCGTCGGCGGAAATGCCGCGAGCAAGCCGGCCACCCAGGTCACCACCGACCAGGCGATCGTCGTCCGTGACGGCGACGATCCCGGCTGGGCCTCGCGCGGAGCGCACAAGCTCCTCGGGGCGTTGGAGGTCTTCGAGCCGCAGGGCCTGCGCGTCGAGGGGCGGCGCGCGCTCGATGCCGGGGCGTCCACCGGTGGATTCACCGACGTGCTGCTGCGCCGCGGGGTCAGCGAGGTCGTCGCGGTCGACGTCGGCTACGGCCAGCTGGTCTGGGCGCTGCAGTCCGATCCGCGGGTCCACGTCTTCGACCGGACGAACGTCCGTGCCATCGACACCGAGCTCATCGGCGGGCCGGTCGACCTGGTCGTCTCGGACCTGTCCTTCATCTCACTCACGTTGGTGCTGCCCGCCCTCATGCGGGTGTGCCGACCCGAGGGCGACATGGTGCTGATGGTCAAGCCCCAGTTCGAGGTCGGCCGCGAGAACCTCGGCAAGAACGGCGTCGTCCGCGACCCGGAGCTGCACGCGTCCGCGGTCCACGGGGTCACCACCGCCGCCTGGGCAGGCGGCTGGGGAACCCGCGGTCTCGCGCCCAGTCCGTTGCCCGGTCCTGCCGGCAATGTCGAGTACTTTTGTTGGCTCAGGACCGACGCGCCGGCCCCGGACGAGGCAGCGGCGCGCGCCGCGGTCGCTGCGGGCCCGTTGTCGGTCGGGAACCAGAAGGAAGGAAGCGGATCATGAGGAGCGTGCTGCTCGCGGTCCACGTCCTGCGGGACGGGGCTCCCAAGCTCGCCGCCGACTTCGCGAGGTCGTTGCAGGCCGCCGGGATCGAGGTGCGGGCGCTCACCGACGAGGTCGCGTACCTCGAGGCGGCCGGGGCGGTCGACCTGGTGGCCGTGGCCGCGACACCGGGTGCCGCCACCGACTGCGAGCTCGCGGTCGTCTTCGGTGGGGACGGCACGATCCTGCGCGCCGCCGAGCTGTGCCGCGGCACGGGAACGCCGCTCCTGGGCGTGAACCTCGGCCACGTCGGCTTCCTGGCCGAGGCCGACGAGGAGGATCTGGCCGACGTCGCCCGCCACGTCATCGCCGGCGGTCTGACCGTCGAGGAGCGACTCACCGTCGACGTCCAGGTCTTCCACAACGGCGAGATCGTCGCCACGAACTGGGCCCTGAACGAGGCCTCCGTCGAGAAGGCCTCCCGTGAGCGGATGCTCGAGGTCGTCGTCGAGATCGACGGCCGGCCCGTCTCGCGGATGGGATGCGACGGTGTCGTGTGCGCCACGCCGACGGGCTCCACCGCCTACAACTTCAGCGCCGGGGGACCGGTCGTGTGGCCCGAGGTGTCGGCCCTGCTGATGGTGCCGATCAGCGCCCACGCCCTGTTCGCCCGCCCGATGGTGGTCTCGCCCGAGTCCACGCTGGCGGTCGAGGTCGTCGGACACGCGGCGTCGGGGATCCTGTGGTGCGACGGGCGTCGCGCCGCCGAGCTGCCGATCGGCGCCCGGGTCGAGGTTCGTCGCGGCGTCGAGCCCGTGCGGCTCGCTCGTGTCCATCCCGCCTCCTTCGCCGACCGGCTCGTGCGCAAGTTCGAGCTCCCCGTCGCCGGCTGGCGCGGATCGTCCGGTGCGGCTCGCCGGGCCGCGGAGGACCGCTGATGTGGCGTTATCTCCGACTCGAGTCGCTCGGCGTCATCGAGGAGGCCGAGCTCGACCTCGGTCCCGGCTTCACGGTCATCACCGGCGAGACCGGTGCCGGCAAGACCATGGTCGTGACGGCGCTGGGTCTGCTGCGTGGTGAGCGGGCCGACCTGGCCCTCGTCCGCCGCGGCGCGGAGCGCGCCCGCATCGAGGCGTCGGTCCTCGCGACGCCTGAGGTGGCGGCCCTCGTCGAGGAGGCGGGCGGCCACGTCGACGACGACGAGCTCGTGCTCGCCCGCGTCCTGACAAGTCAGGGCCGCAGCCGCGCGCTGGCCGGTGGTTCGACCGTCCCGGCGGCGTTGCTGTCGCGCCTCGCCGACTCGTTGGTGGCCGTGCACGGCCAGTCCGACCAGCAGCGTCTGGTCCGGCCCCAGGAGCAGCGCGGAGCCCTCGACCGGTTCGCCGGCAGTGCGGTCGCCGACCTGCTCGAGCGGTACCGCCCGGCGTACGAGCGTCTGCGCGAGCTGCAGGCGCGGTTGACCGACCTGCGCACCCACGCCGGCGAGCGCCTGCAGCGGCTGGACCTCCTGCGGCACGCCCTGGACGAGATCGACGCGGTCGACCCCCAGCCGGGGGAGGACGAGGAGCTCGTCCAGCGCGAGAACCGTCTCGCCCACGCCGAGTCGCTCGCCGCTGCCGCGGCGGGCGCGTCGACCGTGTTGTCGGAGGACGAGCACTCCGCTGCCGCCGCGATCGCCGCGGCCCAGTCGGTGGTCGATCCCGTGACCGGCAACGACCCGCGGATCGAGGCACTGGCCGAGCGACTCAAGCGCGCCTCCATCGACCTGACCGACATCGCCTCGGAGTTCGCCGCGTACGCCGCCGACGTCGAGCTGGACCCCAGCGGCCTGGCCGCGGTCCAGGACCGTCGCGCCGCGTTGACCGCCCTGCAGCGCCGGTACGGCCCGAGTCTGGACGAGGTCATCGCGTGGGCCGAGCGCGCCCGTGCCGAGGTCCTCGAGCTGGATCTGGACGACACCGCGATCGAGCGCCTCGAGGAGGACGTCCGGACCACGCGGGAGACCGTCGTGGACCTCGCCCGGCAGCTGACGGAGGCCAGGACGAGCGCGGCCGAGCAGCTGTCCCGCGAGGTCGGCGCCGAGCTGGCCGACCTGGCCCTGCCCTCGGCCCAACTCGAGGTGCGGGTGGTGCGCGGCGAGCCCGGTCCCCACGGGGCCGACGACGTCGACATCTGGTTCGCCGCCAACAGCGGGGCCGAGCCCCGGCCGCTGGCGCGGGCCGCCAGTGGTGGAGAGCTGTCCCGGCTCATGCTCGCGATCGAGGTCGTCCTGGCCGGTCGCGACCCGGTGCCCACCCTGGTCTTCGACGAGGTCGATGCCGGGATCGGCGGGCGCACCGCCGTGGAGGTCGGCCGGCGGCTGGCGCGGCTGGCGCAACACGCGCAGGTCATCGCCGTCACGCACCTGCCGCAGGTCGCGGCGTTCGCCGACGCGCACTTCATCGTCAGCAAGTCCGACGACGGCACGGTCACCAGCAGCAGCGTGATCCGGCTCGACCAGTCCGGCCGCGTCGACGAGCTCGCTCGGATGCTGGCGGGTCTGGACGATTCCTCCGCCGCGCAGCAGCACGCCCGCGAGCTGCTCGACCTGGCCCGCACACCCTGAGCCCGACCTTTTCCCCGACCCCTCGGCGTGTCGAGGTTGAACTCTCATCGTTCGCCGGTTGCATGGAAGGCATCATGCCCATCTTGAAGCGCAGGAATCCTGCCGTGCCCGACGGGCCCGGCGTCGTCGGACCGGCGCGACTGTGTCGCGGACCCGCGGACCTCTCGTCCGTTCGTTCGGGGGACGTCGTGGTGCTGGACCAGCTCGACCTCGAGGCCGACACCGCCCAGTCGCTCGTCGACCGGGGCGTCGCCGCGGTCCTCAACGTCTCGCCGTCGTCGTCCGGCCGGTACCCGAACCTCGGGCCCCAGGTGCTGGTCGACGCCGGCGTCCTGCTGGTGGACCGGGTGGGCGAGGGCCTGTGGCAGACGCTGCGCAGCGGTGACGTCGTGCGGATCGACGAGGGGGTGGTGCTCCGGGGAGAGGACACCGTCGCCACCGGCATCGAGATGACGCCGTCCCGGGTCCGCGACCAGGTGGAGTCCGCGTCCTCCGGCCTGTCCCACCAGCTCGACTCGATCGTGACGAACGCGGCCGACACGTTGCGCCGCGACCGCGCGATGCTGCTGGAGGGCGCTGGCATTCCGGCCGTGGCCACCACCATCAAGGACCGTCCGGTGGTCATCGTGGCGGATGCGCCGGACGCGGCCCGGGACCTCAAGTCGATCCGCGCCTTCATCCATGACCACGATCCGGTGCTGGTCGGCGTCGGCGCCGGTGCCGAGCACCTGATCGCCGCCGGTCTGCGGCCCCATCTGGTCGTGGGCCGGGCGGACGACATCTCCGGACGCATGATCGAGCGATCCGGGGAGGTCGTGATCGTGTCGGCCACCGGTCACCTCGACCGTCCCGAGCTGTTCGAGGCGCACGGCCGCCAGCCGGTCGTGTTCACGGCTGCGGGCGCCCCTGAGAATCTCGCCGTCCTGCTGGCGGACCACCACGAGGCTGCGGTCATCGTGCAGGTCGGTCGCCCGTCCCGACTCGTCGACATCGTCGACGGCGACACCGCCGACGCCGCCGGGACCTTCATCGCGCGTCTGCGCGCCGGCTCGCGGGTGGTCGACGCCCACGCCGTCGCCTGGTTCGCGCGCCAGCGGTTGAGCTGGCTGACGCCGTTCCTGCTGCTGCTGGCGGGTGTCCTCGCGGTCGCGGTCGCCGTCGCCACCACCCCTCTCGGTCATGAGTGGCTCGCGCCCGTGACCGACCGTTTCTCCTCCTGGATCGAAGGACTCTTCTCGTGATCACTCTGCGTTACCACGTCATCTCCCTGGCCGCCGTGCTGCTGGCACTCGCCGCCGGCATCGCGCTGGGGGCGGGCCTGCTCGACGAGAGCGACGCCGTGACGACCGCCTCCGACTCGAACCGGGCCGAGGTGAGTCCCGCCCTGGCGGGCTTCGACGCGGGGTACGCCACGCTGACGTCGCCGGGTCTGCTGCGCGACAAGCTCAAGGGCCGGACCGTGCTGCTGCTGACCACGCCCGGCGCGCGCGACAACGAGGTCGACTCGTTGATCGAGAACCTCACGACCTCCGGGGCGCAGGTCACCGGGCAGGTCGAGCTGACCGCCAAGCTGCTCTCGCCCTCCAACCGCCAGTTCGCCGAGGGTGTCGCGACGCAGTCGGACCCGCAGGCGGCCACCGCCTCGAGCGCGTACGACAAGATCGGCACCGCGATCGCCCGGGGCTATCTGGCCGCCAAGGGCGACGGCGCGCTCGATGAGACGTCGCGCACGATCCGCTCGGCCTTCGTCGAGGGCGGACTGCTCGACCCCGACCAGGATCCCGACCGCTCCGCGCAGCTGGCGCTGGTCGTGTCCGGTCCGTCCGGCGCGTCGGCCGGGGGAGAGGGCACCGTCGTCTCCAGCCTCGTCACGAGCCTGGACGCCGGCAGCCAGGGTGTCGCCGTGGTCGGCCCCGTCTCGTCCGGCGAGAACGGTGTGGTCAACGCGGTCCGCGGCAGCGACGCCGCCGCGAACGTCTCGACCGTCGACGTCACCGACACCGGCACGGGACGCGTGTCCGCCATCTTGGCGCTGGTGCGTGAGGCGGCCGGTCAATCGGGCGCCTGGGGCACGTCGCGGGCCGCAGACGGCCCGGTGCCGAACTGAGCACTCTCGGCGCGTCCCGCGTGCGCGGTCCGCGCGGTGCTCGCTCGATGGTAGGCTGGAGTTCCGTGGAACCCAGAGTCGAATCGATCCTCACGGACGGTTCCTCAGACCACGGGTGCGGCCGCAGGCACCGCCCGGTTCCTCACTCGAATCGGAACCACGGGAGTCACGTTGGCAGTTAACACCGTCACCAAGCACGTCTTCGTCACGGGCGGTGTCGTCTCGTCGCTCGGCAAGGGCTTGACCGCGTCGAGCCTCGGCCGTTTGCTCAAGTCGCGCGGCCTGCGCGTCACGATGCAGAAGCTCGACCCCTACCTCAACGTCGATCCCGGAACGATGAACCCGTTCCAGCACGGCGAGGTCTTCGTCACCGACGACGGTGCCGAGACCGACCTCGACATCGGCCACTACGAGCGCTTCCTCGACGAGGACCTCGTCGGCCGCGCGAACGTCACGACCGGTCAGGTCTACTCCGACGTCATCGCCCGTGAGCGTCGCGGCGACTACCTCGGCGACACCGTGCAGGTCATCCCGCACATCACGAACGAGATCAAGGACCGGATGCTCTCGATGGGCGGCCCGGACGTCGACGTCGTGATCCACGAGATCGGCGGCACGGTCGGCGACATCGAGAGCCAGCCGTTCCTGGAGTCGGCCCGTCAGGTCCGCCAGGAGGTGGGCCGCAACAACGTCTTCTTCCTGCACGTCTCGTTGATCCCGTACATCGGCCCCGCGGGCGAGCTCAAGACCAAGCCCACCCAGCACTCGGTCGCAGCGCTGCGCTCGATCGGCATCCAGCCCGATGCCATCGTGTGCCGCTCGGACCGTCCCGTGCCGGCCGGCGTCAAGCGCAAGATCTCGCTGATGTGCGACGTCGACGAGGACGCGGTGGTCACGGCCATCGACGCCCCGTCGATCTACGACATCCCGAAGGTGCTGCACGCCGAAGGCCTCGACGCCTACGTCGTGCGCCGCCTCGACCTGCCCTTCCGCGACGTCGACTGGACCGAGTGGGACTCCCTCCTGCGCCGGGTCCACGACCCGTCCGAGGAGATCACGATCGCGCTGGTCGGCAAGTACATCGACCTGCCCGACGCGTACCTGTCGGTGGCCGAGGCGCTGCGCGCCGGCGGCTTCGCCAACGACGTGAAGGTCCGCCTGCGCTGGGTGCCGTCGGACGAGTGCGCGACCGAGGCCGGCGCCGCCGAGCAGCTCGGCGACGTCGACGGCATCTGTGTGCCGGGCGGCTTCGGCATCCGCGGCATCGAGGGCAAGCTGGGCGCGCTGACGTACGCCCGCACCCACCAGATCCCGACGCTCGGGCTCTGCCTGGGCCTGCAGTGCATGGTCATCGAGTACGCACGGACCGAGCTCGGCATCGAGGACGCGAGCTCGTCGGAGTTCGATCCCGCGACCGAGCACCCGGTCATCGCCACGATGGCCGAGCAGCAGGAGTTCGTCGAGGGCGCCGGCGATCTCGGCGGCACCATGCGACTGGGCCTGTACCCGGCCAGCCTCAAGGCCGGCAGCATCGTCAGCGAGCTGTACGGCTCGGACAAGGTCGAGGAGCGGCACCGTCACCGCTACGAGGTCAACAACGCGTATCGCAAGCCCCTCGAGGAGGCCGGCATGGTCTTCTCGGGCACGTCGCCGGACTCGACCCTGGTCGAGTTCGTCGAGCTGCCGCGCGAGGTGCACCCGTTCTACGTGGCCACGCAGGCCCACCCGGAGCTGCGCTCGCGTCCGACGCGCTCGCACCCGCTGTTCTCGGGCCTGATCGCGGCGGCGCTGAAGCGCAAGCTCGAGATGCGGCTGCCGGTCGAGAACGTATGAGGGACGCAGCCGGTGAGTGAGTCGATGGTTCACCCGCGGCTGCCCGGTCGTCTCGCGACGTCGTTGCGCCCGCCGGAGACGCACTGGCCCGTCGCCGCGTCCGAGGTCGGGTTCCACAACGACTACCTGACACTCACGGTCGACACGATCGTGGCGCCCGATCAGGGGCGTCACGGTCGCGTCGTGGTCCGGCCCAAGAGCGCGGTGGCCGTCGCGGCGGTCGATGAGCAGCGCCGCATCCTGCTGGTCGAGCAGTACCGGCATGCGCAAGGTGGTCGGCTGCTCGAGATCCCGGCCGGGATCATGGACGTCGAGGGCGAGTCGGCCCAGGTGGCGGCCGCGCGGGAGCTGGCCGAGGAGACCGACCTGCTGGCCGACACGTGGCACGAGCTGCTGACCCTCGCGCCCACCGTCGGGTACTCGACCGAGCGCATCACCGTCTTCCGGGCCACGGACCTGCGGCCCGTGCCCGACGCGGATCGCACCGTGCGGGAGGCCGAGGAGGCCGACATGGCGCAGTGGTGGGTCGACGTCGAGGAGGCCGTGGCAGCCTGCTTCGACGGCCGGATCATCGACGCCAAGACGATCGTCGCCATCTTGGCGGTGGCCCGGACGTGAGCGAGGCGGCGGTCGAGCGCGTCGTGGCCGAGTACCTGTCCCACCTCGGGGTGGAGCGGGGACTGGCCGAGAACACGCTCGCCTCGTACCGCCGCGACCTGCGTCGCTACGCCGCGTTCCTGTTGGACCGCGGACTGACCGATCCCGCCGCGATCACCGAGGCGGACGTCATGGCCTTCGCCGCCGCGCTCCGCACCGGCGACGAGGACCACCCGCCGCTGGGCACGTCGAGCGTCGCCCGCACCATCGTCGCGGTCCGGGGCTTCCACAAGTTCTGCCTGCGCGAGCAGATCGTCGCCAACGACGTGAGCTCGGCGGTCCGGCCGCCGCGACCGGCCTCCCGGCTGCCGAAGGCCCTGCCGCTGGAGGACGTCGAGGCGCTCCTGGTCGCGGCGGGGGAGCCCGGGACCGCGTTGGCGCTGCGCGACCGTGCCCTGCTGGAGGTGCTCTACGGGACGGGAGCGCGGATCTCCGAGGCCGTCGGCCTGGACGTGGACGACGTCGACCTCGACCAGTCCTCCGTCCTTCTGACGGGCAAGGGCTCGAAACAGCGCATCGTTCCGCTCGGGTCCTTCGCGCGCGACGCCCTCGAGGCGTACCTGACGAAGGCGCGTCCGCACCTCACCGCGGCGACGGGCAGCGGTCCGGCGATGTTCCTCAACGCGCGCGGCGGACGACTCTCGCGACAGAGCGCCTGGACCGTGCTGACGAAGGCCGCGCGCCGTGCCGGCCTGACGGTCGACGTGTCGCCGCACACGTTGCGTCACTCCTTCGCCACCCACCTGCTCGACGGCGGGGCCGACGTCCGGGTCGTGCAGGAACTGCTCGGTCACGCCTCCGTCACGACAACGCAGATCTACACCCTGGTGACGATCGACAAGTTGCGCGAGACGTACGCGGCGTCCCATCCCCGGGCGCTGGGGTGAGCGGTACAGTGACCGCTATGCCCAGCACGTCCCTCGGCCCCACCGGTCGCCCGATGCCCGACCTCCCGGAGCCCGGCCCCCGAGCGACTCAGGCCCCCGCCGTCGTCATCTCGATGTGCAACCAGAAGGGTGGCGTCGGCAAGACCACGACGACCATCAACCTCGGTGCCGCACTGGCCGAGACCGGCCGCCGCGTCCTGCTCGTCGACTTCGATCCGCAGGGCTCCCTGACGGTCGGACTGGGCTACAACGCCCACGAGATCGAGCAGAGCATCTACCACGTGCTGATGGACCGTGAGCTCTCCATGAAGGAGATCATCATGGAGACGTCCGTCAAGAACCTGGACCTCGTGCCGGCCAACATCGACCTCTCGGCGGCCGAGATGCGCCTGGTCACCGAGGTCGGCCGCGAGCAGGTCCTGGCGCGTGCCCTGCGCGACGTCCGCGGCGACTACGACGTGATCCTGATCGACTGCCAGCCCTCGCTCGGCCTGTTGACGGTCAACGCCCTCACCGCGTCCGACGGCGTGATCGTGCCGCTGGAGTGCGAGTACTTCGCCCTGCGCGGCGTGGCGCTGCTCAACGAGACGATCGAGAAGGTCCGCGACCGCACGAACTTCGACCTCAAGGTCATCGGCCTGCTCGGCACGATGTTCGACAGCCGCACCCTGCACGGCCGCGAGGTCCTGCAGACGCTCGTCGACGGCTGGGGCGACGCCGTGTTCCACACCGTCATCCGCCGCACGGTGAAGTTCTCCGACTCCACCGTCGCCGGCGAGCCGATCACCGAGTACGCCCCCACCTCGCCCGGTGCCGAGGCCTACCGTCAGCTGGCCAAGGAGGTGCTGCAGCGGTGTCCCGGCGCGTGAACCTGCCCGGGGCGGACGAGCTGTTCCGGCCCACCGTGCCCAGTGGCCGTCGCGACCAGGACCCGCCCGCCGTGCCTCCGGCCGGCAGCGGCCGGGTCAAGCACGACGAGAAGATGACCGTCTACCTCACCAGCGACGAGCTCCTGGCGATCGAGCAGGCGCGTCTGGAGCTGCGGTCCGTGCTGGGCCGCAAGGTCGACCGCGGCCGGCTGGTGCGTGCGGCGATCGCCGGTGCGCTCGCCGACCTCGAGACCCGCGGGGCGGACAGCGAGCTCGCCCGTCGCCTCGGCGAGGAATGAGCTCCTCGGTGTCCGTCGCAGAGTCGGCGTCCACCGACGCCCCCGACGCCGGCTTCTCGGTGACCCTGGGCAACTTCGAGGGTCCCTTCGACCTGCTCCTGCAGTTGATCTCCAAGCACCAGCTCGACATCACCGAGGTCGCGCTGTCGGTCGTGACGTCGGACTTCATCGCTTACACCCGCGAGCTCGAGGACGACCTCGAGCAGACGACGAACTTCCTGCTGATCGCCGCGACCCTGCTGGACCTGAAGACCGCGCGGCTGCTGCCGCAGGCCGAGGTCGAGGACGAGGAGGACCTCGCCCTGCTGGAGGCGCGCGACCTGCTCTTCGCCCGGCTCATGCAGTACCGCGCGTTCAAGACAGTGGCGGCGATCCTCGCCGAGCGCTTCGAGAACCAGCAACTGCGCCACCCGCGTGCCGTCACGCTCGAGCCGCGCTTCGCGACGCTGCTGCCCGAGGTCGAGATCCGCGCCACGGCGCAGGACCTCGCCGACCTCGCCGCCGCCGCCCTGGCGCCCAAGCAGGTGCCGCTGGTCAACCTGGCCCACCTCCACGCTCCGTCGGTCAGCGTCCGGGAACAGGCCCACCTCGTGGTCGACCGGTTGCGTCGCGAACGCTCGCTGACCTTCCGGGCGATCACCCAGGACGCGCCCGACGGCCAGACCAAGGTGGCGCGGTTCCTGGCGCTGCTGGAGTTGTTCCGCGAGGGCATGCTGTCGTTCGAGCAGGCCGTCCCGCTGGGGGAGTTGACCGTCCGGTGGACGGGTTCGGACGACGGCGACATCGACGTGGGGGACGAGTTCGACGAGCCGGGGCCTGCGGACGAGGACACCGAGCAGGCTACGCAGACAGTGACCGTGGATGAGACGACCGGAAGTGACGATGACCGAGAGTGAGCAGCAGGGGTTCACCGAGCCGGACGAGCCGGTGCAGAACCCGGTCGAGCCCGAACCAGCGCCGGTCGAGCTGCGCCCCGCCCTCGAGGCCGTGCTGATGATCGCCGACGAGCCGCTGGAGCACCTCGTGCTGGCGCAGGCCGTCGGGCACCCGCCCGCCGAGGTGGAGCTGGCGCTACGCGACCTCGCCGCCGAGTACACCGAGCAGGGCCGGGGCTTCGAGCTGCGCGAGCTGGCCGGCGGGTGGCGGTTCTACAGCCGCGAGGAGTACGCCGACGTCGTCGCCGCGTTCGTGCTCGAGGGCCAGCAGGCCAAGCTCAGCCAGGCGGCGCTCGAGACGCTCGCGGTCGTGGCCTACCGCCAGCCGATCAGCCGCTCGCGGATCTCCGCGATCCGTGGCGTGAACGTCGACGGTGTCGTGCGCACGCTCGTGACGCGGGGGCTCATCACGGAGCTCGGCCACGACGGCGAGTCGGGCGCGATCTTGTACGGCACGACGAACTACTTCCTCGAGCGCATGGGGCTCAGCAGCCTGGACGAGCTGCCCGAGTTGGCGCCGATGCTCCCCGACCTGGCCGACCTCGACAGCGAGCTCGAGCGGGTCGCGCAGGAGACCGCCGAGCGCGAGGCCGTGCCGGAGGACCAGGTGCCGGCCGTCGCCGATGCGCCGGCCGCGACCGAAGGCGGCGACCGTGGCTGAGCCAATCCGTCTGCAGAAGGTCCTGGCGGCCGCCGGGGTCGCCAGCCGGCGCCGTTGCGAGGAGCTCATGGTGGCCGGGCGCGTCGAGGTCAACGGCGAGGTCGTGACCCAGCTCGGCGCGCGCGTCGACCCGACCTCCGACATCGTGCGCGTCGACGGCAAGCGCATCCCGCCGCCGTCGGACCATGCCTACGTGCTGCTCAACAAGCCGCGAGGGATCGTCAGCTCGATGGCCGACGAGCAGGGCCGGCCCGACCTGACCGGACTGCTCGGTGACCGCGACGACCGGCTGTTCCACGTCGGTCGGCTCGACACGGACACCTCGGGCCTGCTGCTGCTGACGAACGACGGCGACCTGGCGCACCGACTGGCCCATCCGTCCTTCGAGGTCACGAAGACGTACGTGGCGCTCGTCGACGGCACGGTCGCGAACTCGATCGGGCGCACGCTGCGCGCGGGCGTCGAGCTCGAGGACGGCGTCACCGTCGTCGACCGTTTCGTGGTCCGTGACCGCAGCCGCGGCAAGAGCCTGGTCGAGCTCGACCTGCACAGTGGCAAGAACCGGATCGTGCGGCGCCTGCTCGATGCCGTCGGCCATCCGGTGATCGAGCTGACGCGCACCGCGTTCGGGCCGCTGCGACTGGGCGACCTTCGGTCGGGTGCCATGCGCGACCTGTCGCGCGAAGAGCTCGGAGCGCTCTTCGATAGCGTGGAGGCATGAGTGCCCCCTTGCCCGATGCCGTCGTCCCGGGCCCGGTACTCGTCATCGGCTGTGGCCTGATCGGCACGTCCGTCGCACTGGCGCTGCGTGACCTCGACGTGCCGGTCCACCTGCGTGACGCCAGTGCGTCCCACCTCGAGATCGCGGCGTCCGTCGGTGCCGGATCGCCCGATCCCGTCGAGTCCCCGGCGCTGGTCGTCGTCGCCGTTCCGCCGGCCGCGGTCGTCGAGACGGTCCGGTCGGCGCTCGCCGAGTTCCCGCAGGCCGTCGTCACGGACGTCGCCAGCGTGAAGGGCTCGATCTGCGCCGAGGTCACCGACCCGCGCTTCGTCGGCGGCCACCCCATGGCCGGCAAGGAGCGCTCCGGTCCGATGGCCGCGTCGGGTCTGCTCTTCGAGGGACGCGCCTGGGCCGTCGTGCCCACCGAGGGCACCGACCCCGACGCCGTGGCTCTCGTCGAGCGCGTCGCCACGTCGGTCGGTGCCGTGGTCCGCCGGATGGACGCGGCGTCGCACGACCGGGCCGTCGCCCTCGTCTCGCACGTGCCGCACCTGGTGTCGTCGCTGACGGCCGGTCTGTTGACCGAGGCGCCCACCGACGACCTCGCCCTCGCGGGCCAAGGACTGCGTGACGTCATCCGCATCGCGGGCAGCGACCGTGGCCTGTGGGTCGACATCATCGGCAGCAACGCCGGTCAGGTCGGCGACATCCTGGACGACCTCGCGGCTCGACTCGACGACCTCCGGGCCGCCGTGCGTGCCGGGGACGGATCCGTCGCCGAGCACCTCGACCGTGGCCGTGACGGCGTGAGCCGCGTCCCGGGCAAGCACGGCGAGCAGCCGACCGCCCTCGGGGTCGTCTTCGTGTCCATCGACGACACCCCCGGCGAGCTGTCGCGCCTGTTCTCCGACATCGGCGCCGCGGGCGTCAACATCGAGGACATGCGCATCGATCACGAGCTCGGGCGCCTCGTCGGCGTCGTCGAGGTCGTGGTGCAGGCCGCCGCCGCCGACGTACTTCACACCGCACTGATCGAACGCGGCTGGGCCGCGTTCCGCTGAGGAGATCCATGACCGACGTCATCGCCATCGACGGCCCCTCCGGGTCCGGCAAGTCCAGCACCTCCCGCGGGGTCGCCTCGCGGCTGGGCTACGCGTACCTGGACACCGGTGCGATGTACCGCGCCATGACCTGGGCGCTGCTCCAGCGCGGGGTGGACGTCCACGACGCCGATGCCGTCGCTGCGGCGGCCCACGAGGTCGTCCTGACCTCGGGCACGGACCCTGCCGGCCCGACGATCGCCGCCGACGGTGTGGACGTGTCCGGCCCCATCCGCGGGGACGAGGTCACCTCGGCGGTGAGCCCCGTCGCGACGGTTCCCGAGGTGCGCGAGCTCCTCGTGTCGCTGCAGCGCGAGGCGATCGCCCGGGCGACCGGGGGCATCGTCGTCGAGGGTCGCGACATCGGCACCGTCGTCGCGCCGGACGCCGGCCTGAAGATCTACCTCGTGGCCGACCCTGTCGCCCGGGCGAAGCGGCGTGCCGCCGAGCTCGGGGTCGAGGACGCCGATGCGATGCGCGAGGCCCTGGCCCGCCGTGACGCGATCGACTCCAACCGCGCCGCCTCGCCCCTGGCGCAGGCCGACGACGCCGTCGTCGTGGACGGCACGGACCTCACGCTCGACCAGGTCATCGACCACATCGTCGCCCTCGCGCAGCAGTGAGGAGGGGCGCGCGGGTGGCACCGGCCGCCTGCGCGTGAGCCGGATTGGATCACGGCTGCCCTGTCTGGCAGAATGAGTGATTGCGTCCGGAATCGGTGTGGCCCTCTCACCCGCCGACCCCGGCCCTCGATGAAGACCGGGCATGCCCCACATGTCGGGTCGCCGTCACCACAGCTCAACACACCAAGGAGACACCACACTCGTGGCAGTCAAGATTCGCCTCAAGCGGATGGGCAAGATCCGCACGCCGTTCTACCGCATCGTCGTCGCCGACAGCCGCACCAAGCGTGACGGTCGCGTCATCGAGGAGATCGGCACGTACAACCCCAAGACCGATCCGTCGACGATCAACGTCGACACCGAGCGCGCCCAGTACTGGCTCGGCGTCGGCGCCCAGCCGACCGAGGCCGTCGCGGCGATCCTCAAGCTCACCGGTGACATCGGTGGCGAGTCGACCCTCAAGCAGCCCGAGCCGAAGGCCGACAAGGCCGAGCTCTTCAACGCTGCTCTGAAGGACCTGCACGCCGAGCCGAAGAAGTCGGCCACCACCAAGGCCAAGAAGTCCGAGGCCAAGGCTGACGACGCCCCCGCCGAGGAGACCAAGGCCGAGGAGACCCCGGCCGAGGAGACCCCCGCCGCGGACACGAAGGCCGACGAGGCCTGATCATGGCCGCACCCATGCAGGAGGTCGTCGAGCACCTCGTCGCCGGCATCGTCGACAACCCCGACGAGGTCAGCGTCCGCCCCAAGCAGACGCGACGCGGCGAGCTGTTCGAGGTTCGGGTCAACCCGAACGACCTCGGCAAGGTCATCGGTCGCCAGGGCCGCACGGCCACGGCGATCCGCACCGTCGCATCGGCCATCGCCGGTGCCGACGGCGCGCGGATCGACTTCGTGGACGTCGACCGGCGCAGCTGAACCCGAGATGAGAGTCGTCGTCGGCCGTATCGGCCGTGCCCACGGGATCCGTGGCGACGTCACCGTCGATCCCAGGACCGACGAGCCCGACCGGCGTTTCGCCCCGGGCTCGTCGGTCCTGTGTCGTGGTGGCGAGCTGACGATCACCGCCAGCCGCGAGCACTCCGGCCGCCTGCTGGTCACGTTCGCCGAGGTCCCCGACCGCACCGCGGCCGAGGGCCTGCACGGGGCGATCCTCGAGGTCGAGGTCGACCCCGATGAGATCCCCGAGGACGAGGACGCCTACTACGACCGTCAGCTCCTGGGGCTGTCGGTCGTCGTCGCGGGCGAGACGATCGGCACGGTCGTCGAGGTCCTGCACCTGCCGGCCCACGACACCCTGGTGCTCGATCTGGACGGACGCACCGTCCAGGTGCCCTTCGTCGAGGCCCTCGTGCCCGAGGTCGATCTCGAGGCCGGCACCGTGACGGTCGAGGACCGTCCCGGGTTGTTGAACCCCGAGGAAGCGGACGAGGTCCGCTAGTGCGCATCGACGCGCTCTCGATCTTCCCCGACTACTTCTCGCCGCTGGACCTGTCCCTGCCGGGCAAGGCGCGGCGTTCCGGACTGGTCGACTTCCGCGCCCACGACCTGCGCGACTGGACTCACGACCGTCACCGCACCGTCGACGACACCCCGTACGGCGGTGGCGCCGGCATGGTCATGCGCCCCGAGCCGTGGGGCGAAGCCCTCGACGCCGTGTGCACCGACGAGGCCGTGCTGATCGTCCCCACGCCGTCGGGCGCCCCGTTCACCCACGCCGATGCCGTGCAGCTGTCCGGCGCCGAGCACCTCGTGTTCGCGTGTGGCCGGTACGAGGGCATCGACCAGCGGGTCATCGACCACGCCGCCACGCGGTGGCAGGTCCGTGAGATCTCCCTGGGCGACTTCGTCGTCAACGGGGGAGAGGTGGCCGCACTGGCCATCATCGAGGCCGTCGTGCGCCTGCTGCCGGGGTTCATGGGCAACCCCGAGTCGCTGGCCGAGGAGTCGCACGCCGACGGCCTGCTCGAGTACCCGGTGTACACCAAGCCCTCCCACTGGCGCGGCCTGGACGTGCCCGAGATCCTCCTGTCGGGCGATCACGGCCGCATCGCTGCGTGGCGGCGTGAGCAGTCGCAACTCAGGACGCAGCAACGTCGCCCCGATTTAACACGCGACGACCTCGGGTAACACGCTCGTAACGGCTGAGGTGCCGTCACGTAATCGCAGGTGAGCAGTATCGGTGACGCGCCACGGCAAGGGAGCCCCGGCGCTTTCCACGTGTTACCTACTGCGAAGAGGTTGATATGGAACCCGGGACGATTTGGCTGCTGATCTGCGCAGCCCTTGTTCTCTTCATGACGCCGGGTCTGGCGTTCTTCTACGGCGGCCTCGTCAAGGCCCAGAGCGTCATCTCGATGATGATGCTGAGCTTCGGCGCCATGGGCTTGGTCTTCGTGCTGTGGATCCTCTACGGCTTCAACATGGGCTCGGCCGGCGAGTCCGACCTCATCGACGGCTGGCTGGCGAACCCGTTCTCGGACTTCGCCCTGCAGGACCTCGCGACCAGTGACGGCGCGTCCGGTCTGGCCGGTGTGGCCTTCGGCTCGACCTTCGCCGTGATCACGACCGCGCTGATCTCGGGTGCCGTCGCCGACCGCGCGCGGTTCTTCCCGTGGATGCTCTTCTCCGGTCTGTGGGCCACGATCGTCTACTTCCCGTCGCAGGGCTGGGTGTGGGGCTTCGACGACGACGGACTCACCGGTTGGATCGGCACGCTCGAGATCGGTGACGCGGTCCCGATCGACTGGGCCGGTGGCACGGTCGTCCACATCAGCGCCGGCGCCGCGGCCTTCGCCCTGGCGCTCGTGCTCGGCAAGCGCACGGTCGGCTTCAGCAAGGCGGACGCCGAGCCGCACAACGTTCCGCTGGTCCTCATCGGCGCTGCGATCCTGTGGTTCGGCTGGTTCGGCTTCAACACCGGTGCCGCCGTCGACGTCAACACCGCCGCGATCATCTTCCTCAACACGATCGCCGCTCCGGCAGCGGGCATCTTGGGCTACATCGTCGTCGAGCACTTCAAGGACGGGAAGCCGACCGCCGTCGGCGCCGCCTCGGGCATCGTCGCCGGCCTGGTCGCGATCACGCCGTCCGCCGCCAACCTGACGCCGTTCTGGGCCATCGTCCTGGGCCTGTTCGCCGGTGCGGTCTGCTGCTTCGCGATCGACCTCAAGTACAAGCTCGGCTACGACGACTCGCTCGACGTGGTCGGCCTGCACCTGGTGGCCGGCTTCATCGGCTGCCTGTACCTGGGCTTCTTCGCCACGGACACGGGCCTGTTCACCGGCGGCGACCTCGACCAGCTGATCGCGCAGATCATCCCGGCCGTCTTCGTCGCGGTGTTCTCCTTCGCGGTGGCCTTCGGCCTCGGCAAGGCCATCGACGCCACGGTCGGCTTCCGCGTCACGGAGGAGGAGGAGGTCGCCGGTCTGGACAACATCCTGCACGGCGGCGCCGCCTACAAGTTCGACTGATCACGTGTCACCGGCGCCCCGTCCCCGATTTCCTCGGGGGCGGGGCGCTGTGGCATCATTGACTGCTGGTGCCGGTCGACTCTGCCACGAGGGAGTCTCCTCAGCGCACCACCCGAATTCTTCGAGCAACACCGACATCCGCCAGGTGACTTGTGGCACCGGCGAGGAGAGAACATGACGAACGTCATCGACCAGATCGCAGCGCAGAGCAAGCGTGACGACATCCCCGAGTTCCGGGCGGGCGACACCCTCAAGGTGCACGTCAACATCGTCGAGGGCAACCGCTCGCGCGTCCAGATGTTCCAGGGCGTCTGCATCAAGGTGCAGGGCTCGGGCATCGGCCGTACCTTCACCGTCCGCAAGGTCAGCTTCGGCGTCGGCGTCGAGCGTACGTTCCCGCTCCACTCGCCCGTGATCGAGAAGATCGAGATCTTCAGCCGCGGCGACGTCCGTCGCGCCAAGCTGTACTACCTGCGCAACCTGCGCGGCAAGGCCGCCAAGATCAAGGAGAAGCGCGAGATCTGATCTCCCGTCTCCGCGACGACCCCGTTCCTGTCCAGGAGCGGGGTCGTTGCCGTTCGCTGGCTAGGATCTCGGCGTGACCGACGAGACCTCCCGCGGGCGACGTGTGCCGTGGTGGCTCGAGGTCCCGCTCTTCGTCGTGGCCACCCTGGTGCTCGCGCTGGTCGTGAAGGCGTTGCTCTTCCAGGCGTTCGTCATTCCGTCGAGCTCGATGGTCCCGACGCTGGCCGAGCAGGACAAGATCGTCGTCCAGAAGTGGTCGTACTGGGCGGGGGAGCCCCAGCGCGGCGACGTCGTCGTGTTCAAGGACCCGGGGCAGTGGCTCACCGACGTCGATCCGCCCTCGCCGTGGCAACGAGCGCTGCAGGCGGTCGGTCTGTCGCCGGCCGGCGGACACCTGGTCAAGCGCGTCATCGGCGTCGCCGGTGACGAGGTGCGGTGCTGCGACGCCGAGGGCCGCACCCTGGTCAACGGGGAGCCGGTCGACGAGCCCTACCTGGCCGATGCGCAGGACAACGCCGAGCGGACGTTCCAGGTCACTGTTCCGCGCGGGCGGCTCTGGGTCCAGGGGGACAACCGGGGGAACTCCAAGGACTCGCGCCTGCACGTCGACGACGCCGGCGAGGGCTTCGTGCCTGTCGATCTGGTGGTCGGCCGACTGTGGTGGCGGGTCTGGCCGCTGGACCGCTTCGGAGGGGTCGGGGGCACCGACGCGTTCGAGCGCGTACCGCGTCCGTGACGCGGCCCCCGTTGCCCGGTTCGCTTCCGCCCAGCCGGTAGGCTCATCTGGTGCCCGAGGAGAAACGTCAACTGCCGTTGTGGCAGGAATCCCTCCTCCTGGTCGCCACGGCCCTGGTCCTGGCGCTGATCGTCAAGACCTTCTTCTTCCAAGCGTTCTACATCCCGTCGGACTCGATGGTCCCGACGATGGTCCAGGACGACAAGCTCCTGGTCGAGAAGTGGTCCTACTGGTCCGGCGGTCCCGAGCGGGGCGACATCGTCGTCTTCCGCGACCCGGGCAACTGGCTGGGCCCCGATGTCGACGAGTCGTCCAACGGCGTGCAGCGTGCCCTCGAGGTCGTGGGGCTCTTCCCGTCCGGTGGACACCTGATCAAGCGGGTCATCGGCGTCGGCGGCGATCGCGTCGTGTGCTGCGACGAGCAGGGACGCACCACGGTCAACGGCGAGCCGGTCGACGAGCCCTACCTGGCCGACCAGGAGATGAACGCCGACCAGACCTTCGACGTCAAGGTGCCGAAGGGCTACCTGTGGGTCCAGGGCGACAACCGCGGGAACTCGGCCGACTCCCGTGCTCATCTCGGTGAGCCCGGGGGAGGGTTCATTCCCGACGACGACGTGGTCGGCAAGGCATGGTTGAGGGTGTGGCCGCTCAATCGCTTCGGACTGATCAAGGACTCGAACGCGTTCGACGAGGTTCCGTGACCTCGGCGCCGACCCTGCGCGTCGAGCGCCGGCTGCTGCGCGAGGGTCGCACGGCCCTGGCGTGCAGCGACGAGGTCGGGCGCGGAGCACTCTGCGGCCCGGTCACGATCGGCATGGTCGTCGTGACCGAGCACACCCGCACCGCACCGCAGGGCGTCCGCGACAGCAAGCTGCTCACTCCGCAGGCCCGCGAGGCGCTGGTCCCCAAGATCCGCCGCTGGGCACCGGTCCACGGTGTCGGTCACGCCAGCCCCGCCGAGATCGACGAGTACGGCATCATCGCCGCGATGCGACTGGCCGGCCACCGTGCCCTGGCCCAGCTGACCGTGCGCCCCGACGCGGTGCTCCTGGACGGCAACCACGACTACCTCAGCGTTCCCGACCAGTCCGCCCTCTTCGGGCCGCCCGACCTGATCGACGACCTGCCGCCGGTCATCACCATGATCAAGGCCGACATGCGGTGCGCCGCCGTCGCGGCAGCCAGCATTCTGGCCAAGACGACGCGCGACGCGATGATGGTCGAGCTGTCGGCCCAGCACCCCGAGTACGGCTGGCACCTGAACAAGGGGTACTCGGCGCCCGAGCACATCGCTGCGCTCGCGCAGCACGGACCGACGGTCCACCATCGCCGCTCCTGGTCGTTGCCCGGATGCGAGCCACGACCCGAAGCGGTCGTCACGATGACCGACACGACGCGAGAGGCGGTGGCCGGATGAGCGCCGAGGACCTGGAACGGTACGAGAACGAGATGGAGCTCTCGCTGTACCGCGAGTACCGCGACGTCGTGTCGATCTTCAAGTACGTGGTCGAGACCGACCGGCGCCTCTACCTGTGCAACGCGGTCGACGTGAAGGTGCGGTCGGAGTCCGGTGACGCCTACTTCGAGGTGACCATGGCCGACGCCTGGGTGTGGGACATCTACCGTCCGGCCCGCTTCGCCAAGAACGTCAAGGTGCTGACGTTCAAGGACGTCAACGTCGAGGAGCTCCAGGACTCCGACGTCAAGCTCCCTCCCTCCTGACGGCCATGTCGTCAGCACCCACCGCGGCCCCCGACGGCGCGCGGACGTTCGCCCACGTCCTGGTGAACACCCTCGTCGCCAACGTCACGACGAGCTTCCTGTGGTTCGCCCTGACCTTCTGGGTCTACCTCGAGACGCGGTCGGTCCTGGCCACCGGCATCGTCGGGGGCGCCTACATGCTGATGCTGGCGCTCTTCGCGATGCTCTTCGGCACGTTGGTCGACCGCCATCGCAAGCGCGCCGTGCTGGTCGGCTCGAGCCTCGTCACCATGGCGTCCTTCGCCGCGGCCGGGGCGCTCTACGCGGTGGTCGGGCCCGGAGCCATCGTCGACATGTCCGGTCCGTGGTTCTGGCTGTTCGCCGGCATCGTGCTGTTCGGCTCGGTCGTCGAGAGCATGCGCAACATCGCACTGTCGACCCTCGTGACCCTGCTGGTCCCGCAGGACCGCCGGGACCGGGCCAACGGGCTGGTGGGCACGGTGCAGGGCATCGCCTTCATCGTCACCAGCGTCTTCAGCGGGCTGGCGATCGGTCAGCTGGGCATGGGGTGGACGCTGCTGATCGCCAACGTCCTGACGATCGCGACGCTGGTGCACCTGTTCTTCGTGCAGATCGCGGAGGACCGTCCCGAGTTCGCGGCGGACGCGGTCCCGACGGTGGACGTGCGGGGTGCGCTCGCGGCCATCGCGCTCGTGCCAGGGCTGTTCGCGCTCATCGTCCTGACCACCTTCAACAACCTGGTCTCGGGCGTCTTCATGGCACTCATGGACCCGTACGGGCTCACGCTCTTCACCGTCGAGCAGTGGGGGCTCATCTTCGGACTGGCCTCGACCGGGTTCATCCTCGGCGGTCTGGTGATCGCCCGGTGGGGACTGGGCGCCAACCCGCTGCGCACGATGCTGTGGGTGCTGGTCGCGATGGGGGTCATCAACGCGACGTTCACCCTGCGCGAGTGGCCGTGGCTGTGCATCGGCGGCATCTGGCTGTTCCTGCTGCTGGTACCGGCTGTCGAGGCCGCCGAGCAGACGATCATCCAGCGGGTCGTGCCGTTCCGCAGTCAGGGGCGTGTCTTCGGATTCGCGCAGGCCTTCGAGGCGGCCGCCGCTCCGGTCACGTCGTTCCTCGTTGCGCCGATCGCCGAGTTCTGGGTCATTCCCCACCTCGACTCCGACACCGGAGCGCAGCAGTGGGCGTGGCTCGTGGGCCACGGCGACGCACGGGGGATCGCGCTGATCTTCTGGTTCGCGGGCCTGGTCATGGTGTTCCTGGCGCTGGCGGCCTTCGGGACCCGGGCGTACCGGATCCTGTCCGAGCGCTACCGCGACGGTGAGGTCGTCGCGGAATCCTCCGACCCCTGAGGTCCGTCCACAGTCCCGTGGCCCGGGTCCAGCGTGTCCACAGGCCCTCCGCGGAGCCTTCTCGGGGTCGCGCCGAGCCGGAAGGCTCGCCCCATGACCTACGCGCGCAACCAAGCCCTCGGTGCCTACGGCGAACGCATCGCCGCGGACCACCTCCGGGGTCTCGGCATGGTGATCCTGGCCCGCAACTGGACCTGCCACCACGGCGAGATCGACATCGTCGCCCGCGACGGGGACACGCTCGTGGTGTGCGAGGTCAAGACCCGGACCAGCACGAGTCACGGCACGGCCCTCGAGTCGGTGACCGATCGCAAGCTCACCCAGTTGCGGCGCTCGCTCTCGCGGTGGCTGGACCTGCACCAGGTCCACCCGGACGGCGTCCGCATCGACGTCGTGACGGTGTGGGTGCCGCGCAGCGGGGGACCGCAGGTCGAGCGCATCGCCGGGGTGGCCTGATGGCGGCCATCGCATCGATCGCGCTCGACGGCCTCGCGGGTCGACCCGTCGAGGTCGAGGTGGACATCGCCTCGGGCCTCTCCGCCACCGTCGTGGTGGGCCTGGCCGACACGACCGTCAGCGAGGCCCGCAACCGGGTGCGCTCCGCCGTCGTGAACTCCGGGACGGCGTGGCCCGACACGCGCGTCACGATCAACCTCGCGCCGTCGAACCTGCCCAAGAGCGGTCCGCACTACGACCTCGCGATGGGTCTGGGGGTCTTCGTCGCCAAGTCGGTCGTACCGACCGAGGGGTTGGCGCGCACCGTGTTCCTCGGTGAGTTGGCGCTCGACGGACGACTGCGGGCGGTCCGCGGTGTCCTGCCGGCCACGCTCGCCGCGGCCGAGGCCGGTTTCGAGCGGGTCTTCGTCCCCGAGTCCAACCTCGCCGAGGCACGTCTCGTGCCCGCCATCGAGGTGGTCGGGGTGCGCTCACTGCGCCAGGTCGTCGCGATGCTGCGCGGCGAGGAGGAGCCGGACGATCCGCCGGTGCCGCCCTTGGACGAGTCCGCCGATGCCGCCTGGAGCCGGGTGATCCCGTCCGGTCGGCTCGACCTGACCGATGTGGTCGGTCAGGACGACGCCTGCCTGG
Organism: Aeromicrobium sp. 636; assembly: GCF_024433585.1. Classification (NCBI taxonomy): domain Bacteria; kingdom Bacillati; phylum Actinomycetota; class Actinomycetes; order Propionibacteriales; family Nocardioidaceae; genus Aeromicrobium; species Aeromicrobium sp. 636. Next base: position 24,759 of record NZ_WNJU01000001.1, read on the forward strand.
CCACGGTCATCGCCGCCAGCGGTGGCCACCACCTGCTCCTCACGGGGCCGCCCGGTGTCGGTAAGACGATGCTGGCGCAGCGCTTGCCCGCGCTGCTGCCCGATCTCGAGCCGGAGGACTCCCTCGAGGTCAGTGCGCTGCACTCGCTGGCCGGCGTGCTGCCGTCGGACGTGCCCATGCTCATCCGGCCCCCGTTCCTCGAGCCCCACCACACGGCCAGCGCCGCAGCGGTGGTGGGCGGCGGGAGTCGCGTGGTCCGCCCCGGTGCCATGTCGTTGGCCCATCACGGGGTGCTGTTCCTCGACGAGGCTCCCGAGTTCGCCATCAACGTGCTCGAGGCGCTGCGCCAGCCGCTCGAGAGCGGACTGGTCGTGGTCTCGCGCTCGGCTCAGACGGCGGTGTTCCCGGCTCGCTTCCAACTCGTCCTGGCCACCAACCCGTGTCCGTGCGGACACGCCGGATCGGTTATGCAGCGGTGTGAGTGCTCGGCGGCCACCCGCCGTCGGTACGCCGATCGCCTGTCCGGGCCGATCCGCGACCGGATCGACATCCACCGCACCCTGGTCGAGCCGTCGCGGCGCGAGCTCGTCCACGGACTCGGCGCCCGTCCCGCGATGGCAGACCTGGCGGCTCGGGTCGCCGAGGCCCGCGCTCGTCAGCGGCGTCGTCTGATGGGCACCCCGTGGCGCGTCAACGCGGCCGTCCCCGGAGTGGATCTGCGCAAGGGGTGGCCGGCCGAGGTGGAGGGAACCCGGTTGCTCGAGCACCAGGTGCGCGGGCACAAGGTCACCCCGCGCTCAGCCGATCGGGTCCTGCGGCTCGCCTGGAGCATCGCCGACCTGTGCGGCCACGACCGGCCGACGATCGACGACGTGCAGACGGCGCTGGACCTGCGCCGGGGCAGCCCGATCGGCGGAGACGTCGCGCGACTCCTGGAGGCCGCGTGACCAGGAGTCCCGCCCGCGCCGCGATGATGCTCTCGCTCGTGGCTGAGGCGGGCGATCCCCGGCTCGTGACGTGGCGCGAGCGATGCGACCCCCTCGAGCTGTGGCAGTCAGTCGTGCGCGGTGGCGCCGAGATCCCGGACCGGTGGCATGACGGCGCGGCGGCCGCGCCGCGGCAGGCGGACGCCGCCCTGCGCCGGGCCGACGTGGTCGGGGCGCGGTGGGTCGTCCCGGGTTCGCCGGGATGGCCCGTGGCCCTGGATGACCTCGACCAGCTCGAGGGCATCGGACAGGTCACCGGGGCCCCGTTGGGGCTGTGGGTTCGCGGCGGCGGTGACCTCACGTCGATCGCCTCGGCACCGATCGCGGTCGTCGGGGCACGTGGGTGCACGACGTACGGGGCCGAGGCCGCCAGCGACATCGCCGCCGACTGCGCCGACCAGGGTCACGCCGTCATCAGCGGCGCTGCCTTCGGGATCGATGCGTGCGCCCACCGCGGCGCCCTGCTCGGCGGTGGTCCCACCGTCGCGGTGATGGCCTGCGGCGTCGACGTCGACTACCCGCGCGCCCACGCCGCACTGCTGCGACGCATCGCGGAGGAGGGCCTCGTGATCAGTGAGTTCCCGCCCGGCGCGCAACCGCAGCGGCACCGCTTCCTCGTACGCAACCGGATCATCGCGGCCCTGAGCGTCGGGGTGGTGGTCGTGGAGGCGGCCGGGCGCAGCGGATCGCTCAACACGCTGCACTGGGCCGACCAGCTGGGACGCACGACCATGGCGGTCCCTGGACCGATCACGGCGCAGGCGTCCTGTGGGACGCATCGGGCAATCCGCGAGGGCAAGGCGCTGCTCGTCACCTCGGGCCGCGACGTCGTGGCCGACACGTTCGGCCTGGTCGACGACGGGCTGCCGCACGTGGGCCCGGCCGCGCGGCGGGTCTGGGTGCGGCTCGAGGCGGAACCGCAGCCGGCCGGGCAGATCGCCTCGGCACTGCGTCTCAGTCCCGTCGCGGTCCATCGGGCCCTGCGCGAGTTGCGCGGGCACGGCGTGGTGTTGGTCACGGAGGCCGGATGGTCTCGCGACATCACGGGTCCCACCGAACCCGGGCGGGTAGGTTGATACCCGTGAACGAATGGTCGGCGATGGATCCCGCTGAGGCGGATGAGGTCTTCGCCCACTGGGAGCGGACGTACAGTTCCCGCGACGGAGTCTGGTCCGGTCACGTGAACGTCGCGCTGGCACGGGTCGCTGCCGACCTGACGCCGGGCACGGCTCTGGACCTCGGTGCGGGAGAGGGCGGGGACGCCCTGTGGCTGGCCGAGCGGGGGTGGGACGTCACCGGCATCGACATCTCGCCGACGGCCCTGGCCCGGGCCGAGGTGGCCGCCGAGCGTGCCGGCCTGAGCGAGCGAGTCACGTGGGTCGCCGCGGACCTCGACACCTGGTCCTCGCCGCGACGATTCGATCTCGTGACCGCCTCGTTCCTGCAGTCGCCGGTCCGGCTGGACCGGGCCCGGATCCTACGGTCCGCCGCGGGTCGCGTCGCCGAGGGCGGGCACCTGTTGGTCATCGCCCATGCCGAGGCGCCGCCGTGGGCCCATGACCACGAGCATGAGCACGCACCCGTCGACGCCGCGGACTTCCCGTCGCCGGCGGACGATCTGCAGATGCTGGACCTGCCGGCCGACTCCTGGCGCACGGTGATCGCCGAGGTCCGTGACCGGCGCGCGTTCGCGCCGAACGGTGACGAGGTCGTGCTCCGGGACAGCGTCCTGCTGCTGCAGCGCACCTGAGCGACGGCGACCGCCTCAGGTGTGCAGCGGTCGATCCGACGCGCGGCCGTGACCGAGTTGCTCCAGCGCGTGGTCGATGAACCCCTCGAGCACCTCGAGACCCTCGCGCACGGCCCCCGTCGACCCGGCGAGGTTGACCACCAGGGTCGTTCCACTGATGCCAGCCGTGCCTCGTGAGAGGGCGGCGTGCGGCGTCGTGAGCAGGCCACGGGCCCGGATCGCCTCGGCGATCCCCGGCGCGGGGCGGTCGATGATCGCGGCGGTCGCCTCCGGAGCGTGGTCGTCCGCCGTGAGGCCGGTGCCGCCGGTGGTCAGCACCAGAGCGCATCCCTCGTCGACGAGTCGGCGCAGCACGGCCTCGACCTCGGGACCGTCCGGCACCACGTGCGGCCCGGTGACGTCGAAGCCGTGGGCCAGTCCCCAGTCGGCGATCCGGGGTCCCGTGAGGTCCTCGCGCCGGCCGTCCGCGGCACGCGTCGAGGAGACCACGACCCCGAGCCGACGCCGGGCCGACTCAGTCATCGCGTTCCCAGTCGTGCGTGCCGCCCGACTTGGACTCGACGCGGACCGACTCGATCACGGCGGTCGCGTCGACGGCCTTGACCATGTCGAACAAGGTCAGCGCGGCGACGCTGACCGCGGTGAGCGCCTCCATCTCGACGCCCGTGGGCGCGGTGGTGGCGACGGTCGCCTCGATGTGGACGGCGTCCGCCAGGGCGCGGAAGTCGATCGTGATCGCCGAGAGCGGCAGCGGATGGCACATCGGCACGAGGAACGGCGTCTGCTTGGCGGCGAGGATTCCCGCGATCCGGGCCGTCGCGAGTGCCTCGCCCTTCGGGAGGTCGCCGGCCATGATCCGGGCGACCACGTCGGCACGCGTACGCAGCCGTCCCGAGGCCCTGGCCTCGCGCCGCGTCGTGGCCTTGCCGGACACGTCGACCATGTGCGCGCTGCCATCGGCGCGGTAGTGCGACAGTCCCGCGTCGCCGGCTCCCTCACTCATGCGATCCTCCACCACTCCACGGTATCCCCGGCGTCGCATGCCGTGACGTTCTCGGGCACGAGGACCAGCAGCTCGGCCCGCGCGTAGGAGACGGGCAGGTGCGATCCTGCCGCACCGACGAGACTCACGCTGCCGTCGGGCTGCAGCCGGCCGCGCCGGACCTGCAGGCGGCCCGGCGGCGACGTGAGCGGCTCGGCCAAGGGCCCGGTCCCGGACGGGCGCTGGGCGATGCGGCCGGCCGCCCGGGCCAGAGGGGGGCGCAGGAACAGCTCGAACGAGACCAGGACGCTGACCGGGTTGCCCGGCAGGCACACGACCGGCACCACCCGGTCGTCGTGGTGCCACGCCGCCAGGCCCTGGGGTCCGCCGGGCTGCACCGCGACGTGGTCGAACCATGCGCCCGGACGGGGCTCGAACACCTGACGCACCACCTCGCGGGTCCCGGCGCTGACACCGCCGGTCGTGACGATGAGGTCGGTCTGCGGCGCCAACCGGTCCAGGAGCGCCTCGAGCTCTCCCGGGTCGTCCGGCACGAGGTGTGCGCTCGCCTCCAGCCCGAGCTCGTGGGCGTGGGCGAGCAGGACGCGCGAATTCGAGTCCGGGACTGCGCCGCTGACCAGTTCCGCGCCGGTGGCGACGATCGCCAGTCTCAGGGCAGGGGCGACCTCGACAGTGTCGATGCCGGCCACGACCAGGGCGCCGACAGCCGCGGGGTGCAGGGGAGTGCCGGCCTCCAGGACGGCCTCGCCTTCCCGGACGTCGGTGCCGCGTCCTCGGACGAACGTGCCGGACGCGACGGGCTCGGTGAACTCGACGAGGGCGCCTCCGTCGACGGGTCCGAACTCACCGGACCGCGTCCTCTCCACCGGGACGACGGCGTTCGCGCCCGGGGGCAGCGGCGCGCCGGTCATGATCGGTGCGACGGTGCCGGGAGCGAGTCGCGGGGGAGCGGCATCGCCCGCGACGACGTGCGCGACGGTCGGCAGAGCCACCGGAGCCTCTCCCGCGCGCGCCAGGTCGGCCGCATGCACGGCGAACCCGTCCATCTGGCTGTTGTCGAACCCGGGGACGTCGAGACGGGAGACGGCGGGTGCCGCGAGTCGGCCGGAGAGGGCGGCGGTCACGGGCTGCTCGACGGGTCGGTCCTGCGCTCGCCGGTGCGCGGCACGCGAGATCATCGCCGCGACCTCACGGGCGTGCTCGTCGACCGATCTGCTCATCTCGACTCCTGTCGATGTCGCATCTGAGCCGATAACATCGATTTCATGGCTCAGGTGCGGATTTCAGATGCTGCGGACTTCCTCGGTGTCAGCACCGACACCGTACGCCGACTCGTCGCCGCCGGCCGACTGCCCGCGGACAAGGACGCCTCGGGCCGCACGGTGGTCGACGGGCGTGCCCTGGCGGAGTACGTGCGGGCCGAGGGCCGGTCCGTCACGGACCCGACCGCCGTGCGCAGGTCGGCACGCAACCGGTTCGTCGGGATCGTCACCGAGGTGATCAGCGACCGCGTCATGTCCCAGGTCGAGCTGCAGTGTGGTCCCCACCGGGTCGTCTCGCTGGTCAGTACCGAGTCGGTGCGCGAGCTGGGGCTCGAGCCCGGCGTCGTGGCGGTCGCGGTGGTCAAGGCGACGAACGTGGCGCTGGAGACCCCCGGCGGAGCCCCGTGAGGCGAGCACTCGCGGCTGCCGCGGCGGCGCTCGTGCTGTGGGGGACCGCCGCGTGTGGGGCGGGGAGTGCCGAGACGAACAGCCGCACGGTCACCGTGTTCGCCGCCGCCTCACTGGCTCCGGCGTTCGCCGAGATCGCCCGGGACTTCGAGGACCGGCACGAGGGCGTGGACGTGCGGCTCTCCTTCGCGGGCTCGTCCGCCCTGGCCGCCCAGATCCTCGACGGCGCGCCGGCGGACGTGTTCGCGTCGGCGGACGAGCCCACGATGGCGCGGGTCCAGCAGGACAGCGTGGCCGAGCTGTCCCCGGTCGTCTTCGCCACCAACACCCTCGTGCTCGTGGTGCCGGCGGACGACCCCGCCCGCATCACGTCGGTCGAGGACCTCTCCGACGAGGGGGTGAGGCTCGTCCTGTGCGCGGAGCAGGTGCCGTGCGGAGCGGCGTCGCGGCGGCTGCTCGAGGCCACCGGGACGCGCGTCGACCCGGTCAGCGAGGAGCAGTCCGTCTCCGACGTCCTGGGGAAGGTCACCGCCGGCCAGGCCGACGCGGGCCTCGTCTACCGCACCGATGCGCTGGCGGCGGGTGAGCGGGTGCGCAGCATCGAGGTCCCCGGGGCCGCGGCGGTGGTGAACCGCTATCCGGTCGCTGCGCTGGGCGGGCCTGACCGATCCGCGCTGGCTGCGGAGTTCGTCGACTTCGTGTCCGGCGACGAGGCCCGGACGGTGCTCACCACCGCAGGTTTCGGGACGCCGTGAAGCGCACCGACGTTCCCGCGTGGGTCATGGTGCCGGCCCTGGTCGGCCTCGCCCTGCTGGTCCTTCCGGTGGCAGGGCTGGTGCTGCGCGTCGAGTGGCGCGACTTCCTCTCGCTGGTGACGACCGAGGAGTCACGCGCGGCCCTCGGGCTGAGCCTGCGCACCGCGGTGGCCAGCACCGCGCTGTGCGTCGTCCTCGGTGTGCCGCTCGCCCTGGCGCTGGCCCGCTCGTCGGCGCGCTGGGCGTCGGTGGTGCGGGCGCTCGTGCTGCTGCCGCTGGTGCTGCCGCCCGTCGTCGGGGGCATCGCGCTGCTGGCGACGTTCGGCCGCCGGGGCTGGCTGGGTCAGCACCTGGAGGCCTTCGGGATCGAGATCGCCTTCACGACCGTCGCCGTCGTCCTGGCGCAGACGTTCGTCTCCCTGCCCTTCCTGGTGGTGACACTCGAAGGCGCCCTGCGTGCCGTCGATCCCGGCTATGCCGACGTGGCCGCGACCCTCGGAGCCGCGCCGTCGCGGGTGCTGACCCGGGTCTCGCTCCCACTCGTGGCGCCGGGACTGATCGCCGGCACCGTGCTGTCGTTCGCCCGTGCGCTGGGCGAGTTCGGCGCGACCGTGACCTTCGCCGGCAGCCTCCAGGGGGTCACCCGCGCGCTGCCCACCGAGATCTACCTGCAGCGTGAGGTGAACCCCGATGCCGCGATCGCGCTGTCCTTCCTGCTGGTGGCGGTGGCCCTCGTGGTGATCGCTCTGGTGCACCGTCCGGGGCGGTCCCCGTGGTGAGCCTCACCGCCCGGGTGGATGACCCGGGACGGGCGATGGCGCTGGAGATCGACGTGGCCGACGGCGAGACGCTGGCGGTCCTCGGCCCGAACGGAGCGGGGAAGTCGACGTTGCTCGCGACGATCGCCGGGCTGTGGCGACCGGCCGACGGCCACGTGATGGCGGGGGAGCGGGTGCTGGCCGCGACGGGCGTGTGGGTGCCTCCGCACCGACGCTCGGTGGCGCTGCTGGGTCAGGCGCCTCGGCTGTTCCCTCATCTGACCGTGCGCGAGAACGTCGCGTTCGGCCCGCGGAGCCGAGGGCTGGCGGACGCGACGGTGCGCGGGGACGCCTGGCTCGACCGGGTGGGCGGTTCGGCGCTCGCCGATCGGCGCCCGCGCGAGCTCTCGGGTGGACAGGCCCAGCGCGTGGCGATCGCCCGGGCCCTGGCGGTCGAGCCGGACGTCGTCCTGCTGGACGAGCCGCTGGCCGCGCTCGACGTCGAGGCGGTGCCCGCGTTGCGGCGGCTGTTGCGGATGGTCCTGGAGGACACCACCACCGTGCTGGTGACGCACGATCCCCTGGATGCGCTGTCGCTCGCCGATCGGGCGGTCGTGGTCGAGTCCGGCCGGATCGTCCACGAGGGGCCGACGCGTGAGGTGCTGCTCCACCCGCGCAGCGCGTTCGGGGCGGCACTGGCCGGTGTGAACCTCGTCGAGGGAGTGGCGACGAGCGCGGACCGACTGCGCGCGGCGGACGGCCGGGAGCTGACGGGCATCGCCGTGACACCGCTGGCCGTCGGTGCGAGGGCCACCGCGACCTTCGCCCCGACGGCCGTGGCCGTGCACCGCGAGCGGCCGGCGGGCAGCCCGCGGAACGTCCTGCCGGGGACGGTCGGCGCGATCGAGTCCCGAGGTGCGACGTGCCGGATCGAGGTCTCCGGCTGGATCGCGGACGTCACCCCGGCTGCGGCGGCCGAGATGCAGCTCGCCCCCGGCGACGACGTCTGGCTGAGCATCAAGGCCACGGAGGTCCGCCTGGACCCGGTGTGATCGTCGACAGCCGACGCGGAGACGATGCGGATGCTGTTGCACCTCGGGACCGAGCTGTAGCGGGCGCGGCGCCGCCCGCCGCGACCCACGTCCGTGGATCCGGGCCGAGGCGATGCGAGAGTGGGTCCGTGGGTGACTTCTCCGAGGCCTGGGCGCGCACGCTGGCCGACTACGAGCGGCACCTGTGCGAGGAGCGCGACCTGTCGGAGCACACGGTGCGCGCCTACCTGACCGACCTCGCGAGTCTGGCGGAGCACGCGACCTTGCTGCACGTGGCCGACCCGGCCGAGCTCACGATCCGGACGCTGCGCAGCTGGCTGGCGAACCTGCAGACGCGGGGTCGCGCGCGCACCACGATGGCCCGGCGCTCGACGGCCGCCCGGGTCTTCACGGCCTGGCTCGAGCGCACCGGTCGCGCGACGAGTGATGCCGGGGCCCTCCTGGCCGCTCCGAAGGCCCACCGCACGCTGCCCCCCGCGCTGAACCAGATCGACATGCGCGCCGTCGTCGACGCGATCGTGGACTCCGTCGAGGACGACGGTCCCACCGGTCTGCGGGACCTCGCGATCATCGAGATGCTGTGGGCGACCGGTGTCCGGGTGGGCGAGCTGGTGGGAGCCGACGTCGACGACCTCGACACGTCGCGCCGGGTGCTGCGCGTCCTGGGCAAGGGCGCCAAGGAGCGGATGGTCCCGTACGGGGTGCCCGCTGCCGACGCCCTGTCCGCGTGGCTGGAGCGGGGACGACCCGCGTTGGCCGTGGCCGGGAGCGGACCGGCGCTCTTCCTCGGTGCGCGGGGCGGACGGATCGACGCGCGGGTCGTGCGCCGCATCGTGCACGAGCGGGTCGCGGCCGTGCCCGACGCGCCCGACGTCGGTCCGCACGGCCTGCGCCACACGGCCGCCACCCATCTGCTCGAGGGCGGAGCCGACCTGCGGTCCGTGCAGGAGCTGCTGGGGCACGCCTCGATGGGGACGACGCAGATCTACACCCACGTGAGCGCCGACCGGCTGCGCGCGGCCTTCACCCAGGCTCACCCCCGCGCCTGACCCGCACCCGGACGGCCCAGCGGGTCGACGGGCCGTCCGTCGACGAGCCGCATGAAGTGCAGGTGGCACCCGGTCGAGGCGCCCGTCGAGCCGACCCGCCCGACGACGGTGCCGGCCCCGATCCGCTCCCCGACGCGCACCGCGAGGGACGACAGGTGCGAGTAGGAGGTGGCGGCGCCGGCCGCGTGGCGGATCTCGACCTGCAGGCCGTAGGCGCCGTTCGCGCCGGCACGACCGACCTGTCCGGCGCCCGCGGCCGGGACGGGGGTGCCGCACGGCGCGCCGATGTCGACGCCGTCGTGGAGCTTGCGCACGCCGGTGAGCGGATGGAGGCGCATCCCGTAGGCGGAGGTCACGGGGCCGTCGAGGGGCAGGTCGCCGCCGACGAGGTCCGGTGGGTCGGGCGGCGTCCCCTCCGGATCGATCAACCGGTAGGAGCCGGACGTCGCCAGCAGGTCGGCCGGATCGAGGTATCGCTCGCCACGCAGCCGGCCGAGGTTCAGACAGGTCCGTCGGCACGACGGGTGGCCGCCCAGCAACCGGCCCAACGGCTGACCGGCGGTCACGGCGTCGCCGACGCGAACGGCGGGGGAGACCGGCTGGTAGGTGGACCGTTCGTCGCCGTGGGTGACGGTGATCGTCCAGATCCCGGCCACCCGACCGGCGAAGGTGACGCGCCCGGCGGCCACGGCCCGGACGGTCTGGCCGGCACGGCCGGGGATGTCGACGCCGCGGTGTCCGGCTCCGTAGTCCGACGCGGGTGGGTCGAAGGGGCGGTCGATCCGGTGGTCGCCCAGGGGCCACTGCCACGGCGAGGCGTGAGCGGGCGACGCGATCGCCATCACGAGGACGGTCAGCAGGAGCAGGCGGAGTCGGGCCATGAGGACGAGCCAAGCGCCCGGGAGTCCCCGGCGGAACCCGGCCGCCGACCCCTGTGGACGGGCCGATCGACGGCCCCGGCCGGTGTGGACGGCCCGCGCTTCGCCCTCCGGTGGTGCCGATTTCCTCGGGACGTGGGCCGTGCACTAGACTTGACCCATCTGCCTTCCGGGGCGGAAATTCGCGTGTCCTCTCCCGTGACGTGAGAACCGAACGGGGCGCGGCCCGGGTCCTGATTTCGTCGGGTGGCCCGCGTCGGACACCAGGGCATCGTCGACCGGCGGTGCGTCAACTTGGTTTGAAAGGAAGTACGGCCATGGCCGTCGTCACCATGCGTCAGCTGCTCGAGAGCGGCGTTCACTTCGGGCACCAGACCCGTCGTTGGAACCCCAAGATGAAGCGATTCATCATGACCGAGCGCAACGGCATCTACATCATCGATCTGCAGCAGTCGCTGTCCTACATCGACTCGGCGTACGAGTTCGTCAAGAGCACGGTCGCCCGCGGCGGCACGATTCTGTTCGTCGGCACCAAGCGCCAGGCGCAGGAGCCCGTCGAGGAGCAGGCGAAGCGCGTGGGCATGCCCTACGTCAACCAGCGCTGGCTCGGCGGCATGCTGACCAACTACCAGACGATGTCGCAGCGTCTGCAGCGCATGAAGGAGCTCGAGGAGGTCGACTTCGACGACGTCGCGGGCTCCAACCGCACGAAGAAGGAACTCCTTCAGATGCGTCGCGAGTACATCAAGCTCAACCGCACCCTGGGCGGCATCCGCGACATGGGCCGCGTGCCCAACGCTGTGTGGATCGTCGACACCAAGAAGGAGCACCTCGCGGTCGACGAGGCCAAGAAGCTGAACATCCCGATCGTCGCGATCCTCGACACCAACTGCGATCCCGATGACGTCGACTACCCGATCCCGGGCAACGACGACGCGATCCGCTCGGTCGGCCTGCTGACGCGGGTCATCGCCGACGCCGTGGCCGATGGCCTCATGTCGCGTGGTGGCGCCAAGACCGGCGAGGAGACCCCGGGCCAGGAGCTCGGCGCCGAGGAGCCGCTGGCCGACTGGGAGAAGGAGCTGCTCGCCTCGAAGGCCGCTGAGGCCCCCGCGGCCGACGCTGCTGAGGCGCCTGCTGCCGACGCCGCTGAGGCGCCTGCTGCTGAGGCCCCCGCTGCCGAGGCCCCCGCGGCCGACGCTGCTGAGGCTCCGGCCGCCGAGGCCCCCGCGGCCGAGACGCCCGCCCAGTCCTGAGCCATCCCTGACCATCTGCCGGCCCGACGTGACCCGTCGGGCCGGCGTCACCAGAACCGAGGACGAAACATGGCAATCACCGCTGCCGATGTGAAGAAGCTCCGCGACGCCACGGGCGCCGGGATGATGGACGCCAAGAAGGCCCTCACCGAGGCCGAGGGCGACTTCGACAAGGCCGTCGAGATCCTGCGGATCTCGGGTGCCGCCAAGGCCGCCAAGCGCGGCGCCGAGCGTGAGGCCTCGTCGGGTCTCGTCGCGAACTCGGGCTCGGCGCTCGTCGAGCTGAACTCCGAGACGGACTTCGTCGCCAAGAACGACCAGTTCATCGCCCTGGCCGAGCGCCTGGCTGCCGCGGCCGATGCCGCCAAGCCGGCCGACGCCGCGGAGTTCGCGAACCTCACCCTCGACGACGGCAAGACGGTCGCCGAGACGATCAGCGCCCTGGCCGCCGTCATCGGCGAGAAGCTCGAGCTCGGTCGCGTCAGCGCCCGGTCGGGGCAGGTCGCCACCTACATGCACCGTCGTGCCAGCGACCTGCCGCCGGCCGTCGGCGTGCTGGTCGAGTACGAGGGTGACAACGAGGACGCCGCCCGCGGCATCGCGATGCAGATCGCGGCCATGCGCCCGCGTTGGCTGACCCGCGAGGACGTGCCCGCCGAGACCGTCGCCAAGGAGCGCGAGATCGCCGAGGCCACGGCCAAGGAGGAGGGCAAGCCCGAGCAGGCTCTGCCCAAGATCGTCGAGGGTCGCGTCAACGGGTTCTTCAAGGAGAACGTGCTGCTGGACCAGGCGAGCGTCACCGACAACAAGAAGACGGTCAAGGCCGTCGCGGAGGAAGCCGGCATCACCATCAAGGGCTTCAGCCACATCGAGGTCGGCGCCTGAGCCGCACCTGATCGACGAGGGCCCCGTGGAGCGATCCACGGGGCCCTCGTGCATTTCCCGGGCTTCTCGGCAGTCACTCCAGTGCGCGGGCACCGAAGTCGACGCTGCGTGCACCAGCGGGGACGCCATCGGATAATCTCGTACCCATGGCTCGCCGTGTTCTTCTCAAACTTTCCGGTGAGGTCTTCGGTGGAGGAGCCACGGGCATCGACCCGGACGTCGTCAACGACGCGGCCGAGCAGGTCGCCCAGGCGGTCCGCGAGGGCGTGCAGGTCGCGATCGTCGTCGGTGGCGGCAACTTCTTCCGCGGGGCCGAGCTCAGCCAGCGGGGCATGGAACGTGCCCGCGCCGACTACATCGGCATGCTGGGCACCGTCATGAACGCGCTCGCGCTGCAGGACTTCATCGAGAAGCAGGGCGTCGAGACGCGCGTCCAGTCCGCGATCGCCATGGCGCAGGTCGCCGAGCCGTACATCCCGCGCCGCGCCATCCGGCACATGGAGAAGGGCCGCGTCGTGATCTTCGGCGCTGGCGCCGGCATGCCGTACTTCTCGACCGACACGGTCTCGGCCCAGCGCGCCCTGGAGATCAAGGCCGACGTCGTGCTGATGAGCAAGAACGGCGTCGACGGGGTCTACGACTCCGACCCCCGCAGCAACCCCGAGGCCCAGCGCTTCGACAGCATCACCTTCAACGAAGCCCTCCAGCGCAACCTGCAGGTGGTCGACGCGGCCGCCTTCGCGCTGTGCATGGAGAACGAACTGCCCATGATGGTGTTCAACATGAACGACGAGGGTGCGGTGACCCGTGCCCTGCGTGGTGAGATGATCGGAACACTCGTCCACGCGTGAGCGTGGGCACCCGACGATGCAACGGAGCATGACGTGATCGACGAGACACTGCGCGATGCCGAGACCCGGATGAAGAAGGCGGTCGAGCACACTCGCGACGAATTCGAGGGAATCCGGACCGGCCGCGCGCACCCCGCGATGTTCGCGCAGATCACGGCGGACTACTACGGGACGCCCACGCCGCTGCAGCAGCTGGCCAGCTTCCAGGTCCCCGAGGCGCGCACCGTGATCATCGCGCCCTACGACCTCGGGGCGAAGTCCGCCATCGAGAAGGCCATCCGCGACTCCGACCTCGGCGTCAACCCCTCCGACGACGGCAAGGTGCTGCGGGTGACGCTGCCCGAGCTGACCGAGGAGCGCCGCAAGGAGTACATCAAGCTCGCCAAGTCCAAGGCCGAGGACGGCCGCATCGCGGTCCGCGGCGTGCGCCGCAGCGCCAAGCAGGCGATGGACAAGGCCGAGAAGGACTCCGAGATCAGCAAGGACGACGTCACCGGCGCCGAGAAGCGCCTCGACGCGCTGACCAAGAAGCACGTCGACATCATCGACGAGGCCCTGAAGTCCAAGGAAGCAGAGCTCCTTGACGTCTGACGTCCCGACACCCGATCCGGCCGCGCAGAAGAAGACCGGCCGTGCCGGTCGGGACCTGCCGGCCGCGATCGCCGTCGGCGTCACCCTCGTCGCCGTCGTCCTGCTGTCGCTGATCTGGTTCAAGGACCTGTTCGGCATCGTCGTCGTCGTGGCGCTCGTCGTCGCGGCGTTCGAGCTCTCCCGGGCGCTCGCCACCGCGGGCATCCGCGTGCCGTTGCCGCCCGTGCTGGCCGGCGGCGTCACGATGCTCGTCGTCGGCTACTACGACGACATGGAGACCGCCACGGCCGTGATGGCCCTGACGGTCATCGCGACGATGGCCTGGCGGCTGCGGTCGGGCAGCGCCGGGTTCGTGCGCGACGCGACCGCGGGCATCTTCCTGCTGTCGTACCTGTTCCTCATGGGCACGTTCGTCCTGCGGATGCTCACCGCCGACGACGGCCCCTGGCGGGTCGTGGCGTTCATCCTGGTCACGATCGCCTCCGACATCGGCGGCTACGCGGCCGGCGTGCTCTTCGGCAAGCACCCGATGGCTCCGACCATCTCGCCGAAGAAGTCGTGGGAGGGCTTCGCGGGCTCCATGGTGGCCAGCGTCGCCGCGGGCATCCTGATCGTGGTCTTCGCGCTCGAGGGCCCGTGGTGGGCCGGTCTGGTGCTGGGCATCGCAGGCGTCTGCTTCGCGACGCTGGGCGACCTGTGCGAGTCGCTCATCAAGCGCGACGTCGGGATCAAGGACATGGGCGACCTGCTCCCCGGCCACGGTGGACTCATGGACCGGCTCGACTCGCTCATCGCCGTCGCGCCCGTCGCGTACCTGGTGATGTACCTCCTGGTCTGAGGCCATGACCGTCCTGCGCGACTACGCCGCCTCGGTGATCCAGCCGACGCTGGGCCAGTCGGCCGCCCCCTACGACGAGGTCGCCAGTCCCGACGGGACTCTGCGCGCGGCCTGGAAGCGGTTGGCGGCCGAGGCGGTCGACGTGACCCTGCCGGAGCTCACCCGGGCAAGCGACGAGATCGCGCGGTTGCTGGCCGACGAGGGCGTCGTCTACACGCCGCCGGGTGGCCAACAGCGCTCCTGGCGGCTCGACCCCGTCCCGCTGGTCATCTCGGCCGACGAATGGGCGACGCTCGAGAAGGGCCTGGCGCAGCGCGCCGAGCTGCTCAACGCGATCCTCGTCGACCTCTACGGCCCGCAGGAGCTGCTCGCGCGCGGGACGCTGCCGCCGGGCATCGTGTTCGGCCACAGCGGCTTCCTGCGCGCCGTCGCGCGGGCGACGGCGGCGCACCAACGCCAGCTCGTGATCACCGGAACCGATCTGGGCCGTACTCCGACGGGGGAGTGGCAGGTCCTCGCCGACCGCGCGCAGGCCCCGTCGGGCATCGGCTTCGCGATGGAGAACCGCCGGGTGCTCTCGCGCGTGCTGCCGGTCGCGTACCGCGAGGCGGGCCTGCACCGCCTGGCCCCGTTCTTCCAGGTGCTGCGGGTGTCGCTCATGCAGGCCGCCCCGCCCACCGTCGAGAATCCGCGCGTCGTCGTCCTGTCGCCCGGGCCGACTTCCGAGACGGCCTACGACCAGGCCTTCATCGCGTCGACCCTCGGCTTCCCGTTGGTCGAGGGCACGGACCTCGTGGCCCGGGACGGCGCGGTGTGGATGCGCGTGCTCGGCCGCCTGGAGCGCGTCGACGTGATCCTGCGCCGCGTGGATGCGGAGTGGAGCGATCCGCTCGAGTTGCGCGGCGAGTCCCAGCTGGGCGTCACCGGCCTCACCGAGGCGGTGCGCCGCGGGACGGTGACCGTCATCAACGGACTCGGCTCGGGCGTCGTCGAGAACGCGGCCCTCATGCCCTTCATGTCCGAGATGTGCGAGCAGCTCCTCGACGAGCCGCTGCGCCTGCCCGGTGTACCGACCGTCTGGGCCGGCACTCCCGAGGGTCGCGACCAGTTGCTGGACCGGCTGGACGAGTTGACGGTCCGGCGGATCGATCCGCCGTTCGACGTCGACACGTCGTCGCGCGAGCGGCTGGTGGAGGCGATCGTGGCCGAGCCCTACCGTTACGTCGGGCAGGAGCCGGTGGGCGTGTCCGTCTCGCCGACGCTCGACCAGGGGCGTCTCGAGCCCCACGCGCTGACCCTGCGCGCGTTCACGCTGCGCCACGGTTCCAGCTACCGACCGATGATCGGCGGGCTCGCCACGGCGGCGCCGGTCGGCTCGTCCGCGGACCAGATCGAGGTCAGCAAGGACGTGTGGGTGCTGAAGGGCTCGCCCGACGAGCCCGACCAGGGCCTGCCGGACGTCCTGCCGGTCACCCACGCCCGCGCTCCGGTCACGCCGGTGCCGCGCGTGCTCGACGACCTGTTCTGGCTCGGCCGCTATGCCGAGCGGGTCGAGGACCTGCTGCGCCTCGCGATCGCCACGCACGAGTTGGCCGAGGACTTCCAGGGCCGACCGCACTCCAGCGGCGGACGCACGCTGGCGGTCGTGGCCGGGGTGATGCGGTCGCTGAGCCCGTCCTCGTACGACCCCGCGAACTTCGAGGGGGATCTGCGGTCCCTGCTGCTGGACGCCCACCGGTCGGGCTCGGTCGGCCAGACGGTCATGCGTCTCAAGGAGATCGCCCAGAGCGTGCGTGACCAGGTCTCGCCCGACCTCTTCCGGGTCTTCGGCGCGATGGACCGGGCGCGAGGTCTGCTCGCCGCCAACCCGCACGGGTGGCAGATCGGCGAGAGCGCGGGGCGGATGCTGACGGCGATCCTGTCCCTGCACGGCGTGACCGGGAACATGGTCCGTGACGAGGGCTGGCACCTCATGGAGATCGGCCGGGGCATCGAGCGCAGCCTGCAGCTGTGCCAGCTCATCGGCCCGACCTTGTCGGTGCGTCGCGGCCTCGACGTCGACCGGGACGTCCACCAGGCGGTGCTCCAGGTGGCCGAGAGTGCAGTCACGCATCGGCGTCGCCACCGTGGCGTCGTGCGCGCCGCGTCGGTGCTGGACCTGCTGCTGCTGGACGAGACCAACCCGCGCTCGCTGCGGTTCAACCTGCTGGCCATCGACGCGTCCCTCGCCACCCTGCCCGGGTCGAGCGGGTCGACCCGCCCGGAGCGTTTGGTCGACGATCTCCTGGCGGAGCTGGACCGGCTCGACGTCGGGGCGTTGCTGGATCTCGACGGAGAGACCCGGCCCAACTTCGTGCGGTTCGCCCAGGCCACGGCGCAGCACCTGATGCGGCTCTCCGACGCCGTCGCCGAGGTGCACTTCGCCACCGGCCCGACGCCGCGGTCCCTCGGCTTCTCGACGGGCGGGACGGACGCATGAGGTACCGCGTGTGGCACCGGACCACGTACACCTACGACGAGGACGTCTCGAACAGCTACGGCATCGCGCACGTGGTGCCTCGCACCTCGGCGTTCCAGCAGGTCGAGTCGGTGGACGTGCGGATCGAGCCCACCCCCGCCGACACGAGTCGCAGTGCCGACTACTACGGCAACACCGTCACCTACTTCCAGGTGACCTCGCCGCACCGGACGCTCGTGGTCGACGCCACGAGCGAGGTCGAGGTCAGCCTGCCGGTGCACAGTCCGGCCGCCCTCGCCACGCCGTGGGAGCAGGCCCGGCCCGCCGAACGGCCCGGCGTCGAGGGGGCCTGGCGCGCCGTCGACCTCGCGCTGCCGTCGACCCTCGTCGACCAGACACGGCAGGCCCACGACTACGCCGCCGCGTCGCTCGTCCCGGGTCGGCCCGTCGGCGAGGCGGTCACGGATCTGATGCACCGGATCCACGCCGACTTCACGTACGACAAGGGCGCGACCACCGTCACCAGCCGGATTGACGACGTGTTCGCCCAGCGGGCCGGGGTCTGTCAGGACTTCGCGCATCTGACGCTGGCCTGCCTGCGCTCCCACGGTCTGGCGGTGGGGTACGTCAGCGGTTACCTCGCCACCACGCCGCCGCCCGGTCGCGAGCGGATCGTCGGGGCCGACGCCTCCCACGCCTGGGCGGCCGTGTGGCTGCCGGACGGCACGTGGCTGGCCCTCGACCCGACGAACGACCAGTGGGTCAACGACCGGTACGTCACGGTCGCGTGGGGTCGGGACTACAAGGACGTCCCGCCGGTCAAGGGCATCATCTACACCGACGCGAAGTCCTCCACGCTCGACGTCCAGGTCGACGTCGCGCCCCTCGTGTGATCTCCGTCCCCGGACTGGCAGACACCGTCCGGGGACGACAAGGTGGTGGCGTGCGTGCATTCGAGTGTCGTCAGTGTGGCAATGTCCTGTACTTCGAGAACACCACGTGTGTCTCCTGCGGATCGGCACTCGGGTTCTCCCGGGAGGAGAAGGCGATCGTCCCGGTCGACGACGACGGCCGCTACATGGACGCCGAGGGCGACACCTGGTGGCTGTGCCGCAATCGCGAGCTGTCGGCGTGCACCTGGCTCACCCAGGCCAAGGGCAGCCTGTGCTTCAACTGCGCGTTGACCCGCACCCGCCCCGCCGACTCCGACGCTGCAGGCATGAAGGCCTTTCCGGCGGCCGAGTCCGCGAAGCGCCGCCTCATCGTCGAGCTCGACGCGCTCGAGCTGCCGATCGTCACGCGAGCCCAGGATCCCGAGAACGGCCTGGCGTTCGACCTGCTCTCGAGCGCCAACGTGCCGGTCACGACGGGACACCAGAACGGGGTCGTCACGATCGACCTGGCCGAGGGCGACAGCGTGCACCGTGAGCGCTTGCGGCGTGATCTCGACGAGCCGTACCGCACGCTGCTGGGCCACTTCCGCCACGAGACCGGCCACTACTACGAGGCGCTGTTGGTCCGCGACGAGCTGCTGGATCGGGCGCGCGAGCTGTTCGGCGACGAGCGTCAGGACTACGGCGAGGCGCTCGACCGGCACTACGCCGAGGGCCCGCCCGCGGGGTGGCGGGCCCGGTACATCAGCGCCTACGCGACGATGCACCCGTGGGAGGACTTCGCCGAGACCTTCGCCCACTTCCTGCACATCGCCGACACGATCGACACGGCGCAGTCGCTGGGCCTCACGACGGTCGACCCGAGCGCGTTCCGCTCGTTCCGTGATCTCGTCGCCGGGGTCTGGATCCCGCTGTCGGTCGCGCTGAACCAGATCAACCGCTCGATGGGCAAGGAGCCGCTGTACCCCTTCGTGATCGCGGCGCCGGTGCTCGAGAAGCTCGAGTTCGTCGCGTCCCTGTCGCCGCGGTACCAGGTCGCCTGATCTCGCGGATTCGTCCTCAGTGGGGACAGTCTGGGAGACTGGAGTCATGGCGAACGAGGTCGATGTGGCGGAAGTCAACCCCAAGCCGCTGCCTCTCGTGATGGCTCCGGCCCGGGGGCGCGGCAAGCCGCCGCGACACCTGGCGGACCTCTCGGGCGACGAACGCAAGGCCGCCGCCGAGGAGCTCGGTCTCAAGCCGTTCCGGGTCAAGCAGGTCGCGCACCACTACTTCGCGCGCCACGAGCGCGACCCCGAGCTGATGACGGACCTGCCGGCGAAGGAGCGCGACGCGATCGTCGGGGCGCTGCTGCCGCAGCTTCTCGACCAGGTGCGCGTGCTCGAGGCCGACAAGGGCGCGACCCGCAAGACCCTGTGGCGGCTGTTCGACAACGCCCTCGTCGAGTCGGTGCTCATGCGCTACCCCGACCGCGCGACGATCTGCGTCTCCAGCCAGGCCGGTTGTGGCATGGCCTGCCCGTTCTGCGCCACCGGCCAGGGCGGTCTGCAGCGCAACATGAGCACGGCGGAGATCATCGACCAGGTCGTCGACGCCGCGCACCAGATGGAGTCCGGCGCCGTGCCCGGCGGCCCGGGCCGCCTCTCGAACGTCGTGTTCATGGGGATGGGTGAGCCGATGGCCAACTACAAGGCCGTCATCGGCGCCGTCCGCCGCATGGTCGCCCCCGCGCCCGACGGCCTGGGCATGAGCGCCCGCAACATCACGGTCTCGACCGTCGGCCTCGTGCCGCGCATGCGCCAGCTGGCCGAGGAGGGCATCCCCGTCACCCTCGCGCTCAGCCTGCACGCGCCCGACGACGAGCTGCGCAACGAGCTGGTCCCGATCAACAACCGCTCCAGCGTCGCCGAGACCGTCGAGGCGGCGTGGAACTACGCCAAGACCACCAAGCGCCGCGTCTCGATCGAGTACGCGATGATGCGCGACATCAACGACCAGGCCTGGCGCGCGGACCTGCTCGCCGACGTGCTCAACTCGTACGGCGACTGGGGCTGGGTCCACGTCAACCTGATCCCGCTCAACGAGATCCCGGATTCGAAGTTCACCCGGTCGCGCGATGAGGACATGGACGAGTTCGTCCGCCGTCTCGTGGCCAAGGGCATCAGCACCACGATCCGCGACACCCGCGGCGACGAGATCGACGCGGCCTGCGGCCAGTTGGCGGCGTCCGAGTAGGACCGGCGACATCCCGCGGAACTTTTGGAACGCGTTTCACCCTTTTCCCGGCGGGAAGGGTGAAACGCTTTCCAAAAGTCGGGCAGGGGGACGGCGCGAGGCCGAAAGTCGGGCGACTACAGCCGGCCGGCCTCGTGCATGGTGATCGCGACCTGCACGCGGTTGCCGGCGTCGAGCTTGGTGAAGATGCGCGAGATGTGGGCCTTGACGGTGGCGACGCTCATGAACAGCTCGGCGGCGATCTCGGCGTTGGAGCTGCCCTGACCGATGGCCCGGGCGACCTCCAGCTCGCGCTCGCTGAGGGTGTCCACGAGTCGGGCCGCACCGCTGCGCCGGGTGTCCGTGGAGTCGGCCGTGACGCGCCGGATGAGGTTCTCGGTGACGGTCGGTGAGAGCATCGGCTCGCCGTCCGCGACCTTCTGGATCGCATCGACGATCTGCGGCGGGGGAGTGTCCTTCAGCAGGAAGCCGGCGGCGCCCGCGGACAGCGCGCGGACGACGTAGTCGTCGGCGTCGAAGGTGGTCAGGACGAGCACCTTGGGTGGTTCGGGCGAGGCCACGATGGCCCGCGTGGCCTCGATGCCGTCCATGACCGGCATCCGCAGGTCCATGAGAACGACGTCCACCGCATGCTCGCGGACGGCCGCCACCGCCTCGCGCCCGTCGGCGGCCTCGGCGACGACCTCGAGCGACGCGGCTCCACCGAGCATGAGGCTCAGGCCCGCCCGCACGAGCGGATCGTCGTCGGTGATGAGGACGCGGATCACGGTGCCCACGGTAGCCACACCCTCAGGACGTGACGGTCCGCGGTCGTCGTGCGTTCCAGCGATCCGCCGGCCAGCGCCGCTCGCTCGGTCAGGCCGATGAGACCCAGACCCGACGCGGGCGGCGGGTCCGAGGCCCGGGTCCCTGCCGGAATCCGGTTCATCACCTCGATCGCGAGCCCGGTCTCGGGCCCGCCGGACATCGTCAGCTCGACCCGCGTGCGCGGTGCGTGCCGGGCCGCGTTGGTGAGCCCTTCCTGCACGACGCGGTAGGCGGTGCGACCGGTGGGCGCCGGAATGTCCACGGGGTGGACCGACCCCGTCACGGCGAGGTTCATCCCCGCGTCGCGGAATCGCTGGATCAGGTCGGGGATCGCCGCGGCGGTCGGTTGCGGGGGCTCCGGCTCGGCGTCGCCGGCTCCCTCGCGCAGGACGCCCAGCACCTCGCGCAGCTCGACCAGCGCCAGTCGCGAGCTCTGCTCGATCGTGGCCGCCGTCGTCCTGACCTCCTCGGCCGAGAGGTCGTCGCGGTAGGACAGGGCCCCGGCGTGCATCGTGACGATGGAGATCCGGTGGGCGAGGACATCGTGCATCTCGCGCGCGATGCGTGCCCGTTCGGCGATCCGCGCCTGCGCGACGCGGGCCGCCTGCTCGGACTCGGCGGTCTCGGCCCGGTCGCGCAGCGTGGCCAGCAGCTCCCGCCGCGAGCCCACGTACATGCCCCAGCCGACCGTGATCGCGATGATCGTGGTGATCAACGCCAGGTCGACCAGGATCAGCTCGCGTCGATCGGCGTTCGGGTCGGCGAACAGGATGAAGCATGCGCCGGAGACGAAGCTGACCGCGCTGACCGGGAGGATCTCGCGCCACCGCCGGCGCGTGGACAGCGAGAAGAGGGCGAGCGTGGCGGGGCCGCCCGCGCTCAGACAGAAGCCCGCCGCGACATTGGTGGTGAGGGCGACCGCGACGGGGAACCGCCGCCGCCAGAAGACCGCGACGAAGGAGAGGACGCCGACGGCCAGGTCCAGCCAGAACCACCAGCGCACGCGGTCCCACTGGTACTCCGCCAGGGGCACCCACGCGACGAGCGAGATGGACAGGACCAGGGCGATCCGCCAGGCGTGGCCCCACCGCGAGATCGGGGGCGCGGGCATCGTCACGGCCTCAGGATAGGCGCGCCGACCGGTCGGACGCGTCGAGCGTTCGGCGACCCGACCCCCTACCTTCGGTTAACAGTCCGAGCGTGTCGGAGACTGCCGGACGGCCACCTGATCGGGCAGGGTGGAGCCATGATCGAAGTCAAGAACCTCTCGAAGTCGTACGGCGACTTCCGGGCCGTGGACGACGTCTCGTTCGTCTGCCAGCCCGGTCGTGTCACCGGCTTCCTCGGCCCGAACGGGGCCGGCAAGTCCACCGCGATGCGGATGATCACCGGGCTGACCCGCCCGTCGTCCGGCACCGCCACGATCGGCGGCGTCAACTACGCCGACATCCCCAACCCCGCGAGCCAGGTGGGCGTCCTGCTCGACGCCTCCGCGCAGCACGGCGGTCGCACGGGCCGCGAGGTCCTGACGATCGGCGCGCAGACCATGGGCCTGCCGAGCGCCCGCGTCGACGAGATGCTCGCCCTGGTCGGCCTCACGCCCAAGGAGGCCAAGCGCCGCGTGCGCAACTACTCGCTGGGCATGCGTCAGCGCCTGGGCATCGCCCATGCGCTGCTGGGCGATCCGCGCGTACTGATCCTCGACGAGCCCGCCAACGGGCTCGACCCGGCGGGGATCCACTGGATGCGCCAACTGCTGCGCGAGTACGCCAACCGCGGCGGCACCGTCATGCTCTCGTCGCACCTGCTGCACGAGATCCAGATCATCGCCGACGACCTGATCCTCATCGGTCACGGGCGCATCGTCTCGATGGGGACGAAGGACGACCTGCTGAGGACCACCGGTTCACGGGTCCGTGCGCGCGACAACGCCGCGTTGATCCGCGCGATGCAGGCCGCGGGCCTCGAGGCGGTCCAGACATCCGACGCCGTCACCTCGCCGGCGACACCCGAAGAGGTCGGTCTCGCGGCAGCCGCCGCCGGCGTCCCCCTGCTCGAACTGCGCGAGGCCGACGGGGCCGGCCTGGAGGCCAAGTTCCTGCAGCTGACCGCCGACGACCAGCGCGACGTCATCGCCGCAGAAGGAGCCCTCGCATGAGCACCACCACGACCAACCCCACGATCGACCTCTCGCGTCCGGGCGTCCCGTTCGGCCGCGAGGTCAAGGTCGAGGTCCGCAAGATGATCGACACCCGCGGCGGCATCTGGCTGTTCGGCCTGACCGGGGTGTTCATCCTGCTGGCCATGGCCCTGACCCTGCTGGTGATCGGACTCAACGACGACGTCACGATCACCGCGGGCGGATTCGCCGAGATCATGGCGCTGCCGGTCTCGCTCCTGTTGCCGGTGTTCGCGATCCTGATCGTCAGCAGCGAGTGGAGCCAGCGCACCCACCTCACGACGTTCACGCTCCAGCCCAACCGCGGGCGGGTCATCTTGGCGAAGTTCGTCGCCGTGAGCGTGCTCGCGCTGGCCACGATCGTCATCGCCGTGGCGTTCGGTGCCCTCGGCAACGTCATCTACGGAATCATCACGCCGCACGACGTGGTCTGGAACGTCCCGATCGGGGACCTGGCCTGGACTGTCGCGTCGCAGTTGCTGTTCTTCTGGATGGCCTTCGCGCTGGCGATGCTGCTGCTCAACACCCCTGCCGCGATCGCGGTGTTCTACATCGTGGCGCTGATCCTGCCGGTCATGGTCTACCCGATCCTGATGGCACTGTTCGGCTGGGCGCAGGACCTGCTGCCGTGGATCAACATCGACTATGCCTTGATGATGCTGCGCGACGGGACGACGTTCCTCGGCGATCCGATCGACGTCGGCCCGGTCGACTACCTGCGACTGGTGGTCACCCTCGTGCTGTGGATCGTCATCCCCGGCACGCTCGGCTTCCTGCGGGTGCGGAGCACCGAGGTCAAGTGAGGCAGCGCCGTCCGCGCGGTGGTCGGTCGCTAGGTTGGATCGCATGTCCGACCTGCTGACCACCGCGCGCGACGGCGACGTCGTCGTCCTGACGTTGCGGCGTCCCGACCGACGCAACGCCCTCAACCTCGAGCTGTGCCAGGCGCTGCACGCGGCTGCGGCCGACGCCGTGCAGTCCGGCGCCCGCGTGATCGTGGTGACGGGGGAGGGCACCGCGTTCTGTGCCGGCGCCGACCTGGACGGGGTCTACGGCGACGCGTTCATCTCCGCGCTCTACGAGATGCTCCACGGTCTGACCCTGGTGCCGGTCCCCGTCATCGCCGCGGTCAACGGGCCGGCGATCGGGGCCGGCACGCAGCTCGCGATCGCCTGCGACCTGCGGGTGGTCGACGAGCGAGCCCGGTTCGCGGTCCCCACCGCGCGCAACGGCATGGCCGTCGACGCGTGGACGATCCGCACCCTGGCGCAGCTCGCCGGTACCGGCCGCGCCCGCCGCGTCATGCTGGCGGCCGACACCATCGGTCACGACGAGGCACTGTCGTGCGGGCTCGCCGACCGGGCGGGCACCCTCGACGACGCGATCGCGTGGGCCCAGGAGATCGCCCGCCTGGCCCCGCTGACCCTGGCGCACAACAAGCTCGTGCTCAACGGCTCGACGCAGGACGACGAGCGCATCGCCCAGAGCTTCGCCGACGTCTGGGCCAGTGAGGACGTCAAGGAAGCCGCCACCGCCCGCGCCGAGAAGCGCGAGCCGATCTTCAGGGGACACTGATGGCACGACCCCACAGCGTGGCCTTCCGGGCGCTGGACCTCAACGTCATCCGGGGTCGCGCCGACGACTCGGCGCTGGTGACCCCCACCGGAACGCTCTCGTACGCCCAGCTGCTGCACGAGTCGGCATCGCTGGCCGGGGGGCTGCGCGAGCTGGGACTGCGTGCCGGGGTACCAGTCCACCTCGACGTGCCCGACCGGCACGTCTGGGTGGTCAGCGTGCTGGCGATCGTCCGGCTGGGCGCCGAGCCCGATGAGCGGGCCTCCTTCACCATCACCGGTGATCCGGCGGTCATCAACGTCGGTGGCGAGGAGTACGAGCTCGATCTCGTCCTGCGCGCCGGGCGCGTCGATCCGGCCGCCGCGGAGGTCCACGATTCCGGCGACTACGGCGAGCGGATGGAGCGCCGGTTCGGCGACGTCCTGGCCACGCTGCTGCACGGCGGCACGCTGACCTGAGCACTTCATCGGGCCGGGTCCGCGCTTCGGGGCCCGGTGCCACAATGGACCCCATGAGTTCTCGCGTGGTCGTCCTGGGCTCCACCGGCTCGATCGGCACGCAGGCGCTCGACGTCGTGCGCGCCCATCGCGACCGATTCGACGTCGTGGCGATCGCCGCCGGTGGCGCCGATCCCTCCACCTTGGCGTCCCAGGCGCTCGAGTTCGGGGTCGAGGTCGTCGCCGTGGCCAACGCCACCGCCGCCCAGGACGTGCAGTTGGCCCTCTACGCCGAGGCGCAACGCCGCGGCTGGTCCGCGGGGGAGTACCGCCTGCCCCGCCTGCTGGCCGGGCCCGACGCCGCCGTCGAGGCCGCCCGGATCCCCGCCGACACCGTCCTGAACGGCATGACCGGCGCCGTCGGCCTGCTGCCCACCCTCGCGGCACTGGAGTCCGGCGCCACGCTGGCCCTGGCCAACAAGGAGTCGCTCATCATGGGCGGCTCCCTGGTCCTGGACGCCGCGAAGCCCGGGCAGCTGGTCCCGGTCGACTCCGAGCACTCCGCCCTGGCCCAGGCCCTGCGGGGCGAGGAGATCGACGACGTGCGCCGCCTCGTCCTGACCGCCAGTGGCGGTCCGTTCCGCGGCCTCGCCCGCGAGGACCTGCGCGACGTCACGCCCGAGCAGGCCGCGGCGCACCCGACGTGGGACATGGGCCCGGTCATCACCATCAACTCGGCCACGCTCGTGAACAAGGGTCTCGAGGTCATCGAGGCCCACCTGCTGTTCGGCATCGAGTACGAGCGGATCGACGTGGTGGTGCACCCCACGTCCGTCGTGCACTCGATGGTCGAGTTCGTGGACGGCTCCACGATGGCGCAGGCGTCCCCGCCCGACATGAAGCTGCCGATCGCGCTGGGCCTGTCCTGGCCGCGCCGGCTCCCCGGCGCCGTCGCCCCCTGCGACTGGACCTCCGCGACCGCCTGGGAGTTCTTCCCGCTCGACGAGGACGCCTTCGCGGCGATCGGCGTCGCCCGCCGTGCCGGTGCCTTCGGACGCACCGCACCGGCGGTGTTCAATGCCGCGAACGAGGTCTGTGTCGATGCGTTCGTGGCCGGCGACCTGGACTTCCTCGGGATCGTCGACACGGTCGCCGAGATCGTCGACGAGCACCTGGCCGACCCCGACTGGGCGAGCGGCGACCTCACGGTCGAGCGGGTCCTCGAGGCGGACGCGGCCGCGCGTGAGCGGGCCCGCACCGTCGTCGCGTCCCGAGCCGAGGTGATGGGCCGATGATGTACGCCCTCGGAGTCATCGTCTTCCTCGTCGGTGTCGCGTTGTCGATCGCCCTGCACGAGGTCGGGCACATGTGGCCGGCCAAGAAGTTCGGTGTCAAGGTCACCCAGTTCTTCGTCGGCTTCGGCCGCACCGTCTGGTCCGTCAAGCGCGGCGAGACCGAGTACGGCCTCAAGGCCATCCCGCTGGGCGGCTACGTCAAGCTCGTCGGGATGCTCCCGCCCGAGCGTGAGGAGCGCGATCACGACGGCCACCTGGTCCTCCGCTCGTCGGACACGGGCCTGTTCACCCAGATGGCCACGGACGCGCGGGCCGCCGAGTACGTCGACGTCGACCCGGCCGACGAGGACCGCCTGTTCTACCGCAAGCCCTGGTGGCAGAAGGTCATCGTGATGGCCGGCGGCCCGACCGTGAACCTGCTCATCGCCACGGTCCTGTTCGCGATCTCGTTCATGGCGTTCGGCGTGCCGACGCCCACGACGACCGTCGCCCAGGTCTCGGACTGCGCGATCACCGACGCCGAGGCGGGCCGGGCGTGCACGGACGAGGATCCGATCACGCCGGCGCGTCAGGCCGGGCTGGAGCCCGGCGACGTCCTGACCACCTTCAACGGCGAGCCGCTCGACGACTGGGACGAGCTGACCACGCTGATCCGCCGCAATGGCGACCGCGAGGCCACGATCGGCTACGAGCGCGACGGAGCGGCCAACGAGGTCACGGTCAACACCTCGGTGCTGGCGCGGGCCTCCGTCGACGATCCGCAGCGGGTCGAGAACGTGGGCTTCCTGGGCGTGGCGCCCGAGTTCGCGACCGAGCGCCAGGGACCGGTCTACGTCGTCGACCAGATGGGCGAGATGATCGGCGCCACCGCGAACGCCCTGGTGCACCTCCCCGCGCGCATGGTGGGCGTCGTGAAGGCCGCCCTGGGTGGCGAGCGCGAGTCCGACGGGCCCGTCAGCGTGGTGGGCGCGAGCCGGGTCGCCGGCGAGCTCGTGACGTACAACGACCCCAGCTGGGGGGAGCGCGCGCAGCGCATCATCAGCCTGCTGGCGAGCCTCAACCTGTTCCTGTGGCTGTTCAACCTCATCCCGTTGCTGCCGCTGGACGGCGGGCACATCGCGGGGGCCCTGTGGGAGCAGCTCCGGCGTACCTTCGCCCGTCTGCGTGGGAAGCCGGATCCGGGGTTCGTGGACGTCGCCAAGATGCTGCCGGTCGCCTACGTGGTTGGGCTCGTCCTTATAGTCATGGGTGTGGTTCTGATCTATGCGGACATCGTCAATCCGGTGAGACTCTCGTGAGCGGGGTCGACCTCGGCATGCCCGAGGCGCCGCCGCCGGTCCTGGCTCCCCGGCGCCCCACGCGCAAGATCAAGGTGGGCTCGGTCGACGTCGGTGGAGACGCCCCGATCTCGGTCCAGTCGATGACCACGACGCTGACCTCCGACATCAACTCGACGCTGCAGCAGATCGCCGAGTTGACCGCCGCCGGCTGTGACATCGTGCGCGTGGCGTGCCCCAGCCAGGACGACGCCGAGGCGTTGCCGGCGATCGCGCGCAAGTCGCAGATCCCGGTGATCGCCGACATCCACTTCCAGCCCAAGTACGTCTTCGCCGCGATCGACGCCGGCTGCGCGGCCGTGCGCGTCAACCCGGGCAACATCCGCAAGTTCGACGATCAGGTCGGCGCGATCGCCAAGGCGGCCAAGGACGCCGGCGTCTCGCTGCGGATCGGCGTCAACGCGGGCTCGCTCGACAAGCGTCTGCTCGAGAAGTACGGCAAGGCCACGCCCGAGGCGCTGGTCGAGTCGGCCGTCTGGGAGGCCTCGCTGTTCGAGGAGCACGACTTCCACGACTTCAAGATCTCGGTCAAGCACAACGACCCGGTGGTCATGGTGCGCGCCTACGAGCTGCTCTCGGAGCGGGGCGACTGGCCGCTGCACCTTGGCGTGACCGAGGCCGGCCCGGCCTTCCAGGGCACCATCAAGAGCGCCACGGCGTTCGGCGCCCTGCTCAGCAAGGGCATCGGCGACACGATCCGCGTCTCCCTGTCGGCGCCTCCGGTCGAGGAGGTCAAGGTCGGCATCCAGATCCTGCAGTCGCTGAACCTGCGCCCGCGCAAGCTCGAGATCGTCTCCTGCCCGTCGTGCGGCCGCGCCCAGGTCGACGTCTACACGCTCGCCGAGCAGGTCACCGCAGGACTCGACGGGCTCGAGGTGCCGCTGCGTGTGGCCGTCATGGGCTGCGTCGTCAACGGACCGGGCGAGGCCCGCGAGGCCGATCTCGGCGTGGCGTCCGGCAACGGCAAGGGACAGATCTTCGTCAAGGGCGAGGTCATCAAGACCGTGCCCGAGAGCCAGATCGTCGAGACCCTCATCGAAGAGGCGATGCGGATCGCCGAGACGATGGAGCCGGTCGAGGGCGGCGGCGCGTCGGTTTCGGTGTCCTGACGGACGCTGATCCGATGCCTCCGCGGGTACTCTCGTGCCATGACCGAGGTCTGTGACCAGTCAGCGGCGACGTCCTCCTATGTGAGGCCGTTGGGACGTGCGGACCTGGAGATCGTCCACGACGTGCTCGACCGCGAGCCGTTGATCGACATGTTCGTGCGTCACCGCGTCGACTCCACTCGGTTGGACCGCCGGTGGTTCGGTGCCGAGCTGTGGGGCTACTTCGAGGACGGCGTGGCGATCTCGCTGTTGCACGTGGGCGCGAACGTCGTCCCGGCGCAGGCCACGCCCGCAGCGATCGAGGCCTTCGGGGCGCGCCTGCTGTCCCACGGACACAAGCCCAGCTCGCTGGTCGGGCCGGCGGCCGCGGTGCTGCCGCTGTGGGACCTCGTCAAGGACGAATGGGGACCCGCGCGGTCGCCCCGTCCCGCTCAGCCGTTCATGGTGCTCAAGCACGACAGTGACGTCCAGCTGGACCCTCGGGTCAAGCCCGTGCGGCTGGACCAGGTCGACGACCTCTATCCCGCCTGCGTGGCGATGTTCACCGAGGAGGTCGGCGTGCACCCGGAGTCCGTCGGCTCCCCGCACGGGTACCGCGCGCGGGTGACGCAGCTGGTGTCGATGGGCTGGTCCTACGCGATCATCGAGGACGGCACGGTGCTGTTCAAGACCGAGGTCGGTGCCGCGACCGACACCGGCTGCCAACTGCAGGGCGTGTGGGTGCACCCGGAGCTGCGGGGGACCGGCGTCGCCGCCCCGGCGTTGGCGTCGGTGGTCCGGCAGGTGCGCCGCTCGGTCGCCCCGGCGGTCACGCTCTACGTCAACGAGCACAACACTCCGGCGCGACGTGCCTACGAGCGGGTCGGCTTCCGCGAGGTCGAGACCTTCGCCTCGATCCTGCTGTGACACTCCACGGTTCGCACCGCCCCTCCCGAAAGCAGGTCACGATGCCTCGTCGTACCGATCTGGCGCTCGTTGCCGTCCCGTTCGCCGTCTCGGGGGTCGTCCACCTCGTCCGGCCCCAGACCTTCGAGCGGATCGTGCCCCGCTTCCTGCCGCGGCGCCGTGACCTCGTGCTGGTGTCCGGTGTCGCCGAGCTGGTGTGTGCCGCGGCCGTGCTCGCGCCCCGGACCCGGCGGGTCGGGGCGCTCGCGTCCGCCGGCCTGCTGGCGGCGGTGTTCCCCGCCAACGTGCAGATGGCGGTCGACGTCGTCGGCAGCCGCCGTGCCTCGCCGGCCTTCAAGGCGGGGGTCCTCGCCCGCCTGCCGTTGCAGTGGCCCTTGATCCGTGCGGCGCTCAACCTGGCGCGCTCCAGCGCCGCCCTGAACGGGTCGGGTGCCCGCCGGGTTGCCGGCCCGGACGGATAACCTCGTCGTATGCGCATGAGCCAGCTGTTCCTCCGTACCCTGCGCGACGATCCCGCCGATGCCGAGGTGCCGAGCCACAAGCTGCTCGTCCGCGCCGGCTACGTCCGTCGCGTCGCCCCCGGCATCTACTCGTGGTTGCCGCTCGGCCTGCGCGTGCTGGCCAAGGTCGAGGCGATCGTCCGCGAGGAGATGGGTGCGATCGGCGGCCAGGAGGTGCGGTTCCCCGCGCTGCTGCCGCGCGATCCCTACGAGGCGACCGAGCGCTGGACCGAGTACGGCGACAACCTCTTCCGGCTCAAGGACCGTCGCGGCAACGACATGCTGCTCGGGCCCACGCACGAGGAGATGTTCACGCTGCTGGTGAAGGACCTGTACGGCTCGTACAAGGACCTGCCCGCGATCCTCTACCAGATCCAGACCAAGTACCGCGACGAGGCGCGTCCGCGCGCCGGCATCCTGCGCGGCCGTGAGTTCATCATGAAGGACTCGTACTCCTTCGACGTGACCGACGAGGGCCTCGAGGCGGCCTACCAGGCGCACCGCGCGGCCTACATCCGCGTGTTCGACCGTCTCGGCTTCGAGTACGCGATCGTCCAGGCCGACTCCGGCGCGATGGGCGGCTCGGCCAGCGAGGAGTTCCTGGTCGTCTCCGAGAACGGCGAGGACACCTTCGTGCGTTCGCCCGGCGGCTACGCGGCCAACGTCGAGGCCGTCACCACGGTCGTGCCCGACCCGATCCCGTTCGACGGGCTGCCGGCGTCGCACGTCGAGGACACCCCCGACACCCCGACGATCGAGACGCTCGTCGCCCACGCCAACGAGGCGTTCCCGCGCGACGACCGTCCGTGGACCGCGGCCGACACGCTCAAGAACGTGCTCGTCATGCTGCGTCACCCCGACGGCTCCACCGAGCCGCTGGCGATCGGCCTGCCCGGCGACCGCGAGGTCGACGCCAAGCGCCTCGAGGCGCAGGTGTCCCCGGCGGAGGTCGAGGCGTTCGACGAGACCGCCTTCGCCAAGTACCCGGACCTGGCCAAGGGCTACATCGGCCCCGGCGTGCTGGGCACCGAGAAGGCCACCGGCATCCGCTACCTGACCGACCCGCGGGTCGTCGACGGGACGAGCTGGATCACCGGCGCCGACCAGCCCGGCAAGCACGTCTTCGACCTGGTCGCCGGTCGTGACTTCACCTCCGACGGCACGATCGAGGCCGCCGAGGTGCGCGCCGGCGATCCGGCGCCGGACGGCTCCGGTCCGCTGGAGCTGGCGCGCGGCATGGAGATGGGCCACATCTTCCAGCTCGGCCGCAAGTACGCCGAGCGACTCGGCCTGCAGGTGCTGGACGAGAACGGCAAGCTCGTCACGGTCACGATGGGCTCGTACGGCATCGGCGTCTCGCGTGCGGTCGCCGCGGTCGTCGAGGGCTCCTACGACGAGGCCGGCATCGTCTGGCCCCGGGAGGTCGCACCGTTCGACATCCACCTCGTCGTGGCGGGCAAGGCGCCCGAGCTGTTCGAGGGTGCCGACGCGATCGTCGCCGACCTCGAGGCCGCCGGCCTGGAGGTCCTGTACGACGACCGACCCAAGATGTCGCCCGGCGTGAAGTTCAAGGATGCC
This sequence comes from Aeromicrobium sp. 636, assembly GCF_024433585.1. Taxonomy (NCBI): domain Bacteria; kingdom Bacillati; phylum Actinomycetota; class Actinomycetes; order Propionibacteriales; family Nocardioidaceae; genus Aeromicrobium; species Aeromicrobium sp. 636. Next base: position 56,390 of record NZ_WNJU01000001.1, read on the forward strand.
GAGCTGATCGGTGTCCCGACGATCGTCGTGGTGGGCAAGGGCCTGGCCGACGGTGTCGTCGAGGTCAAGGATCGCGCCACCGGCGAGCGCCGCGACGTGCCCGTGGCGGAGTTGGTCGCCACCTTGACGGCCTGAGCTCGTGGTCGGGGGACTGCTCGGGGCGCGACGCCCTGTCATCGCGCTGGTGCTGGTGCTCGCGCTGTCCGCCTGTTCTGACGATCCCGACGGGCTGTCCGCCCAGGGGTCGCTCGCGGACCTGCGCAAGGCCGGCACGGCGATCCTGGAGTCCGCGTCCGAGGGTGAGGCCCCCGTCGAGGCTCCGGCCCGCGACGTCCCGTGCGGCGGGCTGGGCGGCAACGAGTGGAACAAGATCTCGTATTCGTACGAGGCTGCTGCCGGTGTCGTCGAGGACGCCGACGCGAGTCTCGCGCGGGCCATCGCGGCGATCGAGGACCTGGGGATCCGGCACGACGGGGTCCAGCAGTGGCCCTCAGGGCCCGGCGTGTCGTTCTACGCCGAGGGCTTCAACGGCGGGGTGTTCGTGCACGAGGACGGCGCCCTCGAGGTGCGTGCCCAGACCGACTGCCTCGACAACCCCGAGCGATGAAACGGGCCGTCGGCATTGACACCGCCGTGAGGATGAGCCGGTGAGACGTACCGCAATCCTCGTCCTGCTGGTTCTCGGCCTGACGGCGTGCACGAGTGAGTCGTCGCCGGAGCCGTCGGGCCCCACCGTGCTGTCGCTGGACTCCGTGCCGGAATTGACGGTCGGCGAGGACTACGACGTCGTCACGCTCGTCCCGACCCGGATCGACGGCCGTGCCGCCTCGCTGGCGGGGTGGACGGCGGACGGCACCGAGATCCACGAGCGCCACGCCCACAGCGCCGACGGCGACCCGAAGGACGACGACCCGTACGCCGTGGCGTTGGTGGCACGCGACCCGAAGACGGGGCGCACCACGGTGGTGTCGGACCGCGCCCGGCGGCAGGGACAGGTGGCGCGCGACCGGATTCCCGGGAATGCGCTGCAGATCGTGTCCACCGTGGTCGCGGGCGATCTCGTCGTCTGGATCGAGGTTCGGGGCAACGCGCCCGGTGGCGACCTGTACGTCCGCGACATGGACGCCGGGACGGAGCGGCGCCTGGTGCGATCGGGGGCGCTGGCCACGACCACCGGTCCGGTGATCCACGGGGAGGACGTGTACTTCGTCGGGATCGACGGCGACGATCCGGAACGCCTGCCCACCCGGACGTCCGTGTATCGGATGCCGGTCGACGGCTCGGGGGAGCCCGAGCTCGTGGCCGCGGGCGCGACCGACGTCTTCGGCGACCAGGCGGTGCTGGCGCCGGCCGAGGGGATGCTGCAGGTGGCCTTGGAGGATCGCGTCGTGGACTGGGACCCCGAGCGGGGTGCCGAGGGCGAGGTCGACGGCACCGAGTTGCCGGCCGACTGCGGCGTCTCCGCCGGCGAGGGCGTCACGGTCGCGTGTGCCGGCGAGCCCCAGGAGCTGACCATCGACACCGGTGACCGACGCTTCGTGGCCACGGGTGCATCGGGCAGGTTCGCGTGGCTGGAGGCGAACGGGCGGTGGGTGCGGTTCACGGTTGATGACGACGGCGACCAGACGCAGTACGTGTTCGACGTCATCGGCGAGAAGCTGCTGCGGGTACCCGCGTCCCGGAACCTGAGAGGACTACAGACCACCTCGTACTTCCTCGGGGTCCTCGCCAGCTCGGACCCCTATCCCACCGAACCCGTGATCGAGTTCGTGCGCTGATCTGCCAGAATCCGTCAACGCCAGTTACAGCGAATGGATGGGGGAGTCCATGATGCGCAGCACCGTCCGTGCGCATGTGATCACGGGAGTCTCGGCTCTCGTCCTCGCAGCAGGCCTCGGTGCCTGCTCGGGTGAGGGGTCCGGCGACCCCGAGGGATACGCCGAGCCCACGCGACTCGTCGCCGACGCCAGCACGCCCTTCGCGCAGGAGGGGCAGGACTACACGGTGAGCGGCAAGGTGCTGGGTCGCCTCGGCGACCGCTCGGCCGCCTTCGCCGGCTGGACCGAGGACGGCACCGAGATCTACCAGCGATTCCCCGGTCGGTTCGACATCTCGAAGCGGCCGGGCGACAGCGACCCGCGCCAGGCGGCCCTCATGGCCCGGGACCCCGCAACGGGCAAGACCCGCGTGCTGTCCGACCGGCCCCGGACGGCTCGGCCCGCGCCGCCGTTGGTGCACGATCTGGGCTACAGCGCCACGACGATCGACGGTAACCGTGTGCTGTGGGTCGAGACCTACGACATCAGCCTCGGCGACCTCTACGTCCACGACCTCGAGACCGGCCGCGAGACCCTGCTGGTCAGCGCGAAGGGCGCGGGCAAGTCCAACCCGCCGTGGCCCACCGGGCTGGTCGATCCCGTGGTGCGCGGTGAGACCGTGTACTTCGTCGGGTACACGGAGGCGACGGTGAACGAGGTGCGCGGTGCCCGAGGCCGGACGTCCGTGTTCGCGGTGCCGATCGACGGCAGCGGTGAGCCCACCGAGATCGTTCCGGGTGCGACCGATCTCTTCGCAGGGCCCGACGGCCTGCTCGAGGTGGTCCTGGCCAACCGCCTGGTCCGCTGGGATCCGGCGAAGGGCCCGGACGGCGAGGTGGACGAATCGAATCTGCCGGGGCCCGAGCTCTACGCGAACGAGTCGGGCGTGCGGATGAGCCACAGCGAGGACGGCAAGCCGATCCTCATCGAATCGCCGAAGTACGGCCGCTTCCAGATCACCGTGGGCAACGCGGGCTCGGTGTATCTGACGGCCTCCGACCGGTGGGCGGCCTTCTCGATCCTGCTCGAGGGTGGCACCCAGGCGTTCCTGCTCGACATGGCCCGTGGTGAGCTCCGTCGCATCAAGGACGTCCAATTCGTGTGGCACGGTCGGCCCGCGACCCCGGAGACGTACATCGCGCGGCCCCAGTACGAGATCACGCCGAAGACGTTCGACGTCCTCGAGTTGGTGCCGGCGGACTGATCAGTCCAGCCCGGGGAAGGGCTCGGGCTCGGCGCCCCAGCGCACCTGGCCCAGCGCTGCGGTGCGCAGGCCGCGGACCGCGCGGTCACGTGCCTTGTCCTCGGTGACGGCCACCAACCGGACGCAGGTGGCGGCGATGCGCGACTCGACGTCCTGCACCAGGGCCCGTGCGGCGGCGGCGTCCCGCGGATCGGTCACCGCGTAGGAGGGTCGCGGGCCCGCCGGGCGGCCGGCGAGCGACTCGACGACGCCGCCGAGCCGATCCCGGGTGGTCCGGTGCGCCGCCAGGTCCTTGCGTGCGGCGCCGGCCAGGTCGGGGAAGCGTGCGCCCACGAGTCCCAGGACCCAGATCGCCTCGTGCTCGAGGGCCAGCCAGCGCTCGGTGAGGCGCAGCTGCGTCTCGGCGCTCATGCCAGCGTCACCGCTTGGGCGAGGCCGGCCGACAGGGAGGCCAGAACCTGGGCGAACTCCGGCGAGATCGCGGTCCGGGCGTCGGTCGCGCGATGGCGGGAGGCGGTGCGCAGCGCTCCCGCGAGGTCACCCGCTGTCGTCGTGGTCCCGGGGGTGGCGCCGAGTTGCTCCAGTTGGGCGGCCAGCAGGGTCGCGACGGCGGTGTTGTCGGCTCCGCGTGCGATGGCCAGCACCCGCTGCTGGTCGTCCACCACGGCCTTCATCAAGGAGGTGTCCTCGGGACGGGGGAGCGGCTTGGGCTTCGCGCCCACGGCACGCAGGGCGTCGTCGAAGGTGTCGGTGACGAAGAGGCCGGCCAACGCGACGGCCACGCCACCGGCGGCTGCCAGGACGACACGACGGCTGCTCACGACCGCAGACTACCGAGCGAGCGCACTTCGATAAGATGGGGTGTTCACGCACCACAACTGAAGAGGACCAGAGATGACGACCCCGATCATCGACCGGATATCGAGTCTCCTCGAGCCCGTGACCGCCTCGCTGGGACTTGACCTCGAAGAGGTCGAGCTGCTGGGCAAGGACGAGCGCCGCCGTCTGCTCGTCGCCGTCGATCGCGATGGCGGCGTCGGCATCGACCAGGTCGCCGAGGCCACCCGTGCCATCTCCGCCGTCCTCGACGAGTCCGACGTGATGGGGGAGGGCCGCTACACCCTCGAGGTCGCCTCGCGTGGCGTCGACCGCCCCCTCGTCGAGCCGCGCCACTGGCGCCGCAACGCCGGCCGCCTCGTCGCGGTCGAGCTCACCGACGGCGAGCGCTTCGAGGCCCGTATCGGCTCGAGCGACGACAGCGGCGTCGAGCTGAGCATCTCGGGTGACACCACCCGCTTCCCGTACGACGAGATCGTCAAGGCCGTCGTCCAGATCGAGTTGAACCGGAAGGACGTCTGATGGACATCGACATGTCCGCGCTGCGGATGCTGGAGCGCGAGAAGGGGATCAGCTTCGACCTCGTCGTCGACGCGATCGAGACCGCGCTGCTGTCCGCGTATCACAAGACCGGCGGCGCCCAGCAGCACGCGCGCGTCGAGCTGGACCGCAAGACCGGCCACGTCACCGTGTGGGCCCGCGAGCGGGTCACCCCGCCGCCCACCGAGGACGGCGAGCCCCAGCCGGCGACCTTCACCGAGGAGTTCGACGACACCCCGGAGGACTTCGGTCGCTTCGCCGCGTCGGTCGCCCGCCAGCTGATCATGCAGCGCATCCGCGACGTCGAGGACGAGCGCAAGTTCGGCGAGTTCTCCGGCCGGGTCGGCGACATCGTCTCCGGGGTCATCCAGCAGGGCCGGTCGCCCGGCGACGTGCTGATCGACCTGGGCAACATCGAGGCGATCCTGCCGGTGAACGAGCGGGTCCCCGAGGAGCGCTACGCCCACGGCGAGCGGATCAAGGCGTACGTCTACGAGGTCGAGCGCGGCATGCGCGGGCCCCGCGTCAAGGTGTCGCGCACCCACCCGAACCTGGTGAAGCTGCTGTTCGCGCTGGAGTCGCCCGAGATCGCCGACGGCACCGTCGAGATCGCCGCGATCGCCCGCGAGGCCGGTCACCGGACGAAGATCGCGGTCAAGGCGAACGCTCCGGGCGTCAACCCCAAGGGCGCCTGCATCGGTCCGATGGGCCAGCGGGTGCGCTCGGTGATGAGCGAGCTGCACGGCGAGAAGATCGACATCGTCGACTTCAGCGAGAACCCGGCCGAGTTCATCGCCTACGCGTTGTCGCCGGCCCAGGTCAAGGGCGTGACGATCGTGGACGAGACGATGCGCTCCGCGCGGGTCGTCGTGCCGGACTTCCAACTTTCCCTCGCGATCGGCAAGGAGGGCCAGAACGCCCGCCTCGCAGCGAAGTTGACCGGTTGGCGGATCGACATCCGGCCTGACACCGCGCCCGTGCCCGATGGCGATTCGTCGTCCTCCCGGTAGAGCCGCTAGACTTGACGATGGTGATTCGTACGTGCGTCGGATGTCGGCAGCGTGCGGACAAGACCACTCTGGTGAGAGTCGTCGCCGACCGGGATGACACGGGATGGACCGTGGAGCCCGATCCCGGCGGATCTCGACCGGGCCGCGGAGCGCACTTGCACCCCGCGGAACGGTGCCTGAAGCTCGCCCTCGACCGGCGGGCGTTCGTCAGGGCGCTTCGTCTCGAAGGGCCCGTCAGTACGAACGCCGTCGCTGATTGGGTGCGAGCCGAAGTCGCCCGGAGAGCCTGACCACCCGTGGTACCGACCGGTGCCACTCGAAACGGAAATCGGAGCACACGCTCATGAGCACTCGATGAGTACTTCCCAATGAGCCTGTACGTCAACTACTGATCCGTGCCTCCTTCGGGGCCGGATCCCTGAAGGAGAAGAGTGGCTGTAAGAGTCCACGAGCTCGCCCGCGAGCTAGGTGTTGAGAGCAAGGTCGTCCTGTCCACCCTCAAGGAGATGGGCGAGTACGTGAAGTCCGCGTCCTCGACCGTCGAGGCGCCTGTCGTGCGCCGCCTCAAGGAGGAGCACGGCGACCGCCTGCGCGAGCAGGGCGCCAAGAAGTCCGCCAAGAAGGCCCCCGCCGCCCAGCCGGCCGAGGCCCCCCAGGCGAAGGAGAAGGCCCCCGCGCCGGCTCCCGCCGAGTCCACCGCCGCCGAGGTCGCCGCGCCGCCGGTCACCCCGTCGGCTCCCGCCGCGCCGAAGCCCGGCCCGGCTCCCACCCCCGGTCCCAAGGCACCCGCGCCCGCAGCTCCCGAGGCTCCGGCCCCGGAGGCTCCTGCGGCCGAGGTTCCGGCTCCTGAGGCTCCGGCCCCGGCTGCCGAGTCCACGAGTGCCCGTCCCGGCCCCGCTCCGACCCGTACCCCGGGCCCGCGTCCGGGTCCGGCTTCCACGCCGCGTCCGGGTCAGGCCGGCGGCCTGCCCACCGGCGGCCCCCGTCCCGGTCCTCGCACCCCTGCGGCGCGTCCGGGCAACAACCCGTTCTCGTCCAAGCAGGGCATGCAGCAGGACCGCGCCCCGCGGCCGCCTGCCGCACGTGAGGGTGGCGCCGGCGCCGCTCCGGCACGTCCGGGCATGCCCCGCCCGAACCCGGCCATGATGCCCAAGCAGTCGTCGGTCACCCCGGCACGTCCCGGTGGCCGTCCCGGCCCCGGCGGTCGCGCCGGTGGTCCCGGTGGTCGTCCCGGTGGCGGTGGCGGCGCAGGCCGTCCCGGCGGCGGTGCCGGTGGCGGCGCTCGTCCCGGCGGCTTCAGTGGTCCCCCCGCGGGCGGCGGTCGTCCCGGTGGACCCGGTCGCAACCAGCGCGGCGGCACCCAGGGTGCCTTCGGTCGCGCCGGTGGCCCCGTGCGTCGTGGTCGCAAGAGCAAGCGCGCGAAGCGTCAGGAATTCGACCAGATGCAGGCGCCGTCGATCGGCGGCGTGCGCGTCCGCAAGGGCGACGGCGAGGCAGTGCGCCTCGCACGTGGCGCCTCGCTGACCGACTTCGCCGACAAGATCGGCGTCGACGCGGCATCGCTCGTCCAGGTGCTGTTCCACCTCGGCGAGATGGTCACCGCGACCCAGTCGGTCAACGACGAGACGCTGCAGCTGCTCGGTGAGGAGCTGAACTACGACGTCCAGGTCGTCTCGCCCGAGGACGAGGACCGCGAGCTGCTCGAGTCCTTCTCGCTGGAGTTCGGCGAGGACGTCGGCGACGACTCCGATCTGACGGCGCGCCCGCCGGTCGTCACGGTCATGGGTCACGTCGACCACGGCAAGACGAAGCTGCTCGACGCCCTGCGTCAGGCGAACGTCGCGGCCAAGGAGGCCGGCGGCATCACGCAGTCGATCGGTGCCTACCAGGTCACCACCGAGGTCGACGGCAACGAGCGCGCGATCACCTTCATCGACACCCCGGGTCACGAGGCGTTCACCGCCATGCGAGCCCGTGGTGCCCAGGCGACCGACATCGCGATCCTCGTGGTCGCGGCCGACGACGGCGTCATGCCGCAGACGGTCGAGGCGCTCAACCACGCCAAGGCCGCCGGTGTCCCGGTCGTCGTCGCGGTCAACAAGATCGACAAGGAAGGCGCCGATCCGACCAAGGTCCGCGGCCAGCTGACCGAGTACGGTCTCGTGCCCGAGGAGTACGGCGGAGACACGATGTTCATCGACGTCTCGGCCAAGTCCGAGATCGGTCTCGACGCGCTGCTGGAGGCCATCGTGCTGACGGCGGACGCCGAGCTGGACCTGCGTGCCAACCCGAACCAGCGGGCCGAGGGTCTCGCGATCGAGGCTCACCTCGACCGCGGTCGTGGCCCCGTCGCCACCGTGCTGGTCCAGCGCGGCACGCTGCGGGTCGGCGACTCGCTCGTGGCCGGACCGGCCTTCGGTCGTGTTCGCGCAATGCTCGACGAGTTCGGTGCCAACATCGAGGAGGCGACCCCGTCGCGTCCGGCGCTCGTGCTCGGCCTGACGGCCGTGCCCGGCGCAGGTGACAACTTCATGGTGGTCGAGGACGACCGCCTGGCCCGTCAGATCGCCGAGAAGCGTGAGGCCCGTGAGCGCAACGCGCTGCTGGCCAAGCGTTCGGGTCGCCGGACCCTCGAGGACTTCATGTCCTCGCTGGAGAAGGGCGAGACCGACGAGCTGCTGCTCATCCTAAAGGGTGACGGCGCCGGCTCGGTCGAGGCGCTCGAGGACTCGCTGGCCAACATCGAGATCGGCGACGAGGTCGCACTGCGGGTCATCGACCGCGGTGTCGGCGCGATCACCGAGACCGACGTCAACCTGGCGGCTGCGTCCAACGCGGTCATCGTCGGCTACAACGTCCGCCCGCAGGGCAAGGCGACGGAGCTGGCCGACCGCGAGGGTGTCGAGATCAAGTACTACTCGGTCATCTACCAGGCCATCGACGAGATCGAGGCGGCCCTCAAGGGCATGCTCAAGCCGATCTACGAGGAGCAGCAGCTCGGTACCGCCGAGATCCGCGACATCTTCAAGTCGTCGAAGGTCAAGGGCGGCAACATCGCGGGCTGCATGGTCACCAGCGGGTCCATCCGCCGCAATGCGAAGGTTCGCATCGTGCGCGACGGCTCGGTCGTGGCCGACAACCTCGACGTCCTGTCCCTGCGCCGTGAGAAGGACGACGCGTCCGAGGTCCGCGAGGGCTTCGAGTGCGGTGTCGTGGTCTCGTACTCCGACATCAAGGTCGGCGACGTGATCGAGGCCTTCGAGCTGGTCGAGAAGAAGCGCGACTGACATGGCAGGTCCACGTCAGGCCAAGCTCTCCGACCGCATCAAGGAGATCGTGGCGACGATGCTCGAGCGGCGGGTCAAGGACCCGCGGCTCGGCTTCGTCACCATCACCGATGTGCGGCTGACCGGTGACGGTCAGCACGCCTCGATCTTCTACACGGTCATGGGCGACGAGCGCGCTCGGGCGGACACGGCGGCGGCGCTGATCAGCGCCACCGGTCTGATCCGCAAGGAGGTCGGCAGTCAGCTCGGGGTGCGGCACACGCCGTCGCTCGAGTTCTTCCTGGACTCGGTGCCCGAGACGGCGCGCGAGATCGAGGAGCTGCTGGCCAAGGCCCGCGAGTCCGACGCCCGCGTCGCCGAGCGGGCCCAGGGCGCGGCGTACGCCGGCGAGCCGGATCCGTACAAGGTGCGCGAGGACGACGAGGAGCCCGGTGACGACTGAGTCACCGGGTGGTCCGGCCAGCGGGCTCGTCGTCGTCGACAAGCCCGCTGACTGGACCTCGCACGACGTCGTCGCGCGCATCCGCCGGCTGGCCGGCACGCGCAAAGTCGGCCACGCCGGCACGCTCGATCCGATGGCCACCGGAGTCCTGGTGGTCGGGGTCAACCGTGCGACGCGGCTGCTGGGCTACGTCGCGGGCTCCGACAAGGAGTACCTCGCGACGATCGCCCTGGGCGCCACGACCGTCACCGACGACGCGCAGGGGGACGAGACCGGCACCGCCGACGCCTCGTCCCTCGGCGCGGAGGCGGTGCGCGAGGCGATGCTCCCGCTGACCGGAAAGATCGAGCAGGTGCCGTCCGCGGTGTCGGCGATCAAGGTCGACGGCAAGCGCTCCTACGCCCGGGTCCGCTCGGGCGAGCAGGTCGAGCTGGCCGCCCGCGCGGTCGAGGTCTCGACCTTCGAGCTGCTCGACTTCACACCCGGAACGAGGGCGTACGCCCAGGTCCGGGTCGAGTGCTCCAGCGGCACGTACGTGCGAGCGCTCGCGCGCGACCTCGGCGCGTCTTTGGGCGTCGGGGGACACCTCACCAGCCTGCGGCGCACCCGCGTGGGCCGCTTCGGCCTCGACCGCGCCCGCACGCTCGACGAGCTGGCGCAGTCCTTCGAGATCGTCGGCCTCAACGACGCCGCTCGCGCCTCCTTCCCGGGGGCCGAGCTCTCGGAGCAGCAGGCCCAGGCCGTCCGGTTCGGCCGGGCCCTTCCGGACCTGCAGCTGCCGCCCGGCGCCCCGGTCGCGATGTTCGCGCCCGACGGCTCCTTCCTGGCGTTGTACGAGTCCGCGGGCGCCGGGGCGCGCCCGGTCGCAGTCTTCGTCTGAGACGGCCTAGGCTGAACGCCATGCCGTTCGGATCTTCGTCTTCTCGCGGGTGGGTCCGACGTGTCCTCCTCGGCGGCCTGCTGGTCCAGGTGGGCGCCATCGTCTCGCTGATGGCGACGACCTCGATCCGCAAGCGCCTGCGTGCCAAGGGCACGCCTCCGCTGCCGCGCGTCCCCGCCGAGCACTTCCCGATCGGCGGCGGCAACGAGGTGCAGGTCTACGTCTCGGGCGAGGTGCTGTACGACGACATGCTCGCGGCGATCGCCGGGGCCCGTCGCCGCATCCTGCTGGAGTCCTACATCATCAAGGCCGACGCGATGGGCCGCCGGTTCCGCCAGGCGTTGCGCGACGCGGCCGACCGCGGCGTCGAGGTGTGCGTGATCTACGACGGGTTCGCGAACCTCGTCGTGCCGCCGCGCTTCTTCCGGTTCGGTCACGGGATCAAGATGATGCGCTACCCGATCCTGCCGCGGCGCCTGAACGTGTTCAGCCCGCGCTCGTGGGGCCGTGACCACCGCAAGATCCTCGTCGTCGACGACGCCATCGGGTTCGTGGGTGGGTACAACATCGGCAGCCTCTACGCGAACGAGTGGCGCGACACCCACGTGGCCCTCACGGGTCCGGCGGTGTGGGACCTCGAGAACGCGGTCATCGACTTCTGGAACGACAGCCTGTTCCGCACGAAGATCCGGGCCCTGACCGAGGCCACGTGGGATCCGCACGTGCGGGCCCACCGCAACGTCCCGCGCCAGCTGATCTTCCCGATCCGCGGGATGTACCTCGAGGCCATCGACCGTGCCGTGTCGACCATCGAGATCACGCAGGCGTACTTCATCCCCGACCAGGACATCCTGCAGGCGCTGATCGACGCCAGCCGGCGCGGCGTGCACGTGCGGATCCTGGTGCCGAAGGTGTCGAACCATGTCGTGGCCGACTTCATCGCCCGCAGCTACTTCGGTCCGATGCTGGAGGCCGGGATCGAGATCCTGCGCTACCGCGACCACATGGTGCACGCCAAGACCATGACGATCGACGGCGAGTGGTCGACCATCGGCACGGCCAACATCGACCGGCTGAGCCTGACCGGCAACTACGAGATCAACCTCGAGATCCTCGACGAGAAGCTGGCCCGGGGCATGAGCCGCATCTTCGAGCGCGACGCCCAGAAGGCCGAGGTGCTCGACGTCGCCACGTGGCGGTCGCGTCCCACCATCGCGCGGCTGTACGAGCGGCTGCTGCGCCCGTGGCGTCCGCTGGTCTGAGTCAGCCCGCGCGGTAGCCGATGCCGCGCACCGTGACGACTGCGTCGCTGCCGAGCTTCCTGCGCAGGTAGCCGACGTACACGTCGACGACGTTCGAGCGCAGTCCGTTCTCGTGTCCCCAGACGTGCTCGAGCAGCTGCTCGCGCGTGAGGACCTGCCCACGATGGCGCAGCAGGGTCTTGGCCAGGGCGAACTCCCGCGGTGAGAGCGCGACCTCGCGTTCGCCCACCCAGGCGCGCCGGGCCCGGGCGTCGAGCCGCAGTGCGCCGGTGGACAGGTCCTCGCCGCCGCCCGGGGACGGGTCCGTGTGCCGGAGGTGCTCCCGGACGCGGGAGACCACCTCGTGGTCGTCGGTCCCGGCAGCCAGGACGACGACCGGGAGCGCCGGTCGTTCCTCGCCCTGACGCTCGACCAGGGCGGCCCCGTGCGTCCCCGCACTGTCCGGATCGAGCACGACGAGGTCGGCCTCGTCATGGCGCGCGTCGGCGAGCCCATTGCCCCCCGAGGTCACGTGGACCTCGAATCCAGCGGCGCGCAGCGCGTCGGCGATCGAGGACGCACGTGCGCCCTGCGCCACCACCACGATCTGCCGCATACCTTCGATGGTCCACCCTGGCTGGTCGCAGCTGAAGGGGCCTCAGCGGAAAGCGGGCGCGCGCGGCGGAGGATCGGACGCTCCCCGGCGCAGCACGGGAAGGACCCGAGGGGGGACGAGCTCGGACAGCACGATCACGCTGCTGGTGCGGGCCACGGACCCGGATCCGCTGATGTGCAGCAGCGTGTCCTTGAGGTCCTCGTGGGACGTCGCGGCGATCTTGCAGACGATGTCCGCCTCACCGCTGGTGATGAAGGCCTCGAGGACGCTCGGCAGCGACATGAGCTCCTCGGTGACGGCGTCGATGGAGCCCTGGACGATCTGCAGCGTCACGAACGCCTGCACCGGGTGGCCGGCGGCCGCGAGGTCGATGTCGGGGGCGTACCCGGTGATCACGCCCGACTCCTCCAGCTTGCGCAGGCGCGACTGGACCGTCGCTCGGGCGACGCCCAGGAGTCGTGACAACTCCAGGTCACCGACCCGGGGGTGGTCGTGCATGGCCTCGATGAGCGCGACATCCAAACGGTCCACCATGGATCGAGCCTAGCAATCTGGACAGTTTCCACCCGGTTGTTGTGCGCTGAATGTCTAGCGTGGACAGTTCCGGGGGTGGAGGTTGCCCAGCGCCGACCTCAGGTGTGTCCTGAGTCACATGACTCTCGATCTCACGGACGCCGAGCGGCTCGCCCACCTCGACCTCGATCAGCTGCGCCAGCTCGTCGGCCTGGTCGAGCACGATGCCACGACGGACCCGTTCCCGGTCACCGGCTGGGACGCGCTGGTGTGGGACGTCGGCAACGCCACCCAGTCGGCCCACTTCTTCATGTCCGCCTACGGCATGGACCTCGTGGCCTACTCCGGCCCCGAGACCGGCAACCGCGACCATCACGCGTACGTCGTCGCGAGTGGCGCCGTCCGTTTCGTGCTCCGCGGTGGCGTCGCGCCCGACAGCCCTGTGATGGATCACCACCGCCTCCACGGCGACGGGGTCGTCGACGTCGCGCTCGAGGTCCCCGACGTGGACGTGTGCGTGCGCCACGCCCGCGAGCAGGGCGCGACGATCCTGCAGGAGCCGCACGACGTCACCGACGAGCACGGCACCGTGCGGATGGCGGCGATCGCCGCGTACGGCGACACGCGACACTCGCTGGTCGACCGCAGCCGGTACTCCGGCCCTTACCTGCCGGGCTTCGTGGCACGGTCGTCGACCCTGCGGCGCGACCCGGGAGCGCCTCCCATCTTCCAGGCGCTCGACCACGTGGTGGGCAACGTCGAGCTGGGCCGGATGGACGAGTGGGTCGACTTCTACCGCCGTGTCATGGGCTTCACCAACATGGCCGAGTTCGTGGGCGACGACATCGCCACCGAGTACAGCGCCCTGATGAGCAAGGTGGTCGCCAGCGGCAACCACCGGGTGAAGTTCCCGCTGAACGAGCCCGCGATCGCCAAGAAGAAGTCCCAGATCGACGAGTACCTGGAGTTCTACCGCGGTCCCGGCGTGCAGCACCTGGCCCTGGCGACGCCCGACATCGTGCAGACCGTCGACCGGCTGCGCGACGCGGGGATCGAGTTCCTCGCCACGCCCGACTCGTACTACACGGACCCGGCGCTGCGGGAGCGGATCGGCGAGGTGCGCGTGCCCATCGAGGAACTGCAGCGTCGCGGGATCCTGGTCGACCGGGACGAGGACGGCTACCTGCTGCAGATCTTCACCAAGCCGATCGGCGACCGGCCGACGGTGTTCTTCGAGCTGATCGAGCGCCACGGCTCGCTGGGCTTCGGCAAGGGCAACTTCCAGGCCTTGTTCGAGGCGATCGAGCGCGAGCAGGCGCGGCGTGGCAACTTCTAGGCCCGGGAGGCCCTGACATGGCCCACTACCGCAGCGCGGGGCTCGTTCCGCCCAAGCGTCACACCCAGCACCGGGCGGCCGACGGGTCGCTGTACCGCGAGGAGCTGATGGGGGAGGAGGGCTTCAGCTCGGACTCGTCCCTGCTCTACCACGTGGGCGTGCCGTCAGCGATCGTCGAGGCCCGGACGTGGGACCTGCCCGACCAGGCCACGGCTCCCAACGAGCCGTTGCTGCCGCGCCACCTGCGCCTGCACGACCTGTTCAGCGATGCCGAGCGTGATCTGGTCCGGGGCCGGCGCCTCGTGCTGGGCAACGCCGACGTGAGGCTCTCGTACGTGGTCGGGGAGCAGACGTCCCCGCTGTACCGCAACGCCACGGGCGACGAGTGCGTCTTCATCGAGTCGGGGCGCGGCACGCTCGAGACCGTCTTCGGGCACCTGCCGTTCGGGTCGGGGGACTACCTGATCGTCCCGCGTGCGACGACGCACCGGTGGGTCCCGGACGGTCCGGTGCGGGCGTACTGCATCGAGGCGAACAGCCACATCGGCCCTCCCAAGCGGTACCTGTCGAGGTTCGGGCAACTGCTGGAGCACGCCCCTTACTGCGAGCGCGACCTGCGTGGCCCCGGCGAGCCGGAGGTCCGCGAGGGGACGGACGTCGAGGTCTTCGTGAAGCACCGAGGCTCCGGCCCCGGCGGCCTGTCGGGGACGGTCCACGTGGTCCCGCGGCATCCGTTCGACGTCGTGGGCTGGGACGGCTGCCTCTACCCGTACGCGTTCAACGTGGCCGACTTCGAGCCGATCACCGGGCGGGTCCACCAGCCGCCGCCGGTGCACCAGGTGTTCGAGGCCACCAACTTCGTCGTCTGCAACTTCGTGCCGCGCAAGGTGGACTACCACCCGCTCGCGATCCCCGTGCCGTACTACCACTCGAACGTCGACTCCGACGAGATCATGTTCTACGTCGACGGCGACTACGAGGCGCGCAAGGGCTCCGGCATCGCCAAGGGCTCGGTCTCGGTGCACCCGGGGGGCCACTCCCACGGGCCCCAGCCGTCGTCGATCGAGGCGAGCCTGGGCGCGGAGTCCTTCGACGAGCTCGCGGTCATGGTCGACACGTTCCGCCCGCTCGAGCTGGGTGAGGGCGGCCGCGCGGCCGACGACGGCGTCTACCACCTCTCGTGGGGTCGCTCATGACGGCGACGTTCGACGGGTTCTTCGACGACGCCGCGATCTTCCCGCCGGGGAACGCCCCGGTGGACGTGGCTGTCAAGCAGCACCGGGCCCGGAGCGAGGGCCCGGTCGGCGTCCTGCTCGGGCCGCTCGTGTGCGACACGGCCCGTCTGCCCGCGTTGCTCGCGGCAGCCACGGCGTCCGTGCGGCTGTCCCTCGTGGGTGCCGTCGACGAGGTGGGCCCGGCTCTCGCGGCCACGGGCGGCACGCCGGTCGAGCCGGTGGCCATCGAGGTGCTCGGGCCGGTCGCGGCGCTGCCGGACGTGGCCGTGCGGACGACCGCGGTCGAGATGCCGTGGGGATCGGGCTTCGAGGTCCCCGCGGGCGCGGTGCTCAAGCTCCGCTGCGGGGGAGCGTACGTGCCGACGGCCGCCGAGCTGGCCGCGGCGATCGCGCACTGCGTCGCCCACGACCAGCCGTTCAAGCTGACGGCGGGGTTGCACGCGGCCGTCGCCCACGACGGCGCCCACGGCTTCGTCAACGTGATGGCGGCGGTCGTCGCGGCGATGCGCGGCGACGATCCGGAGCCGGTCCTGACGGCGGCCTCCGCCGACCTCGACCTGACGACACTGTCCGACTCGAGACGGCTGTTCCGGTCGATCGGCACGTGCGACCTCGACGAGCCGCTCGCAGGCCTGCGGGGACTGGGGCTGATCGCATGACCGGCTTCGACCTGGCGACGCTGCCGTACTGCAGCTTCACCGCCGCGGATCTCGACGGACCGCGAGTGGGTGTGGGCCTCGGTGACCGCGTCCTCGACCTGACCACCCTGGCGCAGACGCTGGTCCCGGACCAGGCGCCCGTGTTCGCCGCCGGAACGCTCGATCGCTTCCTCGCCGCGGGCCCGCAGGTGTGGGCTCGCGTGCGGGCGGCGCTGCAGGAGGCCGCCCTCGAGGCGTCGCCCACCCGGCCGGTCGGCGAGGTGCGGCTGCACCTGCCGTTCGCCGTCGCGGACTACGTCGACTTCTACGCGTCGCGGCACCACGCGACGAACGTCGGCCGGATCTTCCGTCCTGACGGGGAGCCGCTCACGCCGAACTGGGACCACCTGCCGATCGGCTACCACGGCCGGGCGGGGACGGTCGTGGTCTCGGGCACGCCCGTGCGACGACCCTCCGGGCAACTGCGCTCGGCCGACGGCACCATCGGCTTCGGCCCGAGTGCCAGGCTCGACGTCGAGGCCGAGATCGGCTTCGTGGTCGGGGCCGGCTCGGACCTCGGGCAACCGGTCGGCGTCGGGGAGTTCGAGCAGCACGTCTTCGGGATCTGCGTCGTCAACGACTGGTCGGCACGCGACATCCAGGCGTGGGAGTACGTGCCGCTCGGTCCGTTCCTGGGCAAGTCCTTCGCGACGTCGGTCTCGCCGTGGGTCGTGCCGTGGGCCGCGCTCACCGACGCACGGACCGATCCACCGCCCCCGCACGTCGAGCTGCAGGACTATCTGAGCCCACCGGGCCAGGGTCTCGACCTGGAGCTGACGGTCGCGGTCAACGGCACGGTGGTGTCGCGGCCGCCGTTCGCCACGATGTCGTGGACGCCGGCTCAGATGCTCGCGCACCTGACGGTGAACGGGGCGTCCCTGCGCCCGGGCGACCTCTTCGCGTCGGGCACCGTCAGCGGTCCGGAGCCCGGACAACGAGGCTCCTTGCTGGAGCTGACCTGGAACGGCACCGAGCCGGTGACGTTGGACGACGGGAGCACCCGGGGGTTCCTGCAGGACGGCGACACCGTGACCATCTCCGCCGCGGCCAGGACGCACGACGGCCGGTTGCTGCCCCTGGGCGAGGTCGAAGGACGCGTGGTCTGAGGACCGCGGGAAGGAGTGACATGTTCGAGGAAGGCCAGTACTTCGCGCCCCTCACGAAGAAGGGCGACGGCAGCGTCTCGGTCGAGCTGAGTGCGGGGCACCCGGGATTGGAGGACCCCACGTACCGCGAGCGCCGCGACCGGATCGCCACGGCCGCGGCCCGGTGGACCTCGGGGGACCCGCCGCCGCTCATCGACTACACCGACGCCGAGCACGAGGTGTGGCGGGTGGTCTGCGAGGACCTGCGCGACAAGCACCGGCACTACGCGTGCCGGGAGTACCTCGACGGCAAGGAGGCGTTCGGGCTGCCCGAGGACCACGTCCCCCAGCTGGCCGAGCTCTCGGCGGCTCTGGCGCCGTTGACCGGGTTCGCCTACCAGCCCGCCGCGGGCCTGGTGCCGCTGCGTGAGTTCTACGGCGCCCTGGCGGACCACCGGTTCTGGGCGACGCAGTACGTCCGGCACCACTCGGTTCCGCTCTACACGCCCGAGCCCGACGTCCTCCACGAGGTGGTCGGCCACGGCAACACCCTGGCCGACACCCGGTTCACCCAGCTGTACGAGGCGGCCGGGGCGGCGGTGCGACGCGTCGAGTCCGACGAGGCGCTGCAGTTCGTCAGCAAGGTCTTCTGGTTCACCCTCGAGTTCGGTGTGGTCCACGAGCCCGACGGGCTCAAGGCGTACGGCGCCGGCATCTTGTCCAGCCCCGGCGAGATCGAGGAGTTCCGCCAGATGACCATCCGGCCGCTCGACCTGGTCGAGATGGGGACGACCGACTACGACATCACGCACTACCAGGAGGTGCTGTTCGCGGCCGGGTCCTTCGGCCAGCTCCAGGACGTCGTCGGAGGCTTCTGGGACACCTGCACCGACGACTCGATCGAGGCGATGAGGCTCGCTGCCTGAAGCCGCCGGCGACGGGTGTGGCACAGTGTCGCCGTGGTGATCTGGAAGGCGGTCGAGGGTGCTCCCGCCACGGCTGTGCCCGGACCGAGCGCCGTCACGATCGGCAACTTCGACGGGGTGCACCTCGGACACCAGTCGCTCCTCGCGGCCACGCGCGCGGCCGCGGGCGAGGCTCAGACCGTCGCGATCACCTTCGATCCGCACCCGGTCGCGATCTTCGCCCCCGAGCGCGCGCCGAAGCGCCTGACCACCCTCGAGCGCCGCATCGAGCTGTTGCACCAGCACGGCGCCGACCACGTGCGCGTCCTGGACTTCACCGCCGAGATGGCCTCGTGGTCGCCGGACGAGTTCGTGGGCGCGGTCGTCCTGGACCAGTGCCATGCGCGCGCGGTCGTGGTGGGGGAGGGCTTCCGGTACGGCAGCCGCGCCTCCGGGTCGATCGAGACGCTGCAGGAGTCCGGCCGCCGACACGGGTTCACCGCCGCGGAGGCCGCGCTGGCCGGCGACGGTGTGGCCTTCTCGTCGACCCGCGCCCGCGATGCGGTCGCCTCCGGCGACATGGGGCGGGCCGCCGAGATCCTGGGCCGGCCGCACGAGGTGGAGGGGACCGTCGTCACGGGGGACCGGCGGGGACGCGAGCTCGGCTTCCCGACCGCGAACGTCCCGGTGGACGACTCCTACGCCGTGCCGCCGGACGGCGTGTACGCCGCGTGGCTCGTCCTGTCCGACGGCACGCGGCTGCCGGCCGCCACGTCGATCGGCACCAATCCGACCTTCGACGGGGTCACCGGACGACGGGTCGAGTCGTACGTCCTGGACCGTGACGACCTCGACCTCTACGGGCAGTCGGTCCGCGTCGAGTTCGTCGCCCGGCTGCGCGAGATGGTGGCCTACGAGTCGCTCGATGCGCTCGTCGAGCAGATGCACCGCGACGTCGCGGACGCGCGGTCCGTGCTGCACCCCTGAGCCTGCGTGGCGATTAGGAACGTTCACCGCGGCGCTGATACCCTGAGAGTTGCCGTAGAACGGCCACGGACCCAGAGTGCCCCGGTGAACAGGCCCGGGCGCGCCGTGCAACGGACATCCCAAGGAGAAACGTGTCGAAGAAGACCGCTGCCCCCACGGTGGCAAACCTTTCGAAGCAGGAAATCATCGAGCAGTACGCCACGGGCGAGGGCGACACCGGTTCCCCGGAGGTCCAGATCGCGCTGCTGACGGGCCGCATCGCTCACCTGACCGAGCACCTGAAGGAGCACAAGCACGACCACCACAGCCGTCGTGGCCTGCTGCTCCTGGTCGGCCAGCGTCGCCGCCTGCTGAACTACCTGCAGAACAACGACATCGAGCGCTACCGCTCGCTCATCGAGCGACTGGGCCTGCGCCGCTGATGCGACGGGCGGTCATCCCCTCGGGGGTGGCCGCCCGTTCCTCAATGCGACACCATCACAACTGAACAAGAATCACCCACGACGAGGTCGGCGATTGCTCGGTCCTCGGTAGTGGCCCTCGGAGCCCTCAGGGGCGGCCGCGGGCCTCGATCGAAGACCGGCCCGGCCCGGGTCCGAATGCGGACCGCGCCGGCGCAGCCGCCTCGTCCCGAAACCGCAGGGCGAAACCCTGCAGAAGGGACTTCCATGTCCGACATCACCACCGTAGAGACCGTCCTCGACAACGGCCGTTTCGGCACCCGCACGGTGCGTTTCGAGACCGGCTTGCTGGCCCAGCAGGCCGCCGGCGCCGTCGCCGCCTACCTCGACGACGACACCATGCTGCTCTCGGCCACCACGGCCGGCAAGCACCCCAAGGACCACTTCGACTTCTTCCCGCTGACGGTCGACGTCGAGGAGCGCATGTACGCCGCGGGTCGCATCCCGGGGTCGTTCTTCCGTCGTGAGGGCCGTCCCAGCGAGGACGCGATCCTCACCTGCCGCCTGATCGACCGCCCGCTGCGCCCGACCTTCAAGAAGGGCCTGCGCAACGAGGTCCAGGTCGTCATCACGGTCCTGTCGCTCAACCCCGACACCCCGTATGACGTGCTGGCGATCAACGCCGCCTCGGCGTCCACGCAGATCTCGGGCCTGCCCTTCAGCGGCCCGATCGGCGCCACGCGCGTCGCGCTCATCGACGGCCAGTGGGTCGCCTTCCCGACGCACAGCCAGCTCGAGGAGGCCGTGTTCGACATGGTCGTCGCGGGCCGTGTCGCGGGCGACGACGTCGCCATCATGATGGTCGAGGCCGAGTCCACCGAGAACACGTGGGAGCTCGTCCAGAGCGGCGTCCAGGCGCCCACCGAGGAGATCGTCGCCGGTGGCCTCGAGGCCGCCAAGGGCTTCATCCGCCAGCTGTGCGATGCCCAGGCCGAGCTGGCCGCGACGGCCGCCAAGCCCGTCCAGGACTTCCCGGTCTTCCTCGACTACGAGGACGACGTCTACGAGGCCGTCCGCGAGATCGCGTCGGCCGACCTGGCCGGTGCGCTCACGATCGTCCGCAAGGCCGACCGCGAGGAGCGCGAGTCCGAGATCAAGGCCAACGTCATCGACCAGCTCGGTGAGCGCTTCGAGGGCCGCGAGAAGGAGCTCGGCGCCGCGCTGCGCTCGCTGACCAAGGAGCTCGTGCGCGAGCGCGTCCTGCGCGACAACGTCCGCATCGACGGTCGTGGCCTGGCCGACATCCGCGCCCTGTCCGCCGAGGTCGGCATCATTCCTCGCGTGCACGGCTCGGCGCTGTTCCAGCGTGGCGAGACCCAGATCCTGGGTGTCACGACGCTGAACATGCTCGACCTGGAGCAGAAGCTCGACACGCTCTCGCCCGAGACCACGCGTCGGTACATGCACAACTACAACTTCCCGCCGTTCTCCACCGGTGAGACCGGTCGCGTGGGCTCGCCCAAGCGTCGCGAGATCGGTCACGGCGCCCTGGCCGGCCGGGCCCTGCTGCCCGTGCTGCCGTCGCGTGCGGAGTTCCCGTACGCGATCCGCCAGGTCTCCGAGGCGCTGAGCTCGAACGGCTCGACGTCCATGGGCTCGGTGTGCGCCTCGACCCTGGGTCTGCTGAACGCCGGTGTGCCGCTGCGCGCCCCGGTCGCCGGCATCGCGATGGGCCTCATCTCCGGTGTGGTCGACGGCGAGCAGAAGTTCGTCACGCTGACCGACATCCTCGGAGCCGAGGACGCCTACGGCGACATGGACTTCAAGGTCGCCGGCACGCGTGAGTTCGTCACCGCCCTGCAGCTGGACACCAAGCTCGACGGCATCCCCGCCGACGTGCTGGCCGGTGCCCTGCAGCAGGCGCACGACGCGCGTCAGACGATCCTGGACGTGATGGCCGAGGCCATCAGCGAGCCCGACGAGATGAGCCCTTACGCTCCGCGGATCATCACGGTGAAGATCCCGGTCGACAAGATCGGCGAGGTCATCGGCCCGAAGGGCAAGATGATCAACCAGATCCAGGACGACACCGGCGCGAAGATCTCGATCGACGACGACGGCACCGTCTACATCGGCGCCGAGGGTGGCGACGCGGCCGAGGCGGCTCGCTCCGCCATCAACGCGATCGCCAACCCGACGATGCCCGAGGTCGGCGAGCGCTACCTGGGCACCGTCGTCAAGACGGTCGACTTCGGCGCGTTCATCTCGCTGCTGCCGGGCAAGGACGGCCTGCTGCACATCAGCAAGCTGCGCGAGCTCAACGGCGGCCAGCGGGTCAACAACGTCGACGACGTCGTCAAGGTCGGTGACAAGATCCAGGTCCAGATCGCCGAGGTCGGCGATCGCGGCAAGCTGTCGCTGATCCCGGTCGTCGAGGCGACCGAGGACGCGGCCGTCGAGACGGCCGAGGAGCCCTCCGAGGCCTGATCCTCCCGCTCCACGACGCAGCCCCGCACCGGTTCGGTGCGGGGCTGCGTCGTTCCCGGAACCATCATTTTGGGAGCGCTCCCAAAAATCTCTTGACGTGGCATGTGACGTGAGCCACACTCATGGGAGCGCTCCCATGTCGGGTGGGGGACCGACGGAAGGCATGACGTGAATCGCACACGACAGTTCGCCGCCACGCTCGCCACGGCGATCGCCCTGGGCGGCCTCGCCGCCTGTGGCGGTAGCGGGTCGAGCGACGACGGGGACGACATCACCCTGCGGGTGAATCTCTTCGGCAAGTTCGGCTACACCGAGGCGTACAAGAAGTTCGAGGCAGACCACCCCGGCGTCAAGATCGTCGAGACGGCCGAGGGCGACCTCGGCAAGTACAACACGAAGCTGACGCAGCAGATCGCCGCCGGCGGCGACGCCGGCGACGTGGTCGCCATCGAGGAGGGCCAGACCGTGGCCTTCCTGGCCGCCGCGAACAAGTTCGTCAACCTCCAGGACGAGGGTGGCAACGACGTCAAGGACCGCTGGCTCCCGTGGGTCTGGGACAAGGCCACGAGCGCCGACGGCAAGACGACGATCGGCTACGGGACGGACGTGGGCGGCCTGGCCATGTGCTACCGCCGCGACCTGTTCGAGAAGGCCGGACTGCCGACCGACCGCGCCGAGGTGGCCCAGCTGTGGCCGACCTGGGACGCGTACATCGCCACCGGCAAGAAGTTCCAGAAGGGCATCGGGAACCAGAAGGTCGCGTTCGTCGACTCGTCGACGAACACCTACAACTCCATCCTCATGCAGGAGGGGGACCACACCTACTTCGATCGTGACGACAAGCTCGTCTTCGACGAGAACCCCGCGATCAAGACCGCTTGGGACTACTCGGTCGAGATGACCGAGGCCGACCTGTCGGCCCAGCTCAAGGCCTTCAGCGACGAGTGGAACGCCGGCTTCAAGAACGGCTCCTTCGCCACGGTCGCCTGCCCCGCCTGGATGACCGGTTACATCAAGGACCAGTCCGGTGAGGCCAATGCCGGCAAGTGGGACATCGCCACGGTGCCCGGTGGCGGCGGCAACTGGGGCGGTTCGTGGCTCGCCGTGCCGCAGACCAGCAAGCACCAGGAGATGGCGCTCGAGCTGATCGACTACCTCAGCGACGAGGAGGGCCAGATGCTCGCCTTCGAGGCCGAGGGTCGCCTGCCGTCCCTGCCCGCGCTGTACGAGAAGACCGAGTTGAAGGAGGCCACGAACCCCTACTTCAACGAGGCCCCGATCGGCCAGCTGTTCGCCGCTGGTGCAGCGGCACTGGAGCCGGTCTACCTCGGCACGAAGAACGTTCCCGTCCGCGACGCGGTCGAGAACGCGCTCCGCAGTGTCGAGAACGGTGAGGTCCCGCCCGCGCAGGGCTGGGACGATGCGAGCGCAGCCGCCACGAAGGCCGGGCGCTGACGCACCCCTGACGCGGCCGGTGTCCGCGCGTTCCTCCAAGACGCGGACACCGGCCGCCCACGTTCGGACCCCCAGATCGGAGAGGATCTCGTCATGGCACGCACACGACTGGCTCGCCAACAGGGCGCCGGCCTCGCGTTCGTCTCGCCGTACTTCCTCGTCTTCGCGGTGTTCGGCCTGTTCCCGCTCGTCTACACCGCATGGGTCTCGATGCACGAGTGGACGTTGCTCGCGGGCAAGGTCGAGTTCATCGGGTTGGAGAACTACCGCGAGCTGATGGTCGACAGCTCCTTCTGGCGCGCCCTGGTCAACACCTTCGGCATCTTCGTCCTGGCCACCGTGCCGCAGCTGGTGCTGGCCACCGTGCTGGCCCAGATGCTCAACACGCGCCTGCGGTCGCGGACCTTCTGGCGGATGGGCGTCCTGCTGCCGAACGTCGCGTCGGTCGCGGCCGTCGGCATCATCTTCGGGATGATCTTCGCCCGCGACTACGGCATCGCGAACTGGCTGCTGGGGCAGATCGGCATCGACGCCATCGACTGGCGGGCCCACCGCTGGTCGTCCTGGCTCGCGATCGCGACGATGGTCGACTGGCGGTGGACCGGCTACAACGCGCTGATCCTGCTGGCGGCCCTGCAATCGGTGCCCAAGGAGCTCTACGAGGCGGCGAAGATCGACGGCGCCTCGGCATGGCGGCAGTTCTGGTCCATCACGGTGCCCATGCTGCGCCCCACGTTGATCTTCGTGACGATCGTCGCCACGATCGGTGGCATCCAGCTCTTCACCGAGCCGTTGCTCTTCAACCCCGGCGCGAACGCGATCTCCGGCGGCAACCGCGGACAGTTCCAGACCGTCGCGATGTACCTGGTCCAGGAGGCCTTCACCGGCCAGCGGTTCGGGTACGCCTCGACGATCGCCTGGGTCCTCTTCCTCATCATCGCCCTCGTGGCGGCCATCAACCTGCTGCTGCTGCGGCGCATCCGATCGGCGGACTGACATGAGCCTTCGCACCCACACCGGTGGCGCAGCGGACCGGCGCGCCGGCACGGTACCGCGTGCCGTCGACCAGCTCGGCGGGTCGGACCGGGGGACCGGCGCCCACCGGCGATCGAAGGTCACCGGAGCCTCCCCGCTGATGTACGTCGCGCTGACGTTCGTCGTCCTGCTCGCGGCCGCGCCGCTGTACTTCATGCTGGTGATGGCCTCGCGCGCCAACAGCGACATCCTGGGGATCCCGCCGCCGTTGTTGCCCGGCGACCGGCTCGCGTCGAACATCGACCGCGTCTTCGCGAACCCCGACGTGCAGTTCGGCAAGGCCCTGTTGAACTCACTCATCGTCGCGTCGACCGCCACCCTCGCGGTGGTCGTCAGCTCGGCCCTGGCCGGCTTCGCGTTCGCCAAGCTGAAGTTCCGCGGCAGCAACGTGCTGCTGATCATCGTGGTCGCGACGATGATGGTGCCGGTCCAGTTGGGACTGATCCCGCTGTACATGCTGATGACGAAGATCGGACTGGCCGGCGGCCTCGCCTCGGTGACGCTGCCGTTCCTGGTCAGCGGCTTCGGTGTCTTCTTCATGCGCCAGTACGCGCTGCAGGCGATCCCGGACGAGCTGATCGAGGCTGCGCGGGTGGACGGGGCGTCGACGCTGCGGATCTTCTGGTCGATCGTGTTCCCGGCGCTGAGACCTGCGGCGGCGGTGCTCGGACTGCTGACGTTCATGGAGCGCTGGAACGACTTCCTGTGGCCGTACATCGCCCTGGACTTCAACCATCCGACGGTGCAGGTCGCGCTCTCGCGGCTGGCCGGCGGCTATTACACCGACCAGGCACTGGTCATGGCCGGGACGCTCATGGGCACCCTGCCGCTCGTCGTGGTGTTCATCGTGTTCGGCCGCCAGATCGTGGGCGGAATCATGGAAGGTGGCCTCAAGTCATGAACGGTCTCAACGAGCGGTTCGATCCGGGGTTCCTGTGGGGCGTGGCCACGTCGGCCTACCAGATCGAGGGAGCGACGACGCTGGACGGACGCGGCCCGTCGATCTGGGACACCTTCGCGGCACGTCCCGGGATGACCCGCTGCGGAGAGAACGGCGAGGTGGCGGTCGATCACTACCACCGCTGGCCCGAGGACGTCGCCCTGGTCAAGGATCTCGGCCTGGACGCCTACCGGTTCTCCATCGCGTGGCCCCGGATCCAACCGGAGGGGCGAGGGAAGGTGGAGGCACGTGGCCTGGCCTTCTACGACCGGCTCGTCGACGGGCTGCTGGAGGCCGGGATCGAGCCGTGGCCCACGTTGTTCCACTGGGACCTGCCGCAGGCGCTCGAGGACGCGGGCGGCTGGCCGGTGCGCGACACCGCCGAGCGGTTCGCCGACTACGCGCAGATCGTCGCTGAAGCGCTGGGCGACCGCGTCCGTCACTGGACGACGCTCAACGAGCCGTGGTGCGCCGCGTTCCTGGGCTACGGCGCAGGAATCCACGCACCGGGTCGCACCGAGCCGGCGGCGGCGCTTGCGGCGTCCCACCACCTCAACCTCGCCCACGGCCTGGCCGTGCCCCGGCTGCGCGACGGCCGGCCCGAGGCCCAGGTCGGCGTGACCGTGAACCTCTATGCGGTCTCACCGGCCGACGAGACCGGTCGCCACGACGACGCGGCGCGTCGCATCGACGGTCTGATGAACCGCTGGTTCCTCGACCCGTTGCTGCTGGGGCGCTATCCGCAGGACGTCCTCGACGACATCGCCGGTGTCGGTGGCACCGAGGTCATCATGGCCGAGGACCTCGAGACCATCGCGGCTCCCCTGGACTTCCTGGGCGTCAACTACTACTCGCGCCACGTCGTCGCGGCGAGCCCGTGGCCCGGTGCCTCCGAGGTCGACTTCGTGTCGCGCGACTGGCCCAAGACGGCCTCGGGCTGGGACATCGACCCGAGCGGACTGCGCGAGGTCCTGGACCAGGTCCACCGCGACTACCCGCCGGTCCCGATCTACGTCACCGAGAACGGGGCGGCCTTCGACGACGTCCTCACCCCGGACGGCGCGGTCGACGACCAGGACCGCATCGAGTTCATCGACGGCCACCTGCAGGCCCTGGCCGACGCGCGGGACGACGGGGTCGACGTGCGGGGCTACTTCGCCTGGTCCCTGCTCGACAACTTCGAGTGGGCCGAGGGGTACGACAAGCGTTTCGGCATCGTGCACGTCGACTTCGAGACACTGGTGCGCACGCCCAAGGCCAGCGCACTGTGGTTCGCCGAGCTGGCGCGATCGACCAGCACGAAGGGGAGCTCATGACGGACATTCGCCAGCCGACGCTGGAGGAGGTGGCCCGACTCGCCGGAGTCGGCCGCGGCACGGCGTCCCGGGTCGTCAACGGCTCGGACCACGTGTCGCAGCGGACCCGCGAGGCGGTCGAGCAGGCGGTGCGCGAGCTGGGCTACGTGCCCAACCAGGCGGCGCGCTCGCTCAAGACCCGCCGCACCGACACCGTCGCCCTGGTCATCGCCGAGGACGAGGAGCGCGTCTTCGCCGAGCCCTTCTTCGCCGGCCTGGTCCGCGGCATCTCGCGGGCCGTCGACGAGACGTCGCGCCGCCTGGTGCTGTCGATGGTCCCGGACGAGTCGCACCTGTCCCGGCTCGGCCAGTTCCTGACGCCGCAGCACGTCGACGGCGTCATGGTCGTCTCGCTGCACGACGCGCTCAGCCTGCCGCAGGGGCCGGACCTGCCGGTCGTCTACGTCGGCCGCCCCAACGACCCGCGCGCGTGCTTCGTCGACGTCGACAACCTCGGTGGCGCGCGACGCGCCGTCGACCACATCATCGAGCGCGGGCGCCGCCGGGTCGCCTGCATCACGGGTCCGCAGGACATGGCGTCCGGTCGCGACCGCCTGGCGGGTTACCGCGAGGCCCTCGACGCCGCCGGCCTGCCGTTCGACGCCGACCTGGTCGAGACGGGGGACTTCAGTGAGACGAGCGGTGCCCGGGGCGCCGCGGTCCTGCTGGACCGGTGCCCCGACCTGGACGCGATCTTCGCCGCGAACGACGTGATGGCCCTCGGCGCCCTGCGCGAGCTCACGCGACGCGGTGTCGACGTCCCGCAGGACGTCGCCCTGGTCGGCTTCGACGGATCGGCGGCCGCGGCGGCGTCGACACCCGCGCTGACCACGGTCCACCAGCCACTGGCCGAACTGGGCGCGACGCTCGTCGACGTGCTCGCGCGCCGGATCGAGGACCCCGACGCCGAGCCGACCTCGGTCATCTTGTCCACCGAACTGCGAATGGGAGAGTCGTCATGAGTGAGCGACAGCGAGCGACAACGGCACACCTCGTGCCGCCGCCGGCGTACGGGTTCTTCTTCACGGAGGTGGCGGCATGAGTGCTGTGGTGTTCGAGGGAGCGACCCGGGTCTACCCCGGCCAGGAGCGACCGGCGGTCGATCACATCGATCTCGAGGTCGAGGACGGGGAGTTCCTCGTCCTCGTCGGGCCGTCGGGATGTGGGAAGTCCACGACGCTGCGGATGCTGGCCGGGCTGGAGGACGTCGACGACGGAAGCATCCACATCGGCGACCGCGACGTCACGCGGATGCCGCCGAAGGAGCGCGACATCGCGATGGTCTTCCAGAACTACGCGCTCTACCCGCACATGACCGTCGCCGAGAACATGGGGTTCGCCCTGCGGATCGCGAAGGTGTCGAAGGGCGACATCAATCGTCGGGTGGCCGAGGCCGCCGACCTGCTGGGCCTGACGGAGTTCCTCGGCCGCAAGCCGAAGGCGCTGTCGGGCGGCCAGCGCCAGCGCGTCGCGATGGGCCGGGCCATCGTCCGGTCGCCGCGGGTGTTCTGCATGGACGAGCCACTGTCGAACCTCGACGCCAAGCTGCGTGTCCAGACCCGCACCCAGGTCGCGGCGCTGCAGCGGCGGCTGGGGACCACGACGGTCTACGTCACGCACGACCAGGTCGAGGCCATGACCATGGGCGACCGGGTCGCGGTGCTCAAGGACGGCGTCCTGCAACAGGTCGCCGCGCCTCGCGAGCTCTACGACCGGCCGGTGAACCTCTTCGTCGCCGGCTTCATGGGATCGCCCGCGATGAACCTGCTCGAGCTGCCGGTGATCGACGGCGGTGTCGCCTTCGGCACGACCGTGCTGCCCGTGCCCCGCTCGGCGCTGATCGAGGCGAGCGGCTCCACCGTGGTCGTGGGCGTGCGTCCCGAGAACCTGGCGCCGTCGGACGAGGGGCTGCCCATCGTGGTCGACGTCGTCGAGGAGCTGGGCTCGGACGCGTACCTCTACGGACGGGCCGACGGCGTGGCGACTCCGGTCGTGTCGCGTGCCGACTGGCGCCGGCCCCCGGTCAAGGGCACGTCCACGCACCTGGAAGTGATCGACCCCGAGGCGGTCCACCACTTCGACCCCGTCAGCGGCGAGCGACTGGCTCGATAGCATCGGACGCATGACACGCGTGGCGGTACTGGGTGCGAAGGGCCGGATGGGTTCGACCTCGGCGGAGGCGATCGAGGCGGCGGACGGGCTCGAACTCGTCGCGCGGATCGATGTCGACGACGACCTGGCGACGATCGAGGAGGCGGGTGCCGAGGCCGCCCTGGTGTTCACCACGCCGGACGTCGCGTTCGACCAGGCCCGTTGGTGCCTCGAGCGCGGCATCCACGTCGTGATCGGCACCTCGGGCTTCGGCGACGACAAGGTCGGGCAGCTGCGCGAGATCGTGGCCGACCACGACGGCGTCGGTGCGATCGTCGTGCCGAACTTCTCGATCGGTGCCGTGCTGATGATGCGGTTCGCCGCCGTGGCGGCGCCGTTCTTCGAGTCCGTCGAGGTCATCGAGATGCACCACCCGGACAAGGTCGACGCGCCCTCGGGCACCGCCGTCCGCACCGCCGAGGTCATCGCCGAGGCGCGTCGCGAGGCCGGTTCGCCCGGGCTGCCCGACGCCACCACGACCGACCCCGACGGGGCGCGCGGGGCGAAGGTCGCGGGCATCCCGGTGCACGCGGTCCGCGCCCGCGGGTTCATCGCCTCCCAGGAGGTCCTCCTGGGCGACCCGGGCGAGATCTTCAGCATCCGCCACGACTCCTCCAGCCGTGAGTCGTTCATGCCGGGAGTCGTCGCCGCCTTGCGGTGGATCCCGGGTCACCCCGGGGTGACCGTCGGGCTCGACGAGGTCCTGGGCCTGGACTGAGCCCGGGCGGCGGCTCAGAGCGGCGCGCCGTCCTTCCACCGACCGCCGTCGAGGATCGCTTCCAGGGCGGCGAACGCCTCCCGCCTCGAGGACGCGGCGGTCTGGAACAGGGCCACCGCCGCCGTGTCGTGCTCCAGCACGACCAGAACCTTGCGGTAGTCGGTGCCGTCCGCGCTGAAGGGGCAGTCCATCGCGATGCGGCCGCCGAGCTCGGTGCGCTCGCACACGATGTCCTGGCCGGCGAGGCCCGTGGCGAGGTAGATCGCCTGGTTCTCGGCCTCGGCCGCCGTGTCGAACGGCGAGACGATGAGCTGGCGGGACGTGTCCTCCGCGTCCTGCAGGGTGAGCGCCACGGTTCCGGAGGACTCGTGCTCGGTCCACGAGCCCTTCGCGACCGACAGACGCTCATCGCTCGAGGTGATCCTCTCGGTCCCGTCGGCCGCCCCGCCGGTCGGTCGGGGCTCCTCCCCGCAACCCGCGGTCGTCGCGAGCAGGAGGAGGGCCACCAGCAGGGATCCGAGAGTCTTGTTCACAGGGTCGACAGTGTCACGGTGT
Source organism: Aeromicrobium sp. 636 (assembly GCF_024433585.1). Taxonomy (NCBI): domain Bacteria; kingdom Bacillati; phylum Actinomycetota; class Actinomycetes; order Propionibacteriales; family Nocardioidaceae; genus Aeromicrobium; species Aeromicrobium sp. 636. Next base: position 86,120 of record NZ_WNJU01000001.1, read on the forward strand.
GCCCTCGACCGGTCGGCGACGCGCGTCAGCCCGGTCAGGCGAAGGCGGTTCCGTCGAGCCCAGCCGGCACGCCGTAGTGGGGGAGCAGCGACCCTCGCCGCCCGGTACGAGGATCGGTAGCCCATGTGGCCGGGATCGATCAGCCGGCGACGGCCCGCACGAGTGCCGCCGTCGCGGCCGCGGCGATCAGCATCACCAGGAACGGGACCTTGCGCCACAGCAGGAAGGCCGCGACGGCCAGCCCTGCCAGCCGGGCGTCCACCACGACGCGCGACCCGTCAGAGAACCCCTGGACGACCACCAGCGCGGCCAGCAGACCGACCGGGATGAAGGCGGCGGCTCGGACGGTCAGCGGGTGCTCCAACACCCGCTCCGGGACGGACAGGCCGAGCAGTTTGAGGCCGTAGCAGCCGACGGCGACCATCAGCACACCCCACCACAGCTCACTCATCGATGCTCCCCGGTGTGGAGGGCACGAACCTCAGACCCACGAGCACGGCGACGATGCCGCCGATGATGATGGGCGCGCCGGCCGGCGTGAACGGCACCAGGCCCAGGGCCACCGCGGCCGCCAGCAGTGCCAGGAGTCGCGACGCCGTCGAGTCCAGTCGCGGCCACAGCAGGCCGAGGAAGGCCGCCGCCACGGCGGCGTCCAGGCCGATCGTGCGGGGATCGCCGATCCGCTCGCCGGCGAGCGCCCCCAGGAGGGTCATGAGGTTCCAGATCGCGAAGATGGTCAGCCCGGTCCAGTAGAACCCGAGCCGCGCCTGGCGGGGGTCGGTCCGCACGACGGACATCGCCGTCGACTCGTCGATCACGACGTGCGCCGTCGCCCAGCGGCGCAGGCCCTTGACCTGGAGGACCGGCGCCAGGGTGATGCCGTAGAACGTGTTGCGGACCCCGAGCAGGACCGCGGTGAGCGCGCCGGTCAAGGGGGCTCCGCCGGAGGCCACGACGCCGAGGAACGCGAACTGCGAGGCGCCCGTGAACGCGAGCAGCGAGAGCGCACACGCCTGCAGGACCGTGAGGCCGCTGGTGGTGGCCAGGGCGCCGAAGCTCACGCCGTACAACCCGACTCCCACACCCACCCCGAGGGAGTCCGCGATGACGGTCCGGTCGCTGGTGGGCTCGCTCACGTCAGCGTCGTGTGGAGACGGATCTGCTTGACCGGCCCGTTCGCTCCCGCGAACTCGCGGTGCGCACCGTCGGGCTCCCAGCCGGACTCCTTCAACCAGGCACGCAGCTCGTCGTCGGTGGGGGAGACCCACCACACGGCCCGCTCGAAGCTGTCGGCGCGAACGGTGTCGACACAGGCGTGCAGCAGGCGCGACCCGTGACCGAGGCTCCGGTGGTCGGCGTCGACGACGAACTCGCCGATCTCGGCGTCACGCACCTGGTCGGCGTCCGGGTCGTGGCACGGGTGGACCAGCGCGAAGCCGCGCAGGGTGGCGCGCTCGAGGGCCACCAGGGTCCGCATCCGGGCATCGCGGGGTGCGCTGATCAGCTGGGTCCAGCGGGCCGTCATCACAGTCTCGTCGAGGGCCTCGAGCTCGGCCGGGTCCACGAGGTCGCCGTAGCTGCGCAGCCAGTGCGCGCGCTGCACCGCGGCGATCCGGGCGCCGTCGTCGGGCCAGGCCAGACGCACGGAGACGTCGGCGTTCATCGGCCGAACGCCTGACGCAGGCCGGAGTCGGCGCCCTGGCGCTCCAGGGCACCGGCGAAGCGGTCGATGTTGCGCCGGGTGGGCCACGTCCCGAAGGCCAGGGCGGCGAGGGCGGGCACGACGGCCACGGCCATGACGAGGCCGCCGATGAGGCCGGTCACGCCGAGCACCGCGCACACCACGAGCGGGATCTCGAGCACCACGAAGGCCCGGGCGATGTGCGCGGCCAGTCGGCGCATCGCGGTCTGCTCCGGTGCAGGGTCGTCGAGGGGCAGGCTCTGCGGCTGGGCCCACCAGCGCGAGACGACGGCACCGGCGACGAACACCAGCGCGACCAGCGCGAGCGCTGCCCACCAGTGTGCCCCGGGCTCGCCGCCGCGGCCGAACGCCAGGACGGCGAAGAGCGCGAAGACGAGGGTGACCGCGAGCTGGAGGGCGACGAATCGCTTCACGTCCGCAGGGGTGGGCGCCGTGGGTTCCGTCACGCCGGTCAGTATCTCACGTCACTGCCCGTCGTCGTTCGCCCGCGTTGCTAGTCTGCGGACATGCAGGCCTACCTCGATCTCGTCCGCCGCATCCTCGACGAGGGGGTCGCCAAGGGCGACCGCACGGGCACCGGCACGCGCAGCGTCTTCGGGCACCAGATGCGGTTCGACCTGGCCGAGGGCTTCCCGGTCGTCACGACCAAGAAGGTCCACCTCAAGAGCGTCGTGGCCGAGCTGCTGTGGTTCATCGCCGGCGACACGAACACGCAGTACCTGCGCGACAACGGTGTCACGATCTGGGACGAGTGGGCCGACGACAACGGCGACCTCGGCCCCATCTACGGCTACCAGTGGCGCTCCTGGCCGACGCCCGGCGGCGAGCACATCGACCAGCTCCGAGGGGTCATCGAGGCGATCAAGGCCGACCCGAACTCACGCCGTCACATCGTCAGCGCCTGGAACGTGGCCGACCTCGACGCGATGGCCTTGGCGCCGTGCCACGCGTTCTTCCAGTTCTACGTGGCCGACGGCAAGCTCAGCTGCCAGCTCTACCAGCGCTCCGCCGACGTGTTCCTGGGCGTGCCGTTCAACATCGCCTCCTACGCCTTGCTGACGCACATGGTCGCCCAGGTGACGGGCCTCGAGCCGGGAGAGTTCATCTGGACCGGCGGCGACTGCCACCTGTACGTCAACCACCTCGACCAGGCGCGCGAGCAGCTGACGCGCGACCCGCTGCCGCTGCCGACCCTGCGCCTCGACCCCGCCGTCACCGACATCGACGAGTTCACGCTCGACTCGATCTCGGTCGAGGGCTACCGGTCCCATCCCGCCATCAAGGCGCCGATCGCCGTCTGATGGGCGTCACGATCGTGGTGGCCGTCGGCGAGAACGGGGTCATCGGCCGCGACGGCGGCATGCCCTGGCCTCGCACCGGTGACATGCGCCAGTTCAAGGAGATCACCTGGGGCCACCCCATGGTGATGGGCCGGGCGACGTACGAGGCCATCGGCCGTCCGCTGCCCGGACGCACCTCCATCGTGCTGACGCGGCGCGGCGACTGGGATCCCGGCGATCCCTCGGTGATCGTGGCGGCCGACCTCGACACGGCGCTGACGCGGGCCGCCGAGATCGACGACCAGGTCTTCCTCGTCGGCGGCGCGACGGTCTACGACGAGGCGCTCGAGCGCGGCCTCGTCGACGAGCTGGTGGTCACCCACGTCCCCCTCAGCCCCGAGGGCGACGCCTTCTTCGGTCCGGTCGACCCCGAGGTCTGGCGTGAGACGGAGCGCGAGGCCCACGCCGGCACGCCCGACTACGAGATCGCCACGTACGTGCGTCGCTGACCCTTGTCCTGCCCGCTGTCCCGGGCCGACACTGACGGGACAGGACAGGAGTGATCCATGGCACACGGCGACATCACCCACATCGACATCCCGACCTCCGACCACCGACGGGCCCAGGACTTCTACAGCGCCCTCTTCGGCTGGAAGTTCGTGGAGCATCCCGGCTTCGAGGGCTACCCCATGTGGCAGGCCCCGAACGAGATCAGCGGCGGCGGCCTCGCGCCCCGGTCACCCGGGTTCACGCAGCCGCGCTCCTACGTCGAGGTGGACTCCATCGACGACACCCTGGCCGCGGCACGCGAGCGCGGCGCCCGGGTCGTGATGGAGCGTCAGCCCATCTCCGACACCAGTTGGTGGGCCGTGATCGAGGACCCCGACGGCAACGTCATCGGGCTCTACGAGGGCGTCACCGACGTCTCGGACTGACGCTCAGAGCAGGATCGCGAGCTGGCGCGACTGGGCCACCAGTCGCCCCTGCTCGTCCCACAGCTCGCCGTCCTCCTCGTGGAAGCCGTCGGCGATGTGGCGGGTGGTGAAGCGGGACGCGACCCACGTGCCGGGCTCGGGCAGCCGGTGGAAGTGGACCGTCAGCTGCACCGTCATGGAGACGAGCTGGCCCAGCTCCAGGACCGGCGGGGGAGAGGTGTCGGTCAGCAGCGCCACGGCGGGCCAGTCGATGGCAGTCCCGCCGTCGAGTCGCTGCCACAGCTCGGCGGTGGGGTCGCCGGACGGCTTGCCGTCGGCCCAGCCGGGGGTGACGGGCATGCGGAACTCCACCCGCCCGAAGAGGCCGTCGGTGGGCAGGCCCAGGTCGCGGGGATCGGGCAGTCCGTCCGGGGCGGGCAGCTGCGGCGGCGTCCCGAGCTCCTGGCTGTGCCCGTGATGGTCGGCGGCGAAGCTCGCGGTCATGCGGGCCAGCGGCTTGTCACCGTGCGCGAGGTCGACCTCGACGGTCTGGACCCGGCGCCCCATCTTCACCGGCGTCACAGTCAGCGTGGCGGTCGTCCCGGGCTCGGGAGACGCGAAGTAGGTGATCGAGGCGACGACGGGACGGCCCACGTCGGTGGTGTCCATCGCGGTGCGGAGCATCGACGCCAGCACCCAACCGCCGTTCGGCTTGCCCAGGGGAGTGTTCCAGCGATCGGTCACCGCCAAGCTCAACGTGCCGTCGTCGGCGCGGGTCGCGGTGATGTCCTGTGGATAGTGGTCGGTCACCGGCTCATCCTGCCCGAAGGCCTCGCCGCGGTGACGGTAACCTCGGTACATGACGTCTCCGCTCGCCACCGAGGCCGCGCCGTTCGGCCGTCTCCTCACCGCGATGGCCACCCCGTTCACCCCCGACGGTGAGCTCGACCTCGACGCCGCCGCGGCGTTGGCGCAGCACCTGGTCGAGAGCGGCAGCGACGGCATCGTCGTCAGCGGCACCACCGGCGAGTCGCCCACCACGACCGGCGAGGAGGACGGCCGGCTGCTGGCCGCCGTGCTCGAGGCCGTCGGCGACCGCGCCACGATCGTGGCCGGCGTCGGCACGAACGACACGCGCCACACCGTCGAGCTGGCCGAGCAGGCCGTCCGCGTGGGCGCCCACGGCCTCCTGCTGGTCTCGCCGTACTACAGCAAGCCCCCGCAGGCCGGCATCCTCGCCAACATCGACGCGGTCGTGGCCGCGGCGGGTGACACGCCGATCATGCTCTACGACATCCTCGGCCGGACCGCGGTCGAGATCAGCGAGGCGACGTACGCCGAGCTGGAGTCGCGCCCGACCGTCGTCGCCGTCAAGGACGCCTCCGGCGACCTGGCGCGCGGCGCCCGCCTGCGCGCCAACTCGAGCCTGGCGCTGTACGCCGGCGACGACGCGCTGGCCCTGCCGTGGCTCGCGCTCGGCGCGGTCGGTGTCGTCAGCGTGGTCAGCCACGTCGTCGCCAGCCCCATCAAGGACCTCATCGCGGCGGTCGACGCCGGCGATCTGGTGCGTGCGCGCCAGATCGACAACGAACTTCTGCCCCTGATCGCAGCGATCATGGGCCAGACGCAGGGTGCGATCGCCGCCAAGGCGGCGCTCGTCGAGCTCGGCGTCATCCCTCACGCGGGCGTGCGACTGCCGCTCACTCCCGCGACGGACGAACAAGTCCAGGTCATTCGAGCGGCACTCAAGGACGCTGATCTACTGGCATGAGCCATATGCACACAGAACTTCCGACCCCCGCACCTCTCGCGCCGGGCGCCATGCGCGTCGTCCCCCTGGGAGGACTGGGCGAGATCGGCCGCAACATGACCGTCTTCGAGTTCGACGGGAAGCTGCTGATCGTCGACTGCGGCGTGCTCTTCCCCGAGGAGCACCAGCCCGGCGTCGACCTGATCCTGCCGGACTTCGGCCCGATCCGGGACCGCCTCGACGACGTCGTCGGCCTGGTCCTGACGCACGGCCACGAGGACCACATCGGCGGCGTCCCGTACCTGCTGCGCGAGCGCGGCAACATCCCCGTCATCGGTTCCAAGCTGACGCTGGCGCTCCTCGCGCCGAAGCTCAAGGAGCACCGCCTGAAGGACGTGCCGATGCACGTCGTCAGCGAGAACGACGTCGAGTCCTTCGGGCCGTTCGAGTGCGAGTTCGTGGCCGTCAACCACTCCATCCCCGACGCCCTGGCCGTGGCCATCAAGACCGCCGCCGGCGTCGCCCTGCACACGGGCGACTTCAAGATGGACCAGCTGCCGCTCGACGGCCGCATCACCGACCTGCGCGCGTTCGCCCGCCTCGGCGAGGCCGGCGTCGACCTGTTCCTGACCGACTCCACGAACGCCGAGGTGCCCGGCTTCACGACGGCCGAGAAGTCGATCACCCCGGCCATCGACGCCGTCTTCGCCCGCAGCAAGAAGCGCATCATCGTCGCGTCCTTCGCCTCGCACATCCACCGCGTCCAGCAGGTGCTGGACGCCGCGGTCAAGCACAACCGCAAGGTCGCGTACGTGGGCCGGTCGATGGTCCGCAACATGCAGATCGCCCGCGAGCTGGGCTACCTCAACGTGCCCGACGGCGTCGTGGTCGACAAGATCGACGCCGCGCCGCCGGAGCAGATGGTCCTCATGTCCACCGGCTCGCAGGGCGAGCCGATGGCGGCCCTGTCGCGCATCGCGAACCGCACGCACCCCCAGGTGCACCTCGAGCCCGGCGACACCGTGCTGCTCGCGTCGTCGCTGATCCCGGGCAACGAGAACGCGATCTACCGCGTCATCGACGGCCTGACCAAGCTGGGCGCGAACGTCGTCCACAAGGGCAACGCGCTCGTGCACGTGTCCGGTCACGCCTCGGCCGGTGAGTTGCTGTACTGCTACAACATCGTCCAGCCCTCGAACGTCATGCCGGTGCACGGCGAGATCCGCCACCTGCACTCCAACGCGGAGCTGGCCCGCCAGACCGGCGTGCCGAACACGATCATCGCCGAGGACGGCTACGCGGTCGACCTGGTCGACGGCCACGCCAGCATCGTCGGCGCGTACGACGTGGGCTTCGTCTACGTCGACGGCTCGTCGATCGGCGACGTCACGGACTCCGACCTCAAGGACCGGCGCACGCTGGCGGCCGAGGGCTTCATCTCGGTCATCGCCGTCATCGACTCGGCCACCGGCAAGATCGTCAGCGGACCCGAGATCCACGCCCGCGGCCTGGCCGAGGACGACTCGGTCTTCGACGCGATCCAGCCCAAGGTCGTGTCCGCCCTCGAGGAGGCCCTCGCAGACGGGGCGCGCGACACCGAGGCCCTGCAGCAGGTCATGCGCCGCGTCGTCGGATCGTTCGCGGGTCGTCGCCTGCGCCGCCGGCCGCTGATCATCCCGATCGTGCTGGAGGCCTGATCCCTCGGGTCACTCGTTACCCAACCTCGCAAGGGTTGTAACCCGGGGGAAACAGAGTCTGCCCAGTGTGGAGGGGTGAGAACTCGGATCATCGTGTGCGGCCATGGGACGACCTCGCACACGGGTCGGTCCGCGATCGCCTCACTGGTCAACGCCGTTCGGCGCCACGCCGGGGGACCCGAGGTCGTCGATGCCTTCTTCGACGTCCAGCAGCCCTCGCTGGCGGACGTCGTGGCGGAGACCTCGGGGCCGCGGGTCATCGTCCCGTTGCTGTTGCACCACGACGTGTCGACCGCCGGGCGGCTGGCGGCGGTGGCCGCCGACGACCCGCTGGTCCGCGTCGCCCCGGCGATGGGACCGGACTGGGTCCTGGCCGAGATCGGTGTGCGACGGCTGATCGAGGCGGGCGCCCGTCCGTCCGACACGATCGTGATGGTCGCCCCGGAGGCCGACGGCCCCCGGGCGCTGGCCGACATCTCCAAGGCCGCGCGATTGCTCAGCGCGGTGTGGGGAGGCCCGGTCCACGTCGGTGTGGTCGACGGCGTCGGCACGCCGGTCGAGGACGCCCTCGACGTGGCCCGGGCCCACAACCAGCGGGTCGTCGTCTCGATGTACGCGCTCGCCTCGGGCCAGGGCGCCTCGGCGATCGGGCGGCTGGGCGCCGACGTCGTGACCGCGCCGTTGCTGGGCGCCGGGGCGCCTGACGCGCGCCTCGTGACGCTGGCCCTCGAGCGCGCCGAGGTGCTGTCGTTCCCGGGAGAGGTGGGCTCCGCCACCCGATGACCGCCGCGCTGCTGGCGGCGTGGGACCGTGAGAACTCTCAGGTTCTGGTTTAGCCTTGGCATCATGGCGACCCGAACGTCTTCCCCGCCGCGCAAGCGGCCGTCCGGCAGCCAGGCCCGCAAGAAGCCCGCGCCGCGCAAGCAACCCGCACGCAAGGCGCCGGCACCGAGGACGGGACCTGGTCCGCTCGCTGCTGCCCTCCGCGGGGTGATGCGCGCCTCCACGGTCTTCTGGCTCGGACTGGCGGGCGTCGTCGGTGCCATCGCGCGCAGCATCGGCCACAGTGCCCGTGAGCTCGACGCCGAGCAGCGACGCGACGGGGTCGGCCTCGCGCTGGTCTCGCTGTCGCTCGTGACCGCCGCCTCGGTGTGGTGGGACATCCCCGGCGGCGTCGGTGCCGCCGTGCGCCGCGTCACCACCGGCTCGGTCGGCGTCCTGGCCTGGGCGGTCCCCATCCTGCTCGCCGTCCTGGCGTGGCGGACGCTGCGCCATCCCGACCGCAACGGCCCCGCCGGCCGTCAGGCGATCGGCTGGAGTGCCATCGTCGGCGGCGTCCTGGGCCTGGTCCACCTGGCCCACGACACGCCGCGCCCCAGCGATCCGGACATGGCCGACGCCGGGGGAGCGGTGGGCTTCCTGTTCTCCGCGATCCTGGTCGACCTGCTCAAGACCGGCTGGGTCGTCGCCCCGATCCTGGTGATCGTCGTGATCTTCGGTGTCCTGGTCGTCACGGGCACCCCCTTGTACGCCGTTCCCGACCGACTGCGCACGACCGCCGACAAGATGCTCGGCCGTGAGAAGGCGCCCTCCGCCGAGGCCGAGCCCAAGCCCGAGCCGGTCAAGAAGCGCCATCCGCGCACGGTCCCCATCGTGGACGAGCCGTTCGAGAACCCGCTCGTCGACGGCCCCGACGACGATCGCCAGGTCCCGGTCAGCTTCGTGCCGCCCGTGCCCGCGGTGTCCGAGCCCGAGCCGCAGCCCGACCTCAAGCCGCTCGAGCCGCTGCCGGTCCGCGCCGAGCAACTGGCCCTGTCCGGCGACGTCGTCTACACGCTCCCCGAGCCCAGCGCCCTCAAGGAGGGCACGCCGCCCAAGGCCCGCTCGGCAGCCTCCGACGAGGTCGTCGGCCGGCTCACCGAGGTGCTCGAGCAGTTCCAGATCGACGCGACCGTCACGGGCTACACCCGCGGCCCGACCGTCACCCGGTACGAGGTCGAGCTCGGCCCCGCCGTCAAGGTCGAGAAGGTCACCGCACTCAGCAAGAACATCGCCTACGCCGTGGCCTCCAACGAGGTCCGCATCCTGTCGCCGATCCCGGGCAAGAGCGCCATCGGCGTCGAGATCCCGAACGTCGACAAGGAGATGGTGTCCCTCGGTGACGTCCTGCGCTCGAACAAGGCGCGCAGCGACCACCATCCGATGGTCATCGGCCTGGGCAAGGACGTCGAGGGCGGCTACGTCGTGGCGAACCTGGCCAAGATGCCGCACCTGCTGGTCGCCGGCGCGACCGGATCGGGCAAGTCCAGCTTCGTGAACTCGATGATCTCGTCGATCCTCATGCGGTCCACGCCCGACGAGGTGCGGATGATCCTGGTCGACCCCAAGCGCGTCGAGCTGAACGCGTACGAGGGCATCCCGCACCTCATCACGCCGATCATCACCAACCCGAAGAAGGCCGCCGAGGCGCTGGCCTGGGTCGTGCGCGAGATGGACCTGCGCTACGACGACCTGGCGAACTTCGGCTTCCGGCACATCGACGACTTCAACAAGGCCGTCGCCTCCGGCAAGGTGCAGGCGCCTCCGGGCAGCGAGCGTGTCCTGACGCCCTACCCGTACCTGCTGGTGGTGGTCGACGAGCTCGCCGACCTGATGATGGTCGCCCCGCGCGACGTCGAGGACTCGATCGTGCGCATCACCCAGCTGGCCCGTGCGGCGGGCATCCACCTCGTGCTCGCGACGCAGCGACCCAGCGTCGACGTCGTCACGGGTCTGATCAAGGCCAACGTGCCCAGCCGCCTGGCCTTCGCGACCAGCTCGCTGGCCGACAGCCGCGTCATCTTGGACCAGCCCGGCGCCGAGAAGCTCGTCGGTCAGGGCGACGGTCTGTTCCTGCCGATGGGCGCGAACAAGACCATGCGCATGCAGGGGGCCTGGATCACCGAGGCCGAGATCCAGACGATCGTCAACCACTGCAAGGAGCAGTTGCAGCCGTCGTACCGCGAGGACGTCACGACTCCGCAGCAGGCCAAGCGCGAGCTCGACGACGACATCGGCGACGACATGGACCTGGTGCTCCAGGCGATCGAGCTCGTGGTCAACACGCAGTTCGGCTCGACGTCGATGCTGCAGCGCAAGCTGCGTGTCGGATTCGCCAAGGCCGGCCGCCTGATGGACATCCTCGAGAGCCGCGGCGTCGTGGGCCCCAGCGAGGGCTCGAAGGCGCGCGACGTGCTCGTGAAGCCTGATGACCTCGCTGACGTGTTGGCCAGCATCCAGGTCGGTTGACCACTAGGATCAGCGAACCAACCACCTCATGTAAACCACCGTGGTCGCCCTCTCGGGGGTACCGGTGACACGAAAGGGAATGCATGTCTTACAACGCTCCGCCGCCGCCCCCCTCGGGACCGGTCGGACAGACGCCGCCGCCGAACAACCTCGTGTGGGCCATCCTCACGACGCTGTTCTGCTGCCTGCCGCTCGGCGTGGTCTCGATCGTCTACGCGGCGCAGGTGAACGGCAAGTTCGCCGCCGGCGATCTCGCCGGGGCCCAGGACTCCTCGCGCAAGGCCAAGACGTGGGCCATCTGGTCCGCCGTCGTCGGTCTCGTGGCGATCGTCCTGTACGTCATCTTCATCGTGATCGTGGCCAGCAATGGCGACTCCACGTCGACGAGCCTCTGATCTGAGCGACGTCAGCGCGCGCCCCGTGGCCGCCGGGATCTCCCGGCGGCGCGGGGCGTTCGCGTTCTCAGCGGTCACCCTCGCCGGCCTGGCCGCCATCGCTGTCGTCGCCGCCCGCTCCCCGGAGGAGTCCGGGCACTACCCGACCTGCCCCTTCCTCGCCGTCACGGGCCTGTTCTGCCCGGGGTGCGGCAGCCTGCGTGCCCTGCACGCGCTGGCTCACGGCGATCTCGCGACCGCGTGGGATCGCAACCCGCTCGCCGTGCTGCTGTTGCCCGCCGTCCTGGTGGCCTGGGCGGCCTGGGGACTGCGCCTGCTCGGCCGGCGCGCGTGGCATCCCAGCCGGATCCCGGCAGGGTGGATCTGGGCGCTGCTGGTGGTCGTCCTGACGTACTGGGTGGCGCGCAATGTGCCCGGCTGGACGTGGCTCTCACCGGCCTGAGCCATACTGAACATCATGGATTCCTCGCCCCCGGCAACCACGCCGAGCAACTGGAACGTCCCGAACGCCCTGACGGTCATCCGGATCCTCGGTGTTCCGGTCTTCGGTTGGCTGTTGCTGCACGACGGTGGCGAGTCGGTCGGGTACCGGATCGCCGCGTGGGCAGCGTTCGTGGTCCTGATGGCCACCGACAAGATCGACGGCGACATCGCCCGCAAGCACAACCTCATCACCGACTTCGGCAAGATGGCCGACCCGATCGCCGACAAGGCCCTCACCGGCATGGCCTTCATCGGACTGGCGATCATCTTCAACGACCAGACGTGGGGACCGGTCTTCTGGGCCGCGGTCATCGCGATGCTGGTGCGCGAATGGGGGATCACCGTCATGCGGATGGTGATGGTCCGCCGCGGCTTCGTCATGCCGGCCGGTCGCGGGGGCAAGCTCAAGACCGTGCTGCAGTCCGTGGCCGTCGCGGGGTACTGCCTGCCGCTCGAGTTGTGGGACGGTCTCGTCCCGACGGTGCTGCTGTGGATCACCCACGTCGTGATGGCCGCGGCGCTCGCGCTGGCGCTGGTGACCGGCGTCCAGTACGTCATCGACGCCCGGCGACTGGCCGCGGAGGCACCGGCCGACGACCTCGCGCGGTGACCGTGGCGTCCGCCTCCGACGTGGTGGCGGCCCTGCGCGCCGCGGGACAGACCGTCGCGACCGCTGAGTCGCTCACGGGCGGCTTGGTCTGCGCGACGCTCGTCGACGTGCCGGGAGCCTCGGTCGTGGTGCGCGGGGGAGTCATCGCCTACCAGCCCGATCTCAAGACCGCCCTGCTGGGCGTGGACGCCGACCTGATCGCCCGTGAGGGCACCGTCGACGCCGCGGTGGCCGAGCAGCTGGCACTCGGTGCGTGCGCACGGCTGGGCGCCACGTGGGGCCTGGGCACGACCGGTGTCGCCGGTCCGGGCCCGGCCGAGGGTCATCGCGCCGGCACCGTCCACGTCGCCGTGGCGGGCCCCGATGGCGTGCGCTCACGCCGGCTGCAACTGGACGGGGACCGCGACGAGGTGCGGCGAGCAGCGGTCCGCGCCGTCCTGGCGGACCTGCACTATAGGCTGGGGAAGAACAACGGCTCGGCGGACGTTGAGCCTGACAGGGAAGGTGGTGGCGATGACCGCGATGCGTGAACTCATCGGCGACGTGCTCCGGGCACGTCGGCTCGCCGAAGGCCTGACCCTGCGCGACGTCTCCGAGCGGGCTCGGATCAGCTTGGGATACATCTCCGAGGTCGAGCGCGGCCAGAAGGAGGCCAGCTCCGAGCTGCTCGCCGCCCTGGCCCAGGCGCTCGATGTCCCGCTGAGCAAGGTGCTGCTCGACGTCAGCTCGCTGCTCGAACTCGAGGAAGCCGCCGACCTGGCGACCGTGTCGTCGATCGCGCGCGAAGAGGCCCGGGCCTCCGCAGCGTGAGGCACAGCGAGTTCTGGCAGCGCATGGAAGCTGCCCTCGGGGCGGCGTATGCCAGTTCCTGGGCCCGCCAGCAGGCGATCGGCGCCTTGGGCGGTCGCACCCCGGTCGAGGCCCTCGAAGCCGGTGTCGACCCCCAACAGGTGTGGCGCGCGGTGCACGCGACGCTCGACCTGCCCGCGCGCGAACGTTGAGTTAGCGTCGGGTCATGAGCGATCTCCCCGACCTGACCGGCAAGCGTGTCGCCATCATCGCGACCGACCACTTCGAGGAATCCGAACTCACGACCCCTCGTGACAGTCTCGAGGACGCGGGAGCGGACGTGCGCATCTTCGCCCCTCACCCCGGCACCCTGCAGGCGATGCAGGGCGACACCGACAAGACCATCTCGGTGCGGGTGGACGGCACCCTGGACGAGTTCGACCAGGGCTGGCCCGACGCCTTCGTCTTCCCCGGCGGCACCGTGAACGCCGACCACCTGCGCATCGACGAGCAGGCCCAGCGGATCGTCACGAACGCCCTCGAGTCGGGTGCGCCCGTGGCGGCGATCTGCCACGCTCCCTGGCTGCTGGTCTCGGCCGACCTGGTCAAGGGCAAGCGCCTGACCAGCTTCCCGAGCCTCGCGGTGGACGTGAGGAACGCCGGCGGCGACTGGGTCGACGAGACCGTCGTCGTCGACGGCAACCTGATCACGAGCCGCAACCCCGACGACCTGCCCGCGTTCGTCGGCGCCATCGCCGACGCCCTCGTGTCCTGAATCACGTCCGTCCCGCCCCGTCCCGAGATTTGCTCCGCATCTGACCTTTCAGAGGGTGTGAAAGGGAGAATGCGGAGCAAATCTCGGGGAGGTGCGTGTGTTCGGCGTGTCGACCTTCCATCGAACATCTGTTCGGCCTAGGCTCGTTCCACAGGCCGACGGTCAGGTCGGGCGTCATCCACAGACGAGTCGACGAGGCTCACGTAATGTCAGTGGGTCCGCCTACCGTCGAAGATGGCCCGCCACCACGACCGTGACGGTCGACGAACGAAGGACGCAGCATGGCTAAGAACACCAGCACCACTGGTTCGAACCGCGACATCCCCAAGGACCGCGCCAACAAGGACAAGGCGATCGAGAACGCCCTCGCCCAGATCGACCGGTCCTACGGCAAGGGTGCCGTGATGCGGCTGGGTGACCAGGCCCGCGCGCCGATCGAGATCATCCCGACCGGTGCCATCTCCTTGGACGTCGCGCTGGGCATCGGCGGACTGCCCCGCGGTCGTGTCGTCGAGATCTACGGCCCGGAGTCCTCGGGCAAGACCACGGTAGCCCTGCACGCGGTGGCCAACGCCCAGAAGGCCGGCGGCGTCGCGGCGTTCATCGACGCCGAGCACGCGCTCGACCCCGAGTACGCCCGCAAGCTGGGTGTCGACACCGACGCGTTGCTGGTGTCGCAGCCCGACTCCGGCGAGCAGGCGCTCGAGATCGCCGACATGCTGATCCGCTCCGGCGCCCTCGACATCATCGTCATCGACTCCGTGGCGGCCCTGGTGCCCCGCGCCGAGATCGACGGCGAGATGGGCGACAGCCACGTCGGCCTGCAGGCCCGCCTCATGAGCCAGGCGCTGCGCAAGATGACCGGTGCCATCAACGGCTCGGGCACGACGGCGATCTTCATCAACCAGCTGCGCGAGAAGATCGGCGTGATGTTCGGCAGCCCCGAGACCACCACGGGCGGCAAGGCACTGAAGTTCTACGCCTCGGTGCGCCTGGACGTGCGCCGCATCGAGACCCTCAAGGACGGCACCGACATGGTCGGCAACCGCACCCGGGTCAAGGTCGTCAAGAACAAGATGGCCCCGCCGTTCAAGCAGGCCGAGTTCGACATCATGTACGGCCAGGGGATCAGCCGTGAGGGCAGTCTGATCGACATGGGCGTCGAGGCGGGCTTCGTCCGCAAGGCCGGTGCTTGGTACACGTACGAGGGCGACCAGCTCGGCCAGGGCAAGGAGAACGCGCGCGCCTTCCTGCGTGACAACCCGGACCTGGCCGACGAGCTCGACAAGCGGATCAAGGAGCACCTCGGTATCGGGGCGAAGCTCGACGAGCCCGCCGATGCCGCGGTGGCCGACGACCCCGCGGGCGACCTCTCGGCCGCCGATTTCTGATGCTGGACCCCACCGACCCGGACGCTGATCCGAGGGCGGTCATCGTCGCCGGCCGGACGATCGCGATGGATCGTCTGGCCGCGCGCGATCGCAGTCGCGGTGAGCTGCTCGATGCTCTCGCTCGTCGGCGGTTCCCCGAGGACGTCGCCATCGTCGTCGTCGACCAGTTGCAGTCCGAAGGGCTGGTCGACGACGAGCGGTTCGCCCGGACGTGGGTCGAGCAGCGGGGTCGAGCCAAAGGGCTCGCCCGATCGGTGCTGCGCATGGAGTTGCAGCGCAAGGGCGTCGCCGCTGAGATCATCGGCACGGTCCTGGAGGACGTCGATCCCGACGCCGAGCGCCAGGCCGCGCACCGGCTGGTCCAGCGCAAGCTGCGCTCCGTGCAGGGGCTCGACCAGTCGGTCCAGGTGCGGCGGCTGACCGCGATGCTCGCGCGCAAGGGCTACGCCCCGCAGGTGGCGTTCGACGTCGTCCGGGCCGAGCTCGATGCCGAGACCGAACCGCTCGAGTCGACCTAGCATCGAGCCGTGTTCGCCTTCCGCGCCGCCACCGAGGCGGACCTGCCGTTGTTCGTGCGGTGGCGGAGCCGTCCTCACGTCCTGACGTGGTTTCCCGATCCGGTGCCCGACCTGGCCGCGGCGCGCGATCGCTTCGGTGGGCGGTTGGCGGGTCGCGACCCGGTGCGGCTGTGGATCGCCGAGCTCGGGGGAGCCCCGATCGGATACCTCCAGAGCTTCGAGGTGGCCGCCGACGACGACCTGACGGTGCGCTGCCAGGACCCGGACGCGGTGGCGTTCGACTACCTCATCGGCGAGCCGGAGTTGATCGACCGCGGGCTCGGCAGCGAGATGATCGATCGGTTCTGCCGCGACGTGCTCGTGCCGCAGTATCCGAGGGCTCCGCGGTTCCTCGCGGCGCCCGACGCGCGCAACCATCGCTCGCTGCGGGTGTTGGCCAAGTGCGGGTTCACGGCAGGACTGTGGATCCAGCCCGAGGGGGCACCGTGGGCCGACATCGTGTGCACGGCGAGGCGCGAACGCTTCGAGTGACTCAGCGTACGAAGCCGGCCGCGGTGTGGGTGAACTGTCCGGCGCGCACCGTGGCCTCGACGCCGACCGAGCGCAGCAGGGTGGCCGCGGCCCCCGAGTCGTCGGTGTGCGCGAGCGGATCCCGGTCGAGCAGGACCAGATCGCCGCGTTGCCCGACCCGGGGCGTGTCCTGACCGTCGACGCTGGCGGCGAGCGCCTCGCGCACCGTGACCGCCTCCTCTGGAGTCCACGGCGCCCGGTCATCAGCTGAGCGGTGGACGGCGGCAGCCATGGCGGCCCACGGGTCGAGCGGCGAGACCGGCGCGTCGGAGCCGAAAACGACGCCGACGCCGGCGTCGAGCAGGGAACGCAGCGCGAAGCAGTGCTGCTCGCGCCCCGGCCACAGCTGCACCGCGGCGTCGCGATCGTCGAGCAGGTGCGCGGGCTGGACGCTGGCCCGGACGCCGAGTGCCGCCATGGCGACGATGTCGTCCGGGGTCATCAGTTGCGCGTGCTCGATGCTGCCGACCGCGCCGGACGCGGAGAAGGCCGCCAGAGCCTCGTGGGCGGCCGCGTCGCCGATGGCGTGGACCGCTGCCTCGAGGCCGTTGGTCGCGGCACGTCGCAGCAGCGCGACCAGCTCGGCCCGGTCGTGGTTCTGGACCCCGCGGTCGCCCCCACCGGGGTACGACTCGTGGCAGAACGCCGTGCGGGTGTTCAGCGACCCGTCGGAGATGATCTTGAGCGGGCCGATCGTGACGACGCCGCCGGGCGTCAGCGGCGAGCCGGTCCTCAGCCCGGCGGAGATCACGGACTCCAGGTACTCGGGGTAGACCGCGCGCCGCACCGTCAGGGCGTCGACACCGCGGGCGACGCGCTCAGGCCACGTCAGCAGCGGCTCGGCGAACTCGAAGTCGACGATGCCCACCACGCCGCGGGCGGCGGCCTCGTGAACGGTCTCGGCGATGCCCGAGCCGCCGTCCTGCTGTGCGGTGAGCTCGACCACCTGCGTCATGAGCGTGAACCAGGGTGCCTCGGTGACGGGCTCGTCGGTCGGATCAGCGCCGAGGGCGGAGAGGGCGGCCGTGTTCAGCCAGCCCGTGTGGGCATCCCCGCTGGTCAGCACGACAGGGCGGACGCCCGAGACGGCGTCGAGCTCGGCGACCGTGGGAACCCGGTCCCAGTCGGTGAGGCGGAAGCCGTAGCCGAACACCCAGTCGCCGTCGGGCGTGGCGGCCAGCTCCTCGCGGACGAGCCGGATGACCTCGGCGGGATCGCGCGTACCCGAGACGTCCAGGCGGCTGCGGGTCTGGGCCCACTGGGTCAGATGGACGTGCTGGTCCCACAGGCCCGGGATGGTCCAGCGTCCGTCGGCGTCGACCACGCGGTCGCCCCGTTCGGCACGCAGCTCGGGCGCGAGATCGACGATCGCGCCGTCACGGATCCGCAGCGACACCGGTTCGGTCGGCGCCGCCGAACGCACCGGCACGAGCCGGACGTGGCGCAGCAGCAGGGAGCTCACGCAGACATTGTGGCCCGGGGGCTGGCCCGCTCCGCCTGCGGGTCAGGGTGCCACGAGGACCGGCACCTCGGCCTGCGGCCGGGCGTCGGTGGACCGCGATTCGGTCAGCCGGCGCTGCGCGAAGCGACCCAACTGCTCGAGGATCAGGTTGAGGATGATGTAGATCGCCCCGAGGACCAGCGCGACCTGCAGGTGGTTGTCGAACTCGCGCCAGATCTGACGTCCCGCGTAGGTCAGGCCCGGCGCCACGATGATGTAGCCCAGCGACGTGTCCTTCAGCGCGACGATGCACTGGCTGATGATCGACGGGGTCATGATCTTGATCGCCTGGGGCAGCTGCACGATGCGCATCACGGCGCTCTTGCGCATGCCGAGCGCGTACGCCGCCTCGACCTGGCCCTTGGGGACGGCGTTGATGCCGGCGCGGACGATCTCGGCGAGCACCGAGCCGTTGTAGAGGATCAAGCCGATCACCAGCGGGGCGAGCAGCTCGATCTGGAACTTGTAGAGCGCCCACAGGTACGTGATGAGGATGTAGAGGGGGACGGCCCGGAAGAACTCCACGACCAGCCAGCTGGGCCAGCGGACCCAAGCGTGGTCGGACAGCTTGCCGATGCCGAAGAGCATGCCGAACACGAGGGCGCCGATGATGGCGATGACGGCCGCCAGGAGCGTGTAGTACAGACCCTCGGCGATGAACTCGATGTACGCGGGGGTGACGAAGACCTCCCACTTGTCGGACGCCAGCTGACCGGTCTCGGCGAGGCGCCACAGGACCAGGGCCAGGAACGCCACGACGGCCACGATCGTCACCACCGACAGGATGCGGTGGCGGCGTCGGGCGCGGGGGCCGGGGACGTCGAACAGGACGCTGCTCATCGGGACTCCACCTTCCAGCGTCGTTCGGCCCAGCTGGCCAGTGCTGAGATCGCCGCCACGATGACGATGTACATCGCCGCGATGGTCAAGAAGGCGGCGGTGCGCGAGCTGGGGTAGTCCCGCAGCAGGCCCTGGAGCCGGAACGCGAGGTCGGCCAGGCCCAGGGCGGCGACCAATGAGGTGTTCTTGGCCAACGCGATGAACACGCTGGCGATCGGCGGGACCACGAGGCGGAACGCCTGGGGCAGGATCACCTGGGTCATGGTCATCGAGAAAGGCATGCCCACGGCTCGCGCCGCCTCGGCCTGGCCGAGCGGCACGCCGTTGATGCCCGAGCGCAGCGCCTCGCAGACGAACGCCGCGGTGTAGAGACCGGCGGCCATCGAGACGTTCCAGAAGAAGCCGAAGTCGATCCCCATCGCCGGCAGGCCGTAGTACGTGATGAACAGCAGCAGCAGCAGGGGAGTGTTGCGGAAGAGCGTGACGTAGGCCGTCCCGACGGCGCGCATCGCCGGGACCGGGCTGACCCGCGCCACGGCCACGATGGTGCCGAGGACGAGGGCGATGAGACCGCTGGCCAGGAAGACCCGCAGCGTGACCCAGAAGCCCTTGAGGAGCAGTTCATAGCTGTCCTGCAAGAACGTGAAGTCCACGTCTCACCACCCTCGTCGTCGGTTGATCATCGGCTCAGCGTCACGCGCACTCGTCGAGCGCCGGCGGGTCGCCCGCCTCGGCGCCACCCTTGCCGAGCGTGGCGTCGAACGCCTTCTCCCACGAGCCGTCTTCGAAGGCGCTGGTCAGCGTCTCGTTGACGAACTCGCACAGCTCGGGGTGGTCCTTGCCGTAGCCGATGCCGTAGTTCTCCTCGGAGAAGGGCTCGCCCACGACCTTGAGCTTGTCGGGGTTCTCGGCGGCGTAGCCCAGCAGGATCGCCGCGTCGGTGGTGACCGCGTCGACCGAGCCGTTCTCGAGCTGACGGACGCACTCGGAGTAGGTGTCGAAGCCGGCGGGCGTGGCGCCGAACTGCTCCTCGACGGTCTTGATCGAGGTGGAGCCGGTGACCGAGCAGACCTTCTTGCCCTTGAGGTCGTCCGGGCCGTTGATCGAGTTGTCGTCCTTGGCCACGAGCAGGCTCTGACCCGTCACGTAGTACGGGCCGGCCTGGCCGACGACCTTGCGACGGTCGTCGGTGATCGAGTAGGAGGCGATGACGAAGTCGACCGTGCCGTTCTGCAGGAACGGCTCGCGGTTCGCCGAGACGGCCTCGACCCATTCGATGTCGTCGGCCTTGATGCCCAGCTTCGCCGCGAGGATCTTGCCGATCTCGGGGTCGAAGCCCGACGGCGTGTCGGCGGTGGCGGTCTTGAAGCCGATGCCGGGCTGGTCGTACTTGACGCCGATCTTGACCTTGCCGGACTCCTGGATCTCGGCCATGCGGCTGCCGGCCTCGAAGTCCTGCTCCTCGACCTCGACCTCGGGTGCGTCGCCGGCGTCGTCGCTGTTGCCGGCGTCGCCACAGGCGCTCAGCGCCAGCAGCCCGGCGGCGA
Organism: Aeromicrobium sp. 636; assembly: GCF_024433585.1. Taxonomy (NCBI): domain Bacteria; kingdom Bacillati; phylum Actinomycetota; class Actinomycetes; order Propionibacteriales; family Nocardioidaceae; genus Aeromicrobium; species Aeromicrobium sp. 636. The sequence goes on from NZ_WNJU01000001.1 coordinate 106,170, forward strand.
TCACGGCCGCGAACTGTGTCCTTCGTGCTCTCATCTGTCGTCCTTCCCCTTCGGGATCATGATGTTGCGGAAATCAGGAGGGTGCGGGCTGTCAGTGCTTGAGGATCTTGCCGAGGAAGTCCTGGGCGCGATCGCTCTGGGGGTTCGTGAAGAACTCGTCGGGGGTGTTCTGCTCGACGATCCTGCCGTCGGCCATGAAGACGACGCGGTCGGCGGCGGTGCGCGCGAAGCCCATCTCGTGGGTGACGACGACCATCGTCATGCCGCGTCGGGCGAGATCGACCATGGTCTCGAGGACCTCCGAGATCATCTCGGGGTCGAGCGCGGACGTCGGCTCGTCGAACAGCATGACCTTCGGGTCCATGGCCAGGGCGCGGGCGATCGCGACGCGCTGCTGCTGGCCGCCCGACAGCTGAGCCGGCAGCTTGCCGGCCTGGTTGGCCACCCCGACGCGCTCGAGCAGCTCGTGTGCGCGCTGCTCGGCCTCGGCCTTGGGCTTCCCCAGGACCTTGGTCGGACCGAGGGTCACGTTCTCCAGGACGGTCTTGTGGCTGAAGAGGTTGAACGACTGGAACACCATGCCGACCTCGGCGCGCAGCTTCGCCAGCGCCTTGCCCTCCTCGGGCAGCGGGACACCGTCGATCTCGATGGTGCCCTCGTTGATCGGCTCGAGGCGATTGATCGCCCGGCACAGTGTCGACTTGCCTGATCCGGACGGCCCGATCACGACGACGACCTCGCCGGTGGCGACCTCGAAGTCGATGTCCTGCAGGACGTGAAGGTCACCGAACCACTTCTGGACGCCGCTCATGCGGACCATCGGCGTCGTGCTTGCTCCCATGCCGACTTACCCAACCGTAGGGTCCGGGCGGACGCAACAATTCGCACCGGCGCGTCGCCGACCGCAATCAGATCGAAACCCACGGCGATGGTGGTCGTCCCGGCGAATCCGTGCACCCGCCGCGGCGTCAACGCCGCGCGGTGGCTTCCACTGGGGAAGTAAGTGGACACTTTCGACTGGAATACCGAAGCTCGCACCCTGCTGTGCGCGCGGTGGCCGAACTGGCGACGGCGCCGAGGTGTCCATATTATGGGCGGCCGTTCAAGGTCCACTTTCACCACTGAAACGTGTGATTATCGCGTCTTGGTCCAGCCGCCGTAGCGAATGCGTAACGCGTGACTTCTACGCTCAGGGGCGTGACGCATGAGACGTGTGTCACGTCAGTTCCCTTCGTCGTGAGGACTTCCCTTGAAAACAGTTGCCCTTCGCCGCACCTTGAGTGCGGCGGCCCTCGTCGCGTTGGGGGTCGGCCTGCTGGCCGTACCCGCCAACGCCGACCCCAACATCCCCGAGACGCCCGAGCAGTCGCGCATCCTCGGTGACGCCAGCCGCACGGCCGACGTCACCGCCGAGGACGAGAGCGTCGGGAACCTCGCTCCCGGCACCGGCGTGCCGTACCTGGGAATGGATCCCAAGGCCAAGATGCTCGCCGCCGGCGAGCAGGAGTCCGTCAAGATCGACCTGGTGAAGAACATCGGGTTGCAGCCGGGGCAGACGACGATGTCCAACATGGCGTTCAAGGGCGACTACGCCTTCCAGGGCAGCTACGGCGGATTCGTGGTCTACGACATCAGCAACCCGGAGGACGCCACGGTCGCGGCGAACGTCAACTGCGCCGGCGGTCAGGGCGACATGTCGATCGCCGGAGACCTGCTGTTCTTCTCCGTCGACCAGCCGCGCAACGGGTCGGCGTGCGACGCCGGCTCGGTCGCCTCCTCGAGCGCCGACGCGTGGGAGGGCATTCGCATCTTCGACATCAGCGAGCCGACCGCGCCGCAGTACGTCGGCAACGTGAAGGCGCGCTGTGGCTCGCACACGCACACGCTGGTGCCGAACCCCGAGGACGAGGGCTCGGTGTACCTGTACAACGCCGCCTACGACGTCTCGGACAGCGCGTTCTACTGCAAGCGCCCGCACCAGCAGCTCGAGATCATCAAGGTGGATCTCGACAACCCGGCCGGCGCGGCGATCGTCAAGGAGTACAAGCCCTGGGACGAGGCGAACCCGGCGTTCACCGCTGACGACCGCCCCAACGGCGGCGCCACCACCTCGGCGACGAACGGCTGCCACGACCTGACCGCGTACCCGGAGAAGGGCATCATGGCCGGTGCGTGCATGGGCGACGGCGTGATGTTCGACATCTCCGACCCGCTGAACCCGGTCGTGACGGAGCGCGTCCGTGACGAGAACTACGCCTTCTGGCACACCGCGCAGTTCAGTGACGACGCCAGCAAGGTGATCTTCCAGGACGAGCTCGGTGGCGGCAGCAGCGCGACCTGCATCCCGAACACGCCGCAGTACCGCGGTGCGAACGCGATCTACGCGATCAAGGGCCAGGAGCTGGAGCTGAAGAGCTACTACAAGATCCCGCGTCGTCAGTCGACGTTCGAGAACTGCGTGGGTCACGAGGGCAACATCGTCCAGGTCGCCGATCGGGACGTCCTCGTCCAGGCCTGGTACCAGGGCGGCGCCTCGCTGATCGACTTCACGAACCCGTCCAAAGCCAAGGAGATCGGCTACTTCGATCGCGGGCCGATCGACGCGACGCGCTTGGTGACCGGCGGCTACTGGGCCGTGTACTCGCACAACGGCTACCTCTACGGCAGTGAGATCGCCCGTGGCTTCGACGTCATGAAGCTCCAGGGCGACGAGTTCGCCGACGCGGTCCGTCACCGCCAGGACGTCCGCAACCCCGCGACGCAGCAGACCATCTCCTGGCCGTGGAAGAAGGCGCCGAAGGCTTCGGGCACGCTGCCCGCCGCGTCGGTCTCGCCCGCCAGCGTCCCCGCCGGGGTCGCCACGGACGTCACCGTCTCGCTGCCCGCCGACACGTTCACCTCCGGTGAGTACGTCGACGTGTGGAGTGGGAGCAAGGTCGTCGCCAGCGGCCAGGCCGCCGCGAACGGCTCGGTCGAGCTGACCGTCCCGGTCGCCGCCACCGAGAAGGCGGGCACGAAGTCGCTCGTCGTCCGTGGCGACAGCAAGCTCGACGACGCGCTGTACTCGGCGTCGGTCGAGCTGACGGCCGTCAGCACCACCACCTCGGTGAAGCTGAGCCGTACGTCGCAGGTCTTCGGCTCCACCCCGGCGACCGTCACCGCGACGGTCTCGGGCGCCGGCGCCCAGGGCACCGTGACGTTCCGTGCGGGCAGCACCGTCCTGAAGGCCGGCGTGCCGGTCAAGGGCGGCAAGGCCACGCTGACGCTGCCGAAGACCCTCGCGGTCAAGACGTACGCGATCCGTGCCGAGTTCGTGCCGTCGTCCACCGCGACGACCGGCTCGACGTCCTCGGCGGTCACCCTCAAGGTCGTCAAGGCGACCGCGAAGGTGAAGGTCTCCGCCAAGAAGGTCAAGGCCTCGGCTCGCGCCAAGGTCACGGTGACCGTCAGCGCCAAGGGCACCACGCCGACCGGCAAGGTGACCGTGAAGGTCAACGGCACGTCCGTCAAGGGCGCGCTGAAGAAGGGCAAGGTCACCGTGACCCTGCCGAAGCTCAAGGCCGGCAAGCACACGGTCAAGGTCACCTACGCGGGCAGCGCGAAGGTGGCGGGCAAGAGCACCAAGACGACGATCCGGGTCACCAAGTGACCTTGGTTCGTCGAGCTGCTGCCGCGGTGAGCGTCGTTCTGGCGCTCACCGCGGCGGCGGGCTGCTCGGAAGACACCCCCCGTCAGGACGGCCCGGTCGTCCTGCAGCCCGGTGAGGCGGGGGAGGGCAACAAGCGCGTCGACCCCGACGAGGTCGAGACGCCCGCCGACGAGTTCAACGACATCGACCGTGAGTTCGTCGAGATGATGGTCCCGCACCACCACCAGGCGGTCCTCATGGCCGAGCTGGCGAAGACGCGGGCGAAGGACGAGCAGGTCGCCGGGTTCGCGCAGCGGATCGGCGACACGCAGAAGGCCGAGATCGACGTGCTCCAGGCATGGCTCGAGGCGCGCGATCTGCCGACGGCACCGCTCACGCCCAGCGGCGAGCACGCCACGCACATGGACGGCATGCTCACGCCCGAACAGCTCGACGAGCTGGCCGCGGTGAAGGGCACGGCGTTCGACAAGCTCTTCGTCGAGCGCATGATCGCCCACCACCAAGGAGCCGTGGCGATGGCCGACCGGGCGCTCAGCGACGGCACCGAGGCGATCAACCGTGCCTTCGCCGCCGACGTGTCGGCGACCCAGACCGCCGAGATCGAGCGACTGCGCCAGATCCAGAAGACCCTCTGACGGCCCGGGTCCGCCATCGCGGTGGCGGACCCGGCCGCTCAGCGGCCCGCCGGTTCGGTCCGGGCCGGCGTCGGTGCCCACGTACGATGGGACGGTCATGACGAAGACCTATGAAGTCCGTACCTACGGCTGCCAGATGAACGTGCACGACAGCGAACGACTGTCGGGACTGCTCGAGACCGCGGGCTATGCGGCGGCCGAGCAGGGGCAGACGCCGGACCTCGTCGTCTTCAACACCTGCGCCGTGCGCGAGAACGCCGACAACAAGCTGTACGGCAACCTCGGGCACGTCGCGAGCATCAAGGCCAAGAACCCCGGGATGCAGGTCGCCGTGGGCGGCTGCCTCGCGCAGAAGGACAAGGACACGATCACCCGGCGGGCGCCGTGGGTGGACGTCGTCTTCGGCACCCACAACATCGGCTCGCTGCCGGTCCTGCTGGAGCGCGCGAGGATCGCCGAGGAGTCCCAGGTCGAGATCCTCGAGTCGCTCGAGGTCTTCCCGTCGACCCTGCCCACGAAGCGCGACTCGGTCTTCGCCGCGTGGGTCTCGATCAGCGTCGGCTGCAACAACACCTGCACGTTCTGCATCGTGCCCGCCCTGCGCGGCAAGGAGCGCGACCGCCGGCCCGGCGACATCCTCGCCGAGATCGAGGCACTCGTGGCCGAGGGCGTCGTCGAGGTGACCCTGCTGGGCCAGAACGTCAACAGCTACGGCGTCGAGTTCGGCGACCGCGAGGCGTTCTCCAAACTGCTGCGCGCCTGCGGGCAGATCGAGGGCCTCGAGCGCGTGCGGTTCACCTCGCCGCACCCGGCCGCCTTCTCCGACGACGTCATCGCCGCGATGGCCGAGACACCCAACGTCATGCCCCAGCTGCACATGCCGCTGCAGTCGGGCTCGGACCGCATCCTCAAGGCGATGCGCCGCTCCTACCGCCGTGATCGCTTCCTGGGGATCCTCGACCGGGTGCGTGCGGCGATGCCTGAGGCGTCGATCACGACCGACATCATCGTGGGCTTCCCCGGCGAGACCGAGGAGGACTTCCTCGAGACGATGGACGTCGTGCGCCAGGCGCGCTTCTCCAGCGCCTTCACGTTCCAGTACTCCCAGCGCCCCGGCACGCCGGCCGCGGACCTGCCCGACCAGCTGCCGAAGGCCGTCGTGCAGGAGCGCTACGAGCGACTCTCGGCACTCGTGTCCGAGATCTCGTGGTCCGAGAACCAGCGACTGGAGGGCCAGGTCGTCGAGCTGCTCGTCGCCGACCAGGCCCACGCCGGCGGCCGCAAGGACGCCGAGACCCACCGGATGAGCGGGCGCGCGCGCGACAACCGGCTCGTGCACTTCGTCCCCGGCGACCACGAGGTCCGCCCGGGCGACCTCGTCGTCACCCGCGTCACGAAGGCGTCCCCGCACCACCTGGTCGCCGACGACGAGCCCCTCGAGGTGCGCCGCACCCGCGCGGGCGACGCATGGGAGTCCCGCCAGGGACGCACCGCGGTGACGCCCGGCTCCGTCGGACTGGGCATGCCGTCGATCGGCGTGCCCGCGCCGCTGCCGCCCGCGCCGGCCTGCGCCCCCGCCTGACCCCGTCGTCCCACCGAGAACCTCGCGTCGACGAGGCGGAAGCGGCGAGAAGCGCGCGCATGAGGGGTGCCTCACCCGCTCCGCGCGAAACCTTGAGGTAATCTGAATCTGCTGATGAGGCCAATGTCGTCCTCGCCCAGTGACTTTCCCCTTGGCATCGACGACAGGTTGTTTCATGGACCGTCCGCTCTTCTCCGCCGCGCCCCAGGCGCAAGGCCTCTACGACCCCGCCAACGAGCACGACAACTGCGGTGTCGCCTTCGTGGCGACGCTCACGGGTGTGCCCAGCAACGAGATCGTCCAGCACGGTCTGACCGCGCTGCGCAACCTCGACCACCGCGGCGCCGTCGGCGGCGAGCCGAACACCGGTGACGGTGCCGGCATCCTCATGCAGGTGCCCGACCGCTTCCTGCGCGGCGTCGCCCCGACCGAGCTGCCCGAGTCCGGCCACTACGCCGCCGGCATGGCGTTCCTGCCGCGCGACCGTGCCGACGAGGCCAAGGCCCAGGTCGAGGCCATCGCCGTCGAGGAGGGCCTCGAGGTCCTGGGCTGGCGCGAGGTGCCCGTCGTCCCGCACATCCTCGGCTCGATGGCGTACGCCGCGATGCCGGCCTTCGAGCTGTTCTTCGTGACCACCGCCGACCGCGAGGTGTCCGGGATCGGCCTGGACCGGCTGACCTACGCCGTCAACAAGCGCTCGCACCACGAGGCCGGCGTGTACTTCCCGTCGCTGTCGTCGCGCACGCTCGTCTACAAGGGCATGCTCACCACCGAGCAGCTCGACGTGTTCTTCCCCGACCTGCTCGACGAGCGCATGGAGTCGGCGCTGGCGATCGTGCACAGCCGCTTCTCGACCAACACGTTCCCGAGCTGGCCGCTGGCGCACCCGTTCCGCTACGTCGCGCACAACGGCGAGATCAACACCGCCCGCGGCAACCGCAACTGGATGCGCGCCCGCGAGGCGCTGCTCGAGAGCGACCTGATCCCCGGCGACCTCTCGCGACTGTTCCCGATCTGCAGCCCCGACGGCTCCGACACCGCGTCCTTGGACGAGGTGCTCGAGCTGCTGCACCTGGGTGGTCGCTCGCTGCCGCACGCGGTGATGATGATGATCCCCGAGGCGTGGGAGAACAACGCCGAGATGGATCCGGCCCGCCGCGCCTTCTACGAGTTCCACTCCACGGTCATGGAGGCCTGGGACGGCCCGGCCGCGGTGTGCTTCACCGACGGCACCCAGATCGGCGCGGTCCTGGACCGCAACGGACTGCGCCCGGGCCGTTTCGTCATCACCGAGGACGGCTTCGTCGTGCTCGCGTCCGAGGCCGGCGTCCTGGACATCGACCCGAAGACGATCGTCCGCAAGGGCCGGGTCGAGCCGGGCAAGATGTTCCTGCTCGACCTCGAGGAGCACCGCGTCGTCGAGGACCACGAGATCAAGGCGTCGCTCGCGAACGAGCACCCCTACGAGGAGTGGCTCTACTCGGGCCTCGTGCGCTTCGAGGACCTGCCCGACCTCGAGCACATCGTGCACAACCACGCCTCGGTCGCGCGTCGCCAGCAGGTCTTCGGCTACACCGACGAGGAGGTGCGCAAGCTGGTCGCGCCGATCGCGCGCACCGGCGCCGAGACGATCGGCTCGATGGGCACCGACACCCCGATCGCGGCCCTCTCGGACCGTCCGCGCCTGTTGTTCGACTACTTCAGCCAGCTGTTCGCCCAGGTGACGAACCCGCCGCTGGACGCCATCCGCGAGGAGGTCGTGACGTCGCTGGCCGGCACGATCGGCCCCGAGCGCAACCTGCTCGACCCCACGCCGGCCTCGTGCCGGATGCTGCAGCTGCCGTTCCCGGTGATCGACAGCGACGAGCTGGCCAAGATCCGCCACATGAACCGTGACGGCGACATGCCCGGCTTCAGCGTGCACGTCGTCCGCGGCCTGTACGACGTCCTGGGTGGGGGAGAGGCCCTGGCCCAGCGCCTCGACGAGATCTGCGCCGAGGTGTCGGACGCGATCGTCAACCGCGGCGCGCGCATCATCGTGCTGTCGGACCGTCACTCCAACGTCGACCTGGCCCCGATCCCGTCGCTGCTGCTGACCGGTGCGGTCCACCACCACATGGTCCGCGAGAAGCTGCGCACGCAGGCCGGCCTGCTGGTCGAGGCCGGCGACGTGCGCGAGGTGCACCACGTCGCGCTGCTGATCGGCTTCGGCGCGACCGCGGTCAACCCGTACCTGGCGCTCGAGACGGCGGAGGACCTCGCTCGCGAGGGCGTCTACGTCGAGGGCGTCGACCCCACGAAGGCTGCGCGCAACGTGGCCTACGGCCTGGGCAAGGGCGTTCTCAAGGTCATGAGCAAGATCGGCGTCTCGACGGTCTCGTCGTACACCGGCGCGCAGATCTTCGAGTGCATCGGCCTGTCCCACGAGGTCGTCGACCGGTACTTCACGGGCACCTCCAGCAAGCTCGGCGGCGTCGGCCTGGACGTCATCGCCCAGGAGGTCCACGCCCGGCACCTGAAGGCGTACCCGACCAAGGGCATCGCCAGCCCGCGTCGCCGCCTCGAGGTCGGCGGCGAGTACCAGTGGCGCCGCTTCGGCCCGGAGCACCTGTTCGACCCGGAGACCGTCTTCCGCCTGCAGCACTCCACGCGCACGGGCCGGTACGACGTCTTCAAGCAGTACACGCAGCGGATCGACGACCAGTCCAGCCGTCTCATGACCCTGCGCGGACTGATGAAGTTCAACTCCGACCGCCAGCCGATCTCGATCGACGAGGTCGAGCCGGTCAGCGAGATCGTCAAGCGGTTCTCGACCGGCGCGATGTCCTACGGGTCCATCAGCCAGGAGGCCCACGAGACCCTCGCGATCGCGATGAACCGCCTCGGCGGCAAGTCGAACACCGGTGAGGGCGGCGAGGATCCCGAGCGCCTCTACGATCCCGAGCGCCGCTCGGCGATCAAGCAGGTCGCCTCCGGCCGCTTCGGCGTCACCAGCGAGTACCTGACGAACGCGGACGACATCCAGATCAAGATGGCCCAGGGCGCCAAGCCCGGCGAGGGCGGCCAGCTGCCCGGACCGAAGGTCTACCCGTGGGTGGCCAAGACGCGGCACTCGACGCCGGGTGTCGGTCTGATCAGCCCGCCGCCGCACCACGACATCTACTCGATCGAGGATCTCAAGCAGCTGATCCACGACCTGAAGAACGCGAACCCCTCGGCCCGCGTCCACGTCAAGCTCGTCTCCGAGGTCGGCGTGGGCACGGTCGCGGCCGGCGTCTCGAAGGCCAAGGCCGACGTCGTGCTGATCTCCGGCCACGACGGCGGAACCGGCGCGTCGCCGCTCACGAGCCTCAAGCACGCGGGCGGTCCCTGGGAGCTCGGCCTGGCCGAGACCCAGCAGACGCTGCTGCTGAACGGCCTGCGTGACCGCATCGTGGTTCAGGTCGACGGTCAGCTCAAGACGGGCCGCGACGTCGTCATCGCCGCGCTGCTCGGCGGCGAGGAGTTCGGCTTCGCGACCGCGCCGCTGGTCGTGTCGGGCTGCATCATGATGCGCGTCTGCCACCTCGACACCTGCCCGGTCGGCGTCGCGACCCAGAACCGGTCGCTGCGCGAGAAGTACTCGGGCAAGGCCGAGTACGTCGTGAACTTCTTCGAGTTCATCGCCCAGGAGGTGCGCGAGATCCTGGCCGAGCTGGGCTTCCGCAGCATCGACGAGGCGGTCGGCCACGCCGAGGTGCTCGACGTCCGCGAGGCCGTCGACCACTGGAAGGCCAGCTCGCTGGACCTGACCCGCGTCCTGTACGTGCCCGAGCTGCCCGAGGGCGCCTCCTTGCGCTGCACGACGAAGCAGGAGCACGGCCTGGACCGCGCCCTCGACGTCGAGCTGATCGCCCTGGCCGGCGACGCGCTGGAGAAGGCCGAGCCGGTCCGCGCGCAGCTCGAGATCCGCAACGTCAACCGCACCGTCGGCACGATGCTCGGTCACGAGGTGACCAAGCGGTACCGCGGTGAAGGGCTGCCGGACGACACCATCGACATCACGTTCCTGGGGTCGGCCGGCCAGTCGTTCGGTGCGTTCGTCCCGCGCGGCATCACGCTGCGCCTGGAGGGCGACGGCAACGACTACGTCGGCAAGGGACTCTCGGGGGGCCGCATCATCGTGCGGCCGCCGCGCGAGTCGCAGTTCGCCGCCGAGGCGCAGATCGTCGCCGGCAACGTCATCGGCTTCGGTGCCACCGGCGGTGAGATCTTCCTGCGAGGCAAGGTCGGCGAGCGGTTCTGCGTGCGCAACTCGGGCGCCACCGCGGTCGTCGAGGGCGTGGGCGACCACGCGCTGGAGTACATGACCGGCGGCCGCGTGGTCATCCTCGGGCCGACGGGGCGCAACGTCGCCGCCGGCATGAGCGGTGGCTCGGCGTACGTGCTGGATCTCGACCCCGACGTGGTCAACCCCGAGATGGTCGAGCTGCGACCGGTCCCGGAGACCACGGGAGTCGAGTTGGAGGCCATCGTGCGCCGCCACCTGGAGGAGACGGGCTCGGCGGTCGCCGAGCAGCTCCTCCGGGACTGGCCGGCCAGCCTGGCCCGCATCACCGAGATCATGCCGGTCAACTACCGGCGCGTTCTCGAAGCCAAGGCGTCCGCGGAGTCCGAGGGACTCTCCGAGGACGAGACGACTGCACGGATGATGGAGGTGGCCGCACGTGGCTGATCCCCGAGGTTTCATGACCACGCCCCGCAAGGTGGCCGAGCGCCGCCCCGTCGAGGAGCGGGTGAAGGACTGGAACGAGGTCTATCCCGGCGGTGCCGGGCGAGCCCTGCTGCCGATCATCTCGGAGCAGGCCGGGCGCTGCATGGACTGCGGCATCCCGTTCTGCCACCAGGGCTGCCCGTTGGGCAACCTGATCCCCGAGTGGAACGACCTGGTCTGGCGCGACGACTGGGAGGACGCGATCGATCGCCTGCACGCGACGAACAACTTCCCGGAGTTCACCGGGCGGCTGTGCCCCGCGCCGTGCGAGACCGCCTGCGTCGTGGGCATCAACCGCGACCCGGTGACGATCAAGAACGTCGAGGTGTCGATCGCCGACAAGGCGTGGGACATGCACGCCGTCAAGCCCGAGACGCCCGAGTGGCTGACCGGCAAGACGATCGCGGTCGTCGGCTCCGGCCCGGCCGGACTGGCGGTCGCTCAGCAGCTCACGCGCGCCGGCCACACGGTCGCGGTGTACGAGCGTGACGACAAGGCCGGGGGACTGCTGCGGTACGGCATCCCCGAGTTCAAGATGGAGAAGTCGCACGTCGACCGTCGCATCAACCAGATGCAGCGCGAGGGCACCGTCTTCCGCACCGGCGTCGCCGTCGGCGAGGCCATCACCGGTCAGCAGCTGCGTGAGCGGTACGACGCGGTCGTCCTGGCGATCGGCTCGACCGTGCGTCGTGACCTGCCGGCGCCCGGGCGCGAGTTCGAGGGCATCCACCAGGCGATGGACTACCTGCCCCAGGCCAACCGCGTCGCGGTCGGCGAGACGGTCGAGGACCAGATCCTCGCGACCGGCAAGGACGTCGTCATCATCGGCGGCGGCGACACCGGCGCGGACTGCCTGGGCACGGCGATCCGTCAGGGCGCCCGCTCGGTCACCAGCCTGGAGATCATGCCGCGTCCGAGCGAGGAGCGGGCGGACGCCCACCCCTGGCCGACGTACCCGATGGTCTACCGCGTCGCCTCGGCCCACGAGGAAGGCGGCGAGCGGGTCTACGCCGTCAACACGAAGGAGTTCGTGGGCGACGACGACGGCCACGTGAGCGGTCTGCGGATCACCGAGGTCGAGCTGGTGGACGGTCGCTTCGAGGAGGTCGCCGGCACCGAGCGGGTGATCCCGGCGCAGTTGGTGCTGTTCGCGATGGGCTTCACCGGCCCGCAGCCCGAGGGCGTCGTCGAGCAGCTCGGCGTCGACCTCGACGAGCGGGGCAACATCAAGCGCGACCTGAACTACATGTCCAGTGTCGAGGGGGTGTTCGTCGCCGGTGACGCCGGTCGCGGCCAGTCGCTCATCGTGTGGGCGATCGCCGAGGGCCGTGGAGCCGCCGCCGGCGTCGACGCGTGGCTGACCGGTTCGACCACGCTTCCCACGCCGATTCCGCCGACCGCACGTCCTCTGACGGTGTGACCGGACCGAACCGCGGGTCCTGTGACTCGCGGTTCGGTTCGAGGCAGGGATAGGGTGAGAAGGTGCGTAGAGCCAAGATCGTCTGCACCCTCGGTCCTGCGACCGACACCGCCGAACGCATCCTCGAGCTGGCGATTGCCGGCATGGATGTCGCCCGACTCAACATGAGCCATGGCGAGCAGAGTGAGCAGCTCAAGCGGCTCACCCGGGTTCGCCAGGCCGCTGAGGCGACCGGCAAGGCCATCGCGGTGCTGGCCGACCTGCAAGGCCCCAAGATCCGGCTCGGCCGGTTCTCCGACGGACCCCATGAGCTCAATTTCGGCGACGAGTTCACCATCACCACGCGTGACGTCCCCGGTGACCGCGAAGTCTGCTCCACGACCTACTCGGGCCTGCCCGGTGACGTCCGGGCCGGCGACGAGATCCTCATCGACGACGGCAAGGTGCGTCTGCGCGCCGTCGGGGTGACCGACACCGACGTCGTGACGACCGTCGAGGTCCCCGGCGAGGTGAGCAACAACAAGGGCATCAACCTGCCCGGCGTCAACGTCAGCGTCCCCGCCATGAGCGAGAAGGACATCGACGACCTGCGCTGGGCCCTGCGCGCCGACGTCGACTTCATCGCGCTGTCGTTCGTGCGCAACGCCGAGGACGCGGCCGAGGTTCGCGCGATCATGGACGAGGAGGGCATCCACCGCCCGATCATCGCCAAGATCGAGAAGCCCCAGGCGGTCGAGAACCTCGACGAGATCGTCGACGCGTTCGACGGCTTCATGGTCGCCCGCGGCGATCTGGGCGTCGAGCTCCCGCTCGAGGACGTGCCGATCGTCCAGAAGCTCATCATCGAGAAGGCCCGCCGCAACGCCAAGCCGGTGATCGTGGCCACGCAGATGCTCGAGTCGATGATCTCGGCGCCGCGGCCCACCCGCGCCGAGGCCAGCGACGTCGCCAACGCCGTGCTCGACGGCGCCGACGCGGTCATGCTCTCGGGCGAGACGAGCGTGGGGCGCTTCCCGATCCAGACCGTGCGGATCATGTCGCGGATCGTCGCGTCCACCGAGGACCACGGCCTGCCGCGCATGGCCTCGTTCACGTGGGAGCCCCGCACCACGACGGGCATCATCTGCCGGGCGGCCTCGCAGGTCGCCGAGTCGGTCCAGGCCGAGCTGATGATCGCCTTCACCACGACGGGCGACTCCGCGCGTCGCATGGCGCGCTACCGCTCGTCGATCCCCGTCCTGGCGTTCACGCCGCACGTCCTCGTGCGCAACCAGCTGGCGCTCACGTGGGGCGTCGAGACGTTCCTGACCCCCGAGATCAGCCACACCGACCAGATCGCGCTGCAGGTCGACCGCGAGCTGCTCGGCCAGCAGCGGTGCGAGCAGGGTCGTCGCGTGGTGATCGTGGCCGGGGCGCCTCCGGGAATCCCCGGCTCGACCAACGCGCTGCGCGTGCACAAGATGGGTGACGCGATCAACCGCGTCGTTGCGGCCTACGATCCCGACGAGCTGCCCCCGCCGGTCAGCTGACGCTCGGCGATCCGGGGGACGCCGCCGTGTCAGGACAGGCGCGGTGGCGTGGGCGAACTCGGGAGAATCGGCTCCCTCGGGGAGCCATCGGTGCCGAGAGCGGGACTCGAACCCGCACGCCCTTTCGGACAATGGTTTTTGAGACCATCGCGTCTACCATTCCGCCATCTCGGCGCACCGCCGTGCCCGATAACCTTACGGTGTGACCGAATCAGTGCAGTCGACGCCCCCCACGCCGCGTGTCGTCATCGCAGAGGACGAGGCCCTCATTCGGATGGACCTCGCCGAGATGCTGGCCGAGCAGGGCTACGAGGTCGTGGGCGAGGCCGCCGACGGGCAGGCCGCCGTCGACCTCGCGCGTGAGCACCGCCCCGAGTTGGTGATGATGGACATCCAGATGCCCGGCGTGGACGGCATCACCGCCGCGTCCCAGATCGCCGCCGAGCGCATCGCCCCCGTCGTGATGCTGACGGCCTTCAGCCAGCGCGAGCTGGTCGAGCGCGCCAGTGACGCCGGGGCGATGGCCTACCTGGTCAAGCCGTTCACGGCCTCGGACCTGGTCCCGGCGATCGAGATGGCGCGCAGCCGCTACGCCGAGCTGCGGGCGCTCGAGGCCGAGGTGGGCGACCTGCACGAGCAACTGGCCACGCGCAAGGTCGTGGAGCAGGCCAAGTCGGTCCTGCAGGAGACGCTCGGACTGACCGAGGCGCAGGCGTTCCGCTGGATCCAGAAGACCGCCATGGACGTGCGCCTCTCGATGCGCCAGGTGGCCGAGGCCGTCATGGAGAATGGGCCGTCGTTGCAGGGTTGACGACCCAGTGTGACAACGGTTACAAGTTGGCTACGAAACGTTCCAATTACTCAACATGAGAGTTTTTGAAACCTCCGCACACTAGGTTTCATGTCACATCGTGCCGGGCGAACCGACCCGTGCTCGGATTGACTAACACGGAGGATTGATGAAGCGCTCCACCACGACGCTCCGTCTGGCCGCCCTGGCCAGCGCCAGCGCGCTCGTCCTCGCCGCCTGCGGCGGCGGCGACGACAGCTCTGACGACAAAGACAAGGAAGTTGCGAAGGGTGACGGCGAATTCGTCGTCGGCTCGCTGCTCCCGCAGACCGGCAGCCTCGCCTTCCTCGGCCCGCCGGAGTTCGCCGGCGTCGACCTCGCCGTCAAGGAGATCAACGAGGCCGGCGGTGTGCTGGGCAAGCCCGCCCGCCACGTCAAGGGCGACTCCGGTGACACCGACTCGGGCATCGCGCCCACCGAGACCGACAAGCTGATCAAGGCCGGTTCCGACGTCATCGTCGGTGCCGCCTCGTCCGGCGTCTCCATGACCGTCATCGACAAGATCCTCGGCGCCGGCGTCGTGCAGTACTCGCCCGCCAACACGTCGACCGACTTCGACACCGGCAAGTACGACAAGCCCGACCTGTACTTCCGTACGGCTCCGTCCGACATCCTCCAGGGCGCCGTCATGGCGAACCTGCTGGTCGAGGACAACCGCCAGAACGTCGCGATCCTGGCCCGCCAGGACTCGTACGGCGAGACGCTGGCCCAGGAGGTCAAGAAGGGCCTCGAGGCCGCCGGCTCCAAGGTCGCCGTCACGTCGTTCTACGGCGAGAAGGCCCCCTCGTACGACGCGCAGGTCGACGATGTCGCCGCGGCCAAGCCCGACGCCGTCGTGCTGATCGCGTTCGACGAGACCAAGAAGATCATCCCGCAGCTCGTCGGCAAGGGTGTCGGCCCGCAGGACGTCGCGACGTACTTCGTCGACGGCAACGTGGCCGACTACTCGGGTGACGGTTTCGCTGCGCAGCTCAAGGGCGTCAAGGGCACGGTCCCCGGCGCCGAGGCGGCCGGCGACTTCAAGAAGCGCCTGCTGAGCATCGACCCGAAGCTGAAGGACTACTCCTACGCGGCCGAGTCCTACGACGCGGTCGTCACGTCCGCCCTGGCTGCCATCGCGGCCAAGAACGACTCGGGCGAGGCTGTCGCCTCGGAGCTGGTCGAGGTCACCAAGGGCGGCGAGAAGTGCACGACGTTCAAGCAGTGCGCTGATCTGCTGGCCGACGGCAAGGACATCGACTACGACGGTGTCTCCGGCCCGATCGAGATGGGCGAGACGGGCAGCCCGACGTCCGCCTCCATCGGCATCTACCAGTACAACGGCAAGGGCACGTACGACTCCGTCAAGTACATCGCCGGTGACATCTGAGTCGATGACTCACTGTTGAGGTAGGCAGAAGGGCCCGGGGCATCAGCCTCGGGCCCTTCGTCTTGCCCGCCACGTGACGGACACCCATGACGAACGCCCCGCCTCCTGACGGAGACGGGGCGTTCGGTGGTGCTGGGGGAGTCAGCCGGCCTTCTTGCCCAGGGTGCCGAGGTAGAGCTCGATGACCTTGGGATCGTTCGCCAGCTCACGGCCCGTGCCGCTGTAGGCGGTGGTGCCCTGGTCGAGGACGTAGGCGCGGTCGCAGATCTGCAGGCAGCGACTGGCGTTCTGCTCGACCATGATGATCGAGACGCCGGCCTGGTTGATCTTGCGGGTCTGGACGAAGACCTCGTCCTGCATGACGGGGGAGAGGCCCGCCGAGGGCTCGTCGAGCAGCAGCACCGACGGGTCCATCATCAGGGCGCGACCCATCGCGACCATCTGGCGCTCGCCACCTGACAGCGAGCCGGCCCGCTGCTTGGCGCGCTGGCCCAGCGTCGGGAACAGGTCGGTCACGAAGGCGAAGCGGTCCTTGAACTTCGAGGGGGCCTGGTAGCAGCCCATCTCGAGGTTCTCCTCGATCGTCAGGCTCGGGAACACGTTGTTCGTCTGGGGGACGAAGCCGATGCCCTTGCTGACCAGCACGTCGGCACGCTGATTGGTGATCTCATCACCCTTCAGCAGCACGGTGCCCGAGTGGATCTTGACCAGGCCGAACAGGGCCTTGAGCAGCGTCGACTTGCCGGCGCCGTTGGGGCCGATGATGCCGACCAGCTCGCCGGGCTGGCAGTACAGGTCGGCGCCGTTGAGGATGTTCACGCCCGGCAGGTAACCCGCGATGAGGTTGTCGGCGCGGACAACGGCGCCGTCGGCACCGTCGAGGTGCTTGCGACGCTCGGACTCGGGCGTCTGAGGGGTGGGGATCGCGTCGCTCATGAATCGGCCTCCTCGGCCTTGATCTCGGCCTCGACCTCGGCCTCGAGGACGGACTCGTCCACCTCGCTGAGGTCGGTGTCGTGGTGGGCGCCCAGGTAGGCGTCGATGACACGCTGGTCGGCCATCACGGCCTCGGGTGTGCCCTCGGCGACGATCTGGCCCTGGGCCATGACGATGACCCAGTCGGAGATGTCGCGCACCATGTCCATGTCGTGCTCGACGAACAGGACCGAGCGGCCCTCGTCGCGCAACGACTTCACGTGCCCCAGCAGCGACTGCTTGAGGGCCGGGTTCACGCCGGCCATGGGCTCATCGAGCATGATCAGCTCGGGGTCGACCATGAGGGCGCGTGCCATCTCGAGCAGCTTGCGCTGACCGCCGGACAGCGATCCGGCGAAGTCCTCGCGCTTGGCGTCGAGCTTGAACCGGGCGAGCAGATCGTCCGCGCGAGCGGTGATCTCGTCCTCCTGGCTGCGCCAGAACGACTTGAAGATCGACGGGAAGAACTTCTCGCCGCGTTGGCCGGTGGCCCCCAGGCGCATGTTCTCGATGACCGTGAGCTTGGACAGCACCTTGGTCAGCTGGAACGTGCGCACCATGCCCAGTCGGGCGACCTTGTAGGCCGGCACCTTGGCGAGGGGCTGATCGTTGAAGGCCCACGACCCGCTGTCGGGGACGTCGAATCCCGTGAGCAGGTTGAACAGGGTCGTCTTGCCCGCGCCGTTGGGTCCGATGAGCGCCGTGATGACGCCACGCTGGATCTCGACGTGCTGGACGTCGACGGCCTTGAGGCCACCGAACGTGCGGGTGATGTCGTCGCCCACGACGATCGGGTCGGGCTTGCGCACTCCCGGATCGTTGGGCAGGGCGGCCAGTGCCGCGCGGGCACTGTTGAGGTCAACGGTCATCGAGCGCGATCTCCCTTCGATCGCCGAAGATCCCCTGAGGTCGGTAGATCATCAGCAGCATGAGGCCGAGGCCCATGAGGATGTAGCGGATGAGGCTGGCCTGCGTGTCGGTCATGACCGAGGCCGGGATCAACGGGTCGATGCCGCGCGTGGCCTGGCTGAAGAACTCGCCGAGGCCGCTGATGAGGAACCAGAAGATCATGGAGCCCACGACGGGGCCCAGGACGCGGGCCGCACCACCGATCAGCAACGCCGTGTAGGCGAAGAAGGTCAGGTTGGTGCTGTAGTCCGACGGGACGACCGAGCCCTGCTTCAGGGCGAAGAAGATGCCGCCCAGGCCGCCGATGACGCCACCGAGCATGAGCGCCTGCATCTTGTACAGGAACACGTTCTTGCCCAGCGAGCGCACGGCGTCCTCGTCCTCACGGATCGAGCGCAGGACGCGTCCCCAAGGGCTGCGCATGAGCGCCCAGGTCAGCAGGCAGCACAGCGCGACGGCGACCCAGCCGGCGGTCATCGCCCACAGGTCGTTGCGTCCCCAGGAGGCGAAGCCCAGATCGACGCCCGAGCTGTAGGGGTTGAGGTCGTTCCAGGTCTGCGTGAATCCGTTGAGACCGTTGGAGCCACCGAAGACCTTCTTGGTCTCGACGGCGCCGAAGACCAGGCGCAGGATCTCGGCCGCTGCGATCGTGACGATCGCGAGATAGTCCGCTCGCAGTCGCAGCGTGGGAACGCCGAGCACGAGGGCGAGCAACAGTGCCGCGAACAGGCCCGCCGCGATGCCGACCGGCAGCGGCAGGTCCAGCTGGACCATGGTCACGGCCAGGCCGTAGGCGCCGACGGCCATGAAGCCCGCCTGGCCGAAGTTCAGCAGGCCGGTGTAGCCGAAGTGGATGTTCAGGCCGATCGCGGCGAGTGCGAACACGATCGCCTGCGGGCCGAAGGCGTTCGAGAACGCCGCGTCGATGATGTTGCCGATGTCCATGGGTCAGCCGATCCTCTCCGCGCGGCCCAAGATGCCCTGCGGCCTGATGAGCAGGATGAGGATGAGCACGATGAGCGCGCCCACCTCCTTGATCGAGCTGGGGACGCCGAACAACGGCCCGACCTCGGTGATGATGCCGATGATCAGGGAGCCGAGGATGGCACCCCACACGGTGCCGAGCCCGCCCAGGACGCTCGCTGCGAAGACCATGAGCAGCAACTGGTAGCCCATCATGAAGTTGACCTGGCTGTTGACGCCGAGCAGGACTCCGGCCAGGGCCGTGAGGGCCGTGCCCAGGATCCAGACGTTCGAGATGACGCCGTCGACGCGCATGCCGGACGAGGCCGACAGCGCCGGGTTGTCCGAGACCGCACGCATCGCCTTGCCCAGGCGCGTGCGCGCCATGATCGTCGTGACGATGCCGATCGCCACGGCCGCGATGACCATGATCGCGATCTCCTTGTCCGACAGGTCGAACAGCCCGAAGTCGTGGGCCCGCTGCGACGTGTATTCGGTGTAGGAGCGCGTTCCGGCGCCGAAGAAGTACTGGTAGAGGTTACGCAGCAGCAGACCCAGGCCGATCGACACGATCATCATGGCGATCAGGCCGGTGCCGCGGTTCCGCAGCGGACGCCACAGGCCGCGATCCTGGAACCAGCCGAACACGCCGCCCGCGAGTATCGCGAGGACGCCGGCGAGGAGCAGCGGTAGGCCGAGGGTGACATTGAAGAGATACGCCGCGACTCCGCCGAAGGTGATCAGCTCACCGTGGGAGAAGTTCGTCAAGCCCGTCGTGCCGAAGATCAGCGAGAGGCCCAGAGCCGCCAGGGCGATGATGAGGCCGTACTTCACGCCCGAGATGAGACTGTCGACGAGTCGCTCGGCGAACGGGGTGGTCTCGACGACCTCGCCGTTCAACGGGAACGCGACGTTCTGTCCCGAAGCCAGGTTGACCGTGACGTCGAGCGTCTTCTTGCCGGTGAGCTTCACCTCGGCGGGCAGGGTGGACTCGTCGATGGAGACCGCGTACTTGCCCTTGCCGGGGATGGCGATGGCCGCCACACCCATGTCGTTGGTGACGCCCCGTCCGATCTCGGTGTCGGATTCGTCCGACACGGTGACCGTGACGTTCGGTACCGGGGGCGGGTTGTCGCCGGCCTTGCCACCCTTCTGGTCGAGCAGCCGTACCCGGATCGCTGCTCCCGTCACGGGAGCGTCCGAGGCCGGTGCCGAGGCACTGGGCTGGGGGGAGGGGGACGTGGTCTCGGCGGACGCGGGGTTCGCAAGAAGCACGAGCCCGGCCGTCATCACCCAGAACAGCGCCGCTGTTCGCAGTCGCACACATTCTCCTGTCGGTGTCTGCGCACCGGTCGGGCACGCCAGAGTCGATCCCGAAGAGCATAGCCATGTGAACGTCCCGGCGGCGGGCTCTCGAGGATCCCTTTGGTAACAGTTCGGTTTCGATTCGGGTCGCGCCGGGTCATTCCCAGGCACCGGCGTGGGGGCGTAGGCTGTCGACGTCCCCGTCCCCCGCCCGGAGGTTCACGTCGATGGCATTGCGCCAGCCCATCGAGATCCGCGATGTCGAGCTCGACGACGCCGCCTCGCTGATCGAGCTCTGGGTCGCGTGCGCCGAGGCGGTCAGCGACGAGGGATCCGAGGCCTACACCCAGCAGACCCTGTGGCGCTGCCCCGACGAGGCCGAGGCCCGTGCCGCGATCGAGTTCAACGCCCGCGAGCACCGCCGCCGGCTGATCGTGGCCCTCGTGGGCGGCGAGCTGGTCGGAGCCGTGGCGGCCGACCTCGCGACACTGAACCCGATCACGATGTGCAAGGTCATGATCGTCACCGATCTGCAGGTCAAGCCGAGCCATCGCCGGCGCTCCATCGCGTCGAGCCTGCTCTCGGTGGTCGCCGCGTACGCGGAGGAGCAGGACTGCGAGCTGGTCCTGGCCAACTCCGCGGCCCACGCCCGCGAGCCCAACCGGTACCTGACGAAGCTCGGCTTCAACCAGATCGCCGTGCTGCGGGCGATCCCCTTGGGCAAGCTCAACGCCCGCCTGGCGACCAAGTCCTCCGGCTCGCGCGAGACCGGGCGTCTGCTCGCCGTCCGTCGCTCGCTGCGGCGGCGTGCCGCCGTCCGAGGCTGACGCTGTCGGACCGGCCGACTAGGGTCGTGGGGTGGACCGACTCCTGCTGATCGACGGCCATTCGGTGGCCTATCGCGCCTTCTTCGCACTCCCGGTCGAGAACTTCGCGACCTCCACGGGACAGAGCACGAACGCCGTCTTCGGCTTCACCTCGATGCTCATCAACGTCCTGCGCGACGAGGCGCCCACCCACGTGTGCGTCGCCTTCGATCTGTCGCGTCAGTCGTTCCGCACCGAGGAGTACGCCGAGTACAAGGCCAACCGGTCGAAGTCGCCCGAGGAGTTCTCCGGCCAGGTCGCCCTGGTCAAGGAGGTGCTCGACGCGATGGACATCCGCCACGTCGACAAGGCCGGCTACGAGGCTGACGACATCATCGCGACCCTCGCGACCCGCGCCGAGGCCGCCGGCATGGAGGTCCTGGTCTGCTCCGGCGACCGTGACGCGATCCAGCTCGTCACCGACCAGGTGACGCTGCTGTACCCGCGCAAGGGCGTGTCGGACCTGGCCCGGATGACGCCGACGGCCGTGCAGGAGAAGTACGGCGTCCTGCCGGAGTTCTACCCCGACATCGCCGCGCTCGTGGGCGAGACCAGCGACAACCTGCCGGGCGTGCCCGGCGTCGGTCCCAAGACCGCCGCCAAGTGGATCAACGGCTACGGCAGCCTCGACGCGCTGATCGGCCACGTCGACGAGGTCCCGGGCAAGGCGGGGCAGTCGCTGCGCGACCACCTCGACTCGGTCCTGCGCAACCGTCGGCTCAACGCGCTGGTGCGCGACCTCGACCTGCCGCTCGGGCCGGCCGACCTCACGCTCGACACCGCGTTCGACCGCGAGAAGGTGCACACGGTCTTCGACTCGCTGGAGTTCACCGCACTGCGCGATCGCCTCTTCACCACGTTCCCCGGCACCACCGACGAGGTCGAGCCCGAGGCGGGCTTCGACCTCGCGGGCCGGGTGCTCGGTCCCGGCGAGGTCGCCGCGTGGCTCGAGCAGCACGCCGTCGGCGACGTCGGCCTGCACGTCCAGGGATCGTGGGGCCGCGGCGGGGGCGACGTGATCGCGATGGCACTGGCCACGCAGGACGAGGCGGCCTGGCTCGACCTGGCCGAGCTGACGCCGCAGGACGAGTCCGCCCTGGGCGAGTGGCTCGCCGATCCCACCCGCGGCAAGGTCCTGCACGACGCCAAGGGCCCGATGCTGGCGCTGGCCGATCGCGGGTGGACCCTGCGCGGCCTGGCCGCCGACACCGCGCTCTCGGCGTATCTCGTGCGTCCCGACCAGCGGTCGTACGACCTGGCCGACCTGTCGGTCCGCTACCTCAAGCGCGAGCTGCGCGACGACGCCGCCGACAGCGGCCAGCTCTCCCTCGACACCGACGACGACGCCGAGATCGCGATGTTGCGGGCGCGCGCCACACTCGACCTGTCCGTGGCCCTGGCCACCGAGGTCGAGCAGTCCGGCGGCACCAAGCTGCTGGCCGACGTCGAGCTGCCCCTGGTCTCGACGCTGGCCCGGATGGAGCGGGCGGGGATCGCCGTCGACGACGATGCACTGCTCACCCTCGAGTCGGAGTTCGCGTCCCGCGCCCAGCAGGCCGCCGATGCGGCCTACGCGTCGATCGGTGGCAAGGAGATCAACCTCGGTTCGCCCAAGCAGTTGCAGGTCGTGCTGTTCGACGAGCTCGGCATGCCCAAGACCAAGCGCACCAAGACCGGTTACACGACCGACGCCGACTCGCTGCAGCAGTTGTACGCCAAGACGGGGCACCCGTTCCTCGAGCACCTGCTGGCGCACCGGGACGTGACGAAGCTGCGTCAGACGGTCGAGACCCTGCGCCGCTCGATCTCCGACGACGGCCGGATCCACACGACCTACGCCCAGACCATCGCGGCCACCGGACGGCTCAGCTCGAACGATCCGAACCTGCAGAACATCCCGATCCGCACGGCCTCGGGCCGGCGCATCCGCGAGGCGTTCGTCGTCGGCGCGGGGTACGACACGCTGCTCACGGCCGACTACAGCCAGATCGAGATGCGGATCATGGCCGACCTGTCCGAGGACGCGGACCTGATCGAGGCGTTCAACTCCGGTGAGGACTTCCACACCGTGATGGCGGCCAAGGTGTTCGAACGCGATCCCGAGGACATCGACACCGAGCTTCGGGCCCGGATCAAGGCGATGAACTACGGTCTGGCCTACGGCTTGTCGGCGTACGGGCTCAGCCAGCAGCTGTCGATCTCGACCGGCGAGGCGCAGGGCCTGATGGACGACTACTTCCAGCGTTTCGGCGGCGTCCGCGACTACCTGCGCGGGCTGGTCGACGAGGCGCGGCAGACGGGCTTCACCGAAACGATCATGGGCCGGCGCCGCTACCTGCCGGATCTGCAGAGCGACAACCGCCAGCGCCGCGAGATGGCCGAGCGGATGGCCCTGAACGCCCCGATCCAGGGATCGGCGGCCGACATCATCAAGGTCGCGATGCTCAACGTCGAGCGGGCCATCGACGAAGCCGGGCTGTCGTCGCGGATGCTCCTGCAGGTCCACGACGAACTGGTGCTCGAGACGACCGACAGCGAGCTCGAGCAGCTCACGGCGCTCGTCCGTCGTGAGATGGCTGCGGCGGCCGACCTGTCGGTCCCGCTCGACGTCTCGGTCGGCGTGGGGCGGACCTGGCACGAGGCCGGCCACTAGTCCTCAGGGGACGGGTGGCTCGGTCACCTCGGTCTGCTTCGGCTCGGGAGTGCGGCGGATCAGCGGCCACACCAGCAGGACGGCCGAGAGGGCGGCGGCCGTGATGGCCATCGTCGTCACCAGACCGACGATGCCGATCCGGTTGAAGTACGCGACGCAGAAGACCGTGGCCGTTGCGATCCACACCAGCACGGCCACGCCGCCCTCGCGCCGAGCCAGCGCGTCGAACACCAGCAGGTAGACGATCGCCAGGAAGGTGCCCGAGACGGCGAAGAGCCACAGGTCGCCGGTGATCTCCGCGTACTGGTCGCCGCCGACCAGGATGAGCGCCAGCTTCGGCAGAACGGCGGCGCCCGCGACGACCGCCACGCCCAGCAGGGCCACGAGACCCACGGCGCGCAGGCGTGTGCGGTGGCTGGAGTCGCGCGCGAGGCTCGGGAAGAACACGACGCTGACGAACTGCGGCAGGAAGAGCGTGGACTTGGTCAGGATCAGGCCCGACGCGTAGAGGCCACTGTCGTGGGCGTCGAAGCCGCCGCGGGCGATCAGGGCGTCGACGTTGCTGAAGGCGAAGTAGGCCAGCAGTGTCGACGCCGATGTCACGGTCTCGAAGACGAGCGGCCGGCGGCTGTGGGCATCGCCGCCGCCGGTGGCCTTGAGCAGTCCCATGCCCAGGATGACCGGCAGCCACGATCCGATCGCCAGCCCCATCATCGCGTTCGTCGCGGTCGGTTCGATCGCCAGGCCGGCCAAGCCGCCGAAGAGGCGGCCGAACCCGTTGCCGAGGTAGAGCGCCGCCAGTTTCCCCCAGCGTCCCGTGCCCTGCGCGACGCCCAGTTGGGCGCCAGCCAGGGTCAGCGGCACGAGCATCGCCCCACACCAGATGACGGCCCACACCGAGTCGAACGAGAATGCGGGGGTCAGGATCGGGCTGGACAGGGCGGTGGCCAGGCCCACCAGCAGGGACAGCGCCAGGGCGACCCGCGACGCGGTGTGCACGATCTGGATGGTCTGCCCGGGACGGACCGAGATCCGGCGGGCGATGGAGGCCTGCAGTCCCAGCGCGACGACGTTGGCGATGAGGGTGAGGCTCAACAAGGCGGTGAGGGCGCCGAACTCGGCGGGAACCAGCTGGCGGGCGGCGAGCAGGTTGAAGCCGTAGGTGGCGACGTTCATCACCATCATCGCGACGGCGACGATCGAGCCGCTGGAGACGGTGGCGCGGGTCGAGCGGTTCATCGCGCCTCCCCGTGGGCCGCGTCGGCGAAGCGCAGGACCTGGGGCATCATCCAGGCCCACACGAGCGGAGCGGACTCGGTCGTGAAGTGCAGCCCGTCCTCGTACAGGGGATCGTCGCCCAGCATCGGGCGGTATCCGTCGGAGCACAGGGCGCCGAAGGAGTCCACGACGGGCACGTCGTTCTCACGTGCCCAGTCCGTCACGACCGCGTTGACCTGCTTGACCCGGTCGACGTCGTTCAACTGCTGCATCTCGACGATGTCGAACGCGGGGATGTCATGGCACGCCAGCGTCGACAACGCGAGGCTGCGGGCGCCCGTCGCGCGTGCGGCCACCTGGTCGAGCCCGTCCCGGATCAGCTCGGTGTGCTCAGCGGTGCCGAACTCGGCGACATCGCCGTCGCGCACGAGGTCCGAAACGAAGGTCTGGGGCACGAAGAACAACAGTACGTCGGGTCGGTTCGCCTTGACCGTCTCGGGCCATTCCTCACGCCACTGCAGGCAGCTGCGGGTCGGCTCGGTGGGCTTGCCGTCGACGACCTTCTGCAACTCGAACGGGTCGCACCCCAGATGCGTGCTCTGGCTCAGGGAGAGCTGGCGGAACTCGTGCGTCGCGACGTTCCGGTACAGGCTGAACGGGATCGAGTTGCCCAGCAACATGGCCGAACGTCGCGCCTCGGCGGTGTAGGGCTCGGGCGTGAGCACGAGCGGTGGCGCATCGGAGTCGCTGTGCTGGGCGACGAGGCCGCGGTCGAGCGGCTCGGAGTGGGCGACGACGACCGCGCCGGCCACCACCAACGGCGCGGCGAGGACCGTGACGACCCGGGACACACCACGAAGCGACGTGATCATCGGACGGCGGCCGCGGATCGGCGCCTCGATGAAGCGGTAGGTGAGCCAGGCCAGCAGGACCGCGAGGCCGACCCGGACGAGGTCCAGCGCGACACCGTCCAGGGCGGTCGTGCCGGGACGCAGGAACACGATGATCGGCCAGTGCCACAGGTACAACGGGTAGCTGATGAGTCCGATGAAGCGGGGGACCGGGCTGCCCAGGACCGTCGTGAACGTGCCGGGCCGCCCGCCCGCAGCCGCCAGGATCGTGACGAGGGCCGCCAGGCACACCACGACGAGACCCCCGGTGAAGACCACACCGGAGTTCGAATCGAGCAGGAGCATCGCAGCGACGACCGCCGCGAGCGCGCCCCACGCCAGGACGTCGCGTGCGGGGGAGGCCCGACGCTCGGCGAAGGCGGACCGGCCCAGGACGAGCGCGGCGCACACCCCGATCAACAGCTCGAAGGCGCGGGTGAAGGTGCTGTAGTACAGGTCCGTGATCTCAGCGCCATGGAGGTAGCCGTACGCCATGGCACCGGCCGAGGCGACGGCCAGGGCGGCGAACACCGCGGCCTGTCGGTACCGCGTCCGGGCGATGACGCCCACGGCGATCAGCAGCAGCGGGAAGACGATGTAGAACTGCTCCTCGATGGACAGGGACCACGTGTGCCGCACCGGGGAGGGCAGCGAGAGCTGGTCGAAGTACTGCTCGTCGCCGAGCATGAACCGCCAGTTCGACACATAGAACAAGGAGGAGACGATGTCCCACGCGACCGCGGATCGGCGACCCGGCACGGTCCAGATCCACGCCGCGGCCGCCACCGCGAGCAGCACGGTCAGCAGCGAGGGAAGCAGCCGGCGCATGCGGGCGCCCCAGAACCGCACGACGCTGATGCGGCCCCAGCGGTCCTGCTCGGCCATGAGCAGGTGGGTGATCAGGAAGCCCGACAGGACGAAGAACAGGTCGACCCCGAGCCAGCCGCCGGGCAGCAGGCTCTCGTCCAGGTGGAACACCAGGACGCCGGCGATCGCCACCGCTCGCAGGCCGTCGAGGGCCGGGCGGTAGGGCAGCCGCGCGCGCGGCGGTGCGATGGGGTGCGTCATCGAACGGGCGGGCGGCTACCGCCGTCCTCAGCGACCGTCGTCGAGGAGTCGCCGGCGGGCGCCGCCGTCGGCGTAGTAGTCGTCCTCGCGGGAGAAGCGCTGGTCGTCCTCGCGGGACAGACGCTGCGCCTCGTCACCGGTGCCGGCTGCGCCGGTCTCGGAACGGCTGACGGCACGCTCGACCTGGTGGCTGAAGCCGAACAGCATGGCGCCGACGCCGGCGATGCCCACGGCCGCGGCGATCGCCGCGATGCTCCGGTACAGGTACTGCGTGTTGATCGGGCCGCAGACGCCTGCCTGGAAGTCGTCCGAGGGCGGCTGCAGGGCGGACCCGCACTCGAAGATGGCTCCGGAGCTGGTCTGGATGTCCGTGATCGGCGTCAGCAGCAGGTAGATCCCGTACGCCAGGAAGGGGATGGCGGCGAGGATCGCGACCTTCGTCCCCAGGTTGGGCAGGGGTCGAGAACGCACATCGGAGTCGTCGAGCATGTGACGCATACTACTATGACCAGCGCCGTGCGTACGCGCGGGTAACCAAGAGTTAAGGCAGGGATCTGTGCGACGAGCGATCGTCCTGGCGGGGGGTCTGGGGACCCGGCTGAGGCCCGCTGTCGGCGACCTGCCCAAGCCTCTGGTCGACGTCGGGGGAGAGCCGCTCGTGGCCCATCAACTCCGACGGCTGGCCGCTGCCGGTGTGCCCGACATCGTGATCGCCGCCGGCTTCGGCGCGCAGCAGGTGCAGGACGAGCTCGGCGACGGCTCGCGCTGGGACGTGCGGCTGACCTACAGCCGCGAGCAGCAGCCGCTCGGCACGGGCGGTGCGTTGGCCCTCGCGGCCCGCGCTGCCGTCGCCCCCGGCGACACGGTCGTGGTCGTCAACGGCGACCTGCTGTCGGCCCACGACCTCGCGGCCCAGATCGACGCCTTCGAGCGGTCGGGCGCCGATGTCTCGATCCACGTCCGCGAGGTCGACGACGCCCGCCCGTACGGCGTGGTCTCGCTCGACGACTCCGGGACCCGGATCCGTGGGTTCCGCGAGAAGCCGCGGATCGCCGCGCCGGGTCTGGTGAACGCCGGCACGTACGTGATGCGCGGCGCGGTCCTGCTGGACCTGCCCGACACGGTGCCGCTCTCCCTCGAGGTCGACGTCTTCCCCGGTCTGGCCGCCGACTCGGACGTGCGCGCCCACCGCGATGACGCGCCCTTCCTCGACGTCGGCACCCCCGACGCCCTCGAGCGGGCCCGTCAGGCGTGGCGATGACCAGCGCCCCGCCGCAGCGCGGCCGGGTCACCGCCCTGGACGGGATCCGCGGCGGTTTCATGCTGCTGTTCATGCTCTACCACCTCGGGGTGCCGGGGCTGGACGGAGCGTGGACGGGGCTGAGCCTGTTCTTCGTCCTGTCGGCCTACCTCATCACCCGGCTGCTCCTGCGCGAGCGGCGCCGGTTCGGCGGTGTCGACGTCCCGGGCTTCTACCGGCGGCGCGCCCGGCGACTGATGCCCGCGCTGATCCTGTTGTTGCTGGCCCTGGGCGTGTGGGGGCTCCTCGTGGCGGATGAGTTCGCGCGCCGCCAGCTGCGCGGCGACATGCTGGCCAGCCTGGGGTTCGTCATGAACTGGCGACTGGTGCTCGACGCCGATCAGTACTTCTCGACATTCGGCTCCCCGTCACTGTTGCGGCACGCCTGGACGCTCTCGGTCGAGGAGCAGTTCTACCTGTGCGTCCCGCTGTTGCTGGCGATCCTCGCGCTGATGCGTCGCCGCGTCGCGATGGTCGTCCTGGCCCTGGCCGCCGTCGGGTCGGCCTGGTGGACCGCCCAAGTGGGCCTCGGAGACCCGTCGGCCATCGCCCATGCGTACTACGGCACCGACACGCGAGCGCAGTCGCTGCTCATCGGCATGCTGGTGGCGTTCATCGACGACGGGTGGCGGGACCGCACGCCGGCGGTGCTGCGCCGTTGCGGTCCGGTGCTGGCCTGGACGATGCTCGCCACGGCGTTGGCCCTGTTGGTCGTCGTGGAGCCGATGGAGCCGTTCATGTTCCTCAGCGGCGGGTTGCTGCTGCAGGCGATCGTGGTCGGTCTGCTCATCCTGCCTCTCGCGCACGGCGTCGGAGGCTCGGCCGGTCGGGTCCTCTCCTGGGCGCCCCTGGCCTACCTCGGCGTGCGCAGCTACGGCCTCTACCTCTTCCACTGGCCGCTCACCGTGTGGTTCGGCCAGGCCTTCCCGACCGCCCCGGTCTGGGTCGCGGCACCGGTCGTCCTGGCGATCTCGATCGCGGCTGCCGCCGCCAGCTACCGGTGGATCGAGGAGCCGGTCATGCGCCGCGGTGTCCGTGGCCTGCTGCCGCGCCTGCGTCGACCCGGGCGGGTCGCCGTCGCCGCGCCGCTCGGCGTCGTCCTGGTCGCGTTGGCCGTGGGCCAGGTGGGCGCCACGGCCTCGCAGGTCGGTGGCCGCTCGGTGGACGTGCCGCCGCTGGTCGCGGGCAGCGCGGCCTACGACCCGCGCGAGAAGCCCACGCGGATCGCGTTCTACGGCGACTCCGTCGCCGACAACCTCGTCACGTACTTCCCGTCGGCGGACTATCCCGATCTGCTCGTGAGCGGCCTGGCGGTGCCCGGGTGCGACGTGGTCGACCTCAAGCCCGCCTGGAACGAGGAGCTCGGCGGTGCGCCGGACGCCGAGTGCCGTCGCAGCTGGACGAACCTGGGGGAGCGGCTGCGCGACCTGGACGCCGACACCGTGGTGATGGTGCTGGGCACCTTGATCTCGATCCCGCACTACTCGCCCGAGGGTGAGGTGTGGTGGCTTCAGGACCGGCCCTACCGCCGAGCCGTCGAGGAGGCCCTGGACGGACTGGTCGCCCAGGCCGAGAGTGCCGGTGTCACGCCGCAGATCGCCACCGTGCCGTGCCGGATCGACGGCCGCCAGGGCCAGGCGCCGGCGTTGCGCACCTACTTCGAGGCCCATCCGGACGTCGCCGAGGCGACCTCCGACCCGAAGGTCGTCAACTCCTGGATCCGGGCCTGGGCGCGCGATCGGGGCGTCGCGGTCCTGGACCTCTACGAGGTGCTCGAGTGCTCGGAGGGCTTCCGTCCCGAGGTCAACGGGGTGAACCTGTACGGCGATCAGCTGCACTTCTCCGACGAGGGCGCCGCGATGGTCTGGACGTGGCTCGCGCCCCGCGTGCGCGACCACGCCTCGAGGGCGGGGACGCGATGAGGCTCGCCGAGCAGCTGACACCCACCCAGGGTGCGCGCAGCGCCGCGCTCGACGGCGCCCGCGGCTACGCCGTGCTGGTGCTCATGGCGTATCACTTCGGGGTCGAGTCCCTGCAGGGTGCGTGGGTCGGTCTCAACCTGTTCTTCGTCTTCTCCGGCTACGTGATCGTCATGATCCTGCTGAAGGAGCACGCCCGGTTCGGCCGGGTGAGCATCCTGGACTTCTACCGGCGCCGCGCCCGGCGTCTGCTTCCCGCGCTCGCCGTGCTGATCGTGGTGGTCGGCACGTGGGCCGTCGTGGCGGCCGACAACGCCACCCGTCGGCCGATGAAGGACGACATCCTGGCGACCGTCGGATTCGTCATGAACTGGCGCCTGGTGTCGCAGGGCGACCAGTACTTCGCCGAGTTCGGCAACCCCTCGTTCTTCCGGCACGTGTGGACGCTGTCGGTCGAGGAGCAGTTCTACATCGTGGCGCCGATCGCCGCGGTCCTGCTCGTGCGCCTGGTCGCCTCGCGGGCCCTGCGGGTGTCCATCGTCCTGGCCGTGGCGGTCGCCTCGGCGGTCTGGACGGCCCAGATAGGCCTGGCCACGTCCGAGGCGCAGGCGCACGCGTACTACGGCACGGACACGCGCATCCAGGCGCTGCTCGCGGGCATGGCGATGGCGTTCGCGGTCGGTCCCGACCGCGTGGGGCGTCGGCCGCGCGCGATGAGCGCCCGGACCGCCGGGCTCCTGGCGTGGACCGCCACGCTCGTCACCACCGCAGGGTTCTTCCTGGTGCGGCCGATGGCGCCGGTGATGTTCGAGCGCGGCGGCATGCTGGCCCTGTCGCTGCTCACGGCGCTCGGCATCGCCGGCATCGTCCAGGTCGGGCGGGGACCGTACCGCCGGATCTTCACGTGGGGCCCGCTGGTCTACCTCGGGATCCTGACGTACGGGCTGTACCTGTGGCACTGGCCCGTGAAACTGTGGCTCGACCGGTACGCGGCCGATCTGCCGGTGGTCGCCGAGCTGCTCATCGGCTCGACGGCGACACTGGCGATCGCCGCGCTGAGCTTCCACCTGATCGAGGTCCCGGTGATGCGCGGCGGACTGGCCGAGCTGGCCCGCGGCGTCAACGCCGGCCGAGCCCTCGCCGTCGGCGCCACGGTCCTGGTCCTGGTGACGGCGTTCCGGGTCGGCGCCGTGCCCACGGTCCAGGAGGACATCGCTGCCGGTCGCGTCCCCGAGCTCACCCCCGGGACCGCGCCGTACGAGGCCCGCGAGACGCCGCTACGCGTGGCGATCTACGGCGACTCCGTCCCGTACTACCTGGCGCAGGGCTTCCCGGCGCAGAGCTACCCCGACCTGCACCTGACGAATCTCGCCGTCGAGGGCTGCGGACTGCTGCCCCTCACCACCTTCTGGTCGCCGGGCTATCGCGAGCCGGTCAAGCCCCAGTGCCGGGACAGTCGCGAGCAGATGGCCGACGAGCTGAGGAAGAACGAGATCGACGTCCTGGTCCTCATGGTCGGCACGGACCTGGGGACCTTGCACGAGCAGGCCGACGGCTCCCTCATCGGTCCGGACGATCGACGACTGGGCCCGCTGGTGCGCGAGCAGCTCGACGACCTGCGCGCGGCGGCCGATGCCGCCGGGGTCCGGCAGGTCCAGCTCGTCACCCTGCCGTGCCGCGACGTGTCGGTCGAGCGGCTCCCGTCGCCGCCCTTCGACCGCGACTGGATGCGCGAGCACACCGAGGTCACGCGCAACCTGGCCGAGCCCGACCGGGCGAACCGTTGGTTCGCCTCATGGGCCGACCGGACCGACACGCCTCTGTTGGACCTGCACGGCGCACTCGGGTGCGACGATGGCTTCCGCAAGCAGATCAACGGCATCACCTTGTTCCGGGACGCGCTGCACTTCTCGGAGGAGGCCAATCCGATGCTCTGGACGTGGCTCGCCCCTGCCATCCGGGACGCGTGGGACCAACTCGCGTGACCCGCCCCCGGAACCCGAACCGACAGCTAGGCTGATCGCCGCACGAAAGGCACTCATGGACACCTCCGCATTCTTCGACCGCGCCCCCACACTCTTCCCCGGGGACCCGCAGGACACCGACCCGATCGATCCCTACTGGGACCAGGTCAAGGCCGACGTCGCGGGCTTCACGTCCTCCAACGAGCTGGCGATGCTCAACCTCGCCGCGGCGATCATGCCGGCGGACGAGGCCTACCTCGAGGTCGGCACGTTCAAGGGCCGCTCGATGTGCGGCACGGTCCGCGACAACGCCGACAAGGTGTTCTACGCGATGGAGAACTTCCTGGAGTTCGGCATGGCCGGCCAGGAGGCCCGCGCCGAGCTGATGGAGAACCTCGCCAAGTACGGCCACGGTGCCGACGTGCGGCTGCTCGAGGGCGACTGCTTCGACCTGATGGCGCGTCCGAACGTCATCGACCGCCCGGTCGGCGTGTACTTCTACGACGGTGAGCACACGCTGCTGGCGCACTACCTCGCGCTCGCCGTGGTCGAGCCGCTGCTGGCCGACGAGGCGCTCGTGCTGGTCGACGACGCCACGTGGCCCGTCGTGCAGCGCGCACACCGTCTCTTCCTCGAGCGTCACCCGGGGTGGACGATCGACGCGACGTGGGACGCGAAGTCCGACGACGATCCGCGCTGGGCGAACGGACTGCACGCCCTGACGTTCCGCCGCACGGGCCCGACCGTGCTCAAGGGCCGCGACGAGTGGCTGCGCCGCTATCAGGTGCACCTGCAGAACCGGCTCAACCGGATCGCCTGGAAGGCCGCCACCAAGTTCCCC
Organism: Aeromicrobium sp. 636; assembly: GCF_024433585.1. NCBI lineage: Bacteria > Bacillati > Actinomycetota > Actinomycetes > Propionibacteriales > Nocardioidaceae > Aeromicrobium > Aeromicrobium sp. 636. The sequence goes on from NZ_WNJU01000001.1 coordinate 138,828, forward strand.
GGTGTCATGAAGTTCGGCGCCCGCATCATCATGGGCCGCTCGCGCGCGATCGAGCAGAAGCAGGACTGAGGCCGGTCAGGCCCGGCCGAGGTTCCGGGACCGGACCAGCGCCGCCGCGACGATGACGGCGGCGCCGATCGCACACACCGTGACCAGCTCGTACGGGGTGTCGTGGAACCACAGCACGATCACGGCGGACTGCAGCGCCAGCACGATCCACGTGAAGCGACCGAGCCAGGGGCTGTCCAGGCCCATCTCGGCGAACAGTGAGACCTGGACGAGCGCCCACAGGACGCCCAGCGCGACGCACGCGATGGCCAGCGGCCCGAACTCGGCGTACTCGGCGCCGCCGGCCAGGCGGATCCAGAACGACGGGGCGACGGCGATGACGGCGACGCCTGCCACTCCCAACCCCAGGATCAGGCCCAGGGAGCGGCGGAACGACCGGGCGGCTCCGGCCCCCTGCATGCGGGGGACGAGCAGCAGCGCGACGAACTGGGTGCCCCACCCCATGGCGCGGCCGAAGGTGGCCGCCAGCGCGTACCCGCCCGAGTCGTGGTCGTCGAGGTAGGCACGCGCCAAGGTCACGTCGACGTTGGTCAGGGCGATGAAGGCACCCAGCGACATCGTCGCGCGGACCAGTTCGGTGCCCAGTCGCCGATCGTCGTCCAGGGTCAGGTCGCTGCGGCACAGCGCCGCGCCGAGCGCGGCGACACCGACCGCCACGAGCAGCAGCAGCAGGAAGACCTGCGCCACCGTCAGTCCGAGCGCGGCCCCGCCGGCGCCGGCGGCCAGGCGGCCCGCGGCGGTGGCGACGTAGACGGCCGACAGTGCGGCCAGGCGGTTGCGCCCCAGCAGGATGCCCTGGAAGGCGCCGGTGAGGGTCATCGGCACGAGCGTCAGACCCAGCCAGACCGCCGACCAGGTCGTGTCGAGCCGGAAGGCGTCGGCGAGCAGGGGAGCGGCGATGATCGTCGCGGCCGCCAGGGCGACGCCGACGACCAGTGCCGTGCGCAGTCCCCGCGAGTGGGGAGGGGCGCCCGCCACGTGACGCGCCACGATGACCTGCAGGGCGCCGGCCGGGACCGACAGGACGATGCCGTAGGCCGACAGCGCCGAGAAGCCGCCGAAGTCCGAGGGACCGAGGGCCCGCGACAGGATCAGGACGAAGACGTAGCTCAGGACGTTGGCCACGGCCATCGTGACGCCGAGCGCGGCTCCCGAACCCGGACGGGGCCGGCTGAGGCGTGACGGGAGGGGCATGGCGACCTCAGGGTATCGGCTTGGTGACTCTCGGGTAACCGAACGTGTGACCGACGCTATATTGGACGGCGCTGTGCCCACGGCCACCCGGCCGAACCCCCGAGGGAGTCCCCTGTGCGTCTGTTCACCCACTACCGCGTCGTGGTGGGCTTGGCGATCCTCGCTCTCGCCCTGGTCATCGGGTTGAACGGGTGGGGCACCTTCTACACCGACATCAAGCCCGAGGTGTACGTCCGGCCCTGGGAGATGCTCGCCCAGTACATGTCGTCGTGGACGGCCTCGCCCTACCTCGGGTCGCCGAACTTCAACGTCGGTCTGGCGCCCGTTCTTCTGGTGCTCTCGGCGCTGCGGGGGATCGGCCTGTCGCCGGAGATCACGTTCAAGGTCTTCCACCTCGTCCTGTGGCTGATCGCCGCCTGGGGCGCCGCGCGTCTGACCCGCGTGGTCGCCCCGCGCGTCGGCCGCTGGGGCGGCCTGCTGGCCGCGGTCCTGTTCCTGGCCAACCCGTACACGATCAGCGCCGGTGCGACCCTGGCGATCGCCCTGCCGATGGCCCTGCTGCCGTGGCAGCTGCTGTGCCTGATCCACGCGCTGCGCCGCCCTCGCAGCTGGGCGTGGCCCGCCCTGTTCGGCCTGACCTTCTTCGCGATGAGTGGCATGAACGTCGCGGTCGTCCCGTTGCTGCAGCTGCTGGCCGTCATCCCGGTCGTCCTGGCCATCCGCGCGAGCGACGGTCTGCGCTGGCTCGACGCGGTCAAGGTCCTGGCGATGTCGGCGCTGTTCGTCGTCGTGCTCTCGCTGTACTGGCTCGTCCCGGCCTTCGCCGCCCTGACCACCGGCTCGCAGATCGTCGAGGGCTCCGAGACACTGACCGGCATCGCCAAGGTCTCGTCGCTCACCGAGGTGTTGCGCGGCCTGGGCTTGTGGCCCCTCTACGGCTCCAGCTCGGCCGGACCGTGGGTGCCCGAGCACGCCGTGTACGTCGTCAGTCCGCTGATCGTCGTCCTGACGGCCCTGTGGCCGGCGCTGGGGCTGACGGCGCTGGCGTGGGCGCGCACGCGGGCCCGCGTGTTCATCACGACGGCCGTGTTCGGTGCCGCCATCGTGATGGTCGGTGTGTTCCCGACCGAGAAGGGCCCGGCGTCACCCTTCGGCCGACTGCTGGCCGAGGTGCTCCAGGTGCCCGCCCTGTCGGCGTTCCGCACGACGAACAAGATCGGCGCCGTGCTGGTCGTGGCGATGACCATCGCGTTGGTCGTGACCCTGATGCATCTCCTGCCCCGGGTCTGGCGCTGGGCACCCGCCCGGGCCGTCGTCGTCGTGGTGGTCGCCAGTGTCTTCGCGGCGTGGTCGCTGCCGGCGCTCTCCGGTCGCCTCTACATCTCGCCCATCGACATCCCCGACTACTGGAGCCAGGCCGCGACTGCTGTCGACGAGAGCACCCAGCCGGGTTCCGTGCTCGTGCTCCCGGGCCAGGTCCGGCCGTTCTACCGGTGGACCGAGGAACGACCCGACGACGTCATCAACGCCCTGTTCGACCGGCGGGCCGTGCTGCCCGAGACCACCCCCAACGCCTCGCCGGCGGGCGTGAACTTCCTCGCCGCGCTGGACGGCTCGGTGCAGTCGGGCACGGCGCCGGGCGCGGTGGTCTCGACCATGGCGCGCTACCTGGGCGCCGGTCAGGTGCTGCTGCGCAACGACGTCGTGTGGGAGAACACCGGTGGAGCCCGCCCGGCGGAGATGAACCAGCGGATCTCGACCGACCCGGGACTGTTCGGCCGTCAGAACTTCGGCGTGCCCGGCCAGAACACGTTGTCCCCGGCGATGGAGGACCCCTTCTTCCACGGCGAGCACCTGCTGCCGCCGGTCCAGGTGTACGACGTCGGCAACGCCCGCGAGCCGCTGCGGGCCGTACCCCTGGACGGACAGGTCGTCGTGGCCGGCGACGGCTTCGCCTTCCCGGCGCTGACCGATGCCGGTCTGCTCGACACGTCCCCGCTCGTGCGGTACGCCCAGAACCTCTCGACGGACGAGTTCACCCGGACCCTGGACACCGCCGGACGTCTGGTGCTGACCGACACGAACGCTCGCCGCAGTGTCATCTCCAACCGGCTGACCGTCGGGCAGGGACCGCTGCTGCGCGAGGACCAGGATCCCGGTGCCACCCGTACGCTCGGCACCGACCCGACGGACCAGACCGTGCGGGTCGACTCGGTCGTGAAGGTCTCGACCTCGCGGTCGGGCGGCACGTTCTTCGACCTGCCGTTCGGCACGGGCGACTTCGCCGTCGACGGCGACCTGACCACCGGCTGGCGCTTCGGTGACTTCGGCACCGCCGTGGGCCAGCGTCTCGTCGCCACCTTCGACGAGCCGGTCGAGCTCGACGAGGTGCCGATCGCCCAGCTGCCCATCGGTGACGTCGAGATCGACGAGGTGACGGTGTCGGCCGGCGGACGCAGCGACACGATCACCCTTCCCGAGTCCGGGTTGGCGACGGCGCGACTCGGGGGAGTGCGGGCCGACAAGGTGACCGTCTCGATCGACTCCACGCGCGGCGAGGGCTACAACTTCGTCGGGATCGCCGAGATCGGCCTGGGACGCCAAGCGCATGTCGCCGCCCGCACCCCGCTGACCTTCTCGAAGGTGTACGAGGAGCTGGACGAGGCCAACCGCGAGCGCTTCTCGCGCACGCCCCTGGACGTCCTGCTGACGCGGGTCCAGAACACGACGTCCACCAGCGACGACTCCGAGCGGGCCCTGAACCGGATCGTCACCCTCCCGGACCGACGCACCTTCGAGACCAGCGCGAACGTGCGCGTCGCCGGCCCGGTCGAGGTCATGTACGACCGGGTCGAGGGACGCGGCACGGACGTCGAGTCCGAGTCCAGCGGCTTCTACTTCGACAACCCCGCCAACCGCGCCTCGCGCGCCGCCGACGGGGACGAGGACACCGGGTGGGTGCCCGGAGGCACGACGCGCGGCGCCTGGTGGGAGATCCGCGGCGACGAGCGCGAGATCGACCAGGTGCGGATCGTCCAGCGGGCCGCCGACATCGAGGAGGGCCAGTCGCGCCACCGCGCGACGCGCGTGACGATCAGCGTCGACGGTGAGGACGTCGGCGAGTCCGAGATCGGACTGGGCGAGACGACCATCGACCTCGACGAGCCGGTCCGCGGCTCCGCGGTCCGCGTCACGATCGACGGGATCACCGGGGATCCGACGGGTGTTCCCTCGACCTTCGCCGAGATCGACACCGGCATCGCCATGGACGAGGCGGACGACGACGTCCACTGCCTGCCGGTCGCTCTCGCGGACGGGACCGGGCTGGAGATGCGTCCGGCCACGGGCCTGCTGGCGCGCGCCGACCAGCAGGGCACGCGGTGGGTCGGCTGCGAGCGCACCCGGCTGGGCTCGGGCGAGCACACGATCGACGCCAATCCGGCGTTCATCTTGGACTCCCTGCGCCTGACCGACACCCGGGCGTCGCTCGAACGCTTCGGATCGCCGATCATCTCGGAGGTCACCCGCGACGGGGACACCCGTATGACCCTCGACGTCGAGGTGGCCGACGGCCCTTACGCCGTCGTCACGGGCCAGAGCCACAACCCCGACTGGCGGGCGACGGCCGACGGCGAGGACCTCGGTGCGCCCGTGACGCTCGACGGGTTCTCCTCCGGATGGATCATCGAGGACGGCGCCGCCGCCACGATCGACATCCGTTACGCCCCGCAGCGCTGGTCCAACGTCGCCCTGGGCGCCAGCGGCCTCGGGCTGCTCGCCGCGCTCGCCCTGGTGATCGGCGCCCTGGTGCGCCGACGGTTGTTCGCGCTGCCCGAGGGACCAGCCGGTCCCACCGGCCTGCGTCCGGCCTGGGCCCGAGGACCGGTGTTGGCGGTCGTGGGCGTGGCCGGAGCCGGGCTGCTGCTCGGCTGGGGCGGTCTGGCCGGTGCCGTCGCGGTGGCCCTCCTGATGTGGCTGCGTCCCGTGGACCCGCGTCGCCTCGTGTACTCGGGTGCTGCGCTCACCTTCGTCTCCGTCCTGGCGCTGCTGGTCGTCCAGTGGCGACGCGGCGCCTTCGGCGAGCTGTCCGCCGACATCATCTCGGCCAGCCTGGTGCCCCACCATGTCGCGGCCGCCGGGCTCGTGGTGGCTGTCGCCGGGAGCCTGATCCTGCTCGCCCGGAGGAACGACGATGACTGAGCCGCTGGTGTCGGTGATCGTGCCGACCCGCAACAACCGCCGCACGATCGAGGCGTGCTTGCGCTCGGTCAAGGCCCAGGACCACCCGCACGTCGAGTTGATCGTGGTCGACAACCACAGCACCGACGGCACCGACGAGATCGCCCGCGCTCTCGCTGACGTGGTGATCACCGGTGGTCCCGAGCGCAGCGCCCAGCGCAATCGCGGCATCCGCGCCGCCGAGGGCGTGTGGATCCTGTGGCTCGACAGCGACATGTACCTGCCGCCCGACGCCGTCAGCGCCGCGGTGCGCACGGCGGCGACGACCGGTGCCACGGGTGTCGCTCTGCCCGAACGCACGATCGGGCAGGGGTTCTGGACGGCGTGCCGTGCCCTCGAGCGCGAGTGCTACCTCGACGCGCCGTGGCTGCACAACCCGCGGCTGCTGCGCCGGTCCGACATGGTGGCCGACGGCTTCCACGAGTCGATGTCCGGGCCCGAGGACGCCGACCTGCGCTTCCGGATCCGCCAGGCCGGCGGCACGGTCGAGCTGGCGCCCGTCATCGTCGACCACGACGAGGGCCGGCTGACCCTGCGCGACATCTGGCAGAAGCGCTATTACTACGGCCTGAGCCTGCCCACCCTCGTCGAGCAGCACGACGGCGCGATGGCCGACCAGGGCGCGGGGGTGCTGCGGGCGTACGCCCGGAACTGGCGCCGGCTGCTCGGGCGGCCCGGGCACGCGCTCGGCATGGCCGGCATGCGCGCGATGGAGGCCGCGGGCTATCTGTGGGGGGCTCGGGCGGGGCGCCGTCAGGTGCAGGTGTGAGGATCGTGGAGTGACGCGAGAACTGCTGTGGGTGTCCCTGCCCGACCAGCGGCCGCGCCGCGAGCTCTTCTACATGTCGCTCATGGGCGACACGCAGGTCACGGCGCTCGCCCGCGACGAGCCGGTCGGCGATCTGACCTGGGTGCCCAGCACCTACCGACGCCCGATCAAGCGCTTCATCGAGGCCGGCGCGCTGGCCTGGGTCAACGAGCTGCGCGACCAGGACCCGGCCGAGTTCGACTGGGTGGCCTCGCTCGAGCTGTGCTCGCTCGTGACGGGTCAGGCGTCCCGGTGGCGGCGCCGCGCCACCGGCCGTCGGCCGCTGCAGGCCGTCGTCACGTGGGAGAACCTCGCGCGTCAGCCCATCTACAAGGTGCCGCCGTACCGCCAGGCGCTGGAGTCGTGTCGTGACGCCGAGCTGCTGCTCTGCATGGTCGACGCGGCGCGCGACCACCTGCTCGAGAACCGCTTCGACGACGCGGTCATCCGGGTCGTCAAGCCGGGGGTCGACACGGTGATCTTCACGCCCGCGCCGGCGCCCGTCGAGCGGCCCGTCGTCGCCTTCGTCAGCCCGCTGGCCGAGAACAAGGGCATCGACCGGCTCCTCGAGGCGATGACGCTGGTGCGCCGGCAGGTCCCCGAGGCCGAGCTGGTCGTCGCGGGGCGTGGCCCGCTCGAGCCGCTCGTGCGCGCGGCGGCCGACGACCCGACGAGCGGCGTGACGCTGGTCGGAGGGCTCGATGCCGCCGGCGTTGCCGACCTGCTGCGGGGTGCCGCGGTGTTCACGACCGCGCCGCGCCCCACCTGGAAGTGGGAGGAGCAGTTCGGGCTCGCCTACGTCGAGGCGCAGGCGTGCGGGCTGCCCGTCGTCACGACGCGCTGCGGCAGCAACCACGAGGCCCTGGCGCCGGGCAACGACCTGCTCGACGTCGAGGGAGCCGACCAGGTCGAGGCGCTCGCGGCGCACCTCGTCGCATGGCTGACCGACCCGCAGCGTCGGGCCCGGCAGGGAGCCGTGAACCGCGCCTGGGTCACCGAGCACCACGACCTGCGGACGCAGTGCCTGCGGATGGGCGACGCGTTCACCGAGATGGAACGGCTGCACGGGGTGCGCCGGTGAGGCGGTTCGCGACGCCGACCGCTGTCGGTGGACTCGTCGGCCTGCTGGCCGGCGTCGTGATCCTGGGTCCGGCGCTGCTGCCGGGGCTCCAGCTGAACTACGACCTCGTGTTCGTCCCCGACCTCGGGTTCGGCGAGCGCACGCTCGGTGTCGACGGCGCGGTGCCGCGCGCGGTGCCCAACGACCTCGTGGTCGCCGCCCTGTCGACGGTTCTCCCGGGCTGGCTGGTGCAGAAGATCCTGCTGCTCACGGTGTTCGTCGCCGCGGGTGCCGGGGCCGGCGCGCTGCTGCCCGGGCGCGGGGCCGCCGTGGCCGGCGCCCTCGTCGCGTGCTGGAACCCGTGGGTGGCCGAACGGCTGGCGATCGGGCACTGGGGCTATCTGCTCGGGTACGCGGCCCTGTTCTGGGTGATCCGCACCGCGGGTCGCGCCCGTCGCGGCGAGGGTGGGGCCGGGGCCCTGGGCATCGTGATGGCGCTGGCCGGCCTGTCGGGCTCGACGGGCGCGGTGCTGGCCGTGGTCACCGCGACGGCGGTGCTGCTGGCCGGTTCGGCGTGGCCGCGCGCCTGGCGTGTCTGGGGTTGGGCGATGCTCGTGTCCGTGCTGGTGGCGGCGTCGTGGTGGTTCCCGTACCTGCGCTCCGAGGCCTCGTCCGCGGCCGACTCCGCCGGCGTCGACGCCTTCGCCGCCCGGGCCGACACGCCGTGGGGGATGGTCGGCTCGGTGCTGACCGGCGGTGGCATCTGGAACCAGGCCAGTTGGTTCGCCGAGCGGCAGAACCTCGTGTTGTCCGGGGTGGCGCTGGTCGGTGTGCTGGCTGCTGTCGTCGCCGCGTGGTCCGATGCCCGGGTGCGCTCGCGTCCCGAGTACCTGGGAGCCGCGGTCGCCGGCGTCCTCGGTCTCGTCGGCGCGATCCTCGCCGGGTTGCCCGGGGGCCGCGAGCTCGTGTCGTTCCTCGTGCTCCAGGTACCCGGTGGGGGCCTGGTGCGCGACGGGCAGAAGTTCGCGGCGCTGTGGATGGTCGCGGTCTCCCTCGCGGTCGGGCTGTCCGTGGCGCGGCTGGGTGCCGCTGTCGCGCGCCGCCACGCGGGCCGCCTGTTCACCGGAGCCGTGGCCGTGGCCTGCGGGCTGGTGACCGTCGTGACGCTTCCGGGGTTGGCCTTCGGCGCGAACGGCCGGTGGGGCTCGGTCGACTATCCGGTCGACTTCACCTTCGTGGCCGAGCGTCTCGAGGAGGCCGAGCCCGGTGCCGTCGCCGTGCTGCCGTGGACGCAGTACCGGCGCTACGACTGGAACGACGACCGCGTCGTGCTGGATCCCTGGCAACGCCTGCTCAGTCGCGACGTGCGCGTGAACGACGCGTTGCCGCTCAAGGACACGTGGGTGGCCGGCGAGGATCCTCGGGCCGCCGAGGTCACCCGGGCGCTGGGCGCGCCGGACGGCGACGTGCTCGCGGCGCTGCGAGCCGCCGGGGTCCGCCACGTCCTGATCCAGACCGACCAGCCCGGCCCGACCCTCAACGAGCTGCAGCTGGCGGGTGCGGAGCTGCGCGTGCGCACCGAGAACCTGCAGTGGTGGGATCTGGGCGACGAAGGACTGGCCGACGTGCCGAGCGCCGCACCGGCGGACCACGCCGGGCTCGTGCTCGCGGGGGTCGGGCTGGTCCTGGCTGTCGGGGGCGCGCTGGCGGGTGCCGTGCGCCGTCGCCGCGCCTAGCAGACACCGTATTGGCAACCGAGATGAGTGCGGGACAGGGCACTGAAGCCCTGCTAGGCTGCTGAGCAGTATCGCCACGACTACGGAAAATTGGGGCACATGAGCGAGAGCTTGGTTATGATCATCGGCGGAACCATCGCGGGCAGCGTCCTCGGCGTTCTCGCGGTCACCGGTCTCGTCGCGAGCCAGACCGCCGTCAAGCAGGATCAGACGCACTCCTCCGTCATCGCGTACGACGAGTCCTGATCGAACCGGGGTGAGACACCCCACCACCGACGAACCCGGCGCGACGCCAGACGTCGCCCAGCGGGTCAGAATCGCCGCCAGCACTTTGCTGGTGGCGATTCTTCCGTGGGTCGTCGCGCCCGGGCGGATCCAGCCCGACACCAAGCTCGATCTCACGGTCGCCCCGTGGGACTACCTCTCCCGCGCCCTGTACGCGTGGAACTCGCACGCCGGCCTCGGTGAGCTGCAGAATCAGGCCTACGGCTATCTCTTCCCCCTCGGCCCCGTCATGGGCCTGTCCGAGGCGGCCGGGCTCCCTGACTGGGCCGCACAGCGGATCTGGTGGAGCCTGCTGCTGGTCGTGGGGTTCCTCGGCACGCATCTGGTCGCCCGCCGCATCGTCGGGCTCAGCACCGATCTGGCGCTGGTCGCGGCGGCGCTCTACACGCTGGCCCCGCGGGTCGTCACGGTCCTTCCCGAGATCTCGATCGAGGCCTGGCCCGGTGCCGTGGCCCCGTGGCTCGTCCTCGTGGCGTGGACGATGGTCCGACCGGGGACGACCACCCGCCAGCTCGTGCGCGCCTCGGCCTGGACCGGACTGCTCACGTTCGCCCTCGGCGGCGTCAACGCCACGGCGTCGGCCGTCGTCCTGGCGATGCCCCTCCTGGTGATCCTCACCGCGCCGCGGGCCGCGCGGCGCGGCCGGGCCCTGCTGGCGTGGGGGACCGGCGTGGTGGTGGGCGCGGCCTGGTGGCTCGTGCCCCTGCTGGTGCTGGGCCGGTACGGCTATCCCTTCTTGGGCTTCATCGAGACCGCCCGGATCACCACGGCCGTCACGTCGGTCCCGAACATCCTGCGCGGGGCCGACCACTGGATCGCCTACATCCTGGATGCCGAGTCGCACCCCGTCTGGCAGTCCGGCTGGGTCCAGGCGCAGGGTCTGGTGGCGATCGTCAGCGGCATGGTCGTGGCGGGTGCCGGCGTGGCCGGGCTCCTGCTGCTCGGCCGCGATCGTGAGCGCAGCCATGCCGTGCGCTTCCTCGTGGGCTCCGCCCTCGTCGGCGTCGTGGCGATGGCGATCGGTCATGCCGGTGCGCTGGGTTCGCCGTTCGCCGGGCCCGTGCGCGACTTCCTCGACGGGGTCGGCGCCGCCCTGCGCAACGTCCACAAGGCCGACCCGCTGGTGCGCCTGCCGCTGGCTCTCGGTGTCGGCGTGCTGGTGGCACGCGGTCTCGGACGGTCGCGTCGCCTCCCGCGGGCGGTCACCGTGGCCGTGGTGGTCGCCGCGATCGTCTCGCCGACGGCCCTGTGGTCGGGGCGCGGTGGGGACGCCAACTCCTACGCCGAGATCCCGGCCGCCTGGTCGCAGGCCGCCGAGGAGATCGACGCGCTCGCCGAGCAGGACGGCGGATCCACCCTCGTCCTCCCGGCGGCACGCACGGCCGAGTTCACCTGGGGCAAGACGTCGGACGAGCCGCTCGTGGCCCTGGCGGACTCGCCGATCATCGTCCGCGCCTCGGCGCCGCTGGGACATCCCGGAGCGACCCGGCTGTTGGACCGGATCGACGAAGCGGTGTCCTCGGGCACCGCCCAGCCGGGTCTGGCCCAGGTGCTGGCCCGCATGGGTGTCACGCGCGTCGTCGTCCGGCACGGCGTCCTGCCGCTCGTCCAGGCGGTATCGGCCGACCGGGTCGAGCAGACGCTCGCCGCCTCGCCCGGCTTCACGCAGCAGGGTCGCTTCGGCGACCTGTCCGTCTGGACGGTCGACGGCGCGTCCGGCGACCTCGTCGAGGCGGTCCACGCCGACGCCGGGGTGCGCGTCGCCGGTGGTCCTGAGGCCCTCGTCGACCTCACCGCCCAAGGCCTGCCACCGGGCACGTGGACCACGATCGAGCCGGGTGCCATGGACCCCGACGTCGTCACCGACTCCGTGCGGTGGCGTCAGTTCAACAGCGGCCGGCCGGCACAGCTGGCCCACGGCCCGACCCTCACGGCCGAGGACGACGCGCCGACCGTCATCGGGGCGCGCGACCTGCCACCGGCGGGCGACCCCGCCACGCAGCCGGTCCGGGAGTGGGTCGGCCTGCGGGACGTCCACGCCAGCAGCAGTGGGGCGGACCCGTTCGCGTCATCGTGGTCGGGCACCCGATCCGGTCCTGCCGCTGCGCTCGACGGCGACTCCGGCACCGCTTGGCTCACCGATGAGGAGACGGCCGGGCGTCTCACCCTGACGCTCCCGGGCCCGACCCGGCTGGGCACGGTCACGGTGCGGGCCGCGGAGACCACCCCGGCCGTCGACGCCGTCACGCTGGTCGCCCACCGGCCGGACGGCACGTCGCGCCGCGTTCGCGTCACGCTCGACGGGGGGAGTGGCTCAGCGGATCTGGGCACCGAGCGGTTCGACCGGCTCGACGTGGTCCTGCCGACGTCGCCGCGACCGGTCGTCCGCGGTATCGCCGAGGTCAGCAGCGACGCGCACGCGTGGGGTTCGCGCATCGCCGTGCCGGGCACGGTGGACCTGGCTGACACCAGCGTGGTGCTCAGCCCGTTGGACGAGGACGCGGCCGCTCCACGGTGGGCGATCCGATCCACCGGCGCCGCTTCGGTCCCGGTCTCGGTGACCGCCCGCGCGCGGCGAGGGTCCGCGCTGGAGACCCTGCTGGACGCGCCCACCGTGTTCACCTCGGACGACCGCATGGGGGACGATCCCGCTCACCGCCCCGGAGCCGCGTTCGACGGCGACCCCGCGACCTCCTGGCGCGTGCCGGCCGACCGTGACGCCGCCGAGGTGGAGGTCCAGTTGCCGGAAGGGACGTCGTTCGGACGCCTCGAGTCGACCGGCACCGGACTCGCGGCGATCCGGGCGTCAGCCGGCGGCCGCGTGTCGACGCTCCCGGCCACCGGAGGGTCGATCGAGCGCTCGGGGGACCGGATCACCCTCACCTTCGTCCGTGCGCCGGGCGAGGGGGACTGGGCGGTTCCGGAGGTGGACTTCTCGGCGATCGAGCCGGCGGAGTCCCTCGAGGTACCCTGCTCACCGATCTCGGTGGGGGACTCCGTCCTGAGATTCGGCGGCACCGTCGATCGCGCGGACGTCGCCGCCGGCGCTCCACTGGAGCTGTCGCCGTGCGGCCCGTCCCGGGCCCGGGTCGACGCCGGTGTCGTGGATGTGCGCGCCGACCTGCCGGCCCCGTTCGAGGTCGAGCGCATCGTCCTGGGCACGTTCGGCCCGACGCCCGCGTCGGGCCGAACCGTCGAGTCGCGCGAGACGTCGCCCGGCCGCATCGTCGCCGAGGTCGGCCCGGGGGAGGACGCCGTCCTCCTGACCACCCAGGGCGCCAACGACGGATGGAGGGCGACAGCCGATGGTCGCGAGCTCGACCCCGTCGTCGTCGACGGCTGGCGTCAGGGATTCCGGCTGCCCGCCGCGGTCTCGGGCGAGGTCGTCATCGACTTCGCGCCCACGAACGCGCACCGCTGGGGACTCGCCATCGGCCCGGTCGCGCTCCTGCTGCTGCTCGCCGTCCTACTCGTCACGCGCCGCTCGCGGCTGCCGTGGGACCGGTGGCCCGCGCCCGACTCAGTGCCGGACCGCCGGATCGGCTGGGCGGTGTCCGGAGTCGTCGGGCTCCTGTGCGGCGGGCCCGCGGGACTCGGTGCAGCCGTGGTGGCGTGGTGCGTGCCGCGCCGCTTCGTCGTCCCGGCCGCGATCGTGGCGATGACCGTGGGCGGAGCGGCGATGGCCGCCCTGGGTGTCGTCGAGCGCACCTCGGCCGGGGCGATCCTGGGTCAGGCGGCGGGGCTGTTCACGCTCGCGCTGGTGTGTCGCGCGCCGTTCGAGCGCGCACTGCCGTCAGGATCGGACGCTCGACCAGCCACCACGACGCCGACGCCAGCGCCACGCTGAACCCGACGGTGGCATAGAGCACCCACCAGAAGTCCGCGGCGAAGATCGTGGCGCCGGTGAGGGCGAACAGCACCTGCAGCACCAGCACGTGCCACAGGAAGACGCCGTAGGAGATGTCGCCGAGCCACCGGGTGACGCCCGCGCGCGCGATCGCGCCGGCGGGCGTGTCCGCGGCCGGCTCCTGGACGGCCGCCGCCAGCAGGAACAGGGCGAACAGGGCGTACAGCCCCTCCTTCGCGACGGCCTGGGCGACCGTGGGCGCGGCCAGGTCTCGCGGGCCGGCCACGGGGGAGGAGGCCACGACGAACGTCACGACCGCCAGCAGGACGAGCGTCGGCCGTGAGGACCAGACGGCCACGAGGGCGGGCCGGGTGACCAGCGGACCGACGCCACGGCGACGGGCCTCGGTCAACAGGGCGACGACCACGCCGACGCCGAACCAGGCGAGGTGGCCCAGGACGCTCGTGGCCAGGATCCCGGCGCCACCGTCGGAGCCGGCGCGGGTCCATGCGGTGGCGGCCGCCTGGACGACCAACCCGAGCAGGCCGATGGCGATCGTCGCGGTGAGCAGCGACCGGATTCCCCGCGCGCCACCCCGGCGCGACAGGACGCGCGCCAGGACCGCGCCCAGGACCGGGACCAGCACGTAGAAGGTGACCTCGGTCGTCAGGCTCCAGGTCTGGGTGAACGACTGGTAGTACTCGCCGGTGTAGCCCTGCAGCAGCAGGACGTGGGCCAGCACCCGCTCGCCACCGCCGAGACCGCCCGCCGAGGGGATCAGTGCCGCCGCAGCGAGCACGCCGACGAGGGCGAGCCAGTAGGCGGGCAGGATGCGTGCGGCCCGGTGGGCGGCGTACACACCGATCGAGCCGCCGGGGGTCTGCGCGCCGTCGAGACCTCGGCCGATCGCGGGCCGGACCAGCAGGAACGCCGAGATCGCGAAGAACACCGCGACCCCGGCGTCGCCGCGCGCCACGAGTCCTCCGACGAGGTCGATCTGGGAGGCGCCGCTCCAGAACCCGACGTGCGAGACCAGCACGAGTCCGGCCGCGACGGCACGCAGTCCGTCCACGAGGCGCAGGTGACCCATGAAGCCTCCGGGTTCAGTGAGAATCGGGTAGGTTGTCGTCGCATTGCGCCCGTTCGGGCGCCGCATCACGTCTGGAGGCTAGTACGGATGACACAGCAGTCCCATCTGGTGTCACCCGAACCGGTCACGGCCGACGTCCGCCGGCCCGTGTTGAGGGCCCGCGCGCCGTTGCGCATCTCGTTCGCCGGAGGCGGCACGGACGTCGCGCCGTTCCCCGAGCGCGAGGGCGGCGCCGTCCTGTCGGCCACCATCTCGGCCTACTCCTACTGCACCCTGCGCCCGCGCTCGGACGGCCAGGTCACGATCAAGTCCCTCGACTACGGCTACTCGGTCGGCTTCAACGTCGAGGACGACCTCGAGCTCGACGGACAGCTCGACCTGCCGAAGGCCACGATCGCGCGGCTGCGGCAGTACCCCGGCGCCCAGGCGGCCACGGGCTTCGACCTGTTCATCCACACCAACGCCCCGCCCGGTTCCGGCCTCGGTTCGTCGAGCGCGGTCATGGTGGCCGTCATCGGGGTCGTGGCCCAGCACCTGGGACTGGACCTCACCGAGTACGAGGTCGCCGAGCTGGCGTACCGGCTCGAGCGCGAGGACCTGCAGATCCCCGGTGGCGCCCAGGACCAGTACGCCGCGTCGTTCGGCGGCTTCAACTACATCGAGTTCGCCGACCAGGTCGTCGTCAACCCGCTGCGCATCCGCGATGCGACGATCCACGAGCTCGAGCACAACATGCTGCTGGCCTACACGGGCAACACCCGGGTCAGCGACCACATCATCGACGACCAGGTCTCGCGGTACGAGCGCGGTGAGGAAACGGCACTCGAGGGCCTACGGGCCCAGAAGGAGCTCGCCGCCGAGATGAAACTGGCGCTCGTCCGCGGCGAGGTCGACACGCTCGGGCGCCTGCTGGGCCAGGCCTGGGACGAGAAGCGCAAGATGTCGGACCGCATCGCGACGCCGCTCATCGACGAGGCCATCACCAAGGCCCTGTCGCTGGGCGCGCTCGGCGGCAAGGTCACCGGCGCCGGTGGTGGCGGCCACCTGGTCTTCATCTGCGAGTTCGAGCGTCGTCACGTCGTGGCCGAGGAGCTGACCCGGATGGGGTTGGGTGTCTCGGAGTTCACGTTCTCGAGGGAAGGGCTGGTCACGTGGAGGGGACAGAGTTGACGTTCGAGCACCCGGTGCACGCCGTGTCCGATGACGCGATCGAGCAGGTCGTCGCCCAACGCCAGACGCTCGGCATCGAGGCGTGGGCGTCGCTGGTCCGTGCGCTCGAGGAGCCGGCGCTCGTCGCGGCCGTCGACGCGGCCGGTCGTGCGGTCGTCGACACCCTGCGCGCGGGCGGCACCATCCTGGTCGCCGGCAACGGCGGCAGTGCCGCGATCGCCAGCCACATCGCCGCCGAGTTCGTCGGCAAGTGCATCCTCGACCGCTCGCCGCTGCCGGCGGTCTGCCTCGCGGACTCGCTGACCTCGATCACCGCCGTGGGCAACGACTACGGGTTCGACGACGTGTTCGTCCGGGGCGTCCAGTCGCTCGGGCGTCCCGGCGACCTGCTGATCGCGATGTCCACCAGCGGCCGCAGCGAGAGCATCCTGCGCGCACTCGACGCCGCGCGCGAGCGCGGCCTCGGCACCGTCGCGCTCACCGGTGCGGCCGGTGGCGACCTGCCGGGCCGGGCGGACCACGTGCTGCACGTGCCGTCGGACTTCACGCCGCGGATCCAGGAGGTCCACATGCTGTGGGCCCACGCGTGGTGCGAGGCGGTCGACGTCCTGTCGCAGCCCACCGGCTCCGCCTGACGATGTGGACCGACGAGGCGCTGCTGGGACTCGACGACACGCCGATCCCGCCTCCCTCGGGCCCCGTCCCGTGGGACCTCGTCCTGCTCGACCGGGACGGGACGCTCAACGTCCATCGCCCCGGGTACATCGCGTCCGCGGCCGAGCTGCGGTTGCGGCCCGGTGTGGCCCGCGCGGTGGCGGACCTGACGGGTGCCGGGATCCGGACGGTCCTGGTGACGAACCAGCGAGGTCTGGCCACCGGCCGGCTCACGCGCGAGCAGCTGGTGCAGGTGCACCGAGCGCTCGTGTCGCGGCTGGGCCGCGCCGGTGGGCGGCTGGACGGCATCGAGGTCTGCCCGCACGAGACCGGCACGTGCGACTGTCGCAAGCCGCTGCCCGGGATGCTGCTGCACGCGATGGCGCGGGCGCCGTGGGCCCGCCCTGAACGGGTCGTGATGGTCGGCGACCAGCCCAGCGACGAGGCGGCGGCGCGGGCCGCCGGAGTCGCCTGGTTGGACGTCGGCCGGACCGGTCTGGAGCCCTCGCGGATCGCCGACGTACTCATCGGTAGGGTTTCGCACCTGACATGATCCGTGGTGCTACGCTCTCGCGAGAGGTAACTCACAAATACGATGGCAAGACCCTAGTTCGGAGGCACTTGTGCGGAAGTTCTCTCGTGGCGCCGTGGCGTTCCTGACGCTCGGAGCGTTCCTGCTCACCCTGGGCGTCGCGATGAAGGTATACGCGTACGACCGCCTGGCTGTGGTCCCCAAGGACCAGAACACCCAGCAGATCCTCAGTGACGACAACGCGAACTTCTTCGACGCCGACAACGTGGCGCCGGGTTCGGGTCCGATCACCACCATCGCGACCGTCATCGGCGATCCCGACCTGGCCAAGGAGGCCGCCGACGAGAACGACGGCGGCGACATCGCCGTGTTCACCAAGGGTCAGAGCACCGACAACAACGACCAGGCCCCGCCGGTCGACTTCCTCGAGCAGACCTTCGCGATCGACCGGTACACCGGTGCGGCCGTGCCGTGGTCCGGCGCCTCGCAGAACGGCGAGCCGATCGAGTTCGAGGGTCAGCTGATCAAGTTCCCGTTCAACACCCAGAAGAAGAGCTACGACTACTGGGACGCGACGGTCAAGGCTCCGATGAAGATGGAGTTCGAGGGCACCGAAGAGGTCGAGGGCACCGACGGCTCGATCAACACCTACCGCTTCAGCGGCTCGATCGACGAGACCGAGTTCGGCATCCGCGAGGTTCCCCGTGGCGTGTTCGGCCTGGCCGACACCGGCTCGGTCGAGGCCACCCGCACCTACGCGAACGACCGCACCATCTGGGTCGAGCCCGAGACCGGCGTCATGGTCAAGATCGAAGAGGCCCAGAAGCAGTGGCTGAAGCTCGATGAGCCCGGCGCCGACGACGTCGTCGCGATGGACACGGTCAGCGCGTCCTCGCCCGAGACGATCCAGGCCAACATCGACGAGTACGGCTCCAAGTCCACGACCCTCAAGGCCGTGCGCACCTGGCTCCCGTTCGCCATCGGCGGCCTGGGGATCCTGTCGCTGCTGGCCGGTGCCGCTCTGGCCATCCGGTTCAAGAGTCGTCACGGCGCCGACGCCGACGACGACGCCTACGCGAACGCCTGACGGGCCACCGCACCGAGAACAAGAGCCGCCGTCCCCTTCGGGGGCGGCGGCTCTCTCGTGTCCGGTGCGACCGGGTCAGGGGCGGGCGACCTGCTCGACCAGGTCGGTCAGCTCGTTGCCGGTGCGCTGCCAGTCGAAGCGGAGCGCGAACTCGCGCGCGGCGGCTCCGAGCTTGGCCCGCTCGTCCGTCTTGAGCAGCAGGTGGCGGAGCCCGTCGATGAACTCCTCGTCGGTGTCCACCAGAAGCCCGGTGTGACCGTCCTGCACCGACTCCTGCGTGCCGCCGGCGTAACGGAACGCCACGGTCGGCACGGCGTGGTAGCCGGCCTCGAGGATGGTCAGGCCCCATCCCTCCTTGATCGAGGGCATGGCCAGGACGGCGGCCCGGCTCAGCAGCGCGTGCTTCTGCTCGTCGGAGACGTGGCCGTGGAACACCACCCGGTCGCTGACGCCGCGCGCGCGAGCGTGCTCGACGAGGGGGTCCATCCAGTCGCCTCCGCCGATGACGTCGAGGCCGATGTCCTCGAACGTGTCGCGCAGGGCCGCGACGGCGTCGATCGCCAGCTCGACCCGCTTGTGGGGGACCAGGCGGCCCAGGCATGCGAGCCGTGTGCCGCGGACCGGATCGGGCTCGCCGTCGAGCACGTGCTGCGGCGCCTCGTTGCCGCTGTAGACGACCGAGACCCTCGTGGGGTCGACGCCGACGGCAGCGAGCTCGCGTCGCGAGGCCTCGGAGACGGTGACGTAGCGCTGGCGGCGGTACACGAACGGCGCGACCCGCGACTCGAGGAACCAACCGATCGAGGAGATGGGCCGGGGGAAGAAGGTGAACCACTGCTCGCGGTGCACGTGGTGGACGACGGCCAGCACGGGCCGGGGGAAGATCAGGGGAGTCCAGAACGGCACGCCGTTCTGGACGTCGAGGACGATGTCGTAGTCCCGGCGGCGTCGCCACACGTGCCACAGGCCCCGCGGGTAGACGGTGAAGCGCCCTCCGGCGCGGGCGATCGCGAATCCGTGCCGCCGCGCGTGGGCGGCTCCACCCGGGAACGAGGAGGCGAACAGGACCACGTCGTGGCCCCGCTGGGCCATGGTCGCGGCCGTCCGCTCGGCGAACACCTCCGCGCCGCCGGCCTCGGGATGCTCCAGGTCACGCCAACTGAGGATGGCGATGCGCAATCCGCTGATAGCGTTCTCTCCTGTCCGTCCGAGGGGGTCCCGATGTCCTGTGAGGTGTGTTCCACACCGACGACGTCCGTGACCTTGCGGGACGGGCGTTCGGTGCTCGGGACCTGTCCGAAATGCTCTCACATCGAGCGGGATCCCAAGGCGGCTCCGGCACATCATCGCGACGTCGCCTACGGCGGCGATCCGGGGCTCGACCGTGTGCGGCTGGCCCTGACCACCCGCACGCTCGGCCGTGCGGCGCCGTTGGCGCCCGGATCGCGGGTGTTCGAGATCGGTTTCGGCGCCGGAGCCATGCTGCGCGGCTTCCTCGACCGCGGCCATCGCGTCGCCGGCTGCGACCCCGACCAGCTCCACGTCGAGGTCGACCCGCAGGTGCTCGCGCGGGCCGAGCTGCACGCCTGCGGCATCGAGGAGGTCCCGGCGTCCACCGAGCCCGCCGACCTGGTCTACGGGGTCCACGTCGTCGAGCACGTCCAGGACGTCCACGCCCTGTCGGCCGCCGCGCACCGGTTGCTCCGACCCGGCGGCCGGGTCCTGTTCCTCACGCCGGCGGCCGACAGCTCGTCGCTGCGGTCGTTCTCGGACGCCTGGTGGCTGCTGGAGGACCCCACCCACGTGCGGTTCTTCTCGGCAGAGTCCATCACGCGGCTGTTGCGCGATGCCGGCTTCGTCGACGTGCGCGTCACGCGTTCGCTCACCGACAACCTGACGATGGAGGGGGCCAGCCTCGTCCGCCGGCTGCGCCCGCAGGATCGCCCCGCCGGCGTGCTGGCCTCGCGCCGGGTCCGCTGGCTGGCGATGGCGCTGGCGCCGGCCGCCGCGCTGCTGCGACTGCTCCGTCCGCGCTGGCGGCCCACGCTCGTCGTGACCGCGACCAGGGGCGCGTCGTGAACCCTGACGGACTCGCGCGCTCGGTCCGGCTGTTCCGTTCCTTCCTGGTCGAGCAGACCGACCCCGACCACTTCTACGGCACGCTCGCGCGCGACTCGGCCGACCTGGTCGAGCAGCAGATGCCGCTCGACGGCAAGCTCGTGATCGACGTCGGCGCCGGCCCGGTGCAGTTCGCGCAGGAGTTCCGCGGCCGGGGCGCCCGGTACGTCGCGGTCGACCTCGACCCGGAGGTCTCCGCGCTGGCCGACGGTGGTGTCGCCGCCGATGCCGCGCTGCTGCCCTTCGCGACCGGCTCGGCCGACCTGGTGTTCTCGTCCAACCTGCTCGAGCACGTCCGCGATCCCGAGGTCGTCGCCGCCGAGTTGGTCCGGGTCGCCCGACCCGGGGGACTGGTCTTCTTGTCGTACACGAACTGGTGGTCGCCCTGGGGCGGTCACGAGACGTCGCCGTGGCACTGGCTGGGTGGCCGGCGGGCCATCGAGCGGTACACCCGTCGCGAGGGCCACCCGCCCAAGAACCGCGTCGGCGAGACCCTGTTCAAGATCTCGGTCGCGTGGGGGATGCGGTGGTCCGGCCGCCGCGACGACGTGCGCGTCCTCGCCGCCCGCCCGCGCTACCTGCCGCGCTGGGCCGCTCCGCTCGTGCGGGTGCCCGTCGTGCGCGAGGTGCTCTCGTGGAACCTGCTGCTGCTGCTGCGCCGCGAAGACGCCAAGTCCTCCCGATCGGCACGAACACCGAGGTAGGGTGTGACGTGAGTCCTACTCGCCAGTAGACATTGGCGGACTCAGACGAAGGGATGCACTGATGCGCGCGTTGGTGGCCGGCGGCGCCGGTTTCGTCGGATCGCACCTGGTGGAGCGGCTCGTCGCGATGGGACACGACGTGGTCGTGGTCGACGACTTCAGCACGGGACGGCGCGAGAACCTCGCCGCCGTGGCGCACGAGGTCACGATCCTCGAGGTGAACATCACCGACGCCTCCGCGATGGAAGGGATCGAAGGTCCCTTCGACCAGGTCTTCAACCTCGCCTCTCCTGCCTCCCCGGTCGACTACCACCGGTTGCCGATCCACACCCTGATGACGGGCTCGACGGGCGTCAAGCACACCCTCGACCTGGCCCACGCCCACGGCGCGCGCTACCTGCTGGCCTCCACCTCGGAGGTCTACGGCGACCCGCAGGTGCACCCGCAGCCCGAGACCTACCTGGGGCACGTCAACCCGGTCGGTCCGCGGTCGGTCTACGACGAGGCCAAGCGCTTCGGTGAGGCGATGACCGCGGCGTACCGCCGCGAGTTCGGCGTCGACACCAAGATCGTGCGCATCTTCAACACCTTCGGCCCGCGGATGCGGGTCGAGGACGGCCGCGCCATCCCGAACTTCGTGCACCAGGCCCTGATGGGACGCGAGATCACGGTCGCCGGCGACGGCCACCAGACCCGCTCCATCTGTTACGTCGACGATCTCGTGTCCGGACTCGTCGCGATGATGGAGTCCGGCGCCAGCGGCCCGGTCAACCTCGGCAACCCCGAAGAGATCTCGATGCTCGACCTGGCCACGTGGATCCGCGACCTGGCCGAGTCCGACTCGCAGATCGTCCACGTACCGCGCCCGATCGACGACCCCCAGATCCGCCGTCCCGACATCACCCTCGCCGCCGAGCTGCTCGGCTGGTCCCCGTCGACCACCGCCGAGATCGGTCTGAAGGCCACCATCGAGGACTTCCGCAATCGTCGTTAGGGTGACGCCATGGACGCTGCGGACCGCCTGATCTCCTTCGTCGACGCGTCACCGACGCCCTTCCATGCCTGCGCGACGGCAGCCGAACGGCTGCGGTCGGCGGGCTTCAGCGAGGTGGACCCGCGGGACCCCTGGCCGACCGAGGCCGGGCGTCACTTCATCGTCACCGGGGGCACGCTCGTCGCCTGGTCGGTCGGCCCCGACGCGCCGGCCGCGGCGGGGTTCCGCATCGTCGGGGCCCACACCGACAGTCCGAACCTGCGGCTGAAGCAGCATCACGACGGTTGGCGCAGCGAGCAGGCGACGGTCGCGCTGGAGCCGTACGGCGGCCCGTTGCTGGAGTCGTGGCTCGACCTCGACCTGGGGATCGCGGGCCGGGTCGTCCTGCGCGACGGCACCACCCGCCTGGTCCGGATCGACGAGCCGTTGCTGCGCGTGCCGCGCCTGGCCATCCACCTGGACCGCGACGGCTCGAAGGTCGACCGGCAGCGGCACCTCGACGCCATCAGCGGGTTGACGCCGCAGCCCTTCCTCGAGGTAGTGGGGGAGCGCGCGGGATTCGCCGCGTCGGACGTCACCGGGTTCGACCTCATGACCTTCGACCTGCGGCCCGCCGCGCGCACCGGGGTCGCCGGCGAGCTCGTCGCGGCGCCGCGGCTCGACAACCAGGCGACCTGCTCCGCGGCGGTCGCCGCCTTGCTCGGCGCGGTCGAGGCGGCCGATCCGGCGGCCCGGCAGGTCATGGTGCTGTTCGACCACGAGGAGGTCGGCAGCACGTCCGAGCGTGGGGCGGACTCCCCGCTGCTCTCGTCCGTGCTCGAGCGGATCGTGCTGGCGGCCGGCGGCTCGCGCGACGACGTCTTCCGGGCGGTTGCGGCCTCGGTCTGCGTCTCGGGCGACATGGCCCACGCGACGCACCCGAACCAGCCGGACAAGCACGAGCCCCTGCACCGCATCGCCCTGGGCGGCGGTCCGGTGCTCAAGGTCAACCAGAACCTGCGCTACGCCACCGACGGCGTGGGTGCCGGACTGTTCGCCGCGGCGTGCGAGGCCGCCGGCGTGCCGCTGCAACGCTACGTCCACCGGGCCGACCTTCCGTGCGGTTCCACAATCGGCCCCATCAGTGCCGCTCGGACCGGTATTTTGACCGTGGATGTGGGTGCCCCGCAGTTGGCGATGCACTCCGCTCGCGAGGTGATGGCCGCCGCTGACGTCGACGCGTACGGCCTAGCCCTGGGGGCTTTCTTGACCTCGACCTGAACGGATTCTGAGACATGGCAGGGTCCTTCCGCGCTCTCGCGTGTGGCGCGAGTTCATTTGTGGTGCTGATGGGACTGCTGTCTGCCTCACCCGCGCAAGCCCGGGTGTCGGCCACCGTGACGGTCTCGCGCTCGTCGGTGCTGCCCGGGGAGTCGTTCGTCGTGACCGTCCGGACCGGGACGAAGATCAAGCGTCCCGTGGTGTTGCAATACCGCACTGGAAAGACGTGGCGCCGGATCAAGGTCACCACGACTGCTCAGGGGCGCGTGCGCGTCAGGTCGGCCACGACCTCGGCTCGGACGTACTTTCGGGCCCGGGTGCCCGCCACGAAGGTCCGCGGCAAGAAGTACCGCGCGCTGGCCACGAAGCGGATCGTCGTGAGGGCCGTGAAGCCTTCCGTCACGGCGACGGTGCGGATCGACGCGTTCGGCCGTGTCCGGGTCTCCGGCACCACCACGCCCCGACGTCAGGGACGCAAGATGAGCCTGCAGCGACGCGACGGGACCACGTGGCGCACGGTGATCGCCGGCCGGGCGGGCAACGCCGCCGGCCGCGTCGACTTCGGTGACGTCGGATCCCACGCAGGTCTCGCCGGTAGGTCCTTCCGTGTGAAGGCGGGGAAGTGGAAGGGGGCCGCAGCCGTGCTCGGCCCGGCCGCGGTCATTCCGGCCCGCCCCCGACCCGAGTCGCCGACGCCCCCCGAGGCGCCACCGACGACCGAGCCGACGTCCGAGCCGACGTCTGAGCCGACGTCTGAGCCGACGTCTGAGCCGACGTCTGAGCCGACGTCCGAGCCGACGACCGAGCCGGACCCTTCGGGCCGCATCGCTGCGGTCGACTTCCAGGTGGACGACGTCCCCGCCGGTCGCGATCCCTGCACGCAGCTCATCGAGTCGAAGACCGACTACGTCGCGGGCACGCTGTCGGTCGAGACGGCGGACGGCACGCACACCACGGTGCGCGCGCGGCTGCGGGTCCGGGGCAACTCGACGTCCACGGTCGCGGCCAAGAGACCGTACAAGGTCAAACTGGACGAGAAGGTCGCGCTGCTCGGAGCGCGCGCCAACCAGAGCAAGGACTGGGTCCTGCTGGCCAATCACTTCGACCGGTCGCTGCTGCGCAACGATGTCGCGATGCACAACGCCCGCTTGCTCGATGTTCCGTGGGCGCCGCGCCTGGACTCGACGACCCTCAGCATCAACGACGCCTTCTGCGGCGTCTACCAGGTCGGTGAGGGCATCGAGGCCGAGCAGGGCCGCGCTGAGCTGGGAGAGGGCGACACGCTGCTCGAGGTCGACACCAACGACGACGAGGATCCGCAGTTCCGCACCGACCGAGGGCTGCGCGTCTTCCTGAAGGACGGCGACCTGAGCGATCCAGCCGGCGTGCGCGACGACGTGCAACGGTTCGAGGACCTGCTCTACGCCGAGGACTTCCCGAGTAACGGGTACCGCGAACGGATCGACGTGGACTCGTTCGTGACGATGTACCTGTTGAACGAGTTCTCCAAGAACAACGACAGTGCGTTCCGCAACAGCGTCTACCTGGTCCGCCGGGCCGACGGGACGCTCGCGATGGGCCCGCCGTGGGACTACGACTCGTCCTACGGGCGGTTCCGGTGGTACCTGTTCGGCATCGAGCGCGCCACCGGGTGGTACCTGCAGCGCAACTTCCGAGACCAGATCATGGCTGACGATCCGGCGTGGCTCTCGTCGTGGCCCACGCAGCTGTGGAACGAGCCCGAGGGCCATTACTACATCCGCCTGATGAGCGATCCGTGGTTCGCGGAGCGGGTGCGGCAGCGGTGGAGCGAGGTCGTGGACGATCTGCGCACCCTGCCCGGCTATGTCGATGCGCGCGCCGATGAGCTGGCCCCGGCGGCCACCGCCAACTTCAGTCCCGTCGCGGACGGCGGTGCCGGGCACACCGTGTGGCCGGCGCCATGGGAGAACGCGAGCTCCTGGGACGTCTTCCACACGCAGCCGGGCGGGGACCCGGCCGAGGCCTGGCGCACGGAGGTGGGCGCACTACGATCGTGGATCGTCGCGCGGACCGCGTGGATGGACGAACAGCTCGCGACGCCCGGCGACTGAGCGGCCGGTTTTACCGCGTCGGCTATGTGCCCTAGACTGAGAGATGCGCTGTGGGACCGGTGTGTCCGGTCTCGGGCGCGAATCCTGTCCGCACTTCAATTCCATCCATCCATCGGAGCCCCTCTACATGACTTCTGGCCTCGCAACTCCTTCTGCGGCCCCGCAGGTTGCGGTCAACGACATCGGCAGCGAAGAAGACTTCCTCGCCGCGATCGACAAGACCATCAAGTACTTCAACGACGGCGACATCGTCGACGGCACCATCGTCAAGGTGGACCGCGACGAGGTCCTGCTCGACATCGGCTACAAGACCGAGGGCGTCATCCCCTCGCGTGAGCTGTCCATCAAGCACGACGTCGATCCGAACGAGGTCGTCCAGGTGGGCGACTTGGTCGAGGCCCTCGTCCTCCAGAAGGAGGACAAGGAAGGCCGTCTGATCCTGAGCAAGAAGCGTGCTCAGTACGAGCGCGCCTGGGGCGACATCGAGAAGATCAAGGAAGAGGACGGCGTCGTCGAGGGCACCGTCATCGAGGTCGTCAAGGGCGGCCTGATCATGGACATCGGCCTGCGTGGCTTCCTGCCCGCGTCGCTCGTCGAGATGCGCCGCGTGCGCGACCTGGACCCGTACATCGGCCAGAAGCTCGAGGCGAAGATCATCGAGCTCGACAAGAACCGCAACAACGTGGTCCTGTCGCGCCGTGCCTGGCTCGAGCAGACGCAGTCCGCCGTGCGCCAGAACTTCCTCAACGAGCTCAAGAAGGGCCAGGTCCGCAAGGGCGTCATCAGCTCGATCGTCAACTTCGGCGCCTTCGTCGATCTCGGCGGCGTCGACGGCCTGGTGCACGTCTCGGAGCTGTCCTGGAAGCACATCGACCACCCGAACGAGGTCGTTCAGGTCGGCGACGAGGTCACCGTCGAGGTGCTCGAGGTCGACCTGGAGCGCGAGCGCGTGTCGCTGTCGCTCAAGGCGACCCAGGAGGATCCGTGGCAGCACTTCGCCCGGACCCACCAGATCGGTCAGATCGTCCCGGGCAAGGTCACCAAGCTCGTCCCGTTCGGTGCGTTCGTTCGCGTCGAGGAGGGCATCGAGGGCCTGGTGCACATCTCCGAGCTCGCCGAGCGTCACGTCGAGATCCCCGAGCAGGTCGTCCAGATCGGCGACCAGGTCATGGTCAAGATCATCGACATCGACCTCGAGCGTCGTCGCATCTCGCTGTCGCTGAAGCAGGCCAACGAGACCGAGGTCGCCACCGACGACAGCTTCGATCCGACGCTGTACGGCATGGCCTCGTCCTACGACGAGCAGGGCAACTACATCTACCCGGACGGGTTCGACCCCGAGACGGGCGAATGGCAGGAGGGCTTCGAAGAGGCCCGCGCCACGTGGGAGCGTCAGTACGCCGAGGCGCACGAGCGCTGGGAAGCCCACAAGAAGCAGGTCGCCGAGGCCGAGAAGGCCAACCTCGAGGCTGGCGAGGTGGGCGAGTACACGTCCGCTCCGGCCGAGCAGGAGCAGACCGGCGGTTCGCTGGCTTCCGACGAGGCGCTGCAGGCGCTGCGTGAGAAGCTGACCGGCGGCGAGTGATTCGCTGAGCTGAATCGAACGAGGCCCCGACCTGTTGGTCGGGGCCTCGTTCTGTCGTGGGGGGTCATGAGTCCTGCGGCGTGCCGAACCGGTCGGTGCGGTGGCTGCGGGGCGCGGGGCGGACGCCGAGTCCGTCGTGGGCGATGGTCGACCACAGGCTCACCGCTGAGGCAGCGGCGACCGTGGCCAGCAGGAGGAGCAGGAAGATCATCATGGCATCAATCCTGCGCTCGGTGCTATCCTGCCAAAAGTGGCGGGAATGACAGCTCTCGTCGTTTTCCCGCCAAGGAGGATCGCATGACGAAGATCGCGATGATCGTGTCCGACCGGGCCGAGCCGTTCGGGATGGGTGTCCTCGCCGAGGTCTGGGGCGACCAGTACCACCCCGATGACGACACCCCGGTCTTCGACTTCGTCGCCTGCACTCCCGAGCCCGGCGTGGTCCGGGGCGCCAGCGGCTTCGACTTCGTCATCGGGAGCGGGCTGGACGCGGCGGCCGATGCCGACCTCGTGGCGCTGGCGGCCAAGCGCGACTACCGCGCCGAGGACCCGCGGGTCAGCGAGGTCCTGCGCGCGGCCCACGCGCGTGGCGCGACCATCATGGCCTCGTGCACGGCCACCTTCCAGGTCGGCCACGCCGGCCTGCTCGACGGGCGGCGGTGCACCACGCACTGGCGCTACGGCGCCGAGTTGGCCGCCGACTTCCCCGAGGCCGAGGTCGACACCGATGTGCTCTACGTCGAGGACGGCCCCATCGTCACCGGCGCTGGATCGGCGGCCGGGATCGACGCGAACCTGCACCTGATGCGGCGCTGGTACGGCGCTCGGGTGTCGGCCACGACGGCCCGCCGGATCGTCGTCCCGCCGCATCGCGACGGGGGACAGGCGCAGTTCGTGCGGGCGCCGATGCCGGTCGTCGAGGCCGAGACCCTCGCGCCGGTGCTGGCCTGGGCCGAGGAGCACCTCGCCGAGCCGCTGACGGTGGCCACCCTCGCCCGCCGGGCGCACATGTCCGAGCGCACGTTCGCGCGCCGCTTCCGCGACGAGACCGGCACGACCCCGTGGCAGTGGCTGCTGGGGCGCCGGGTCGCGATGGCCGAGGAGCTGCTCGAGACCTCCACCCTCGCGATCGAGCAGATCGCCCAGCGGGTGGGATTCGGGAACGCGGCGACGCTGCGGCACCACTTCGGGGCGGTGCGCGGCACCAGTCCGCAGGCCTACCGCCGGTCGTTCACCTGCGTCGAGTCCGCCTGAGGGGTCACAGCTCGGTGCGGCGCACCTTGCCGGTCGCGGTCCGGGGCAGCGCCGAGACCTGTTCGTACTCCTTCGGCCGTTTGGGTGGGGCGAGGCGCTGGGCCGCGGCGTCGCGCAGCTCGCTCTCGCTGGCGTCGCCGACGTACGCCGCGGCGACCCGTTGGCCCCAGCGCTCGTCGGGTCGCCCGAACACGGCGACCTCGACGACGCCCGGCACCTCGACCAGGGCCGCCTCGACCTCGGCCGGATAGACGTTGACGCCACCGCTGATGATCAGGTCGGTGCGGCGGGAGTCGAGGTACACGTAGCCGGCGTCGTCCACGCGGCCGAGGTCGCCCACCGTGAAGGCCGGCCCGTCAGGGGTGTCGCGCCAGGCCTGCGCCGTCCGCCCGGGGTCGTTCCAGTAGGAGAAGCGCCCCCACGGCGGCACCGCGCACCACAGCTCGTCCTCGGCGTCGACCGTGATGACACGGCCCGGTCGGGCCCGACCGACCGTTCCGGGGTGGTCGATCCACTCCTGGGCCGAGCACGCCGTGAACTGGCCCTCGGTCGAGCCGTAGAACTCCCACACGACGTCCGTGCCGAACAACTCGTGGGCGCCGCGCCGGATGGGCTCGGGGCACGGCGCGCCGGCATGGGCCACGAGGCGGAAGCTCGAGAGGTCCGGCGTCGGAGCCTCCTTGAGGTGCGCCAGCAGCCGCTGCAGATGGGCCGGCACGCAGAACATCGTGGTGGGGTGCAGCCGCTCGACGGCCTCGCAGAATCCTTCGGGCGTGAAGGCCGGCAGGACCGCGACCGCGCCACCGGCCAGCGCCGTCCCGAGCGCGAAGCGCAGGGGAGCGGAGTGGTACAGCGGTGAGAGCACGAGGTTCACGTCCGTCGCGGTGAACCCCCACAGGTCGCGCTCCTCCAGGACGGCGGACCGGGCGTCGTCCCGGTCCCAGAATCCCGACCACACGCCCTTCGGCCGCCCGGTGGTCCCGGAGGTGAAGTGCATCGGCCGGCAGCGCGGCTCCGGGTCGAGCTCCTCGCGCTCGTCGCCGACCAGAGCGGCGAAGCCGACGAGGGAGTCCAGGACGACGGCGGGGGAGACGTCCTCGATGATCGGACCGCGCTCGTGGGGCGTCAGGCGGGGGTCGAGGGGCACGGGCACGCGGCCCGTCGCGACGCACGCCCACACCGCCGCCAGCAGCTCGATGCCGTTCGGGAGGCTGACCACGACACGGTCGCCCTCGCCGGCCCCGAGGCCGCGCAGACCGGCGGCCACGCGGGACGCCAGATCGCGCAGCTCGGCGGCCGTGGTGGCCCGCACGGTGCCCTCATCGTGTGACATCGCCCATTCCTCTCGCCTGACCCTGTCCGTCTCACTGGGATCTGGGACGTCAGTATGGTTGACTGGCCAGCGGCAGTACCCCCCGACCTGCATAGGTATCGATGACCCAGACCTCCAAGCCCGGACGCCGGCGCAAGCCCGTGGTCCGCGACCCTTGGTACGTCCGTGCGCGCAAGCACACGGCGATCGCGACCGGTGTCGCCTCGCTCGGCGTCGCGGCGGTCGCCTCGCTCGGCACCTCCTCGGCTACCGTCGCGGATGCGACGCACGTGTCGCACACGACCTCCGAGTCCGCTCCCGCCGGCTCCGGTGACATCGTCACCGAGGCGCTCGACGGAGCCGCTCCCGTGCGCACGAGCCGCAGCAGCGCCGAACGCGCGCCGCTGCCCTCGGCCGTCGAGGCCGAGGCCATGATCGAGGGCTCGCTGTACGCCCAGAAGACCGTGCCGGTCCGTGCCGACGCCTCCGAGGACTCGCCCGTGCTGGCGACGGTCGCCAAGGGCAAGACGCTCCAGGTCACCGGCGAGACCCGCGGCGGGTGGACGCAGGTCGTCCACAACGATCTCCCGCGCTGGGTCGCCACGAAGCTCGTCGACGAGGAAGAGCCGAAGCTGGCCCCCGAGGAGGGCACGCTGTCGACCGCCCCGTGCGGCATCGGCTCCGGCATCGAGTCCGGCCTGCAGGCCGACACGGTGCGCGTCTACCGCGCCGTCTGCGCGCGCTTCCCGCAGATCACCAGCTACGGCGGTCTGGCCGGCCGCGGCGAGCACGCCACCGGCCACTCGCTCGACATCATGGTCGGCGGCCAGCTCGGCTGGGACATCGCCGCCTTCTTGCAGGCGAACCGCGTCGAGCTGGGTGTCAGCTACCTCATCTACGAGCAGCGGATCTGGACCGTCCAGCGTGGCGGCGAGGGATGGCGCGGCATGAGTGATCGTGGCGGCGCCACCGCCAACCACTACGACCACGTCCACGTGACGACGTTCGGCAACGCCGGATCCCTGTGAGCGTGCCGAGAGCACGGCGCGTCGGGCTGACCGGCGGCATCGCGTCGGGCAAGAGCACGGTCAGTGCTCGGTTGGCCGAGCTCGGAGCCGTCGTCATCGACTACGACCGCCTCGCGCGTGACGTCGTCGAGCCCGGCAGCCCAGCCCTGGACCAGATCGCCGCCCGGTTCGGCGCTGACGTGATCGCGCCAGACGGCACCCTCGTGCGCCCGGTGCTCGGCGCGATCGTGTTCGCCGACCCGTCGGCGCTGAAGGACCTCGAGGCCATCACCCACCCGGCGATCCGCGCCCTGGCCGCCGCCCGTGAGCAGGGGGCCGGGCCCGACGCGATCGTCGTCCACGACAACCCGCTGCTGGTCGAGATGGGCGCCGCCGCTGCCTGCGACGTCGTGATCGTCGTCGACGTCCCCGAGCAGCTCCAGGTCGACCGCATGGTCCGCGACCGTCAGATGACCGAGCAGGACGCCCGGGCGCGCATCGCCGCCCAAGCATCGCGCGAGGAGCGCCTGGCCGTCGCCGACGTCGTCATCGAGAACACCGGCACCCTGGAACAACTGAGCGCCCGGATCGACGAGGTCTGGAAGGACCTGGTCGAGCCGAGCGCTCGCTGAGCCGGACGCCGCTGCATAGCGACCGGCCGGGACGGCCGCCTAGGCGGCCAGTTCGGGATCGGCGATCTCTCGCAGTCGCGCGATCGCCTGGCGCTCCACCTGACGCACGCGCTCGGCGGAGATGCCGTGGCGCTTGCCGATGTCGGCCAGCTTCTGCTGACGGCCGTCCAGCAGGCCGTAGCGGGCCTTGACGATGTCGGCCTCGCGGTCGTCGAGACGATCGACGAGGGCCAACAGCTGGTCACGGGCGTCGTGGTCGAGCATCGCCAGGTCGGGGCCCGGCGAGCTGTCACGGGCGATCAGGTCGCCCAGGCTGGTGTCGCCGTCCTCGTCCACGGGGGAGTCGAGGCTGACGTGGTCGCGACCCCACGCGAGCAGGTCGATGACCCGCTCGACCTCCATGTCGAGCTCGGCGGCGATCTCGGCCGGATCCGGGTCGTAGCCCAGCTGACGCTCGAGGTTGCGACGAGCGCCGGAGACCTGGTTCAGCTCCTCGACGACGTGCACGGGCAGGCGCACGACGCGGGCCTGCTGTGCGACACCACGGGTGATGGCCTGACGGACCCACCACGTGGCGTACGTCGAGAACTTGAAGCCCTTGGCGTAGTCGAACTTCTCGACCGCACGGATCAGGCCGGTGTTGCCCTCCTGGATGAGGTCGAGCATCGGCATCTGGGCGCGGCCGTACTTGCGCGCGATCGACACGACGAGACGCAGGTTCGCCTGCACGAACTCCTGCACGGCGCGGTCGCCCTCCTCGGCGATCCACTCCAGTTCCTCACGGGTCGCGCGCTTCGGGGCTCCGCCCTTGGCCCGGCCGACGCGGCCGGCCTCGAGCAGATGGCGGGCGAACAGCCCAGCCTCGATCGTGCGGCTCAGTTCGACCTCGCGCTCGGCGTCGAGCAGCGGGGTGCGCGCGATCTCGGACAGGTACATGCCGACGCTGTCCTTGCCCTCGAATTCACGGTCTTCCACGGTGATCCTCCTGACGGTGGCTTCACCGGGTACAACGACGAGCGGGGCCCGGGGATTCCGTTCTCAGGAGTTTCTTTGGTTGGGTCTGGTACCGGCGGTCGCGGTCGCCGTGTCGATGATCCAGGCCAGCTCCCAGGCTCGCTGGTGCCACGCGGCATAGCGGCCGCTGACGCCCCCGTGCCCGGCGGACATCTCGGTGCGCAACAGGACCGACCGCTCGGCTCCGGTGACCTCGCGCAGCCGCGCGACCCACTTCGCCGGCTCGACGTAGAGCACCCGGGTGTCGTTGAGCGACGTCCCGGCCAGGATCGACGGGTACTGCACGTCCGTCACGTTCTCGTACGGTGTGTAGCCCTTCATGTACGCGTAGACCTCGGGGTCGTGCAGCGGGTCGCCCCACTCGTCCCACTCGATGACGGTCAGCGGCAGCGACGGGTCGAGGATCGTGGTCAGCGGATCGACGAACGGCACGTCCGCGAAGATCCCCGTGAAGGCGTCGGGCGCCAGGTTCGCGACGGCGCCCATCAGCAGGCCGCCGGCGCTGCCGCCCTCGGCCACGAGACGGTCCGGGGAGGTCCACGACTCGTCGGCCAGATGGCGCGCGCACGCGATGAAGTCGGTGAACGTGTTCATCTTGGCGAGCTGCTTGCCCTCGTCGTACCAGCGGCGCCCGAGCTCGCCGCCGCCGCGCACGTGCGCCACGGCGTAGACGAAGCCCCGGTCGAGCAGGCTCAGCCGCGAGATCGAGAAGTCGGGGTCGAGGCTGATCTCGTACGACCCGTACCCGTAGATCAACCCGGGGGCCGATCCGTCGCGCGGCGTGTCGCGCCGGCAGACGATCGACAGCGGAACCATGGTGCCGTCCTCGGCGCGGACCCACGCCCGGTGCTGCTCGTAGTCGGCGGGGTCGAAGTCGCCCAGGACGGGGGCCCGACGGCGCAGGATCCGCTCGCCGGTGGCCGGGTCGAGGTCCCAGATCGTGGCCGGCTCGACGTAGGAGGTGTAGCCGATGCGCAGGTACTTCGGGTCCCACTCGGCGTTCCCGCCCAGGCCGCAGGTGAACAGCTCGGTGTCGAAGTCGAGCTCGGTGGGCGCGCCGATGCCGTCCGGGCCGACTTCCATGAGGGCCAGCCGCGTCGTGGCGTCACGCCGGTACGAGAGCACGAGATGGCGGGCGAAGGCGTCGACGGCCTCGAGCCGCACGTCGTCCGAGCCCGGCACGAGGACCGTGGTGGCGGTGGGGTCCTCGAGGGGAGCCAGGACCAGCTCGAAGTTGACGGCGCCGTCGTTGTGCAGGATGGCCAACTGGTCGCTGCCACCGACGATGACGTGCTCGACCGCGTAGTCCACACCCTCGCGGCGCGGCCACACGACCCGGAACTCGCCGGTGGGGTCGGTGGCGTCGAGCAGCCGGACCTCGCTGGTGATCTTCGACCCGACGCCGATGACCAGGAAGCGGTCGGAGCTGCTGCGGCCGACACCGACGAAGAAGCGCTCGTCCGGCTCCTCGAAGACCAGGACGTCGTCCTCGGTCGAGCCGAGCTCGTGCCGCCAGACGCGGTGGGGACGCCACGCCTCGTCGACGGTGACGTAGAACAGGTAGCGACCGTCGGCCGACCAGGTGGCGCCCGGTGCGGCGCCCTCGACCACGTCGGACAGGACCTCGCCGGTCGACAGCCGGCGCACGCGGATCGTGTACCGCTCGTCGCCGGTCGTGTCGACGGACCAGGCCAGCAGGTCGCCGTCGTCGGACAGGCTGAACGTGCCGAGGGAGTAGAACTCGTGCCCCTCCGCCTCGTCGTTGGAGTCCAGCAGCACCTCCTCGCCCGGCAGCGTCTGGCCGGGCTCGACGACCGGGGGCTCCCAGTCGTCGGGGCCGGAGATCGGGACGCGGCAGCGGATCGCGTACTGGCGGCCCTCGACGGTGCGCGAGTAGTACCACCAGCGGTCGTGGCGGACGGGGACGGACATGTCGCTCTCGAGCGTCCGGTCCTTGATCTCGGTGAAGATCTGCTCGCGCAGGCCCGCGAGGTGCGACGTCGTGTCCTCGGCCCAGGCGTTCTCGGCCTCGAGGTACGCGATCGTCTCGGGGTCGTCCTTGTCGCGCAGCCAGTCGTACGGGTCGATCACGGTGTCGCCGTGGTGCGTGCGCTCGCGGGGACGGCGTGGGGCGCGGGGGACGTCGGTCATTCCTCGACCGTACCGGCCACGGGCGACGGCGACTCACGATGCCCGGGTGTCAGGGCGGGGTCGTCCGCGCGCAGCGTGCGCACGGGGCCGACGGGTGTGTGACGCGTCTCGAACCGCACCGTGACCAGGCCGAGCCCGCGTCCCCAGACCCACCCGTCGCCGTACTCGTCGTGATGGACGTCCATGCCGGGGGACCACTCGTGCGCGCGCGGCGGGTCGGCCGGGAGGCGGGGCTCCTGCTCGAGCGGCTCGGGCGCGTCGTCGGTCTCCTCGGCGAACAGGTCGTCCTGCACCCAGTCGGCCAGGCCGCTGACCCCCACGCCGAGCAGGCGCAGCCCGCCACCGGTGTCCGTCGCGTCGAGGAGACGCCGGGCGGTGGCGACGATCAGGCGACTCTGGTCGGTCGGTCCGGGCAGCGTCGTGGAGCGCGTGTGCGTCGTGAAGTCGTGGTAGCGGACCTTGAGCGTGACGGTCCGGCCCGACAGTCCGGCCTTGCGCAGCCGCTCCGCCGTGCGCCGGGCCAGGGCGTCGCAGATCAGTCCCAGCTCTGCGCGGTCGACGATGTCCGTCTCGAAGGTGTCCTCGGTGCTGACGGACTTGTTCTCGCGGTGCGAGCTGACGGAGCGGTCGTCGATGCCCCGCGACAGCCGGTGCAGCGACGCCCCCGCGGCTTGGCCGAGCAGGTCGATCAGCTCGGCCTCGGAATGGCGCCACACGTCGCCCACGCGGGTCACGCCGACATGGTGCAGTCGCGCCGCCGTGGCCGGACCCACCCCGGCGATGACGGTCACGGGCATCGGCTCCAGCAGGTCGCGCTCGGTGCCGGGCGCGACGATGAACGAGCCGTCCGGCTTGTCGATCTCGGTGGCGATCTTGGCCATGAGCTTGGACGTGGCGACCCCGACGGAGGCCGTCAGTCCACCCGTGAGCTCGGCGACGTCGCGTCGCAACCGGTCCACCAGTTCGGGCACGGTGTCGGGGTCGAAGTCCGGGTCCGCGGCGAGATCGACGAACGCCTCGTCCAACGACAGCGGCTCGACGGCGGGGGAGAGGCTGCGCAGTCGCTCCATCACCACGGCCGACGCGGCCCGGTAGGCGTCGAAGCGACCGGACAGGAACGCCGCATGGGGACACCGCGAGCGCGCCTCGGCCATGCTCATGGCGGAGCGGACACCGTAGCGGCGTGCCTCGTAGGAGGCCGTCGACACCACCCCGCGTTGGCCGATGCCGCCGACGATCACGGGCTTGCCGCGCAACGACGGCTTGTCACGCTGCTCGACCGAGGCGAAGAACGCGTCCAGATCCAGGTGCAGGATCGAGGCGGTCGGACGCATGGGGCCATTGTCGCCGGTCGGGCCCACGCCGATGCTGTTCGCCCGGTGACACCGCGGCGTAACAGGCACGACACGCCGCCTTCCTAGGGTGGCGACGCCATGAACCGACCATCCGGTGTGCCCGCACTCGAGGAGGCGATCGCCCATCCGCCGGCGGTGCCCCAGGTGCGGGCGGAATCGGACCTCGCGGGACTGGACCGGCGCTCGGTGCTGCCCGGTGACCTGCTCGGTCTGTCGGTGGCCGTCATCGCCCCGGCGGCGAGTGCTCTGAGCGTCCCGTTCGTCCTCATGCGGGTGGTCGGCCCCGGCGCCTGGCTCAGCGCGGTGCTGGGCTTCGGCCTGGCCCTGCTGCTCGCGGGCGTCTTCTCCCAGTTCGCCACCCGGATCGCCGCGGCGGGCTCGATGTACACGTGGGTCACCCGGTCGCTGGGACCGTTCCCGGGGCTCCTTGTCGGTACATCGATGCTGCTGGGCTACGGGATCCTCGTCGCGTTCGGGGTCTCCCAGACGATCCGCAGATCGACCGAGGCCGTCTCGCCGACGTCCCCGGGCCAGACCGCTGCCGGGCCGTGGCCGCAATGGTGGATCGGCGTCGCCGCCCTCGTGTTCTGCCTCGTCGTCTCCATCCGCGGGGTCCGCGTCGCGACCCGGCTGGCCCTCGTGGTCGAGTCGGCGCTCGTGGTGGGGTTGTCGTGCCTCGTCGTCCTCACGATCGGGCGTGAGGGCCTGCCCTCGCCGGCGGTCCTCTCCCTCGAGGGCGCCGACCCGTGGCGCATCGTCCTGGGCGCCACGATCGTCCTGGGGATCACGGTCGGGTTCGAGGCCTCGGCGGCGCTCGCGAGCGAGGCAGAGCGCCCGTTCTGGAGCGTGCCGCGGGCGATGACGGGATCGGTGCTCGTCGCCGCGGCGCTGTACGTGGTCAGCTTCCTGGCCGCCAGCACCCTGGTCCCGGCTCCGGGCCATCCCCGCGGGCCGGCGCAGCGGTGGTTCCCCGACACGGTCGACGCCCACCACGCGGACGCGGTCCTCAGCTCGTTGCTGGCGGTCTCGTTCCTGGCGTTGACCCTGTGCGCCTGGAATGCGCTCGCGCGGGTCGTCTTCTCGTTCGCCCGCGAGGGCATCCTGCCGGCGGGGCTGGGCTACACGCACCCGCGGTGGGCGTCTCCGGTCGGGGCGCTGCTGGTGATCGCCCCGTTCGCGATCGCCCCGGCCACCGTCACGTTGGTCGTCGGTCGGGAGGTGGGGCCCCTCTCGACGGCGTTGTTGCAGTCCGCCGTGTTCGTCCTGTTCATCGCCTACGCCCTCGTCGCGCTGTCCCTGCCGGCCTTCCTGCATCGCCTCGACGAGCTGACGGTCGGCCCGGTGGTCCTGGCCGCGACGGCCGTCGTCCTGACTCTCGCGCTGGCCTCCGTCGACACCGTCCGGGACGTCCGCGACGGTGATCCCTCGGGCCTGGTGCTCGCGGGGGTCACCCTGGTCTTCTCGATGGTGTGGTTCGGGTGGCTCCGATCCCACCGGCGTCGCGCGCTGCGCCGCATGGGCATCCACGACGAGACCATCCGTACGGATCTGTTGGGCGCATGAGCACCGGCATGACCGATCCGCAGCCGAAGGTGCCGCCCGCGCCCTTCCGGGGTCGCGAGCCCGGTGCGGTCGACAACGCCTTCTCGATCCTCGAGGAGGTGGCCCGGTCGGGAGCGGGGGTGTCGGCGCGCGAGATCGCCGAGAACCTGCAGATGCCGCGCGCGACGGCCTACCGGATCCTCAAGCACCTCGTCCAGCAGGAGTATCTCGTCCGCAGCCCCGACCTGTCGGGCTTCGCGCTGGGCCAGCGGGTGCGCGATCTCGCCGGGGCGATGGAGCCGACGGACCCCGGTCACGAGGACTGAGCGGTTCCTCAGGGCCAGCCGAACAGGACCCGGGCCCGGATCGAGGAGAGCGGCAGCAAGCCCGAGGCGCCCGTGCGTGCGTGCATGGCGCGAGAGTCGAACGAGCGGCGCCGGTTGTCGCCCAGCACCCAGGCGTGACCCGGAGGGACCGTGACGTCGTAGGTCGTGTTCAGCAGGTCACCGGGCGGCTCCGCCAGGTACGGCTCGTCGAGCAGGCTCCCGTTGCGCATCAGCAGGCCGCCCGGAGCGCAACAGGTGATCCGGTCGCCGGGCAGGCCGATCACGCGCTTGACCATCGCCTCACCACCGGAGGAGTCCTCGGACCGACCGGCGCGCTCGCGCTCCGCCGCGCGCCAGGGCTGCGGCACCTCGAAGACCACCACGTCGCCGGGTTCGACCCGGTCGACGCCGATCCGCGTGGTGATCACCGAGCTGCCGGTCGCGTGGGTCGGCGCCATGGACGGCGAGGTGACCGTCGCGTGGCCGACCACCCCGGTCGCGAGCGACCCGGCGACGAGCGCAGCGACCGCGGCCGCGGCCCACCAGCCCGCGTGCCGGGGACGGGCCGGGCTCAGTCGCGGGGGCACGTCGAGGGCCCCTTCGGGCCACACCGCTCGTCGAGGAGGTTCCTCATGTAGGCGATCTCGGTCGTCTGCTCGCCGATGATGTGCGTCGCGGTGCTGCGGACGAAGGCGTTCGTCTGCTCGGGCAGGTAGTCCTGCGACATCGTGATGGCACCCTCGTGGTGCTCGATCATCGCGACGAGGAAGGCCACCTCGGCGGCCGGGCGATCCAGGGTTGCGATCTCGTCGACGCGCGCCTGCGCCAGCATGCCGGGCATCGCATCCGCGTCGTGGTCGTGGCTCTCGGTGCCGGCGGAGTCCTGCCAGGCCTGGAGCCAGGCCCGCATGGTCGTGATCTCGTTCTTCTGGTCCTGGATGATAAACCGCGCGGCGGAGCCGACCCGGGCGTCGAGGCCACGGTGGGTGCGCACGTTCTCGGACAGCTCGACGGCCTGGCGGTGGTGCATGATCATGTCCCGCGTGAAGGTCACGTCGGCGGCGCTCGGCGGCTCGGCCTTCTGCAGGCGGGGGAAGGTCTTCACGGTGCCCCACGGGCGCTCGACCGTCCCGCGCTGCTCCGCGGTGTCGGCGGCCTTCGTGCCTCCGAGGGACACCTGCTGGGGCTGGGTGCCACAGCAGGCCAGGGCCAGCGCGGCCACGGCGAGTGCGACCGGGCGGAGGACGACGTTCATGCGCATGGGAGCTCCATCGTGGGTGGTGCGGTCCCACGGCGAGCCGTGGGAGAGGGGGACCGGGGCGCCGCCCGAGCAGGTGGCGCCCCGGTCCGTGGATCAGCGCAGGGTCACTTCTTGACCTTGTACTTCACCGTCGTGCTGGCGGCCTTCACCGTGCTGCTGCCCGCGTAGGACACCTTCACCGTGTAGGTCTTCACCTTCTTCGGGGCCGTCCACGTCAGGTTCGCCTTGCCGCCCTTGAGCGTCAGCGTGCGGACCTTGCCGTTGACCGTCACCTTGACCTTGCCCGAGACGGGCTTGCCACCGACGGTCACCGCGACGACGACCTTGTTCTTCTTGCCCGGCTTCACCCTCGTCTTCGACAGCTTGACCGTGAGCTTCGACGCCTTCTTGACGACCGGTGCGGGCGTCGGGCGGGTCGTCGGAGCCGTGGTGGGCGCCGTCGTCGGGGCGGTGGTCGGCGCCGTCGTCGGCTCCTCGGTGGGAACCGTCGTCGGTGGAGTGCCCCACACGACCGGCTCGGACTCCGCCACGTTCGTGGGGAACCCGGCAGCCGAGGCGTTGACCTTGACCGTGATCGACGCGTTCATGTCGGCCTCGGTCAGGGTGTAGTCCTGACCGGTCGACACGGCCTCACCGTTGCGGAACCAGGTGAAGGCGTACGTCAGTCGCTGAGCGGCGCTGCGCCACGTGCCGGTGCTGGCCGTCAGGGTCTTGCCGACCGCCGGCACGACCGCGGCGGTGCCGTCGGCCTTGTCGCTGATCTTCGGCGCGACCGTGTTCTCCGGCGTGCACGGCTTGGTCACCGCGTTGACCGAGGAGAACGGGCCGTTGATGCACTTGCGGGCATCCTTCACGGTCGGCTTCTGGGCGAAGAAGTCACGCGGCACCAGCTGGAACTTCTGCCAGTGGATCGGCATCGGCGACTGGTCCTCGTCCTTGTCCGTGTGGTGGAACCCGACGTTGACCCACGCGACCGGATCGGTCAGCTCGTGCGTGTCGTTCTTGACGTAGTCCAAGATGCTCTGGTTCGGGCAGCCCGCGTTGAGGTTGTCCGAGCCGTACTCCTCGCACGAGCGGTAGTTCGTGAACGTCACCGACGGCGACCAGTCCGGCATCAACAGGTTCGACGTGTTGTTGTTCACGATCTCGTAGGAACGGGCGTGACCGTCCTTGTTCTTGCTGTTCGGGTTCAGGACGCGCCACCAGCTCAACTGGTCGTGGTCCTCGTTCTCGACCGACGAGAACGCCGAGCTCTTGACCGTTCCGGTGCCCTCGACGATGGGCGCGCGCACGCCGGCACCGGGACTGCTGAAGTCCCACTGCTCGACGGTCTGCTTCTCACCCTTGTCGATGCCGAAGTCGACCTTGTACATGGCGTTGTGCCAGTGCGAGCCCGCGTAGGACTGGATCTCCTTGGTGGTGGTCTCGCCCCCGGCCGTGGTCGTCACGGTCGACTTGCCCGACAGCGGCCACCCCGTCTTCGGGTTGTTGCCGAAGAACTGGTTCGCGCTGTCGGAGGCCCAGCCCGGGGCGATGTCGCCCGTGGCGCCGAGCCCGACCTCGATCTGGCCGTGGTCGTCGAACACGACCCGCTGCTGGTACTCGTACCAGCTGATCTTGGAGATCGACGAGACCGCGAGAGCCGTGCCCTGGTCGGCGTACAGCGTGCCGCCGCCGATCTGGGTCTCCTGCGCGTGGGTCATGAGCCCCGTCGGGTCCTCCTGCACGCAGATGCCCGGGATGGTCCGCTCGACCAGACGGCCGCTGTACGTGAACGACTGGTCCACGTCGAGCGCCTCGCCCGTGCACACCTCGGGGCCCTGCGACTGCAGGTACTGCTTGCCGAAACCGTAGGAGGTGATGTCGTTGTACTGGACGTGACCGGTGTCGTACGGCACGTTCAGCTGGGCGATGTTGAGCTGGTCCAGGACCCGCTTGTACCCGGCGTACTCGTACTCGCCGGTGGCGGGCTTGAACTCGATCTGCTCGAGGATGAGGCCCTTGATCGGGTGGATGCGCGCACACATCCGCCAGCTGGAGCCGTTCTCGAGCTTCTTGGTGACGAGGCTGTCGGCACACGCCAGCGGCGTGTCCTCGGCGGCGCTCGCCGCCGAGGGCTGGGCCGAGATCAGCCCCGCCGTCATCAGTGCGGTCGCGCCGGCGGCGACGATCCGCGTCAGTGTCTTCTTGCGCATCGGACTTCTCTCCCTGCTCACTGGGTGCGGACGATCTTCTGGGTGGACAGGTTCACGACGAAGTCGAAGGTGTTGAGGTACACCCCGGATGCGGTCGAGACCATGAGCTGGGCGCATCGGTCGGCGCCGCACTCCTTGCCCTTGCTCGTGGTCTTGTCGTAGACCCATGCGCCGGCGACGTAGTCGACCTGGTCGGGATCGATGAGCGGGACGCCCATGTTCTCCTCGAACTCGGCCTTGAAGGCCAGGTCGGCGTCGGACTCGACCGCGAGCTTCATCGCCAGGTCGGCCTCGGTGGACGAGGTCGGCGGCTGGGCCTTGGTGGACTTGGTGGAGTCGATGACCTTGCCGGCGGCGAGGTCGACGATCTGGTCGTAGGCCACGTCGTGCGTGTAGTCGTAGAGGGCGACGACGGCCTTGCGGCCGCTGAGCTCCTCACCGACGTCGGGC
The DNA here is from genome assembly GCF_024433585.1 of Aeromicrobium sp. 636. Taxonomy (NCBI): domain Bacteria; kingdom Bacillati; phylum Actinomycetota; class Actinomycetes; order Propionibacteriales; family Nocardioidaceae; genus Aeromicrobium; species Aeromicrobium sp. 636. The sequence goes on from NZ_WNJU01000001.1 coordinate 179,852, forward strand.
AGGTCCGCGTAGAGGAACTCCGGCCCGGGCTTGCCGCGGACGTCGGTGGCGTCCGAGGGGACGCTGGCGTCGGTGGAGGCCACGTGGATGGCATAGCCCGTCTCCTCGGCCGAGAGCGCCGAGCGGCTCTCTCCGAGCTTGGGCTTCTTGGTGGGCAGTTCGCCATCGCCGACGACGGTGAACTTCGTGCTGGTGCCGGAGTCGGTGCCGCTGACGTCCTGCTGGGCCATGACGTAGGTCGTGGCGGCAGCGGTCAGTCCGAGGGCGAGGGCAGCGACGGCGACTCTGCGTGTCCTCCAGGGCACGCGCTGTGACGCATTCACATGGTCTCCTTGTGGGGCTGGAAGTGATCGGCGCCGGAGGGACCGGAACCGTCGGGACCGGGTGGGGAGCCGGTCCCTCGGCCGACCGACAGGGGCGGCGGGCCGAGGTCTGGGTGGGCGGCGGACCGCCGGGCATCAGCGCACGGTGGCCTTCTTCGAGGTCGAGGCGCGGGTGGTCGAGGCGTCGCCGGCATAGACGACGCGGACGGTGGCCCGGCCCTTGCGCAGGCCCGTGACGGTGATCGTGCGCATGCCCTTCTTCACGGTCGTGCGCTTGACCTTGGTCTTGCCGCCGGCCTTCACGGTGATCGTCACGCGGCCGGTCCGGGCGCCCGCGGAGGTGACCTTCGTGGTGATCTTCAGTCGCCCCTTGGCCGGCGACTTGGTGGTGACGCGGAGCCGGGCGGTGGCCTTCGCGACGGTCCGGCCGGCGCTCGTGGCGCTGGTGGTTCCGGCGGTGTTGGTCGCGGTCACGACCACGGCGATCCGTGCCCGGGCGTCCGAGGCCGTGAGCCGGTACGAGCGAGCGGTGGCCCGGGGGATGGTCGTGCCGTTGCGGGTCCAGCGGTAGGTGTGGGAGGCCGACGAGCTCCAGGAGCCCGTGCTCGCGGTGACGGTGCTGCCGACGCGCATGGTGCCCGAGACGATGGGCGGGACCGTGTTGACCGGTGCGCTCGGCACCGGGGCCGGGGTCGCGATCGGTCCGAACACGTCCGACTCGGCGACGGCCGACGTCCAGCCCGACTTCGTCGCGACGGCGCGCACGCGCAGTCCGGAGCCGATGTCGTCGGTCGTGGTGCGATAGGTCGGTCCGCTGCCCACGACGACGTCCCCGCGCAGCCACTGCAGCGTGACGGCGGCGTCCGAGGGCGTCCAAGTGCCGCTCGTGGCGGTCAGCACGGAGCCCGCGACGACGGACCCGGTCACGGAGGGCTTCGTGGAGTTCGCGACGGCCGGGACCGACGGCGTGCCGCCCGTCACCGCGGCGGTGGGTGCGCTGGTGGCCGACTCCTGGGCGCCCTGGACGGTGGCGATGACCCGGACCGAGACGGCGTGCCCCGAGTCGGCGTCACGCAGGCGGTAGGTGGAGGCCGTCGCGCCCTCGATCCGGGCGCCGCCCCGCAGCCACTGGTAGCTGAAGTCCACGCCCAGGGTGGGGAACCACGTGCCGCGGGCGGCCGAGAGGGTCGAGCCCACCGCCGGGGTGCCGGTGATCGTCGGCCGGACGATGTTCTCGCTGATCTGGGTCAGGTACGCGTCGGCGACGAAGGTCTGACCGGCCGCGAGGGTGATGGGGGTGGCGTGGTCCTGGTCGGGCTGGTTGTCGTACCACTCCTGGACGGCCTCGTTCTGGTTCTCGAACCAGATGACGTACGCGCCGGGCTCGACGCCGCGGAACTCGTACGCGCCGGCGGACGAGTTGGTCACGGTGGACTTCACGAACTCGCCGTTGGTCTTGTAGAGCGAGACGTCGAGGCTGGGGGCGATCACGTGGCCGGTCTCGAGGACCGTGCCCCGGATCACGCCGGTGGCCTCCGCGTGTGCAGCCGCGGAGGGCAGCGCCAGGGCGGTCGCGGCCACTGCTGCGGCCGTGAGGTGGGACAGGACTCGGGTGACAGTCATCGGGGAAGTTCCTTCGGCGGGGGAGTCGATTCGGCCCTCAATCTGGATGCGGTGCGTTTCGCGTGGCGGTCGCCGCGGGAACCGGTGGGTTACGAGAACGACCCGGCTGTGAAGGTGTCGCGACGGTGAATGAGACACCGAATGGGAATCTCCCGTCATTGCAGTCGTCGCCGGGGCGGGCCGCGGCAGCGCCCGTCACGGGGGTCCGACGTCGTGACGCACGGGGGTCGGTGACGACCGTGTAAACATCTCGTCACCGCTGCCGGAGTCCGGTCAGGCAGGTCGTACGCTGACGTCCGTGCCAGCCCCCGGAGCCCCGATCGCGCGCCTCGTGCGCGCCGGTGCGGTGAGCCTGTGGGCGACTCTCATGGCCGTCGCCGCCCACGTGGCGGGCAGCGGTGAGGCCCCGTCGGTCGTGGCCCTCCTCCCGGTCGTCGCGGCCGGTGCCGGGCTCGCGTGGTGGGCCGCCGGCCGCCGGATCGGCTTCACCGGGGCGCTCGTCCTGCTGGCGCTGCCCCAGCTCGGGGTCCACGTGGTGTCCGGGTACGTGCACGGCCACGCGATCGTGCCGTCGACGCCGGCGATGCTCGCCGCCCACGCCGCAGGTCTCGTGGTGGTGGCCGCCGGGATCGCGGTGGCCGAGCGGCTCTGGTGGTCGTGGTGGGCGCGGGTCTCGTTCGTCCTGCGTCCCGTGCACCGGTCCCGCCGGCCGGTGGCGGCCCCGGTGCCGCCCCGTGCGGCCGGGCCCGTCCGGCACGTCGACCTGCTCGACCACGTCCTCGTGCGACGCGGCCCGCCCTTCTCCCGGGTCGACCTCGCCCCGGTCGCCGGCACCTGCCGGTGACCCAGTCCCGCCCGTCCGGGCGGTCCCGAACCAGGAGAAGAACCATGTCCTTTGCCCAGCACGCTGCCCGCACGGCGGCGCTCACCCTCGGCTCCTCCGCCCTCGTCGTCGTCGCGGCGGGTGCCGCCTCGGCCCACGTGTCGGTCACCCCGTCGTCGACCGCGGCCGGGTCGTACGCCGTGCTGACCTTCTCCGTCGGTCACGGGTGCGGGACCTCGCCGACGACCAAGCTCGCCGTCCAGGTGCCCGAGGAGGTCCTCTCGGTCACCCCGACGGTGAACCCGAACTGGACCGTCGAGAAGAAGATGGCCAAGCTCGAGTCGCCGTCCTCGGACAGCCACGGCGCCGAGCAGTCCGAGCGGGTCGCCGAGGTCGTCTACACGGCGAAGACCCCGTTGGCCGACGGGATGCGCGACACGATCTCGTTGCAGCTGCCGTTGCCCGAGAAGGAGGGCGAGAAGCTCGTCTTCCCGGTCATCCAGACCTGCGAGGAGGGCGAGACCGCGTGGACCCAGACCTACGAGGAGGGCCAGGACGAGCCCGAGTCGCCGGCTCCCTTCGTCGTGACGACCGAGGCCGAGGGACACGGACACGGCCACGGTGCGGCGAAGGCCGAGGACGAGCCCGCTGAGGCGGGAACCGGCTCGGACGCGCTGGGCTGGAGTGGTGTCGTGCTCGGTGCGCTCGGACTCGTCGCCGGTGGCACCGCCCTGGCTCGGACGCGGAGCCGCGGGTGACCCTGCCCGCTCCTGCCCGGAGGACACGGCTCACCGCCGTGCTCTCCGGGCTGCTCCTGCTCGTCGTGATGTGGCCCGCCGCGGCGTTCGGCCACGCCTCGCCGATCGGGAGCACCCCCGCCGACGGTCAGGTGCTGACCTCGCCGCCGGACCAGATGACCGTGACGTTCACGGAGCCCGTGACGCTCGGCGGCACGGGAAACGCGGTGCTGGACGCCACGGGCGAGCCGTCACCGGCGACGTTCTCGGTCAGTGGGCGGGTGCTGACGATCCGTCCCGAGCAGCCGTTGCCGCGGGGGAGCCACGTCGTGACCTGGCGCGTGGTGTCGGCGGACTCCCACCCCGTGACGGGCGGGTTCACGTTCGCGGTCGGTGAGGCCACCCCCGGCGCGATCGGGGTCCCGGACTCCCAGGCCGAGCGCGAGCTGTCCGTCGTGCGGACCACGGTCGACGCGCTGCGGTACGCCGGTGTCCTGGGCCTCGCCGGGCTCGTCGTCTTCTCCCTGTTCATCGTCCCCTCGGCCGTGCGCCGGCAGCCGCTGGTCGCGCGCCGCACCCGCGGCGCGACGTACGGCTTCGCCGGGCTCGCCGTCGTCTCGACGCTCCTGCTCGCACCCCTGACGGCCACGTGGGAGTCCGGTCGGACCCTCGCGTCGGCGTGGGGTGTGGACGCATGGCGTGACGGGCTCACCTCGGCGGCGGGCGTCGCGGTGCTCGTCGTGGTTCTCGGCGCCGCCCTCGCCGTGGCGGGACGGCGACGTCGTCCCGTCGTCGCGGCGGTCGGCGTGGCGCTGGCCGTCGCGTCCCTGCTGCCGGTGGGCCACACCCGCAGCTACGGCCCGGCCTCGCTCGTGCTGGCCGCCGACCTGGTGCATGTGAGCGCCGCCGCGCTCTGGTGGGGCGGGCTCGTCGGCCTGGCCATCGTCCTGGCTGCCGGCTCGGCGCTGAGGGTGGCGGACCGCGCCACCGCGATCGCGCGGTTCTCGGCGGTCGCCGGACTCGTGCTGGTGGCCCTGGCGGCCGCCGGGATCGTCCTGTACTGGCGGATCGCGGACTCGCTGCCCGCGCTCTGGCAGACCGGCTACGGCCGAGCCGTGCTGGTGAAGGCTCTGCTGCTCGTGCCCGTCGTCGCCGTGGCCGCGTGGAACCGCTTCGTCCTGGTGCGTCGACTGACCGGGCGCGAGGCGGGGGCCGCGACCGCGCTGCTGCGACGCACCGTGACCTTCGAGCTGATCGTCGTCGCCGGCGTGCTGGTCGCCACGGGAGTGCTCGTGGGTCAGACCCCTCCGCCTCGGGCCGACACCGTGGTCACCGGTGTCCCGACCGTGCAGCGCCTCGAGCTCGACCTGGACGACGCCCACCGGGTGACCGTCGTGGTCTCCCCGGCGCGGCGCGGCACCAATGCGATCCAGGTCTCCCTGACCGACCGTGAGGGCGCGGCGGTCGACGTCCCGGACGCCCCTCGCCTGCAACTGGGGCTCGAGGAGGCGGGGGTGGGTGCGCTGAACCGGACCCTGACCAGGACGCGGGCGGGACACTGGCAGGCCACCGCCGACCTCCCGCTCGCCGGTGCGTGGCGCGTGTCCGTCGCGGTGCGAATCGATCGATTCGAGGAGCCCGTCGTCTCCGGAGAGGTGCAGATCCCATGAGGACCCGCAGCGGGCGTCGACTCGCGGGCGCCCTGGTCGCCCTGCCCTTCGTGCTGGTGGCCGGCGCGTCGCCGGCAGCCGCGGACGTGACCGTCGACGCGGTGGTGCCGCAGGGGGACGGGACCGTCGCCCTCGTCGTCGCCGTCGCGCCGGGGTGCGGCGATGCCGACACCACCGGGCTGACGCTGGAGGTCCCTGAGGGGTCCGCGGTGGTCAGTGCGACCGCGCCCGACGGCTGGACCGGTGTCCTGGACGGTCGGCGCGTGGACTTCGCCGGAGGCGCGTTGCCCGCGGGACAGGTGGCCGAGTTCCTCCTCACGGCGCGGATCGGCGCGCCGGCGGGGGAGCGGGTCACGCTCATGGCCGAGCAGCGATGCGACGACGGGACGAGCGACACCCGGTCCACGCCGGGGTTCACAACCTCCGCCGAGACCGTCGACCCGGCCATGACGGTGAGCGTCCCGCAGGAGGTCCCGGCCGGGGCGGACGGCCGTCAGGTCGCGGTGGCGGTCGTGGGATTCGCGGCCCTGGTGGGTGCGGCCGTCGCCGTGGCGGGCCCACGACGCGGTCGGGCCGGCTGACGGTCCACAGCGTCGAGCTCCGTCGGGAGCCCGTCCACAACCGGGTGCCGGCGGGTTCTGCCGGGCGCCCCTGAGCACGAGGCTCAGGGCATGAACGACGACGAGATGTTCCGGGTCGACTCCTTCGACGACCTCCTGAACGCCCTGCCCACCCTGTTCGGCTTCGTGCCGCGCGAGTGCGTGATCGGCCTGTCGGTGTCCGGGCCGACGTGCCGGTTCGGGTTCCGCCTGCGACACGACCTGCCGCCGCGCGGCCGCGAGAAGGCCGTGGCGGCGGGGCTCGCCGAGCACCTCGTCCGCCATGGACGGGAGGGCTTCTTCCTGATCGCGCTGTCCGCCGACGCCGAGCGCGCGCGCATCATGGTCACGGCCCTGCGCGACGCCCTGCCGGTCGGACGCTCCTGGTTGGTGCTCTGGGCCGACGAGGACCGCGTGTGGTCCGCGGTGCCGGGGCACCCCGAGGAGGGAGTGGCCTACGCCCTCGACCGTCATCACGAGGCGATCGTGCGCGCCGTCGCGCAGGGCCAGGTGATCCTGGCGGACCGGTCCGAGCTCGCGAACGAGGTGGCGCCACCTGCGGAGCAGGACGAGGAACGACTCGACCGGACCCACGACGTCGCCCTCGAACGCTTCCTCGAGCGCGCGACGACGACCGATCCGGCCCGCTTCCTCACGGCCGAGCGGGCGCGCGTCGCTCACCTCGTCGAACGTGCCCTCGGTGGCGCTGATCTGGCGGAGGAGGACCTGGTCGAGCTCGCGGTCCTGACGTCGTCGATGAACGTGCGGGACGCCGTCTGGCCGGGGATCGGGCGGGACAACGCACGCGGCATGCACCGCCTCTGGGCGGCGGTCTCACGGGTCGCGTCACCGGACTTCGCCCCGGCCCCGTTGTGCCTCACGGGATTCGCCGCCTGGCAGATGGGCGACGGCGCGCGGGCCCTCGTCGCCCTGGACCGGGCGCTGCGTCTGGAGCCCCGCTACCGGATGGGTCTGTTGCTGCAGGACGTGCTCGAGGCCGGCGTCCATCCTGACCGGTGGTCTCAGGCTGATGTGACGGCCTGATCCGTCCTAGGGTGTCTGCATGGGACAAGACGTCGAAGCCCGGGAGTTCACCGGCGAGGACCGCGCACGCTACCGCGCGAAGGTGCGCCGGAACCTCGATGTCCTGGCCGCGATGCTGGGCCAGCAGGACTTCTCCGTGCCCGATCCGCACGTCGGCATCGAGATCGAGTTCAACCTGGTCGACGAGGTCGGCGACCCCGCGCTGCGGAACTCCGAGACGCTCGACGTGATCGCGGCCGAGGACTTCCAGACCGAGCTGGGCCAGTTCAACGTCGAGATCAACGTGCCGCCGTCGCCGGTCGCCGGTCGGGGTCTGGCCGCCATGTCCGACCGGATGCGCGACGACCTCAACACGGCGCAGGACAAGGCCCGCGGCATCGGCACGGAGATGCTGATGATCGGCATCCTGCCCACCCTGGACTCGCGGCATCTCACGCGCGAGGCGATCTCGACCAACCCGCGGTACCACCTGCTGTCCGACCAGATCCTGACCGCGCGCGGTGAGGACATCCACATCGTCATCAACGGCGTCCAGCGGTTGCGGACGACGATCGACACGATCATCGCCGAGGCGGCGTGCACCAGCACGCAGCTGCACCTGCAGGTCGAGCCCGACGAGTTCGCGCCGACCTGGAACGCGGCCCAGGCGATCGCCGGCGTACAGATCGCGGTGGGCGCCAACTCGCCGTTCTTCCTGGGCAAGCGGCTGTGGCACGAGACGCGCATCGCTCTGTTCGAGCAGGCCACCGACACGCGCACGGCCGAGTTGAAGGCCCAGGGCGTCCGCCCGCGGGTGTGGTTCGGCGAGCGCTGGATCACCTCCGTGTTCGACCTGTTCGAGGAGAACTCGCGGTACTTCCCGGCCCTGCTGCCGATCGTCGAGGACGAGGACCCCGTGGCCGAGGTCGAGGCCGGCCGGATCCCGATCCTGCCCGAGCTGCGCCTGCACAACGGCACCATCTGGCGCTGGAACCGGCCGATCTACGACGTCGTCGACGGCAAGCCGCACCTGCGGGTCGAGAACCGGCTGCTGCCGGCCGGTCCGACCGTCAAGGACACGGTCGCGAACGCCGCGCTGTTCTACGGGCTGGTGACGGCACTGACCGAGCAGGAGCGGCCGGTGTGGAGCCAATTGCCGTTCAAGGCCGCCGAGCAGGGCTTCCACGAGGCCGCCGTCGCCGGCATCGAGGCCGAGGCGTTCTGGCCCGGAGTCGGCACGGTCCCGGTGCGTGAGCTCGTCCTGGAACACCTGCTGCCGCTGGCCCACGTGGGACTCGAGAAGCGCGGCGTCGACGGGGCCGTGATCGACGAGTTCCTCCAGATCATCGAGCGACGCTGCGTCACCGGGCGCAACGGCTCGACCTGGATGATCGAGCAGTTCGACCGCCTGCACCGACGTGGCTCGGACGTCGCCGACTCGATGCGCGCGCTGACCAGGCGTTACGCCGAGCACATGGGCGAGGGCGAACCCGTGCACTCCTGGCCCGTCGGGTGACCGATTCGGAGCCGTGTGGGGGGTCGTGGCAGACTGGTGCCAGAGGTTGACCGCAGGCCTCATTGTCATGCCCGAAACGACGTTGTGAGGTTGATGTCCCGGTGACTCGTGCCGCCCAGACCGCAAAGGCAGCGACCGCGAAGAAGGCGCCCGCGAAGGCGGCCAAGAAGGCCCCCGGCGCCGCAGGCGACGACGACGCGGGCTCCGTGGTGAAGAAGGCGGCGGCCAAGAAGGCCCCCGCGAAGAAGGCCCCGGCCAAGAAGGCGCCCGCCAAGAAGGCTGCTGCCAAGAAGCTCTCCGAGGAGGTCGTGCTCGGCGATGCGATCGACCTGGCCGACGTGCTGGAGAAGCCCGCCCCGGCGGTGGACGCCGACGGCAAGAAGGTGCTCCCCGACATCGCCGACGAGGTGTTCGAGAAGGACCTCGCGTCCGACCCGACGATCAAGGCCGACGAGGAAGCCAGCTTCACGCTCTCCAGCGCCGACGACACCGACGAGCCCGCGGTCCAGGTGACCGTCGCCGGCGCGACGGCCGACCCGGTCAAGGACTACCTGAAGCTGATCGGCAAGGTCGCCCTGCTGACCGCCGCCGAGGAGGTCGAGCTGGCCAAGCGCATCGAGGCGGGCCTGTTCGCCGAGGAGAAGCTGGCCAAGTCCAAGCGCGTAAACGACAAGCTCCGCGAGGAGCTCGAGTGGATCATCGTCGACGGCCGCCGCGCCAAGAACCACCTGCTCGAGGCCAACCTGCGACTCGTCGTCTCGCTGGCCAAGCGCTACACCGGTCGCGGCATGCTGTTCCTGGACCTGATCCAGGAGGGCAACCTCGGTCTGATCCGCGCGGTCGAGAAGTTCGACTACACCAAGGGCTTCAAGTTCTCGACGTACGCCACGTGGTGGATCCGTCAGGCCATCACGCGCGCCATGGCCGACCAGGCCCGCACCATCCGCATCCCGGTGCACATGGTCGAGGTCATCAACAAGCTGGCCCGTGTCCAGCGTCAGATGCTGCAGGACCTCGGTCGCGAGCCCACCCCCGAGGAACTGGCCATCGAGCTGGACATGACGCCCGAGAAGGTCGTCGAGGTCCAGAAGTACGGCCGTGAGCCGATCAGCCTCCACACGCCGCTGGGCGAGGACGGCGACAGCGAGTTCGGCGACCTCATCGAGGACTCCGAGGCGATCGTCCCGGCCGACGCCGTGTCGTTCACCCTGCTGCAGGAGCAGCTGCACGCGGTCCTGGACACGCTCAGCGAGCGCGAGTCCGGTGTCGTGTCGATGCGTTTCGGCCTGACCGACGGTCAGCCCAAGACGCTCGACGAGATCGGCAAGGTCTACGGCGTCACGCGTGAGCGCATCCGCCAGATCGAGTCCAAGACGATGAGCAAGCTGCGTCACCCGTCGCGCTCGCAGGTGCTGCGCGACTACCTGGACTGAGTCGAGTCAGATCCGACCGAGCCGGCCCGCGACCTCATGGTCGCGGGCCGGCTTCGTCGTCGGGGTGGTCGTGTCGCCGCACCGGCCGATGCCGTGGTGCCCGAGGGCCCCGTCAGGATGGGTTAGTCTGGGGCGACCGTTTCGTTGTCTTCTCGGGGGAGTTCCTCAGTGTCCGTCAGTCACCGGCTTCGACTTGCGGGTGTCGCCGCTGTCGGCGCACTCGTCCTGCCGCTCGTGGCCACCAGCTCGACCTTCGGTGTCGACGAGCCCGCGGTCGCCGAGCAGGCCCCGGCGGTCGTCCCCCAGGCCGAGGCCGCCCAACCGCAGGCCGCTGCGCCGCAGGCCGTGGCGCCCGCCGCCGCTGCTGCGACCGATCGGCGCCCCTTCGGTGCCGCCTACCCGGTCGAGGTCGAGCCCAACTTCTCGCGCCCGTACTTCGACAAGGGCGGTTCCAACCGCGACTACTCGCTGCTGAACGACCTCGAGCGCCTGATCCGTGGGTCGTACCAGACCCCCGACGGCAAGATGAAGTCCAAGAGCCAGCGCCGCGCGACGTCGGTGTACGCCGCGAACTCCCGCATGGAGGACTCGGTCCGGGTCGGCCGTGAGCTGGTCAAGGCCGCCAAGGCCGGCGTGAAGGTGCGCTTCATCCACCCGAACGCGCACCAGTCGCCCGCGTCGAACAAGCTGAGGAAGCAGCTCAACGCCACCAAGTACGGCAAGTTCAAGACCTGCTCCAACGGCAAGTCCATGGCCTGCCTCTCGCGAGTCAACGGGGCGCTCATGCACTCCAAGATCGTCATGGTCAGCGACACCTACACCCGCAGCGGCAAGCGCGCCCGGGGTGTCGTGTGGACCGGCTCGAGCAACTTCGGTGGCCGCAGCGCCGAGCGCACGTACAACAACGGCACGACCGTCTACAACGACAAGAAGCTGTGGTACCAGATGAGCGCAGTCTGGAACGACATGTGGGCCAAGCGCAAGATCGGCAAGGACTACGGCCGCTACATCGCCAAGCGCAACAGCCGCTACGGCTACAAGACCGCGACCCGCGACGGGTACACGAGCGCCTTCGCGCGCCGCGGCGTCCTGTACTCGAACCTGTCCAACTACACCGTCCACGTGTCCCCGCTGCGGGCCACGCCCACGAACGGTCGCGATCCCATCCTCAACGTGCTGAACCGTGTCGTCCCGGACGAGCAGTGCCGCATCCGCGTGATGGAGAACCGCTTCAAGTACCGCCGCATCGCGCTGGCGTACAAGCTCGCCGCGCTGAACAACGGCGGCTGCCGCGTCTCGGTGGTCGGGTTCAAGGACGACAACAAGAAGAACTACCTCGAGCACTGCCGTCAGGTGCTGCGCGTGTGCAAGCCGATCCTCATCGACGCCAAGATGACGCCGAACCGGCTGAACCCCGAGGAGCGGCTGCCGAACGGCCGCGCCTGGCCCAAGGGCGGCTCGCGGGTCAAGATGACGGTCGCCGGCTCGGCCAACCTGACCGGCTCGAACCTGGTCGCCAGCGACGAGATCACCACGATCACGTCCGACGCGGACGTCTACGACGCCTACGTCGAGCACTGGCGCTCGGTCACGCAGACGAAGGCCTACGGCGCGTTCAAGTACTGAGCCCGCACGTCCTGGGCCCGCCAACGGCAACGGCTCGCGGTACGCGCCCCGAGAGGGGATGCGCGCCGCGAGCCGTTCTCGTTGCTCGGGGTCTTCGGGCCGGGCCCGACCGGACTCAGACCGACAGGCGGTCGCTCTCGTCGCGGTAGGACACGGCGATCTCACGCAGCCGCTCCTCGTGCTGACGGCCGTGGTGGGCACAGAACATCAGGTCGGTGCCGGCAGAGAGCTCGACGCGGACAAAGGCCTGCGCGCCGCAACGGTCGCAGCGGTCGGCGGTGGTGAGGGCGGGGAACTCGGCAGTGGCGTTCACGGTGTCCTCGTTTCGTCGGGGGGAGATGGGTCGAACTACACCATGAATACTCTCTCACCGAGCCAAATCCGCACGAACACGCGGGGGCCGCGTGTCACGTCCCGATCCGATGGGTGCGGGTCGATACGGTGGCAGGTGGGGAACCTGATCAGGAGGAACAGGACATTTCGACTTACGACGCACGCAATCTGCTCGTCCTCGAGGGACTCGAAGCGGTGCGCAAGCGGCCCGGCATGTACATCGGCTCGACCGACACGCGTGGGCTCATGCACTGCCTGTGGGAGATCATCGACAACTCCGTCGACGAAGCGCTCGGTGGCCACGGCTCGCACATCGGCGTCATCCTGTACGCCGACGGGTCCGTCGAGGTCCGTGACGACGGCCGTGGCGTCCCGGTCGACATCGAGCCCAAGACCGGCCTGACCGGCGTCGAGGTCGTCTACACCAAACTGCACGCCGGCGGAAAGTTCGGCGGCGGGTCCTACAACGCCACCGGCGGCCTGCACGGCGTGGGTGCCTCGGTCGTCAACGCGCTGTCCGAGCGCCTCGACGTCGAGGTCGACAAGGGCGGCGCCACGTGGGCCATGTCGTTCCGTCGCGGCACGCCGGGCGTCTTCGCCGGTGACGGCGCCGACGCGGACTTCACCCCCGACAACACGCTGCGCAAGATCGGCAAGGTCGCCAAGTCGCGCACCGGCACCCGCGTGCGCTACTGGGCCGACCCGCAGATCTTCATCAAGGGCGCCAAGTTCTCGTACGAGGACCTGGTCGGCCGCGCCCGTCAGACGTCCTTCCTCGTGCCGGGCCTGCGCATCGTCATCCGCGACGAGCGGGGCGAGGAGCCGCGCGAGGAGGAGTTCTTCCACGAGGGCGGCATCTCGGAGTTCTGCGACTTCCTGGCGCCCGACGCGCCGGTCTGCGACGTCCTGCGGATCCAGGGCGAGGACACCTTCGTCGAGACGGTCCCCGTGCTGGACACGAAGGGTCACATGACCCCGCAGGACGTCGAGCGCACCCTGGGCGTCGACATCGCGCTGCGGTGGGGCACCGACTACGACACGGTCATGAAGTCGTTCGTCAACATCATCGCGACGCCTAAGGGCGGCACGCACGTCTCGGGGTTCGAGCGCGGCATCACCAAGACCTTCAACGAGGTGCTCCGCAACACCCGGCTGCTCAAGAACGGCGACCCGGACGTCACGAAGGAGGACGTGCTCGAGGGCCTCACCGCCGTCGTCACCGTCAACCTGGCCGAGCCGCAGTTCGAGGGGCAGACGAAGGAGGTGCTGGGCACCCCGGCGGTCACGCGCATCGTGAACAAGATCGTCACCCGCGAGCTGAGCGCCTTCCTCACGTCCACCAAGGCGGCGCAGAAGGCCAAGGCCCGTCAGGTGCTGGAGAAGGTCGTCGGCGCCTCGCGCACGCGGCTGGCAGCGCGCCAGCAACGCGACGCCCAGCGACGCAAGAACGCCCTCGAGTCCAGCGCGCTGCCGGCGAAGCTCGCCGACTGCCGCAGCACCGACATCGAGCGTTCCGAGCTGTTCATCGTGGAGGGCGACTCGGCCCTCGGCACCGCGAAGTCGGCGCGTGACGCCGAGTTCCAGGCGCTGCTGCCGATCCGGGGCAAGATCCTCAACGTCCAGAAGGCCAGCATCGGCGACATGCTCAAGAACGCCGAGTGCTCGTCGATCATCCAGGTGGTCGGTGCGGGCTCGGGACGCACGTTCGACCTCGATGCCGCCCGCTACGGTCGCATCATCTTCATGGCCGACGCCGACTCCGATGGCGCCCACATCCGCTGCCTGCTGGCGACGTTGTTCTTCCGCTACATGCGCCCCATGGTCGAGGCCGGCCGCGTCTACACGGCCGTGCCGCCGCTGCACCGGATCGAGCTGGTCTCGCCCAAGAAGGGCCAGGACAAGTACATCTACACGTACTCCGACGCCGAGCTGCAGCGCACGCTGGCCCAGCTGAAGAAGCGCAACGTCCGCTGGAAGGACGCGCCCCAGCGCTACAAGGGCCTCGGCGAGATGGACGCCGACCAGCTGGCCGAGACCACGATGGACCCGCGCCACCGGACGTTGCGGCGGCTCACCGTCGACGACGCCGAGGACTCGGCCGCCGTCTTCGAGCTGCTCATGGGCAACGAGGTGCCGCCGCGCAAGGAGTTCATCATCCAGGGTGCGTACGAGATCGACAGCGAGCTGATCGACGCCTGACCCGGCCGTTCGCCACGGCGCGACAGAGCCCCCGTACGTCCGACGTACGGGGGCTCTGTCGCGCAGGTCAGGGGTTGAAGGTCAGGTACACGTCGTAGACGGCGACCGCCTCGCCCTTGGCGTTCTTCTTGGTCTTGCCCGTGTTCACGCTCTTGTAGTCAAAGCCGTCGTGGCTGCGCTTGAAGGCGGCGGCGTTGCCCGGCGTCGCACCGGGAACCTTCGCCCACTTGCCGGGATGGTCCTTCAGCGCCTCGATGACCTCGGGCGTGTAGATCCTCGAACCACGACCGCGACCGACGGTGCTCGCGGGGACCTCGTCGACGAACTCCAGTGCCATGCGCCTGCCTTCCTCGAAAGCTCTGTGATGCACGACACTAGCGGAGGCGGGGCTCGTGAGGGCGGCCCTGAAGTCCCGCCGTCTCAGTCGACCGGTGTCATCAGCCCGGAGTCGACGTCGTAGATGAATCCGCCGACGCTGACCGAGTCGGGGACGAGCGGGTGACTGCGCACCCGGTTGACGTCGGCACGAACGGTGGACTCCTGGTCCTCGATGACGCCGATGGTCATCCAGGAGGCGTCGGTGCCGCTCTTGGCGCCGATCTTCTCCTTGACGTCCGCCTCGGTGGACGTGGCCATGGCGCAGCGGGTGTGCTCCATGACGACGACGCGCTCGACCTTGAGCAGCGAGACGCCCAGGACGATCGCCACGAGCACTTGGTCGGTCACGCGACCGCCGGGATTGCGCAGGATCTTGGCATCGCCGGGCTGGAGGCCGATCACGGCCAGCGGGTCGATCCGCGAGTCCATGCACGTCACCATGAGGACGCCGGCCCGGGCGATGCCGTCGAAGCCTCCCTCATGGGTCTGGGAGTAGCGGCGGTTCGCCTCGAGAAGATCGTCGAAAGTGCTCGTCATGAGGAGAAAATATCGCGTCGACGCAGCAACAGCAGGGCGAGGGCCGCCGCGATGAAGGCGGCGACGGCCGCGCCGGTGAAGACGGCCTGCAATTGCGCGATCCCGGCGTCGCGCATCGCCCCGGTGTAGGCCCCGCACGCGGTCGACTCACCGTCGCACAGGCTCTCGACCGAGGGGATCTTGGCGACCGCGCCGCGGAAGGTGCGCAGCCCGATGGTGGTCAGTGCCGAGATGCCGATCAGCATCCCGACCATGCGAGCGACGACGAGCAGGGCGCTGGCCAGTCCGTGCACGTCGGCAGCGGTGTGCTCGAGCAGTGCGGCGTTCACCGGCGCGAGCGCCAGGCCGAAGCCGAAGCCACACGCGGCCAGCACGACGGTGGACGAGAAGGACTCCAGCGACTGCGCGTCCCACGAGCCCATCACCAGGAAGCAGGCGCCCGACAGGGTGAGGGCGGCGGCGGTCAGGGGACCGGCGGGCACGTGGCGCAACAGCCAACCGCCCAGCACGGCGCCGACCGGGAGGGCGACCAGGAACCGCACGAGCACCAGCGCGGCTTCGAGCTGATCGTCCGGGGCGATCGTGAGGCGGGCGAAGAACGGGATGTCGACCAAGGCGGCGATCAGGGCGGCGCCGACGAAGAACGAGACGGCGATCGACCCCCACGCGGGCGTCGCCGTGAGGGAGCCGCGCGGGATGAGCGGGTTCGCGGCGCGCCGGCCGCGCCACACGAACGCGGCCAGGGCGAGTGCGGCGATCGGCAGCAGCACGACGGCGTCGTCGGCCAGCACGGCCTGCTCGGGCTCGGCACTCGCGAAGGTCACGATGACGGCGCCGAGCGCCACCGTCAGGGCCGCGGCGCCCCACAGGTCGGTCTCGCGCGCGATCTCGCCCCAGCCGCGCCAGGCGAGCAGCGGACGCGCCGCGGTGGCCTGCCGCACGACGAACGCGAGCAGGAACGCGTAGCCGGCGAGCGCCAGGGGAGTGAGCCAGCGCGAGTCGCCGGTGACCGGCAGGAACGCCAGGCCGCTGGTCACGCCGGTGGTGAGCAACTCCGGTTCCATCATCACCAGCAGCAGACAGACCGACGCGATCCCGACCAGGATCAGCCCCCAGAGGTCGAACCCCCGCGTGCGCTCCGCCGGCCGGTGACGCAGCATCGCCGCGGCGATGGCCAGCCCGACGGCGGCGTTGAGCCAGAAGATGTCGTGCCACGTGCCGAACGCGAGGATCGCAGCGCCCCACAGCGGGCCGACGACGCTGCCCAGCTCCTGGACGGCGCCGATGATGCCCAGCGGCATCCCGCGGCGCTCGGCCGGCCAGGTGTCGGCGATCAGGGCCAGCGTGGGCGGGATCAGCCCGCCGCCGCCGATGCCCTGGATCAACCGGCCCAGCACGATGGTGGGGAGGTCGTACCCGGCGGCCGTGATGACCGATCCGATCGCGAAGACCACGAGGCAGCCGGTCAGCACCGGGACGCGTCCGCGCAGGTCCGAGACGCGCCCGATCAACGGCAGCACCGCGACGTACCCCAGCAGGAAGCCCGAGATGATGGGCGCGGCGCGCTGCAGCTCGGCGACCGTGAGGCCGGCGGCCGTCATCATGTCCGGCAGGGCCAGCACGACGACGTACGTGTCGGCGGCGGCGAAGCCGATCGCGACCGCCGCGAGCGCCAGCAACCCGCGCGACGCGAGCTCCTTCATCGGCACGGGATCAGGGGGCGGTGATGTCGGCGGGCTCGTCGCGCGGCTGCAGCTCCACGGTGTAGGTGACGTCGTCGTCCCCGTAGAACGGGCCGGTGATCTTGGCGTCGTGCAGCTCGTCGTCGTCGGTGAGGCGGTAGACGACGTCGAAGTTCTCGTTCTGGTCGGCCGTCGGGATCAGGGTGGCGATCCGGTCGCCGGGGATGTCGCCCTCGATCTCGGTCAGCACGGTGTCGCCGTCGCGGGACTTGTCGCCGGTCTCGACGTCGGTGGTGACCTTCAGCAGGCCCGCCAGGCCGGAATCGGCGTCGGAGCCGAGCAGGTCGGCGGGGTCGGGCGCGCCCAGGCTCTTCGGGTCGAGCGGGGCCCACACCGGCGAGAAGCCCGTCTTGGCGTAGACCTTGTCGTCGACCGCGATGACCTCGGCGCCGATCGTGGCGCCCCCGGCGACGATCTTGACGTCGCCGCTGAAGGCGGGGGAGTGGTCGCCCACCCCCTTCGCCGAGAGCAGGCCGCGCACGCCGTCGGGCAGCGACGACGTGGCCAGCGAGATGTCCAGGGACTGCGCGTCGGCGAGGGCCTGCGCGGCTGTGTCGAGGCGCTCGGCGGCGTCACCGGAGTCGGCGTCGTCACCCGTGCAGGCGGTCAGCAGCAGCGTGCTGGTCAGCAGTGTGGCGGTCAGCAGTCGTGAGAACACGCTGGTCAGTCTGACACGTTTCTGGCGCCCGGCAGGTCGGACGCGGATGCCGAGACACCGGCGATCGGCTGGGCCACCGGAGTGCCCGACGCGTCGCGCTTCTCGACCACCTCGGGCAGGTCGACAGGCGAGCCGCTCGCGGCCGATGCGACCGGCATGCCGTCGCCGACCCAGGCGAAGACGAGGGCGTCCTCACCTCGGACCAGCCGCTGGCAGCGGACGCCGCCGGTGCCTCGTCCCTTGCCGGGGTAGACCGACAGGGGAGTCACCTTGACCGAGCCGGTCTGGGTGCCCGGCAGGGCCGACGAGCTGCCGGCGACCGTGACCACGTGAGCCGTCTCGATGTCCGAGACGGCACCGAAGGCCACGACGTGGGCGCCCGCGCCGAGCTTGATGCCCGCGACGCCGCCGCCACTGCGGCCCTGGGGGCGCACGACGGAGGCCGGGAAGTGCAGCAGTTGCGCCTCGGACGTGACGAACGCGAGCTCCTCGTCGCCGGTGGTCAGGGGCACGGCGCCGACGACGCGGTCGCCGTCCTCGAGCCGGATGAGCTCCCAGGAGTCGCGGTTCGTCAGGTGGTCGGGCTTGACCCGCTTGACGACACCGGCCCGGGTGCCCATCGCGAGGCCGGGGACGTCCTCGTCGAAGTTCATCAGGGTCAGGGCGTCGCCGTCGAGGCTCAGCAGCTCGGTCAGCGGGAGCCCGCCCTGCAGACGCGGCGAGTCCGCGGTCGGGGGCAGGTTCGGCAGGTCGACGACGTCGAGGCGGTGGACCGTGCCGGCGGAGGTGACGACTCCGACCTGGCCGCGGGCGGTGGCGCGGACGGCCGCCACGACGGTGTCGTGCTTGGCGCGCCGGCCGTGGGTGCCCAGGGGCTCGGCATCGGACGTGCGGGCCACCAGGCCGGTCGAGGAGAGCAGGACCCAGCACGGGTCGTCGGGGACCTCGAGGGAGCCGCCGGCGGCCGCGAGCGCGGGAACGCCGGCCGACTCCAGCAGGACGGTGCGCCGCGGCGTGCCGAACTCCTGGGCCATCTGGGCCAGCTCGTCGCCCACGTGGCCCCGCAGCACCTGCTCGTCGGCCAGGATCGCGTCGAGCTCCTCGATGGTGCGGCGCAGCTCGTCGGCCTCCTTCTCCAGCTCGAGGCGTGAGAAGCGGGTGAGACGGCCCAACTGCAGGTCGAGGATGTAGTCGGCCTGCAGCTCGGACAGGTCGAAGACCGACATGAGCCGCCCGCGCGCCTCGCCGCGGTTGTCCGAGCCGCGGATCAGCTGGATGACCTCGTCGATGTCGAGGATGGCGATCATCAGGCCGTCGACGAGGTGCAGGCGGTCTGCGGCCTTGCCGCGCCGGTAGGTGGTGCGGCGCCGGACGACGTCGATGCGGTGCTCGAGGTAGACCGTCAGCATCTCGCGCAGGCCCAGGGTCCGCGGCTGACCGTCGACGAGGGCGACGTTGTTGATGCCGAACGAGGACTCCAGCGGCGTCTGGCGGTAGAGCTGGGCCAGCAGCGCCTCGGGGACGATGCCGTTCTTGATCTCGATGACCAGCCGCAGGCCGTGCTTGCGGTCGGTGAGGTTCTTGAGGTCCGAGATGCCCTGGATCTTCTTGGCCTGGACCAGCTTCTTGATCGACTCGATGATCTTCTCGGGACCGACGTTGTAGGGCAGCTCGGTGACGATGATGCCCTTCCTGCGCGGCGTCACGTTCTCGACCCGGGTGGTGGCCCGCATCTTGAACGAGCCGTTGCCCGTGGCATAGGCGTCGCGGATGCCGTCGAGTCCGACGATCTTGCCGCCGGTCGGCAGGTCGGGACCGGGGATGAAGCGCATGAGGGCGTCGAGGTCGGCATCGGGGTGGTCGATCAGGTGGCGCAGCGCCTGGACGACCTCGATGAGGTTGTGCGGGGCGATGTTGGTGGCCATGCCGACGGCGATGCCCGAGGCACCGTTGACCAGCAGGTGGGGGATGGCCGCGGGGAGCACCGTGGGCTCCTGCAGCCGGCCGTCGTAGTTGGGCTTGAAGTCGACCGTGTCCTCGTCGAGCGAGGCCGTCATCGCCTCGGCGGAGCGATCCATGCGGATCTCGGTGTAACGCATGGCGGCGGGCGGATCGTCGGGCGAGCCGAAGTTGCCGTGGCCGTCCAGCAGCGGCAACCGCAGCGCCCACGGCTGGACCAGGCGGACCAGTGCGTCGTAGATCGCGCTGTCGCCGTGCGGGTGCAGCTTGCCCATCACCTCGCCCACGGGGCGGGCGCTCTTGACGTGGGGCCGGTCGTGGCGCAGTCCCATCTCGTCCATCGTGTAGAGAATGCGCCGCTGCACGGGCTTGAGCCCGTCCCGTGCGTCGGGCAGGGCCCGGGCGTAGATCACCGAGTACGCGTACTCGAGGAAGCTGGAGCGCATCTCGTCGCCGACGTCGGTGTCGAGGATGTGCTCCTCGAAGTCCGCGGTCTCGGTACCAGATCCAGTCACGCGGGCCATTCTCCCGCGCCGCGTCGCACGGTCGCCACCGACCCGCCGCCCGCGGGGTAGGTTTGTGCTCGTGAGTGGCAGCGAATCAGTGGAGACGACCGTCGTGCCGCACCCCGTCCCCGCGTGGGAGGCCGATGTCCTGCTCAAGGACGGTCGCGTGGCGCAGATCCGTCCGATCGTGCCCGAGGACGCCGCCAAGTTCGTGGCCTTCTACGACCGCGTGTCGGCCGAGTCGAAGTACTTCCGGTTCTTCGCGCCCTACCCGCGCCTGTCCGATCGCGACATCGCGCGCTTCACCACCGTCGACCACCACCAGCGGGTCGCCTTCGTGGTGACCCAGCACGACGACATCATCGCCGTCGGTCGGTACGACGCGGTCTCCGAGGACGAGGCCGAGGTCGCCTTCCTCGTCGAGGACGCGCACCAGGGCCGCGGCATCGGCCAGTTGCTGCTCGAGCACCTCGCCCAGGCCGGACGCGAGCGCGGCTTCACCGAGTTCATCGCCGAGGTGCTGCCCGAGAACGTCCGGATGCTCCAGGTCTTCCGCGAGATGGGCTACACGATCAGCGGCACGCTCGAGGACGGCGTCCAGCGGCTCACGTTCGAGATCAACCCCACCGACTCGGCCCTGGGCGTCATGCGCTCGCGCGAGCAGCGCGCCGAGGCGGCGTCCATCGCCCGCATCTTCGGCGCCCGCAGCGTCGCGGTCGTCGGCGCCAGCCGCCGCCAGGGGTCGATCGGTCAGGCCATGGTCCGCAACCTCGTGCTGGGCGACTACGGCGGAACGGTCTACGCCGTCAACTCCCAGGCCGAGGCCGTCTCGGGCCTCACGGCCTATCCGACCGTCCGGGACATCCCGGGCGAGGTCGAGATCGCGATCGTGGCGGTGCCGGCCGAGCACGTCAACGACGTCGTCCTGGACTGCGCCGCCAAGGGCGTCCACGGGCTCGTCGTGATCTCGGCGGGCTTCGCCGAGGAGGGTGCCGAGGGGCGCGCGCGCCAGCAGGAGCTGCTGCACCTGTGCCGCACCCACGGACTGCGCCTGATCGGCCCGAACTGCCTGGGCATCATCAACACGGCATCCGACGTCCAGTTGAACGCCTCGCTGTCGGCGACCATGCCGCCGCCCGGACGCGCGGGCTTCTTCTGCCAGTCCGGTGCTCTCGGCTCGGCGATCCTCGAGACCGTCGCGGCGCGCGGCCTGGGCCTGTCGACGTTCGTGTCCGCGGGCAACCGCGCCGACGTCTCGGGCAACGACCTCCTGCAGTACTGGCACCAGGACGACAGCACCGACGTCGTGCTGCTCTACCTCGAGTCCATCGGCAACCCGCGCAAGTTCTCGCGGCTCGCCCGGCGGGTGTCGGAGGTCAAGCCGGTCGTGGCCGTGAAGTCGGGCCGCTCGACCCAGGGTGTTCCCGTCGGCCACACCGTGCGCCGCAGTTCGGCGCCGCAGCAGGCCGTCGACGCGATGTTCCGCCAGGCCGGCGTCATCCAGGTCGACAACCTCGACGAGATGTTCGACGTCGCCCAGCTGTTGGCGCACCAGCCGCTGCCGCGTGGCAACCGCATCGCCGTGGTGGGCAACTCCGACGCCGTCGCGCTGATCGTCACCGATGCCGCGAAGTCGCAGGGTCTGCAGGTCGCGCCGCCGATCCCGCTGGGGGCCAACGCCGGCGCGGAGGAGTTCGAGGTCGCCATCGAGGCGGCACTGGCCCGTCCCGACGTCGACGCCCTGGTGGCGGTCTACACGCCCCCGATCACCACCGACAGCGACGCGGTCGCGAACGTGCTGGCGGCCATCGGCGAGCAGTCCGACAAGCCGATCGTCTCGACCTTCCTGGCCAGCAAGGGCATCCCGGTGCTGCTGCGCGTCCCCGATCTCGAGGGTGGCTCGGCCGGCCGCGGCTCGGTGCCGTCCTACGCGGCTCCCGAGGCGGCCGTCAAGGCGCTCGCGCGCGCGGTCAACTACGCCGAGTGGGCGGCCCGCGACCACGGCGAGTACCACGTCGCGGCCGAGCACCGCTCCGGCGACGCCAAGGCGCTCATCCGCGACGTCCTCACCATCGCCCCCCGCGGCGCGGTCCTCTCGACCGAGCAGGTGCACTACCTGCTGTCCTGCTACGGCATCGATCTGTGGACCTGGACCAACGTGCACAGCAAGGAGGAGGCGATCGCCGCCGGTGAGCAGTTGGGCTGGGACGTCGTCCTGAAGGCCGGCAGCGAGCACCTGCGCGCCCGGCCCGACCTCGCGCACGTCTGGCGGGGGATCCACGACGCCGGCGACATGGCGATCGCGTGGGACGAGATGACCACGTGGAGCGGCATCCGCGCCGACACGACCTTCTTCGTGCAGAAGTCGGCTCCCGACGGCGTCCAGGTCGCCTTCCGCGCCACGGAGGACCGCCTGTTCGGCCCGCTGGTCTCGTTCGGCATCGCCGGGGCGCCCAGCGAGCTGCTCGAGGACCGCAGCTACGGCATCCCGCCGCTGACCGACGTCGACGCGCGCTCCATGATCAGCGGCATCCGGGCGGCGCCCCTGCTGTTCGGCTACCAGGGCAGCGAGCAGGTCGACGTGGGTTCGCTCGAGGACATCGTGCTGCGCCTGGCGGCGCTCAAGGACGACCTGCCCGAGGTCGTCTCGCTCGATCTCGAGCCGGTGCTGGTCAACCCCGACGGGTACACCGCCCTGAGTGCTCGCGCGAAGGTCATCCCGTCGTCCGACAGCCGCGGCGACTGGTTCGTCCGGCGCCTGAGCCAGCCCGATGCCGCGGCGGATACGCTGGGTCGGTGACCCAGACCAAGGACCGGACGAAGGACCTGTACGAGTCCATCTCGCGCAGCGGGTACTACCCCGAGATCATCTCCGGCGCGCTCGAGGACGCCCTGGCCGGTGAGCCGGTGGAGTCGTTCGTGGTGCACCACGAGCCCACCTTCGACCGCGAGGAGATCCGCCGGCACATGTCGGTGCTGGTCCTCACGCCCTCCCGCCTCCTGCTGACCCACACCGACGAGCACCCCGGCGACACCCTGCTGCCCAAGCCGTACACCTCCACCTCCGTCGAGGCGGTGCCGCTGTCGCGCGTCACCGGTGTCGTCGTCACCCGCATGGTCTCGACGCAGACCCAGCAGCTCGAGGAGGCCCTGTTGACGGTCTCGTGGGGCGCGGTCTCGCGCGTCGAGCTCGAACCGGCGCGGTGCGACGACCCCGAGTGCGAGGCCGACCACGGGTACGGCGGCACGCTGACCGGCGACGACTTCTCGCTGCGGCTCAGTGCTGCGGCCGAGGGCGGCGCCGCCGTCGTGGGACTGCTCGAGTTCGCCCGGACCCTGACGGCCGCGACGACGGTCACCGCCGCCCGATGACCGCTGCCCGCGCCGGGATCCACGAGATCATGACCTCGGTCGGCGGTGCCCTGGACGTCGCCGGCTTCACCGACGTCCTGGGCCTGCCGAAGGCCGACCGCTACGTGGTGATGGTCGTCGACGGGCTGGGTCTGGACCTGCTCCGTGAGCACGCCGACCTCGCGCCGTTCCTGTCGTCGCTGACGAATGTCGAGGGAGTGCTGGCGGGGATCCCGTCGACCACCTCGGTCAGCCTGACGTCGCTCGGCACGGGTCTGTTGCCCGGGCAGCACGGGATGGCCGGCTACACGTGCCGCATCCCGGGCACGCCGCGATTCCTCAACACCCTGACGTGGGACGACCGTGTCGACCCCGAGCAGTGGCAGCCCCATCCCACGGTCCTGCGCCGGCTGGCCGACGCGGGCGTCGCGGCCACCGTCGTCAACGACTCGAGGTTCGAGCGCAGCGGCCTCACCCGGGTCAGCCAGCGTGGAGTGCCGTTCATCGGTGCCGACCGCTCCTGGGACCGCCTGACGGCGATCGCCGAGGCGGTCGAGCAGGGCGATCGCTCGGTCGTCTACGCGTACGAGTCGGCGGTCGACCACACCGGGCACGGACACGGGGTCGACTCGCCGGAGTGGCGTAAGGCTCTGGCGGAGGTGGACCGCGACGTCGCCGACCTGCGCGAGGCCCTTCCTGCCGACGCGGTCCTGCTGGTGACCGCCGACCACGGCATGGTCGACGTCCCGATGCAGGGGCGATTCGACCTGGTCGACCATCCCGAGTTGCGCGACGACGTGGTGCTGGTCGCCGGCGAGGCCCGCTTCCGCCACGTGCACACCCGTTCGGGTGCCGAGGAGGCCGTCGCGGCACGCTGGCGCGAGGTGCTCGGCGACCGCGTCGAGGTGCGGCTGCGCGACGACGCGCAGGAGTGGTTCGGCCCGTTGGACCCCGCCGTGCGTGGCCGCTTCGGCGACGTCGTCGTCGCGGCGCTGGACGACTTCGCCGTGTTCGCGTCGGACGTGTTCTCGGTCGAGTTGCTGCTGCGTGGCTTCCACGGGTCGATCACCGGCCGCGAACGTCGTATCCCCGTCCTCGTGGCGAGTTGAGGAGGAGCCGAGAACGTGGCAGAACTGGTCTTCTACTCCGGGACGATGGACTCGGGCAAGAGCACCCTGGCCCTGCAACTGGACCACAACCATCGCGCTCGGGGACGGGTGGGCCGCATCTACTCGTCGCACGATCGTGCCGGCGAGGCGGTCCTGTCCAGCCGGCTGGGTCTCGCCACCCCCGCGATCGAGGTCGGCGAGGAGCTCGACTTCTGGGCCGACGTCGTCGGTGAGCTGACCGGGGGAGGGCGGGTCGACTACCTGGTGTGCGACGAGGCGCAGTTCTACACCAGCGATCAGGTCGACCAGCTGGCCAAGGTCGCGGACGAGTTGTCGATCGACGTGTACTGCTTCGGCATCCTCACCGACTTCCGCACGCGGCTCTTCCCGGGCTCACTGCGGCTGGTCGAGTTGGCCGACCGGGTGCTGACGCTGCAGGTCGAGGCGCTGTGCTGGTGTGGCGCTCGCGCCACGCACAACGCGCGTACCGCCGACGGCGAGATGGTCACCGAGGGCGAGGTCATCGTGGTGGGCGACGTCGAGGACCCGGACCGCCCCACGCCGCAGATCGGCTACGAGGTGCTGTGCCGGCGTCATCACCGCAAGCGGATGACCTCGGCGCGGGCCCAGGCCGGGGCGCTGTCGCCCGACGTGCTGCCGTTCGACTGACCGGACTTCCCTGGGCAAACTGTCGCCTCCCCAGGAAAGCTTCCTTGGGGATGTGATGGTTTACCACGGGACCGTGGTAAACCGACCGACCTGACGAAACCGCCGTTACTCCGGCGAGCCGCCGAACATGATCTCGTCCCAGCTGGGCACCGAGCGGCGCGAGTGCTTCTTGCGGGGCTTCGGGGTGTCGGGGACGGCGATGCGCTCTTCCAGGGCCTGGTCCTCGACGTCCTCGACCGGCTCCTCGACGGGCTCGTCGAAGACGGCCTGCTCGAGGGCCCGGCGGTCGCGGGCCTCCTTGATCGAGCGGACGAGGGGAGCGTGGTCGACCTCGTCGGCGCCGCCGTACGCCTCGGGAGCTTCGGTGACCAGGTCGGCCAACGCCATGTCGTGCTGCTCCTCGGTCGCCAGGTCGCCCACCAGGTCGCGGGCGGCGTCCTCGTCGGCGACGACGTAACGGCTCTTGGGGTCGTACAGGAAGCTCGCGGAGCCGCCGTCGAAGTCGACGCGGACGGTCCAGCGGCCGTCCTCACGGCGCCAGGCGTCCCACTCGGCGTCCTCGGGGGTGATGCCGCGCTGCACCAGGGCAGCGTCGGCCAGCTCGGCCAGGGCGACCGCGGGGCCGCCGACGTGCTTGCGGCGCACGGTCGTGGCGCGCGCCGACTGGGCCATCCACTCGCGCTCGGCGATGACGGGCACGGCGAAGCCGTGGACGCGCTCGACCGTGATGCCGGCCTGCTCGGCGACCTCCTCGACCGATTCGCCGCGACGGATGCGGGTCTGGATCTCGCGGGGGTTGAGCGAACTCTCCATCGGAATCTCCATCTGTCCGGAACGACTCGAACCCACGGGGGTGCGATCGACCAGTGAGGTGAGCCGGCGATCGATGCTGAGCCGGAAACGTTCTCCGGTGGTCGCGTCCCGGGCGACGAGGAATCGCCCGTCGTCGCTGAGTCCCACGGTTGCGAGTTCCCGCATGTTCGAGCCTCCCCGTGTCACTACTGCCACCGACTTCGATGCTAATGACGGCCGCAGCTGATCGAGGGGAGACTCGCCGTGGCCGCTCCTGGTTTCGACCGACGAGCCACCCGCAGCCGTCAGTGCGTCAGCGTACCGGGGCCGCCGCGGGGGCGCGGTAGAGGAGCGCGACGACGGCGGTCAGCAGGGCAGCCACGACGGGCAGCGTGAAGCCCGTCGAGGCCGACCAGCGGTCGACCATCAGGCCGGCGACGGCGGCGCCGAGCGCCGTTCCGGTGGACATGCCGGTCGTGGTCCAGGTGAGGGCCTCGGTGAGGCGCGTGTTCGGCACCGTCAGCTCGACCAGGTGCACCGCGGTGATGAGCGTGGGGGAGAGGGCGAACCCGGCCAGCAGGAAGCCGATCGCCAGCAGTGCGATGTTGGGCGCGAAGGGCAGGGGAGCCAGGAAGACGACGAGCGCCACGGTGGTGAGGCGCAACCGGCGGACGGGATCGGCGGGAGGAGCCAGCGCCCCGACGGCCAGCCCGGCCGCGAGACTCCCCGCCGACCAGATGGCCAGCACCACGCCGGCGGCGCCGGGACGGCCCTGCTCCTCGGTGAACGCGACCACCAGGACCTCGGTGGCGCCGAACAGGACGCCCAGCCCGAAGGCTGCGACGACGAGCGGGCCGAGGAGGGCCCACGGCAGCGGCTCGCGCGGGACGCTGGTGTCGGTGCGGTGCGCCGGCTGGGTGCCCCGCTGGAGCGCCAGCCCCCACGCCCCGACGATGGCCGCGACGCCGGCGACCGCCAGGCCGGACCAGTCGAGGGCGCTCAGGGTCAGGACGGTCACGAGGACCGGCCCGACGACGAAGACGGCCTCGTCCAGGACCGCCTCGAGCGCGAAGGCGGTCTGCAGGCGGCGGCGGTCGTGCAGCACATGGGTCCAGCGCGCCCGGACAAGGTTGCCGGTCTGCGGCGCCCCGGCACCCGCGATCATGGCGCCGGCGGACGCACCCCACAGGGTCTGGTCGACCGTCAGGAGCACCACGGTGACGCCGGTGGCGAAGATCGCGCCGGCGGCGAGCAGGACGGGCGCCTGCCCCAGCCGGTCGGCCCACCGGCCCTGGACCGGCGCGAACACCGCCGCGGTGATGACGTAGACCGCCATGACCAGTCCGGCAGGGCCGTACTCACCCGTGCGCGACGAGATCAGCATCACGATGCCCAGTCCCGTCATCGACAGGGGCAACCGGCCCAGGGCGCCGGCGGCGGTGAAGGCCGGAGCGCCGGGCGTCGCGAGGATCGTGCGGTAGGCGGAGAGCATGGCGGGACCAATCTAGGACCCGGCTGCCTCAACCACGGCCGTGGGAGACTGACGGCATGGACGCACGGCCTTATGACGCCCTCCTGCTGGTCTCCTTCGGAGGCCCCGAGAAGCCCGAGGACGTGGTGCCGTTCCTCGAGAACGTGACCCGCGGGCGGGGGATCCCGAAGGAGCGACTCGTCGAGGTGGGCGAGCACTACTTCGGCTTCGGCGGCAAGTCGCCGATCAACGGGATCAACCGCGAGCTGCGGGCTGCGCTGCGGGCCGACTTCGCCGAGCAAGGTCTGGACCTGCCGGTCTACTGGGGCAACCGGAACTGGGACCCGTACCTGGCCGACGCCTTCGAGCAGATGGTCGCCGACGGGGTCGAGCGCGTCGCGTGCTTCATGACCAGCGCCTACTCGTCGTACTCCAGCTGCCGCCAGTACCGCGAGGACCTCTTCGAGGTGTCGAACGACCTGCCCATCCGGGTCGACCGGTTGCGCCACCACTTCAACCACCCCGTCTTCGTCGAGCTGTTCACCGAGTACGCCCGGGACGCGCTGGCGCAGGTTGGTCCCGACGCCCACGTCGTGTTCGTGACGCACTCGGTCCCCGACCAGATGAACGAGGCCAGCGGCGGACCGGGGTGCGGACTCTACGAGCGCCAGCACCTGTCCGTGGCCCGGCTGGTGTCCGAGGCGCTCGGGGTGACGCAGTGGTCGCTGGCCTACTGCTCGCGGTCGGGGCCGCCGAGCCAGCCCTGGCTCGAGCCGGACATCAACGACCACCTCGAGGAGCTGGCCGGACAGGGCGTGACCGGCGTGGCGCTCGTCCCCATCGGGTTCGTGGCCGACCACATGGAGGTCGTCTACGACCTCGACACCGAGGCGAAGGCGACGGCCGAGAAACTGGGGCTGCGGTTCGCCCGTGCGGCGAGCCCGAACGCCGATCCCCGGTACGCCGCGATGATCCGCGACCTGCTGCTCGAGCGCGCCGCCGCCGAGCGGGGCGAGTCACCCGAGCGCCCCGCCATGGGCGAGTTCGGCCCGAAGGCCGACACCTGCGCGGCGGACTGCTGCCTCAATCCGCGGTCGCAGCGCCCGGTCATCGCGTGACCGAGCTGCTCGACCTCGCCCGCGACGTCGCCGCCGAGGCGGCGGAGCACGTGCGCGTGCTTCGACCCCGGGGCCGCGTCGGGGTGGCGGACACGAAGTCCAGCCCGACCGACCTCGTCACGGCGATCGATCGTTCCTGTGAGGAGTTGATCCGCGAGCGGATCCTCGCCGCCCGCCCCGACGACGCCTTCGTGGGCGAGGAGGGCCAGGACGTCTCGGGCACCTCCGGCGTCGAGTGGGTCGTCGACCCGATCGACGGCACCGTCAACTTCGTCTACGGCATCCCGAGGTACGCGGTCTCCATCGCGGCGCGACGTGACGGCGTCGACGAGATCGGCGTCGTGGTCAACATCGCCACGGGTGAGGCCTACGAGGCCACCGCCGGCGGTGGGGCCTGGCGCGTGGACGGGGACGAACGGACCCGCCTGACCGGTCCTCCCGCGGCTCCCGTCGATCAGATGCTCGTCGCCACCGGCTTCAACTACGTGCCGAGCGTGCGCGAGCACCAGGCGGCCGCCGTCGGCCGGATGCTGCCGCATGTGCGCGACATCCGCCGGATCGGTGCGGCGGCCCTGGACCTCACCGACCTGGCCGAGGGCCGGCTCGATGCCTACGTCGAGCAGGGCCTCAAGCCGTGGGACCATGCGGCGGGCGGCCTGATCGCCCGCGAGGCCGGTCTGGTGGTCACGGGCCTCGACGGAGTCCCGGACGAGCGGCTCGTCGTCGCAGCCCCGGCCGCCGCGATCGCGGAATTCCTCGCGCTGGTCGAGCGTTGCCGCTTCTGATCGGTCGTAGAGTTCGACTCGCGCGTTCGCCGTGAGAGTGGAAACGTCGGCCGCACGAGCTGGTTCAGGTCTTCCGGCTGCAAGCGGTTTTGACCCATGTGGTTGAATCTGCGCGTTCCACAAGAACACGACCACAGTTCCACGAGAACCAGCATGGAGAGTTGATGGCAACCGATTACGATGCGCCGCGCAAGACCGACGAAGAGCAGTCCGAGGACAGCATCGAGGAACTGAAGGCGCGTCGCCACGAGAAGAACTCGGGCAAGGTCGACGAGGACGAGGTCGAGGCGGCTGAGTCCTTCGAGCTGCCCGGCGCCGACCTCTCGCACGAGGAGCTGGCCGTCAAGGTCGTGCCGAAGCAGTCCGATGAGTTCACCTGCATGTCGTGCTTCCTGGTGCACCACCGCAGCCAGCTGGCGAGCGAGAAGAACGGCATGCCGATCTGCAAGGACTGCGCCGACTGACGTTCGCGCAGCCACCTGACGTCCGGTCCCAGCCGCTGTTGCGGGGGACCGGACGTCGTTGTCTTCAGCGGTCGGTGGGGTCCTTGAGTGACTTCATGCCCGGCGGCAGGTCGCCGGTGGACCGCAGCCAGTAGTTGGCCGCGCTGCGACGCGCCATGGTGCGCACGACCTGCACGGTGGCCCCGCCGATGGCCGCCCAGGCGACGGCCTCCTTGGTGCTGAGCTCGGGGTTGCGCGTGTTCGTCGGGGGCTTGCGGCCGGTGGCCGCGCGCCAGGCGAGGTTCGACACCCGGGGGGCCAGCGACGCCGCGAGGAGTCCGGAGCCGGCGTCCAGGGCGCGCCAGGCGCCGCGGCCGCGACTCTTCTGGATCTTCGCCTCGGCGACCGACGTCGTCGCCGCGTCAGTCGTCTTCTTCGCGCGCTTCCTGGCCATCGGTGGTCCTTTCGTCGGGGGCAGCACCAGTGTGACCCACGACGCGCTCCACCGTGGCGGGACGTCGGGTGGAGACGAGCCAGTAGGGCGTGGGGTCGTCCGGATCGGCGACCGCGACGCGGACCCCGCGATCGATCCAGGGGCGCGTCAGCAGGAACGCCCGGTCGGTGCCGGCACGGTCGAGCGCGGCGCGCCAGGCGGCGGGGTCGAGTGCCTCGACCGTCCCCAGATGGGGAGCCTCGAGGTGCGCGTCGCCGGCCCGGAAGCGGCCGGGCTCGGCGACGACGCGCAAGGAGCCCCAGTGCCACAGACCCGCGCCCAGGACGACGAGTGTCGCCAGGCCGACGGTCGCGGCGACGGACGGGCTGGTCGCGACCAGCAGCAACCACGCCACGATGACGGCGGTCAGGACGACCATGCCCCACCACAAGCCGGAGGCGACGAGTCGTTCAGAGTGACGTCGAGGGTTCGTTTCCACCACTCCACTGTGCCCGATGGGGGTGTGCGCCAGTATCGTCGCCACCGTGACCGAGGTGCAGATCCGGCGGCTCGACGCCGACGTCCCGCTTCCCGCCTACGCCCACCCGGCCGACGCAGGGGCGGATCTCGTCTCCAGCGTCGACGTCACGCTCGAGCCGGGCGCGCGGGCGCTCGTGCCCACGGGCGTGGCGATCGCCCTGCCGGAAGGATTCGCGGGCTTCATCCACCCGCGGTCGGGGCTCGCGCTGAGGCACGGTCTCTCGGTCGTGAACACGCCGGGCACCATCGATGCGGGTTACCGTGGCGAGGTCAAGGTGTTGCTGATCAACCACGACCTGAGCGAGCCCGTCCACATCCGGCGCGGTGACCGCATCGCGCAACTGGTGGTCCAGCGGGTCGAGCGGGTCGAGTTCGTCGAGGTCGACGCACTGTCGGAGACCGTGCGGGGTGCCGGCGGGTACGGTTCCTCGGGTGGTCACGCCTCCATCGAGGCGACAACGGAAGGAAGTCTGTGATGTTTGGTCGCAAGAAGTCCGGGGCGACCGACTCCGGGTCGGACTCCGCGCCGGTCGAGCGCGTCGAGGTCACCGGCCCGCGGGCCGACGGGCCGTTCGACCTCGTCGAGCGCCCGCTCGAGAACCCGGACGAGTACGTCGACCTGGGGACCCTGCTGATCAAGATGCGCGGGGACATCGAGGTCCAGCTGCCCACCGAGGACGACGTCGTCACGGCCGTCCTGGTCACCTCGGGCGGCTCCGCCGTCGAGCTGCGGCCCTTCGCCGGCGCGCGCAGTGGCGGCACGTGGGACGGCGTCCGTGCCGAGCTCCGCGAGGAGGTCGACAAGCGCGGCGGCCGGTACGAGGAGGTCGAGGGACCGTTCGGCACCGAGGTGCTGGCGCAGTTCCCCGCGAAGGACACCGAGGGCAACGACGCGATCCAGCCGGCGCGCTTCATCGGCATCGAGGGCCCTCGCTGGGTCGTGCGCGCCACGGTCCTGGGCGCGGCCGGGCTCGAGTCGACGAACGAGGGCGTCTTCATGGAGATCCTGCGCGACCTGCGGGTCCGGCGCGGTGATGAGCCCCGGATCCTGCGCGAGTCGCTGCCGCTGCAGCTCCCGCCGGACGCCCAGCGGATCCCGGAGGAGTAGGCGGTCATGGCCGGGGTGGTGTCACGCTGGCTCGAGCGCTTCTCGCTCGAGCAGCAGGAGAACGCCGAGCTGCGTGGCCGGACGGCCGCCGCAGGATGCTCGGCGATCCAGGACGCGCCGACGCGCGAGCGGGTCGACGTCCACGGCGTGCTCCAGGACGTCACCCTGCGCCCCGTCGACGACGCCACGGCGCTCGAGGCCACCCTGTACGACGGCACCGGTACGGTCACCCTGATCTGGTTGGGACGACGTCGTATCGAGGGCATCGCCGCCGGTCGTTCCCTGACCGCCGGCGGGCGGATCGGTCACCGAGGACAGGAGCGTGT
Organism: Aeromicrobium sp. 636; assembly: GCF_024433585.1. Taxonomy (NCBI): domain Bacteria; kingdom Bacillati; phylum Actinomycetota; class Actinomycetes; order Propionibacteriales; family Nocardioidaceae; genus Aeromicrobium; species Aeromicrobium sp. 636. The sequence continues at coordinate 211,682 of NZ_WNJU01000001.1, forward strand.
CATGTACAACCCCGCGTATCGGCTGGACCCGTGACCGATCCCGCCGAGCAGCCGGACGTCAATGCCGCCACCGTCGAGCAGGTCGTGCGCCAGCGGCTGGCCGAGGCCTTCGGGGGAGTGCGCGGCATCGTCGAGGCCGCGGTCCCGACCATCACGTTCACGGTCTGCTACCTCAGCACCCGCGAACTGACCCTCAGCCTCATCATCGCCTCGGCGCTCACCGCCGTGCTGCTGATCGCCCGGGTCGTCCAGCGGTCGAACCCGCAGTTCGTCATCAACGCGCTCGTGGGCATCGGCATCGCGGCGCTGTTCGCCTCGCGCACCGGTGAGGCCCGCGACGTCTTCCTGCCCGGCATCATCTACAACGCCGGGTACGCCGTCGTCCTGGTCGCCACCGTCGTCATCGGCTGGCCGGCGATCGGCGTCATGATCGGCGCCCTCGTCGGCGACCTCAGCAGATGGCGTCGCGATCCGGGCATGCGACGGCTGTGCAACCGTCTGACCCTGGTGTTCGCGCTGCCGTGCATCCTGCGCGTCGTCGTGCAGTACCCGCTCTACGCCGCCGACCAGATCGGCTGGCTGGGCACGTCGAAGATCGTCATGGGCTGGCCGTTGCAGATCGCGACCCTGGCCGCGATGGTGTGGCTGCTGAGCCGCAACAGCACGCCGGTCACCGACCTGGGCGACGCCGACGAGCCCGGCAGGGCCTGAGGTCAGTCCTTCGGCGGTGCCAGCAGGGCCGACAGGTCGGCCTCGGCGTCGGGCGAGGTGACGAACAAGAGCTCGTCCCCGGCCTCGATGGTGCGATCGTCCTCGGGCGGCAGCGACTGCTGGTTGCGCAGGATCGCGACGGGCGTGGCTCCCTGCGGCCAGGCGATGTCGCCCAGGCGCCGGCCCACGTGCGCCGACTCGTCCGGGACGGTCATCTCGACCAGGTTGATGTTGCTCTGGCGGAAGGTGAACAGGCGCACGAGGTCGCCGACGGCGACGGCCTCCTCGACGAGGGCGGCCATGATGCGCGGCGTGGACACGGCCACGTCGACACCCCAGGACTCGCCGTAGAGCCACTCGTTGCTGGGATTGTTCACCCGGGCGACCGTGCGGGGAACGGTGAACTCGGTCTTGGCCAGCAGCGACGTGACGAGGTTCGCCTTGTCGTCGCCGGTGGCCGCGATCACCACGTCGCACGTCTGCAGCTGCGCCTCCTCCAGCGTGGACATCTCGCACGCGTCGGCCAACAGCCACTGGGCGCCGGGCACGAGATCGCTGCGGATCGCGGTCGCGGACTTGTCGATGAGCAGCACACCGTGTCCGTGGTCGAGCAGCTCCTGGGCCACGGAGCGGCCGACGGCCCCGGCTCCGGCGATCGCAACGCGCATCAGTCGTCCTCCTTCGGTCCTGCGGCCAGCGCCTCGAGAGCTTCCTCGGCCCGGGCGGCCACCAGGAACATGCTCAGGTAGTCGCCCTCCTGGATGACGGTGTCGGCCGCGATCAGCTCGCCCCGGCCCAGCCGGGTGATGAACGCCACCCGTACGCCGGTCTCGGCCTCGAGCGCCGCCACGGTGCGGCCCACCCAGGCGAACGGGGCGTAGGCGTTGTCGAGCCGCAGCAGGCCCGAGGGATCGCGCCAGGCCGGCTCGGAGCCGGCCGGCAGCAGGCGGCGCAGGACCTGGTCGGCGGCCCACGGGACGGTCGCCACCGTCGGGATGCCGAGGCGTTCGTAGACCTCGGCGCGCCGGGGGTCGTAGATGCGGGCGACGACGTTCTCGACCGAGAACACCTCGCGGGCGACGCGGGCGGCGATGATGTTGGAGTTGTCGCCGCTGGAGACGGCGGCGAATGCGTCGGCGCCCTCGATCCCGGCCTTGACCAGGACGCCCCGATCGAACCCCATGCCGGTCACGGTGAGCCCGGCGAAGGCCGGTCCGAGACGGCGGAAGGCGTCGGGGTTGGAGTCGATCACGGCGGTCGAATGTCCCCGGGACTCCAGGCTGCGGGCCAGTGACGACCCGACGCGCCCGCACCCCATGATCACGATGTGCACACCGGCGACGGTACACCGGTCGGGAACCGGTCTAGCATCGGTTGCGTGGGATTGACCGGCGCGCTCAAGCGCGCTCTCATCGGACAGAAGCTGCGCACCTCCCAGATGGGCGAGACGTTGTTGCCCAAGCGGGTCGCGCTGCCCGTTTTCGCCAGCGATGCCTTGTCGTCCGTGGCGTATGCGCCGGACGAGATCTTCCTGACCCTGTCGATGGGCGGGCTGACGGCGTACGCCTTCAACTGGCAGATCGGGATCGCGGTCGTGGTCGTCATGCTCACGGTCGTGGCGTCCTATCGCCAGAACGTGCACGCCTACCCCAGCGGGGGCGGCGACTACGAGGTCGCGACCGTGAACCTGGGGCGCAACGCCGGCCTCACGGTCGCGAGCGCGCTGATGGTCGACTACGTCCTGACCGTCGCGGTGTCGATCTCCTCGGGCGTGCAGAACGCCGCGGCGGCGCTGCCGTTCCTCAAGGGACACGAGGCGGCCGCGGCGGTCGGGCTGGTCGCCCTGCTGACCGCGGTGAACCTGCGCGGGGCGAAGGAGTCCGGCCGGGCCTTCGCGATCCCCACGTACCTCTTCATGGCCTCCATCGCGTTGATGGCGATCTGGGGCTACACGCAGTACGCCCTGGGCACGCTGCCGCAGGTCGAGAGCGCGAAGTACGACATCGCCGCCGAGGACCCCTTCGCCGGGGCGGTCTCGGGCGTGGCGATGGCGTACCTGCTCGCCCGCGCCTTCTCGTCGGGCTGTGCAGCCCTCACGGGGGTCGAGGCGATCAGCAACGGCGTGCCGGCCTTCCGCAAGCCCAAGAGCCGCAACGCCGCGACGACGCTGCTGCTGCTCGGCACGATCTCGATCGTGATGCTGATGAGCATCATCGTCCTGGCCGACCTGATGGACCTTCGCTACGTCGAGGACCCGGCCCATCAGCTGCTGCTGGACGGCAAGCCCGTGGGCGACGGCTACGTCCAGGAGACGGTCATCGGCCAGCTCGCGGCGGCCCTGTTCCAGGGCGTGCCGCCGCTGTTCTACTTCGTCATCGCCTGCACCGGGATCATCCTGGTGCTGGCCGCCAACACCGCCTTCAACGGCTTCCCCGTCCTGGCGTCGATCCTCGCGCGCGACGGCCACCTGCCGCGCCAGCTGCACACCCGCGGCGACCGGCTGGCGTTCAGCAACGGCATCGTCACCCTCGCGGCGGCGGCCGGGGTGCTGATCGTGGCGTTCGACGCCGAGGTCACGAAGCTGATCCAGCTGTACATCGTCGGGGTCTTCGTGTCGTTCACCCTGAGCCAGCTGGGGATGATCCGGCACTGGACCCGGCTGCTGGCCGAGGAGACCGATCCGGCGGAGCGCGGCCGGATGCACCGGTCGCGGGGGGTGAACGCGTTCGGTCTGGCGATGACCGCGACGGTGCTCGTGATCGTTCTCGTCACCAAGTTCCTCGCCGGCGCATGGATCGCGATCCTGGCGATGGTCGCCGTCTTCCTCGTGATGCGGGGGATCTCGCGGCACTACGACCGGGTTGCCCTGGAGCTCGCCGTCGACGAGAGTGACGTCGCGCTGCCTGCTCGGGTGCACGGCATCGTGCTGGTCAGCAAGCTCCACAAGCCGACGATGCGCGCGATCGCCTACGCCCGGCTCGGCCAGCCCAGCTCGCTGGAGGCCGTGTCGGTCAACCTCGACCCGGACGACAGCGCCGAGCTCGCGCGCCGCTGGGACGAGTTGCGGGTGCCGATACCGTTGCGGGTGCTGGACTCGCCCTACCGCGAGGTCGTGCGGCCGATCGTCAGGTACGTCAAGACCAAGCGCACGCAGAACCCGCGCGACATCGTCACCATCTACATCCCGGAGTACGTCGTCGGCCGGTGGTGGGAGCAGCTCCTGCACAACCAGACCGCGCTGCGTCTGAAGGCCCGGTTGTTGTTCCTGCCCGGGGTGCTGGTCGTCAGCGTGCCGTACCAGCTGGCCTCGGCGCAGCGTGTGAAGAAGGACCATGCACGACCGACCCCCGGTGACGTGCGGCGTGGAATCGGAGGGCGGAGCGGTGGCTGAGACGGATCCCGTGGTCGAGGTCGGACCGGTGGCGCACGGTGGCCACTGCGTGGCCCGCCTGGACGGCCAGGTCGTGTTCGTGCGGCATGCGCTGCCCGGCGAGGTCGTCCAGATCCGCATCACCGAGCGCTCGCGCAAGTTCCTGCGCGCCGACGCGATCCGCGTGCTCCAGCCCTCGCCGGACCGGGTCGAGCCTCCGTGCCCACTGTCGGGGCCGGGACTCTGCGGCGGCTGCGACTTCCAGCACGTCTCGGCGGAGGGTCAGCTGACGCTCCTCACCGACGTCGTGCGCGAGCAGCTGCAGCGACTGGCCGGCCTCGAGTGGACCGGGCGGGTCGAGGCCGTCGGCCCGCTGCTGGACTGGCGCACCCGGGTGGTGTGGTCGGTGGCCGAGAACGGCATGGCCGGACTGCGCCGCCACCGCAGTCACGATGTCCTGCCGATCCCGTCGTGCCCGATCGCGCACCCCGACCTGCCCGACGTCACCGAGCAGACCTGGGACGAGCCGCGGGTCGAGTCCATCGTGTCGTCCACGGGCCAGCGCCTGCTGGTGACCGACGCGACCATCGGCGACCGGCTCGAGACCGAGGTCGACGGCGTCGTCGCCTCGGACGGCACCGTCCGGGCGGGCACGGGGACGCTCGTCGAGCGGGTCCACGGGCGGGACTTCCGGGTCAGCGGCTCGGGGTTCTGGCAGGTCCATCCCGCCGCCGCCACGACCTTGGTCGATGCCGTCATGGAGGCCGCGGAGGTCCGTCCCGGTGATCGCGTCCTCGACCTCTACGCCGGGGCCGGTCTGTTCTCCGCGTTCCTGGCACCTGCGTGTGCTCCGGGCGAGCTGGTCAGCGTCGAGGGGAACCGACGGGCGTCCGCGAATGCCGCCGAGAACCTCGCCGACCTGTCGAACGCCTCGACGGTGCACGCTCCGGTCGAGCGAGCCCTCGCCCGGGGCACGCTGGGCGCGCGCGCCGACGTCGTCGTACTGGACCCGCCCCGTCAGGGAGCGAAGGACGCCGTCACCGCCATCGCCGCGCTGGAGCCCCGGCGGATCGTCTATGTCGCGTGCGATCCCGCAGCCCTGGCGCGTGACGTCGCCACCTTCGCGACCCTCGGTTACCGGCTGGAGTCGTTGCGCGGGTTCGCGCTGTTCCCGATGACACACCACGTCGAATGTGTCGTGTCGCTTGCGCGCGACTGACGGGTCCGGTTGAGTCACCCCCGTGAAGTACGCCGATCCCCACGCGTGTCCGGCCTGCCGGGGCGCCATCTCGGGGGGAATCTCGTGTCCGCACTGTGCCTTCGACCTGACCTCGCAGCAGGCCCATCAGCTCTGGGGGCTGTTCGTCCAGGCGGACGGGCTCGTGGCGCAGGGACGCGCGGTCCAGGCGCGCACGCCGCGCATCGATCCTGAGGCACGGCCAGCATCGACCGCCGCCGCTCAGCAGCCCGTCACGCCGGCTCCCGCGCCCGTCTTCGTTCCGGGCGTGGTGCCCGCCCCCGCGCACCACGCGTGGTCGGTCGGCTCCGTGCTGCTCGGCCTCGGTGCGGTCTGCCTCATCGTCGCCGGCCTGATCTTCGCGACCATCGCGTGGGCCGCCGTCGGGATCCTGGGCCGTGCCCTGATCCTGCTGGCGGTGACCGCGGTGTTCGGCGGCTGCGCCACCTGGGCGACCCGGCGGCGGCTCTTCGGGGCGGCCGAGGCCCTCTGGTCGGTGTTCCTCGGACTGCTCACCGTCGACGTCCTGGCCGCGGTCGCCGAGGGCCTGTTCGGCTTGAGCTGGAGCGACTTCGCCGTCGTCTCCCTGGTGTGGACCGCCGGTGTCGTGGCCACCGCCGTGGTGGTGGTGCGATGGGCCCGCACGGCGTTCGACCACGACCTGGCGATGCCCCAGATCGCGGCCGGCCTGGCCCCGTGGGTCAGCGCGCCCGCGCTCATGGACCGGCTGCTGGACCTGGGGGACCAGGACACCTGGTTCTGGAGTGCGATGGCCGCCCTCGTCGTGCCGCTCGTCGTCGTGGCGATCAGCGTCCGTCTCGCGATGCCCTGGGCCATGTGGGGCGCTGCCGCGCTCGCGCTGTGCCTCGGCGCCTTCTCCGTCGTCCTGGCCGTCATCCAGGCGCAGTCCGGCTCCCCGGCCCTGACCTTCGCGGACGCGCTGCCGCTGTTCACGCTCGTCGCGGCGGCCCTCCTCGGGGGTGTCCTCATGGTCGCCCTCCGGCCCTGGCTCGTCGGCTCGGCCACGGTCGGACTGCTCTACCTGGTCGGGTTGGCGGTGTCCGGATGGGCGTGGCGCGCCGACGCGGCCGGGAGCATCGGTCTCGTGGCGGTGGCGGCGGTCGTCGCACTGCTGGCCCTCCTCGTCGCGCGGCCCGATGCGTGGTCGCTCGGTGTGCGGTGGGGCACGGTCGTCACCGGGGCTGCCCTGGTGTTGTGGGGCGGCGCGGTGGCGATGATGAACCTCGAGCGGGCCGATGTCGCTTCCGGCTACGGATCGCCGAGTGACCTCTGGGTGCGCCCCTCCGACATCGCCGTTCGCGAGGACTGGAAGGTCCTCGGCGTCGCCGCGGGTCTGTTGGTGGCGTGGTGGGCCATGGGCCGGTGGCCCTCGCCCCGGCTCGTCCCCGACCACCTCCGTCTGCCGTTGGGCGTCGTCGCCGGGGGAGCGGCCGTCGTCACGGCCGTCGCGTCCTCGACACTGCCGTTCCTCGTGCATGCGATCACGGTGGTGCTCGTGGGCGCCGGTCTCGCCTTCGCCCTGCGGCGGGGCCCTGCGTGGTTCGCGGTGCTGCCGCCCGTGGCCGTCCTGGCGGCCGTCGCGGTCGTGCCGGGCGACGCTCCGGTCACGGCTTGGACGTGGGGCCTGGTCGCCGCCGGTCTGGCGATGTGCGCGCTTGCGGGCTTCGACGACCCCGAGGAGTTCAGGCGGGGGACCTCCGCGGTGTCGCTGGGTCTCGCGGCCGGCGCCGCCATCGCGACGATCGGTCTCGTCCTGAACCTGTCGGACACGGACGCCACGTGGTGGAGTCCGATCATCGCCGGCTGTGCGGCTGCGGCGCTGCTGCTGACCCTGGCCCTGGATGAGCTGGTCTGGCACCGGATCGCCGTCGAGGTCGTCGCCGCGCTCTCGCTGTTCATCGCCCTCGTGGAGGCGGACGATCTCGCGACGGCCGCGCTGGTGTTCACGATCGGGGCCGTCGCGGCCGCCGTCGTCGGACTCCTGGACGACGACCGGACGTACCTGCGATGGGTCGCGGCCGGTTTCGTGGGCGGGGCGTGGGTGACCCGTCTGGCCGCCAGCGAGGTCGGCACGGTCGAGGCGTACACGGCGCCCTTCGCGGTCGCGGTCCTCGCAGCGGGACTGTGGCGCCTGCGCACCGATCCGGCCAGCCGGACCTGGTCGGTGCTGGTCCCGGGCCTGACGCTGGCGTTGCTGCCGTCGCTGCCCCAGGCGCTCGCCGAGCCGACCAGCCTGCGTGCCGGGCTGTTGGCGCTCGTGGCGGCGGCCTGCCTCGCCGCTGGAGTGGTCCTGCGCTGGGGTGCGCCCGTCGTGGCGGGCTCGGCGGTGCTGCTGCTCGTGGTCCTGGCGAACGTCGGTCCCACGGCGCTGGCCCTGCAACGGTGGATCCTGATCGCCGCCGCAGGCCTGGTGCTGCTCGTGGTGGGTACGACCTGGGAGAAGCGCGTCGCCGAGGGGCGTGCCCTCGTCGCGCGACTGGCCGCACTCCGGTGAGGGTCGCCTGAGCGGCGCAGCCCAGAATCAGTTGATATCGTGTATCTTGACATCAAGATAAATGGTGCGTCCTAGGTCATCCTGATCCGGCACGAGATGCCGCGCGAAGGCAGGATGGGAACACCAGTGAAGGAGAAGCCCATGAGCGTCGACACATTCCAGGCGAAGGATTCCCTGGCGGTCGGAGACACGTCCTACGACTACTACCGACTCGATGCGGTTCAGGGCGAGGGACTCGACGTCGCCTCCCTGCCGTTCAGTCTCAAGATCCTGCTCGAGGCGCTGCTGCGCACCGAGGACGGCGCCGACATCACGGCGGACGACATCAAGGCCCTGGCCTCGTGGGACCCGAAGGCCGACCCGAGCAAGGAGATCCAGTTCACGCCGGCCCGCGTGATCATGCAGGACTTCACCGGTGTCCCGTGCGTCGTCGACCTCGCCACGATGCGCGAGGCGATGGCCGACCTGGGCGGCGACCCCTCCAAGATCAACCCCCTCGCGCCGGCCGAGATGGTCATCGACCACTCCGTCATCGCCGACGTCTTCGGCACGCCCGAGGCGTTCGAGCGCAACGTCGAGATCGAGTACGAGCGCAACGGCGAGCGCTACAAGTTCCTGCGCTGGGGCCAGGGCGCCTTCAGCGACTTCCGCGTCGTTCCCCCGGGCACCGGCATCGTGCACCAGGTCAACATCGAGAAGCTCGCGCGCACCGTCTTCACCCGTGACGGCGTCGCGTACCCCGACTCCTGCGTCGGCACCGACTCGCACACCACCATGGTCAACGGCCTGGGCGTCGTGGGCTGGGGCGTCGGCGGCATCGAGGCCGAGGCCGCGATGCTCGGCCAGCCGATCAGCATGCTGATCCCGCGCGTCGTCGGCTTCAAGCTCTCCGGCGAGCTGCCGCAGGGTGCGACCGCGACCGACCTGGTCCTGACGATCACCGAGAAGCTGCGCGAGCACGGCGTCGTCGGCAAGTTCGTCGAGTTCTACGGCTCGGGCGTCGGCGCCGTCCCGCTGGCCAACCGCGCCACGATCGGCAACATGAGCCCCGAGTACGGCTCCACCATCGCGGTCTTCCCGATCGACGACGAGACCACGAAGTACCTCAAGCTCACCGGCCGCAGCGCCGAGGAGGTCGCGCTCGTCGAGGCCTACGCCAAGGCGCAGGGCCTGTGGCACGACCCCGAGCACGAGGCGCGCTACAGCGAGTACCTCGAGCTCGACCTCGGTGACGTCGTCCCGTCGATCGCCGGCCCGAAGCGTCCGCAGGACCGCATCGCACTGACCGAGAGCAAGACCGCGTTCCGCTCCTCGTTGCGCGACTACGTCGACCACGACGAGCAGCAGCTCAACGGCTACGACGAGGCGGTCGAGGACTCCTTCCCGGCGTCCGACCCGCCCAAGACGTCGACCTTCGCGAACGGCGGCGAGGGCCCCAGCGAGCACGCCACGGGTGCGCCCGGCGAGCGGGTTCGCAACCCCCAGACCGTCACGCTCGAGGACGGCACGACCTTCGAGGTCGACCACGGCGCCGTGACGATCGCGGCGATCACGTCGTGCACCAACACGTCGAACCCGTCGGTCATGATCGGCGCCGGCCTGCTGGCGAAGAAGGCCGTCGAGAAGGGCCTGCAGCGCAAGCCGTGGGTCAAGACCACGCTGGCCCCCGGTTCGAAGGTCGTCACCGACTACTACGAGAAGTCGGGTCTGAACGTCTACCTCGACAAGCTCGGCTTCAACCTCGTCGGCTACGGCTGCACGACCTGCATCGGCAACTCGGGCCCGCTGATCCCCGAGGTCAGCGCCGCCGTCAACGAGGGCGACCTGGCCGTCACCGCCGTGCTCTCGGGCAACCGCAACTTCGAGGGCCGCATCAACCCCGACATCAAGATGAACTACCTGGCGTCCCCGCCGCTGGTCATCGCGTACGCGCTGGCCGGCTCGATGGACGTCGACCTGTTCAACGATCCGCTGGGTCAGGACGCCGACGGCAACGACGTCTTCATGAAGGACATCTGGCCGTCGCCGTCCGAGGTCGAGGACGTCATCGCCTCGTCGATCGACTCCGACACCTTCAGCCGCGAGTACGCCGACGTCTTCGCCGGTGACGAGCGCTGGCAGAACCTGCCGACCCCCGAGGGCGACACGTTCGCGTGGGACGAGGACTCGACGTACGTCCGCAAGGCGCCGTACTTCGACGGGATGGGCCTCGAGCCCGACCCGGTCACCGACATCGACGGTGCGCGCGTCCTGCTGAAGCTGGGCGACTCGGTCACGACCGACCACATCAGCCCGGCCGGTGCGATCAAGAAGGACAGCCCTGCAGGCAAGTACCTCATGGAGAAGGGCGTGCAGCCGCGCGACTTCAACTCCCTGGGCTCGCGCCGTGGCAACCACGAGGTGATGATCCGCGGCACGTTCGCGAACATCCGCCTGCGTAACCAGATCGCGCCCGGGACCGAGGGTGGCTTCACCCGCGACTTCTCGGCCGACGGTGAGGTCACGACGGTCTTCGAGGCCTCCGAGAACTACCAGGCCGCCGGCATCCCGCTGGTCGTCCTGGCGGGCAAGGAGTACGGCTCGGGCTCGTCGCGCGACTGGGCCGCCAAGGGCACCGCGCTGCTGGGCGTCAAGGTCGTCATCGCCGAGTCGTACGAGCGGATCCACCGCTCGAACCTCATCGGCATGGGCGTCCTGCCGCTGCAGTTCCCCGAGGGCCAGAACGCCGAGTCGCTGGGCCTGACCGGCGAGGAGACCTTCACGGTCACCGGCGTCACCGAGCTCAACGAGGGACGCACGCCGCGCACCGTCAAGGTCAAGGCCGACGACATCGAGTTCGACGCCGTCGTCCGGATCGACACCCCCGGTGAGGCGAACTACTACCGCAACGGCGGCATCATGCCGTACGTGCTGCGCTCGCTGCTGGACTGAGTGTGAGCCGAAGGCGCGTCTTCGTCACCGGACCGGTGGCGGGGGCGCGCCTTTCTCATGCCCACGGCACGACGTTCGATGATGGGATGGGTTCGTGACGATCCACTCGGAGCACCCCTTCGTACCCCCGGACCGCGACAAGGACGCCTTCCGGCGCCTGCGCGGGCGCTTGCCCGCGCCGGTCACGGTCGTGGCCACCGGCTCCGGTCGTGACCGCGCCGGCCTGACCGTGTCGGCGATCGTGCTGGTCGACGGGGATCCGGCCCGGTTCGAGGCGTTCGTCGATCCCGACGCCACCTTGGGGGAGTCGGTCGAGGTCGGGTCCCGCGTCGCCGTCAGCGTCCTGCGCGCCGGGGACGCCTACCTGGCGGAGGTGTTCGCGGGACTCGCGCCGGCGCCGGGCGGGATGTTCACCGTGGGGGAGTGGGTCCAGTCCTCGTGGGGACCCCGGCTCGACGGCCGCTCCTGGTGGGGTGCCACCGTCGACGGAGTCACGGAGACGGGCTGGTCGCTGCGGCTCTCCGGGGTGGTGGACGAGGTCGGTGTGGAGTCCTCGACCGGCGTCGCTCACGCCCGCGGGCGGTTCCACGACCTGGACTGACACCTGCTGCCGGACCGGTGGCGGCCAGTCGAGGGGGCGCGCTGGTGGGGCGTCGTTACGATGGAGCAATGGCATCTGTCCTCAGTTCCGTGTCCGGTCCCGCAGACCTGCGAGGACTGGACGATGAGGCGCTGACCCAACTCGCCGCCGAGGTCCGTGAGCTGCTGATCGAGTCGGTGGCCGCCAACGGCGGTCACCTCGGCCCGAACCTGGGCGTGGTCGAGCTGACGATCGCGCTGCACCGGGTCTTCGATTCGCCGAACGACAAGATCGTCTGGGACACCGGTCACCAGTCGTACGTCCACAAGATGCTGACGGGCCGCGCCGACCAGTTCGCCCAGGGGCGCCTGCGCAAGGAGGGCGGCCTGTCCGGCTACCCGTCCCAGGCCGAGTCGCCGCACGACTGGGTCGAGAACTCGCACGCCTCCACGTCGCTGTCCTACGCCGACGGACTCGCTCGCGCGAACGCGGTGCAGGGCAAGGACGACCACGTCGTGGCGGTCATCGGCGACGGTGCGCTGACCGGCGGCATGGCGTGGGAGGCCATCAACAACATCTGCGCCGACAACTCGCGCCGGGTGGTCATCGTCGTCAACGACAACGGGCGCTCCTACACCCCGACCGTCGGGGGCCTCGCGAACCGCCTCACGCAGATCCGCACCAACCCGCGGTACGAGCCTGCGCTCAGTGCCGTCCGTGAGCGGATGACGACGGGGCCCAAGGTCGTCGGTGTCGCCTACGAGGCGCTGCACGCGATCAAGAAGGGCTTCAAGGACGCGCTGGCGCCCCAAGGCTTGTTCGAGGACCTGGGGATCAAGTACCTCGGTCCCATCGACGGTCACGACCGGCGGGCGCTGGAGCAGGCGCTCTCCGCGGCCCGCCACTTCGGCGGCCCCGTGCTGGTGCACGCGATCACCACGAAGGGTCACGGCTACGACATCGCCGTCTCCAACGAGAACGACCAGATGCACCAGTCGCACCCGTTCGACCGCCTGACGGGTGAGGCGGTGAGCATCGCGCCCGCGGGATGGACCTCCGTGTTCCGCGACGAGATCGTCCGCATCGCCGACGATCGTCCCGACGTCGTGGGCATCACCGCCGCCATGCTCTACCCGACCGGCCTGGACGCGTTCGCGGACAAGTTCCCCGACCGGGTCCTCGATGTCGGCATCGCCGAGCAGCACGCGGTCACCAGTGCCGCCGGCATGGCCATGGGCGGCCTCCACCCGGTCGTCGCGGTCTACGCCACGTTCCTCAACCGGGCCTTCGACCAGGTGCTGATGGACGTCGCCCTGCACCGCCAGGGCGTCACCTTCGTGCTCGACCGTGCCGGCGTCACCGGCGACGACGGCGCGAGCCACAACGGCATGTGGGACATGTCCCTCATGCAGATCGTCCCCGGTCTGCACCTGGCGGCCCCGCGCGACGGCAGCCGTCTGCGCGAGCTGCTGCGTGAGGCCGTCGAGGTCGCCGACGCCCCCAGCGTGGTCCGCTTCGCCAAGGGCGCCGTCCCGGCCGACCTGGAGGCGATCGACCGCGTCGGCTCGATGGACGTCCTGCACCGCGGAGCCGATCCCGAGGTGCTCGTGGTGGGCGTGGGCACGATGGCCGCGATGGCCGTCGAGGTCGCTCGCCTGCTCGAGGACTCCGGCGTCGGCTCGACCGTCGTCGACCCGCGCTGGATCAAGCCGCTGGACCCCACGCTGCTCGACCTGGCCGCCGAGCACCGGCTCGTCGTGACCATCGAGGACAACGGCCGCCAGGGCGGCGTCGGCTCCACGATCCTGAACGAGATCTGCGACCGGGGCCTGGTCATGCCCGTCCGGATCCACGCCGTGGCCCAGGAGTTCCTCGACCACGCGAAGCGCGACGTCATTCTCGACCGACTCGGCCTGACGCCCGACGCGATCGCGGCCGACGCGCTCGATCGGCTGAAGGAATGTCCCGAGGGTGACCTGCGTTGACTCCGAAGTGGTTTTCACGACGACGTTCCGATGACTACGAGCGCGACCCGATCCCCCTGATCGTCGCCCTCGACGGCTTCCTCAGTGCGGGGTCCTCCTCCGTGCTGGCGGCCGAGCAACTGCGCACGCCCGATGGCGAGGTCGTGCACGAGTTCGACCTGGACTCGTACTACGACTACCGGGCCCGCCGGCCCCCGATCACGTTCCGACGCGACCACTACGTCGACTACGTCGAGCCGGTCCTGCAGATCACCCGTCACGTCGACCGCTCCGGCAAGCCGTACCTGTTGCTGGCCGGTCCCGAGCCCGACTTCGGCTGGGAGTCCTTCGTCGCCGAGACGATCGACGTCATCACCGAGCTCGGCGTCCCGCTGACGGTCGCTCTCGGCGGCATCCCCATGGGGGTCCCGCACACCCGGCCCCCGCTGCTCACGATGCACGGCACGCGCAGCGAGCTGGTCGATCGCCAGAACTTCTGGAACGCCGAGGTGACGGTGCCGTCCTCGGCGCAGTCGCTGCTGGAGTACCGGATGCGCGAGCAGCGCCTGGACGCGATCGGCTACGTGGTGCACGTCCCGCACTACCTGACGCAGGTCGAGTACCCGACGGCCGCGCTCGCGCTGCTGGAGGCGGTCGCACTGCGCCTGGACCTGGATCTGGACCTGGAGGACCTGCGGGCCCGCCAGCCCGACTCGATCCACGAGATCGAGCAGCAGATCTCCGACCAGGACGGCGAGCAGGTGCTGGCCGGGCTCGAGGAGCAGTACGACATCTTCAGTCGCGGTGCGGCCGAGTCCCTCCTGGCCGACGACGCGAGCCTGCCGACCGGCGATGAGCTCGCCAGCCAGTTGGAGCAGTTCTTGGCGCGGCAGCGCAAGGACGATCAGGGCTGAGAGCCCGCTGCCGGTGGGACCGAGATCACCGTAGCCCGGCACCGTAGCGGCCGGTGGGACGGTCCGGGTTCGATAGGATCGCGGTCGTGCCTGCCTCCGTGAACGAACTCGTCGATCTACTGGATGTCGAACAACTCGAGGTCAATCTGTTCCGGGGCGGTCAGCCGGAGAACTCCCGACTCAAGCGCGTCTTCGGTGGGCAGGTGGCGGGCCAGGCGGTCAGCGCGGCCCAGCGCACGGTGACGGACGGCAAGCAGCTGCACTCGCTGCACGTCTACTTCATCCTGGGCGGCGACCCGAGCATCCCGATCATCTATGACGTCGAGAGCGTCCGCGACGGTCGGTCGTTCGCCACGCGCCGGGTGTCGGCACGTCAGCACGGTGAGGTCATCTTCTACATGACCGCCTCGTTCCAGAAGGACGAGGCGGGCTGGGACCACCAGGACGTGCTCCCGCCGACGCCGGGGCCCGACGAGGCCACGTCGATGCTCGACCTGGTGCAGTTCATCAGCCCCGACGGCACCGAGCAGTGGCAGCAGGAGTGGGGCGGCTTCGACATGCGGTACGTGGGCGACCCGCGCCCCGAGGACGACCCGAGCCGCCAGCTCCAGCCCGTCGTGCAGCGGATGTGGTTCCGCGCGGCCGAGCAGCTGCCCGACGACCCGCAGCTGCACCGCGCGGCGTTCACGTACTACAGCGACTTCAGCCTGCTGGGTGCGGCGCTCGTGCCGCACGGCGTGCTGATCAGCTCGCCCAAGGTCCAGCCCGCGTCGCTCGACCACGTGGTGTGGTTCCACCGGCCGTTCCGGGCCGACGAGTGGCTGCTCTACGACCAGACGTCGCCCTCGGCCTCGGGTGCGCGTGGACTCAGCACGGCCCGGGTCTTCAAGCAGGACGGCACGCTGGTCGCCACGGTGGCGCAGGAGGGGCTCATCCGCCCCGCCAAGCGCCCCGAGGACCGCTGAGTCCCACGCTCGCGTGAGGCGAGCGGGGACCCAGCGGGTCGGTCAGACCGGCGTGATGCGCCCCACGAGGTGCGGGACGGACTTGCGCGAGTCACGGACGCCGAACGTCGTGACCTCACCCTCGTTGTCGGTGCCGAACACCACCGTCGAGGGCAGCAGCACCGGCTTCTTGAACTCCACGTCGACCGTGTAGGAGTCCGGCAGGCGGTTCTGCAGCGTGGCGAGGCTGTGCGCCTTCGTCCACATGCCGTGCGCGATCTGGCGCGGGAACCCGAACGCCTTGGCCGTCCACGGGTAGAGGTGGATCGGGTTGCGGTCGCCCGAGACGGCTCCGTACCGGCGGCCGAGGTCGCTGCCGAGCTTCCAGTGGACGACACCCTCGGGGGCCTCCACTCCCGCCAGGGGCGGCGCGAGGGGCTCGTCGCCGCCAGTGCGGCTGCGGAACAGGACCGTCATGGTCTCGTCCCACACCAGCTCGCCGCCGACCCGTGCCTCGCTGACCAGTGAGATGAGCCGGCCCTTCGGGTGCGGCTCGTCCGACGCCGCGTGCAGGGAGAGGTCGTAGATCTCCTCCCGGCCGATCGGGCGGTACTGGGTGATGCGGTTGCGCAGGTGCACCGCGCCCATGGGCGGGAACGGGAACGCCGTGTCCGTCATGAGGCTCAGGTGCAGCGTGTGCGCCGCGATGTGCGGGTACGTCGCCGGCAGCGTCTCCGAGCGCGAGAACCCGCACACCTCGTTGTAGCGATCCAGGTGGGCCAGGTCCGTCGTGACGCGGTTGCGCCGCAGCGTCGTCTCGGGCAGCCCGCCCTTCTGGTGCTTGATCCCCGGCAGGTTGCCGACGACGGGGATCGCCGGCAACGCCGCCTTGAGCATCAGGGGCAGCCCCGCGGGCGCCTTGTCGAACGTGCGTGTCGTCACCTCAGGCACCGAGGAAGCCCTGGCCGCAGACCCGGACCACGTTGCCCGAGATCGCCGAGGACCCCGGGTGGCAGTACCAGGCGATGGCCTCGGCGACGTCGACCGGCTGGCCGCCCTGGGACAGCGAGCTGAGTCGGCGTCCGGCCTCGCGGATGCCCAGCGGCATCGTCTTGACCATGTCGGTCTCGATGAAGCCCGGGGCGATGGCGTTGACGGTGATGCCCGCGTCGACCGTGCGCGGTGCGAGCGCCTGGACGAAGCCGATGACGCCGGCCTTGGCCGTGCCGTAGTTGGTCTGGCCGTTGTTGCCGGCGATGCCCGCGATCGACGAGATGCCGATGATGCGTCCACCGGGACGGATCAGCTTGTTGTCGAGCAGATGGGCGGTGATCCGCTCCGGGGCGCCGACGCTGATGTCGACGACCTTGGCCCAGTTCTCGGACTTCATGTTCTTGAGGCGCTTGTCGCGGGTGATGCCCGCGTTGTGCACCACGAAGTCCACACCGTCGCCGAGGCCCTCGGCGATCTTCTCGGGCGCGTCGTCGGCGGTGATGTCGCAGATGATCGACGAGCCGCCGAGCTCGGCCATGAGGTGCTCGAGGTCCTCGGCCAGCGGCGGGACGTCCAGACCGATGATCTGGGCGCCGTCGCGGTGCAGGGTGCGGGCCATGGCGGCACCGAGGCCACGCGAGGCGCCGGTGACCAGAGCGACCTTGCCGGCGAGCGGCTTGGCCGGATCGGCGGGGGAGTCGGCCTCGACGAGCCCCGTGGTGCCCAGGCGCACGACCTGGCCGTCGACGAAGGCGGACTTCGGCGACAGCAGGAAGCCCAGCGTCGAGCCGACGGCGTCCTTGGACTCGGGCGTGACGTAGACGAGGTTCGCGGTGCTGCCGTTCGCGCCGATCTCCTTGGCCAGCGAGCGCACGAAGCCCTCGAGGCCGCGCTGCGCGATCGCGGCGCTGACGGTCTCGGTGCGCTCGGGCAACAGGCCGATCACGACGATCTTGGCGTTGCTGGCCAGGCTGCGCAGGACCGGCGTGAAGAACTCCTGGATCGCGACGGTGCCGGCGGGGGAGTCGATGCCGGACGCGTCCAGGACCAGGCCCTGGTAGCGGCGTCCCTCGGCGCGGACGGTCGTGGTCTCGATCCCCGAGGCCTTCAGCAGGCCCGGCAGGGAGTCGGCCAGCAGGCCGTTCCCGCCGACCAGGACGGGACCGTCCACGAGGGCGCCACCGCGGTATCGCTGGAGTTCCGGCGGGTTCGGCAGGCCCAGGTTCTTGACCAGGAACTGACCGATCGGGTTCTGGATCATCGACTTGTAACGGTCGCTCATCGCAGGATGTGTCCTATCTCTCGGATCTCTCGGATACCATCGGTATCTGAACGCGTTAAGGTGACTCTAGCCTGCACCCCAGGGCCACGGCAAAGGAAAGCGACGAACGTCGCAGACGAAAGGTTTCTCATGGCGAACCAGCCCTCAAAGAAGGCCGCGAAGGCCGCGTCGTCGGACGCCGACACCATCCGTCGCGTCGCCGTCATCGGTGGCAACCGCATCCCGTTCGCGCGCTCGAACACCGTCTACGCCGGCGTCTCCAACCAGGAGATGCTGACCGCGGCCCTCGACGGTCTCGTCGACCGCTTCGGCCTCGAGGGCGAGCGCGCCGGAGAGGTCGTCGCCGGAGCCGTGCTCAAGCACGCCCGCGACTTCAACCTCACCCGCGAGGTCGTCCTCGGCTCCAAGCTCTCGCCGGCGACGCCCGCCACCGACATCCAGCAGGCCTGTGGCACGGGCCTGCAGGCCGCGTTCCAGGTCGCGAACAAGATCGCGCTGGGCAAGATCGACTTCGGCATCGCCGGTGGCACGGACACCACCTCCGACGCCCCGCTCGCGGTCAACGACAAGCTGCGCAAGATCCTGCTGCAGGCCAACCAGGCGAACGCCAAGGGCGACAAGAAGGCCCTCGTCAAGCTGCTGACGAAGATCCGTCCCGGCCACCTGGCTCCCGACCAGCCGCGCAACGCCGAGCCGCGTACCGGCCTGTCGATGGGCGACCACCAGGCGCTCACCACCCACGAGTGGGGCATCACCCGCGAGGCCCAGGACGAGCTGGCCGCCCGCTCGCACCAGAACCTCGCGGCCTCGTGGGAGGCGGGCTGGCAGGACGACCTCGTCACGTCCTTCAACGGCGTCGAGCGCGACACGCACCTGCGTCCGGACTCCACGGTCGAGAAGCTGGCCAAGCTCAAGCCGGTCTTCGGCAAGCAGCTCGGCGACGCCGCCACCATGACGGCCGGCAACTCCACCCCGCTGTCGGACGGCGCCTCGGTGGCGCTGCTCGCCTCGGAGGAGGAGGCCGCCCGCCGCGGCTGGGACGTCAAGGCGTTCCTGGTCGACTACGAGACGGCGGCCGTGGACTACGTCAACGGCGGCGAGGGCCTGCTGATGGCTCCGGCGTACGCGGTGCCGCGGATGCTCGAGCGCAACGGCCTGACGCTGCAGGACTTCGACTTCTACGAGATCCACGAGGCGTTCGCCGGCCAGGTGCTGTCGACGCTCGCGGCGTGGGAGGACGCGGACTTCTGCAAGCAGCGCCTCGGCCTGGACGCGCCGCTGGGTGCGATCGATCGCAGCAAGCTCAACGTCAAGGGCTCGTCGCTCGCGGCCGCCCACCCGTTCGCCGCGACCGGCGGACGCATCATCGCGAACCTGGCGAAGCTGCTGGAGGAGAAGGGCTCGGGCCGTGGCCTGATCTCGATCTGCGCCGCCGGCGGCCAGGGTGTCGTCGCGATCCTCGAGCGCTGACGCTCAGCACGCAGCAAGCGGGGCCGGTGGCAACAGCCACCGGCCCCGCTTCACGTCTGGGGGAGGATCAGGCCTCGGCCTCGACGATGGCCCGCACCGAGCGCTTGGCCAGCTCGACGACCTCGGGCATCGGCAGGTGCTCCATGGCGGGCAACCCGGAGTTCATCTCACGGATCGACCGCTGGAAGGTCACGAGGTTCAAGATGCCCAGGCCCTGCGTGTACATCATGTTCGCGACGAGCTCGGGGTCCTTGACGTCGAAGGCGCCCGACGCGTTGCCGGCCTCGATGGCCGAGGTGATGTGGTCGAAGCAGCGGTTGATCGCGGCACCCAGCTCGGTGAGGCGATCGAGGCTGATCTGCTCCAGCAGCTCCGAGCCGCGGTGGCGCAACAGCGACTGGGCGCAGTCCACGAACGCCGGGAACTCGCTGCCGTAGTCGAGGAACTCGACCGTGATGACGTCGATCCGCTGGGCCGGGGTGAGGTCGGACTCCTGGGACTTGGCCAGGCGCTGCTCGAGCTCGTTGAGGTAGTCGACCAGCGTCATCGCGAAGAGTTCTTCCTTCGTGGTGAAGTGCCGGTAGATGATCGCTCGGTTGATGCCGACGGCGCGGGCGATGTCCTCGATCTGGGCATCTCGCATGCGGCGCTCGTCGAAGAGCGTGCGAGTCGCGTCAAGGATTTCGCGCGTACGCTGCGCCCGGCGCTCCACGATGGCCATGACCTCGACCCTATCGGCTGGGTCAACGGTCGCCGCGCGCGCGTCGCGTGCCCCGTGGCGGCGTACCTCTTGAGGTCGACCGCCCGGGGGCCTAGTGTGTCCGGCATGGCGAAGTTGGACATCCGTACTAATACGTGTCTGGTGACGGGTGCGACCGGCGGGATCGGTGCTGCGACAGCACGGGCGCTCACTCGGGAGGGAGCCCGCCTCGTGCTGACCGATCTGGACCAGGGTGCGTTGGACGCCGTGGCCGAGGAGTTGCGTGCGGCCGGTGGCGAGGTCCTCGTCGCCACGGCGCTGGACCTCACCGACGCCGCGTCGGTGAGGTCCTTCGCCGAGGCGGTCCACGTCCGCTTCGGTCCCATGGACGTGTTGCTGAACATCGCCGGGATCTCGATCTGGGGCACGATCGACCGCCTCACCGAGGAGCACTGGCGGCGATTGATCGACATCAACCTGATGGGGCCGGTGCACGTCCTGTCCTCCTTCCTGCCGGCCATGATCGACGCGGGTCGGGGCGGCCACGTGGTGAACGTGTCCAGCGCCGCCGGCATCTTCGGCCTGCCGTGGCACGCGGCCTACAGTGCGAGCAAGTTCGGACTCCGCGGGATCTCCGAGGTGCTGCGCTTCGACCTGCGCCGCCACCGCATCGGCGTCAGCCTGGTCTGCCCCGGAGCGGTCGCCACTCCGCTGGTGCAGGGGCTGGAGGTCGTCGGGGTCGATCGCTCCGTGCCGGCGATGCAGAAGGTGGAGCAGGAGTTCCTGCGCCACGCGATCACGCCGGACGAGGCGGCCGCCGCGATCGTCAAGGGCCTCGTGCGCCGCCGGTACTGGGTCTACACCTCGCGCGACGTCGCGATCGGCCACTACGCCCAACGCTGGTTCCCCTGGGGGTACGTGGTCGCGATGCGGCTGCTGAACCGCAAGCTGACCCGTGCCGAGGCCCGCGCCGTGAGGGCGGCGGCGCGATGAGGACGCCGCGGGTCCGGCCCGGTCGGCTCCGCCAGCTCGGTCCGGTGAACCACCTGCTCTCGAGACTGCTCTCGCGCGGCGCGGGGGTGCGCGAGGCTCACCTCTTCACGACGCTGGGCCGCAACCGGTCGCTGTTCCGGTTCTGGCTGGCGTACTCCGGGGCTCTCATGCTGGGCGGTCGGCTGCCGCGGCGCGAGACCGAGCTGGTCATCCTGCGGGTCGCGCACCGCTGTGACAGCGACTACGAGCGTCGTCACCACGTGCGCCTGGGGCACCGGGCCGGCCTGACGGCGACCGAACTGGAGCGCACCGCCGTGGACGACCTGACCGGGTGGAGGCCCGCCGACGCCGTCCTGCTTGAGGCGACCGACCTGCTGATGGCCACGGACGACCTCGACGACGCCGCATGGCGTCGCTTGCGGGCGTACTGGGACGAGCGTCAGGCGATCGAGTTCTGCCTGCTCGTCGGGCAGTACCGCGGCCTGGCCGCCACGATCCGGGTGCTGGGGATCGCGCCCGACCGCTGAGCCGTCTTCGGAGGCGTAACTGTCGGTGCGGGTCCGTAGGCTGGAGCCATGAGACCAGTCTCCGAGCTCAGGCGGCAGGTGGCGCCGTTCGAGGTCGTCTCCGAGTACCAGCCCGCCGGCGATCAGCCCGCCGCGATCGCCGAGATCACGAAGCGGATCCAGGGTGGCACGAACGACGTCGTGCTCATGGGCGCCACCGGTACCGGCAAGACGGCCACCACCGCGTGGCTGGCCGAGCAGCTGCAGCGCCCCATGCTCGTCATGCTCCCCAACAAGACGCTCGCCGCGCAGTTCGCCAACGAGCTGCGCGAACTGCTGCCGAACAACGCGGTCGAGTACTTCGTCTCGTACTACGACTACTACCAACCCGAGGCGTACATCGCCCAGAGCGACACGTACATCGAGAAGGACTCCTCGATCAACGAGGAGGTCGAGCGGCTGCGGCACTCGGCCACGTGGTCCCTGCTCACCCGCCGCGACGTCATCGTCGTGGCCACCGTGTCGTGCATCTACGGCCTCGGCTCGGCTCAGGAGTACCTCGAGCGCCGGATCGGCTTCAAGGTCGGTGACGAGATGGGGCGCGACCACCTGCTGCGCACGCTCGTGCAGGCCCAGTACGTCCGCAACGACGTCAGCTCCACGCGCGGCACCTTCCGGGTCAAGGGCGACACCGTCGAGATCTTCCCCGTCTACCAGGAGATGGCGGTACGGGTCGAGTTCTTCGGGGACGAGATCGAGCGCCTCATGACGCTCCACCCGCTGACGGGCGAGATCCTCAGCGACGACCAGGAGCTCTACGTCGGTGCCGCCACGCACTACGCGGCCGGCCCCGAGACGATGGCGCGCGCGATCGAGAGGATCAAGATCGAGCTCGAGGAGCGCCTCGAGGTGCTCGAGCGCGAGAACAAGCTGCTCGAGGCCCAGCGACTGCGCATGCGCACCACCTACGACCTCGAGATGATGGAGCAGGTCGGCACCTGCTCGGGCATCGAGAACTACTCGCTCCACATGGATGGCCGCCCGCCGGGCTCGGCCCCCAACTGCCTGCTCGACTACTTCCCCCAGGACTTCGTGCTCGTCGTCGATGAGTCCCACGTGACGATCCCGCAGATCGGCGCGATGTACGAGGGCGACATGAGCCGCAAGCGGTCCCTCGTCGAGCACGGCTTCCGGCTGCCCAGTGCCATGGACAACCGGCCGCTGAAGTGGCCCGAGTTCCTCGAGCGGATCGGCCAGACGGTCTACCTGTCGGCCACCCCGGGCAACTACGAGATGGAGAAGGTCGGCGGCGACGTCGTCGAGCAGGTCATCCGCCCGACCGGTCTGATCGACCCCGAGGTCATCGTCAAGCCGACGAAGGGCCAGATCGACGACCTCATCGGCGAGATCAACGACCGCGTCGCCAAGAACGAGCGCGTCCTGGTCACCACGCTCACCAAGAAGATGTCCGAGGACCTCACGGACTACCTGCTCGAGGCCGGCATCCGCACCCGCTACCTGCACAGCGAGGTCGACACGCTGCGTCGCGTCGAGCTGCTCCGTGAGTTGCGCATGGGCGAGTACGACGTCCTGGTCGGCATCAACCTGCTGCGCGAGGGCCTCGACCTGCCCGAGGTCAGCCTCGTGGCGATCCTCGACGCCGACAAGGAGGGGTTCTTGCGCTCGGGCCGCTCGCTCATCCAGACGATCGGTCGCGCGGCGCGCAACGTGTCGGGCCAGGTCATCATGTACGCCGACCGGATCACCGACTCGATGGCGATGGCGATCGACGAGACCAACCGTCGCCGGATCAAGCAGGTCGCGTACAACACCGAGCGGGGCATCGATCCGCAGCCGTTGCGCAAGAAGATCGGCGACATCACCGACATGCTCGCCCGTGAGGACGAGGACACGCGGGCGCTGTTGGCCGCGACGGGCGATCACAAGCGCCGGGGCGCCGCGGTGCCGTTGGGCCAGCACACGAAGGATCTCGCCGACCTGCCGTCGGGGGAGTTGGCCTCGCTCATCGACCAACTGTCCGAACAGATGCACCAGGCGGCCGCCGACCTGCAGTTCGAGGTCGCGGCGCGACTCCGCGACGAGATCAGCGATCTCAAGCGCGAACTGCGCGGGATGATCAGCGCCGGGACCTGAGTTCGCGCGGCCTGCGTTCGGCTGTCAGACTTGACCGTGGAGGGGAGTATTCCCATCATCGGCGTGTCGTCAGCACGGAGGTCCTCGCGGACCACCCGGGGCGCCGGACCGGTCATCGTCTGCAGCCCGGTGGAAGAGACCTCCGAGTCCACATGACCCGGAGAGAGAAGCAGAGGACCGCCTGTGAACGTCAGCATGCTCGAATGGGGAGTCACCCTCGCGGTGACCATCGCCATCCTGCTGTTCGACATCGTCGTGATCGCCCGTAAACCGCACGAGCCCTCGACGAAGGAGTGCGCGGTCTACCTGTCGATCTACATCGGCCTGGCCGTCGCCTTCGGCGCCTGGGTCTGGGCCTTCCACGGCCAGCAGTTCGGCATCGAGTTCTACGCCGGATGGTTGACCGAGTACAGCCTCTCGATCGACAACCTGTTCATCTTCATCATCATCATGAGCAGCTTCGCCGTCCCGCGGAAGTACCAGCAGGAGGCGCTGCTCGTCGGCATCATTCTGGCGCTGGTGTTCCGCGGCATCTTCATCGCGCTCGGCGCGGTGGCGATCAACGAGTTCTCGTGGGTCTTCTACATCTTCGGTGCGTTCCTGCTCTACACGGCCGTCAAGCTGGCCGCGGACAAGGACGAGGAGGACGACGCCGAGAACGCCGTCGTCCGGTTCGCCCGCAACCGCTTCAACATGAGCGACACGTGGGACGGCCTCAAGCTCGTCGTCCGCGAGAACGGCCGTCGCGCCATCACCCCCATGGCGCTGGTCATCATCGCCCTGGGCACCACCGACATCCTGTTCGCGCTCGACTCGATCCCGGCGATCTTCGGCCTGACCAAGGAGCCGTACATCGTCTTCACCGCGAACGTGTTCGCGCTGATGGGCCTGCGCCAGCTGTACTTCCTGCTCGGCGACCTGCTGCAGCGCCTGGTGTTCCTGTCGTACGGCCTGGCGTTCCTGCTGTTCTACATCGGCATCAAGCTCGTGCTCCACGCCCTGCACGAGAACGAGCTGCCGTTCATCAACGGCGGCCATCCGGTGCACCACATCGGGCCGGTCCCGATCCCCGAGGTGCCGACGCTGCTGAGTCTGGGCGTCATCATCGCGACGCTGACCATCACGGCCGTGGCCAGTCTCTGGTACTCCAAGAAGTACCCGGACCGCATCGGACACTGACCGCGGGACGGCCGCTCAAGGGATGTCGTGCGGCGGCAGGTCGTCGGGTGCGCCGACCTGCAGCCGCTCGCCCCGGCGTCGGCTGAGCAGGTACATCGGCACGGACAGCACCAGGCCGATCGCCAGCAGGATCCCGGCGATCTCGTACTGCGAGCCCGGCCGTCCCGACAACGGCGTCACGAGGTAGACGCACGTCACCACCCCGAGCAGGGCGATCGGGGCCCGGGTCCTGAAGTGGGAGTGCTCGACCCGGTCCTTGCGCAGGATCAGGACGGCCGTGTTCACCACGGCGAAGACCGCCAGCAACAGCAGGCTGGTCGTGCCGCCGAGCACCTGGACCGCCTCGTCGCTCGCGTTCGACACGTAGGCGATCAGGCCCAGGGAGAGCACGGTGGTGAATGCGATCGCCAGCCACGGCGTCTGGCGTCGGCTCACTCGGGCGAGGCTGTGGGGGATGACCCCCTGCTTGGCCATGCCGTAGAGCAGGCGGCTGGCCATCAGCATGTTGATCAGGGCCGAGTTGGCCACGGCGAACATCGAGATGAAGGGCAGGATGTCGTCGATCGGCATACCGGGGGCGCCCCGCTCGACCACCGTGACCAGCGGAGTGTCGTTCCCGGCGAGCTCGCCGACCGGTACGAGCGCGACCGCGCAGATCGAGACCAGGATGTAGATCGTTCCGGTGACGCCCAGTCCGGTCAGCATGATCTTGGGGAAGATCCGGTTCGGCTCGTGGCACTCCTCGGCCATGTTGACGGCGTCCTCGAAGCCGACCATCGCGAAGAACGCCAACGAGGTGGCGGTGGTCACGGCGAGGAAGACGCTCTTGTCGTCCGGGGTGTCGAACGCGACGACCGCCCCCCAGTCGGCGTCGCCGCCGGCGACGGCGTAGAGCCCGACCAGGATCACCAGCAGCAGGCCTGACAGCTCGATGAGGGTCAGCACGACATTGGTCTTGACGCCCTCACTGACGCCACGCAGGTTGATCGCGGCGATCAGCAGCATGAAAGCCAGGGCGATCGCCATGACCTGCAGGTTCGAGGCCTCCCAGTCGATCCCCACGGCGAGGTTCGCGGCGAAGGCGCGCGAGGCGGTCGACGCCGACGTGATGCCCGAGCACATGACGGTGAAGGCGACGATGAACGTCAGGAAGTGGATGCCGAACGCCTTGTGCACGTAGAGCGCCGCACCGGCCGCCTGCGGATACTTCGTGACGAGCTCGAGGTAGGACAGCGCCGTCAGCAGCGCCACCGCGAACGCGACCGCGAAGGGCAGCCAGGCCGCTCCGCCGACCTCGGCGGCCACCTGTCCGGTCAACGCGTAGACGCCGGTGCCGAGGATGTCGCCGATGATGAAGAGCAACAAGAGTTTCGGCCCCAGGACACGCCGCAGTTCCGTGGGCTGTTCGGGTTGATCGGTCGTCGACGCCATGGATCCCCCTCAGGTTGTGCCTACAGAGTCGCGCCGCGTGTCCGATCCGGCAACCCCGACCGATATCGTGTGTCGGGTGAGATGGTTGCGGGAAGTCCGCGCGCGGGTGGTGACGTCGGTGGCCCGACGCCATGTGGCCAAGCGCGGCATCGACCTCGCGAGCTTCACGTTCATCCCCGAGCCGACGAAGACGCCGCTGCAACGGGTGGGTCTGGACCCGGTGCCGCGACTGGCGCAGATCCGCGACTCCGGACCCCTGCACCGCCTGGATCTGCCGTTCGACTTCACGGCGTACCTCGTCACCGGTCACGAGCAGGCGCGCGAGGTCCTCACGGCCCGCGACATCTACTCGACGGACATCCGTCACCTGTTCTCCGGCGACGGGCCGGCGACCTCGGACGACATCGGGGGACTGGGCTTCACCGATCCGCCGGTCCACACGCGCCTGCGCAAGATCATCACGCCCGAGTTCACGATGCGCCGCCTCGCCCGGCTGGAGCCGTTGATCGAGCAGTTCGTCGACCGCGCCCTGGACGACCTCGAGGCCGCCGGCCCCGGGGCGGATCTGGCGAAGGTGCTGGCGTTCCCCATCCCGTTCAACACGATCTGCGCCCTGCTGGGCCTGGACTACGAGGACCGGCAGGCCTTCGCCGAACTGGGTAGCGCGCGGTTCGACGCGACCAACGGGGGAGCGGCCGCCTTCGGCGCCGTCTCGGAGCAGCGCGAGTTCCTGTTCGACGCGGTGGCACGCCAGCGCAAGGAGCCCGGGCCCGGCCTGATCGGCCAGATCATCCGCAACGAGGGCGACACGATCACCGATCACGACCTCGCCGGGCTGGCCGACGGTGTCTTCACCGGCGGGTACGAGACGACCGCGGGCATGATCGCCCTCAGCACGATCGTGCTGACCCGTGACCCCGCCTACGCCGAGCTGGTCCGCAGCGGCGACCGCAAGACCCTCGACCGGGTCATCGAGGAGCTGCTGCGCTACTTCTCGGTCGTGCAGGTGGCGTTCCCGCGCTTCGCCAAGCAGGACATGGAGCTCTTCGGCGAGTCGATCAAGGCCGGCGACGTCCTGCTGGTCTCGCTCAGCGGCGCCAACCGCGACGGGGCCAGTGCCGGGGACCAGCCCGACGTGTTCGACCCGGCGCGGGTCCCGGCGAGCGGGCACCTCGCGTTCGGCCACGGCATCCACCGGTGCATCGGGGCCGAGCTGGCCCGGATGGAACTGCGGATCGCGCTGCCGAAGCTGCTGAACCGATTCCCCGATCTCGCCCTGGCCGTGCCGGAGTCCGACCTCGAGTTCCGTCAGCTCAGCTTCGTCTTCGGGATCGAGTCCCTTCCCGTCACCTTCTGAGGGACGTCCGCCCGATCGGATCCACAGCGGAGCAGCCGAAGGCTACCATCCGCGGGCGCGCCAGTCCGGCACGCTGGCGCGCTCGGCGCCGAGCGTCGAGTCGTCGCCGTGGCCCGGGTAGAACCACGTGTCGTCGTCGAACCGGTCGAAGATCTTCGTCTCGACGTCGTTGACGAGACGGATGAAGTCGTCGGGGGACCACGTCCTCCCGACGCCCCCGGGGAACAGCGAGTCCCCGGTGAACAGGTGGGTGATGCCGTCGGGGTCGTCGTAGGCCAGCACGATGGAGCCCGGCGTGTGGCCGACGATCTCGATCACCTCCAGCTCGCACGAGCCGACCCGCACGCGGGCGCCGGTACGCACCCGCACGTCGACCGGGACCGGCAGCTCGTCGGCGTCGTCCTCACCGGCGACGGTCTCGGCGCCGGTGGCCTCGACCACCGCGGCGAGGGCCTGCCAGTGGTCGCCGTGGCGATGGGTCGTGACGACGCGGGCGAGGCCACCGTCGCCGATCAGCTCGAGCAGTCTCGGAGCCTCGTCGGCGGCGTCGATCAGCACCTGCTCACCCGTGAGGGCGCAGCGCAGGAGATAGGCGTTGTTGGCCATCGGACCCACGGCGATCTTGGTGATCTGCAGGTCGCCGGCCTCGCGGGTGTCGGGCGGACCGCCGACGGTGACCTCTCCGGTGTACGTCATGGTTCCGAGCCTATCCGTCGAGAGGTTTCTGTCAGGCTCGGTCAGTACGCTGGATAGGTGGCTGATCGTCTCGTAGTCCGGGGTGCCCGCGAGCACAACCTGAAGGATGTCTCCGTCGATCTACCCCGGGACTCCCTCATCGTCTTCACCGGCCTGTCCGGGTCCGGCAAGTCGTCCTTGGCGTTCGACACCATCTTCGCCGAGGGCCAGCGCCGTTACGTCGAGTCGCTCTCGGCGTATGCGCGCCAGTTCCTGGGGCAGATGGACAAGCCGGACGTCGACTTCATCGAGGGTCTGTCGCCCGCGGTCTCGATCGACCAGAAGTCGACGTCGCGCAACCCGCGCTCGACGGTCGGCACGATCACCGAGGTCTACGACTACCTGCGCCTGCTCTACGCGCGCGCCGGCCGGGCCCACTGCCCGACCTGCGGCGAGCCGATCGCCCGCCAGACCCCCCAGCAGATCGTCGACCGCATCCAGTCCGGCGAGGAGGGCACCAAGTTCCAGGTGCTCGCGCCGGTCATCCGCGGTCGCAAGGGCGAGTACGTCGAGCTGTTCCGCCAGCTCCAGCAGGGCGGCTTCAGCCGCGCCATCGTCAACGGCGAGATGCACATGCTCGCCGACGAGCCGCCGAAGCTGGCCAAGCAGAAGAAGCACACGATCGAGGTCGTGGTCGACCGCCTCACCGTCAAGCCCTCGTCCAAGCAGCGCCTGACCGAGTCCGTCGAGACGGCACTGGGACTGGCCGACGGCCTGGTCATCATTGACTACGTCGGGCTGGACGAGGACGACCCGAACCGGCGCCGCCGCTTCTCCGAGAAGCTTGCGTGCCCGAACGACCACCCGCTCCAGGTCGACGAGCTCGAGCCCCGCTCGTTCTCGTTCAACGCGCCCTACGGCGCGTGCCCCGAGTGCCACGGTCTGGGCTCGCGCAAGGAGGTCGACGCCGAGCTGCTCGTGCCCGACCCCGAGAAGACGCTGGCCGAGGGCGCGATCACGGCGTGGAGCTACACCCAGGTGTCGGACTACTTCCTGCGGCTCATGCGCTCCCTGGGCGACGAGATGGGCTTCGACGTCGACACTCCGTGGCGCGACCTGTCGCCCGAGGTCCAGGACGCCCTCATGAACGGGCACTCCACCAAGGTCCACGTCCAGTACAAGAACCGGTACGGCCGCCAGCGCTCCTACTGGGCCGAGTTCGAGGGCGCCCGCGCGTTCGTCGAGCGGCGCCACTCCGAGACCGACTCCGACACCAGTCGCGAGCGGCTCGAGGGCTTCATGCGCGAGGTCCCGTGCCCGACCTGCAAGGGCACTCGGCTCAAGCCGGTGATCCTCGCGGTCACGCTCGAGTCCGAGAAGTTCGGCGAGAAGAACATCGCCGAGGTCTGCCACCTGTCGATCGCCGAGGCGGCCGAGTACCTGCAGACCCTGGTCATGACCGACCGCGAGCGCCAGATCGGCGAGCGGGTGCTCAAGGAGATCCACGAGCGCCTGCGCTTCCTGCTCGACGTCGGCCTGGACTACCTGGCCCTCGACCGTGCGGCGGGCTCGCTGTCCGGCGGCGAGGCCCAGCGCATCCGGCTCGCCACCCAGATCGGTGCCGGACTGGTCGGCGTCCTGTACGTGCTGGACGAGCCGTCCATCGGCCTGCACCAGCGAGACAACCACCGGCTGATCGAGACGCTCGTGCGACTCAAGAAGCTCGGCAACACGCTCATCGTCGTCGAGCACGACGAGGACACGATCCGCGCGTCGGACTGGGTCGTCGACATCGGCCCCGGCGCCGGCGAGCACGGGGGACAGGTCATCGTCTCGGGCACCGTCGACGAGCTGCTGGCCAACCCCGACTCCATGACCGGCGCGTACCTGTCTGGCCGCGCCTCGATCCCGGTGCCCGAGACGCGTCGCCCGCGCGACAAGTCCCGCCAGCTCACGGTCAAGGGCGCCCGCGAGAACAACCTGCGCAACGTCGACGTCTCGTTCCCGCTGGGTCAGCTGGTCTCGGTCACCGGCGTGTCCGGCTCGGGCAAGTCGACCTTGGTCAACGACATCCTCTACACCTCGCTCGCCCGCCAGATCTACAAGGCGCGCACGATCCCCGGTCGGCACCGCACGATCGAGGGCACCGAGAATGTCGACAAGGTGATTCACGTCGACCAGTCGCCGATCGGTCGCACCCCGCGGTCGAACCCGGCCACGTACACCGGCGTCTTCGACCACGTGCGCAAGCTCTTCGCGCAGACGCCCGAGGCCAAGATGCGCGGGTACCAGCAGGGCCGGTTCTCGTTCAACATCAAGGGCGGCCGGTGCGAGGCGTGCCGCGGCGACGGCACGATCAAGATCGAGATGAACTTCCTGCCGGACGTCTACGTCCCGTGCGAGGTCTGCCACGGTGCGCGGTACAACCGCGAGACGCTCGAGGTCCGTTACAAGGGACGCACGATCGCCGAGGTCCTGGACATGCCGATCGAGGAGGCCGTCGACTTCTTCGAGGCCATCCCGGCCATCGCCCGCCACCTGCGCACCCTGGTCGACGTCGGTCTGGGCTACGTCCGCCTGGGCCAGCCCGCCCCGACGCTGTCCGGCGGCGAGGCGCAGCGCGTCAAGCTCGCGTCCGAGCTGCAGAAGCGGTCCACCGGCCGCACGGTGTACGTGCTCGACGAGCCGACCACGGGTCTGCACTTCGAGGACATCCGCAAGCTGCTCATCGTGCTGCAGCGCCTCGTCGACACCGGAAACTCCGTGATCGTCATCGAGCACAACCTCGACGTCATCAAGGCCTCGGACTGGATCATCGACATGGGTCCCGAGGGCGGCAGCGGCGGCGGCATGGTCGTCGCCGAGGGCACCCCCGAGGACGTGGCGGCGCATCCGGAGTCCCACACCGGCCGGTTCCTCAAGCCCCTGCTGTCATGAGCCCGGTCGCGGTGACCGGGCACCTAGGGTGGGACCGTGGCTGATCCGTCGACCTACCGCCCGCGGCCGGGTGAGATCCCGACGAGTCCGGGGGTCTACCGGTTCCGTGACGAGCAGGGACGGGTCATCTACGTCGGCAAGGCCAAGAGCCTGCGGCCGCGGCTGAGCTCGTACTTCCAGGACCTCGGCAACCTGCATCCCCGCACGCACCAGATGGTCACCACGGCCGCGTCGGTCGACTGGACGGTGGTCAACACCGAGGTCGAGGCGCTGGCGCTGGAGTACTCCTGGATCAAGGAGTTCGACCCGCGCTTCAACGTCAAGTACCGCGACGACAAGTCGTACCCGTGGCTGGCGGTGACGGTGGGGGAGGAGATCCCGCGCGTGCTCGTCATGCGCGGCGCCCAGCGCAAGGGCGTGCGCTACTTCGGGCCCTACGGTCACGCCTGGGCCATCCGCGACACCGTCGACACGTTGCTGCGGGTCTTCCCGATGCGCTCGTGCAGCGCCGGCGTGTTCAAGCGGGCCAAGGCGGCCGGACGTCCGTGCCTGCTCGGTGACATCGGCAAGTGCTCGGCGCCGTGCGTCGGCCGGGTCTCGCCCGAGGAGCACCGCAAGATCGTCGACGACTTCCTGGCGTTCATGGGCGGTCAGACCGCCGGGTTCGAGCGCGGGATCGAGCAGCGCATGCGCGACGCCGCCGCCGCCCAGGAGTACGAGCTCGCGGCCAAGTACCGCGACGACCTGATGGCGATGCGCCGTGTCCTGGAGAAGCAGTCCGTCGTGCTCGGCGACGGCACCGATGCCGACGTGCTCGGCTTCGTCGACGACCCGCTCGAAGTCGCCGTCCAGATCTTCAACGTCCGCGGCGGCCGCATCCGCGGTCAGCGCGGCTGGGTGGCCGACAAGGGCGACGACGCCGGTCTGCCGGAGCTGGTCCAGAGCGCCCTGATGACGCTGTACTCCGACGTGGCGCCCTCGGCGATCCCGCGTGAGGTGCTCGTTCCCGAGCTGCCGGCCGATCACGACGCCGTCGCCGAGCTGCTCACCGAGCGCCGCGGCGGCAAGGTCACGCTGCGGGTGCCGCGCCGCGGTGACAAGCGGGCGCTGCTCGAGACCGTCGAGCAGAACGCCAAGCAGTCCATGGCCCGTCACAAGCTCAAGCGGTCCGGCGACCTCACGACACGGAGCCGGGCCCTGGAGGAGATCCAGGTGGCGCTCGAGCTGCCGGCTCCGCCTCTGCGCATCGAGTGCTTCGACGTCTCGAACCTGCAGGGCACCGAGATCGTCGCGTCGATGGTGGTCTTCGAGGACGGACTGCCGCGCAAGTCCGAGTACCGCCGGTTCACCGTCCGTCACGAGGGCCAGAGCGACGTCGCCGCGATGCACGAGGTCATCACGCGCCGGTTCACGCACCACCTGCGGGCGGTCGAGCGCCAGGGCGAGACCGAGCCCGGGATCGATCCCGAGACCGGCAAGCCGCGCCGCTTCGCCTACGCGCCGTCCCTCGTCGTGGTCGACGGTGGACCGCCCCAGGTCGAGGCCGCCCGGCAGGCGATGGAGGCCCTCGGTGTGACCGGCGTGGCGCTGTGCGGTCTGGCCAAGCGCCTCGAGGAGGTGTGGCTGCCCGGCGAGGAGGACCCGGTGATCCTGCCGCGCACCAGCGAGGGCCTCTACCTGCTGCAGCGCGTGCGCGACGAGGCGCACCGCTTCGCCATCACCCACCACCGCCAGCGGCGCAGCAAGTCCATGGTCGAGAGCCTGCTCGACCCGGTGCCCGGACTGGGCGAGACGCGGCGTCGTGCCCTCATGCGTCACTTCGGTTCACTGAAGAAACTGCGGGCGGCGAGTGTGGAGGAGATCACGGTCGTCCCCGGGATCGGCCCGGCTACGGCAGAATCCATCGTGGCGGCACTCCACGAGGGAGAGTCGCCGGCCCCGGCGGTCAACATGGCCACCGGCGAGATCCTGGAGGACTGAGACCGACCATGACCAAGCTGACCGAGTTCGTCCTCGTCACCGGCATGACCGGCGCGGGCCGCAGCACCGCCGCCAAGGCGCTGGAGAAGCTCGGCTACTACGTGGTCGACAACCTGCCCCCGGGCATGCTCGAGGAGCTCGTCGCCTCGGTCGACGCCGCCGAGGACATCGACCGCCTCGCCGTCGTGGTCGACTCGAGGTCCCGCACGTTCTTCTTCGGGCTGGTCGACGCCATCGAGGCCGTGCTGGACGCGGGGATCAACGTCCGGACCCTCTACCTCGAGGCCGCCGACGAGGTGCTCGTGCGCCGCCAGGAGGCCGCCCGCCGTCCCCACCCGCTCAGCCGTCAGGGGCGGCTCATGGACGGATTCGTCCGCGAGCGTGAGCTGTTGCGTGCCATCCGGGGACGGGCCGACCTCGTCATCGACACGAGCCGGCTCAACGTCCACCAGCTGGCCCACCGGGTCCGCCAGACCTTCGAGGTCGAGGACGAACGCGGCCTGCACGTCACGATCGTCTCCTTCGGCTTCAAGTACGGGATCCCGATCGACGCCGACATGGTCGCCGACATGCGGTTCCTGCCGAACCCCTACTGGATCGAGGAGCTCCGCCCGCTCAGCGGCCAGGACGATCCGGTGCGCGAGTACGTCTACGTCCAGGACCGCGCCCAGGACTTCCTCGACCGGTACGTCGAGCTGCTGTCGATGATCACGAACGGGTTCCTGCGTGAGGACAAGCTGTTCCTCACCGTCGGCATCGGCTGCACGGGTGGGCGCCATCGCAGTGTCGCCATGGCCGAGGCCCTCGACGAGCGACTGCGCGCGCAGCAGGTGCGCACCCTCGTGGTCCACCGCGACCTGGGCCGGGAATGAGCCCCGCACGCGACGACGGCCCCGCGGTCGTCGCGCTGGGCGGGGGACACGGGCTGGCGGCGACGCTGTCGGCCCTGCGTCGGGTCACGCACCACCTCACCGGCATCGTCACCGTCGCGGACAA
Organism: Aeromicrobium sp. 636; assembly: GCF_024433585.1. Classification (NCBI taxonomy): domain Bacteria; kingdom Bacillati; phylum Actinomycetota; class Actinomycetes; order Propionibacteriales; family Nocardioidaceae; genus Aeromicrobium; species Aeromicrobium sp. 636. The sequence goes on from NZ_WNJU01000001.1 coordinate 245,501, forward strand.
CGGGGGCTCGTCGGGGCGGCTCCGCACCGAGTTCGGCATCCTGCCGCCCGGTGACCTGCGGATGGCGCTCGCGGCGTTGTGCGGCGACGACGACTGGGGCCGGGCCTGGGCCGAGATCCTGCAGCACCGCTTCGGGGGAGACGGGCCCCTGGCGGGCCACCCCGTCGGCAATCTGCTGCTGGCGGCGCTGTGGGAGATGGAGGGCGACCAGGTGTCCGGCTTGGACCTCGTCGCCGAGCTGCTCGGCGCGCGCGGTCGTGTCCTGCCGATGGCCAACGTGCCGCTCGACATCGAGGCCGACGTCGAGTTCGGCTCGCCCGAGCACGTCGAGCTCGTCCGCGGGCAGGTCGAGGTCGCGACGACCTCCGGTCGGATCCTGGGCGTGCGCCTCGACCCGGCGAATCCGCCGGCGTGCCCCCAGGCCGTTGCGGCACTGGACAGCGCGGAGTGGGTGACGATCGGGCCGGGGTCGTGGTTCACCAGCGTGATGCCCACCCTGCTGGTCCCGCAGCTGCGCCAGGCGCTGCTGCGCACGCCGGCCAAGCGGGCCCTGGTGCTGAATCTCGTCGGGCAACCGGGCGAGACCGAGCACCTGAGCCCGGCGGAGCACCTGGAGGTGCTCGCCGCCCATGCGCCGGATCTGCACCTGGACGTCGTGGTCGCCGACGCGCACACCACGGTCGACGTTCCTTCGCTTCAGCACGCCGCCCGGGCGCTGGGCGCCGAGCTCGTGATGGCGGACGTGCGGTCGTCCACCCGGCCCGATCAGCACGATCCACAGGCCCTCGCCGAGGTCTTTGCCACCACGTTCGCCCCAGGGTCACCAACGCAGGCATAGAGTGGGCCAGCGGGCTTCTCGGGACCGCTGAACTGGAGGTGGGTTGGTCGATGGCGATGACGGCACAGGTCAAGGCGGAAGTGGCCCGGATCCCGGTGACGAAGGCATGCTGCCGCAAGGCCGAGGTGTCGACCACACTCAGGTTCTCCGGAGGCCTGCACATCGTCTCGGGCCGCATCGTGATCGAGGCCGAGCTCGACACCGCCGCCGCCGCCCGGCGCCTCCGTCAGGAGATCGCCGACGTCTACGGTCACGACAGCGAGATCATCGTCCAGCAGGGTGCCGGAGTCCGGAAGACCACGCTGTACGTGGTCCGGATCGCCCGCGGCGGAGAGCTCCTCGCGCGCCAGACCGGCCTGGTCGACGGTGGCGGCCGCCCCGTCCGTGGCCTGCCGCCCCAGGTCGTCTCCGGTCCGTCCTGTGATGCCGTCGCCGCGTGGCGTGGCGCCTTCCTGGCCCGTGGCTCCCTGACCGAGCCGGGCCGCTCCTCCGCGCTGGAGATCGGCTGTCCCGGCCCCGAGGCCGCGCTCGCGATGGTGGGCGCCGCTCGCCGCATCGGCGTCTCGGCCAAGGCCCGCGAGGTCCGTGGTGGCGACCGGGTCGTGATCCGCGACGGTGAGGCGATCGGTGCGCTGTTGACCCGCCTGGGGGCCCACGAGACGCTGCTCGCGTGGGAGGAGCGCCGGATGCGGCGCGAGGTCCGCGCGACCGCGAACCGGCTGGCGAACTTCGACGACGCCAACCAGCGCCGGTCCGCCCGCGCGGCGGTCGCCGCGGGGGCTCGCGCCCAGCGCGCGCTGGACATCCTCGGTGAGGACGTGCCCGACCACCTGCGGATGGCCGGCGACCTGCGCGTCCAGCACCGCGAGGCCAGCCTCGAGGAGCTCGGACAGTTGCACGATCCGCCGCTGACGAAGGACGCGATCGCCGGGCGGATCCGGCGATTGCTCGCGATGGCGGACAAGCGGGCCCACGATCTGGGCATCCCCGACACGGAGGCCGGTCTGCATCCGGACCAGCTCGGGGACGGCTGAGGGGTCCGCGGCCCGGTACCCGGTGTGCCGTGAGCGGAGGTCTCGGTAGGGTGAAGAGGTAACGCATCTCTCACCCGGCAACTCCAGGAGCATCCCGTGACTGTTCGCGTAGGTATCAACGGATTCGGCCGCATCGGCCGTAACTTCTTCCGGGCGGCCCGTGCCGCCGGAGCCGACGTCGAGATCGTGGCCGTCAACGACCTGACCGACAACAAGACGCTGGCCACCCTGCTCAAGTACGACTCGATCCTGGGTCGCCTGGATGCCGACGTGAACTTCGACGACACGGCGATCTACGTCGGCGATCAGAAGATCGTCGCCTTCGAGGACCGCGATCCCGCGAACCTCGACTGGGCCTCGGTCGGCGCTGACATCGTCGTCGAGTCGACGGGCTTCTTCACCGACGCCACCAAGGCGAAGGCGCACATCGACGGCGGTGCGAAGAAGGTCATCATCTCGGCCCCGGCCAAGAACGAGGACATCACGATCGTCATGGGCGTCAACGACGGCCTCTACGACGCGGGATCGCACACGATCATCTCCAACGCGTCGTGCACGACGAACTGCCTCGCCCCGATGGCCAAGGCCCTCAACGACGGCATCGGCATCGAGCGCGGTCTGATGACCACGATCCACGCCTACACGCAGGACCAGAACCTGCAGGACGCCCCGCACAAGGACCTGCGTCGCGCCCGCGCCGCCGCTCTCAACATCGTGCCGACGTCGACGGGTGCCGCCAAGGCCGTGTCGCTCGTCCTGCCCGAGCTCAAGGGCAAGCTCGACGGCTACGCGCTGCGCGTCCCGGTCCCGACCGGCTCGGCCACCGACCTGACGTTCACGGCCAGCCGTGAGACGTCGGTCGAGGAGATCAACGAGATCGTCCGCAAGGCCGCCGAGGGCTCGCGGTTCCTCAAGTACAACGAGGACCCGATCGTCTCGAGCGACATCGTCACCGATCCGCACTCGTGCATCTTCGACGCGCCGCTGACCAAGGTCATCGGCGATCAGGTCAAGGTCGTCGGCTGGTACGACAACGAGTGGGGCTACTCCAACCGCCTCGTCGACCTGACGTCCCTCGTCGGCTCCTCCCTCTGAGGAGCTCGTCGTGAAGACGATCGACGACCTGGGAAAGCTCAAGGGCAAACGAGTCCTGGTCCGCAGTGACCTGAACGTGCCGCTCGACGGCACGACGATCACCGACGACGGTCGCGTCCGCGCGAGCGTCCCGACGATCCAGAAGCTGGTCGACGAGGGTGCGCGCGTCATCGTGATGGCGCACCTGGGCCGGCCCAAGGGCCAGCCGGACCCGCAGTACTCCCTGGCGCCGGTCGCCTCGCGACTGAGCGAGCTCCTCGGCGAGACCGTGCGCTTCGCGTCCGACACCGTGGGTGTCGATGCGCAGCGCACGGTCGAGGAGCTCCAGAACGGTCAGGTCGCCCTGCTCGAGAACGTCCGGTTCAACCCGGGCGAGACCAGCAAGGACGATGCCGAGCGCGGCGCGTTCGCCGACGAGCTCGCGGCGCTGGGCGACGTGTTCGTGTCCGACGGCTTCGGCGTCGTGCACCGCAAGCAGGCCAGCGTCTACGACATCGCCAAGCGTCTGCCGTCCGCCGTCGGCGGGCTCGTCCAAGCCGAGGTCGAGGTGCTCAAGCGGCTCACGGAGTCGCCCGAGCGGCCGTACGCGGTCGTGCTGGGCGGGTCGAAGGTCTCCGACAAGCTCGGGGTCATCGACCACCTGCTCACGAAGGCGGACACCCTGGTCATCGGCGGCGGGATGGTCTTCACCTTCCTCGCGGCCCAGGGCCACGGCGTCGGCTCGTCGCTGCTGGAGGAGGACCAGATCCCGGTCGCCCGCGAGTACCTCTCCCGGGCCCAGGAGCTGGGCGTCTCGATCGTCCTGCCGACCGACGTCGTCGTGGCGCCGGAGTTCAAGGCCGATGCGCCGGCCACCACCGTCACGGTCGACCAGATCCCCGACGACCAGATGGGGCTCGACATCGGACCGGCGTCCGCCGAGGCGTTCGCCGACGTGATCCGTGGCGCGAAGACGGTCTTCTGGAACGGCCCGATGGGCGTGTTCGAGATGGCGCCGTTCGCCGCTGGCACCCGCACGGTCGCGCAGGCGCTGACCGAGGTCGACGGCCTGTCCGTCGTGGGTGGTGGCGACTCCGCGGCCGCCGTGCGGCAGCTGGGCTTCACCGACGACCAGTTCGGTCACATCTCGACCGGTGGTGGCGCCAGCCTGGAGTACCTCGAGGGCAAGACGCTCCCGGGTCTGGCTGTTCTGGAGGAGAAGGCATGACGCGTACCCCGTTGATGGCGGGCAACTGGAAGTCCAACCTGAACCATCAGGAGGCGGTGGTCCTGGTCCAGAAGCTGGCGTGGACCCTGTCGGACAAGAAGCACGACTACGCCAAGAGCGAGGTCGTCGTCATCCCGCCGTTCACCGACCTGCGCAGCGTCCAGACACTGATCGACGGCGACAAGCTGCCGATCGGCTACGGCGCGCAGGACGTCTCGTCGCACGACGGCGGGGCGTACACCGGCGAGATCTCGGCGGCGATGCTGGCCAAGCTGGGCTGCTCCTACGTCGTCGTCGGTCACTCCGAGCGACGTGAGTACCACCACGAGTCCGACCAGCTCGTCAACGAGAAGGCCGCCAAGGCGCTCGCCGCCGGCATGACCCCGATCGTGTGCGTCGGCGAGGGCCTCGAGGTCCGCCAGGCCGGCGAGCACGTCGCCTACACGCTGGGCCAGCTCGACGGCTCGCTGGCCGGTTTCACGGCCGAGCAGGTCGCCGGACTGGTCGTCGCGTACGAGCCGGTCTGGGCCATCGGCACGGGCGAGGTCGCCACTCCGGAGGACGCCCAGGAGGTGTGCGCGGCCATCCGTGGCCGCCTGGCCGAGACCTGGGGTGCGGACGTGGCCGACCAGACACGTATTCTGTACGGTGGATCGGTCAAGGCCGCGAACGTGGCCGCTATCATGGCTAAGCCCGACGTCGACGGCGCGCTCGTCGGCGGGGCCAGTCTGGTCGCGGAGGAGTTCGCCGGGATCGTCCGGTTCTACGACATGCCCGACCTCGCGGGGTCCTGACGAAAGGAGAGACGTGGTCATCGCGTTCTCCCTGCTGCTTACCCTGAGCAGCCTGCTCATGATTGTCCTCGTGCTCATGCACAAGGGCCGAGGTGGCGGCCTGTCCGACATGTTCGGCGGAGGTGTGTCGAGCTCGCTCAGCGGCTCGTCCGTCGCCGAGCGCAACCTCGACCGCATCACGGTCGGTACCGCGGCGGTGTGGGTCGTGTGCGTCTTCGCGCTCGGCCTGCTGCTGAAGGTGAGCAACTGATGGCCGCCGGCGCGATTCGCGGCAGCCGCATCGGCTCCGGCCCCATGGGCGAGGCCGAGCGCGGCGAGGCGGCCCCCCGTCAGTTCATCTCGTACTTCTGCACCAACGACCACTCGATCACGCTGCAGTTCGCGATCGAGGCCGAGGTGCCCGTCGAGTGGGACTGCCCCAAGTGCGGCATGCCCGCCAGCATGGACTCGGACAACCGGCCGGATGCGCCGAAGACCGAGCCGTACAAGACGCACCTGGCCTACGTGAAGGAGCGTCGCTCCGAGACCGAGGCCGCCGACATCCTCAAGGAAGCCCTCGACACCCTGCGCAGCAAGCGCAAGGCGGGCGAGATCATCTTCTGATCGGGGCCGCCGCGCTCAGCGCGGCAGCTTCGACGCGGCCGCGGTGTCGAGGAACCACATGGTCTCCTCGATCCCGCGGGCGCCCGCGGCCGGCGCCTCGTCGATCGGCGTGCCGGCCAGAGCCTTCGCGACCGCCTCGGCCTTGTCGGCGCCCGACACGACGAACCACGTCGCACGCGTGTGGTTCAGGGCCGGATAGGTCAGCGTGATCCGCTCCGGCGGCGGCTTGGGGGAGTCCAGCACCTCGACCGCCAGCCGCTCGACCTCGTGCACCTGCGGGTGCCCCGGGAAGAGCGAGGCGATGTGGGCATCGGGGCCCACCCCGAGCAGCACGACGTCGAACGGCTCCTCCGGCAGTTGCGCGGCGTACGCGTCGGCCGCCTCGGCGATCTCGAGGCCGCCATCGAGGGCCGGCATCGCATGGATGTGCTCGTCGGGAACGGCGAGCCGGTCCAGGAAGCCCTCCCGGGCCTGACGGTCGTTGCGATCCTCGTGGCCCTCGGGGACGAAGCGCTCGTCGCCCCACCAGTAGTGCGCCGCCGACCACCGGGCGCCGCTCTCGGCCGAGAGGCGTCCGTAGATCTTGGTCGCGATCGAGCCGCCGGTCAGCACCAGTCGCGGCGTGCGGTCCGTGAGCTGGATGGACTGCACCCGAGAGGCCAGTTGCCGCGAGACCGCCAGGGCGAGGTCGTCACCGCTGTCGAAGATGCGAATGGTCATCGCTCATCCCTTCGTCGTGTTGCCGTCGAGGTGCGCCAAGGTCTCGCCGTACACCTCGTCGGCGTCCAGGCGTCGGAGGTCCTCGGCCAGCAACTCGGGGATCGTGCGGCGCCGGATCGGCACGATGCGCGACGCCGAGCCCGGCACGCTGAACTCACAGCTCATCGTGTCGACCCGCCGGATGTCGATGTCACCGACGTCGGTGAAGAGCGTGACGCGCTGGATCTGTGGTCCGGAGTCGTCGTCGACGAACTCGATGGGCACCTTCAGTCGGCACTCGAGCCAGGCGCGCAGCAGGACCGCGACCGGGTTGATGTCGTCGGCCTGGATCCGGCCGCCCGACACGGTTCCCGTCGTCTGGTCCAGCGCGGCGGCCAGCAGGGCACGCCACAGGGTCAGCCGCGTCCACGCCAGGTCGTTGTCGCCGGGGCTGTATCCCGGAGCGAGCTGGTGCAGCCACGTGACGGGGGAGGGGGTGCGCTCGGAGTCGGTCAGACGCCGCCGGGCGAGACGACCGATCGGGTCCTTCGACGGCTCCTGCGGGCCGATGCCCGGCCACCACGCGACGACGGGGGAGTCGGGCAGCAGCAGCGGCAGGACGGCGGACTCGGAGTGCTTGACCAGCGGACCGGACATGCGCAGCAACACCGACTCGCCGGGCGATCCCGCGCCGACCCGCACGCGGGCGTCCAGGCGGGGCTTGCCGCGCCCGTCGCCGAGGATGACGCCCAGGACGCGGGACGGGTGCTCGTGCTGCAGGACGTTGGCGGCCTTCATGGCCTCGGCCACGTTGTCCTCGTCGGTGACGATGAGCAGCGTCAGGACCATGTCCATCGCCGGGCTGCCCGCGAGGGCGCGACCCTTGGTCAGTGCCTTGGCGACCGCCGAGGCGTTGGTGTCCTCCAGGACCATGTCCATGTCAGGGTCGCCTCCAGACGCGTCCGTCGCGGGCCAGCATCTCGTCGGCCGACTGGGGCCCCCACGTGCCGGCCTCGTAGGTGTCGATCGTGCGCTTGCGCGCCCAGTGGTCCATCACGGGGTCGAGGATCTCCCAGGAGAGCTCGACCTCGCGGTGCTGCGGGAACAGCGGCGGGTCGCCGAGGAGCACGTCCAGGATGAGCCGCTCGTACGCCTCGGGGCTGCTCTCGACGAAGGATCCGCCGTAGACGAAGTCCATGTTGACGTCGCGGATCTCCATCGTCGTGCCGGGCACCTTTGCGCCGAAGCGCATCGTGACGCCCTCGTCGGGCTGGATCCGCATCACCAGCGCGTTGTGGCCCAGCTCGGTCACGTCGATGTTCTCGAAGGGCAGGTGCGGTGCCTTCTTGAAGATGACGGCCACCTCGGTGACGCGCCGGCCCAGTCGCTTGCCGGTGCGCAGGTAGAAGGGGACACCGGCCCAGCGGCGGGTGTGGATGTCGAGTCGCAGCGCGGCGTAGGTCTCGGTCAACGAGCCGTCGTCGATGCCCTCCTCGCCGCGGTACCCGACGACGGGCTGGCCGCCGGCCCAGCCTTCGACGTACTGGGCGCGCGCCGTGTGCTTGTCGAGGTCGTCGGGCAGCCGCACGCTGCGGAGCACCTTCTGCTTCTCGGCTCGCAGGCTGGACGCGTCGAAGGCGACGGGCTCCTCCATCGCCACGAGTGCCAGCAGCTGCAGCAGATGGTTCTGGATGACGTCCCGCGCGGCGCCGATGGCGTCGTAGTAGCCGGCGCGCGAACCGATGCCGATGTCCTCGGCCATGGTGATCTGGACGTGGTCGACGTAGTTGGCGTTCCAGACCGGCTCGAACATCTGGTTCGCGAAGCGCAGCGCCAGGATGTTCTGGACCGTCTCCTTGCCGAGGTAGTGGTCGATGCGGAACACCGACTCGGCCTCGAAGACGTTGCCGATGAGGTGGTTGAGCTCCTTGGCCGACTCGAGGTCGTGGCCGAACGGCTTCTCGATGACGACCCGGCGCCAGCCCTCGCCGGGCTTGGCCAGCCCGTGCTCGTCGATCTTGGACACGACCGTGGGGAAGAGGCCGGGCGGGATCGAGAGGTAGAACGCGTGGTTGCCGCCCGTGCCCTGGCGCTCGTCGAGCTTGGTGAGCGTCTTGGCGAGCTCCTCCCAGGCATCGTCGTCGTCGAACTGGCCCGGGACGAAGCGGATCCCGGCGGCGAGCTGCTTCCAGACGGTCTCGCTCCACTCGGTGCGGGCGCCGGCCTTGGCGGCCTTCTTCAGCAGGGAGGCGAACGTGCCGTCCCCCCAGTCGCGCCGGGCGAACCCCACGAGCCCGAAGCCCGGGGGCAGGAGGCCGCGGTTGGCGAGGTCGTAGATCGCCGGGATCAGCTTCTTGCGGGCCAGGTCGCCCGTGACCCCGAACATCACGACCGTGCAAGGCCCCGCGATCCGCGGCAGCCGCCGGTCGCGTGGGTCGCGCAGGGGGTTGGGGTTCATGCCAGGGCGTCCTTGATCGCGGCCAGACCCGCCTCGACGTCGTGCAGGTGCAGTCGCAGCACGGGGCGGCCCTTGTCGCGCAGCACGCTGGCGTCGCCGGCGGCCTGGGAGACGATGAACTGACCGAGGGTGAAGTCGCGCCCCGGCACGGGTACGTCCTGCACGGGGTCGGCGGTCACCTGCAGGAAGACGCCGCGTGGCGTCCCGCCCTTGTGGTACTGACCCGTCGAGTGCAGGAACCGCGGGCCCCATCCGAAGGTCACCGGTCGCGAGATCCGGCCCGACACCGCCGGGGCGAGGGACTCCAGCCCGGCCAGGGCCCAGCGGTCGAGGTAGAACTGCAGCGCGAGGTAGTCGTGCTCGCCCACCTGGTCGAGCAGCGCGGAGATCGCGTCCTCGATCGTGGCTGCGGACGAGCCGTAGATGTCCGCGACCTCACCCACGTGGTCCGGCTCGGGCAGCGAGGCGTTGCCGCCGAGCAGCTCGCGCGCCGCGGCCTTGGCGCTCTCGACGTCCGGTTGGTCGAACGGGTCGATCGACAGCAGTCGGCCGGCGACCGCGGTGGCGACCTCCCAGATCATGAACTGGGCGCCGAGCGAGGCCTCCACGCCCGCGGCCCACGGACGATCCGGGGCCTCACTCGTGCCGAGGTGGGCGACGAACTCGTCGGCAGTGATCGGGTCGTCGGGGGACTGGGCGACGACCGGCAGGATGCCGGTGTCCTCCTTGCCCGTGGACTCGGCCACCAGCTGCTCGATCCAGTCGCCGAGCCCGTGCTGGTCGTGGTCGTACAGGACGACCTTGTCGACGCCCTGCTGGGCGGCGACGCCGAGCGCGGTGCCCAGGCGCAGACCGGGGTTGCCGGTCTCATTGGCGCTGAGCTCGGGGACGAGCTCGCCGGCCTGGTCGAGCAGCGTCGCGATGTCGGCGCCGGCGATGCCGCTGGGGACGAGCCCGAACGCGGTGAGCGCCGAGTAGCGGCCGCCCACGTGAGGGTCGGCCCGGAACACGCGGTACCCCGCCGCCGTCGCCTCCTCGTCCAGGGGCGAGCCCGGGTCCGTCACGATCACCAGGTGGTCACGGGGGTCGAGCCCCGCGTCGGTGAAGGCCTGCTCGAAGATCCGGCGCTGGCTGTCGGTCTCGACCGTGCCGCCGGACTTGCTGGACACGACGACGACCGTCGACTCCAGGTCGCGGATCGCCGACCGCACCATGTCCGGGTTGGAGGAGTCCAACACGTCGAGCGGAACTCCCGCGGCCGCACAGATGACCTCCGGTGCGAGCGACGACCCGCCCATGCCGCACAGCACGACACGGGTGATGCCCCGGGACCGCAGGTCGTCGCGCAGCGCGACGATGTCCGGCACGAGGGCCCGCGAGGACTCGTGCAGGGTCACCCAGGACAGCCGGATCGAGGCCTCCGACTCGGCCTCGGGACCCCACAGGGTCCCGTCCTCGTCGAAGAGCCGGGAGGCGAAGCGTTCCTCGACGAGTCCCTCGACGGCCGCGTCGACCGACTCGTCCTGGGGTACGTGGATGCGGAGCCGGTACGTCATGTCAGGCCTTGTCGAGCTCGGCGCGGACGGTCTCGAGCAACTCGGTCCACGAGTCGTCGAATTTCTTGAGTCCCTCGGTCTCGAGACCCTCGACGACCTCGTCGTAGGTGATGCCTTGCGCCTCCAGCTCGTCCCAGACGCGCTGCGCCTCGTCGCCGCGGCCGGTGACCGTGTCGCCCTTGACCTCGCCGTGGTCGGCGAACGCCTCGAGCGTCTTCTCGGGCATGGTGTTCACGGTGCCGTCCACGACCAGCTCGGTGACGTAGAGGGTGTCGGAGTAGGCCGGGTCCTTGACTCCGGTGGAGGCCCACAGCGGCCGCTGCGGGTGGGCGCCCTTCGCCAGCAGGGCCTTCGCCCGGTCCGAGCCGAAGATCTCCTGGAAGGTCGCGTAGGCCAACTGGGCGTTCGCCAGGGCGGCCTTGCCGCGCAGCGGGCTGTCCTCGGGGAGGCGCCCGTCGACCTCGGCATCGACGCGGCTGATGAAGAACGACGCGACCGAGTGGATCTTCGACAGGTCGCGACCCTCGGCCGCCGCCTGCTCGAGGCCGTAGAGGTAGGCGTCCATGACGCCGCGGTAGCGCTCCAGGGAGAAGATCAGCGTCACGTTCACGCTGATGCCCTTGGCGATGGCCGCGGCGATCGCGGGCAGACCCTCGCGCGTGGCGGGGATCTTGATCATCACGTTGGGGCGGTCGATCTCGTTCCACAGCTTCTCGGCCATCGCGACCGTGCCGTCCGTGTCCCGGGCCAGGCCCGGCTCCACCTCGATCGAGACCCGGCCGTCGAAGCCGTCCGTGGCGTCGTAGACGGGGCGCAGGACGTCGCACGCGTCACGGACGTCCGTGGTGGTCAGGGCGAAGACCGTGGCGTCGACGTCGGCGCCGGCCGCCTTCAGCTCGGCGACCTGCTTCTCGTAACGCTCGCCCTTGGAGAGGGCCGAGGCGAAGATCGTCGGGTTCGTGGTGACCCCGACGACGGAGCGATCCGTCACCAGCTCGGCCAGGTTGCCGGTCTCGATCCGCTCGCGCGAGAGGTCGTCGAGCCAGATCGACACCCCCGCGTCGCTGAGAGCCTTCAGTCGTTCGGTCATGTCGATCACTCCTGGTGATGGGGTTCAGTGGGTGGTGTCGGGGAGCACCGGTCCCGTGGGCCGGGCGAACACGGGGACTCCGCCCTCGTGCTGCGCCGCCTGGATGGACTCGCGGGCCGCCTCGACCGCCGCGACGGCGGTGATGCCGAAGCGGTCGTACAGCTCGGAGTACGACGCCGAGGCGCCGAAGTGCTCCAGCGAGACGATGCGTCCGGCATCGCCGACGATGTCGCGCCAGCCGAACGCCACGGCCGCCTCGATGGCGACGCGAGCGCGCACGTGCGGCGGGATCACGCTGTCGCGGTACGCCTGGTCCTGCTCCTCGAACCATTCGCGACACGGCATCGAGACGACGCGCGCCGCGATGCCCTCCTCGGCCAGGGCCGCTCGCGCGGCCACGGCCAGCTGCACTTCCGAGCCCGTGGCCACGAGGATGACGTCGGGCGTCGCGTGGTGCAGGTCGGCGGGGGAGTCGAGCAGGATGTAGGCGCCCTTGGCGGCGTCGGACGCCGGGGCGTACTCGCCGTCGCGGGGGAAGACCGGCAGGTTCTGCCGGCTCAGCGCCAGGGCGGCGGGTCGGTGATGGCGCTGCAGGATCGTCGACCAGACGGCCACGGTCTCGTTGGCGTCCGCGGGGCGGACGACGTCGAGGCCCGGGATCGTGCGCAGGGCGGCGAGGTGCTCGACCGGCTGGTGCGTCGGTCCGTCCTCGCCCAGGCCGATCGAGTCGTGCGTCCAGACGTAGGTGACGGGCAGCTCCTGCAGCGCGGCCAGCCGGACGGCGGGGCGCATGTAGTCGCTGAAGACCAGGAACGTGCCGCCGTACGGGCGGGTGGGCCCGTGCAGCGCGATGCCGTTCATGATCGAGCCCATCGCGTGCTCGCGGATGCCGAAGTGCAGCACCCGGCCGTACCAGTCGCCGGTGAACTTCTTGGTCGAGTTCTGCGGCGGCAGGAAGGAGGGCTGGTCCTTGGGGGTCGTGTTGTTCGAGCCGGCCAGGTCGGCCGAGCCGCCCCACAGTTCCGGCAGGGTCGCGGCGGCGGCGGTGAGGAAGTCGCCCGAGGCGACGCGGGTGGCGACACCCTTCTCGCTGGGCTCGTAGACCGGGAGGTTCGCGTCCCAGCCCTCGGGCAGCTCGTGGCGGGTCATCCGGTCGAGCAGTGCCTTGCGCTCGCCGTTGGCCGTGACCCAGAGGTCGAAGCGGGTCTGCCACTCCTCGTGCGCCGCCTCGCCGCGCTCCAGGGCCTGGCGGGTGTGCTCGAGGACCTCGTCGGCGACGGCGAAGTCGACCTCGGGATCGAAGCCGAGCAGCTTCTTGGTGGCCTTGATCTCGTCGGCGCCCAGGGCCGAGCCGTGCGAGGCGCCGGTGTTCTGGGCGTTCGGTGCGGGCCAGGCGATGATCGTGCGCAGGACGATGAGGCTCGGGCGGTCGGTGACGCGCTTCGCGGCCGCGAACGCGTCGGCGAGGGCGTGGACGTCCTCGCGGTACTCGCCGCCGCCGTGGGTCCAGTCGACGGTCTGGACGTGCCAGCCGTAGGCCTCGTAGCGCAGCGCGACGTCCTCGGTGAACGCGACGTCGGTGTCGTCCTCGATGGAGATCTTGTTGTCGTCGTACAGGACGGTGAGGTTGCCCAGCTGCTGCAGGCCGGCGAGCGAGGAGGCCTCGGCCGAGACGCCCTCCTGCAGGTCGCCGTCGGAGCAGATGGCGTAGATGTCGTGGTCGAACGGGCTCTCGCCCGGACCGGCGAACGGGTCGAAGAGGCCGCGCTCGCGGCGGGCGGCCATGGCCATGCCGACCGCGTTGGCGACGCCCTGGCCGAGCGGGCCGGTGGTGACCTCGACGCCGGGGGTGTGGCCGTACTCGGGGTGACCCGGCGTCTGACTGCCCCAGGTGCGCAGGGACTGGAGGTCCTCGAGCGTCATCGGGTAGCCCGCCAGGTACAGCTGGATGTACTGGGTGAGGCTCGAGTGGCCGCATGACAGCACGAAGCGGTCGCGCCCGATCCACGACGGATCGGCGGGATCGTGCCGCATCAACTTCTGGTAGATCAGGTAGGCGGCAGGCGCCAGGCTCATCGCGGTTCCGGGGTGGCCGTGACCGGCCTTCTGGACGGCGTCGGCCGCCAGCAACCGCGCGGTGTTGACGGCGCGGTCGTCCAACTCCGACCAGTCGAGCGTCGGTTCAGATGCGTGGGGGCTGTGGGTCACCGCGGAACTCCTGGGTCGTCACGAGGTCGGTCGAACAAGGTCTGCCTCCTGAGCCTATCCGCCGGGCATTAGACTCTGCCATGTGACCGTCACTCCGCACGCCGCCGACGAGCACACCCGTATCGATCGGCCCGGGCGCCGCGATGTGGTGCTCGCGTACGTGGCGCTGACCAAGCCCCGCATCATCGAACTGCTCCTGCTGACCACGGTTCCGGTGATGTTCCTCGCCCAGAAGGGCGTTCCCGACCTGTGGCTCGTCGTGGCCACGCTGATCGGTGGCTCCCTCTCGGCCGGCTCCGCGAACGCTCTGAACTGCGTCGTGGACGCCGACATCGACCAGAAGATGCGCCGCACCGCCCGCCGGCCGCTGCCGCGCCATCACGTGGGCACGCGGGAGGCGCTGGTCTTCGGTCTGGTGCTGGGCGTGCTCTCGACCGCCTGGTTGGGACTGACGGTCAACTGGCTGTCCTCGGCGCTGGCGCTGGCCGCCAACGTCTTCTACGTCGTCGGTTACACGATGATCCTCAAGCGCCGCACGACCCAGAACATCGTCTGGGGAGGCGCCGCGGGCTGCTTCCCGCCGCTGATCGGCTGGACGGCCGTCACCAACGAGCTGGCCTGGACGCCGTTCCTGCTCTTCCTCGTCGTCTTCTTCTGGACCCCGCCGCACTTCTGGGCGCTGGCGATGCGCTACCGCGAGGACTACTCGGCGGCGAACGTGCCGATGCTCCCGTCGGTCGTGCCGTCGGCCGAGGTCGGCCGGCAGATCGTCCGCTACACGTGGGCGACGGTCCTGACCTCGCTGGTGGTCTGGCCGGTCGCCGACACGGGCTGGTTCTTCCCGTCGATGGCGATCCTGCTGGGCATCGTGTTCCTCATCGAGGCCTACGACCTGCGCGCCCGTGCCCGCGAGACCGAGGAACTGTCGATCATCAAGCCGATGCGCCTGTTCCACTTCTCCAACGCGTACCTCGCGCTGCTGTTCGTCGCTGCGGCGGTCGATCCCTTCATCGGCTGACGACGCCGTAGGCTCGCGTCATGCGCGCTTTCCTCGTCTGGATCCTGCCCGCCGCCGCTGCCTTCGCCGCGTGGTGGATCTTCCTCGGTACCGACTCCGACGACCAGTACACGGTCGGCCAGGTGGCCGGGCTCGTCGTCGTCCTGCTCGTCATCGCGGTGGCCGCCGGCTGGCTCGCGCGCACGATGGACCTGCTGCCCCTCGTGGTCTCGGCCGTGGTCGGGATCTCGGCGGGCTGCTGGTCCAGCTGGTCCGACGACGACAGCGGCATGTTCGCCATCGGCTGGCTGATGGTCACCGCCGGGGCGGCGATCGCCGCCACCGTGGTGATCGTGGGCTCGTGGGCGGTGCGTCGCCGGGTCGACGTCAAGGGCCGACCGGCTGCGTGACCGTGCGGATCGAGCAGCTCGAGCCTGACGACTGGCGCCGCTGGCGTGACGTGCGCTCGCGCGCCCTGGCCCTGGACCCCACGGCGTTCGCGTGCTCGGCCCACCGGCTCGGCCCTCGGACCCCGGAGGATCAGTGGCGCGAGCGCATCGCCTCGGCTGAGGGCATCTTCCTGGCCGTCGACGATGCCGGTGAGGACGTCGGGATGGTGGGGCTGTCGACGGCCGACGCCCCTGAGCTGATCTCGATGTGGGTCGCACCGCAGGCGCGCCGGCACGGGGTCGGCCACGCGCTGGTGGACGCCGTGGTCGCTCGCGCGGGCCGCCGGCCGCTGTCCCTGCGGGTGATGGCCGACAACGCCGCGGGGATCGCGTTCTACGCCGGCTGCGGGTTCGAGCTCGTCGGACGCGAGCCGGACGACGAGGGCACCCTCACGATGCGACGGGACGCGCCGTCAGCAGCCACCGCGTGGCCAGCGCCAACAGAACGGCCGCCCCGACCAGGTGCGCCGCGACCAGGACGATCGGCAGATCAGTGAAGTACTGCACGTAGCCGATGAGGCCCTGGGCCAGTCCGGCCACGAGCACCCACGCGCCGGCCTTGCGTGCACGACCCCGGGTGAGGACGATCGCGGCGACGGTCAGGATCAGGAAGAGCCACACGCTGATGGCGTGGATCCGGCTCCACCAGGCGGGGTCGAGCTCGTTGCGCGGCGCGCTGGCGTCACCGGCGTGCGGTCCGCTGCCGGTCACGATCGTGCCGATGTAGATCACGGCCAGCAGGACGACGTAGGCACCCTGGACGATCCACGCCGGGACGCGCCCGACGGTGCCTTCGTCCGGGCGCAGGGTGACCAGGAAGATCGTCGCGGCGACGACCAGCGCCATCGAGAGGATCAGGTGCAGCGACACGATCCACGGGTTCAGTTCGGTCAGCACGGTGATGCCGCCGATGACGCCCTGGAACGGGATCCCGATGGCGATGCCGAGCACGAGACGCAGCTGGTTGCGCGTGGCTCCGGTCCAGCGCCACGTTGCGAGCACGGTGCCGATCGCGATGACGATGAGCACGTAGGTCAGGGTGCGGTTGCCGAACTCGATGACACCGTGCCAGCCGAGCGCTCCGTGCGGCACGAACGACTCGTCCGTGCAGCGCGGCCACGTCGGGCAGCCCAGGCCGGAGCCGGTCAGCCGGACGAGGCCGCCGGTCAGGATGATCAGGGTGTTGGCGACGAGGTTGGCCCACGCCCACTTCTCGACCGTCGACTGCGACACCGTGCGTCGCGAGACTGTGTTCATTCCCATCGAAACCACCTTCCGGCGGCGGCCGCGGCCACGAGGGCCCACGCGGCGAGCACCACCACGACGAACGTACCGGGCGATCCGGTGGCGAAGGCGTCACGCAAGCCCTCGCCCAGTGCCCCGGACGGCAGCAGCCTCAGCGCTTCGGCCACGGCGTCCGGGTAGCGGTCGAGCGGCAGCAGGACACCGCCGCCGACCAGGAGGAGCACGTACACGAGGTTCGCCCCGGCCAGGGTCGCCTCGGCGCGCAGGGTGCCGGCCATGAGCAGGCCCAGGCCGCCGAAGGCGACGGTGGCCAACAGGGCGAGCACGACCAGCCAGAGCCAGCCGGAGACGCCACCGGACGGACGCCAGCCCAGCGCGACGGCGAGTGCGCCGAGGACGACGAACTGGCCGAGCTGCAGGACGACGACCGCGGCGACCTTGCCGCCCAGGAGCCCGCTGCGCGACAGCGGCGTGGCGCCGAGGCGCTTGAGCACCCCGTAGCGGCGCTCGAAGGCCGTCGCGATGGCCAGCGAGGTGAAGGAGGTCGAGAGGATCGCGAGCGCCAGCACGCCGGGCGCGACGACGTCGATGGGGCGGTCCCCGCCGACGAGGCGCTCCGACCGCGAGCCGGCGACGAGCAGCAGGATCGGGATGACGAACGTCAACAGCAGCTGTTCGCCGTTGCGCAGGGTCAGCCGCAGCTCCATCGCGGTCTGCGCTGCCAGCCGGCGTCCGCGCGAGGCGGCGCCGGGGGCGGGGGAGAGGTCGAGTGAGGTCATCGCAGGTCCCGCCCGGTCAACTCGAGGAACCGGTCCTCGAGGGTCTGGTGTTCGACGAGGACCGAGTCGATCAGCACGCCGTGGGCGGCGCACCACCCGGTCACCCGGTGCAGCACGGACGGGTCCACCTCGGTGGTGAGCACGTAGAGGCCCGGCTCGGGCTCGGCCACCGTCGCTCCCGGCGGCAGCTCGGCGGCCAGCGAGGCACGGTCCAGGCTCGCGCGGGCGCGCAGCCGGATCGTGTTCTGGGCGCCGACGGCGACGAGCTCGTCCGGCGTGCCGGATGCGATGACGCGGCCGGCGTCGATGATGTGGACGTGGTCGGACAGCTCCTGGGCCTCGTCCATGTAGTGCGTCGTGAGGACGGTCGTGACCCCGTGGGAGCGCAGCTCGTCGACGAGGTCCCACGTCGCGCGGCGGGACTGCGGGTCGAGGCCCGCGGTGGGCTCGTCGAGGAAGACCAGCTCGGGCCGGCCGATGATCGCCATCGCCAGCGAGAGCCGCTGCTTCTGACCGCCGGACAGTCGTCGGTACGGCGTCCGGACGAACGACTCCATGCCCAGCCGCTCGACGAGGGGCTCGACCGGCAGGGGAGTGGCGTGGAGTGAGGCCATGTGGCGCAGCATCTCGCCGGCGCGAACGCCGAGCCAGGCGCCGCCGGACTGCAGCATGACCCCGACGCGGGGGCGCAGTGCCTCGGCATCGGCGACGGGATCGAGTCCCAGCACGCGCACCGTGCCGGACTGGGGACGGCGGAAGCCCTCACACGTCTCGATGGTCGTGGTCTTGCCCGCACCGTTCGGTCCGAGGATCGCGGTGACCGTGCCGGGCTGGACCGTCAGATTCACTCCGTCGACCGCTCGGACGACCGCGTCGCCGCGGCCGTAGTGCATGACGAGGTCGCGAACCTCCACGGCGGGAACAGACGTCGTCGAGGGCACCAGAACATTCTAGTTGTGGCAGGTTGAAGCCATGGACCTGCCCGTGATGCCGCCGGTCGCGCCGATGCTCGCCAAGTCCGCCAAGCAGGTGCCTCGCGGCGACGAGTGGCTCTACGAGCCCAAGTGGGACGGTTTCCGGGCGCTGATCTTCCGCGACGGCGATGAGATCGAGATCACCAGCCGCTCGACGAAGCCGTTGACCCGGTACTTCCCGGACGTCGTGGAGGCGGTCCGCGCGCACACGCCCGAGCGGTGCGTCCTCGACGGCGAGATCGTGATCGCGATGGACGGTCGGCTGAGCTTCGACGCACTGAGCAACCGCATCCACCCGGCCGCCTCGCGCGTGACGATGCTCAGCCGAGATACGCCCGCGTCCTTCGTGGCCTTCGACCTGCTCGCCCTCGGTGACCGGTCCTTCCTCGACGAGCCGTTGGCCGTCCGGCGGGCGGCGCTCGTCGACGCGCTCTCCGCGGCGACCGCGCCGATCCACGTCACCCGGGTCACCGAGGACCCCGACGAGGCGCAGCGCTGGTTCACGACCTTCGAGGGCGCCGGACTGGACGGCGTGATCGCGAAGCGCCTCGACGGTCCGTACGCGTCGAACGGACGCACGATGGTGAAGGTCAAGCACGCCCGCACCGCCGACGTCGTGGTGGCCGGCTACCGGCTGCACAAGAACTCGACCTCCGAGCGGCCGCTGCTGGGCTCGATGCTGCTGGGCCTGCATGCCGACGACGGGCGCCTGCAGCACGTCGGGGTCGCGGCGTCGTTCACCGAGAGTCGGCGCGCCGAGCTGATCGAGGAGCTCGCGCCGCTGGAGGTGGCGCCGGGTGAGTCGCACCCCTGGGACCGGTGGCGCGACGACGAGGCGCAGGCGTCCGGACGGCTGCCGGGCGGGCAGAGCCGGTGGACCGGCACCAAGGACCTGTCGTTCGTGCCGCTGCGGCCCGAGCGTGTCGTCGAGGTCGCCTACGAGCACATGGAGGGCGAGGGCGACCAGGCACGTTTCCGCCACACCGCGCGGTTCCAGCGCTGGCGCCCCGACCGCGAGCCCGAGTCGTGCACGTACGCGCAGCTGGAGGAGGTCGCCCGCTACGACCTCGACAACGTCTTGCTCTAGTCGTTCCAGCGGCAGGTCGCCGTCCCGCCGGGGTAGGCCGCCGTGGCCTTGATGATGACGGACCCGTCCGCGTCGAGGATGCGGCACGTGGGGATGTCCCGGCCGTCGTTCGCCGTCGCGTCCAGGCGGACCCCACCGTCCACGGCGCCGATGTCGGTGCTCCAGCCCGGGTCGACCGCAGTCTCGGTGTACTCGTCGGTGCCGTCGGACCAGATCACGTCCACGCCCATGCCGTCGCGTGAGTCGACCTCGAGCGTGTACCGGGCGGCGAAGTCGCCATCGCCACCGGACCAGTCGCCCAGGTCGATCCCCGGGTCCTCCGTCGGGACCAGCGACGACACGAGGAACAGCACCACGACGCCGATCGCGACGGCCGCGGCGACGACGACGCCGCGGTTCTTCGCGCCGACGGGGCCGAACTGGCGCGGTGGCGTCGACGGAGGCGGCGTCAGCTGGCCCAAGGGCACCCGCTCACCGTTCAACAGCATGTATCCGTCAGGGAGCCGCTCGCGCGATCCGCGCGAGGGCCGGGGCGTGGCTCGCGTGGTGGACCCGGTGGGCTCGACCCGCTCGGTCCAGGCCTGACCGTTCCAGAACCGCTGGCCTCCGCTGCCGGCCGGATCGTCGTACCAGCCCGCAGGCGCCTTCTGGTTCACGCGTTGAGGATACGGCCGGGACCGGGGCGGCCGGGCAGGCTCTCGGGAAACTGATGGTGGCGGTGTGATCTGCGTTACATCTAGGGTGTGGGCACCCCCCATGTCGCCCATGGACAGGACCCACGCTGATGGCCTCATTCCTCCCGCTGCGCAGGAAGGCCTCCGCGGCCGTCCTGGCGTTGGCGCTGCCCGCCCTCGCCGCGGCCAGCATCGTTCCCGTCGCCTCCGCCGCGCCTCCGGGCCCGGCCGCGGTGTCCCTCGAGCGCCTCCCGGACGAGGTGCCGTCCGTCGTGTCGATCACGGTGCCCGGCACGGCCGAGCTCGACCGGCTCGTCGCGACGGGTGTCGATCTCGATCATGGCGTGGAACAGCGTCCGGGCGGTCTCGAGGTGCGCGCGATCATCACGGGGAACGAGGCCAAGGCGTTGCGCACAGCGGGCTTCGAGACCGGAGAGACCCTCTACACGCAGCAGGACACCGACGCGGCGCTCGACCAGCGGGACGCGACGATCCGCGCCGCGAAGGCCGCCAACGCGGCCTTCGTGGACGAGGCGACGCATCCCGACGTCTCCGACGTGAAGATCACCCGGGCCGAGTACTACACCGTGTTCGGCACGCCCGTGCTGTCGGTGGAGGCGAAGTGGGCGAACGGGCAGGACGCCAACACGGCGCTGACGGTGGAGCGCGACAGCGGTCCCGGTACGGCGTTCGGCAGCGGCGGGACCCAGACGATCAACCGCTTCGTCGACGCGAACGTCTACCTCTACCACCGCGGCGCCAGCCCCACGACGGGCGAGCAGGCGCTGACGAGCCGCCCGGACCGGATCAGGATCACCAGCCCCGGCGGGGACGTCGCGATCGCCAAGGTGACGGACTGGCTGCCCACCGGCGACGAACCCGACCCGTTCAAGGGCGACGGCTACCAGCAGGACTTCATCACGTCCTACCTCGATCCGACGCAGCTCTACGACCGCATCCACCAGTTGGCGACCGACTACCCGCAGCTGGCCGAGATCGTCGAGCTGCCCAACAAGACCAACGGCTACCGTCGCCTGGCCCAGGCGGTCGTTCCGGCCGGGACGACGTCGGCGGACGACCCGCGTCGGGTGGCGTTCGACTCGAAGCAGCTGGGGCACGAGGGAGGCAACGGGATCACGCTGCGCGTCGTGCACCCGACCGCAGCGGACCAGGCCCTGAGCGTGACGGTCGCGGACCGCGCGATCACCATCTCCTCGGCCACCGACGGCACGGGCATCGCCACGAGCACGGCCTCGGAGGTCGCGGCCGCCGTCGCGGCGAGCCCCGAGGCGAGCGCGCTCGTCTCGGCCTCCACCTACCGCGGCAACGCGGGGACCGGTGTCGTCCCGGCGACGCCGGAGACGACGCTGAGCGACAACCTCAAGGCGCCCGAGTACGTCTCGCGCAACCCGCACGAGGTCTACGCCATCAAGATCGGCAAGGTTCGCGACGGCTCCAAGCCGGGCGTCTTCTTCTACGCGCAGGAGCACGCGCGTGAGTGGGTCCCGCCGTTGGTGACGCTCGAGACCGCCGAGCGGCTCCTGCGCAACTACGCGACGCACGCGCCGACGCGCGAGCTCGTGGACAACCTGGAGATCTGGGTGCTCCCGTCGGTCAACCCCGACGGCGGCCACTACTCGTTCTACGACTACAACTCGCAGCGCAAGAACATGACGCGTCACTGCGCCGACGGCGGCGCCACCGACGCGAACGGCCGCGACCAGTGGGGAGTGGACGTCAACCGCAACTACGACGAGTACAGCTTCTTCGACGGCTACTCGGGCGCGAACGACGTGTGCACGAGCGGCACCTTCGCGGGTCCGGCCGAGCTGAGCGAGCCCGAGTCCCAGAACGTCGACTGGGTCGCCGCGCGCCCGAATATGAAGTGGTCGATGAACGTCCACAGCTCGGGCAACTACTTCATGTGGTCGCCGGCGGCCTACAAGGTCCCCGGCCGCGAGACCGCGCCCGAGCCGACGCTGGCCGAGGAGTCGCTGTTCCAGGGCTCGTCCTCGCGGATCCTGACCGCCATCAAGCGCCATCGTGGCCTGTCGGTGACCCCGGCGCGCACCGGTCGCGTGGTGGACACCCTCTACTCGGCGGCGGGCAACTCCGGCGACATGCTCTGGTACAAGTACGGGATCTACGCGTGGGACTTCGAGGTCGGCTCGACCTTCCAGCCGCCGTTCGAGGCGACGGACCCGAAGGGACCGGGTGCCCACCAGGAGGCCATGGAGTTCTCCAACGGCCTCATCGAGATGCTGCGCATCGCCCGGGACCACGACACCGACACGGTGTCGCCCGCCAGCGAGGTGAAGGTCACCTCGAGCGCCGCCGAGGGCAAGGTGAACGTCGAGTTCACCACGAACGAGCCGGCGAGCATCTTCTACACGACCGACGGCACGGTCCCGAACCTGCACTCGACGATGTACGCGGCCGCCGGTCTGCGTGAGGGTGGCGAGCGCCTCAAGGTCGACGAGGGCGCCGAGATCCGGTGGATCGCCGTCGACAGCCGGGGCAACGTCGAGCGGAACTTCGTCCCGGGGCGCGAGGGCAACTACCGCACGTGGATCGCCCGAGTCGGGTACGAGGCGCCGCTGCCGGCCACGTCGACGTCGCTGACGCTCGATCGGTACACGATCGGTGCCGGGAAGACCGGCGTCACCGCCTCCATCAAGGTGGCCGCCACCGGTGCGGGTGACCAGCCCGACCCCGAGGGCGTCGTCACGGTGTTCGTGGACGACGAGGCCGTCGGCTCGGCCGATCTGCGCGCTGACGGCACGGCGGAGATCGCCCTCCCGGCGATCCCCTCGGCCGGTCAGCGCCTGGTCACCGCGCAGTTCGGCGGCAGCGCCGAGCTCGCAGGGAGCACCTCGCAGCCCGTGGCGCTGAAGGTGCAGGCCTCCCCGGGCGTGCCGAGTGCAGTCGTCGACCTCATGGTGTCTCCGACGAGCGTCGTCGCCGGTCAGAAGCGTGCCAAGGCGTCCGTCACGGTCACGGTCGACCGCGACGGTGATGTCACGGCGGGCGAAGGCGTGGTCGACGTGTTCGTCGACGGCAAGCGACTCCGCACGGCCACGCTCGACCGCAACGGTCGCGCGTCGGTCGCGCTGGGCGCGTTCGCCACGACAGGCGCACGCCTCGTCACGGCGACCTACCGCGGCGCCGGCGGCGTCCCCGCCAGCTCGGCGGGCCCGATCGTCCTGCGGGTCACCAAGGCCACGGCCAAGGTGGCGCTCAAGGTCACGCCGAAGAAGGTCAGGACGACGACCCGCGCCCGGGTCACGGTCAGGGTCAAGGCCCCGGCGGGCGTGAACGCCCGCGGCAAGGCCCTCGTGCGGGTCGGCTCGCGCTCGTACGTGATCGCGATCAATGCGAAGGGCAAGGGCTCGGTCAAGCTGCCCCGTCTGAGTCGGGGCACGAAGCGGGTGACGGTCTCCTACCTGGGCAACGCCCACCTGAAGGCCGCCACGAAGAAGGGGAAGATCACGGTCCGCCGCTGATCGTCCCGCCGCCGGGCCGCCCCGCCGATCACTCGGCGGGGCGGTCGCGATGGCCTCCACTCGTGCGACGATGAGTCCCGCGCCTCGCGCGAGGTCGCGCACCGGGGGGAGGGCGGCATGGATCAGGACTTCCACCGGCTGCTGATCGACATGGCGGCCGAGGTCCACGAGGCGCCGGAGCAGGCAGTCCGGCACATCACCGAGTACGCCCGTACCGCCGTCAAGGGTGAGGACTCCGGCATCATGCTCGCCAAGGCCAAGGGCCGCGTCGAGACGTTCGCCGGCACCTCGGCGCCGGTCGAGATCGCCCATGACCTGCAGGCCGAGCTGGACGAGGGCCCGTGCCTCGATGCGATCCGCACCGGGGCCAGCTCCTACTTGGTCGTGAAGCTGCCGGACGCCCGATGGCCGCGCTGGTCCCTGCGGGCGCGAGACCTGGGATACCGCTCCACCATCAGCGCGCGGATGGAGACGGCAGGACGGCGGTTCGGCTCCTTGAACGTCTACGACACTCGCGAGGCGGCGTTCACCCGCGCCGACCTTGAGGTGCTGGAGCTGCTCGCCTCACATGCGGCCGTGGCCTACGCCAACGCCGAGACGAACGTCAACCTGCGGGTCGCGCTGGACAGTCGCAACGTCATCGGGCAGGCCCAGGGCGTGCTGATGCAGGTGTACGACCTGGACGCCGAGACGGCCTTCGCCTACCTGCGGCGGATCTCCCAGACCGAGAACGTGCGGCTGATCGAGGTGGCCCAGGAGCTGTTGCGCACCCGCTCGCTGATGGGCCACCCGGGTCTCCGCCCGGAGTCCGCCGGGCCCTAGCCGTCCTGCTTCTTGCGCGATGGCTGGACGCGCCGGGGCTCGCCGGGCATCTTCGGGTAGTCCGGCGGATAGGGCATCTCGCCCAGGCCGTTCTCCTCGTCGCGGTCGTACCAGTCGAGCAAGGTCTGCAACGAGTGCTGGACGTCGTCGATCTCGCGCCACGGGTCCGGACGCTGCTCGAGCAGCGCCGGAACGGTCGTGAGGTTGAAGTCGCGCGGGTCCTCCACGGCGAACAGCTCGTCCCACGTCATCGGCGTCGAGACCGGGGCGCCCGGCTTCGGCCGCAGGCTGTACGCGCTCGCGATCGTGCGGTCCCGGGCGTTCTGGTTGAAGTCGACGAAGATCGACTCGCCGCGCTCCTCCTTCCACCAGGCGGTGGTCACGCCGTCGTCGCGGCGCTCGAGCTCGCGGCCGAAGGCCAGGGCCGCGTGGCGCACGTCGGTGAAGGTCCAGCGCGGCTCGATCCGGGCGAAGATGTGCACGCCGCGGTTGCCGCTGGTCTTGGCGAAGCCCCGGATGCCGATCTCCTCCAACAGCTCCTTGGCGGCCTTGGCCACGCGCTGGGCGTCGGTGAAGTCGGTGCCCGGCTGGGGATCGAGGTCGATGCGGATCTCGTCGGGATGGTCGACGTCGGCGCGCCGCACGGGCCACGGGTGGAAGGTGACCGTGCCCATGTGCGCGGCCCATGCGGCCACCGCGATCTCGGTGGGACAGATCTCGTCGGCCCGCCGTCCCGAGGGGAAGTGGATACGCACCGTCTCGAGGTACGGGGGAGCGCCCTTGGGCACCCGCTTCTGGTAGAACGCATCCCCGTGGCTGTCGGCCCGGGTCGCCATGACCATGTCCTCACGGACGCCCTTGGGCCACCGCTCGAGCGTCGTCGGACGCTCGCGCAGTGCGCGCATGAGCCCGTCCTGGACAGCGACGAAGTACTCGACGACCTCGAGTTTGGTGATGTCCGGCGTGCGGTCGGTCTTCTCGTAGATGACCCGGTCCGGGCTCGAGACACGCACGGCGCGCCCGCCGGCCTCGACCTCGACTGCTGATGCCCCCATGGCCCGACCCTAAGGGTCAGTCGACCTTGGTGACGATCGATTGGACTTCGAGCACCGGAACGTCGGCGCTGGCGGTGGTGGTCGGCGCGACGGAAGGTCATCGAGCACGCGTCCGACCGCTGGGTGAACCAAGGGGCGGCGGCCAGACGGCCCCGATCTCAGCACGACACTCCGGCTGGGGGCTTGGCGGTGTCGCCGATCAGCCACGCGTCGCCGGCTCGCTCGAGGCGATGGCTGCTGGCGTACCAGCCCTGGGGCTCGGGCTCGGCGATCTGGACGTCAGCCTCGGCACCCCACTCGTCCTCCTGTACACACACCGTGGCGATCGCCGTGTCACCGTCGACCTCGGCGGTGAAGTCACGCAACTGGGGCCGGCCCACCCGGCGGAAGCCCATCTCGTCGAACTGCCGGTACTGCTGGCTCTGGGGCTCGATCATCCGGCGGCTCAGGATCCCGGAGAAGTCGGCGGTGTCGTAGCGACCCGAAGACTCCACGCGTACCCGCTCGGCCCAGAACGCCTCGAGGACGGTGACGACCTCATTCTCGGTCACGGCGGTCGGTGCGGTGGTGGGCGCCGGCGCCTCGGGGTCGCCCTCCTCGGTGCCGCACCCGCTCATGAGGAGCGTGGTCGCCAGTGCCAGGGAGCCGGCCGCGGTGCGCATCCTCGGAGTCAGCATGGTCGTGAGCGTAGTGATGTGACGCGCTTCAGCGCGTCTTGTTTTCGGGGACAGTCCTCGATGAGGCCCGGCTCACTGAGGGGAGCCTTCGTTGAACGGGCGGAATCAATAACGCAACAATGGTGTTGTGAAATACGTGAACGCGGATCAAGAGGTGTCGCACGTCGACGACCTCTCGACGCGCGATCGCGTGGCCGAGAGCATCCTCGAGAACGGCCCGAGCACCGCCACGAGCCTGGCCAGCCGCCTCGGGCTCACGCCCGCGGCCGTGCGCCGCCACCTCGAGCACCTCGTCGAGCAGGGTCTCGTCGAGTCGCACGAGGAGCGGATCCGCGGACAGCGCCGCCGCGGCCGTCCGGCCCGGGTCTTCGCCCTGACCGCCGCCGGTCGCGACACGTTCGCCCACTCCTACGACGACCTCGCCGCCGAGGCGCTGCGCTTCCTGCGCGCCACCGGTGGCGACACGGCCGTCATGGACTTCGCCCGGCACCGGCTCGCCGACTTCCGCAGCCGCTACGAGCGACTGCTGTCCGGCGTGCCGATCGAGGAGCAGGCGTCGGTGCTGGCCCAGGCCCTCACCGCCGACGGCTTCGCCGCCTCGGCCAGCTCGACCCCGCTGGGCGAGCAGATCTGCCAGCACCACTGCCCGGTGGCCCACGTCGCCGAGGAGTTCCCCCAATTGTGCGAGGCCGAGACCGAGGTCTTCGCGGACCTGCTGGGCTCCCATGTCCAGCGACTCGCCACCATCGCCCACGGTGACGGCGTGTGCACCACGCACCTGCCGCGCGCCGCCCAGACCACCAGCACTGTGTCCCACCACGAAGGGGAGTCGCCATGACGACCACGAACGACACGACCTCGATCGAAGACCTGAACCCGGGTCTGAAGGATGTCGGAAACTACGAGTTCGGTTGGCACGACGCCGACGTCGCCGGAGCCAGCGCGCAGCGCGGCCTCAGCGAGGCCGTCGTGCGCGACATCTCGGCCAAGAAGAACGAGCCCCAGTGGATGCTCGACCTGCGCCTGAAGGGCCTCAAGCTCTTCAACCGCAAGCCGATGCCGACGTGGGGCGCCGATCTGGACCAGATCGACTTCGACAACATCAAGTACTTCGTCCGGTCGACCGAGAAGCAGGCGACCACGTGGGACGAGCTCCCCGAGGACATCAAGAACACGTACGACCGCCTCGGCATTCCCGAGGCCGAGAAGCAGCGCCTGGTCTCCGGCGTCGCGGCCCAGTACGAGTCCGAGGTCGTCTACCACCAGATCCGTGAGGACCTGGAGCAGCAGGGTGTCATCTTCCTCGACACCGACACCGCGCTGAAGGAGCACCCCGAGCTCTTCGAGGAGTACTTCGGCACCGTGATCCCGGTCGGCGACAACAAGTTCGCCGCGCTCAACACGTCCGTGTGGTCCGGCGGCTCGTTCATCTACGTGCCCAAGGGCGTCCACGTCGACATCCCGCTGCAGGCCTACTTCCGGATCAACACCGAGAACATGGGTCAGTTCGAGCGCACGCTGATCATCGCCGACGAGGATTCCTACATCCACTACGTCGAGGGCTGCACGGCGCCGATCTACAAGACCGACTCGCTGCACTCCGCGGTCGTCGAGATCATCGTGAAGAAGGGCGCCCGCGTCCGCTACACGACGATCCAGAACTGGTCGAACAACGTGTACAACCTGGTCACCAAGCGCGCCACGTGCGAGGCCGGCGCCACCATGGAGTGGGTCGACGGCAACATCGGCTCCAAGGTCACCATGAAGTACCCGGCCGTCTACCTGATGGGCGAGCAGGCGCGCGGCGAGACGCTGTCGATCGCCTTCGCCGGCGAGGGCCAGTACCAGGACACCGGCGCCAAGATGGTGCACGTCGCGCCGAACACGTCGAGCTCGATCCTGAGCAAGTCCGTCGCCCGTGGCGGCGGCCGCACGTCCTACCGCGGCCTGTTGCAGGTCAACGAGGGCGCCTACGGCTCGGCCAGCACCGTCAAGTGCGACGCCTTGCTGGTCGACCAGATCAGCCGCTCCGACACGTACCCGTACGTCGACGTCCGCGAGGACGACGTGACCCTCGGCCACGAGGCGACCGTCTCCAAGATCAACGACGACCAGCTCTTCTACTTCATGCAGCGCGGCATGGAGGAGGACGAGGCGATGGCGATGATCGTCCGCGGTTTCGTCGAGCCCATCGCTCGTGAGCTGCCCATGGAGTACGCGCTGGAGCTGAACCGACTCATCGAGCTGCAAATGGAGGGTGCTGTCGGATGACCACCATCGAACACACCGATCAGATGGCCGCCGCGTTGGAGCTGGACCACGTCCAGAGCCACCTGCATCCCGAGCCGTCCTACGACGTCGAGGCCCACCCCAAGCCGACCGGCATGGAGGAGATCTGGCGCTTCACGCCGCTCAAGCGGCTGCGCGGACTGCTCGACGGCGATCCGTCGGACGCGCACCTGGAGTGGAAGGACGAGCTTCCCGCCGGCGCGACGCTGACCACGATCACCACCGACGAGGCCAAGGCGATCGGCGGCATCGCGCCGCTGGACCGGCTGTCCGCGTTGGCCGTGCAGAACGCCGGAGGGGCCACGCTGCTGTCGATCGACGGCGAGCTGGACGCCCCCGCGCGCATCACGCTCAGCGGCACCTCGACCGAGCGGACCGTGTGGGGCCACATCGTGGTCAAGGTCGCGCCCTTCTCGAAGGCCACGATCACCTTCGACCACGTCGGCTCGGCCACCTACGCCTCGACCGTCACGTACGTCGTCGGCGACGGTGCCCAGCTGGACGTCATCAACCTGGCCGACTGGGACGACGATGCCGTCCACGCCGTGCAGAACGGCATCAGCGTCGGCCGTGACGCGGCGGTCCGCTTCTTCGAGTTCACGCTCGGCGGCGACCTCGTCCGCTCGTCCACGAACGTCGACTACCGGGGCACCGGTGGCAGCGTGGACCTACTCGGCGTGTACTTCGCCGACGCCGGCCAGCACCTCGAGCACCGTCAGTTCGTCGACCACACGGCGCCCAAGACCCGCAGCAACGTCGAGTACAAGGGCGCGCTGCAGGGTCAGGACGCGCACACCGTGTGGATCGGCAACGTCCTGATCCGCAAGATCGCCGAGGGCATCGAGACGTTCGAGCAGAACGACAACCTCGTGCTGACCGACGGTGCCCGCGCCGACTCGGTGCCGAACCTCGAGATCGAGACCGGCGACATCGCCGGCGCGGGGCACGCCTCGACGACGGGTCGTTTCGACGACCAGCACCTGTTCTACCTGCAGAGCCGCGGCATCGACCCGAGCGAGGCCAAGCGCCTCGTGATCCACGGCTTCTTCAACGACATCATCCGCCGCGTCGGTGTCCAGGACCTGCAGGATCGCCTGTTGGCCGCCATCGAGGAGGAGCTGTCCACCGTGGTCGGCACCCCCGGGGCGGTGGGTGCATGACCTTCCAGGAGGTCGCGAAGCTCGCTGACGTCCCCGAGGGCGCCGCCCTCGGGATCGAGTTCGAGGGCCATGACCTGGCACTCGTGCGCGACGGCGACACCGTCTACTGCATTCAGGACTGGTGCTCGCACGCCGAGATCCCGCTGTCCGACGGCGACGTCGAGGGCTGTGAGATCGAGTGCTTCCTGCACGGGTCGCGCTTCGACCTGCGCACCGGCAAGGCGCTGGGCCTCCCGGCCACCGAACCGGTTCCCGTCTACCAGACCAAGATCGAGGGAGAGACCGTGTGGGTCGACCTCCCCAACCAAGGAGAAAACGTATGAGCACCCTGGAGATCAAGAACCTCCACGTGTCCGTCGACACCGAGGACGGCGCCAAGGAGATCCTCCGCGGCGTCGATCTGACCATCAACTCCGGCGAGGTCCACGCCATCATGGGCCCGAACGGCTCCGGCAAGTCGACCCTCGCGTACTCGATCGCCGGACACCCCAAGTACACGGTCACCGACGGCGAGGTCCTCCTCGACGGCGAGAACATCCTCGAGATGAGCGTCGACGAGCGCGCCCGCGCCGGCCTGTTCCTGGCGATGCAGTACCCCGTCGAGGTTCCCGGCGTCTCGGTCGCGAACTTCCTGCGCACCGCCAAGACCGCCATCGACGGCGAGGCCCCCAAGCTGCGCACGTGGGTCAAGGACGTCAACGCGGCGCTCGAGCGCATGACGCTCGACCCGACCTTCGCCCAGCGTTCGGTGAACGAGGGCTTCTCCGGTGGCGAGAAGAAGCGCCACGAGATCGCCCAGCTCGAGCTGCTGAACCCGAAGTTCGCGATCCTCGACGAGACCGACTCCGGCCTGGACATCGACGCCCTGCGCGTCGTCTCCGACGGCGTCAACCGCTACTCGGCGCAGGGTGACCGTGGCGTGCTGCTGATCACGCACTACACGCGCATCCTGAACTACATCAACCCCGACTTCGTTCACGTCTTCGTCGCCGGCCGTCTGGCCGAGACCGGCGGGCGTGAGCTGGCCGAGGAGCTCGAGGTCTCGGGTTACGACAAGTTCCTCAAGGCGGCTCTCTGATCATGGCCGGCTTCGACGTCGAGGCGATCCGCAAGGACTTCCCCATCTTGTCCAGGACGATGGCGGGGGACCGCCCTCTGGTGTACCTGGACAGCGCCAACACGTCGCAGAAGCCGCGTCAGGTCGTCGAGGCGATCGAGCGTCACTACCTCGAGCACAACGCCAACGTCGCCCGCGCGATGCACCAGCTCGGCGCGGAGGCCAGTGAGGCCTTCGAGTCGGGCCGCGACAAGGTGGCGGGGTTCATCAACGCGCCCCGCCGCGAGGAGGTCGTGTTCACCAAGAACGCCTCCGAGGCGCTCAACCTGGTGGCGCGCGTCCTGGGTGACGGCGGGCGCGTCGGCGCGGGGGACGAGGTCGTGGTGACCCAGATGGAGCACCACTCCAACCTCGTGCCGTGGCAGCTGCTGACGCAGCGCACCGGCGCCGACCTGCGCTGGTACGGCGTGACGCCCGAGGGTCGTCTCGACCTCGACTCGCACACGCTGACCGAGCGCACCAAGGTCGTCGCGGTGACGTGGGTGTCGAACATGCTCGGCACGATCAACCCCGTGGCCGAGATCGTCCGTCGCGCCCGCGAGGTCGGTGCGCTCGTCGTGATCGACGCGTCGCAGGCCGTGCCGCAGCTGCCGGTCGACGTCGCCGCCCTGGGCGCCGACTTCGTCGCGTTCACCGGACACAAGATGGTCGGCCCGACCGGCATCGGTGTCCTGTGGGGCCGCTACGACCTGCTCGCCGAGCTGCCGCCGTTCCTCGGGGGCGGCGAGATGATCGAGACGGTGTCGATGGAGCGCACGACGTTCGCCGCGCCGCCGCACCGGTTCGAGGCCGGCACGCCGCCGATCGCGCAGTCCGTCGGGCTGGGCGCGGCGGTCGACTACCTGACCGGTCTGGGCATGGAGAACGTCGCGGCGCACGAGCAGCAGATCACCGCGTACGCACTGAGCGCGATGAACGAGTTGCCGGGCGTCACGATCGTCGGCCCCAAGGAGCCGGTCGATCGCGGGGGAGCGATCAGCTTCACCGTCGATGGGGTGCACCCCCACGACGTCGCGCAGCTGCTCGATTCGCAGGGCGTCGCCGTTCGCGCGGGTCACCACTGTGCCAAGCCGTTGCACCAGCACTTCGGCGTCCAGTCCACGACGCGTGCGTCGTTCTACCTGTACACGACCGAGGCCGAGATCGACGCGCTCGTCGCGGGGATCCGCCACACCCAGTCGTACTTCGGAGCGTGAGATGAACGCGTCAAACGTCGATGCGATGTACCAGGAGATCATCCTGGACCACTACAAGCGCCCGCACGGGGCCGGACTTCGCGACCCCTACGAGGCCGAGGTCCACCACGTGAACCCCACGTGCGGTGACGAGATCACCCTGCGCGTGCACCTGGAGGGGGAGCAGGTGGCGGACGTCTCGTACGACGCCGTCGGCTGCTCCATCAGCCAGGCGTCCGCCTCGGTGCTGAACGACCTGGTCGTCGGAAAGACCGTCGGCGATGCATTGACCACACTCGATGCCTTCCAGGAGCTCATGCAGGGCCGCGGTCAGGTCGAACCTGACGAGGACGTGCTCGAGGACGGCATCGCCTTCGCGGGCGTCGCGCAGTTCCCGGCGCGCGTGAAGTGCGCACTGCTGTCCTGGATGGCCTGGAAGGACGCCGTCGCCCAAGCTTCGGCCAAGGAGGATTCATGACCACTGACCACAGCGATCTGCCCGACGTCACCGTGCAGCCCGGCGCCACGAGCGACGAGGACATCTGGGAGGCGATGAAGGACGTCGTCGACCCCGAGCTCGGCATCAACGTCGTCGACCTGGGCCTCGTCTACGGCGTCCACACCGATGAGCACAGCAACACGATCCTCCAGATGACCCTCACGTCGGCGGCCTGCCCGCTGACCGACGTCATCGAGGACCAGACCCGTGCGGCCCTCGACGGCCTGGTGAACGACTTCCGGATCGAGTGGGTCTGGATGCCGCCGTGGGGCCCGGACAAGATCACCGACGACGGCCGCGAGATGCTGCGCGCCCTCGGCTTCAACATCGGCTGAGTCGCCCCGCGACCCGCCACCGCTACCCCAATCTCCACTTTTGGAAACGGATCCACGTTACTGAGCGATCAGAACGTGGATCCGTTTCCAAATGTGCGCAGTGAGGACGATTTCGCGCCGCGGGGGATGGCTCCGTAGACTGGCTCGGTGGACATGATCCGGCTGGAGTGACGCGCGAGCCTCTGCTCGACCCCTGCGTCCTCGCCCGTCCACCCTCACGAAGGCTCTTCCATGATCACCGCTTCCCACGTGGAGCTGCGCTTCGGCGCGCGCGTCCTGATGTCCGACGTCTCCTTCCAGGTCGCCCGTGGCGACAAGATCGGTCTCGTCGGCCGCAACGGCGCCGGCAAGACCACGCTGACCAAGATGCTGGCCGGTGCCGGCGGCGAGCCCGCCGAGGGCAGCATCACCCGCACGGGGACGGTCGGCTACCTGCCGCAGGACCCGCGCGTCGGCGACCCCAGCGTCACCGCCCGCGACCGCATCCTGGCCGCCCGCGGCCTCGACGAGGCGCTGCGCCGGATGCGTCAGGCCGAGAAGGACATGGCGTCCGAGGACGGCGCCGTGGCCGAGGACGCGATGCGTCGCTACTCGCGCGCCGACGCCGAGTTCGGTGCCGGCGGCGGCTATGCGGCCGAGTCCGAGGCGGCCACGATCGCGCTGGCGCTCGGTCTGCCCGAGCGCGTGCTCGAGCAGCCGCTCAGCACGCTGTCCGGTGGTCAGCGCCGCCGCATCGAGCTGGCCCGCATCCTGTTCTCGGACGCCGACATCCTGCTGTTGGACGAGCCGACCAACCACCTCGACGCCGACTCGATCGTGTGGCTGCGCAACTTCCTCAAGAACTTCTCGGGCGGCTTCGTGGTCATCAGCCACGACGTCGACCTGGTCGAGGAGACGGTCAACAAGGTCTTCTACCTCGACGCCAACCGCGGCCAGATCGACATCTACAACATGGGCTGGCGCCCGTACCTCAAGCAGCGCGAGGCCGACGAGGCCCGTCGCAAGCGCGAGCGCGCCACGGCCATGAAGCAGGCCGAGCGACTCATCGACCAGGGCAACCGCATGCGCGCCAAGGCGTCCAAGGCCACGGCCGCGCAGCAGATGCTCAAGCGCGCCGAGAAGATGATGGCCGGGCTCGAGGACGTGCGCGTCGTCGACAAGGTCGCCAAGATCGCGTTCCCCAAGCCGGCGCCCTGCGGCAAGACGCCGCTCATGGCCACGGGCCTGTCGAAGTCCTACGGCTCGCTGGAGATCTTCACCGACGTCGACCTGGCGATCGACCGGGGCAGCCGCGTCGTCATCCTCGGACTCAACGGCGCGGGCAAGACCACGCTGCTGCGCCTGCTGGGTGGTGTCGACCAGTCCGACACCGGCGAGATCATCCCCGGGCACGGGCTCAAGATCGGCTACTACGCCCAGGAGCACGAGACGCTCGACACCTCACGCTCGGTGCTGGAGAACATGCAGAGCGCCGCGCCGCACCTGACCGACACCGAGGCGCGCAGCGTCCTGGGCTCGTTCCTGTTCACCGGCGACGACACGGCCAAGCCGGCCGGCGTGCTGTCCGGTGGCGAGAAGACCCGACTGGCCCTGGCCAGCCTCATCGTGTCGTCGGCCAACGTGCTGCTGCTGGACGAGCCGACCAACAACCTCGACCCCGCGTCCCGCGAGGAGGTGCTGGCGGCGATCCGTTCCTACGAGGGCGCGATCGTGCTGGTGACCCACGACGAGGGCGCCGTGCACGCGCTGGAGCCCGACCGGGTGCTGCTGCTGCCCGACGGCGAGGAGGACCTCTGGTCCGACTCCTACGCCGACCTGGTCAGCTTGGCCTGACGCTGGTTGCGGACCTCGTCGCGGGCGAACCAGACGTACCCCAGCAGGGCGAGGCCCATGAAGAAGTACCACTGGAGCGCGTAGAACAGGTGCGGTCCGGTGCCGAGGTCAGGATCCTCGGGCGCCTTCAGCCCGTCCTGCTTCGGCTCGGTCATCTCGATGTAGCCCGGCAGCGGCTCACTGCCGAGGAACTTCGTCCAGCGGGCGCTGTTGACGGCGCGGACCTGGCCGTCGCGCGGGGTGGTGGCGGCCGTGTCGGCGGTGCTGGCCGGCTGCAGCCAGCCGGTGATCGTGACGGGACCCGTCGGGGCCGCGGGGACGTCCTCGGGGGCCTCGCCGTTGCGCGGGCCCTGGATCCAGCCACGGTCGACCAGCACGACCCGGCCGTCGGTGAGCCGTAGGGGAGTGATGACCTGGACGCCCGGCTGGCTGTCGCGGTGGGCGAATCGCACCGTGACCTCGTGCGCGGAGTCGAACGTTCCGGTCGCGGAGACCGTGCGGTACTCGAGGTCGGGGTCCCAGCCGTCGGCCAGCACGTCGGAGACGGGGGCGGGCTTGGCCTCGAGGTTGGCCTCGACGACCGCGTTGTCGGCCTTGCGCTGCTCCCAGCGGTCGTACTGCCAGCCGCCGAGGACGTAACACGTGACCGCCATCGCCACGACGAAGATCGCGAGCCCGATCCAGCGCGGGCTCAGGAGGAAGCGCAACACCTAGCCGTCCAGTTCCTTGCGATCCACGCCGAACGGGGACGGACCGTCGCCCGGATTGCGGATGGCGGAGTTGCCGATCACGACGGCGATGTACGGCAGGACGACCGCGCCGAGGAGCAGGACCCAGCGGATCCAGTGGTCGACGGCCACGAAGGCCAGGAAGCACGCCACGCGGATCGCCATCGAGATGAGGTAGTTGCGCTCGCGATGGTCGACCTCGGCGCTGTGGGGCGCGCGCGCACTCGTGATCGAGTGGACCTCTTCGGAGTCGCCGCGTGCCATGTGACCACTCTACGCCGTGGCTCCTGCCCGCCAGCCGCCCGGCGGTGGGACGATGGCTTCATGAGCAACCGCACCTACCGCGTCACCGAAATCGTCGGAACGTCCCCGGCCGGGGTCAGCGAGGCCATCGACAGCGGCATCGCCCGTGCCGCCCAGACCCTGCGCCACCTCGACTGGTTCGAGGTCGTCGGGATCCGTGGCCAGATCGTCGACAGCGAGGTCGAGCACTACCAGGTCACGATGAAGTTGGGCTTCCGCCTCGAGGACGACGAGTAGGAACCGCGCATCACGCCGAGGGGGTGCCGTCGGCGGCGTCGGCCGCCTCGACCTCCTCGCGCGTGATGCCCATGAGGTAGACGATCGCGTCGAGGTACGGCACGTTCACGGATGTCTGTGCCTGGTCGCGCACGAGGGGCTTGGCGTTGAACGCGATCCCCAGCCCGGCCGCGGCCAGCATGTCCAAGTCGTTGGCGCCGTCGCCGATGGCCACGGTGTTGCGCACGTTGATGCCGGCCTGACCCGCGAAGGCGCGCAGTGCGTCGGCCTTGCCCGCGCGGTCGACGACCCGCCCGACGACGCGGCCGGTCAGCTCACCGTCGCGCACCTCCAGTTCGTTGGCCGCGAAGTAGTCGATGCCCAGGTCGTCGGCGATCCGCTCGATGATCTGCGTGAAGCCGCCGCTGACGAGCGCGAAGCGGTACCCCAGGCGCTTCAGGGTGCGGATCATCGTGCGCGCGCCGGGGGTGTACTCGAGGCCGGCATAGACCTCGTCCAGGGCCGACTCGGGCACGCCGCGCAGTTGGGCGACGCGCTCGTGGAGGGACTCGGAGAAGTCCAGCTCGCCGCGCATCGCGCGCTCGGTGACCTCGGCGACGGCCTCCTGGCAGCCGGCGTGCGCCGCGAGCATCTCGATGACCTCGCCCTGGATGAGGGTCGAGTCGACGTCCATCACCACCAGGCGCTGGGCATGGCGCAGGATTCCGTGCTCCTGCACGGCCACGTCGGTGCCGTACCGGTGCCCGATCGCGGCGAGATCGGACTGCAGGGCGTCGGGATCGGCGCCCGAGACCTCCATCCGGATCGCGGTGACCGGGTAGCGGGCCATCCGCACGATGCGGTCGATGTTGCCGCCGAGCTGGTTGATGCCCTCGGTCAGCGCCGCCAGCGCGTCGGGCATGAGCGGTGCGCCCAGCACGACCACCTGCGAGCGACCCACGCGGCGGGGGCGGTTGTCGCCGGTGCCGTGGACGGACTCGACCTCGAGGCCGAGCTCCGCGCCGACGCGGGTCACGTCCGACTCGAACCGGGGCAGGTCGTCGGGAGTCGTGACCAGCACGCTGAGGACGAGCCGGCCACGCACCACGAGCTGCTCGACGTCGATCACCTCGACGCCGTGATCGTCCAGCGCGGAGAAGACCCGCGTGGACACGCCGGAGCGGTCGGGACCGCTGAAGGTGACCAGGACCGTGGGGGCGGTCAGGTGCAGGGTCGGGACGTGTTCGGCAGCCGGCGTGCTCATCGTGTCGAGGGTATCGCCAGTTGGTTGCGACGAACCGGATAGGTTGGGCCTGTGACCGCCGTGTTCGACCTGACCGACGTCACGATCATGCGATCGGGCAAGCTGCTGCTGGACCATGTCTCCTGGCGCGTCGAGCCGGGGGAGCACTGGGTGATCGTGGGCCCCAACGGAGCCGGCAAGACGACCTTGTTGCAGGTGGCCTCGGCCAACATGCACCCGACCTCCGGCAGTGCCGAGATCCTCGGCGAGCGCCTGGGCGCCGTCGACGTGTTCGAGCTCCGTCCGCGCATCGGCCACACGAGCGCGGCGATCGCCGAGCGCGTGCCGCCCACCGAGACGGTCCGCAACCTCATCCTCTCCGCCGCCTACGCCGTCCTGGGCCGCTGGAACGAGGAGTACGACGACGAGGACCACCGCCGCGCGATGGCGATGCTGGCCGAGCTGGGGATCGCGGGCCTGGCCGACCGGACCTTCGGAACCCTCTCCGAGGGCGAGAAGAAGCGGGTCCTGCTGGCGCGCTCCCTCATGACCGACCCGGAGGTCGTCCTGCTGGACGAGCCCGCCGCCGGCCTGGACGTGGGGGCCCGCGAGGACCTCGTCGAGAGCCTCGAGGCGCTGGCGTCCGACTCCACCGGCCCCTCGCTCGTGATGGTGTCGCACCACCTCGAGGAGATCGCCCCGGGCTTCACGCACGCGCTGCTGCTCTCGGCCGGCCGCGTGGTCGCGGCCGGGCCCATCGAGGAGACCCTCACCTCGCAGAACCTCTCGACCGCCTTCCGGCAGCGGCTCGAGGTCAGTCACGTCGCCGGACGCTTCTCGGCCCGCCGTCCACCCGCACGGCACCGAGCGAACTAGGAGGGGCCATGGATTGGTTCGGGGACGACATCTGGGTCACGTGGACAGCGCTCGGCGTGATCCTGTGCCTCATCGAGCTGGCCAGTGGCGAGCTCATCTTCCTCATGTTCGGCATCGCGGCGTTCAGCGCCGCGGTGGCCGCCGCCGCCGGAGCGCCGTTGGCCATCCCGTTGGGACTCTTCGGAGTCGTCTCGGTCGCCCTGCTGGCGCTGGTGCGTCCCCGCATCGTCGCGCGGCTCTATGACGGACCGTCGCTGCCCTCGGGTCAGCACGGCCTGGTCGGTCACTCGGCGATCGTCGACGAGGAGGTCAACCGGCTCGCCGGCCGCGTCCTCATCGGCGACGTGCTTTGGACCGCGCGTCCCGTGGACCCCGAGGCCGTCTACGAACCTGGCGACGAGTTGCTCGTCGCCGCCATCGACGGTGCGATCGCCCGCGTCGTCCGGAAGGAGAGCTGAATGGAATCCGCAATCGTGGTCTTCTTCATCCTGCTGGTGGTGCTGCTGATCGCCACCGCAGCGATGAGTCTGAAGATCATCCCGCAGAACTTCGCCGGGATCGTCGAGCGACTCGGCAAGTACCGCACGACGCTGACGCCCGGGCCGCACCTGATCATCCCGTTCATCGACCGGGTCAAGTACCGCGTCGACCAGCGTGAGCAGGTCGTCTCGTTCCCGCCGCAGGGCGTCATCACCGAGGACAACCTGACCGTCGAGATCGACACGGTCATCCTGTACACGGTCAACAACCCGGTCGCCGCGACCTACGAGATCGTCAACTACATCGAGGGCATCCACCAGCTCACGACGACCACGTTGCGCAACATCATCGGCGGCATGACGCTCGAGCACGCGCTGACCAGCCGCGACCAGATCAACCGCAGCCTGGGCGCCGAGCTGGACGCGGCCACCGGCCGGTGGGGCATCAAGGTCAGCCGGGTCGAGCTCAAGAGCATCGATCCGCCGCCGACCATCATCGACGCGATGGAGAAGCAGATGCGTGCCGAGCGCGACAAGCGCGCGGCCATCCTCACCGCCGAGGGTGAGCGTCAGTCGGCGATCCTCAGTGCCGAGGGCCAGAAGCAGGCAGCGATCCTCACCGCCGAGGGTCAGAAGACCGCGGCGATCCTGAACGCGGAGGGCGAGAAGACCGCGGCGATCCTGACCGCGCAGGGCGAGGGCCGCGCCATCGAGACCGTCTTCCAGGCGATTCACGACGGCAACCCCGACCAGAAGCTGCTCTCGTACCAGTACCTGCAGACGCTCCCGAAGATCGCGCAGGGCCACAACGCCTCGACCTGGATCATCCCGGCCGAGGTCACGGCCGCGCTGAGCTCGATCGGCAACGTCGTCGGGTCCATCCCGGTCGACGGCGGCGGATCGCACAAGCGGGTGGATCTCGA
This sequence comes from Aeromicrobium sp. 636, assembly GCF_024433585.1. NCBI lineage: Bacteria > Bacillati > Actinomycetota > Actinomycetes > Propionibacteriales > Nocardioidaceae > Aeromicrobium > Aeromicrobium sp. 636. Next base: position 284,521 of record NZ_WNJU01000001.1, read on the forward strand.
CGAGCCGGTCGTGACCGAGTCGTCGTCGGAGCCGGCTGGCACGAGCAGCGCCGTCGAGGAGGCCATCCGCGCGGCCAAGCAGGCCGAGTCCCCGGTCTCCACGCAGGACGATCCGCCCACGGACCAGCCGCCCGCCTGACGGCGCTCGATCCGGAGCATTTCCTCACCGGCCTCTCACTCCCGTACCGGGGATGAGGGGCCGGTGGCGTATCGGTCGCGCCGTCGGAACGCGGACCCACGCTGTTGGTCCGTCTTGGCACAGTGGAGGCATGACCCGCCCCCGGATGATGCTCCTCGGCGCTGCCGTCCTGGCGACGGTGGCGATCGTCGTGGCCTGGCTCGTCATCGACCGCACGGACGACGATCCGATCAGCGGACCCGCGGCCCAGCTGGCCGAGGAGGTCCCGCTCGCCGACGGCTCGACCACCGAGCCCGACGAGGACTGGGTGACGAAGACCGCGGCCGACCGGCAGATCCCGGTGCGGGCGATGCAGGCGTACGCCCGCACGGAGATCAGCCAGCGCGAGGAGCAGCCCGAGTGCCGACTGCGGTGGAACACGCTCGCCGGCGTCGGCTCGGTCGAGTCGGCCCACGGCACGCTGGGCGGCGCCGGTCTCGACGCCGCGGGCGTGTCCAGCAAGCGGATCATCGGCCCGCCGCTGAACGGCAAGGACGGCACCCGGGCGATCAAGGCCACCCGGGAGTCCACCGCCCTGCACGGTGACGAGACGTGGGACCGGGCGGTGGGCCCGTTCCAGTTCCTGACGACGTCGTGGGACCAGTACGGCGCCGATGCCGACGGTGACGGCGAGGCCAACCCGCACGACATCGACGACGCGGCACTCGGTGCCGCCAACCACCTGTGCGCCCACGAGCGCGACCTGTCCGGCGACGGCTGGGTGAAGGCCGTCTTCGCCTACAACAACTCGATGGCGTACGTCGACAAGGTCCGCAGCATCGCCGACAGCTACGCGAAGTAGCGCCGGCGCGCCGTCAGGACTGCCAGGTGCCGTGGATGATCGCGCGGCCCAGCGTCTTGAACGCTAGGTTGAAGCCGACGACGGCGGGGGAGACGGACGAGTCGACGCCCAAGGTCTCCTCGCCGACGGCGTGGACCACGAAGAAGTAGCGGTGCACCTGGTCGCCCTCCGGGGGAGCGGCGCCCATGAAGTTCATGCCGCCGCCGTCGTTGCGCACGTGGAAGGCGTTCCCCGGCAGCGAGGCGTCGTCGGCGCCGGCGCCCACGGCCAGCTCGGTGACGTCGGCGGGGATGTCGACGGCGACCCAGTGCCAGAAGCCCGACACGATCGGGGCGTCCGGGTCGAAGCAGGTCACGACGTACGACTTCGTCCCCTCGGGGGCGCCGCTCCAGGACAGGTGCGGCGAGGTGTCGCCGTGCGCGTTGACCTGGTCGGGCTTGAGTCGTTCGCCGTCGGTGACGTCGTCGCTGACGACGGTGAAGGTCTCGGCCGCGGGCAGCAGCGGGTACGGATCGGGAGTCACGGGTCGGTCGAGGCTCATGGGTCCTAACCTAGTGCGGTGGCCGACCTCATCGCACTCGACGATCCCCGCGACGAGCGGCTCCGGGACTACACCGACCTGAGGGACGTGCAGCTGCGCACCACGGTCGAGCACGAGCGCGGGATCTACATCGCCGAGGGCGAGAAGGTCATCCACCGCGCCGTCGCCGCCGGCCACGAGCCGAAGTCCTTCCTGCTGGCGCCGCGCTGGCTCGACAACCTCGCCGAGGTCCTCGAGCAGACGGACGCGCCCGCCTACGTGCTCGACGAGAAGGCGATCGAGCGTGTGACGGGCTTCCACGTGCACCGTGGAGCGCTGGCGGCGATGCACCGGCCGGCCGAGCGCAGCGTCGCCGACGTGCTGGCCACGGCGAAGCGGGTGCTCGTGGCCGAGGACCTCGTCGACCACACCAATATCGGCGCGATCATGCGCAACGTCGCGGCTCTCGGGTTCGACGGCGTCCTGCTGTCGCCGCGGTGTGCCGACCCGCTCTACCGGCGCTCGATCAAGGTCGCCATGGGCGCGGTGTTCTCGCTGCCCTGGGCGCGGATCGAGGACTGGTACGGCGCCCCGCAACTGCTGCGCGAGCACGGGTTCACGTCGTACGCCATGACCCTGGCCGACGACGCCGTCGCGATCGACGACATCGAGCCGGCCGAGCGGGCGGCCGTGATCGTCGGCTCGGAGGGGCCGGGCCTGAGCGAGCACTGGCAGCGCGAGGCCGACCACCGGGTCATCATCCCCATGGCGGCCGGGATCGACTCGCTCAACGTGGCCGCCTCGACGGCGATCGCCTGCTGGGAGTTCAGGCCGAGATCGCGCTGACGCGCCGGGTCACTCCGGCTCTTCGCCGACCGGCCAGTCCTCGGCGTAGTCGTCGGCGAGGGCCTGGTGCTGCTTGTAGAGCTTCTTGCGGGCCTTCTCGGGCACGCGGTCGCCGAAGACGGTGCCGAACAGGTGGTCGGTCTCGTGCTGCAGGCATCGCGCCAGCAGGCCGGTGCCCTCGAACTCGACCGGCTCGCCGTGCTGGTCCACGCCGGTGACCCAAGCGTGGTCCGGACGCGCGCACTCGGTGAATGCGCCCGGCAGCGACAGGCACCCTTCGTCGTGGACGTCGAGCTTGCGATCGGCGCCGTCGGGCAGACGCAGCACCGGGTTGCAGACCACGCCGGTGATCCGCTGCATGTCGTCGTCGGGGCAGTCGAAGACGAAGACCTTCAGGTCGACGCCGACCTGGTTCGCGGCCAGGCCCACGCCCTCGGCCGCGTACATCGTGGCGACCATGTCGGCCACCAGCGTGGCGAGCTCGTCATCGAACTCGGTGACGTCGCGCAGCTCGTGGTGCATCACGGGAGTTCCCCAGCGCGTGATCGGACGGACGGAACCGCCCGTGGGCAGGGGACGGGACTGGTCGGCGGAGGGCGTTTCGGGCACGTCTCACCATATCGAGTGCAGCGACACGCGGATTCAGTGGTAACTGGAGTTGGATTCAGATACTCTCGGTATGTGAAACTGTAAACAACAGTTTCAACATCTCACCGAGGGAGTGAATGTGGCGGGCACAGACCCCATGGCCTACGGGCTACGCGTGCTGAACAAACTGGCCGCGTCAGAGACGCTCGACCGTTTCGGGCTCCGCAAGTTCGCCGAGCGCGCGGTCCACGGCACCACCAAGACCAGCTTTCAGGCTATCGGGGCCGCCCAGCGCACCTTCACGAAGGTCTCGGGCCACGCCCAGGGCGACCGGCCCGCTGCGGCCCAGCCGTCGGGAGTCTTCGACCTGACGCCGACCGAAGACCAGCAGATGATGGTCGACGTCATCTCCGAGTTCGCCGCCGAGGTGCTGCGCCCCGGTGCCGAGCAGGCCGAGCACGCCGACGACACTCCCAAGGAGGTGCTGGCCCAGACCGCCGAGTTCGGCCTGTCGCTGATCAACATCCCCGAGTCGCTGGGCGGCCTGGCCGAGGAGCGCTCCGCCGTCACCGGCGTGCTCGTCGCCGAGGCACTGGCGCACGGCGACATGGGCCAGGCCGTCGCCTGTCTCGCGCCGTCCGCCGTCGCCACCGCGATCTCGCTGTGGGGCACCGAGGGCCAGCAGCAGACCTACCTGCCGCCGTTCACCGAGGGCGACGTCCCGGCGGCCGCCCTGGTCGTGGCCGAGCCGGTGCCGATGTTCGACCCGCTGACGCTCGGCACCGTCGCCCGCCGCACCGACGGCGGCTACGTCCTCAACGGCCTCAAGTCCGGTGCGGTCCGCGGGGCCGAGGCCGAGCTGCTGGTCGTCGCCGCCGACGTCGAGGGCCGCGGCCCGTCGATGGTGATCGTCGAGGCCAACACCGACGGCGTCGCCGTCGCGGCCGATCCCGGCATGGGCCTGCGGGCGGCCGGGCTCTCGCGGATCCAGCTCACCGACGTCCGCGTCGGCGAGGACGCGATCCTGGGCAGCCCCGAGGACTACCGGACGATGATCCGCCTCTCGCGTCTTGCGTGGGCCGGGCTGGCGCTGGGCACCGCGAAGTCGGTGCTCGAGTACGTCAAGGAGTACGTCGTCACCCGCGAGGCCTTCGGTGAGCCGATCGCGTACCGCCAGGCCGTGGCCTTCACCGTCGCCGACATGGCGATCGAGCTGGAGGGCATGCGCCTGGTCACGCTGAAGGCCGCCTCGCGTGCCGAGCGGGGCAGCGACTTCGCCCGCGAGACCGCGTTGGCTCGCCGCCTCGCGACCGAGTACGGCATGAAGATCGGCACCGACGGCGTCCAGATGCTCGGTGGTCACGGCTTCGTCAAGGAGCATCCGGTGGAACGGTGGTACCGCGATCTGCGTGCCGTCGGCGTGATGGAAGGAGCAGTCCTCATCTGAGGACGGGACAGATCATGATCTACCTCGAGACCCCCAAGAAGTTCCGTGCCTTCGTCCAGCAGGCGCACGACGTCGCCAACGAGTTCCTGCGTGCCAACTCGCGCAAGTACGACCTCGCCGAGCACAGCTACCCCAAGGAGCTCGACCTCCTGGCCTCGCTGATCGACGGCCTGAACGAGTCGGGCAACAGCACCGGCGCCGGCGCTGCAGGCGTGCGCGTCAAGAGCAGCACCAAGAAGGACCAGGGCGTCCGCAACGCCACCAACATGGCGTCGGTCCTGTCCGTGATCGAGATGTGCTGGGGCGACGTCGGCCTGCTGCTGTCGATGCCGCGTCAGGGCCTGGGCAACTCGGCCATCGCATCGGTCGCCACCGACGAGCAGCTCGAGAAGTTCAAGGGCACCTGGGCGTCGATGGCCATCACTGAGCCCAGCTTCGGCTCGGACTCGGCGGCCATCAAGACGACGGCCATCAAGGACGGCGATCACTACATCCTCAACGGTGAGAAGATCTTCGTCACCTCCGGCGAGCGCTCGGACTCCGTCGTCGTGTGGGCCACCCTCGACAAGAGCCTCGGCCGGGCCGCGGTGAAGTCGTTCGTCGTCCCGAAGTCGTTGCCGGGCATCCGGGTCGAGCGGCTCGAGCACAAGCTCGGCATCCGCGCGTCCGACACCGCGGTGATCGTCCTGGACAACTGCCGGGTCCCGGCCGAGAACCTGCTCGGCGATCCCGAGATCGACACGTCCAAGGGCTTCGCCGGTGCGATGGCCACGTTCGACAACACCCGGCCGCTCGTCGCGGGCATGGCCGTCGGCTGCGCCCGGGCGTCGTTGGAGGTCATGCGCGAGCTCATCGAGAAGGCCGGGCTGACGATCGACTACGACCGCTCGCCCGCGCTGCAGCCGCACGTGGTGGCGACGTTCCTGCAGATGGAGGCCGACTGGGAGGCCGCGCTGCTGCTGACGCTCGAAGCCGCGTGGATGGCCGACAACCGCCAGGCCAACTCCCTGCAGGCGTCGATGGCCAAGGCGAAGGCCGGCCGCTCGGGCAACGAGATCACGCTCAAGTGCGTCGAGCTCGCGGGCTCGCTGGGCTACAGCGAGACCGAGTTCCTCGAGAAGTGGGCTCGCGACTCCAAGATCCTCGACATCTTCGAGGGCACGCAGCAGATCCAGCAGCTCATCGTCGCGCGACGGCTGCTGGGTCTGAACAGCTCGCAGCTGAAGTGACCGCGGCGGGCCGCGATCAGGGCTTCAGCAGCGCCTTGATCGCGGTCCGCTCGTCCATCGCCCGGTAGGCGTCGGCGACCTGGTCCAGCGGGACGGTCAGGTCGAAGACGTCGCCGGGCGTCAGCGCGCCCGAGAGGACCTCGGGCAGCAGCTCGTCGAGGTAACGGCGCACGGGCGCCACGCCGCCCGCCAACGCCTGGTTGCGGCCGAACATCGCCGGCACGTTGAGCTCGACACCGTGGGGCACGCCGACGTAGCCGACGGTGCCGCCCGGGCGGAGCGACAAGAACGCCTGCTTCATCGACTCGCCGGTGCCGACGCACTCCAGCACCGCGTCCGCGCCGATGCCGTCGAGGATCTCGCGCACCTCGGCGGCTCCCTCCTTGCCACGGGTCTCGACGATGTGGTCGGCGCCGAAGCGCCGGGCCAGCTGCTGGCGGTCCTCGTGCCGGGACATGGCCACGACGGTCGCGGCTCCGAGCCGCTTGGCCGCCAGGACGGCACTGAGGCCGACGGCGCCGTCCCCGACCACGGCGACGGTCGATCCGGCGGTCACCCCTGCGCCGAAGGCGGCGTGGTGGCCCGTGGGGAAGACGTCGGTCAGCGCGAGCAGGTGCGGCAGCAGTGCGTCGTCGACATCACCGGGAACGGTGACGAGGGTGCCGTCGGCCTGGGGGACGCGGACCAGCTCGGCCTGGCAGCCGACGTAGCCGCCACCGTTGACGCACGAGGTCTGCACGCCGTTGCGGCAGTGCACGCACGTGTTGTCGCTGTACATGAAGGGAGCGATCACGAAGTCGCCCACGGCGATGCCGGAGACGTCCGTGCCGACGCTCTCGACGATGCCCACCTGCTCGTGTCCGATCTGGTGCGGTTCGGTCTGGGGCTTGTTGAGGCCGCGGTAGGGCCACAGGTCGCTACCGCACACGCACGAAGCCACGACGCGCACGATGGCGTCGGTGTCGGCCTCGATCACGGGATCGGGAACGGTGTCGAGTCGGATGTCGCCGGGGGAGTGAAGGACGGTCGCGCGCATGCGTGCAAGGATGGCAGACATGAGTGAAAAGCCTGAAGTCGATTTCACCCCCGGCCCGGCCCCGACCGACCTCGTCATCGAGGACATCACCATCGGTGAGGGCGACGAAGCGGTCAACGGCGGCGTCGTCGACGTCCACTACGTGGGCGTGGACTTCGAGACCGGCGAGCAGTTCGACTCCTCCTGGGACCGCGGCCAGTCGGCGCGCTTCCCGCTGCCGCAGCTCATCGGAGCCTGGCAGCAGGGCATCCCCGGCATGAAGGTCGGCGGCCGTCGCAAGCTCATCGCCCCGCCGGAGCTGGCCTACGGTCCGGCCGGTGGCGGACACCGTCTCTCGGGTCGCACGCTGGTCTTCGTGATCGACCTGCTCGGCGTCGGCTGAGCACGCACCCCTGACGTCAGTCGAGCTCGTCGAGGAAGCCCTCGACGCTCGACACCACGTCGTGCGTCGCCGCCAGCGTGGTGATGTGATCGCGTCCGGCGATCTCGACGAGCCGGGCGTGAGGCATCACCTGCTGCGCGGCGCGTGAGTCGCGCAGCCGGGCGGCGTCCTGCGACCCGGCGAACAGCAGCGTCGGCACGACGATGCCGGCCAGCTGCTCGTCGGTGAGCCCGGGTGCGTCCCTGGACGCGCGGAACCACGCGGCCATGGCCGGCGGGTCGGCGTCGAGGAACTCCCGGGCCGCGGTCTCGACCGCGGGCCCCTTCGCCTCGGCCAGGCGGCGCAGGAACTCGGCCGTGTCCCCGGTGTCGAGCACGTCGATGCTGCCGGGGAAGAAGACCTCGTCGAACTCGTCGTGCTGGGACCTGGCAGTGCCGCCGCCCAACAGGAGGCTGATCAGCCGATCCTGGTCCCGGGCGGCGAGGTTGAAGCCGATCCGCGCCCCGGCGGAGTAGCCGAGGAGGTGCGCCCGTTCGGCCTCGACCGCGTCGAGCACGGCGACGAGATCGGCGCTGAGCCGATCCATCGTGTAGGCGGCCTCGTGGTGCGGCTTGTCGCTGTCGCCGTGGCCACGCAGATCGACGAGGATCAGTCGGTGACGCGTCGCCAGCGGCTCGACGTAGCCCTCGTCCCGCCACATCGCCGACGACATCCCCGTGCCGTGGACCAGGAGCATCGGCTCACCGGTCCCGACCACGTCGAAGGCGATCCGAGTGCCGTCCTGCGCATTCGTCGCACGCTCCATCTGGCCACGGTACGTCAGAGTTCGGTGAGTGCCTTGGCCACGCGTTGGGCCGAGATCGGCCCGACGGCCCGCAGCTCCTGCGCGAAGACGCTGACCCGCAGCTCCTCCAGCATCCAGCGCACGCGACGGACCGGAGGCGTGAGGCGCTGCCAGGGACGCAGCTCCTTGGTGCGCTCGTGGAAGCGGGCCTCGAGGTCCCAGATCTCGCTCGGGTCCTTCGTCGAGGTCAGGCGCCTCGCCGCGGCGCGCAGGTAGACCGGGAGGCGCCCGATCTGGTCGGCGCCCATGTCGCGGATGAAGCCCGGGTGGATCAGCCAGGAGACCTGCACCCGGACGTCCTCGCCCGCCTCGTCGGTGCCGGGGGTCACGTCGCCGAGCGCCTGCAGCGCGCTGATCACCTGGCGCACGATGCGCTCGGTCAGTGGCACGGCGTCGGCGCGCACGAGATCGCGCAGCCGGCGGTAGGCGGCCTCGTCCCAGACGGGGCCGCCGTGCTGGACCACGAGGTGGTCGAGCGCGGTCAGCCAGGACTCCTCGATGACCGCCGCGGCGTCGCCCTGCGGCGAGGTGGCCAGCAGCAGCTTGTCCTGCAGCGAGAGCGTGCGCCCGACCGTGCCGACGGGCGAGCCGGTCGACAACGCGATGAGGCGCGCCTGGCCGCGCACCATGGCGACCTGCTGCTCGGCCTGCGTGCGCAGCACTCGCAACGCGACGCTCTTGCCCTCGTCGACCAGTGCCGGGTATCCGGTGACCTGGCCGGCGGTGATGCTGCGCTGGAGGTCGCCGACGTCCCAGTCGGTGATTCCCGTGCGCTCCTCGCTCTGCGCCTTGCGCTGCAGGTCGCGCCGCAGGCGGGGCTCGAGCTCGCGGCGCAGGGCGTCGATGTCCTTGCCGGAGGCCAGCTCACGCTCACCGTCGACCACGCGGAACGTCGGGCGCAGGTGCGACGGCAGTGAGGTCGGGTCGATCAGGGACGGGTCCACGTCGAGGGCGCGGCCCAGCTCGGTGCGCAGGTCCTTCGACGTGTCGAGGCCCGGCAGGACCCGCTCGGCGGACTGGGCGGCCGGCGCAAAGCGGCGACGCTCGGCCTTCGGCAGGCCGCGGATGAGCTCGGTGACCAGTTCCAGCCGGCGTCCGGGCACTCCCCAGGCGAACTCGTCGGCATCCACCGTGAGCAGGTCGTCGACCGGCACGGTGATCGTGATGCCGTCGTCCGCGGCCTGGGGGTCGAACCGGTACGAGACGTCGTAGACGGCGTCGAAGTCGGTGCTCTGCGACGTCCACGAGGTCGGGAAGGCGTCGGCGTCGACGTCGGCGCGGAACAGGTCGTCGGTGAAGTCCAGCAGGTGCTTGTCGGGCTGCTTCTTCCACCACGAGTCGAAGTGACGCACCGACACGACGTCGGCGGGAATGCGGGCGTCGTAGAAGTCGACGAGCGTCTCGTCGTCGACCCGGATGCCGCGTGTGCGGACGCGCTCCTCGAGGCTCTCGATCTCGGCCAGCCGGTCCTGGTTACGCAGCCAGAACTTGTGATGGGTGCGCCACTCGCCGCCCACCAGCGCGTGCCGGATGAACAGCTCGCGGGCCAGCGGCGCGTCGTGCTGAGCCAGCATGACCGTGCGGTCCACGACCACGGGCAGTCCGTAGAGCGTGGACCGTTGCGTCGCGACGGCGGCTCCGCGCTTCGCCGACCACCGCGGCTCGGAGTACTGGTGCTTCAGCAGATGGCCCGCAGCCTGCTCGACCCAGGCCGGGTCGATCCGGGCGTTGTCGCGGGCGAACAGCCGCGACGTCTCGACCAGTTCGCCGGCCATGATCCATCGCGGGGGCTTCTTGGACAGGCCGGAGCCCGGGAAGATCGTGAAGCGGGCGCCGCGCGCACCGAGGTACTCGCGGGTCTCGGCGTCGCGCAGACCGACGTGGGACAGCAGACCGTGCAGCAACGCTCGGTGGATGTTGTCGGCGTCCGGCTCCTTGCGGACCTTGCCAGGCTTGAGACCCAGCTCGCGCACCGTGCGGCGCAGCTGCGAGTTCACGTCCGCCCACTCGCGCACGCGCAGGTAGTGCAGGAACTCGTCGTGGCACATCCGGCGGAACTTCGTGTGCGAGAGCTCGTCGCGGCGCTCCTGCAGGTATTCCCACAGCTTGAGCAGCGACAGGAAGTCCGAGTCGGGCTGGCGGAAGCGTGCGTGCTGGGTGTCAGCGGCCTGCTGCTTGTCGAGCGGGCGTTCGCGGACGTCCTGGATGGACAGGCCCGCGACGATGACCAGGACCTCGGGCAGGACCCCGAGTCGGTCCGCCGCCAGCACCATGCGGGCGTGACGGGGGTCCAGGGGGAGCCGCGACATCGTGCGGCCGAGCTTCGTCAGCCGGTCGGTGCCGTCCCGTCGGGGCGCCAGGGCGTCCAGCTCGCGCAGGAGCGTGAGGCCGTCGGCGACCGCGCGGTGGTCGGGGGCGTCCAGGAACCCGAAGTCGCTGATGTCGCCCAGGTCCAGCGATGCCATCTGCAAGATGACGCTGGCCAGGTTCGTGCGCTGGATCTCGGGGTCGGTGAACTCCGGACGGGACTCGAAGTCCTCCTCGTCGTACAGGCGGATGCAGATGCCGTCGGCGACGCGGCCACACCGGCCGGCGCGCTGCGCGGCACTGGCCTGCGAGATCCGCTCGATCGGGAGGCGCTGGACCTTGAGCCGGGCGCTGAAGCGCGAGATGCGCGCCAACCCGGGATCGACGACGTACCGGATGCCCGGCACGGTGATCGAGGTCTCGGCGACGTTGGTCGCCAGCACGATCCGCCGGCGCGGGCCGGTCTGGAAGACCCGCTGCTGCTCGTGGGCGGCGAGCCGGCCGTAGAGCGGCACCACGTCGCCGAGGGACTGACCCTCGAGCACCTCGGCGGTGTCGCGGATGTCGCGCTCGCCGGGCAGGAACACCAGTACGTCGCCGTCGCGGGGCAGCTCGCGGATGGCGCTGACGATCCCGTCGATGACGTCGTCCTCGCGGTCGAGGGGCCGGTAGCGGACCTCGACCGGGTAGGTCCGGCCGCTGACCTCGATGATCGGGACGGGTCGCTCGGGCGTCGAGAAAAGGGCAGCGAACCGCTCGACGTCGATCGTGGCCGAGGTGACGACGACCTTGAGCTCGGGACGGCGGGGGAGCAGCTCGCGCAGGTAGCCCAGCAGGAAGTCGATCGACAGCGATCGCTCGTGGGCCTCGTCGATGATGATCGTGTCGTACCGCTCGAGCCGGCGGTCGTGCTGCAGCTCGGTCAGCAGCAGACCGTCGGTGACGAGTCGGACGACGGTGTCGGGACCGGACTTGTCGTCGAAGCGCACCGCGTAGCCGACCTCGGCACCCAGCTCGACGTCGCACTCCTGCGCGATGCGGGCGGCGACCGACCGGGCAGCGATGCGGCGCGGCTGGGTGTGGGCGATCTTGGTGCGACCGAGCTCGGCGGCGATCTTAGGCAGCTGCGTGGTCTTGCCCGAGCCCGTCTCGCCGGCGACGACCACGACCTGGTGATCGCGCAGCGCGTCACGGATCTCGTCGTGACGTGCGGTGATCGGCAGAGCGGGATCGAACTCGAGTTTCATCGCTCCCATCATCACCGCAGGCCCAATTGATCGGCCCAGAGGGCATACCCGACGAAGGCCACGACGTCCAAGATGGTGTGCGCGATCACGAGCGGCATGACGCGACCGGTGCGGTGGAACCACCAGGCGAACACGACGCCCATCACGGCGTTGCCCAGGAACGGTCCGAAGCCCTGGTAGAGGTGGTAGCTGCCGCGCAGCACCGCAGAGGCGGCGATTGCCGCAGGCAGGCCCCAGCCGAACTGCTTCAGCCGGGTCATCAGGTAGCCGACGACGATGACCTCCTCCAGCACGGCGTTCTGGATCGCCGACAGGATCAGCACCAGCACGGACCACCAGTAGAGCTCCTCGGGGCTCGTGACGATCTCGGCGGTGATCCCCAGCTCGCGGCCGGCGAAGTACAGCCCCAGCCCGGGGATGCCGATCACGGCGGCCAGGCCGGCGCCGGCGAGGGTGTCGCGCAGCGGACGGCTGCCGTCGAGGCCGAGGCGCTTGAGCACCGGGGGAGCCTCGTCGAGGCTCAACAGGTAGAGCACGAGCGCCACTGGGACGAGGGCGAACCCGATCGACAGCAGCTGGTAGGTCAGGTCGAGCCACGGGACCTCGTCGCGTGACTGGTTGAGGGTCGCGGTCGAGTCGCGCAGCGGACCTTGACTCAGCTTGCGGATGAGGCTGACGACGGCATAGACCGCCGACTGGCCCAGGGAGAGGCCGAGGACGATCCAGACCTCGGCGCGCAGGCGCCGGGTCATGTCATCACAGCTCGTTCGTCGCGAACGTGTCGCAGCTGTTCGGGTTGCCGGTCTCGTAGCCGGTCGTGAACCACCGCTGACGCGACTCGCTCGAGCCGTGGGTCCAGGAGTCCTGGTTGACGCGACCGCCGCCGAGCTCGGCCTGGATGTGGTCGTCGCCGACGGCCGCCGCGGCGGACAGGGCCGAGTCGATGTCCTTGCGCGTCAGCGGCTGGATGAGCGTGTTGCCCTGGTCGTCCTGGGTGGAGGCGGCGTGGCGGGCCCACACGCCGGCGAAGCAGTCGGCCATGAGCTCGACCCGGACGCCGTTGCTGCGCGGGCCGGTCTTGCCGTCCTGGGCCTTGGCGAGGATGCCGAGGATGTTCTGGACGTGGTGGCCGTACTCGTGGGCGACGACGTACATCTGCGCGAGGTTGCCGCCGTCGGCGCCGTACTGACTGCTGAGCTGGTCGAAGAAGGACGCGTCCATGTAGACCCGCTCGTCCGAGGGGCAGTAGAAGGGGCCGGTCTGGTTCGACGCGGTTCCACACGCCGACTGGGTGGAGCCGGAGTAGATGACGGTCTGGGCCTCGCGGTACTGGCGGTTGACGTCGGCCGGCAGGGCGTCGGTCCAGTAGTCCTGGGTGCTGTTGACGGTGCCGACGATCCGGCACACGTCGTTCTCGTTGGCGTCGGCGCCGGTCTTGCACTGGGTGACGTCGATCGACGAGGAGTTGCTGCCACCGGTCAGGACCTGGTTGACGTCGAAGGCCGATGACGAGCCGCCGCCGAGCGGGTTGCCACCGAGGAAGGCGAACAGCAGCACCAGCAGCAGGCCGCCGACGCCACCGCCGACCACCGCGCCGGACTTGCCACCGATGACCTGACTGGTGTCGAGGTTCGCGCCCTCGTTGAACGTCATGGCGCGATTCTAGGTGGCGGCCGTGCTCTCCACCGTGTCAGCGGGGCGGGGGACTCCTAGGGTTGCGCCATGACCGAAGTGATGAGCCCGGTGCTGCCCCTGTCGGGTGACGACGAGGCACGGCGAACCGCTCTGCGCCGGATGCGCGCCCTGGCCACCTCGCTGTTGGTGGTCGCCGCGATCGTCTTCGCGTTGACGCACGGCCACGGCGGCGCCTGGGGGTACGTCAACGCCACGGCGGAGGCGGCGATGGTGGGCGCGATCGCGGACTGGTTCGCGGTCACGGCGTTGTTCCGGCATCCGATGGGTCTGCCGATCCCGCACACGGCGCTGATCCCGAAGAAGAAGGACCAGCTGGCCGCGAGCCTGCAGGACTTCGTGTCCGAGAACTTCCTGCGCGAGGACGTGATCCGCGACCGCATCGCCGCGGCCGGACCTGCCGAGCGGGTCGGGGCCTGGGTCGCTGCCCCGGGGCGCGTGCACCGGATCGTCGACGAGGGCGCCCGCGTCACCTCGGACCTGCTCGGCCGGGTCAAGGAGGAGGACGTCCAGGCGGTCATCACCGAGCTGATCATCCCGCGGATGATGCAGGAGCCGCTCAGCCCCGCCGTCGGCCAGCTGTTGACCGAGATCCTCGACGAGGGGGCGCACACCGGCCTGGTGGACCTGGGCCTGGACGAGTTGCACGGTTGGCTCGCGGCCCACCCGGACCGCATCACGGACCTGATCATCGCGCGGGCGCCGGAGTGGGCGCCTCGCTGGGCGAACACGATGATCGCGGACCGCTTGTTCCGCGAGGTGCTCACGTGGGTCGAGGACATCCGCGACGACCCCCGGCACGACGCGCGGGTCGCGCTGGACCACTGGCTGGTCGAGCTGGCGCACGACCTGCAGCACGACGCCGACACGATGGAGCGCGCCGAGCGGTTGAAGCAGCGGCTGCTGACCCAGCCGAAGGCCGCGGTGACGACGGTCCGGCTCTGGGACTCCTTCCGCCGGGGTCTGCTCGAGGCGCTGGGCGACCGGGACGGCGTTCTGCGCCGGCGGATCGTCGAAGAGATCGAGGGCCTGGGGGAGCGGCTGAAGTCCGACCCGGTCCTCGCGGCGAAGGTCGACGGGTGGGCCGGCGATGCGGCGGCCTACGTGGTCGAGCACTACGGCGGCGAGATCGCGACGGTCATCTCCGCGACGGTCGAGCGGTGGGACGGCAAGGAGACCTCCGACCGGATCGAGCTGCACGTCGGGCGGGACCTGCAGTTCATCCGGATCAACGGCACGGTGGTCGGCGGTCTGGCCGGCCTGGTGATCCACGCGGTCTCACAACTCTGGTGATGCCCTGCTGAATCCACACCGTGCTGGATCCACAGCTGTGGACAACCGCTGTGGACAGCGTGTGGACGTAAGCGTGTGTCCGGTGTGGAGAACCTGTGGACGCGAGAATTTCCCTGCAATGATGCGCGAAACCCCTTGTGTTCGCTGTCACATGAGGCGTAGACAGGTCTCACGCACTTCTCCCCAGAAGAGCGAGAAGGAAGCCCGATTCACCTCACGCAGACGGCTCGCGCCGGACGCAGACTCCTGGTGGTGCAGGTGTCGAGGAGATCCGCCCGGGCGACCGGATCCGAGAGCATTCATCACGCGTTCTCGATGCGAAGGCCCCGGGTAACTCATACTTACCCGGGGCCTTCTGCATGGGCCGTGAAGGCGTTTGCTAGAGTTCAGTGCTGCACCACAAACACCTCGTCCGGGTGGCGGAATTGGTAGACGCGCTAGCTTGAGGTGCTAGTGCCCTGTTAGGGGCATGGGGGTTCAAGTCCCCCCTCGGACACACCTGCGAAGTGGCCCCTGATCTGCGGAAACGCAGCAGGGGCCACTTTGCATTTGCGGTCATGGCGGCACCATGGCGGCACATGGGCCCTCGCAGGGCGCACCGATGACACCTAACGAGGGTCAGAGGAGCACCCGACATGGCATGGATTCAGGAGCGACGCAGAACCGATGGCGGGCTCTCGGTGCGCGTCGAATGGCGAATGGGCGGAGGCCGCACCGGCGTCCGCCAAGACGAAACCTTCAGCGCCGGCACCGACGCGCAGAACCTCGCTCGCGCCGGAGGCTTCAAGAAGGCGGTCGAGGCCGCGGGTGGCAACTGGCCCGACGGCTGGGTCAAGGGCAGGGGTTCGTCCGCTCGCGCGACGACCACTACGTGCCACCGCCGTACTTCGCCGAGGTGGCCGAGGAGTACGTGCGACAGATTGTCGACCCGTCGCCGGGGCAGCGCAAGCGCTACCTGTCGCAGGTGAAGGTCTTGGCGCGCACCGAGATCCGCGGTACGCGGATCCTTCAACCGACGCATCGACGCGATCACAGAGAAGGACATCAAGGCCTGGCTGATCAGCTGGGACCGGTCCATCAAGACCAAGGCGAACTACCACGGCCTGCGACCCAAGCACGCCATTCGCGGGCAATCACCTCGGCAACCCCAAGACCCCGAAGTCACGCCGCGCCATCACCATCGCCCCGGCGCTGGTCGAGCTCCTACGACCCCTCGTGGAGGGCCGCCTCGCGGACGACATCGTGTTCACGTCCCCGACTGGACTCGCCATCCACGACTTCTACGAGCGCGTGTGGCAGCCCCTCAGTCTCGATCTGAAAGAGTCCGGCATCGCGCCGTTCCGCTTCCACGACTCGCGCCACACCCGCTACAACCGCAAGTTCGCCTGGCAGTCTCGTGCATCAGTGTCGCCCTCGTGTTGCCGCGGCCGTCACACGCCCTCGTGTTGCCCCGACCGTCACACGCCTGCGGCGGGCACGGATGCCGCCCGCAGACGTGGCCGTGCCACAGCGACGTACGCGATCGACCCGACGATTCCCAGGAAGACCATCAGAAGGACGTAGATCAACTGGCTCTGGCCGGCCACCTCCCAGCGTTCCCGAGGCACTCGGAGCGCCTCGAGCAAGATCACCAGCCACCAGACGAAGACGGCGACCATCACCGCGATTGCGAGAACCATGACCAATTGCTGACTCATAGCGCAAGTATGAGCACAACCGGGAGTCGGCCGGACGCGATTGGACTTCCGGGGGAATCCCAGTGTCTAACAGGTGTAACTTCTTGTCACGTTTCGTGTCGTCTCGGTGGGGGAGCGGTGCGGTGCCCGATCGCGTCACCCTCGCTCGCGCGATCGACGCGTGGTGCGCCGATGAATCAGCCGCGCACCCGTTTGCGACCCGGATCGCCATGGACCTGCTGGACGAGAAGGCGTGGGTGACGCTCGCCCGGCGAGCTGTCGACCATGCTCGGCAGGCCGGTGCGTTGGCGAGCCTGCCACGAGCGCTCGACCTGCTGGCCTGCCTGCGCCTGTGGCGGGGAGAGATGGACGGTGCGGCGGTCGCGACGGAGGAGTCGGCACACCTCGCCCACCGGATCGGCGCGGCCGCGCCCGCGTTGACGCCGACCCTGCTCCGGAGCTGGCAGGGATCCGGCGGTGACCACCCGGACTGTGACGATGTGGGCGCGACGCCCCTCGTGGACCTCGGCCGGTCCCTCGTCCACATCGCCTCGGGCCGGTACGAGCCGGCGCTGCGCGACGCGCAGCGGGCACTCGACGCCGACGAGCCGTTCGTCTCGTCGTGGGCCGCGCCACAGGTGGTCGAGGCGGCGGTGCGGCTCGGCCACCCCGAGCAGGCAGCGACGGCGATCGCGCTGATCCGCTCCATCGGCCGCGCGACCGGATCGGCCTGGGCCCTCGGGATCGAGCAGCGCTGTCTGGCCCTCCTCGCCGAGGACCACTCGACGGAGGAGCACTTCCGTGAGTCCGTGCGGCACCTGGAGCTGTCCGGCATGAGCCTGGACCTCGCCCGGACTCACTTGCTGTACGGGGAATGGTTGCGTCGGCAGACGCGGCGGGTGGATTCGCGGACACCGTTGCGACAAGCGCTCGAGGTGTTCGACGCGGCCGGTGCCACCGCGTTCGCGAAGCGAGCCTGGCTCGAGTTGCGCGCATCGGGTGAGCAGGCTCGCCGTCGAACGCCGAAGACGCTCGGCGCGCTCACCGAGCGTGAGTCCCAAGTCGTCGCGCTCGCCATCGAGGGGTACTCCAACCCCGCCATCGGGAAGCAGCTCTTCATCAGCTCCCGGACCGTCGAGTACCACCTGAACAAGGTGTTCTTGAAGGTGGGGATCACCTCCCGAGCGCAGCTTCGGGCGGCGTTGGAGCGCTGAGCCACACCTCCGGGCCCGTCGACGGTGGAGACGACCCAGATGGTCGGGAGAACGTCCCCGGCCGCGTCCCTGTCGCGGACGAGTACCGAGACAGGGACGCGGGCGTCACGGCCGCCGCGAGAGCTTCGAGACCGGGCATGTAGCCTCGGACATGCAAGACCCTCTCACTCTCGCCGGTGAGGGGGTTTTGTCTTTGTGGCGTGGGCTCAGTGTTGTCGCTCAGGCCCAGAGTCGCGTGGTGGCCTCCGGCCGGCGCGACGATCATCACGCCACGGCATGAACTCGTCGTCCCAGGATGTGCGGGGCCACGTCGCCGGGGCGGCAGTCTGACGGGCCTGCTCGACTACACCCCGAACGGCGGCGTCGAGCCGACGGACTTCCTCGTGGCCGCCGCGGTCGTCGCCGGTTGGCCCTCCGGTTCTGACAAACTGACCCGACGCGCGTCGCCGGGCGCTCGACGCCCGCCAAGGTCGCAGGCACGGTTCCGGAACACGAGGGTGGAGGTCGGTCGATGACCGAGAAGTCGGCACCAGGCCAGCGGCGCAAGCAGGCAGTCGTCAACGTGTTCCAGCGGTACGTGGCGAACCCGGTCGTGAGGCGGATCGCCGGCCGGATCCCGGGAGCACCCGTCCTGCTCGAGACCACGGGTCGCACGTCCGGACAGCCCCGCCGCAATCCGGTGGGTGGGCGACTGGTGGGCGACTCGTTCTGGTTGGTCTCCGAGCACGGTCTGCGTTCGCAGTACGTCAAGAACCTGGTGGCCGAGCCGAGGGTTCGGCTGCTGATGCGGGGACGGTGGCACACCGGCATCGCGCACGTGCTGCCGGACGACGATCCTCAGGCACGACTGCGCGCCCTTCCCCGCGGGAACAGCGCAGCCGTTCGCGCCCTGGGGACGAGTCTGCTGACGATCCGCCTGGACCTCGACCGTGACGGGGCCGTGGGCGGGTCACGTGTCAGCTGATCGTGCCGGAGGCGGTAGGGGCAGGGCGGCACCGCGAACATGCGATGCCGCCGCACTCCTCGTTGCGAATGGTGTTGCTGGGGCGGGTCAGTCGCCCGTCTTGGTGACCCCGAACATGAGCACGCGGCGGTCAATGTCGTAGAACACCTTGCTCGTGTTCGTCAGGATGTCCTGCAGGGCGTCGGCGTCCTCGGCGCTGACCGTGAGCACCTCTTCCCACGCGCCCTGGTCGAGCACGAGCTGCAGCGTCCAGACACCGGACCCGCCACCCTCGCCCGCGGTCCAGCTGAACTGGTAGTGCGTGAGCTGCCGTACGCGCAGGCTGTCGTCCGTCATCTGGACACCACCGTTGCCCTGGGTCTTCCTCGTTGAAGCCATGACCACTCCTCTGCATTGCGCCGCGGCGCCCCCGTGCGCCGAAGCTGGGACTGAGAGGTACCCATCGGCGAGCCACTCAGTCGACACCTGGGCCTGAGGCCCTGCATCCCCGGGCCACTGGATCCGCCGGATTTCGTCGTCGATCCTGCATCCGAGCGTGATCGACGGGACGAACGCGATGACGCTGTCATGCCATGGACGAGACCGCTCGTGTCCTGTGCGATCCGTGCGCCCTCGTCGGGGTAAACTCTGAGTGTCAGGACGTCGTCTCCACGCGCTCGCAGCAGAACTGCGCTGGAATGGGGACGGAAAAGAACACCAGTGAGTGTCGGCCGACCGCGGATCGCGTCGTCGGTCCTCATCTGGTCACCAGGTCCGCGGCTGCCCGCAGGGCGGCCACGCGTTCGTCGTCGGCGAAGTCGGCGAGCCCGGGCCTTGCAGGGTCCGAGTGCGCTGCCGTCTCGGTACGGAAAGAGCGCCAGTCAGAGGAGACGAGTTTGGCCAGACGAGGCCGCAGTCAGGGAAGCTCCACCGGGGCACGCCCGCGGAACCAGCGGGGTGGGCGCGCCACGGACAACGAGGGCATCATCCCGGTGCTCGCGCGCGCCGTGCGCGACGTCGAGGCGGGCGTCCAGCGCGGCCGGGCGACCCCGACGGTTCGAACGAAGTTCCAGACCGTCGCGTTGCTGGCGCGTGAGGAGCGCACGCGGGTCAAGACGGCCTCGATGGGCGAGTCCCAACGGGCCGAGCAGCTCAAGCGACTCGACGGCATCGGCACCATTCTGGCGAAGACCGCCACCCGCGACACCTCCTTGCTGTCCCTGCTCGCCGAGGACGCCGAGGTGTCCGACGCCTCCAAGGCCCTCAAGCGCGACATGCTGATCGCCGCGGGCCTCGAGTCCCCGGCCGAGCCCGAGGCGGAGGTCGACGAGGACCCCACGCCCGCGGCTCCCACGCGTCAGGTGGTTCCCCAGTCGGTCATCTCGCGCCGGTTGGCCGACCCGTTCCTCGCTCCGCAGTTCGAGACCCCCGAGACCCGCAAGCCCCAAGGGCGGCGGCTGGCCAGCTGGGAGCTCATCGGACCGCTGCTGTCGTCGTTCGAGCGGGCGTCCAGCAGCTCCCCGGCGTGCATGGCCCTGCCCGAGCCGATCTCCGTGCCCCTTCCCGAGGGTAAAGAGCTGATGCGCCACCAGGCGCAACTGGTGGCAGCCGCCGCGGAGGGGCACCGCACCTTCCTGCTGGCCGACGAGCCCGGCCTGGGCAAGACCGCCCAGGCGCTCCTGGCGGCGCAGGCCGCGGACGCCTATCCGCTGCTGGTCGTGGTCCCGAACGTCGTCAAGTCCAACTGGGCGCGTGAGGCGAACATGTGGACCCCGAAGCACAAGGCCACCGTGATCCAGGGCGACGGCCACACGATCGACGGATTCGCCGACATCGTCATCGTCAACTACGAGGTGCTCGACCGGCACGTCGGCTGGCTCGGCGACCTGGGCTTCCGCGGGATGGTCCTCGACGAGGCGCACTTCATCAAGAACAAGTCGTCCCAGCGCTCCCAGCACGTCCTCCAGCTGTCCGAGCGCATCCGTTCCCGGACCTCCCGGCCGCTGCTGATGGCGTTGACCGGCACCCCGTTGATCAACGAGATCGAGGACTTCCGGGCCATCTGGCAGTACCTGGGGTGGATCGACGAGAAGAAGCCGCGCGCCGAGCTGCTCCAGGCGCTCGAGGACACGGGCCTGACCCCGATCGACCCCGGGTTCTTCTCGGCCGCCCGCGCCCGCGTCATCGACATGGGCATCGTGCGCCGGCGCAAGGTCGACGTGGCCGCCGACATCCCCGCCCGCCGCATCGCCGACCTGCGGGTCGAGCTCGACGACGAGGCCGGACGCTCGATCCACGCGGCCGAGCGCGAGCTCCAGCAGCGGCTGGTCGCCCGTTACGAGGCGGCGCTCGAGACCCGTGCGCCCGGTGTGCCGGTCGAGGGCATCGACCACGACCTCGTGCGCCGGATCGCGGCGTGGGAGCGTGAGGAGTCCGCGAAGACGGAGGAGAACGTCTTCGCCATGATGCGGCGCATCGGCCAGGCGAAGGCGGGCCTCGCGGCCGACTACGCCGCTCAACTGGCCCACAGCGTCGGCAAGGTCGTCTTCTTCGCCAAGCACGTCGACGTCATGGACGTCGCCGAGCAGACCTTCGAGAAGCGGGGCATCCGGTACTCGTCGATCCGCGGCAACCAGACGCCGTCGGCGCGGCAGAAGAACATCGACGCCTTCGTCAACGATCCCGACGTCTCCGTCGTGGTCTGCTCGCTGTCTGCGGCCGGCGTGGGCGTCAACCTGCAGGTCGCCTCCGACATGGTGCTGGCCGAGCTGTCCTGGACCGACGCGGAGCAGACCCAGGCCATCGACCGGGTCCACCGCATCGGTCAGGAGGAGCCGGTGACGGCGTGGCGGATCATCGCCTCGCGCACGATCGAGAACCGGATCGTCGAGCTCATCGACAGCAAGGCCGGTCTCGCCGCCCGTGCGCTCGACGGCTCCGACGAGGAGATCGTCGAGTCGGCGGACATCCAGCTCGAGACCCTCGTCTCGATGCTCACCGACGCGTTGGCTGCGAGGTCCTGACTCTGGCGGGTCGGCCCTCACACGGTCAGTCGGTCGTCGGCCTCGGCGGTGGCATCGCGGCGGAACAGCTCGCCGATGAGCAGGACCAATCCGCCGAGAGCGAGCTGGCCGAGGTCGAACCCGCGGCCGTCGGCCGGTGACAGCAGCGGTCCGGGTCCGAATGCCTCGTACGAGTACCGGAGTTGGGTGGCGATGAACAGTCCCAGCGCCGCGTCGACGAGGCTCCCGGCGATCAACAGGCAGCCGAGGGCCCGTACGAGCGGTGCGGTGCGGCGCTCGGCCACAGGCCCGGCTGCGCCCGCGAGCAGGCGCCACAGCACGAGGAGCGCGGCACTGATGACCGCCAGACCGATCGCATCGCGCACCGCCGACGTCGCGACGAAGGCACTCGGCCGACCCGTGGAGGCGAGTTCCACCGCTCCCGTCAGGGTCGCCGATTCAGGGCGGACATCCGCGTCCTGCTCGCGCACCGGCCCACGCGCACCTGACCCGTCCGCGTCATGGACGAAGAACCTCAGGCACTCGCTCGGAGAAGTCTGGTCCCCGACGTCGGCCGACTGGCAGACGTCCGCGCCCCACGCGACGGGCAGCGACACCCGGTGCTCGAGGTGGAACGGGCCCCAGGCGAGGTCCACGGGGTGGGTCACCTTGCCTGCCGACGCGAGGATCCCGATGACGGCCACCGTCACCGCGGCCGCCGCCGCGAGAAGGCCGGCCGCGAGGGCGGCCCGTCCGCCGATGCGCAGTGCTCGTGTCGTCATGGGCTCGACATCCTGTCTCGTGCACCGAACGAGTGGTCGGTGATGCGCGAGCATGGCGCGTCGTGAAGCCCGGGGTCAAGACATCGCCGCTCGGAGGTATCGGCCGGTGACGCTGTCGGGGTTCTCTGCGACCTGCTCGGCGGTGCCGGTGGCGACGATCCGCCCGCCGTTCACGCCTCCTCCGGGGCCGAGGTCCACGGGCACCGTGACGTCGACGTCCTCGAGGTGGTGGACGCGGGCGCCGCGCACCGTGATGGCGTCCGGTCGTTCGCTCGCTGGTCGGTCCTTCCCGGCCCGTGGCTCACTTCAGCCTACGAGCCGGAATGGAGCTAGCAGATTCTGCGGTGGCCCATGGCGGAAAAAAACTGTGTTGTGGATCACTCTCGGATTGACGGAGTCCCACCGGGCACTTAAGTTGAGTTCACGTTCAGTATGAAGCAGATCACATGGGGGGACTGGAATGACTCATCGATTGTCACAGCGCACGTTCAGGACCGCGGCCGCGGTCGCCAGCGTCGGCATGCTCGCGGCCGTCGCCGCGTGCGGCGGCTCGAGCGACTCCGGTGACGGCACGATCGTCATCGGGTACTCGGCCGGACTCAGTGGAGGTGCCGCCGAGTACGGCGTGAACGTCCAGAACGGCCTGAAGATGGCCATCGACGAGGTCAACGAGGAAGGCGTCGAGATCGACGGCAAGAAGTACACCGTCAAGCTCGAGTCCCTCGACGACCAGTACCAGCCCGGCACGACCGGAACGAACGTCCAGCGCCTCGTCGAGAAGGAAGGCGCCTCGGTCGTCTTCGTTCCGCACGCCGGCGGCATCAAGGCCGCGCAGGAGCTGAACTCCGGCCGCACCGAGTTCCTCGTGGGCGCCTACTCGTCCGACCCGGCGATCCTCGAGAGCGGGAACGACCTCACGGTCATGATCCCCCCGAGCTTCGACAGTTACGTCCAGCCGTTCATCGACAAGGTCAAGACCAAGGAGAACGCCAAGCTCGGCCTGATGGCCACGGCCAGCGAGTTCGGCCAGGAGTGGACCAAGACGACGATCGAGAAGTGGGAGGCCTCCGGCGGCGAGGTCCTGCCGAAGAACAACATCGACTACGGCACCGTCTCGGACTTCGCCGGCCCGGTGGCCAAGACGCTCGCGGGCAAGCCCGACGTGATCCTCGTCGGCGGCCCTTCGCAGCCCACGGCGCTGCTCATCGAGGAGGCGCGCAAGCAGGGCTTCAAGGGCGCCTTCCTGATCATCGACCAGGCGAAGTTCGAGGAGCTCGAGGAGTTCACCGACCCGAAGAACCTCAACAACTCGGTCGGCATCATGCCGCTGCCGCTGTTCGAGGGCACCGAGAAGTTCATCGCCGACTACAAGGAGAAGTACTCCTCCGAGAAGCCGGTCAACGCCGACATCGCGCTGAACTACCAGGCGCTGCCCATCTTCATCGAGGCCATGAAGATCGCTGGTACGACCGACGACCCGAAGGCCATCCGTGAGGCGATGGGTGAGGCCGTCAAGTCGGTCGAGGGTGTCTTCTTCGTGCCGAACAAGGTCAGCGCGAAGGGCCACCTGCAGGCGGACGGCCTCCAGGCCGCCTACCGCAACGCGGACGGCGAGTACGAGCCCTTCGCGATCGAGCAGCCGCAGGAGTGAGCCAGCGGGGCCCCACCGTCCGTCCTCCGGGCGGCCGGGGCCCCGCCACGCCCTGATCCACCGACCTCCCATCAGAAGGTGACTGATGACCCTCTTCATCCAGCAGTTGGCCAACGGCCTGGCCCTGGGCGGGATCTACTGTCTCGCCGCCATCGGGCTGACGCTCGTGTTCGGCGTCCTGGGCTTCCCGAACCTGGCGCACGGCGCGCTGTACATGCTCGGCGCCTACCTCACATACTTCTTCCTCACCGACGCCGGCATGCCCTATGTCGTGGCGATCCTGGCCGCCGCAGCGGTCCTGGCCTTCCTCGGCGTCGTGCTCGAGCGACTCGTGTTCCACCCCTTGCGGAATGCGCCACACACCCATCACATGATCGCGACGGTGGGCGTGATGTTCTTCCTCGTCGCTCTCGTCCAGGAGGTCTGGGGCACCGGATTCCTGCGGATGCAGTCGCCGGTCGGCGGCCAGGTGAGCGTCCTGGGCGCCCAGGTCTCGTGGCAGCGCATCATCATCATCGTCACGGCGGTCGTCGTGCTGCTGCTCCTGACCTGGTTCCTCAAGCGCTCGCCGCACGGGCAGGCCATCGAGGCGATCGAGCAGGACCGCACGGGCGCCGCGCTCGTGGGCATCAACCCGAGCATGGTCTCGATGGTGACGTTCGCGGTCTCGTTGGCGCTGGTCGCCATCGCGGCCGGTCTGGTCGCCCCGATCAACCTGCTCTCGCCCGGCATGGGCGACGCCCTCGGCCTGACCGTGTTCGCCATCATCATCCTCGGCGGCCTGGGCTCGCTGCCCGGAGCGATCGTCGGTGGCTTCTCGATCGCGATCGCCGAGGTCATGGCCTCGACCTACATCTCCGTCGCGGCGGGGGAGGCGGCGATCTTCGTCATCCTCATCGCCGTCCTGGCGATCAAGCCCACGGGCATCTTCGGAACGGTGGCACAGCGATGATCGACCGACTCAACCCCCGCCTGCTCGGCGTCGCCCTCGTCGCGATCGCCCTGCTCCTCGCACCGGTCGTCTTCAGCGAGCAGCAGTACCTGCTGCGCGTGGTGACGACGGCCGCCATCTACGCCATCGCGGCCTACGGACTGAACATCATCCTGGGCCTCACGGGGCAGCTGTCCCTGGCCCACGGTGCCTTCTTCGGCGTGGGCGCCTACACGGTGGGCCTGCTGACGACCGACCGTGACTGGCCGTTCTGGTCGGCTTTCCTCGTCGCGATTCTCGCCACCACGGTGCTGGGCTACGTCTCGGGGCTCATCGCACTGCGGACGCAGGGTGCCTACTTCGCGATCTTCACGATGGCGCTGGGGTTCCTCATCTTCATCGTCATCGTGCGGTGGGAGTCGCTGACGCACGCGCACTCGGGCGTCAGCGGGGTGAAGTTCCCCGAGAACATCGGACCGATCGACTTCACGGAGCCGGCGACGATGTACTACTTCGTCCTGATCTTCCTGGCCGCCGCCGCGTACACGACCCATGCGCTGCTGCACTCCAACGCGGGACGGTCGCTCGTGGCCATCCGCACCTCGGAGGACCTGGCGAAGTCCATCGGCGTGAACGTCGCCGTCAGCAAGCAGCTGGCCTTCACCGCGTCGGCCACCATCGCCGGACTCGCCGGCGGCCTGTTCGCCTCGTTGAACGGCTTCATCGGCCCGGACTCGGCGGGCATCGACCGCACGTTCGAGATGTTGCTGTTCCTGCTCATCGGCGGCCTCGGCACGGTCATGGGGCCGCTGCTGGGCAGCCTCCTGGTCGCGTTCTTGTTCGAGATGCTGCAGGACCTGGAGACCTATCGCTTCATCGTGCTGGGACCGATCATCGTGCTGCTGGTCATCTTCGCCCCGCGCGGGATGATCGGGTACCTCAACGACCTGGTCCCCGCGCGCTTCAAACGCCGCGCCACCACGATGCCCGGCGAGCCGGCCACCGAGCCCGCCACCGTGCCGGCCGGCTCCACCACGAAGGACGAGGTGCACTGATGCTCCTGCAGGTACGCGGTCTCGGCAAGACGTTCGGCGGCATTGCTGCGGTCAAGGACGTGGACATCGATGTCCCGGAAGGTCAGATCACGGCGATCATCGGTCCGAACGGTGCGGGCAAGTCGACGCTGTTCAACCTCCTGGCGGGGTTCTACACGCCGACCTCCGGCACGGTGACGTTCGAGGGTAAGGACATCACCGGCATGAAGCCGCACCGCACGGTGCGCGAAGGCATCGCCCGGACGTTCCAGACGACGCAGCTGTTCGAGGACTCCACGGTGCTCGACAACGTGCTGGCCGGCTGCGTCGTCCGCTCGAAGTCCAATGCGCTCGACGCGGTCTTCCACACGCCTCGGCACCGGCGCGACGAGCGCGCGAGTCGGGCCAAGGCGATGGAGGAGCTCGAGTTCGTCGGGGCGGCGCACCTGTGTGACGAGGTGGCGTCGAAGCTTCCCCAGGAGGCGCAGAAGCGCGTGTCGATGGCACTCGCCCTGGCCACGGAGCCCCGATTGCTGCTGCTGGACGAGCCGGCAGCGGGCACCAACGACGAGGAGACCGAGGCCTTCGGCGACCTCATCCGCCAGATGGTGTCGCGTGGCATCACCGTGTGTCTCGTCGAGCACAAGATGTCGATGGTCATGAACCTGGCCGACCAGATCGTCGTGCTCGACCACGGGCAGCGCATCGCGACCGGGTCGCCCGAGCAGATCAAGAAGGACCCGCTCGTCATCGAGGCCTATCTCGGCGCCAACAACGACCAAGCAGGAGCGCGATCATGATCAAGATCAGCGGATTGAACGCAAGCTACGAGGCTGTCGACGTCCTCCACGGGATCGACATCACCGCCAACGACGGCGAGCTGACGGTCATCCTCGGTGCGAACGGGTCCGGGAAGTCGACGCTGTTCAAGGCGATGAGCGGCGTGCTCCGGCCGAACAGCGGCTCGGTCGAGTTCAACGGGGAGGACATCACGCGCAGCAGCCCGGCGGCGATCGTCAAGAAGGGCCTCGCGCACTGCCCCGAGGGACGCCACCTGTTCCCGCGGATGTCGGTCGAGAAGAACCTCATGCTGGGCGCCTACGTCCGGCGCGGCGACAAGTCCCGGGTCAAGACGCTGTTGGAGCGGTCGTACGACCTGTTCCCGGTCCTGCGTGAGAAGCGCAAGCAGGCGGCCGGGTCGTTGTCGGGCGGCCAGCAGCAGATGGTCGCGATCGGCCGCTCGTTGATGTCGGACCCGTCGATGCTGATCCTCGACGAGCCGTCGATGGGACTGGCGCCCCTGATCACCCAGCAGGTCTTCGAGACGATCGTCGAGATCAACAACGAGGGCATCGGCGTGCTGCTCGCGGAGCAGAACGCCAACTCGGCCCTGCAGATCGCCACCTCCGGCTACGTCCTGGCCGAGGGCCGGGTCGTGCTGTCGGGAAGCGCCAAGGAGCTCCAGAACGACGCGCGGGTGCAGCGGGCCTACCTCGGCGTCTGACCGCGGTCAGACGAGCAGGCATCAGCACTCGAAGAGACACCAAGGGCGAGCCACCGTGACGGTGGCTCGCCCTCGGCGACGAATGCGTCAGATCAGAGACGACGGACCTTGTACTTGCTGGTCCAGATCTTCTCCTTCTTGACCGACTTGCCCGGACGGGGCGAGTGCCAGATCTTGCCGTCACCGGCGTAGATCCCGATGTGGTAGACGCGCGAGCCGCTGTAGAAGCCGATCAGGTCGCCCTTCTTCTTGTTGCTCTTGGAGACCTTCTTGCCCTTCTTCATCTGGGCACCCGCAACGCGGGGGAGCTTCTTCTTGATCGCCTTCTTCACCACGTACTGGACGTAGCCGGAGCAGTCGAAGCCGCGAGGGCTGGTGCCGCCCCAGCGGTAGGGCGTGCCCTTGTACTTCGCGGCGTGGCGGACGATCTTCTTGCCGCGCGCGGCGGCGGCACGCTTCTTCGCGAGCGCCTTCTTCTTGGCGATGATGGCCCGCTTCTTCTTCAGCAGGCGCTTCTTCTTCGCGATGGCCGCACGCTTCTTCTTCTCGGCGGCCTTCTTCTTCGCTGCCAACTGCGCTGCAGTCGGTGCGGGAGCGGCGGTCGTGCTGGTCGTGCTGGTCGTGGTGGGCGTCGTGCTGCCCGAGGCATGGGCGGTTGCGGGAGCAACGACGCCGAGGACGGAAGCCGCCATCGTGGCAGCAAGGATTCGTGCGACGTGTCGCATGGGAGTCTCCTTCAACGCCTACGGAGAGAGACCTGTCGGGCTGGCAGTGAAGGTGTGCCCCACGCGTGGTGGTTAGCCCCAAGTCGCGCTGTCGCGACGGAATGCTGGTTTCCCCGGCTCGCCGATTGTGTTCGTCTTGACTGGTCCCGTGAACCTCGGCGAGTTCAGCGTGTTCACGGCCTGGCCCCTTGTGGCCACAGCGAATCTACGTCGGAAATTCAGGCGATCACGAACCCACGGTGTAGGGAGCCGTCCGACTCGAGCCGGCGATCGCACTGCGGTTCCAGTGAATATCCGTTAACCGGAGAAATCCCTCCTCGTGAGATATCTCACGGGATCCACGCGGTCGTAGCGCCCCGAAAGGCCTGCGATGGCGGGCTACACGGCCCGTGCGGGCTGACTTCTCCGGCTTCGCACCGCATCGTCCAGTGCAGGTCCCAGCTCGGGCCAGGCGAAGTCGAAACCTGCCGCTTCGAGCCGCTCGGGCAGCACCCAGCGGCTCTTGAGCAACAGCTCCGACTCGTTGCGCAGCACCCACAGGGCGGGTTCGAGCATCCAGCGGGGGGCGGGCAGGCCGAGTGGCATCCGCACGACCCGGCGCAACTCGGCCATGAGGGTGCGGTTGTCGCTGGGCCGGGGCGACGAGAGGTTGACCGGGCCGTCGATCCCGGGGTGCTCATCGATGTACCGCGTGGCGGCGAGCACGTCGTCGATGTGGATCCACGAGAACTTCTGGCGACCGCGCGAGTGGTGGATCGGAACGGGACCGGCGGAGGGACGGTCGCCGATCCCGCGGTAGCGGCGGTGCTGGCGCCACCACCCGTCGTACTGCGGGCCGCCCAGTCCGAGCCGCGCCACGCGGGCCAGCAGGTCGGACGCCGGCCCGCCGAGCACGATCGCCATCCGCAGGGCGACGCGGCGGGTGCCCGGCAGGTCGCCGGCGAAGAACTCGTCCTCCCACGCCCGCGCCACGTCCACCGAGAAGCCGGAGCCCAGCTCGCCGTCGGACTCGGTCTGCGGACGGTCCAGGGCGTAGCGGTAGATCGTCGCCGTGCTGGCGTTCATCCAGAGCCGTGGCGGGTGGCCCGCCTGCTCGATGGCCTCGCGCAGCTGACGCGTGGTCGCCACGCGGGACCGCAGGATCTCGTCGCGGTTGGCGTCGGTGTACCGGCAGCCGACGCTCTTGCCCGCCAGGTTGACGACGAGGTCGGCTCCGTCGACCGCGCGACGGAGGGAGGAGGGGTCCGACCAGGTCGCGTCCGGTCCCGCGCGGCCGACTCGTACGACCTCGTAGTCCCGTGACCGGAGGTCGTCGACCAGCCGGTGTCCGATGAATCCGTTCCACCCCGCGACGACGGCCCTCGGACGCTCAGTCATGTGCCGGACCCTAGCGGGAGCCAGACCTTGGCGCCGGGGTTCGGGGCGGGAGTCGGTGCAGCGTCACGTCCCGCAGGGCACCCGCATCGGCAATCGCCGTCAGGTAGGTGCAGAACGGCTGACGGCGGCGGTCGGTGGGGGAGCCGGGGTTCAGCAGCCGCAGGCCGCTCTCGGCCGTCGTGTCCCACGGGATGTGGCTGTGCCCGAACACGAGGACGTCGACGTCGCCGTACTCGACGCTGCACCGGTCCTCGCGGCCCTTCGCCGGGCCCGTCTCGTGCACGACGGCGAACCGGACGCCGTCGATCTCGGCGCGGGCGACCAGCGGCAGCCGCTCGCGCAGCTCGCCGTGGTCGTTGTTCCCGTACACCGCGACGAGGCGTCGCGAGCGCTGCTCGAGGTCGTTCAGGTGGTCGACCGACACCCAGTCGCCGGCGTGGATCACCACGTCAGCGGCGTCCACCTCGTCCCACACCTGCTCCGGGAGGTCTTTCGCCCGCTTGGGCAGATGGGTGTCCGCGAGGATCAGCAGCCGAGATGCCATGGGGACAGTCAACCGCGCCCGTCAGCGCAGCGCCGACTCGATCTCGGCGCGGGCCGCCGCGTCGTAGCCCACGAGCAGCACGCGCTCGACCGAGGTCGCTGTGCCGTGGACCGCACGGACGGCGGCAGCCACGGATTCGGCCTTCGACCAGCCGTAGACGCCGGCCCCGATCAGCGGGAACGCCACCTCGCGCGCACCGAGCTCGTCGGCGACCTCGAGGGACCGGCGGTAGCAGGACTCGAGCAGATCGGGGTCCGTCTGGCCCGCGTGGCGGTTCGGTCCGACCGTGTGGATGATCCATCGGGCCGGGAGGTCGCCGGCGGTCGTCCAGCCCGCGTCGCCCGTGGCCAGCCCGTCGGGGAACCGAGCGATGCAGTCGGCCAGGACGGCGGGACCGCCGGCCGCATGGATCGCCCCGTCGACGCCACCGCCGCCGCGCATCGCGTTGTTCGCGGCGTTGACGATGGCATCGACCTCGAGGGTCGTGATGTCGGCCTGGACGGCGCTGATCGTGGCGCTCACTCGGGCCTCGTGATCCAGGCCTGGGCGCCGGGAGCAAAGGACTCGATCGTCACCGCACCGAACTCGCCGAGCCGGAAGACGATGGGCTCGCCGGTGTCCACGCCCTCGGGCACCGGGAACGTCGACGTGGTGGGGACGTAGTCCATGGTGGCGGCGCGGCCCGGGACGGCGCCGACGTCGACCGTGACGGTCTGGCCCTCGGCGCTGACGTCCCGGACGACCGCGGGGTTGGAGCTGCTGCCGTACGTGACCACGTGGATCTGGCCGCCCTCGCCCACGACGACCCCGGCGGGGGTGTCGATGCTCTCCTTGACGCCCGCGGGCACGCCACGCGACGGGGCGGGCGTGATCGTGGGCGTCGTCGGAGCGTCGGGCGCCTCCTCGGAGCCGCCACAGGCGGCCAGGACGAGGGCGACTGCGGCCACCACCGCGAGACGGATCAGGGTGCGCATCGCGCTCCTTCGCTCAGACAGGCAGCAATCGTGTCACGAAGTGGGTCAGCTGATCGACGTTGGCGCACTCGTACATCGGCACGACCTCGGCGTACGCCAGCGCCTCGGAGTCGCCCAGCCCCCACCGGGTGTGGTGCTCGGGGTTGAGCCAGTACGTCCGCCGGGACCGCATCGCGATCTCGTGGAGCGCGTCGAACCGCGGGTTCTGGTTGTTGTTGCGGGCGTCGCCGAGGATCAGCACGGCGGTCCGGGGTCCGACCGCGTCGAGGAAGAACTCGCGGAAGTCCAGCAGCGCCTCGCCGTAGTCGCTGCTGGTGTGCCACTTCGTGATCCGGGCCTCGGCACGAATGCGCGTCTCGATGTCCGCGCCGCCGGAGACGGCGCCGTCGCGCACGATGTCGGTGACCTCGGCCATCGCGTTGACGAAGGCGAAGACCCGCACCTTGCTGAACTGGGCGCTGAGGGCCTGGGTGAGCAGCATCGTGAAGTTGGAGAACCCGGCCACGGACCCCGAGACGTCGCACAGCAGGACGAGCTCGGGGCGGTTCGGTCGCGGCTTCTCGTAGACGGGCCGCATCGGCACGCCGCCGGTGCCCATGGCGCGTCGCAGGGTGCGCCGCATGTCGATCTTGCCGCGGCGCCGGCGTCGGCGGCGGGCCGAGAGGCGGGTCGCCAGCACGCGGGCGAGCGGCTTCACCGACCGGCGCAGCTCCTCCAGCTGCTGGCGGTTGGCGCTGAGGAAATCGACGTGCTCACGCGACGACCGCACGGCGTGCCGGGCCACGAGCTCACGACCACGCAGCTCGGCCGACCGGCGGCGGGCCTCGGCCTGGACCATCTCGCGGAACGCCTCGACGCCCTGGCGCACCTCGTCGCGGGCCAGCCGGTCGGTGAACTGGGTGCCCAGTCCCTGGCCGCCCTGACCGCTGCCGCCGCCGGGGCGCATGGCCAGGGCCGCGGCGATCAGCGTCTGGGGCTGGAGGCGGTCGATGGTCTGGTAGGCGGACCAGCCGGCGGTCTCGCTGCCGGGCTGTCCCACCTCGCCCAGCACGTCCACCGCGATCTCGGCGATCTGGGCCAGCGTGCGCGGGTCGCGGTCCATCAGGGCCATGAGCAGCAGCTCGCGGATCTGCTCGACGTCCATGTCCTCGCCGGCGTCGCGGGCGGCCTCGGGGCGGCCGACGCCGACCGGGAAGAACAGGTCGAAGGTCTGGTCGAACACGTCGCGCTGGCCGCCGCGGCGCACGAGCGCCGCGGCCAGGCCCTCGCGCAGCAGCTCACGGTCGTCGAGACCCAGGACGCGCATCACGTCCGCGGCGTCGATCGTCTCGCTCGGACCGGCGTTGACGCCCTTGGTGCGCAGCGCCTCGACGAACTCGACCAGCCGGGTCGCGACCTGGGCGCTCATGACAGGACGGCGTCCAGATCCAGCTTCGTGCGCGCCTTGTCGATGTCGTCCTGGTGCTTCAGCACGACACCGAGGCTCTCGGAGACGACCTCGGAGGTGAGCGCGTCGGCGCCCAGCGCCACGAGGGTGCGGGCCCAGTCGAGCGTCTCGGACACCGAGGGGGCCTTGCGCAGCGGCATGGCACGCAGGGCGTTGACCACGCGGATGACCGAGTCGACCAGTGCCTGGTCGAGGTCGGGCACCTTCATGGCGACGATGTCGCGCTCGAGCTCGGCGTCGGGGAACTCGATGTGCAGGAACAGGCAGCGGCGGCGCAACGCCTCGGACAGCTCGCGGGTCGCGTTCGAGGTCAGCACGACGAAAGGCCGTTGGGTGGCCGTCACCGTGCCCAGCTCGGGGATCGTGATCTGGAAGTCGCCGAGCACCTCGAGCAGCAGGCCCTCGATCTCGACGTCGGCCTTGTCGGTCTCGTCGATCAGCAGCACGGTGGGGCCGTCGTTGCGGATCGCCGACAGCAGCGGGCGGGGGAGCAGGAACTCCTCGGAGAAGATGTCCGACTTCGCCTCGCTCCACGTCTCGTCCTGGCCGGCCGAGATCCGCAGCAGCTGCTTGGCGTGGTTCCACTCGTAGATCGCGCGGGACTCGTCGACGCCCTCGTAGCACTGCAGGCGCACCAGCTCGGCGCTGCACGCCTGGGCGATGGCCCGCGAGAGCTCGGTCTTGCCGACCCCGGCGGGGCCCTCGACGAGCAGCGGCTTGCCCAGCTCGCTGGCGAGGAACACCGTCGTGGCGACGGCGTCCGACGCGAGATAGCCGGCTGTGGCGAGGCGGGCCTTGACGTCGGCGACCGACGTGAACGGCATCGTGCCCTTGTTGAACATGGATTCAAGTCTACGCTGACAGTATGGCGGCGATGACTCGGGTGAGGCGTAGATCACAGTTGGCTGCTCCTGCAGCCTTCGCCCGCGTGACGGACTGGGAGCAGCATCGGGTGCCCCTCACGACGATCACGGCCACCTCCGACGGGTTCACGGCCCGGACCGGCCTCGGCCCGTTGGGGTTCGACGACCCGATGGAGGTCACGCACTGGGACCCGCCGAGCCGCGTCCATCTGGTGAAGCGGGGACGGGTCGTCCGGGGGAGCGCCACGATCACGGTCGAGCCTGACGGGCCCGGGTCGATCGTCACGTGGGACGAAGAGGTCTCGGTGATCGGCGTCCCGGGGTTCCTCGACCCGGTCGTGCGGCGGCTCCTCGGACTCATGGTCTCGTCCGTGCTGAGCCGTCTGCTCCGTGGCTAGGGTGGGTGGCATGTCCGCTGCCGAGACCGAGGTCGTCGACCTCTGCCGTGACCTGATCCGGATCGACACGTCCAACTTCGGCGACTCGTCCGGCCCGGGTGAGCGCGCCGCGGCGGAGTACGTCGCCGCCAGCCTGGCCGAGGTCGGCATCGAGTCCACGATCCTCGAGTCCGAGCGAGGCCGCGCCAGCGTGGTCGCTCGCTGGGGCGACCAGACCTCCACCCGCCCGGGACTGGTCGTGCACGGACACCTGGACGTGGTGCCGGCCCAGGCGGCCGACTGGTCGGTCGACCCGTTCGCCGCCGAGATCGTCGACGACTACGTCGTGGGCCGCGGCGCCGTGGACATGAAGGACTTCGACGCGATCATGCTCGCCGTCGTGCGCGACCGGCAGCGGACCGGCCGGATCCCCGACCGCCCGATCCTGTTGGTCTTCACGGCCGACGAGGAGGCCGGAGGTCAGCTCGGCGCGCACTGGCTCGTCGCCGAGCATCCCGAGTGGTTCGAGGGCTGCACCGAGGCGGTCGGCGAGGTCGGCGGCTTCTCGACGCAGGTCGCGGGACAGCGCCTCTACCTGATCGAGTCGGGTGAGAAGGGCATCGCGTGGCTGCGGCTCAAGGCGGCCGGAACCGCGGGCCACGGCTCGATGCGCAACCCGGACAACGCCGTCACCCACCTGGCGCGCGCACTGGTCAACCTCGGCGAGCACGAGTGGCCGTCCGAGCCGGGCCCCTCCATGCGGATCCTGCTGGACAAGGTGCGCGAGCTGACCGGCGCCGAGGGCACGCCCGACGAGCTCTTCGAGCACTTCGGGCCGGCGGCCCGGATGATCGGCTCGGGCCTGCGCAACTCGACCAACGCGACGATGGTCCAGGGCGGCTACAAGCACAACGTCGTGCCCGGCGAGGCCGTCGCGTACGTGGACGGCCGTCCGCTGCCCGGGCACGACGACGGCTTCGTCGACCGCGTGCAGCAGATCGCGGGAGACACCGTCACGGTCGAGCCGTACCACCTCGACATCCCGCTGGAGTACCCGTTCGAGGGAGACCTCGTCGACGCGATGACCGTCTCGCTGCTCAAGCACGACCCGCAGGCCCACGTGGCGCCGTTCCTCATGTCCGCGGGGACCGACGCCAAGGCGTGGCACAAGCTGGGGATGAGGTCGTACGGGTTCGTGCCGCTGCGGCTGCCGGCCGACCTGGACTTCACCGCACTGTTCCACGGCGTCGACGAGCGCGTCCCGATCGACGCGCTCCAGTTCGGCTGCCGGGTCTTCGACGAATTCCTCGATCTGGCCTGAGAGGCGCATACCCGGTCGACACCTGGGTACCCCCTCGGCACAGACCGTCATTCGGGCGGTCGCGAGACACACAGGGGATCACCATGGCCGGAAAGTTGAAGTTCCTCGTCGGACTCGGCGCGGGTTACGTCCTCGGGGCCCGTTCGGGTCGCGAGCGCTACGACCAGATCGTCGAGAAGGCCCAGAGCCTCTGGAAGAACCCGAAGGTCCAGGACGCGACGCACAAGGTCCAGGACGTGGCCCAGGAGCACGTGCCCGGTGCGAGCAAGTCCAGCACCGATTCGAGCAGCTCGAGCACCGGCTCGACCGGCACCAGCACCGGCTCGACCGGCACCAGCACGGGCTCGACCGAATTCGGCACCCGTTCCACGGGAGTCTCCGGGCAATGAGCCAAGAGCAGTCGGATCACTCGTCGGCCACCACCGGTGAGCTCATCTCCAAGCTGACAACCGAGATGAAGACGCTCGTCCGTGACGAGATGCGGCTCGCGCAAGCCGAGGTGACCGGGCGGGCCAAGAAGGCAGGCATCGGGGCCGGCTTCATCGGCGTGGGCGGCTTGCTCGCGCTGTATGGGGTCGGTGTCCTGCTCGCCGCCATCATCCTGGCTCTGGCGCTGGTCATGGACGCGTGGTTGGCGGCGCTCATCGTCGCGGTCGTCCTGCTGGTCATCGCCGGCATCGCGGCCCTGCTGGGCAAGAGCCGGGTGCAGGAAGCCGGTCCGCCGGTTCCCACTGGCACGATGGACAGCGTCAAGGCCGACGTGGACGCCGTCCGACATGCCCGAGACCACTGATCCCGAGGAGTGCCATGAGTGACGAGAACATCCACGAGTTGCGTGACGAGGTGGAACGGACGCGTGAGGAGCTCGCCGACACCGTCGACGAACTCGCCGCCAAGTTCGACGTGAAGAGCCGCGTCAAGGATTCCGCGAACGACTTCAAGGACTCCACCCGCGAGTCCCTGAACGACTTCAAGGACTCCACCCGCGAGTCCCTGACCGACCAGGACGGCAAGCCGCGACCGGAGGTGTTGGCGTTGGCCGCCGGCATCACGTCGCTGTGCCTGGCGTTCCTGGTGCTGCGGTCGCTGCGGCGGGGGCGTTGATGGCTGAACCTGGCAAGGACAGCGGCCCGGACTCCCCGAAGGAGCTCACCAAGCCCTCGTGGTTCTACGTGCTGCGCAAGACGGCGCGTGAATTCTCCGAGGACCAGTGCACCGACCTCGCCGCAGCGCTGACGTACTACTCGATCCTGGCGCTGTTCCCGGCCGCGGTCGCGGTGCTGTCGCTCGTCGGCCTGGTCGGGCGCAGCGACGAGACCGTCGACGCGCTCATGCAGATCCTGCGCGACCTCGGCGCCTCCGGTGCGGCCGACACCCTGGAGCCGACCCTGCGCGAGCTGGGCCAGAGCCAGAACTCGGGACTGGGCCTCATCATCGGTCTCGTCGCGGCCTTGTGGTCGGCGTCGGGCTACGTGAATGCGTTCAGCCGCGGCATGAACCGCATCTACGAGATCGGTGAAGGCCGGCCGATCTGGAAGCTGCGTCCGGTGATGCTGCTGCTGACGGTCGTCCTCGTGGCGCTGACCGCGGTCGTGGCCCTGGGGCTCGTCCTGACCGGTCCTGCCGCGCAGGCGGTCGGCGACGCCGTCGGTCTCGGCGACACGGCCGTGACGGTGTGGAACATCGCCAAGTGGCCGGTCCTGCTGATCGTCGTGGTCTTCATCGTGGCGCTGCTCTACTACGTCACGCCGAACGTGAAGCAGCCGCGGTTCCGCTGGATCAGCCTCGGCGCGGTGGTCGCGATCGTGGTGTTGATCGTGGCCTCGGCGCTGTTCGGGCTCTACGTCTCGAACTTCTCGAACTACAACAAGACGTACGGCTCGTTGGCCGGCGTCATCGTGTTCCTGCTGTGGTTGTGGATCACGAACCTGGCCCTGCTCTTCGGCGCCGAGCTCGATGCCGAGCTGGAGCGCGGTCGTGAGCTGCAGGCTGGCCTGCCGGCCGAGGAGGAGATCCAGTTGCCTCCGCGCGACACCCGCCAGATCGAGAAGGCCAAGAAGAAGGCCGAGAAGGACATCGCCCGAGGCCGGGCGCTGCGACGCTCGCGAGGCGAGCCGAAGGACGACTGACCGACGGTCAGACGGTCGCGCGCATGCGGATGATCTTGCGCCGCAGCCGCACCGTGCGATGACCGGTCGGATCCTTGCGGAGGCGGTCGAGTTCCCATCCCTGGAACTCGGCCGCCTGCGTCAGCCACTGGCACACGGCATTTCGCGACTTCGTCCGCGAGATGGAGACATCCCAGAACTCGTAGTCGATCATCGTGCTCCTTCTGACACATCACTGAGCGCAGCGTGGATCTCGGGCGGCAGTTCCAGTGTCTCCGATTCGAGGGATTCCTGGAGCTGAGCGGTGGTGCGGGCTCCCACGATCGCCGAGCCGACCTGGGGCCGGTCGCGCAGCCACGCCAGGGCGACGTGGGAGACCGGGACGCCCAGACCCTGGGCGGCGGCCGCGAGCGCGTCGACGACGCGGGCCTTCGAGGACGTGAGGTGCGGCGCCACGAACGCCTCCCATCGCGCGTCGGCGGCGCGTGAGTCGCCGGGTACACCGGCGCGGTACTTGCCGGTGAGGACGCCTCGGCCCAGGGGAGACCACGCCAGGACGCTCATGCCGGCGTGCTCGGCGGCCGGGATCGTCTCGATCTCGGGGTCGCGGCGCACCAACGAGTACTCGATCTGCGTGCTGACCAGCGGGACGCCGCCGCCCAGGCGCGTGAACGCGTGCTGGGCCGCGACCGTCTGCCACCCGGTGAAGTTGCTGATGCCCGCGTAACGGACCCGGCCCGAGCGCACCGCCTGATCGAGCGCGGCCATCGTCTCGTCGACCGGGACGGCGTCGTCCCAGCGGTGGATCTGCCACAGGTCGAGGTGGTCGGTGCCGAGATCGGCGAGCGACTGGTCCAGTTGGCGCATCAGCGACCGCAGGGAGCCGTCGACCACGGCATGTCCGTCGCGACGGATCACGCCGGCCTTGCCGGCCAGGACGACCCGGTCGCGGACGCCGTGCTTGGCCAGCAGGGACCCGATGACCTGCTCGCATCCGCCGTCGCCGTAGATGGGCGCGGTGTCGAGCAGGGTCCCGCCGGCGTCGAGGAAGACGCGCAACTGCTCGTCAGCGACGTATTCGTCGACGGCCGCACCCCAGGACATCGTCCCGAGGCCCAGCCGCGACACCTGGAGACCCGAACCCCCGAGCCGACGCGCGTGCATGCGACGAGGCTAGTCGGTGGCTCGGAACTTCGTGTGTAGGCTCGCACGGTGGATCTGCTGCGCTCCGTGATCCTGGGCATCGTCCAGGGACTCACCGAATTCCTGCCCATCTCCAGCAGTGCTCACCTGGCGATCGTGCCGCAATTGCTGGGCTGGGAAGACCCCGGCGCGGCGTACACGGCGGTCGTCCAGATCGGCACCGAGCTGGCGGTCATCCTCTACTTCTGGCGTGACATCTGGACCATCGGCTCGGGCTGGGTCCGCGGCGTGTTCAACGCCGAGGCGCGGCAGGCACCGGAGTGGCGGATGGGCTGGTTCATCATCGTCGGCTCACTGCCGATCGTCGTGCTGGGCCTCGCACTCGAGGACGCGATCGACCGCGAGTTCCGGAACCTGTGGTTCATCGCCTCGATGCTGATCGGCATGGGCCTGGTCCTGGGTCTCGCCGAGCGGCTCGGACGCAAGACCAAGCCGATCGCCGACCTCAGGTCCCGCGACGCGATCCTGCTGGGTCTGGCCCAGGCCTGCGCCCTCGTCCCGGGTGTCTCCCGGTCGGGCGCCACGATCTCGATGGGCCTGTTCCTGGGCTACGAGCGCCAGGCCGCCACCCGCTACGCCTTCCTGCTGGCCATCCCCGCCGTCGTCGGCGCCGGTGTCTACAAGCTCAAGGACATCCCCGGCGGTGAGAACGCCTACGGCACGGTCCCGACCATCGTCGGAACCGCCGTGGCGTTCGTCGTGGGCCTCGCGGTCATCCACTGGCTGCTGCAGTACGTCAGCAACCACTCGTACAAGCCGTTCGTGATCTACCGCGTCGCGCTCGGCGCACTCGTCCTCGGCCTGCTCTGGGCCGGCGTCATCACCGGCGCCGTCGCCGGCTGACGGGCACTCAGAGCCAGCCGGACTTCTTGAAGCGGCGGTACACGTACCAGCAGGTGCCACCCATGGCGGCCAGGCAGGCGGGATAGCCGAAGGTCCACGAGAGCTCGGGCATGTGCTCGAAATTCATCCCGTAGACCCCGGCCACGGCGGTCGGGATCGCGAACAGCGCGGCACCCGCGGCGAGCTTGCGCATGTCCTCGTTCTGTTGGACGCTCAGCTGCGCGAGGTAGGCGTTGAGCGCGTTGGACAGCAGGCTGTCGATCGAGTCGATGGCGTCCACCGCACGTTGCAGGTGGTCGGCGATGTCGCGGAAGTAGGGCCGCAGGGCCTCCGGGTCGGCGACGGTCGCGAAGCGGCTCATCGGGTCGCGCAGCGGTGCGACGGCGTGCCGGAACTCCAGCGTCTCGCGCTTGAGCCGGTAGATGCGACGGGAGTCCTCGGTGCGGTCGGGCGAGAAGACCGAGGTCTCGACCTCGCCGACGTCCGTCTCGAGCTCGGCGGCGACCGACTCGTAGTGGTCCACGATCGAGTCGACGACGGCGTGCAGCCCGACGATCGGCCCGTGGCTCAGCCGCTCGGGGGAGACCTCGGCCCGGTGCCGCGCGTCGACGAGCGACGCCCCACCGTGGCGCACGGTCAGCAGGTAGTGCGCACCCAGGCAGATGTTCACCTCGTTGGTGGTGATGTCGTCGTCGTTGTACGACACGGCGCGCATCGAGATGAACACGTGATCGCTGTACCGCTCGATCTTCGGCCGCTGGTGCGCGCCGATCGTGTCCTCCACCGCCAACGGGTGCATCCGCAAGGCCTTGCCGAGACGCTCCATCTCGTCGTGCGTCGGGTTGTTGATGCCGACCCAGATGAAGTCGTTGCCCGTCAGGCCGGCCAACCGTTCGGCGAGGTCGTCGGGGTCGTGGTCGGTGTCGCGGCGCACCCCGTCGACGTAGACGGCGCAGTCGATCATCACCTGCCCATTGTGGCTTCCGGTCTCCCGATAGGCTCGGCGACATGCAGAGTTGGTCCCGCCCACCGATCCCACGACTCTCGGACTCCGGGCTCGGTGACGGACCACCCGTCCAGGTGTACGACACCGCCGCCGGGAAGGTCGTCCCGGTCGACCCCGAGGGTGCCGCGCGCCTCTACGTCTGCGGCATCACGCCGTACGACGCCACGCACATGGGACACGCCAACACGTACCTGACCTTCGACCTGCTGCAGCGGGTCTGGCTCGACCGCGGCCTGGACGTGCACTACACGCAGAACGTGACCGATGTCGACGACCCGCTGCTCGAGCGGGCCACGGCGACCGGCATGGACTGGGTGGCGCTCGCCGAGCGCGAGACCCAGCTGTTCCGCGACGACATGACCGCACTGCGTGTCCTGCCCCCGGAGCACTACATCGGCGCCGTCGAGTCGATCCCGCTCGTCATCGATCTGATCCAGCGGCTGGACAAGACCGGCGCGGTCTACCGGGTCGACGACGACCTGTACTTCGAGGTGCGCTCCGCGCCGAGCTTCGGCGAGGTCTCCGGTCTGGACACCGACGCGATGCTGAAGTTCTTCGCCGAGCGTGGCGGCGACCCGCAGCGTCCCGGCAAGCGCGATCCCCTCGACTGTCTGCTCTGGCAGGCCGAGCGCCCGGGCGAGCCCGCCTGGGACACCGAGCTCGGCCGCGGTCGGCCCGGCTGGCACATCGAGTGCTCGGCCATCGCCCTGCACCACCTGGGCTCGGCGTTCGACGTGCAGGGCGGGGGATCGGACCTGGTCTTCCCGCACCACGAGATGTCGGCCGCCGAGGCCGAGCGCGCCACGGGTGAGCCCTTCGCCCGCTCGTACGTGCACGCCGGGATGGTGGGCTACGAGGGCGAGAAGATGAGCAAGTCCAAGGGCAACCTCGTCCTGGTCTCCAAGCTGCGTGTCGAGGGCCGCGACCCGATGGCGATCCGGCTGGCGTTGCTTGCGCACCACTACCGCGAGGACTGGGAGTGGTTCGGCGACGAGATCGAGGTCGCCGAGGCGCGCCTGGCCCGCTGGCGGGCCGCGGCCGATCGCTCGGCCGGACCGTCCGGCCAGGAGCTGGTGGATCAGCTCAGGGCCGCTCTGACGAACGACCTCGACGCGCCCGCCGCGCTGGCGGCGGTCGACGCGTGGACGGCTTCGACGGGCAACGACGCCCAGGCGCCGGCCCAGATGCGCGCGGCGGTCGACGCGCTGCTCGGCATCGCGCTCTGACCCCGGTGCGCCGGTGCCGGGCCTGCGGGCCTCAGGTCTCCTCGGTGGGGCGCCGACGCAGGTAGCGCTCGAACTCGCGCGCGATGGCGTCGCCCGAGGCCTCGGGCAGGTCGTCGGTGTCGCGGTCGGTCTCGAGTGACTGGACGTAGTCGCGCAGGTCCTCGTCCTGTTCCATCAGCTCGTCGGCCCCGCGCTGCCACGCCTCGGACATCTCCTGCAGGACCCCCTGGGGCAGTCCGACGCCCACGGCGTCCTCGACGGCTCCGAGCAACGCGAGCGTGGCCTTGTAGCAGGGCGGCTCGGCCACGTAGTGCGGCACGGCCGCCCAGATGGCGGCCGTCGCCATGCCCGCCCGCGCGGCGACGTCGCCGAGAACGGTCGTGATGCCGATGGGGCCGGCGTAGCGGGACTGCTCGAGGGACAGCCGCTCCAGCATCACCGGGTCGTTGGTCGTGCCGGTCACGGGAACCGGACGGGAGTGCGGACTGTCCGCCAGCAGGGCCCCGAGCGTGAGGAGCTCCTGGACACCGGCGCGCTGGGCGATCTCGACCACCGAGGCGCAGAAGGTCTGCCAGCGGTAGTTCGGCTCGACCGCGCGCAGCAGCAGGACGTCGCGGTCCAGGCGCGGCGGACGGGCGAAGTACAGCGTGGGGGTGGGCCACACGATGTCGCGGACACCGTTCTCGGACGGGGCGATGACCGGGCGGACCGCCTGGAAGTCGTAGAACTCCTCCGGATCGAGCTCGGCGAAGATCTCGGCGTCCCACTCCTCGAGCAGGTGGTCGATCGTGCTGGTGGCCGCGTCGGCTGCGTCGTTCCAGCCCTCGAACGCGGCGATCATCCACGGATTCCGCAGGACGGGGATCTGGGCGTCGGTCACCCTGCCAGCCTACTCATCCTCGGTCCGATAACCGAGGTTCGGCGACAGCCACCGCTCGGCCTCCGCGATCGTCCAACCCTTGCGTTCCGCGTAGTCCTGCACCTGGTCGCGGCCGATCCGGCCGACGACGAAGTACTGCGACTGCGGGTGCGAGAAGTACAGGCCGCTGACGGAGGCGCCCGGCCACATGGCCATCGACTCGGTCAGCTCGATGCCCGTGCGCGCCTCGACGTCGAGCAACGACCAGATCGTGCTCTTCTCGGTGTGCTCCGGGCACGCGGGGTAACCCGGCGCCGGGCGGATGCCGTCGTACTTCTCCTTGATCAGCTCGGTGTTGCTGAGCTTCTCGTCCGGGGCGTAGCCCCACAGGTCGGTGCGGACCAGTTCGTGCAGGCGCTCGGCGAACGCCTCGGCCAGCCGGTCGGCCAGGGCCTCGACCATGATCGCGGAGTAGTCGTCGAGCTCGGCCTTGAAGGCCGCGACCCGCTCGGTGCTGCCCAGCCCGGCGGTCACGGCGAACGCGCCGACGTAATCGGGCAGGCCGGTGTCGACCGGGGCCACGAAGTCGGCCAGCGAGCGGTGCGGGACGCCCTCGCGGTGCGCGGTCTGCTGGCGCAGGTGGTGGAACCGCGTCAGCTCGGTCGTCCGGGACTCGTCGGTGAACACGATCGTGCTGTCACCGTCGCGGGCGGCCGGGAACAGGCCGGCGACCCCACGGGCGGTCAGCCAGTCCTCGGCGATGATGCGGTCGAGCATCTCGTTCGCGTCGTCGTACAGCTTGCGCGCGGCATCGCCGTGCGTGGGCGAGTTGAGGATGTCGGGGAACGAGCCCTTCATCTCCCACGCGTTGAAGAACGGCTGCCAGTCGATGTACTCGCGCAGCTCGCCCAGCGGGAACGGCCCGAACTCGTGGATGCCGGGGGAGGCCGGGACCGGCGGCTTGTAGTCGCTCCAGTCGATCGCCGTGGCGTCGGCGCGGGCGGCCTCCAGCGGCAGGAGGGAACGGGAGTCGCCGCGGGCGGCGTGGCGCTCACGCAGCGCGTCGTAGTCGGTCTTGAGATCGGCCATGAGCTTCGGCCGCTGCTCGTCGGACAGCAGCGCGGCCACGACCGGGACCGAGCGCGAGGCGTCCTTCACCCAGACGACCGGCCCGGGGTACTTGCGGTCGACCTTGACGGCGGTGTGGGCTCGCGACGTGGTGGCGCCGCCGATCAGCAGCGGGATGTCGAACTCCTGGCGCGCCATCTCGGCGGCGAAGTTCTCCATCTCGTCCAGCGACGGGGTGATGAGGCCGGACAGCCCGATGACGTCGGCGTTGTGCTGACGCGCCGCGTCGAGGATCTTCTGGGCCGGCACCATGACGCCGAGGTC
This sequence comes from Aeromicrobium sp. 636, assembly GCF_024433585.1. Lineage (NCBI taxonomy): Bacteria > Bacillati > Actinomycetota > Actinomycetes > Propionibacteriales > Nocardioidaceae > Aeromicrobium > Aeromicrobium sp. 636. Next base: position 327,934 of record NZ_WNJU01000001.1, read on the forward strand.
GATGACGTCGTAGTTGTTGCACTGCAGCACGACGCCGACGATGTTCTTGCCGATGTCGTGGACGTCGCCCTTGACGGTGGCCATGATGACCGTGCCGTTGGAGGTTCTGACGTCGTCGGGGGACTTCTCGGCCTCGATGAACGGGATCAGGTAGGCGACGGCCTTCTTCATGACCCGCGCCGACTTGACCACCTGGGGCAGGAACATCTTGCCGGCACCGAACAGGTCGCCGACGACGTTCATGCCGTCCATGAGGGGGCCCTCGATGACCTCGATGGGCTTGCCGCCACGCTCGGAGATCAGCTGGCGCAGCTCCTCGGTGTCCTCCTCGACCTGGGCGTCGATGCCCTTGACGAGGGCGTGGGTGATCCGCTCGCCCACGGGCAGCGAGCGCCACTCCTCGGCCGCGGCCTCGGTCCTCTCGGTGGTGCCGGCGTACTCGGACGCGATCTCGAGCAGGCGCTCGGCGGCGTCCTCGCGCCGGTTGAGGATGACGTCCTCGATGCGCTCGCGCAGCTCGGTCGGGACGGCGTCGTAGGGGACCAGGGCGCCAGCGTTGACGATGCCCATGTCCATGCCCGCCTTGATGGCGTGGAACAGGAAGACGGCGTGGATCGCCTCGCGGACCGTGTTGTTGCCTCGGAACGAGAACGAGACGTTCGAGACGCCACCCGAGACGAGCGCGCCGGGCAGGTTCTGCTTGATCCAGGCGGTGGCCTCGATGAAGTCCAGACCGTAGCGGGCGTGCTCCTCGATGCCCGTGGCGACGGCGAAGACGTTCGGGTCGAAGATGATGTCCTCGGCGGGGAAGCCGACCTGCTCGGTCAGGATCCGGTAGGCGCGCTTGGCGATCTGTTGGCGGCGCTCGAGGTTGTCGGCCTGGCCGTCCTCGTCGAAGCCCATGACGACGATCGCGGCGCCGTACTTGCGGCACAGGCGCGCGTGCTCGACGAAGCGCTCCTCGCCCTCCTTGAGGGAGATCGAGTTGACGATGCACTTGCCCTGGATCGCCTTCAGCCCGGTCTCGATGACCTCGAACTTGGAGGAGTCGACCATGACGGGGACGCGGCTGATGTCGGGCTCGGCGGCGATCAGCTTGCAGAACCGGTCCATCGCGGCGACGCCGTCGATCATGCCCTCGTCCATGTTGATGTCGATGACCTGCGCGCCGTTCTCGACCTGTTGCAGGGCCACCGCGAGGGCGGAGGTGTAGTCCTCGGCCTTGATGAGGTTGCGGAAGCGGGCCGAGCCGGTGATGTTGGTGCGCTCGCCGACGTTGACGAACAGCGAGTCCTCGGTGACGGTCAGCGGCTCGAGTCCGGACAGGCGCAGCGCCGGGGCGATCTCGGGCACCTCGCGGGGGCTGAGCCCCTCGACCGTCTCGGCGATGGCCGCGATGTGCGCCGGCGTCGTTCCACAGCAGCCGCCCACGACGTTGATGAAGCCGCTCTCGGCGAACTCGTGCAGCGTGGCGGCCGTCTGGTCGGGTGCCTCGTCGTACTCGCCGAAGGCGTTCGGCAGGCCGGCGTTGGGGTAGCAGGAGATGTGGCAGTCGGCGATGCGCGACAGCTCGGCGATGTAGGGGCGCATCTCGTCGGCACCCAGGGCGCAGTTCAGGCCCACGAGCAGCGGCTTGACGTGCCGGACCGAGTTCCAGAACGCCTCGACCGTCTGGCCCGAGAGCGTGCGGCCGGAGGCGTCGGTGATGGTGCCCGAGATGACGACCGGCCAGCGACGTCCCGTCTCCTCGAAGAGGGTCTCGACCGCGAAGATCGCGGCCTTGGCGTTGAGCGTGTCGAAGATCGTCTCGATCATCAGCAGGTCGGCGCCGCCGTCGACCAGGCCGCGAGCGGCGGTGAGGTAGGCGTCGACCAGCTCGTCCCAGGTGACGTTGCGGGCCGCGGGGTCGTTGACGTCGGGGGAGATGGACGCGGTGCGGGTGGTCGGACCGAGGGCGCCGGCGACGTACCGGGGGCGGTCGGGGGTGCCGACCGCGTCCGCGGCGGAGCGCGCCAGCTGGGCCGAGGTGTAGTTGAGCTCGTAGGCGAGGTCGACCATGTCGTAGTCGCGCAACGAGATCGCGTTCGCGTTGAACGTGTTGCTCTCGATGATGTCGGCGCCGGCCTCGAGATACTCGCGATGGATCGAGGCGATGATGTCGGGCTGCGTCAGCGTGAGCAGGTCGTTGTTGCCCTGGACGTCGCAGGACCACTGGGCGAACCGCTCACCGCGGTAGCCGGCCTCGTCGGGACGGTCTCGCTGGATCGCGGTTCCCATGGCGCCGTCGAGCACGAGGATCCGTTGCGACATCGCCTCGGTGAGCGCGGCGGTGGCGTCGGGACGGAACTGTGGAACGAACTCGGTCATGGGTGAAAGTCCTCAGCGGTGTGACAGCGGTGGCTGCTGGGACCCTCCAGCCGGCGGCGGGCTCGCCTGGGCCTCGGGAAGGATCCGAACTGTTCCCCGAGCATACGTCAGTCCGCGCGACGCGAAACTCGATCGCCGCGGTGTGGGACCGGGTGTGTCGGGCGCCTCACGAACGCCGGTGGAACGGGTCCGGGTCAACGCGCGGGGGTCTGCGTCCCGTCGGTCACGACGACGGAGGTCTCGGACTTCGGGCCCTTGACCAGCAGGGCGACCAGCACGGCCACCGCGGAGATCAGCCCGCCGTAGAAGAGCGCGGCGTGGACGCCGGCCGCGGTCGCGTCGACCACCGTGGCGCCGGACTCGAGGTCACTGACGGACCGACGCGTCATCACGGTGACGAACAGCGCCGTGCCCGCGGCGCCGGCGACCTGCTGCAACGTGGAGACCGTCGCGCTGCCGTGGGAGTACAGATGGTGCGGCAGCGAGCCCAGCGCCGACGTCATCAGCGGCGTGAACATGAGCGCGAGCCCGATGCTCATCAGCACGTGCACGGCGATGACGGTGCCCTGCGTCGTGCTCGTGTCGAACATCGACATCGACCACAGTGCGACGGAGGTGACGGCGGCGCCGGGCGCGACGAGGGGCCGCGGTCCGTACTGGTCGAACAGGCGACCCACGATCGGTGCGAGCAGGCCCATGACCACGCCACCGGGCAGCAGCACGAGGCCGGTCTTCAACGTCGACAGCCCCAGCACGGTCTGCAGGTAGATCGGCAGCAGGATCAAGGTGCCGAACAGCGCCATCATGCTGACGGCGACGAGGCCGGCGGCGATGGTGAAGGTCCGGTGGGCGAAGGTGCGCAGGTCCAACAGCGCGCGGTCCTGGAGCGAGAGCTGGCGCAGGACGAAGACGACGAGTGCGACGGCGCCGACGGCCACCGGAATCCAGGGGTCGACGGGGGTCTCGCCCGCGGCGGCCGCGCCGATGCTGCTGAGTCCGTAGATCAGCCCACCGAAGGCCAGCGCCGACAACACCACCGAGAGCACGTCGATCGGGACGTCGACCGGCTCGGTGACGTTACGCACCCACGCGGCACCGAGCCCGAGGGAGAGCAGGGCGATCGGCAGCACGAGCCAGAACATCCATCGCCAGTCGAGCTGGTCGAGGATGAGGCCCGAGATCGTGGGCCCGACGGCGGGGGCCACCGAGATGACGATCGAGACGGTGCCCATCATGCGGCCGCGGCGCTCCGCGGGGACCAGGTTGAGGATCGTCGTGATCAGCAGCGGCATCATCAGCGCGGTGCCGACGGCCTGGACGGCGCGAGCGGCGACCAGCACGGCGAAGGTCGGCGCCACGGCGGCCAGCAACGTGCCGGCCGTGAACGAGATCATCGCGGCCATGAAGACCCGGCGCAGGGGATAGCGCGTCAGCAGGAACCCGGTGATGGGGATGACCACGGCCATCGTCAGCAGGAACACGGTCGTGAGCCACTGGGCCGTCGTCGCCGGGACGTCGAACTCGCGCATCAGCTCGGGCAGGGCGACGCTCATGATCGTCTCGTTGAGGATCACGACGAACGCCGAGCCGACCAGCAGGGCGATCAGGCGGCCCGAACGGTCGTTGCTCGAGGGTGCCGAGGTGGCGGCGGTGGTGGTCACGGTGCTCCTGCGCGGTGGGGAATGGCGAGTCGAGTGTGCCCCGAGGGACACCAGTGGTCCCAACGCGCGGGCGCGGCGGCTTGTTCCGGGCCGGGGAGTGATGATGCTCACCGGGCGTCCGCGTCCCGCCCTCACGGCAGGGTTGCGCCGTTGCCGTCGCGGCCGAGGTGGTCCTGGGGGAGGATCGGTCATGGGGTCGAGACATGATCGATCACGGCATCCAGGACGCGTCATGCGTCGACGCGGCGACGGTGGCGGAGCGGTTGCAGGTCGACCCGTCGACCGGACTCGCCGACGCTGAGGCCGCGCGCAGGCTCGAGGAGAACGGCCCCAATGAGCTCCGGGGCAAGCCTGCGGTTCCGACGTGGCGCAAGATCCTGGCGCAGTTCCAGGATCCACTGATCTACCTGCTGCTGGCGGCGGTCGTCATCTCGCTGGTCTCGTGGGCGATCGAGGGCGCCGAAGGCGTGCCGGTCGATGCTGTCGTGATCGCGATCGTCGTGATCCTCAACGCGGTGCTCGGCTACACCCAGGAGGCCCGGGCGGAGGACGCGGTGGCTGCGCTCGGCTCCATGACCGCCGCCACGTCGACGGTGCTGCGCGGCGGTGAGCTCAAGACCGTCCCGTCAGCCGATCTCGTGGTCGGCGACGTGCTGGTCCTCAACGAGGGCGACGCCGTCGGCGCCGACGCCCGGCTGCTGAGCGCGAGTGCGCTGCGGATCCAAGAGGCGTCGCTGACCGGTGAGAGCGAGGCCGTCACCAAGAATGCGGCGACGTTGGCCGAGCCGGCGCCCCTGGCGGAGCGCCACGACATGGTTCACAAGGGCACCGCCGTCGTGCAGGGGGTCGGTCGCGCCGCCGTGACCGCCGTGGGCATGTCGACGGAGGTCGGCGCGATCGCCGAGATGCTCGACGCGACGGAGGAGGAGCCCACGCCGCTGCAGACCGAGGTCGCCCACATCAGCAGGATGCTCGGCACCGCGGTGGTCATCATCGCCCTGGCCGTGATGATCACGATCGTCGTGGTCGACGGGGTCACCAAGCCGGCGGACTTCGTCGTCGTCCTGCTGCTGGGCGTCTCGCTGGCGGTCGCCGCGGTGCCCGAGGGGATGCCGGCGATCCTCTCCGTCGTTCTGGCGATCGGCGTGCAGCGGTTGGCACGACGCAACGCGGTGGTGAAGCAGCTCAACTCCGTCGAGGCACTCGGATCCGCATCGGTGATCTGTACCGACAAGACCGGCACCCTGACGCGCAACGAGATGACGATCGAGCGGGTGGTCACGGCTTCGGGCAGCGCCGACGTCACGGGTGTCGGGTACCGCCCCGACGGGACGCTGACGGCCGGGGGAGAGGACCTGGCCGGGCCGCAGCGCCTGGAGGCCCAGCTCCTCCTGGGTGCCGGATCGCTCGCGAACAACGCCCAGCTGACCGAGCGCGACGGTGAATGGACCATCCAGGGAGATCCGACCGAGGCGGCGTTCCTCGTGGCGGCGCGCAAGTTCCCGGGCACGGCCGAGCAGTTCTCGCGGTTCGAGCGCGTGGCCGAGATCCCGTTCACGTCAGACCGCAAGATGATGTCCACGCTGCACCGCGAGCGCGACGACGGGACGCCTCTGGTGTTCAGCAAGGGCGCGCCCGACGTTCTCCTCGCGCACTGCGCGCAGTACCAGGTCGGGGACGCCACGGCGCCGCTCACCGACGCGGCCAGGGTTGAGCGTCTCGCCCAGGTCGAGGCGTTGTCGGCGGAGGCGTTCCGGACGCTCGGCGTCGCCTACCGGGTCGCCGACGACGTGCCGCCCGGGAGTGATGACGTCGACGCGTCGATCGAGCACGAGCTCGTCTACCTCGGCGTGGTCGGCATCATCGATCCGCCGCGCGCCGAGGCCGCCACCGCGATCGCGGAGGCCCACCGGGCCGGGATCCGCGTCATCATGATCACCGGCGACCACCCGACCACCGCGACCCGCATCGCGGCGGATCTGGGCATCATCGAGCCGGGCGGCCGCGCCGTCACGGGGACCGAACTCGACACCGTGGACGACCGGACGCTGCGCGAGATCGTCCACGAGGTGTCCGTCTACGCCCGCGTGTCCCCGAAGCACAAGCTCCTGCTCGTCGACACCCTCCAGTCGGAAGGGCAGATCGTGGCGATGACCGGCGACGGCGTCAACGACGCGCCCGCCCTCAAGTCCGCCGACATCGGCGTGGCCATGGGTGTGACCGGCACCGAGGTCACGAAGGAGGCCGCCCGGATGATCCTGGGCGACGACAACTTCGCCACGATCGTCATGGCGGTCCGTCAGGGACGGGTGATCTTCGACGACATCAAGAAGTTCCTGCGCTATCTGCTCTCGTCGAACATGGGCGAGGTCCTCACGGTCTTCCTGGGCGTCGTGTTCGCGGGCGTCATCGGGTTGAACGAGGCCAGCAACGAGACGATCGTGCTGCCGCTGCTGGCGACCCAGATCCTCTGGATCAACCTCATCACCGATTCGGGCCCGGCACTCGCGATGGGGGTCGATCCCGAGATCGACGACGTGATGGCGCGCCGGCCACGCCGGCCGGAGGACCGCGCGATCGACACCCGCATGTGGCGGGGCATCGTCACCATCGGTCTGGTGATGGCGCTGGTGACGTTGTTCGCCATCGACGTGTTCCTGCCCGGAGGACTGGTCGAGGGGGACGACTCGCTCGAGGTCGCCCGGACGGCCGGGTTCACCACCTTGGTCCTCGCCCAGCTGTTCAACGCGCTCAACGCCCGGTCGGAGACGACGAGCGCCTTCCACGGCCTGTTCAGGAACGGCTGGCTGTGGGGCGCGATCGGGCTCGGGATCGTGCTCCAGTTCGCCGTCGTGGAAGTGCCCTTCCTCCAGGTCGCGTTCGGGACCGGTTCCCTGGACCTGGTCCACTGGGGCGTCTGCACGGCACTGGCTTCCGTCGTGCTCTGGTACGACGAGGTGCGCAAGCTCGTCATCCGGGCGGTCGCGCAGCGCTGAGCCGGCGCGACCGTGGTTCGGGCGTCATCGGGGCCCGACCTAGGGTGGAGACGCCACGGGCCCACCGTGTGCGCGCCACGACTCGAGAGAACTGCAGGTCACAGCATGAATGCGCCTTCGACACGTCCCGCCGCCGTTCTATGGGACATGGACGGCACCCTCGTCGACACCGAGCCGATGTGGATCGCGGGGGAGCACCAGCTCGCCGAGGACCACGGCGCGGTCTGGACCGAGGAGGACTCGCTGCACCTGGTCGGCAGCGACCTGCTGGTGGCGGCGCGCTACATCAAGGAGCGGATCGGCGGTGACATGACGCCGGAGGACATCGTCGACTTCCTGGGCGGTCGCGTGGCCACCGCCCTGCGGGAGCAGCAGGAATGGCGTCCCGGTGCCCGGGAGCTGATCGAGGAGTACCGCGCCGCGGGCGTGCCGCAGGCCCTCGTCACGATGTCGTACGGCTACATCGCCGAACCGGTCGTCGACGCGCTCGGGTTCGAGGCGGTGGTGACGGGCGACTCGGTGACGCAGGGCAAGCCGCACCCCGAGCCGTACCTGAAGGCCGCCGAGCTGCTGGGGGTGCGGGCGGAGGACTGCATCGCCATCGAGGACTCGCGCACCGGTGCCGCGTCGGCCAACGCCGCGGGCTGCTTCGTGATCGCGGTGCCGCACGCCGTCGCCGTCCCCGAGGCACCGTTCCGGGCGGTCGTCCCGACCCTGGCCGGACTGACGGCAGACCACCTGGGGCGACTGGCCGGGCTCGGTCACGAATGACCAGTGATCTCCTCGTCACCCGCCAGTAGGTTGTACGCATGAGTGGTGGCTGGCGCATCGCGCGCATCGCGGGCGCGGACATCCGCGTGCGTCCCTCGTTGCTGCTGATGGGCGTCATCCTGGTGATCGTCTTCGCGCCGCAGTTCGACTCCCTGGGGGCCGGGCCGAACCCGTACCTGACCTCCATCGTGTTCGTCCTCAGCCTCTACGTGTCGGTGTTCCTCCACGAGCTCGCGCACCTCGGTGTCGCCCGGTGGTTCGGCATGCGGGTGCCGATGGTCGAGCTGCACCTGCTCGGCGGTGAGACCCACATCGAGGGCGACTCGCGGAACCCCTGGCAGGAGCTGGCGACATCGGTCGTCGGTCCGATCGCCTCGTTCGTCGTGGGCATCGCGGCGCTCTGGGGTGCCCAGGCCACGGAGGGCGCGACGCGCTCGGTGCTGTGGTCGGTGGGCTTCATCAACGTGCTCATCGCGATCTTCAACATGCTCCCGGGCCTGCCCCTGGACGGCGGACGCGTGCTGCGCGCCCTCATCTGGGCCGTCACGGGGAGCGAGTCCAAGGGCGTGCGCGTCGCCGGATGGATCGGCCGCCTGGCCGCCCTCGGACTCGTGGGGATCGCGATCTCGATGATGTTCGGCGAGGACGCGTTCGCGATCGGTCGAGCCCTGTTGCTGCTCGCCGTCGCCCTCTTCCTGTGGCAGGGCGCGTCGTACGCGCTGCAGCAGGGGGTGGCATTGGCCCGGATCGGCTCCTTGTCCGCCTCCTCGCTCATGCGCGAGGATGCGCCGCCGGCCGGTGCCGTCCCGATCTCTGTCGAGCTCTCGGGCCGTGATCTGCTGCTGGCGATGGCCGAGAATCCCTCGGATGCCTATGCGCTCGTCGACGACGGCGGGTTCGTGGTGGGCACCCTCTTCGCGTCCACGGTGGACCGCGCCTATCGTGAGGCTGGATGAATCTTCAACGCACGGGCCCGTTCGTCGAGGGCGAGTGGATCCGCCTGTCCGACCCCAAGGGCCGTAAGCACAACATCCAACTCGTCGCGGGCAAGGAGTTCAGCACCAAGAAGGGGCAGATCCGCCACGACGACATCATCGGACGCCCCGAGGGGATCGTCGTCGAGACCTCGCTGGAGTTCCCGTACCAGGTGTTCCGGCCCCTTTTGTTCGAGTACGTCGTCTCGATGCCCCGCGGCGCCGCGATCATCTACCCGAAGGACGCCGCCCAGATCCTGGTGCAGGCCGACATCTTCCCCGGCGCCCGCGTCATCGAGGCCGGCGCCGGCTCCGGCAGCCTGACCACCTACCTGCTGCGAGCGATCGGCCCCGAGGGTCACCTGGAGTCCCACGAGCTGCGCGAGGACTTCGCCGAGACGGCCCGCAAGAACGTCGAACTGGCCCTCGGTGGGGCGCCCGACACCTGGTCCCTCACCGTCGGCGACCTGCGTGACGCCGCAGACGGGCCCGAGGTCGATCGCATCATCCTCGACATGGTCGATCCCTGGACCTGCATCCCGCTGGCCCTGAACCGGCTCGTGCCCGGGGGCATCGTCTGTGGGTACGTCGCCACGACCACCCAGCTGTCGCGCTTCGTCGAGACGCTGCGCGAGTCGGCCGGCTTCACCGAGCCGCACGCGTTCGAGACCCTCGTGCGCGACTGGCACCTCGAGGGACTGGCCGTTCGCCCCAACCACAAGATGAACGGGCACACCGCGTTCCTCGTCACCGCACGTCGCCTGGCCCCCGGTCAGCGGCCGATGCCCAAGACGCGTCGCCCCGCGCCGGGCGCCTACGGACCGGACTACGTGGGCCCGCGCCCCGCGGACGTCTGAGGCTCAGCCCAACTCGGTCACGAGCGACTGGACCTCGATCACGGGCACGGTGACCGAGTCGGTGGACTCCATCGTCAGGAACTGCTCGTTCCCGGGCGGCACCGTGAAGGGCGAGCCGTCCAGCTCGAAGCGGATGTCGTAGGTGATCCGCATCGAGGCGGTGTGGGTTCCGGCGCGGCTGAACGTCATCGAGCACGCGTCCGAGCGGCTGGTCACCACCGGGCAGGTCACCGACTGGCCCGCGGCGGTGACGACCATGGCCCGGGGTTCGGCGATCGCCACGAGCCCAAGGGCCTCGGACCCGACGACGGGCGTGGCGGACGCCCCCTGGGCCCAGAACCACGTCTCGAGGTTGACCAGCGTGCGGTTCGGCGGGTTGAACACCGGCGTCACGTCCGGCAGGACGATGCGGCCATAGGCGGCGACGAGGCGGTCGCGCACCGAGACCGTCTCGAACTCGGAGTCCCAGTACCAGTTCTCGTACTCGGTGTCGTCCGGTCCGATGCAGCCCACGTGGATGATGTGGTCGGCGTCGTCGGGCTTGTCCGAGATGGTGCCGCCGCGTTCGCGGATCGCCTCGACGTCCTGGTAGGCCGCCGGGTCGTTCATGAAGCACGCACGGTCGCCGATGCAGAACTCGTTGTAGATCGACCCGCGGAAGGTGCAGGCGGGAGCGGTGTCGCCCCCACCTCCCGAGCCGCCGCCGGAGTCGCCGGGGGAGCCGGCCGACCACTCGACGCAGCCGTAGACCATGGAACCGTCGGGCTGCTGGACCATGCCCTCCCTGAGGCACTCACGCTCGGCCGACGCCGGCGCGATCATGAGGAACGAGCCCACCAGCGCGAGCGCGAGGGCCGTCCCGAATCGCCGTGCCGCCGTCCTCACTCCGTGCAGTCCTTCGCGGGGAGGCGCTGCTGGTCGATCGCCTCGGCCACGACCCAGCGATCGCCCTCGCGCACGACCTTCATGCCGCGCGGGCCCCAGCCGGCCTTCGGGTACTGGACGTCCTTGCCCTTCGGCTTGAAGCCCCAGCCGTCCTCGTTCTCGCACACGAGCAGCGTCGCGCTGTCGCCGCTCAGGTCCACGACCTCGGCGTCCTTGACCTCGGACCGGCCCACGCGCACGAGTCCCGACTCGGCGTACCCGCGCGCGAGCGCGCGCTCCTTCTCGATGCGGTCCTGGGAGAGCGTCGCGACGTAGGCGTCCGCGGGGACCTTGCCGGAGTTCTCGATGGCACGCTTCTCGGTCAGGAACGCGGTGTACGCGTCGATCACGGCGACCTCGTCCGCGTCGGCGGTGGCCGAGGCGCTGGGGCTCGCGGGCTTGCCCGGACCCTCGTCGGCCTCGCTCCCGCACCCGGCCAGCGCCAGGCCCAGGGTCAGGGCACACGTCACGGTCAGCAGGCTCCCTCGACTCATGGCGACATGCTAGACGCACCGCGCCCCGGAAGAGGGTGCGCGTCCGGCGGGCGACACGATCGCAGCGCGGCCATCTCACGATGGGGTGTTACGGGCGTCCCCGGCGGGTAGGGTCGTGGACATCACCCTCCAGGAGGTGCACATGAACGGCAATGAGCACACCGATCGGTTCATCGAGGCCCGCCTTGCGGACGTCGAGTCCCGGCTCGCCAACACGGCCGCGCAGAACGAGCGGCTCACCTCCACGCTGCGAGAGGCGCGCGACCAGATCGTCGCTCTCAAGGAGGAGGTGGACCGGCTCGCCCAGCCGCCCACCGGGTTCGGCACGTTCCTCAAGCGCAACGACGACGACTCCGTCGACGTGATGACCGGCGGCCGCAAGCTGCGCGTCAATGTCAGCCCCGCGGTCGACAAGGACTCGCTGCGCAAGGGCCAGGAGGTCATCCTCAACGAGGCCATGAACGTCGTCGCGGCGCTCGAGTTCGAGCAGATCGGCGAGGTCGTCATGCTCAAGGAGCTGATGGCCGACGGTGACCGTGCGCTCGTCCTGGGCAACGCCGACGAGGAGAAGGTCGTGCGTCTCGCCGACACCCTCGCGGACGAGCGGCTCCGCGCCGGCGACTCGCTGCTGCTGGACAGCCGCGCGGGCTACGTCTACGAGCGCATCCCCAAGTCCGAGGTCGAGGAGCTGGTCCTCGAAGAGGTGCCGGACATCGACTACACGAGCATCGGCGGCCTGGGCAACCAGGTCGAGATCATCAAGGACGCCGTCGAGCTGCCGTACCTGTACCCCGAGATCTTCATCGAGCACGAGCTGAAGCCGCCGAAGGGCATCTTGCTCTACGGGCCTCCCGGCTGCGGCAAGACGATGATCGCCAAGGCCGTCGCCGCGAGCCTGGCCAAGAAGGTCAGCGAGCGGACGGGGGAGGAGGGACGCTCCTACTTCCTCAACATCAAGGGCCCCGAGCTGCTCAACAAGTACGTCGGCGAGACCGAGCGGCACATCCGCCTGGTGTTCCAGCGGGCTCGGGAGAAGGCCAACGAGGGCACCCCGGTCATCGTGTTCTTCGACGAGATGGACTCCCTGTTCCGCACCCGCGGGTCCGGCGTCTCCTCCGACGTCGAGAACACGATCGTCCCGCAGCTGCTCAGCGAGATCGACGGCGTCGAGGGTCTCGAGAACGTGCTGGTCATCGGTGCCTCGAACCGCGAGGACATGATCGATCCGGCCATCCTGCGACCCGGGCGCCTCGACGTGAAGATCAAGATCGAGCGCCCCGACGCCGAGGCCGCCCGCGACATCTTCAGCAAGTACCTGACCACGACGCTGCCGCTGCACGAGGACGATCTGCGCGAGTGGGGCGGCGACCGCCAGGCCTGCGTCCACGCCATGATCCAGCGCACCGTCGAGCGGATGTACACCGAGAGCGAGGAGAACCAGTTCCTCGAGGTCACCTACGCCGGCGGTGACAAGGAGATCTTGTACTTCAAGGACTTCAACTCCGGCGCGATGATCCAGAACATCGTCGACCGCGCGAAGAAGATGGCGATCAAGGACCTGCTCGACCACGGCAGCAAGGGGCTGCGGGTCCAGCACATGCTCCAGGCGTGCGTCGATGAGTTCAAGGAGAACGAGGACCTGCCCAACACGACCAATCCGGACGACTGGGCACGGATCTCGGGCAAGAAGGGCGAGCGGATCGTCTTCATCCGCACCCTCATCACGGGCAAGGGTGGCAACGAGCCGGGTCGTTCGATCGACACCGTCGCGAACACGGGACAGTACCTCTGACACTCGAATTGCGTGTGGTCCGCTACGACCACCCGGATGCGGTGAAGCTCACCGAGCTGGTCCAGGCCGAGTACGTCCGGCGCTACTCCAGCGAGGTGGGCGACGCCTCGCCCATGGACCCGTCGGAGTTCGATCACCCCAACGGGATCTTCTTCATCGGCTACGTCGACGAGGTGCCGGTGGCGATGGGCGGCTGGCGGCGCGGTGGACCCCACGGCGAGACCGACGGCGAGATCAAGCGGATGTTCGTGCTGGACTCGCACCGTGGTCAGGGCCTGTCGCGCCAGGTCCTCGACGAGCTCGAGCGCAGCGCCGCCCGCCAGGGTGTCTCGCGGTTGGTCCTCGAGACCGGCACCGAGCAGCCCGAGGCGATCGCGCTGTACCGGTCGGCGGGCTACGTGGACGTCGATCCCTTCGGCTACTACGCCGGCTACGACGACTCCGTCCATCTCGGGAAGTTCCTCTGAGTCCGGGCCTCGGCGTCGCGTCGCGTCGGACGGTGCCGCAGGTCACACGACGTAGGGTGAAGATGTGAGCGTCCGACGTGTGCAGGGGTCCGAGGTCGAGTACGGGATCGCCGTCCAGGGCCAGCCCCAGGCGAACCCGATGGTCGCTGCGACCCACGTGGTCAACGCCTACGCGGCCGCCAACGGGCTGACCCGCCGGGCACGGTGGGACTACGAAGAGGAGAGCCCGCTGCGCGACGCGCGCGGATTCGACCTCGGCCGCGATGTCGCCGACCCGTCGCAGCTGACCGACGAGGACATGGGCCTGGCCAACATCATCTTGACCAACGGGGCCCGGCTGTACGTCGATCACGCCCACCCGGAGTACTCGAGCCCCGAGGTCACGAACCCGCTCGACGTCGTCCGGTGGGAGAAGGCCGGCGAGCTGGTCATGGCCCGGGGCGCCCGGTTGGCTGCCCGGGTTCCGGGCGTCGCGCCGATCATGCTCTACAAGAACAACATCGACAACAAGGGCGCGGCCTACGGCTCCCACGAGAACTACCTGATGCGCCGGGACGTGCCGTTCCTGTCGATCGTGCAGCAGCTGACCCCGTTCTTCGTCAGCCGCAACATCATCACCGGCGCCGGCCGGGTGGGCCAGCGCCAGGACGGCAGCGTCCACGCGTTCCAGATCAGCCAGCGGTCGGACTACTTCGAGGTCGAGGTCGGCCTCGAGACCACGCTCAAGCGCCCGATCATCAACACGCGCGACGAGCCGCACGCCGATCCCAAGAAGTACCGCCGCCTCCACGTCATCATCGGCGATGCGAACCTGTCCGAGACGTCGATCTACCTCAAGCACGGCACGACCTCACTGGTCCTGGCGATGATCGAGGCCGATGCGCTGCCGGCGCCGCTCGAGCTGGCCGACCCCGTCCGTGCGCTGCACCGGATCTCCTGCGATCCGACGCTGCGGACCGCGGTCAAGCTGGCTGACGGCCGCACGATCACCGCGCTGGAACTGCAGGGGGACTACCTCGAGCACGCGAAGAAGTTCGTCGAGTCCGAGGGCAGCGACGAGCAGACCGACGACGTCCTCGAGCGTTGGGAGTCGGCGCTGACCCGGCTGGCCGACGATCCGATGAACCTCGTCCGCGAGCTCGACTGGGTGGCCAAATTGGCGCTGCTGGAGCAGTACCGCGAGCGTGACGGGCTGGACTGGGACAACGCCAAGCTCCACCTCATCGACGTGCAGTACCACGACGTGCGGCCCGAGCGAGGGCTCTACCACCGGCTCGTGGCCGGGGGACGCATGGACCGACTCCTCGACGACGAGACGATCGCCGAGGCCGTCACCGAGCCGCCCCACGACACGCGGGCCTATTTCCGGGGCCGGTGCCTGCAGCGGTTCGCCGGCGACATCGCCGCCGCCTCCTGGGACTCGGTCATCTTCGACCTGCCGGGATACGACTCGCTGCAGCGGGTCCCGACCATGGAGCCGCTCAAGGGCACGGCCGAGCACGTGGACGGTTTGTTCGGCCAAATCCATTCGGCCACAGACCTCTTCCGGGCCATCACGGGTCGCTAGGGTGTGATCATGGCCGAGCAACAGCACCGGAGCACGCGCAAGAGCGACGTCGACGACGAGCAGGTCGAGGCGCCCGAGGTCGACACCGAGCGCAAGGAGAAGCTCGACGACGACGTCGACTCCATCCTCGACGAGATCGACGACGTCCTCGAGGAGAACGCGGAGGAGTTCGTCCGCAGCTTCGTCCAGAAGGGCGGCCAGTGATGCTCGATGGAGGCTTCCGCGCCGTCGGATCCTCCTCGTTCACCGAGTTCCTCGCCACCCAGGCACCCGATCTGTTGCCGAACGCCTCCGGAGGGTCCGTGACCGGTCTCGACGTGACGCACGGGACGACCATCGTCGCCGCGACGTTCGACGGCGGAGTCGTCATGGGCGGCGATCGCCGCGCCACGATGGGCAACGTCATCGCCCAGCGCGACATCCAGAAGGTCTTCCCGACCGACGAGTTCAGCTGTGTCGGCATCGCCGGCACCGCGGGCATCGCCGTCGAGATGACCCGCTTGTTCCAGGTCGAACTCGAGCACTACGAGAAGATCGAGGGCATCACGCTCTCGACCGATGGCAAGGCCAACCGTCTCGCGACGCTCATCCGCGGCAACCTCGGCATGGCCATGCAGGGCCTGGCGGTCGTGCCGCTCTTCGCGGCCTACGACCTCGAGCAGCAGTGCGGCCGCATCTTCGCCTTCGACGTCACGGGCAACAAGAACGAGGAGCGGACCTTCCACTCGGTCGGCTCCGGCTCCACGTTCGCCCGCGGCTCGCTGAAGAAGCTGTACCGCGCCGGCATGAGCGAGTCCGACGCCGTCACGGCCGTCATCCAGGCGCTCTACGACGCTGCCGACGACGACACCGCCACGGGCGGCCCCGACCTGACGCGTCGGATCTTCCCCCTGATCTCGGTCATCACGCGCGACGGGTACCGGGCCTGGGACGAGTCCAGGACCGCCGCCGTCGCCGACGCCGTGATCGGCGGCCGCATGCAGTCGCCCGACGGCCCGTCCGCCCCGCTGACCTAGGAGCGCCCCCATGACCACCCCCTTCTACGTCTCGCCCGAGCAGCTGATGAAGGACCGGGCGGACTTCGCCCGCAAGGGCATCGCCCGGGGCCGCTCCGTCGCGGTCGTCCGCTACGCCGACGGCATCGTCTTCGTCGCCGAGAACCCCTCGCGTGCGCTGCACAAGATCAGCGAGATCTACGACCGCATCGGCTTCGCCGCGGTCGGTCGGTACAACGAGTTCGAGAACCTGCGCATCGCGGGCGTGCGCCTGGCCGACATGCGCGGATACTCCTACGACCGCAGCGACGTCACCGGACGCGGCCTGGCCAACGCCTACGCCCAGACCCTCGGCACGATCTTCTCCAGCGGCGGCGAGAAGCCCTACGAGGTCGAGATCTTCGTCGCCGAGGTCGGGACGACGCCCGAGACCGACCAGATCTACCGCCTCACGTACGACGGCTCCGTCGCGGACATCCCGAGCTACGGCGTCATGGGCGGCCAGAGCGACAAGGTCGAGGAGTACCTGAGCACCCACTACACGCCGGAGCTGCCGCTGGCGGATGCGCTGCGGCTCGCCCTGACCGCGTTGGGCAACGACACCGAGCCGGCCCGCACGATCGCTCCGGGCGACCTCGAGGTGGCGGTCCTGGACCGCACCCGCAGCCAGCCGCGGAAGTTCAAGCGACTGACTGAGGCACGGGTCGCCGAGCTGCTCGGCTGACCGCGCGGGCGCGGGCGTCCCGCCCGTGACCTGCGTCACGTGCGCCTGGCGCTCACGGGTCTAGGCTGGCGACATGGACCGGCGGATCTTCGGAATCGAGAACGAGTACGGCGTGACCTGCTCGTTCCGTGGGCAGCGCCGTCTGTCGCCGGACGAGGTGGCGCGCTACCTGTTCCGGCGCGTCGTGTCGTGGGGACGCAGCAGCAACGTCTTCCTGCGCAACGGTGCGCGGCTGTACTTGGACGTGGGCAGCCACCCCGAGTACGCGACGCCCGAGTGCGACGACATCGTCGACCTGGTCACGCACGACCGGGCGGGGGAGCGGATCCTCGAAGGGCTCATGCTCGATGCCCAGGACCGGCTCGCCGAGGACGGCGTCGAGGGCGACATCTACCTGTTCAAGAACAACACCGACTCCGCCGGCAACTCCTACGGCTGCCACGAGAACTACCTCGTGGGCCGCAGCGGCGAGTTCAGCAAGCTCGCCGATGTCCTGATCCCGTTCCTGGTGTCCCGCCAGATCATCGTCGGCGCCGGGAAGGTGCAGCAGACGCCCCGCGGCACGGTGTTCAGCGTCAGCCAGCGCGCCGAGCACATCTGGGAGGGGGTCTCCAGCGCCACGACTCGGTCGCGGCCCATCATCAACACGCGCGACGAGCCGCATGCCGACGCCGAGCGCTTCCGCCGTCTGCACGTCATCGTCGGCGACTCGAACATGAGTGAGACGACCACGATGCTGAAGGTCGCCACGACCGATCTCGTGCTCAAGATGATCGAGGCGGGCGTCGCGATGCGCGACCTGACCCTGGAGAACCCGATCCGGGCCATCCGCGAGATCTCGCACGACATGACCGGCCGCCGGAAGGTCCAGTTGGCCAACGGGCGCGAGCTGTCCGCGCTGGAGATCCAGGCCGAGTACTTCGCAAAGGCGGCTGAGTACATCGACCGCAACGGGCTCCGCACACCGACGATCGACCGGACGATGGACCTGTGGGAGCGCACGCTCAAGGCGGTCGAGAGCGAGGACCTGAGCCTGGTCGAGCGCGAGATCGACTGGGTCATCAAGTACCGGATGCTCGATCGCTACCGGACGCAACGCGGGCTGTCGTGGTCCGATCCGCGGATCGCCCAGCTCGATCTGGCCTACCACGACATCCGCCGCGACCGGGGCCTGTTCTACCTCCTCGAGAGCAAGGGCGCGGTCGCACGGGTCACGAACGACCTGGACGTGTTCGCCGCCAAGTCGGTCCCGCCGCAGACGACGCGGGCCCGCTTGCGGGGTGACTTCATCGCGCGGGCGCAGGAACGACGCCGCGACTTCACGGTCGACTGGGTGCACCTGAAGCTCAACGACCAGGCCCAACGCACGGTGCTGTGCAAGGACCCGTTCCGGTCCCAGGACGACCGCGTGCAGCGCCTCATCGACTCGATGTGACCTCTCAGTTCTTCCTTGGAATCGGCCGTTACTGTGGGCACGGCATCGATCCTCAGGAGGAACCTCATCGTGCGTCGTACCGCTCTCGTGGTTGCCATGACCACCGCATCCATCGTCCTCACCGGCTGCGGCGGCGGCAATGACCTCGAGGGGATCGAGGTGAGCAAGTCCGGTACGCCGAAGGTGAAGGTCGAGAAGGACTACACGACCGACAAGACCGAGTCGAAGGTCGTCTCCAAGGGCGGCGGCGAGGAAATCGCGGCCGGCGACACGATCAAGATCAACTACGTCGCCGTGAACGGCCGTACCGGCAAGGAGTTCGACAACTCCTTCAAGAACGAGACGCCGATGACGCTGACGCTCAACGAGAAGACGGCGCTGCCGGGCTTCTACAAGGGCCTCGTCGGCCAGGACGTCGGTTCGCGCGTGCTGGTGTCCGTTCCCTCCGAGGATGGCGCGTCGCTGTTGCAGAGCGTCGAGTCCCTCGGCCTCGAGAAGGACGACACGATGGTCTTCCTCTTCGACCTGGTCGCCAAGATCCCGCCGAAGGCCGAGGGCAAGGCCGTCAAGGCGCCGGCCTCGGTGCCGAAGCTGACGTACGGCAAGGACCAGCAGCCGGTCAAGTTCGCCACGACGAAGAAGACCGCGACCAAGCTCACGAAGTCCGCGTCGCACGTCCTGATCAAGGGCGCCGGCGACCCGATCGAGAAGGGCGCCACGCTGAGCGTCCAGTACGTCGGCCAGAAGTACCCCGCCGGTGACGTCTTCGACGAGTCCTGGTCCACGGGGCCGCGCCAGATCTCGATCGCCGAGGGCTCGGCCGTTCCCTGCCTCACCGACCTCGTGCCCGGGCACACCGTCGGCAGCCGGATCGTCGTGACCTGCACCACCGACGACGCCTACGGCAAGGACGCCAAGAAGAACGGTCAGCCCGAGGGCCCGCTGATCTTCGTCCTGGACCTGCTCGACGCCAGCTAGTCTGTCGCTCATGGCGCAGCGGAAGACCGAGCGGTTGATGAACCTCGTCTTCACCCTCCTGGCGACGAACCAGTACCTGACGAAGGACCAGATCAGGTCGTCCATCGCGGAGTACCGCGAGGACACGGACGTGGCGTTCGAGCGCAAGTTCGAGCGTGACAAGCAGGAGCTGCGCGACCTCGGCCTCGAGATCGAGACCGGCACCTACGACGCGCTCGGCGGTGTGCCGGGGTACCGCCTCCTGCGAGCCGACGTCGAGCTGCCGCAGATCGACCTGACGGTCGAGGAGGCCGCCGTGATCGGTCTGGCGGGTCAGCTGTGGGATCACGCCGGCATGGCCGCCGAGACCACGACCGCCCTGGCCAAGCTCAAGGCCATCGGCAACGACTTCGACCCGTCGGTGCTGCGCATGACCGAGGCGCGGCTGAGCGCCGAGGAGCCGTCCTTCGACGCGGTCTTCGACGCCACCGGCCGCCGCATGCCGATCGCCTTCGAGTACCGCCGTCCCGACGGCGAGACGACGGTGCGGCACCTGGAGCCGTGGGGCATGACCTCGTTCCGCGAGCGTTGGTACGTCGGCGGCTTCGACCGCGACCGCCGGCGCCCGCGTCTGTTCCGGCTGTCGCGCATCGTCGGAGACGTCAAGCCCGACGGTGAGCCGGGGGAGTACGAGGTCCCCGCGGACGCCGACCTGAAGAAGGTCGCCCGCGCCCTCCACCCGCCCGAGCCGACCGCGTCCGCCGTGCTGCGGGTGACCGCAGGCCGTGGCCAGTCCCTGCGGCGCTACGCGGTGCGGATCGACCCGGTCGACGGCACGACCGACGAGGTCGAGATCGCCTACGCAGCGCTGGACGACCTCGCGGCCGAGGTGGCCTCGTACGGCCCCGACGTGGTCGTCGTGTCGCCGCCGGAGCTGCGGGATGCCGTCATCGACCGACTTCGTTCGATCGCGGAGGCCCACGCGTGAACCCGTCCCTGAAGCAGGTCGTCCGCATGCTGGCGATGGTCCCGTACCTGCAGAGCAACCAGGGGATCCCGCTGGCCGACCTGGCGCGCGAGTTCAACATCAAGCCGGCACAGGCGCAGCGTGAGCTCGAGATCATGATGCTCACCGGCTGGGGCGAGTTCCACGGCGAGCTCATCGACTTCGACGTCACCGCCCTGCAGGACGAGGGAGTCGTCTACATCCGCGACGCCGAGTTCATGTCCCGGCCCCTGCGCGTCTCGCGCAGCGAGGCCGCGGCGCTCATGGTCGCGTTGCGCACCCTGCGTCAGTCGGCGGCCGGCGACCAGGCTGCCCTCATCGACTCGGCGCTGGCCAAGCTCGCCGAGGCCGCAGGCACCGACGTCGACACGTCCGTCGACGTGTTGCTGCCCGAGGTCGACCCGGACGTGCAGACCGCCGTCGCCGAGGCCCTGGCCGGCCAGCGCCAGCTGCAGATGGTCTACGCCAACGAGACGCGCGACGAGCAGACCGAGCGCACCGTCGACCCGCACCGCGCGTTCACCCAGGACGGCCATCGCTACCTGTCCGCCTGGTGCCACAAGGTCGAGGCCGACCGACTCTTCCGGGTCGACCGGATCGTCGCCGCCACGGTGCTCGACGCGCCGGTCACGACCAAGGCCGGTCACCGCACGCGCCTGGAGGATCTCTTCCCCCAGGGCCCGGACACGCCGTCGATCGTGGTCGAGATCGAGCCCAGCGCCGTCTGGGTGCTCGAGCAGTACCGCATGGACGTCCTGCAGGAGCGCCCCGACGGCTCCGTCCGCGCGCGACTGTTCGGCAGCGACCCCTCGTGGCTGCGTCGCGTCGTGATGCGCGCGGGTGGCGGCGTGCACGTGGTGGAGCCGGCCGGTTTCGCCGCGGAGGTACGGGATGCCGCCCGCTCAGCGCTGGCCGCGTACGATGGAACAAGTTCCGTCTAAGGAGTTCCCCATGTTAAACGGCATCGGCGCCACCGAGATCCTCATCATCCTGGGGATCGTCCTGCTGCTGTTCGGCGGCCGCAAGCTGCCCGAGCTCGCCCGCGGCTCCGGCCGTGCGCTGCGCATCTTCAAGTCCGAGATCCGCGAGAGCGAGCACGAGGAGAAGAAGGCCGATCCCACCGCTCGGGCCATCGATCCCGCCGCTGTCGAGCGCCGCGACGACCAGACTCCCTGACCGGGGTGGTCATCGGATTCGGGGCGGCGCGCCGCCGTCCGGGACCCGGCGGCGAGATGCCGCTGCTCGATCACCTCGCGGAGTTGCGCTCGCGGCTGGTGAAGGCGCTCGCCGCGATCGCCCTCGGCGTGGGCGTGGCGTGGTACTTCTACCCGGAGATCCTCGAGTGGCTGACCGCTCCCTATGAGCAGGTGCGCCCCGCGCTCGAGGCCAAGGACATCGACACCGAGCTGGTCGTCAGCGGGATCGGCGGGGCGTTCCAGTTCCAGCTCAAGACCAGCGTCCTCGCGGGCCTGGTGCTCTCGAGCCCCGTGTGGATGTGGCAGCTGTGGGCGTTCGTCCTGCCGGCCCTGCACCGGAACGAGAAGCGCGCCGCCCTCCTGCTCACGGCGACCTGCCTGCCGTTGTTCCTCGGCGGCGCCTGGGTCGGCTACTGGACGTTCCCCAAGGCGATCGAGCTGCTGGTCGGCTTCGCCCCCGAAGGGTGGACGAACCTGCTCAACGGCGCCGACTACCTGAGCTTCGCGACGCGGATGATCATCCTGTTCGGAGTCGGCGCGCAGATCCCCGTCGTGGTGGTGATCCTGAACCGCATCGGCGCGGTGAGCGGTGCCCAGTTGATCCGGGCCCGACCGTGGATCATCGTCGGCATCTTCGTCTTCGCGGCGGTCGCGACGCCCACCGTCGACCCCGTGACGTTCCTGTTCCTGGCGATCCCGATGAGCGTCCTGTACTTCGTCTCCGAGATCATCGCCCGGGTCACCGACCGACGGCGCGGACGGGCCACGCAGGCGTGGGGCGACGAGGAGGCCTCGCCGCTGGAGGCGCCTGAAGGCCTCGGTGACTGATCCTCCGTAGGCTGGAGGCATGTCCACCCCGGCCGAGCAGTACGCCCGATTCCGCAAGGACCGCCAGCACCCCCACGTCGCGGCCTTCCGAGACCTCTACCCCTTCGGCCTCGACGAGTTCCAGGTCCGGGCGTGCGAGGCGCTCGAGGACGGGCACGGCGTCCTCGTCGCGGCCCCCACGGGCTCGGGCAAGACCCTGGTCGGCGAGTTCGCCGTGCACCTGTCCCTGGCCACCGGGCGCAAGTGTTTCTACACCACCCCGATCAAGGCGCTGTCGAACCAGAAGTTCAGTGACTTCGCCGATCGGTACGGCGCCGAGAACGTCGGCCTGCTGACCGGCGACAACACCATCAACGGTGAGGCCCCGATCGTCGTCATGACGACCGAGGTGCTGCGCAACATGATCTACGCGGGCTCCTCGACGCTGAAGAACCTGGGCCATGTCGTGATGGACGAGGTGCACTACCTCGCCGACCGCTTCCGCGGCGCGGTGTGGGAGGAGGTCATCATCGGCCTACCTCCCTCGGTGTCGATCGTCTCGCTCTCGGCGACCGTCTCGAACGTCGAGGAGTTCGGCGCCTGGCTGCACGAGGTGCGCGGCGAGACCGACACGATCGTCGAGGAGAAGCGGCCCGTTCCGCTGCACCAGCACGTCCTGGTCGGCCGCAAGATGTTCGACCTGTTCGAGCCGAACAGCACCGAGGTCAACCACACCCTCGAGCAGATGGCCCGCGACGACGCGCAGTGGAACCGGGCGTTCGCCAAGAACCGTTCGCGCCGCCCCCAGAAGGGCGGCCGACGGCCGCGCAGTCGCCACCGCACGCCGGACCGCATCGATATCGTCCTCAAGCTCGAGTCCGAGGGCATGCTGCCGGCGATCGTCTTCATCTTCAGCCGCGCGGGCTGTGCCACCGCCGTCGAGCAGTGTCTGGCGGCCCGCCTGATCCTCACCTCGCAGGAGGAGCGCGAGGCCATCCACGCCCACGTCGACGCCGCCTGCGCCCACCTGCCCGAGGAGGACCTGGCGGTTCTCGGCTTCCACGAGTTCCGTGAGGGGATCGGGCGCGGCATCGCGGCGCACCACGCCGGCATGCTGCCGACCTTCAAGGAGTGCGTCGAGGACCTCTTCAGCGCCGGCCTGGTCAAGGTCGTCTTCGCCACCGAGACCCTGGCCCTGGGCATCAACATGCCCGCCCGCTCCGTGGTGATCGACCGGCTGACGAAGTGGAACGGCGAGAACCACGTGGACGTCACGCCGGGGGAGTACACCCAGCTGACCGGCCGCGCCGGCCGCCGCGGGATCGATGTCGAGGGCCATGGCGTCGTGCTGTGGCAACCGGGGCTGGACGCGCGGCACGTGGCCGGCCTGGCATCGACGCGCACGTATCCGCTCAACTCGTCCTTCCGGCCCTCGTACAACATGGCGGTCAACCTGGTGCACCAGGTGGGTCGCGAGCGCGCCCGCGAGCTGCTGGAGATGTCCTTCGCACAGTTCCAGGCCGACCGCGCCGTGGTCGGGCTGGCCCGCAAGGTCCGCAAGGCGGACGAGGCGATCGAGGCCTACCGCGAGTCCGCGACCTGCGAGCAGGGCGACTTCATGGAGTACATGAGCCTGCGTCGCCAGCTCAGCGACATCGAGTCGGCGGGCTCGAAATCGCGCCGTGCCGCCAAGCGCGAGGAGGCGCTCGAGTCGCTGGGCCGGCTGAAGCGTGGCGACGTCATCAACGTCCCGGCGGGCAAGTTCTCGGGACTGGCGATCGTGCTCGATCCCGACGCCGGCAACCGCGACGGGCCCCGCCCGATGGTCCTGACGGCGAACCGGCACGCGCGACGACTGGCCGCCGTCGACTTCCCGAGCCCGGTCGAGCCGTTGACGCAGATGCGCATCCCCAAGACCTTCAACCCGCGGGACCCGCAGTCGCGGCGCGACCTCGCGTCGGCGCTGCGTGACCGCGCCGGACACCTGGCGGACCACCCGCGGGCGTACCGGGACGGTCCGACGGTCGAGGACCCGAGGATCGCCGAGCTGCGGCGCCAGATGCGCGACCACCCGTGCCACGGCTGTCCCGACCGCGAGTCGCACGCCCGCTGGGCCGAGCGCATGATCGCGCTGGACCGCGAGACCGAGAGCATGCGCCGCCGTGTCGAACAGCGCACCAACAGCGTCGCGCGCCAGTTCGACCGGGTGTGCGTCGTGCTGGACGCGCTCGGTTACCTCGAGGGCGACGACGTCACCGAGGAGGGTCGCCGCCTGCAGCGCATCTACGGCGAGTCGGACCTCATCGTCAGCGAGTCGCTGCGCATCGACGTCTGGGAAGGGCTGTCGCCCGCGGAGTTCGCCGCGGTCGCCAGCGGCCTGACCTACACCGCGCGCAACTCCGATGATGCGCCGCCGCCCCGGTTCCCGACAAAGGCCGTCGCCCAGGCGGCGGAGTCCCTCGGGATGCTCTGGCTGGAGCTGGACCAGTTGGAGCGCGAGCACCGGCTGAAGTTCCTGCGCCGGCCGGACTTCGGCTTCGCGTACGCGGTCTGGATGTGGTGCGAGGGCACGAGTCTGGACCTGGTGCTGGGCACCGCCGAGATGGCGGCCGGGGACTTCGTGCGGGCGATGAAGCAGCTGATCGACACCGTGGCCCAGATCGCCGACGCGGCCGGACCGGGTCCGGTGCGCGACTCGGCGCGTGCGGCCCTGGACGAGTTGCGGACCGGTGTGGTCGCCTACTCCAGCGTCACGTCCTGACGGACTCCAGCAGCCGCTCGACGGGGCCCGCGACGTTCCACTGCTCGCCGAAGGCGCGCAGGCCGTCGACGTCGATCGCGCCGGCCACGGGATCGGCGAGGTCAAGATCGGGTCGTACCGTGACGACCTTGACCGCCGCATCGATGTAGTCGGCCGAGTCCAGCAGCGACTGGCGGATCCGCGGGCGCAGCGAGGACTCGGGGTCCGCAGCCGCCGCGCGGATCCCGGCCAGGTCGCCGAACTCGCCCAGCAGCGTTGCGGCGGTCTTGTCCCCGATCCCCGCGACGCCCGGCAGACCGTCGGACGCGTCGCCGCGCATGACCGCGAAGTCGACGTACTGGCTCGGCTCGATGCCGTACTTGTCGCGGACCCATGCCGCATCGACGACGTCGTGCTTGCTGACGCCCCGGGCGGTGTAGAGGATGCGGACGTCGCGCGCGTCGTCGACCAGTTGGAACAGGTCGCGGTCGCCCGTGACGACGTCGACGCCGGTGTCCCACCGCCGCACGAGGGTGCCGATCACGTCGTCGGCCTCGGCATCGGGCGCACCGACGACCGTGGCCCCGGCCAGGGCGAGGACCTCGGCGATGAGGGGCACCTGGTGCGCCAACAGGTCCGGCGTCTCCTCGATGCCGGCCTCGGCGTCGGCCACCCGGTGCGTCTTGTACGTGTCGAGGAGCTCGACGCGCCACGCCGGACGCCAGTCGTCGTCCCACGCCGCCACGACCACCTCGGGCTCGTAGCGCGACTGCAACGTCGCCAGGAAGTCGACGATGCCGCGCACCGCGTTGACCGGGCGGCCGTCGGCGGCCTTGATCGAGTCCGGCACGCCGTAGAACGCGCGGAAGTAGAGGCTGGCCGTGTCGAGCAGGAGCAGTCGCGAGGACATGGCGCCATGATGGCACGCCCGGACATGCGTCGTCCCCGCCACCGCGAGCGGTGACGGGGACGAGCGCGGGTGATCAGCGAGCGGCGCCCGCGTGACCGTGGGCCTTGCCATGAGCCTTGGCCAAGGCCTTGCCCGTGATCTTCTTGGCGGCCTTGCGGCTGCCGTCGGGGTACAGGCCCGACTTCGACAGACCCAGGCTGGCCACCGCGAAGGCGGCGGCGTCGCCCAACTCGTTCAGCGCCTTCACGCTGATGTTGGTCGTGTCGTCGCAGGCCTGGTGGTAGCACGGGTCGTAGGCGACACCGGCGGTGCCGCCGTACAGCTCGACCTGCTCGGGCGTCTTGACACCCTCAGCACCGCTGAACAGTCCACCGGCCGGGATCCCGACCGCGATGAACGGACCGTAGTCGGACCGGCCGTCGAACGCCGTCGGCTCGCTGGCGAGCCTCTTGCTGTCGAAGTAGTCCGTGAAGATCTTCTCGATCTCACCGGACCCGGCCGGGCCGGCCTCGCCGTCGGAGCCGTCACCGTCGTAGACGAACCGCGCGTAGTTCGGCGAGCCGATCATGTCGAAGTTCAGGTTCGCGTAGATCTCCGAGAGCTCGTCGGAATCGAGGCTGGCGACGTAGTGCTCCGAACCGAGCAGGCCCAGTTCCTCCGCGCCCCAGAAGGCGAAGCGGACCGGACGCTGGAGCTTCTTGTCCAGGCCCGTCTTGGAGAGCTGCTTGGCGATCTCCAGCGTGCCGGCGGAGCCGGAGCCGTTGTCGTTGATGCCCGGGCCCTCCGTGACGCTGTCGAGGTGCGAGCCGACGACCACGACCTGGTCGTCGTTCTTGATCTTCTTGAGCTTGGACTTCGGCAGGTCCGCGATGACGTTCCACGTCGTGCGGTCCAGGTCGGCCTCGACCTCGGTCGTGAGCGTGCCCGTGGGCGTGCCGGCCGCCACGAAGGCGGCGCCCTGCTCGTAGGTGACGCCCGTGACGGGGACGTCCTGCGGAACGCCGAGGGTGCCGGCGATGATGTCGGTGCGTCCCGGCTGACCCTCGTTGAAGACGATGACGGCGTCGTAGCCGGCGGCCACCGCGTTCTGGACCTTGACCGCGAATTCGCACGTGCCGCGCTGGACGAGCGCGATCGCGGGCTCGGCGGGCGCGGCGTCGAAGTCGGCGGCCTCACAACCGGAGTTGCTGCTTCCCGCCTCGGCGCCGGGCGGGACCTGGACGTCGTTCGTCGGAACGATGGGTCCGGTCACGCTGCCACTGCCGGAGTACGTGAAGATCGAGTTCTCGATCGTCGCGCCCCCGCTCGTGAGCACCGTGGGGCTGAGCTCCTGGAAGAACGGGAAGGTGAACGCCTGCTTCGTGACGTCGTACCCGGACCGCTCGAGCTCGCGGGTGACGTAGTTGACGGACGCCTCGTATCCCGGCAGTCCCGACGCACGGTTCCCGCCGTTCGCGTTGGCGATCGACTGGAACTGGCGCAGGTGCTTGAGAATTCCGTTGACGGTGACGGCTTCGGTCAGCTTGGTGGTCTGACCCTTCGGTGCCGCCGGACCCGGCTTCGCTTCCGCGGGTGACGCGGTCACGAGGCCGGCGGTGAGGACCGCCGTGGATACGGCGATGACTGCCTTCTTCATGGATCCCCCGATCCTGTGGGTGTGTTGAGAGATACGCCCTACGCTCACACATCCGATCGGGTTCCGCCAGATAGCCTCGTGGTGTGACCGAACGCCTTGATCGTGCCCGCATCCTGTCCAGCCAGAACGGCGTCGACGCCCTGCTCGTGACTCCCGGGGCGGATCTGCGGTATCTGACCGGCTATGCGGCCAAGCCGCTGGAGCGGCTGACCTGTCTCGTGGTGACCCAGCTGGGCAGTCACCTGGTGGTCCCCGGACTCGAGCGATCCGCGGCCGAGGCCGCGGGCGTGTCGATGCCCATCGTCACCTGGGACGAGCTCGACGACCCCTTCGCGATCGTCGCCCACCTGGTCGGTGACGCCGACGTCGTGGCCGTCGACGACCAGATGTGGGCATCGCGCGTGTTCGCCCTGCAGGAGGCGCTGCCCGAGGCCAGCCTCGTGCTGGGCGGCCAGCTCGTGTCGGCCCTGCGCGCGGTCAAGGACGACGAGGAGGTGCAGGCGCTGCGTGACGCCGGGGCCGCGATCGACCGGGTCCACGCACGGATGGGGGAATGGCTGCGCCCGGGCCGCACCGAGCGCGAGGTCGGTGCCGACATCGCCCGCGCGATCGTCGAGGAGGGCCACGAGCAGGTCGACTTCGTCATCGTCGGCTCCGGGCCGAACGGCGCGTCGCCGCACCACGAGGTCTCCGACCGCGTGATCGGCGCCGGGGAGCCCGTGGTCGTCGACATCGGCGGCACGAACGCCGCCGGGTACTGCTCGGACTCCACCCGCAACTACGTCGCGGGCGGCGAGCCCGATCCGGGCTACATCGCCATGTTCGAGGTGCTGAAGCAGGCCCAGCAGGCCCAGCGCGAGTACGCGCGACCCGGCGTGACGGCCGAGTCGGTGGACGCGATCGGCCGGCAGATCATCGCCGACGCCGGGTACGGCGACCGCTTCATCCACCGCACCGGTCACGGGATCGGCCAGGAGACGCACGAGGAGCCCTACATCGTCGAGGGCAACCGGACGGTGTTGGAGCCGGGCATGGCCTTCTCCATCGAGCCGGGCATCTACGTCGAGGGTCAGTGGGGTGCGCGCATCGAGGACATCGTCGTGTGCACGCAGGACGGTCTCGAGGTGCTCAACAACACCCCGCGCGATCTCGTTCGCCTGTGAGACAGGTCCTCGCGGCCGCCCTGCTCGGTGCCGCGTCCGCCGCGGCCTTCGAGCCGCTCGCCGTCCCGGGACTGATGGTCCTGACGCTGGCCGGCTACTTCGCCGTCGTCCGGACGCTGCGCGACGCGTCCGTGTGGCGGGTACTGGCCACCGGCCTGGTGTTCGGGCTGGCCTTCATGGGGCCGCTGATCTGGTGGATGAACGCTGTCGACCCGTGGGCCTGGGTGGCCCTCGTGTCCATCGAGGCGCTGTTCCTCGCCGTCATCACGTGGGCACTCCGCGCGGCCGTGTGGGCTCCGTTCTGGCCCGTCTGGGCCGCGGCCGTCTGGGTCGCCGGTGAGCAGTTGCGGGGCGCCTTCCCGCTGAGCGGGTTCCCCTGGGGCCGGCTGGCCCACACGGCGCTGGACACGCCCCTGGAGGGCTGGGTGCGTCTTGTGGCGCTGCCCGCCACGTCGTGGCTGATGGCGGTGGTCGCGGGACTGCTCGTGGTGGCCGTCAAGGATCGCCGGCTCACTGCCCTGGCAGCCGCGATCGCCATCCCCGCGATCGGGCTCGTCCTGCCCGTGGGGATCGCCGACGGGGGAGAGTCCCGCACCGTCGCGGTGGTGCAGGGCAACACGCCCGGACCCTTCCTGCAGTGGCCGCGTGCCGAGATCTTCCGTCTCCACCTGGCCGAGACCGAGCGCATCGACCGGCCGGTCGACATCGTGATCTGGCCCGAGAACGGCTCCGACCTCGACGTGATCAAGAACCCCTGGGCGCGTCAGGAGCTGATGGAGCTGTCGGCGCGCCTCGACGCACCCATCCTCGTGGGCGCCCTGCTGGACGGCCCGCGCGAGGACACCGCGTACAACGCCTCGGTCCTGATCGACGAGAACGGTCCCCGCGACGACGTGTACCTCAAGCAGTACCCGGTGCCCTACGGCGAGTACGTGCCGTTCCGCGACCAGCTGGGGTCGATCGTCCCGCGGTTCGACCGCGACATCCCGCGCGACATCCTCGCCGGTGACGAGCCCGGCGTCATGACGCTCGACGACCTGGCCATCGGGCTGACGATCTGCTGGGACATCGCCTACGACGGAGCCGTCCACGGTGCCGTCGAGCGGGGCGCCGAGATCCTCGCCGTTCAGACCAGCAACGCCAGCTTCATGGACTTCGGACGCGGCGTGCAGCCCCAGCAGCAGTGGGCGATCTCGCGCCTGCGGGCGATCGAGACAGGGCGCTGGGTGACGGTCGCATCGACCAACGGCATCACCGGCATCGTCGACCCGAGCGGTCGCGTCGAGGGCCGGGCCGAGCCGAAGGAGCCGGCGACCGTGATCGCCGAGGTCCAGGCCGCGCAGGGCACCACCCCGGCCACCGAGTGGGGGCCCCGATGGGCGGTGGTGATCTACGTCATGTCCGTGGCAGGATGGGCCCTCGGTAAACGGAAGTTACGACTGGAGCGGCCATGAAGACGTTGATCATCATCCCGACCTACAACGAGGCGGACAACGTCGGTTGGATCTGTCAGGGCGTGCTCCAGGCGCAGCCCGACGTCGAGATCCTGGTCGCCGACGACAACTCGCCCGACGGCACGGGTGAGATCGCCGACAAGCTCGCGGTCGACGATCCCCGCATCCACGTCCTGCACCGGCAGGGCAAGGAAGGGCTCGGCGCCGCGTACCGCGCCGGCTTCGCGTGGGGCCTGGACCGTGGCTACGACGTGCTGGTCGAGATGGACGCCGACGGCTCCCATCGTCCCGAGGACCTCGGCAAGCTCCTGGACTCGGCCCGGTCGGGCGTGCCGCTGACGCTCGGGTCGCGGTGGGTGCCCGGCGGCTCGGTCGTCAACTGGCCCAAGCGGCGCGAGGCCCTCTCGCGGGGGGCGTCGCTCTACGCCCGCCTCATGCTGAACCTCGGTGTCAAGGACGCCACGGCGGGCTTCCGGGCCTTCCGCCGCGAGACGCTCGAGGCGATCGACCTCGACGCGGTCGAGTCGCAGGGGTACTGCTTCCAGATCGACATGACGCGCCAGACCCGGCTCGCCGGCCTCGAGGTCGCCGAGGTTCCCGTGACGTTCGTCGAACGGGTGCACGGTCAGTCGAAGATGAGCCTCGACATCGTGAAAGAGGCCCTCACACGGGTCACCGTGTGGGGCCTCCAGCGGATGAATCCGTTCGCCGCTAGGCGCTGACGGACTTCTTCCGCGACTTGCTCTTGCGGTGCAGGTGCGGGGGGCCGATCTCGCCACCACGCAGCATCTCCAGCCGCTCGGTCAAGATCTCCTCGAGCTCGGCCTCGGAACGACGCTCCAGGAGCATGTCCCAGTGCGTGCGCACGGCCTTCTCCTCCTTGCGGTCCGGCTCGGCTCCGCCGACCCGGCGTCCCATCTGACCGGTCTTCGGATCTTCCCACTCGGCCGGAACCTCGGCCTCGTCGGACATCGTCACGGTGAAGGTGTGGCCGTCGGCGCACACGTACTCGATCTGCTGTCGCGGCGCCATCTCGACTCCGCGCTCGTCCTCGAAGCTCTGGGCTCCCAGCCGCGCTCCGCGCAAGGCTCGTTCTGCCATTGTCGGTCCCCCTTCTGAAGGTCTCCGTCCGTTCCAACGTACGCCAATCTCGTGAGATTCCCCTGAGAGCGGCTTTTCGGAACTCAGCCCACGATGGCCCGGGCGCGATCCTCGACGTGCCGGGGGACTCGCAGCAGCAGGAGCAGTCCGATCGCCAGAATCACCATGATCCCGGCGATTCCCCAGCGGTCGGTGTCGGTGCCCAGGACGAGGTTGCCCGCCCAGATGGTGAGGGCGAACATCAGCGGCGCCATGAACGAGACGGCGCGTCCGGTCATGGCGTAGAGCCCGAAGTTCTGACCCTCGCGGCCCGGTGTCGTGATGCGGGTCAGGTACGTCCTCGAGGCCGACTGGGCGGGGCCGACGAACAGGCACAGGCCCAGCCCGAAGATCCAGAACATGCGGGGGCCGTCGACGAACAGCAGCACGGTGCCGCACACGATCATCGAGACCAGCGAGAACACGATGACCGCACGCGGCCCGATCGAGTCGTCCCACCGTCCCGCGAGGAGAGCGCCGGCGGCCGAGATGACGTTGGCGGCCACGCCGAAGAGGATCACGTCGTCCTTGTCGATCGAGTAGACCGACACGGCCAGGACGGCACCGTACGCGAAGACGCCGGCGAGTCCGTCACGGAAGAACGCGCTGGCGATGAGGAACTTCAGCGTGGACCGGTCCTCGCGCCACATCTGCGTGATGTCGTTCCAGACGCCCCGGTAGGAGTCGGCGATGCCGACCTTGGGGGCGTCGTCGTTCGCGGTGGCGGGCAGCTCGGGCACCTTGAGGAACAGCGGGATGGCGAAGAGCAGGAACCAGCCGGCCGCCAGCGGCGCGATGAGCCGGATGTTGAGGCCGTTCTCGGTGGACACGCCCAGGAAGCCCCGGGTGTCGCCGCTCCCGGCGACGAAGCCGAAGTAACAGATGAGCAGCAGGACGATGCCGCCGAAGTAGCCCATCGCCCAGCCGAATCCGGAGACCCGGCCCACGTCGTCGGGGGTCGAGACCTGTCGGAGCATCGCGAAGTACGGCACCTGCGTGAGCTCGAAGATCACGGACCCGGCGGCCAGGAGGACCAGTCCCAGCCACAGGAAGTGCCAGTCGCTCTCGACGAAGAACAGGGACGCGGTGATGACCACGACCGCGAGGGTGAGCCAGAACAGCGTCTTCTTTCGGGCGCCCCCGGCATCGGCCCGCCGACCCAGGACGGGCGCCAGGACGGCGATGAGCACCGCTCCGGCGGCGCTGGAGAGGCCCAGCCACGTGCTGGCACGGAACGGCCCGGGTACGTCGTCGCCGACGCCCTCGACGAGGTACACCGAGAAGATGAACGTCACGATCACGGCGTTGAAGGCGGCCGAGCCCCAGTCCCACAGCCCCCACGCGATGACGCGTCCTCGGTTGCGCTCGGTAGCGACGAGCTCGTGGGTCATGCGGGTTCCTTCCACTGGCCTCGGTCCTGCAGCACGGACTTGAGCACGTCCGTGCGGTCGGTCATGATCCCGTCGACTCCCAACTCGGCGAGACGGTGCATCTCCTGCGGGTCGTCCACCGTCCAGACGTGCACGTGCTTTCCGGCGCGGTGCGCCCGGCGCAGGAAGCCCGGCGTCGTGATGCGGGCGTACCCGTGCCGGACGGGGACCTGGAAGATCAGGGGAGCGGCCGGCACCCGCCGGGTCAGCACCATCTGGGCGACCTCGCGCGACGAGGCGGAGGTGACGACCTGGGGATGGCGGGCGCGCATGCGGACGAGGCGTGCGTGCGAGAACGACGCGAGGCAGATCCGGTCGAGGATGCCGAGTCGCTCGACCAGGTCGGTGGTGGCGTCGACCGCGTCGTCGGCCTTCACGTCGATGTTCCAGCGGGCGTCGGGGAGCGCCTCCACGAGCGTCTCGAGCCGGACGATCGGCTCACGGTCGCCGAGCAGAGCCCTGTCGATCGTGGCCGAGTCGAGGTCGGCGATCGCGTCCTCGGTCCCCAGGAGGCGGTCAAGCTTCTCGTCGTGGCACGCATAGACCACCCCGTCGCGGCTGCAGCGCACGTCGGTCTCCAGGTACCGATAGCCCTGCTCGTAGGCGTGGGTGAACGCGGCCAGGGAGTTCTCGATCCCGAGATTCACCTCGACCTTGGCGCCTCCGCGGTGGGCGAAGGCGATGGGCGGCGGGTGCTCGAGGTACGGCGGTGTCCTCACGCGACCAACCTAGGCCACGGCAGGCCCGCCGCCGTGGAACTCAGATGTCGCGGAAGGTCTCGATCTCGGCACCGAGGGCGTTCAGCCGCAGGGCCAGGTCCTCGTAGCCGCGGTTGATCACGTAGACGCTGCGCAGCACGGAGGTGCCCTTGGCCGCGAGCATCGCGATCAGGATCACCACGGCGGGCCGCAGCGCCGGCGGGCAGACCAGTTCGGCACCGCTCCAGCGGGTGGGTCCCTCGATCAGGACCCGGTGCGGATCGAGCAGCTTCACCTGGGCGCCGAGCTTGTTCAGCTCGGTCAGGTAGATCGCCCGGTTCTCGTAGACCCAGTCGTGCAGCATCGTCTGACCCTCGGCCTGCGCCGCGATGACGGCGAAGAACGGGAGGTTGTCGATGTTGAGGCCCGGGAACGGCATCGGGTGGATCTTGTCGATCGGCGCGCGCAGCTTCGACGGGTGCGTCGTGATGTCGACGAGGCGCGTCTGACCGTTCTCGGCGAGGTATTCCTCGGAGCGGTCGTAGCGGAAGCCCATCTCCTCGAGCAGTGCCAGCTCG
Organism: Aeromicrobium sp. 636; assembly: GCF_024433585.1. Taxonomy (NCBI): domain Bacteria; kingdom Bacillati; phylum Actinomycetota; class Actinomycetes; order Propionibacteriales; family Nocardioidaceae; genus Aeromicrobium; species Aeromicrobium sp. 636. The sequence goes on from NZ_WNJU01000001.1 coordinate 361,673, forward strand.
ATCTCCATGAACTCGATCGGGACGCGGCGCACGGTGATGTTCGAGTCGGTGACGATCGCGGCGGTGATGAGGCTCATCGCCTCGATCGGGTCCTCACTGGGCGCGTAGTCGACGTCGCCGCGGATCTCGCGCTTGCCGGTGACGCGCAGCGTGGTGGTGCCGATGCCCTCGATCTCGACGCCGAGCTTCTCGAGGAAGAAGCACAGGTCCTGGACCATGTAGTTGGGGCTGGCGTTGCGGATGACGGTGACGCCCTCGTTCCGAGCCGCGGCCAGCAGCGCGTTCTCGGTGACGGTGTCGCCGCGCTCGGTCAGGACGATGGGCCGCTCCGGCACGACGCCGCGGGCGGCGGAGGCGTGGTAGCTGCCCTCCGTGGCCAGGACCTTGAGTCCGAAGGGGCGCAGGGCGGTCATGTGCGGCTCGACCGTGCGGGTACCGAGGTCGCATCCACCGGCGTACGGCAGGTCGAACTCCTCCATGCGGTGCATCAGCGGGCCGAGGAACATGATGATGCTGCGCGTGCGGCGGGCGGCCTCGGCGTCCATCTTGGCCAGGTCGAGGGTCTCGGGGACGACGAGCTCGAGGTCGTTCGCGTCGTTGAGCCACGTGGTGCGGACACCGATGGACTCCAGGACCTCGAGCAGGCGGTTGACCTCCTCGATGCGCGCGACCTTGCGCAGGACCGTGGTGCCGGTGTTCAACAGGGCGGCGCACAACAGCGCGACGCCCGCGTTCTTGCTCGACTTCACGTCGATGCTGCCCGACAACGTGGTGCCGCCCTTGACGCGCAGGTGGCTCGGTCCGGTCGACGTGGCGACGCTGACGAGCTCGGAGTCCAGGGCTGCTCCGATGCGGGCGAGCGTGTCGAGGGTCAGGTTCTGCTGACCCTTCTCGATGCGGTTGATCGCGCTCTGACTGGTCTTCAACTCGGCCGCCAACTGAGCCTGGGTGAGGCCCGAGTGCTGGCGCGCGTCGCGGATCAGGGTGCCGATCCGCGAGAGGTAGGAGTCGTTCTGAGTCATGCACTCCAGCGTATATCAGTTGTGAGATAAAGCCAGTTCCTGCCCGGTGTGGCGGGTGTGAATACCAACACCCCGGCCTCAGGGTCTGAGGGCGCCGTCCTGGGGGAGTCGCTGCAGGTCTTCGACCCCGGCGTGGTTCTGCAACTGCGTCCAATAGATCTGATAGCCGGCCTCGGAGACCGTGCAGTCGTGGATCGGGAACGCCGTCCGGGGGGCGATGGCCCGGACGAAGTCGACGGTCTCGCTGAGCTTCGCCCACGGCGCCGAGAGCGGAAGCGCCAGGATGTCGACCCCGTCCGGGCGGTACTCGTACGTGTCACCGGGGTGGAAGAGGGTCGGCTCGCCCGGCGCCGTGACCAGCACGCCGACATTGCCCACGCGGGGGATGGTCGGGAGGATCTCGGCATGGCGGGAGCCGACGCCGGTCACGGTGACGTCACCGATCTCGAAGGTCGCGTCGCCCGCGGTCGCGTCCCAGCCGTCCAGGGTCGCGGCCGTCTCCGGCTCGGCCAGCAGGCGCGCCGACGGGTTGGCCGCCAGCAGGGGACCGACGCGGTCGCGGTCCAGGTGATCGGGGTGCTGGTGGGTGACGATGATCGCGTCGAGCCCGGTCAGCTCGAAGGTGGCGGCGGTGCTGAAGTTGCCCGGATCGATGAGGATGCGGGTGCCGGCGACCTCCACGAGCACGGCGGCGTGACCGAATCGAGTGACGTCCATGCTCGTCATCGTGCCACGATGGGCCCATGGACGAGCGCGAGATCCTGACCTGGCAGACCTACGGTACGGCAATCCGCGAGCTTGCCCAGACCGTGGCGGACTCCGGTTTCCGGCCCGACATCGTGCTCGGCATCGCCCGAGGCGGGCTCATTCCCGCCGGCTCGGTCGCCTACGCGCTGGACTGCAAGAACCTGTTCACGATGAACGTCGAGTTCTACACCGGCGTCGGAACGACCCGCGACGAGCCGACCCTGCTGCCTCCGTTCCTCGACCTCGCCGAGCTCGACGACCTCTCGGTCCTGGTGGTCGACGACGTCGCTGACAGCGGCAAGACGCTCGAGCTCGTCGCGCGGATCTGCTGGGAGCACGCCGGCGACGTGCGGTCGGCCGTGATCTTCGAGAAGCCGCGCTCGGTCATCAAGCCGGACTACGTCTGGCGCAAGACCGACCGGTGGATCAACTTCCCGTGGTCCAGCGAAGCCGTCATCACGCCGCGCACCGGCGTCGTCGACGCATGAGGGACCGGACATGACCGCTGTCGACCTCGCCCCGCACCTGCGGGAGGTCGTCGGCCGGATGTCCGTCCCGGGGATGACGTGGGCGGTCGTCAGCGGTCCTCGCCAGACGATCGGCATCGGCTCCGCCGGACCGTTGGGCCGCGACTCGATCTTCCGGATCGCCTCGGTCACCAAGCCGATCGTCGCGGTCCTCACGCTGCGGCTGGCCGAGCGAGGGCTGTTCGTCCTCGACGAGCCGATCGACCGGTGGTTGCCGGAGTTCGCCGACCGAAGAGTGCTCCGCGCCCGTGGCGCCGCCCTCGATGACACGATCCCGGCGGCGCGCCCGACGACGATCCGCGACCTGCTGCAGATGGGCTCGGGGTTCGGCTGGGACATGACGGCGACCGCGACGGATCCGTTGGCCGGCGAGTTCGAGCGCCGCGGCCTGGTCTCGACCTGGAAGCCGCCCGTGGTGCGCCCGGACCGGTGGGCCCAGCTCGCCGGACCGCTGCCGATGGCCCACCAGCCGGGGGAGGGCTGGCTCTACCAGTTCTCCTTCGATCTGCTGGCCGTGTTCCTCGAGCGGGTCACCCGACGGCGACTCGACCTGGTGCTGCGGGACGAGGTGCTCGCTCCGCTCGACATGCACGACACCGGCTATGCGGTCCCGATGAAGAGCGTCGACCGGGTCCCGTCGTCGTGGTTCCCGAACCGCCGCGGCGACTTCGTCGAGGTCGCGCCGATCGCCGACCCGCGGCTGATGAACGTGCCGGTCTTCCGGTCAGCCGCGACGGGGCTGCTGTCGACGGCCGACGACCTCGCGAAGTTCGTCCGCATGCTGCTGCGTGGCGGGCGCGGACCCCGCGGGCCGGTGATCTCCGCGGCGTCGTTCGACACCCTGCGCACCGTCACGCTGGGGGAGTCGGCGCGCGCCATGTCCCACGAGTTCCTGGAGCCCAGCGTCGACTGGGGGCTGGGGGTCGGCGTCGACAACACGGCGCGCTACCCGTCCTCGCATCCCGGTCGCTTCGGCTGGGACGGCGGGACCGGGACCAGCCTGTGGGTCGATCCCGAGGCGGGCGTGGGCGGCGTGCTGCTGACGCGCCAGGGGATGGGTACGCCGGAGCCGCCCGAGTATCTCGACGCGTTCTGGCGAGCCGTCCACGCGTGACACGCCGCGCGGCGTGATCGAACACCTGTTCTGGTTTCGTCGTAGAGTGGCAGTCATGTGGCTCCAAGGATCCTTGCTCGACGGTGACGCCGGGGTGCGCGTCGGTCCGCTCGACGGAGTGCGGCGTCACGAACTCTCCGACGGCGCCTGGGTGGACACACTCCCGGGCTGGGTCACCGGATCCGACGAGCTGTTCGACGTGCTGCGCACCGAGGTCCCGTGGCGCGAGGAGCGCCGTGAGATGTACGAGCGGGTCGTCGACGTCCCGCGACTGCTGTGCTTCTACGGGCCGCGTCGCACGTTGCCCCACCCCGCACTGGAGGAGGCGCGGAACGCCCTCTCGGCGCACTATGCCGACGAGCTCGGCGAGCCGTTCGTCACCGCCGGCCTGTGCTTCTATCGCGACGGCAACGACTCGGTGGCCTGGCACGGCGACCGGATCGGCCGCAGCCGCACGGAGGACACGATGGTCGCGATCCTGTCGCTCGGCGCCGAGCGCAAGCTGAGTCTGCGCCCCGCCGGCGGAGGACCCCAGACCGGATTCAGTCTCGGTCACGGTGACCTGTCGGTCATGGGCGGCAGCTGTCAGCGCACGTGGGAGCACGCGATCTTGAAGACCGCGCGCGCCGTGGGCCCCAGGATCAGCGTGCAGTTCCGCGTTGCCGGCGTTCTCTGACCAGTTGCAGCGCATCGGTCGACCACAGCGCCCACACCACGAGGACGGGCTGGAAGAACAGCCGGATCAGGCGTGAGCGGTCGCTGTCCAGGCCGAACGCGTCCACCCCGTTGAGGTACTGCGAGACGTTGCCGGGGAACACCGCGACGAAGAAGGCCGCGCCGATGAGGCCGACGATCCGCCGCTGCCGCGGCAGGGCCATGAACGCAGCGCCCAGGAGGATCTCGACGACGCCGGACGCCACGACCACGAACTCCTCGTCGAGCGGGATGCTGTTCGGGACCTGGGCGTCGAACTCGTCGCGGGCGAAGGTCAGGTGACCGACTCCCGCGAACGCGAGCATCGCTCCGAGCAGGATCCGACCGATCGTCTTCATGCTCCGACGCTAGGCGAGTCGCCCATGATCCGCTCGAAGAGCACGTGGTCGTGCCATCGGCCGGCGAGACGCAGGTAGTCGCGGGCCACGCCGAACTGCGTGAATCCGTTCTTCTCCAGCACGCGCTGGCTCGACGCGTTGTCGGTGCGGGTGGCCGCCTCGATCCGGTGCAGTCCCAGTCGCAGGAACGCGAGGTTCACCATCTCGCCCACGGCCGCGCTGGCCAACCCGCGTCCCTGGTGCGCCGCGTCGACGTAATAGCCCAGGACACCCTTGAGCGACGGGCCCCGGACGATCTCGTTGAGGTTGATCCGGCCGACGACCTCGTCCTCCGGGCCGATGATGACGCGCGGGAACGAGACACCGTCCTCGTAGCGCCGCAGCGCATCCTGGATGATCGCGCGCTGTCCCTTGGCGCTGAAGTAGACCTCGGGCCGGTTCGGCTCCAGTTCGGCCATCGCCTTGCGGTTCCGGCGCAGGACGTCGGCCAGCGGCTCGGCGTCGGTGGTGGCGACGAGTCGGGTGACGGCCATGGGCCCAGTCTGGCAGCCCCGTGCGCAGGAGGGGAGCGTCTTGACGACGACGGCATATCGTGTTTCGATAAAATCGACATTCGATATGAAATGACGGAGTGATCATGAGGGCACCTTTCGGCACGGCCACCCGCGCGGACGTCTGGTTCACCGCAGCACTCGCGCTCGTCGGCATCGTCGGCACACTCGTGGACGCCGTCGTGCGACTGACGCAGGTGTTGCCGAACCGCGAGGTCCCGGTGGACGTCGATCTCCCGGCTTCGACCCAGCCGATCGCGATCGCCGGTGTCGGCGATGCGGTCCCGGTCGAGATCGACCGCGTCACGGTGCACGTCAGCGACCTGCCGCCGGCCTCGTACGGCGCCGTGATCGCATCGATCGTGGTGCCTGCGGTGAGCATCATCGTCGTGCTGGTGTGCCTGACCTGGTTGCTGCGCAACATCGGAACCGGGGAGTTCTTCAGCCGGACGAACACCCGCCTGGTCACCAGCGCGGCACTCACCGCCGTCGTGGGCTGGCTGCTGACGACGGTGGCGACCACCGGCGCCGCGAACGGCGCGCTCGCCACGCTCACCACGGACGACACCTCGGGTTTCGAGATCTCGATGAACATCTCCTTCCTGTACCTGTTCGCCGCGATGGTCGCCGGGTGCATCGCCGCCACGTTCCACACGGGGGAGCGGATGCAACGCGACTCCGAGGGCCTGGTCTGATGCCGCCCCGGGAGGACGAGCACCGCGTGCACTGCCGGTTGGACGAGTTGCTGGCCGAGCGCGGCATGACCCTGACGCGGTTGGCCGAGCTGGTGGGCGTCACCGTCGTCAATCTCTCCGTCCTCAAGAACGACCGCGCCAAGGCGATCCGCTTCACGACGCTCACCGCGATCTGCGACGCACTGGACTGCGAAGTGGGCGAGTTGCTCGTGGTGACGGAATGATTCCCGCGCGAGGACGTTGACCCGGACATGAAGAACATCGGGTTCCTGTCCTTCGGCCACTGGTCGGACTCGCCGCAGTCGGCCACCCGCTCCGGTGCCGACGCGTTGCTCCAGTCCATCGATCTGGCCGTCGCCGCCGAGGAGCTGGGGGCCGACGGCGCGTACTTCCGGGTGCACCACTTCGCCCGGCAGCTGGCCTCGCCGTTACCGCTGCTGGCCGCGATCGGAGCACGGACCTCGCGGATCGAGATCGGCACGGGTGTCATCGACATGCGGTACGAGAATCCCCTCCATCTCGCCGAGAACGCGGCGGCTGCCGACCTCATCTCCGGTGGCAGGCTGCAACTGGGCATCAGTCGAGGATCACCGGAGCAGGTCATCGCCGGGTACAAGTACTTCGGCTTCGAGCCGCCCGAGGGCATGTCCGACGCCGACATGGCTCGTGGCCACACGCAGGTGCTCCTCGAGGTGCTGAAGGGCGAGGGCTTCGCCGAGCCGAACCCGCGGCCGATGTTCCCGAATCCGCCGGGACGGCTCCCGTTGGAGCCGCGCTCGCCGGGGCTGCGCGACCGCATCTGGTGGGGCGCGGGCTCGCGCGCGACCGCCGAGTGGACGGCCGCCCAGGGCATGAACCTGATGAGCTCCACCCTGCTGACCGAGGACACCGGCGTGCCGTTCCACCAGTTGCAGGCCGAGCAGATCCAGCGATTCCGTGACGCGTGGGCGGCCGCCGGCCACGAGCGCGAGCCGCGGGTCTCGGTGAGCCGCAGCATCTTCCCCCTGGTCTCGGACGTGGACCGCGCCTACTTCGGGCGTGAGTCGGGCAGCACCGACCAGGTCGGGTTCCTCGAGGGCGGGTCGGCCAGGTTCGGCCGCACGTACGCCGCCGAGCCCGACCGATTGATCGAGGAGCTGCGTGAGGACGAGGCGATCGCCGCTGCGGACACGCTGCTGATCACCGTGCCGAACCAGCTCGGCGTGGACTACAACGCCCACGTGATCGAGAGCCTGCTGACGCACGTCGCGCCCGCGCTGGGCTGGCGCTGAGCGGCAGTCAGCGCACGACGCCGTAGCGCAGGAACTGCACGCCGGAGGCGAACGTGTGCGTCTGGAGCAACTCCAGGTCGACGCGCCTCCGGTCGTGCGGGAAGAAGGTGTTGCCGCCGCCGACCAGGACGGGGAACACCCGCATCCGGTACTCGTCGATCAGTCCGAGCTCGGCAGCCTGCTGGGCGAGGGTCGCACCGCCGATGGCGATGTCGCCCTCGCCGGGTTCGGCTCTCAGTGCCTCGATCTCGTCGGAGAGGCTGCGCGTCGCCAGCGTGGCGGCTGCGCCCACGCTCGACACGGTGCGCGAGAAGACCACCTTCGGCAGCGGGTTCCACAGCCGCGCCCAGGTCCACTCCGCCTCGCCGAATCCGGCCTGCTGCGCCGGATCGTCCCAGTAGCTCATGGTCTCGTAGAGCCTGCGGCCCATCAGGTGCACGCCGACCCCGCGGATCTCCTCGATGCTGAAGGCGAAGACCTCCTCACCGAACCCGGGCCAGTCGAAGGTGCCGTCCGGTCCGGAGACGTAGCCGTCCAGCGAGACGCCCATCGAGAAGATCACCTTGCGCATGCCGCACCCCCGTGTGGACCGGGTTCTGAGGCTACAACCGGTGTCGGGGTGTCTGGAAGAGCCGAACACGCTGGGCTGGCGCGCAGCGGACGGCGGGGTGATATTGGCTCCATGAGCACGGTTGACGCCCCGACGATCATCGCTGCCGGTCTGGACGACTGGCGGCCGCTGGTCCACAGCCTGCACGCCCGGTTCCGCACGGGAGACTTCGCCACCGGAATGGACTTCCTCGTCGACGTCGGGGCGGCGGCGGAGGCCGCGAACCACCACCCCGACGTGAATCTGACGTACACCCACGTCGACATCACGCTGACCAGTCACGACGCGGGAGCTGTGACCGACCGTGATCTCGAGATGGCGCGGACGATCAGCGATCTGGCGGCCGAGCGCGGGCTCGAGGCCGATCCCGGCCGGCTGACCCGGCTCGAGATCGCCCTCAACGCCGCCGACAAGGACGCGATCGGGCCGTTCTGGGGCGCTGTCCTGACGGGTGAGGCGCAGGCCTACGACGGCGATCAGGTCGCCGATCCGACCGAGCAGGTGCCGCTGCTGTGGTTCCAGCCCACGCCGCCACGCGACGACGTCCCGCAGATGTGCTTCCACCTCGACATCTGGATCCCGGCCGGTCAGCTGCCGGCCCGGATCGAGGCGGCCGTCGCCGCCGGGGGCCGCGTCGTCGACGATTCGGAGTCACCGTCGTTCGTCGTCCTGGAGGATGCCGAGGGCAACAAGGCATGCCTGTGCACCGTCCTGGACCGCTCCTGACCGCGATCCATCGCGATCACGGGGTGGCGAGCGACGCCGCCTTGGCCTCGAGCCAGGCCCGCTCACGGTCATTGGCGGCCTGCTCGGCGGCACTGAGGAACTGTCCACGGGCCTCGGCGGTGCGGCCCAGGCGCAGCAACAGCTCGGCCCGGACGCTCGCGACCAGATGACTGGCGGACAGGTCGCCGCCGGCCGCGATCGCCTCGACCTCGGCCAGAGCAGGCCGCGTCCCGTCGGTGGTCATCGACAGGGCAGCGGCGCGGTTCAACCGGACGACGGGACCGGGGGAGAGGGCCAGCAGCGCGTCGTACAGGACGACGATCCGTTCCCAGTCCGTGTCGGCGAAGGACGCGGCGGTGGCGTGACAGGCCGCGATCGCCGCCTGCAGCGCATAGGGGCCGCGCCCGCGGCCGAGGGCGTCGACCCGATTCAGCGCGGCGAGACCGCGGCGGATCCGGCCGTGGTCCCACAGCCGCCGGTCCTGGTCCGCCAGGATCACGGGGGCGCCTCCGGCACCGGTGCGCGCCATGAACCGTGACGACTGCAGCTCCATGAGCGCCACGAGGCCGTGCACCTCGGGCTCGCGGGGCAGCAGCCGCGCCAGGACGCGCCCCATGCGCAGCGCCTCGTCGGCGAGGTCGCGCCGCACCCACCGGTCGCCGCTCGTGGCTGCGTAGCCCTCGGTGAAGAGCAGGTAGACGACGGTCAGCACGGCGTCCAGCCGCGGCTTCCACTCGGTGTGGTCGGGAACCTCGAAGGGGACCCGGGCCTCGGTCAGCGTCCGTTTCGCCCGGACGACGCGCTGCTGGACCGCCGGGACGGAGGCCACCAGCAAACGCGCGATCTCGGTGGTCGAGAGGCTGGCGACCACGCGCAGCGTCAGCGCGACCTGTCCCTCACGGGGAAGGGCCGGATGGCACGCCGTGAAGACCAGCCGCAGCAGGTCGTCCTCGATCGGCTGCCAGGCGTCGTCCGTCAGTGACTCGAGGTCCCGGGCGAGTCGGCGATGGCGGTCGTCCAGAGCCTCGCGCCGGCGCCACCGGTCGATCGCGCGGCGTCGCGCCACCGTCGTCAGCCAGGCCGCCGGGTTGCGCGGGATCCCCGCGGTCGGCCACGACCGCAGGGCCTCGGCGAGCGCCTCCTGCGCCAGGTCCTCGGCCTCGGAGAGGTCGCCGGTGACGCGGGCCAAGGTGGCGACGACCCGCGAGCCCTCGATGCGCCACAGCGCATCGAGGGTCCCGGAGACGTCGTCCATCTCAGGCGGTGCCGAGCTGCTCACGCCAGCCGGCTTCCTTCTGCACGTACTCGTTGTCGGCGTAGTCCGCGAAGTCGGACTCGTCGGTCACCCGGCGGACCTCCAACTTCGAGCCGGGCCCGAGGGGGCAGCGCCTGGCCCACTCTGCCGCCTCCTCGCGGGAGCCGACCTGCAGCAGCCAGAAGCCGTTGAACAGCTCGTGCGTCTCGCCGTAAGGGCCGTCGGTGACGATCGGCTCCTCACCGGAGAAGTCCACGACGAACCCCTCGGACGGATCGGTCAGGCCGTCGCCGCCGATGAGCACCCCGGCGTTCATCATCGCCTCGTTGTAGGCGCCCATCGCGTTGATGATCTCCTCGAAGTCGGCGTCCTTCGTGGCCTCGAGTGCCGCGTCCGTCGTGCGCATGATCAGCATGTACTTGGTCATCGTGGTCCCCTTCCGCCGGGCGCCTCGTGCGCCCTCTCACCATGACGTCGAACGGCGTCGGCCGGGATCGACACCGTCGCGGGACTTCTGACGCGGGTCCGGATCCGGACGCCTTCGGTCGTTCCCCTCACCGTACTGGCGCGACTATCGTTCAGGAACCGCTCACCGGGAGGAACCACCGCGTGCCCCATCCAGCCGACAGCCACGACCTCATCCGTGTTCACGGCGCTCGCGTCAACAACCTCAAGGACGTCGACGTCGAGCTGCCCAAGCGGCGGCTCACCGTCTTCACCGGAGTCTCGGGCTCGGGCAAGAGCTCGCTCGTCTTCGGCACGATCGCTGCGGAGTCCCAGCGGCTGATCAACGAGACGTACAGCGCGTTCCTGCAGAACTTCATGCCCACGACCGCGCGCCCGGACGTCGACGTCCTCGACGGCCTGACCACCGCGATCCTCGTGGACCAGGAGCGCATGGGCGCCGACCCGAGGTCGACCGTGGGCACCGCCACCGACGCGAACGCCATGCTGCGGATCCTGTTCAGCCGGTTGGGCGAGCCCCACATCGGCTCGCCGCAGGCGTTCTCGTTCAACGTGGCGTCGATCAGCGGCGCCGGAGCCGTGTCGTTCGAGACCGGCGGGCGCACCGTCAAGGAGCGCCGTGAGTTCTCGGTCACCGGCGGCATGTGCCCCCGGTGCGAGGGGCGAGGCGCCGTCTCGGACTTCGACCTGACGGCCCTGTACGACGAGACGAAGTCGCTCGAGGACGGCGCCCTGACGATCCCCGGATACACGATGGACGGTTGGTACGGCCGCATCTTCCGCAACGGCGACTTCTTCCCCGCCGACAAGCCGATCAAGGACTTCACGAAGAAGCAGCTGGACGCCCTGCTCCACCAGGAGCCGACGAAGATCAAGGTCGACGGCATCAACGTCACCTACGAGGGGATCATCCCGAAGATCCAGAAGTCGATGCTCTCCAAGGACCGCGAGTCGATGCAGCCCCACATCCGGGCGTTCGTCGACCGGGCCATCACGTTCCAGACGTGTCCGGAGTGCCACGGCTCCCGACTGAACGAGGGCGCTCGCTCCTCGAAGATCCGGGGCATCAGCATCGCCGACGCCGGCGCCATGCAGATCACCGATCTGGCGGCCTGGGTCCACGACCTCGACGAGCCGTCCGTGGCGCCGCTGCTGAAGGTGCTGTCCGACACGCTGGACTCGTTCGTGCAGATCGGGCTGGGCTACCTGTCGCTGGATCGTCCGGCCGGCACCCTGTCCGGTGGCGAGGCGCAGCGCACCAAGATGATCCGCCACCTGGGGTCGTCCCTGACCGACGTCACGTACGTCTTCGACGAGCCCACCGTGGGGCTGCACCCGCACGACATCGATCGCATGAATCAGCTGCTGCTGCAGTTGCGCGACAAGGGCAACACCGTGCTCGTCGTCGAGCACAAGCCCGAGGTGATCGCGATCGCCGACCACGTCGTCGATCTCGGCCCGGGCGCCGGCAGCGGCGGTGGACAGATCATGTTCGAGGGCACGGTCGACGGCCTGCGCGAGAGCGCCACGGTCACCGGGCGGCACCTCGACGACCGCGCCTCGCTCAAGGACGAGGTCCGCAAGCCCACCGGCCAGCTGGAAATCCGGGGCGCGAACAGCCACAACCTCCAGGACGTCGACGTGGACATCCCGCTGGGCGTCCTCGTGGTCGTGACGGGCGTCGCGGGATCGGGCAAGAGCTCGCTGATCCACGGCTCGGTCGCGAAGCTCGAGGACGTCGTCGCCATCGACCAGGGGGCGATCCGCGGATCGCGACGCAGCAATCCCGCCACCTACACCGGCCTGCTCGACCCGATCCGCAAGGCCTTCGCGAAGGAGAATGGCGTCAAGCCGGCGTTGTTCTCGGCCAATTCCGAGGGCGCGTGCCCCAACTGCAACGGCGTGGGCGTGGTCTTCACGGACCTGGGCATCCTCGCCACGGTCGAGTCGCCCTGCGAGGTGTGCGAGGGACGGCGGTTCGACGCCGCGGTGCTGGAGTACACGCTCGGCGAGCGTGACATCAGCGAGGTGCTGGCCATGCCCGTGGCCGAGGCCCACGCCTTCTTCGCCAAGGACGGCGTCAACGTGCCCGCGGCCGCCCGGATCCTCGCGCGGCTCGAGGACGTCGGGCTGGGTTACCTGACGCTGGGCCAGCCCCTCTCGACCCTCTCGGGAGGCGAGCGCCAGCGGATCAAGCTGGCGACCCACATGGGTGAGAAGGGCGGCACGTACGTCCTGGACGAGCCCACGTCGGGTCTCCACCTGGCCGACGTCGAGCAACTGCTGGGCCTGCTCGACCGCCTCGTCGACTCGGGCAAGTCCGTCATCGTCATCGAGCACCACCAAGCCGTCATGGCCCACGCCGACTGGATCATCGACCTGGGCCCGGGCGCGGGTCACGACGGCGGACGGGTGGTGTTCGAGGGCGTGCCCAGCGATCTCGTGGCCCAGCGGTCGACCCTGACGGGAGAGCACCTGGCGGCCTACGTCGGGCCCTGAATGCCTCGCTCCCGGCGCGATCTGCGTCACCGGTGCGGCGGATCGGCCGCACGCATCCGCCAAACAGGGTTACCGTGGGGTAACCCGACCGTTCCAGGTCTAGGAGGCCCTGTGCCGAGCTCGCCCCACACGATGGTCCTGCACGGCCATCGACTCTCGTACCTCGATCGCGGCGACGGTCCCGTCGTGCTGTTCATCCACGGCATCTTGGGCTCGCAGCACAACTGGAAGCACCTCGTGAACCGGATGGACGACACCCAACGGGTGATCGTGCCGGATCTCTTCGGCCACGGGGCGTCCGCGAAGCCGATGGGGGACTACTCGCTCAGTTCCCACGCCGCGACGCTGCGCGATCTGCTCGACCGCCTCGGGATCGACACCGTCACCGTCGTCGGGCACTCCCTGGGTGGCGGCATCGCGATGCAGTTCTTCTACCTGTTCCCCGAGCGCGTCGAGCGGCTCGTGCTGGTCGCCAGCGGCGGGCTCGGTCGCGAGGTCAGCCCGCTGTTGCGGTCCGCGACGTTGCCCGGCGCCGAGCAGGTGCTCAGCGTCGTCGCGTCGGGTTGGGTGCTCGGAAAGGTCGAGTCGGTCGGCCGCACGGCCGCCAGGATCGGCTGGAAGCCCGGAGCCGATGTCGGGGCGATCTGGCGCGGGTTCACGTCGCTCGGTGATCGCGAGAGCCGCAAGGCCTTCCTCGCCACGACCCGCGCCGTGGTCGATCCCGGTGGGCAGACCATCAGTGCCCACGACCACCTCGCCCACGTGCGGCCGATCCCGGTGCTGCTGGTGTGGGGGACCAAGGACCGCATGATCCCCGCCTGGCACGCGATCAATGCCCAGAAGTCGGTGCCGAGCTGCCGCGTCGAGCTGTTCCCGGGTGCCGGCCACTTCCCGCACCTCGACGACCCCGACCGGTTCGCCGACGTGCTGGCCGATTTCATCGCGTCGACGGCGATCCAGGAGTAGCCCGCCGTGACGGTGGTGCTGATGTGCGGTGCGACGGGCGCCGGCAAGTCGACGTACGCCCGAAAGCTGGCGGACGCGGGGTGGCTGCGACTCTCGTTCGACGTCGAGACGTGGCGGCACGGGTTCCGGAGCCTGGACGTGCCGCAGGACGTCCTGGTCGAGATCGAGCAGGACCTGCGCGGACAACTCGTGGAGTCGGTCATCCACGGCGAGGACGTCGTCGTGGACTTCTCGTTCAGCACCCGTGCCCTGCGCGACGCCTACCGCGCGCTGGCGGCCGAGATCGGCGTCCTGGCCGAGACGGTGTTCCTCCCCGTCGATCGCCAGACCGCGCTGGCCCGCGTCCGCACCCGCACGGGATCAGGTCCGGACGACCTGCAGCTCTCCGACGAGCAGGTCGTGGCGCACGTCGACGGCTTCGAGGTACCGACCTTCGCCGAGCACCCCCTGCGCGTTCGCGAGGGGGATCTGGAGCTCCGCCACGCGCAGGTCGCCGACATCGAGATCCTCCTGGCGTTCTGGGCGAACTCGGCCGAGAACGCCGCGCGGCCAGCCGATGAGGCCCGCCTCGTCGCGCAGTTGCTGGCGCGCGACCCGGCGGCGGTCATCGTGGCCGAGCAGGCGGGCGAGATCGTGGGCTGCGTCGTGGCGGGCTGGGACGGGTGGCGGGCGAACCTCTACCGGCTGGCGGTGCACCCGCAGCAGCGGGGGAGGGGAGTGGGGTCTCGCCTGCTCGACCAGGCCGAGCGCCGTTTGACCGCCCTCGGTGCCACGCGGATGTGCGCGATGGTGCTCGACGAGAACGATCCCGGCGTCTCGCTGTGGCGCTCCGCCGGCTACGCACCGCAGGGGGAGTGGAGCCGGTGGGTCAAGCCGGTCGTGCTCCGCTGAGGACGCAGAACTCGTTGCCGTCCGGATCGCGCATCACGACCCAGCTGACCTTTCCCTGGCCGATGTCGGTGCGGGCGGCACCCAGTTGCTCGAGCCGTTCGACCTCGGCCGCCTGGTCGCCGTAGGGGCGGATGTCGAGATGCCAGCGGTTCTTCGACGGCTTCTCCATCAGGGGCGGTCCGCCCCACGAGATCTTCGTCCCGCCGTGCGGCGACTGGATCGCGGTCTCGTCGCCCTCGTCCCACACCATGAGCCAGTCGAGCGCCGCCTGCCAGAACTCGCCGGTGGCCCGACTGCCGTCGCACGAGAGCGCGCCGATGCGTCCGCACCCCGCGGTGAACCGGTTGTCGGGGCCCAGCACGCAGAACTCGTTGCCCTCGGGGTCGGCGAGGACGATGTGCGGCTCGGTCGGCAGCTGCCCGACGTCGAGGTGACTGCCGCCGAGCGACAGCACACGCTCGACCGTCGCCTGCTGATCCTCGGGGGACGAGCTGGTGAGGTCGAAGTGCATCCGGTTCAGGAGGGTCTTGGGATGGCGTGTCGGCTCGATGTCGATCGGGAACGAGACGTCGTCCGGCGCCGTCAGGGTCAGGACGCCGTCGTCGTCCGGGCTCTCGACGATGTTGCGCTCGAGGACGCTGCCCCAGAACGCCGCCAGCCGCGCGGGATCGTTCGCGTCGACGACAAGGGCTTCCAATCGACTGGTCATGTGAGCCACGTTACGTCGGAGCGGAGCCGTCGGTCAGCCCCACGGCGTGGGCGGCGCGGGACCGGTCGTCGACCACGAGGACCTTGCGCCCGTGGTGGTCGGTGTACTGGACGTCGAGTCGGACGTCGGCGGCGGCGAGCTGGCGCATGAGCCGTCCGAGGGCGCCGGGGACGTCGGCATCGAGGGTGACCAGCAGCACGTCACGGACAGCGACCACCTCGATGCCGGCGTCCTGCAGCGCACGGGTCGCGGTGTCCGCGTCCGCGACGAGGTAGTGCGCCGTGTGCTCCCACATCCCACCGCCAAGGAGGTCCACGCCGGCGGCGCCCAGGATCGTGCCGATGCGCTCGAGCGACGCCGCACCGTCGGGCGCCGGGATGGCGATGTCGCGCATCAGGAGGCCCACTCGACCGAGTGCTCGACGCGCACGGGGGCGTTGAGGGTGTTCGCGATGAAGCACTGTCGGTGCGCCGTCTCGACCAGCTGCGCCAGCGTGGACTCGTCCGCCCCACGCGCCGTGATGCGTGGCCGCAGGACGATCTCGGTGATGCGCATCGGGCCGGAGGTCTGCGGCATGAGGGCGGTGGCCTCGTCCTCGTAGGCCACGATGTCGATCTTGGCCAGCGCGGCGACGGACAGGAACGACAGCAGTTGACACGAGCTGGCTGCGGCGAGCAGCAACTGCTCGGGATTCGTGAGGCTTCCATCACCGCGGAACGACGCGTCCGCGCTGACGGCCAGCGTGCCGCCGGCGAGTTCGACCTCGTGTGCTCGGTCGTACGCTCGGTAGCCGTCGCCGGTGGAACCCGCCCACGCCAGCCGCGTGGAGTACTCGTGAGTGGCCATGTCCCGACGCTAGGAGAACGCGCCGACAGTTCTCGCCGGCACGGCAACAGCACCGGTCACGGGTTCCCACCTGCGGTCGGGTGGGCCACGCTGGACCCATGGCCCACCAGAACGTCGTGATCTCGTTGCCGATCTCCGACCGCAGGACGTCGTGCGACTTCTACGAGCGCGTCCTGGACCTGACGGCGCCGGGCGAGCCGGCCGACGACGGTGTGCCCGAGCCGTTGCAGTTCTCGCTGTCCGAGACCGTCAAGCTGATGCTGATCCCGTCCGGCGGCTTCGGTTGGGTCACCGGCGGGCGCCCGGTGGCGCCGGTCGAGCAGCACGAGTGCCTCTTCACCTGGTCGGCCACGACCCGCTCCGAGGTCGACGAGCTCATCGCTCGCGCGCGGGCTGCGGGCGCCGAGATCGTCAGCGAGCCGGCGGCGCAGCCGTGGGGCTACACCGGCACCTTCGCCGACCCGGACGGACACCTGTGGTCGGCGACGGCCGAGGAACTGTCGGAGCACCGGGGTTGAGTGGCGCCATGAGCTCTTCCGTCATCGCCCGAGCCCTCGAGCAGGCCGAGGCACTGCTGGCCGACGTCCCCGAGGACGCGTGGGACGCGCCGACTCCCTGCGTCGAGTGGACCGTCCGCGACCTCGTGGACCATCTGGTCAACCTCCCCGCGCAGTTCTCGACGATGGCGGCGGGGGAGTCGGTCGACTGGTCCGTTCCGACGCCCCGTCATGACGACCCCACCGCGGTCTTCCACGCGCACGCGAACCGGCTGCTCGCGACGCTCGGTCAGCACCCCGAGTCCGTTCCGGAGGGGATGCTGGCCGGCGAGCTCTCGGTGCACAGTTGGGACCTCGCCTCCGCGGTGGGTGGCGACACGTCGGGATTCGACCCCGAGATCGCCGAGACGGGCTACGACTTCATGTCGGCGGCCCTCACCGACGAGCAGCGCGGCCGGGCCTTCGGGCCCCGGCAGCCGGCACCGGACGGCGCGAACCCGTACGAGCGGCTCGCGGCGTTCACCGGCCGCGAGGTTCCGTTCCTCGCCCCGTAAGTACCCTTGACGTTACGTAACCGCCTTGGTACGTTCGATTCATGGACGCCGTACTGCAAGCGCTGGCCGACCCGAGTCGGCGCACCGTGCTCGAGATCCTGCGCGACCACGAGGCGACCGCGGGGGAGTTGGCCGACGCTCTGCCGATCGCCCGCCCCGGAGTGTCGCGGCACCTGCGCGTGCTGCGTGAGGCCGGCCTGGTGGAGGCACGCCAGGAGGCGCAGCGGCGGATCTACCGCCTGCGGCCGGAGGCGCTGATCGAGGTCGACGAGTGGCTCGACGACTACCGCGCGTTGTGGCAGAACCGCCTCGACGCCCTGCACACCGAGATCGCTCGAGGGAAGAAGGCGGGCTCATGACCACGACGACGATGCGCGCACTGGACGCCACGACAGGCGCGGTGCGGGTCGAGGACGTCTACGACACCGACATCGACGACCTGTGGGACGCGTGCACGGTGCCGGAGCGGCTCGCGCGATGGATCGCGCACGTGTCCGGTGACCTGCGGGTCGGCGGCACGGTCGAGATGACGTTCACCAGCACGTGGAGCAGTCCGGGCCGGATCGACGTCTGCGACCGGCCGCATCATCTGCTCGTCACCACCTCCGCCGGCACCGACCAGGAGTGCGAGATCGAGGCGTGGCTGACCGCCGAGGGGGAGCAAACGCGATTGGTCGTGGAGGAACGCGGCCTGCCGCTGGACGAGCTCCACGTCCACGGGGCGGGCTGGCAGGCCCACCTCGAGGATCTGGGTCGGTCGCTCGAGCTCGATGGGACGGCGCATCCTGACGGCTGGTCCGCCACGGAACCGTCGCCGCACTGGCGACGCCGCTGGACCGAGCTGGCGCCGTCCTTCAAGAACGCCGACGTGTCGTGACGTCTGACGCGATCACCCTGAGTGACATCACGCTGAACGCACCCGACGCGTTCGCGCTGGCACGGTTCTACGCCGTCATCACTCGGGGCGAGGCGCACGGCACGTCGGCCTGGGCCCGGGTCACCGGCCCGGGCGGACAGATCGGGTTCCAGCAGGACGCCGACTTCAGGCCGCCGACCTGGCCCGACGGCGCCGTGCCGATGCAGATGCATCTGGACTTCTTGGTCGACGACCTGGTGGCCACCGAGTCACGAGTGCTCACCGCCGGTGCGACGCGTTTCCAGTGGCAACCGAACGCCGATCACTGCCTGGTCTATGCCGACCCGGTCGGGCATCCGTTCTGCCTGACACTGTGGGACGATCCGCTGGCCCCGACTCACTGATTTCCCGGTCTGCCTATTTGTCCGATAATGCACATTATGTCAGTTACGCGGAAGACCCCCCCGAGATCGACGGCTCTGGACTCCTCGTCAACGCTCACTGACGCTGCCGACGAGCAATCGGCCGAGCATGGTTGTTCCGTCAGCGGCGTAGACCTTCTTGTAGAGGTTCCCTTCGTCGTCGATGAGGCCTTCCCGGCGCAGGCGGTCCGTGTCATTTTCGGCTTGGTCCGGGTTCATGGCGCGAGCCGTCATCACGTCATCGCCCAGAAGGTAGGCCTCACGACCCTTGAACGTGGTCGGGATGAGATCGGGCCACTGGTCTTCGGGGGTGTTGATTCTCGGGTGCCCGACGGTGAGGCCGTACTGGTTGACGGTGTAATCGGGTGTGGCCCAGTCGGTCTGCCCATCGGCCCTTCGACCCGGGAGGACAAGGGGTGTCATCGCTGCTGTGGGGCTGAAGACCGCCACGAGTCGGTACTCCCGGCTGAGGGTCGAGTCCAGGACCAGCTCGGCACCATCGACCTCTGCCACCGGGATGCTCTTGAAGATCCCCCGTTGGGCCCGGCCCTTACCTGCTCCCGGATCCGCCGTTGCTGCCACGTCCGAGGGCGATCCGGACATGGACTCGTCGGTGTTGTAGTACTCGGCGTCGCAGTCTTCATCGAAGATCACGCGCTCGCCGTCCTGCAGGGTGAAGCGCTCCCCCGGCTTGCAGGTGTAGGCCATCTGCACGTTGAGCCACTTGTCCTCGGGCGCCGGTGCATCGAGTTCGATGACGGTACTCCCGGTGAGAACCTCCGGCGGTGGCGGTGGAGTGAACAGGTGGGTGGCGGCGTAGGCGCCCCCAGCGACCGCGCCGGTCGCCACCAGCGCACTCAGAACCGTCGTCAGCCGTGACACCCTTCGCCACCAGGGCACGGACTCCACCCGCATCGCTCGGCGAATCGTCGCGTGCATCCGGGCCACCATGTCGTCGAACTCGGCCTCGCTCGGCCGGTCTTCCAGAGCGTCACTGGCCATCAGTGGGAATCCCTTCTGATCTGTTGGCGCGACCGATGCAACCGCTTGCCCACGGAAGCCTCGCTGATCGCCAACCGCTGGGCGGCCTCTCGGTAGCTGTATCCCTGGAGCAGACACCATTCGCACAGCAATCGATCGACCTCGGGAAGACTTCGGATGGAGTCCAGGGCAGCGCGAAGCTGTGTGGCGGCCTCGCCGTTGATCGGATCGGCGGCGACCGATTGGTCGTGGCGTTCCAACAGTTCGCGCTGTCTGATCTCTCGTCTGACGTGGTTGCGGGCGTGATTGCGGCAGGTCACCAACAGCCAGGGCAAGGCCGATCCGTTCACGAGCTGGATCGAGCCGTGCTTGCGCCATGCCGTCAGGAACGTCTCCTGCAACAGCTCTTCGGCCGCGTCGCGCGTACCCGTCAGCGACCACGCGAATCGGGCGACCGCCGGAGCCGTGCCCGCGTACAGGGCATCGAATGCGGGCTCGCTCCCCCGGCCGATCTGATTGACCAGCGACTCGTGCCCGCCGGGCTCGCGCATCGAATGCTCCACACCCCGTAGTGTCCAGCCGCCGAGCGTCCTTACCCCCGGGGACGGAGTTTTTTCGAACCGGCCTGTGCCGCGCCGCGCCACCATCACTCGCGTCCGCGGGCGAGCCTGACCTCACATGCTGCGGCGACGATGCACGATCAGCGCGCCGCCACCGGCGACGAGCAGTGCGACGCCGATTCCCCAGGCCGGACCCCACGGACCGCCGGTGCTGGCCAGGAAGTCGTCGTAGTAGCCGCCGTAGTCGCTGCCACCGCCGCCGCCCTGCTCCTCATCGTCGCCACCCTGGTCCTGCGTCCGGTACGTGTTCGTGGCCACGACCTCGCCGACGAGCTCCTCCACGATCGTGACCGGTCCGGGCGTGATCGTCACCGGCGTCGAGAGGACGACGGTGTCCGTCTCGCCGGTGGCGGTTTCGGTGACCTCGCAGTTCGTGCCGGCCGGGATGCCCTCCAGCGTCTCGACGTAGCCGCCCGCGAGCGAGCCTGCCGGGATGGTGAACTGCTGGTCGAAGGCGTTGTCCGCATCGTCACAGTCGATGTCCAGGACGACCTCGCCCTGCTCCCCTGCGGCCGGTCCACCGATGATCTTCGTGACCTGCAGCCCTCCGACGGCGCGGGCGTACTCGTTCGTCACGGCGACCGGCTCGTTCGCGTTCTCCACGACCGTGACGGTCGCGGGGTCGATGGACGAGGCGGTCAGGCTGACGAGTCCGTTGTCGCCGTCCTGGGGCTCGGTGATCGTGCAGGTCGAGCCGGCCGGGAATGCCGTCAGGGTGGTCGTCTCGATCCCCGCGCCGGTGCCGGCCGCGATGGTGACGGCCTGTTCGATCGTGCTGCCGTCCTCGGGGTCGGTGCAGGCGACGAGGATCTCGACCGGCCCCTGGAGGCCGGCTCCCCCGCCGCTGATCGTCTTGGTGACGGTGATCCCGCCGACCGTGGCGTCATAGTCGTTCGTGACGGCCACGGCAGGGGTCGCGCCCTCGGCGATGGTGACCGTCTCTGGGGCGATGGACGTGGCTGTCACGGTCACCCGGCCGTTGTCACCGTCCTCCGGCTCGGTGATGGCGCAGGTCGCACCCACCGGGAGCCCGGAGAAGGTGTCCGACACCGTGCCCGCCGGGCTCCCCGCGGGGATCGTCAGGGTCCGCTCGAGTGCGGTGCCCCCGCCCTCGGGAGTGCACGACACCAAGACCTCGATCGGACCCTGCAGGCCCGCGCCGTCGCCCGTGATCGTCTTCGTGACCTGGAGTCCGCCGGTCGCCCGCGCGTACTCGTTCGTGACCGTCACCGGTGTGCCGGCGCCCTCGAGCACGGTCACGGTCCCGGGTTCTATCGAGGTGGCCGTGACGCTCACCTGGTCGTTGTCACCGTTCTCGAGCTCCGTGGCGACGCACTCCGATTCCGAGGGCAGGCCGATGAAGTCCTCCGACTGCGAGCCCGCTGGGGACTGGGCCGGGATCGTCAGGGTTCGTTGGATCTCGGCGCCCCCGTCTGGTGGGGTGCAGGTCAGGAGGACCTCGATCGGACCCTGCAGACCCGCCGCCTCGCCGGTGATCGTCTTGGTGACCCGGACCCCGCCGGTGGCGCGCGCGTACTCGTTCGTGACCGCGACGGACGCGGTCTGATTGGCCACGACCGACACGGTCTCGGGTTCGATGGACGTGGCGGTCACGACCACCAGCCCGTTGTCGCCGTCCTCGGGCTCGGTGACGACGCAGGACGACCCGGTGGTCAGTCCGGTGAACGTCTCCGCCTGCGACCCGGCGGCCGTTCCGGCCGGCACCGTCAGGGTCCGCTCGACGACGGGACCGCCGCCCTGGGGGGTGCAGGTCACCAGGACCTCGACCGCGCTCTGCAGTCCCGCTGCGTCGCCGCTGATCGTCTTGGTGACCTCGATGCCGCCACTGGCCACGCGCGTGATGCGCACGCTGGCAACCGCCGCGATGGTGCTGTTCTCGGCGAGGATCAGGCTCTGGGCAGAGTTCCGCCCCGGGATCGAACCGTCGTAGAGATAGACAGTGCTCTCCCGCACGGGCACCTCGCGTTGCAAGGAGAAGCCCTGGGAGGCGGCCGTGCTGGCGCTTCGCGTCCACAGTTGTGCGCCGGGCTGGACCGTCGCGCCCTCGGCGAGCGGCTGGGTGCCCGCGGCGTCGGCGAAGACCTCCACACCTTCGAGGCGCAAAGTCGACGGACCGTCCGCCGTGACCGTGAAGGGTCCGACGAGGTCGCCGGAGGCGGGTGCCTGTGCCGTCTGCGGCGAGACGCTGAGGTCGGGCTGTGCGGGCTCGGCCAAGGGTCCGTTCGCGATCGCGTCCGCGACGATCTCCGACGTGAGGTCGAACAGCTGGGGGTTGTTGTCGGGATCGAGCACGAAGCTGTCGCTGAAGAACCAGATCGCCGACTGGACCGCGCCGGCCCGGACGTTGTCGGCGACTCCGGCCGGCACGTCGGGCACGGTCGGGTAGTAGTTCTGCAGGATGTAGGCGACGTAGCCGAGGTTCCTGACGTTCGACTCGTTCCACTCCCCTCGCTCGTACGGGATGCCCGTCTGGGTCGAGGTGAAGACGTCGATGCAGTACGTCAGCACCTCGTTGCCCTCGGCATCGTTGGCCGGGATGACGCCGGCATAGCCGTCGTTGCGGGTGGGCCACGTGGTCGGGACGTCGGTCGCGGCCGGGTAGCCCTCGGTCACCGGATCGAAGGTGGAGGGTCCGGTGTAGCCGTCAACGTCGAGCACGCCGAGCTCTCCGGTGAGCGGTCCGATCTGCAGCTCGGTGAACGGAGAGCCGACCGGGAACGGCTCGTCCTCACCACCGATGATCGGCTGAGCCTGGGCCGGGGTCATCGCGAACAGCAGGCCCGCGAGCAGGGTCAGGACCAGCAGCCCGGCCGCACCTCGACGACCGCGGTTGGTCACTCCACTGGTCTCGGTCATCGAGTCCCCCCAGGGTCCGGTTCACCTGGCTCCCCGACGGGGATCCCGGTATTCGAGTGTGGTCACGGTCACAGGAGAACCGCAAGCGCGGAGGCGTCAGCCGTGAACGGGCCGCGGGGCCGCAGAAGCCGTAGGCTCGCGCCATGACCCCCGGATCTGCACCCTCTGCCGCGCGCGCCGTCGACCAGCATCCCGCCATGGACTACGTGGCGCGGGCCGGACTGGTCGCGTTCGGTGTCGTCCACGTCGTCATGGGCTGGCTCACGCTGCAGCTCGCGTTCGGGGACCGCGAGAACAAGGCCGACAGCACCGGCGCGGTGCAGGAGCTGGCCGAGCAGCCCTTCGGTGGGGCGATCGTGTGGGCCGTCGCCGTCGGCATGATCCTGCTCGCCGCCTGGCAGGCGATCGAGGCCGCGGTCGGACACCGCGAGGACGATGGCACCACACGGCTGCGCAAGCGACTGACGAGCCTGGGCAAGGTCGTCATCTACCTCGCGATCGCGATCAGCGCGATCAGGGTGGTCACCGGTTCGGGCTCGTCCAAGAAGGACGGCACGACCCCGGTGAGCGTGAAGCTGATGGACCTGCCGATGGGCCAGGTCATCGTCGGCCTCGTGGCTCTCGGCATCGCGGCCGTCGGCGTCTACCTGATCTACAAGGGCGCGACCCAGCGCTTCCTCAAGGACATCGAGGCCGGCGGTGCCAGCGGCCGGGTCGGCACGGCCTACGTCTGGCTGGGCACCGTGGGGTACGTCGCCAAGGGTGTGGCGATCGTGGGTGTCGGTGCGCTCTTCGGCTATGCCGCGGTCACGCACGAGCCGAAGAAGTCCGGGGGCATCGACGAGGCACTGCTCACCGTGCTGGACCAGCCGTTCGGGCCCGTCGTGACCGCACTCGTCGGCGCGGGATTCGTCGCGTTCGGACTGTTCTGCTTCGCATGGGCCCGCCACATCGACCGGTGAGTCGGGCCGTATCCCTCGGTTGTCGAACACACGTTCTACAGTGGTCCCATGGGCCACAACCGCAGGTACGGCGACCGCCTGTCGGCACTGGATCCTCCGGCCGTCGCTCCCCCGCCCCGCATCCGTCCGCAACACGTCTGGGTGAATCTCTCGACCGTCCAGCACGCCTCGGCGGTGTACCCGGGTGTGCTCGTGGAGTGGCGCCCCGTGGTGAAGGGGTGGGAGGCGCTGTGCACCTGGGCCTCACCGGACGGCGTCGTGCACACCGGGTGGCTGCCGGCCATGCGATTGAAGCCGTTGACGTGAAGGACTGAGGACGCTCGCGCCCGCGAACCCATCCGGCGGCCGTCTCGCAACGAACCACACGCATGAATCGCCATGATCTCGTTCTCGGGGCGGGCGCGGGCCTGCTGTCGGCTGCCGCCGGGCTCTCGGCCGGCCACCTCGTCGCCGCACTGATCGGTCCGGCCGCCTCGCCGGTCCTGGCGGTGGGCAGCGCGGTGATCGACCGGACGCCGACCCCGCTGAAGCAGTGGGCGGTCGAGACGCTCGGGAACGCCGACAAGCCGGTCCTGCTGGGCAGCGTCCTGGCGGGAACCCTGCTGCTGGCGGCGCTCGGCGGCGTGGTCGCGCGCCGGTCGTTCCCGGTCGGCGCCGGCGTGGTCCTGCTCCTGGTCGCCGTGGCTGGCTGGGCCGCTCTCTCTCGTCCGGCCGCTCGGCCCGTGGACGTGGTCCCCGCGATCGTGACCGCGGCCGTCGCGCTGGGAGCGCTGCGGTGGCTGTCCCCCGACACCACAGGGCCGCGGGAGGTCGTCGACGGCATGGGGCGTCGCCGCCTGCTGGTCCGCGCCGGAGTGATCGCCGGCGGGGCACTGGTCGCCGGAACCGCCGGACAATGGCTGGTCGCGCGGGTCCAGGACGTCAAGAACATCGCGCTCCCCCGGGCTCGTCGTCCCCTGCCACCGCTGCCGCGGGGCCTCGAGGGCCGCTTCCGTGGTGTCACCGGCTTCCAGACGCCGAACGAGGACTTCTACCGCGTCGACGTCAACCTCACCGTCCCGATCGTCGACCACGAGAGCTGGACCCTGCGCATCGACGGGATGGTCGACCGGCCCTATGAGCTGACGTTCGACGAGCTGCTCGAGCTGCCGATGATCGAGTGCGACATCACGATGTGCTGTGTCTCCAACGAGGTCGGCGGCCCGTACCTGGGCGGTGCCCGTTGGCTCGGGGTGCGCGTCTCGGACCTGCTGGAGCGGGCCGGAGTGCGTTCGGGGGCCGACCAGATCCTCAGCACGGCGACCGACGGCTTCACCATCAGCACTCCCCTGTCCGCGGCTCAGGACGGCCGCGACATGATCGTCGCCGTCGGGATGAACGGCGACCCGCTGCCGCGCGAGCACGGCTTCCCCGCCCGCCTCGTGACGCCCGGCCTGTACGGCTACGTGGGCAGCACCAAGTGGCTCTCGAGGATGACGGTGACGACCTATCGCGAGGAGAAGGCGTACTGGACCGATCGCGAGTGGGCCACCGACGGCCCGATCAAGATCGCGTCGCGCATCGACACCCCCGCCGCGTTGAAGGCGGTCGATGCCGGTCGCATCGTCGTCGCGGGCGTCGCCTGGGCACCGGGACGCGGGATCTCCGCCGTCGAGGTCCGGGTCGACGACGGTCCCTGGCAGGAGGCGCAGTTCGGACCCGATGCGGGCGTGGACTACTGGCGTCAGTGGTACCTGCTGTGGGACGCCGACTCCGGC
The DNA here is from genome assembly GCF_024433585.1 of Aeromicrobium sp. 636. Classification (NCBI taxonomy): domain Bacteria; kingdom Bacillati; phylum Actinomycetota; class Actinomycetes; order Propionibacteriales; family Nocardioidaceae; genus Aeromicrobium; species Aeromicrobium sp. 636. Next base: position 387,145 of record NZ_WNJU01000001.1, read on the forward strand.
CGGCACACCCTGACCGTCCGCGCCCGCACCCCCGACGGCGAGGTCCAGACCGATGAGCGCGAGCCGCCTTTTCCCGACGGTTCCAGCGGTTTGCAGCAGATCGTCGTGAACGTTCGGTGATCAGACCCATCCGATCTCCCGACGGTGTCGAACCACTTGCAACATCGTCACCAATGAGAGGCACGACCATGAACCGCTTGCTCCCCCACCGCGCCGCCGCAGCCACCGCCGCCATCGTCATGTGCTTCGGTCTGGCTGCCTGCAGCAGCAGCGACGACTCGTCCAGCGACTCGAGCGCCAGCACTCCCTCCAGCTCCGCGACCGAGGAGATGGACGAGGCCATGGGCCCGTTCGGCGCCGGCTGCTCCGCCGTCCCCACCGAGGGTGAAGGCTCCGTCGATGGCATGGCCGACGACCCGGTCGCGACCGCCGCCTCGAACAACCCGCTGCTCACCACGCTCGTCAAGGCCGTCACGGCCGCAGACCTCGGTGACACCCTCAACAGCGCCGAGTCGCTGACGGTCTTCGCGCCGACCAACGACGCGTTCGCCAAGATCCCCGCCGCCGACCTGAACGCCCTGCTGGCCGACAAGGCTGCGCTGACCAAGGTGCTGACGCACCACGTCGTGGAGGGCGAGCTGTCGCCCGAGGACGTGGCCGGCGAGCACAAGACGCTCGCGGGTGACACGATCACCGTGGAGGGCTCCGGCGAGGAGTTCACCGTCGGAGAGGCCAGCGTCATCTGCGGCAACGTCGACACGGCGAACGCCAAGGTGTACGTGGTCGATTCCGTGCTGATGCCCTGACCATCCATCCCACGAGGGCGATGAACTGGTGAATCAACTGCGTGCAGCGACCTCGGGCGGCGACACCTCGCCGCCCGAGGCGCTCGCGCCGCTGCTCAAGCGGTGCGGACTGGGCGACGAGTATGCGTTCGCCGACCTGTACGACCAGGTCTCACCGCGCATCTTCGGTCTGGTCAAGAGGATCATCCGTGACCCGGCCCAGTCCGAGGAGGTCACCCAGGAGGCGTTCCTCGAGATCTGGCGTCAGGCGGCTCGGTTCGACCTGGCGCGGGGCTCGGCGCTCGCCTGGATGATGACGATCGCGCACCGCCGCGCCGTCGACCGGGTCCGCAGCGTCGAGGCCACCAGCACGCGTGACGTGGAATACGGCCACCGTCATCAGGCCGTGGAATACGATTCAACTAGTGAAGTGGTCCAGTCCCGGATGGACGCACAGCGGGTCCGCAAGGCGATGGGAAGCCTGACGGACACGCAACGCCAAGCCATCGAGCTGGCCTATTTCCGGGGATGTACCCATACGGAGGTCGCCACGATGTTGGGAGTGCCGCTGGGAACGGCGAAGTCCCGCGTCCGCGACGGCCTCATCAGACTGCGCGACACGATCGGAGGTGAACGATGAGCGACGTGCACGCCCTGTCAGGTGCCTACGCGCTCGACGCGGTCACCGACATCGAGCGCCAACAGTTCGAACGCCATCTCGCCGGGTGCGACATCTGCACCGAGGAGGTCGCCTCGCTGCGTGAGGCTGCGGCAGAGCTCTCCGCCCTCACGGTGGAGGAACCGCCGCGGGAGCTGCGTGGCTCGGTCCTCTCCGCCCTGTCCGAGGTGCGACAGCTGCCCCCCGTGGTCCGGCACCGGCCCGCGCCGGCCCGCCGGTCTCCCCAGCGCCTGCTCGTGGCCGCCGCCGCGGCCGTCGTGGTGGTGGGAGTCGGCGTGGGCGTGGCCCGCCCCTGGCAGGACGACCCGGGCTCCGGCCAGACCGTCAGCGTGGCCGACCGCGTGATGCGTGCCGCCGACGCCCAGCGCATCACCCTGGAGTTCGAAGGCGGCGCCAAGGCGACCGTGGTCCGCTCCCCCTCGGTCGGCCGAGCGGTGCTGGTCACGCGCGACATGCCGCCCCCGCCCAAGGGCCACTCGTACGTCGTGTGGTTGCAGCAGGGCGATGCGATGGTGAACGCCGGAGCGATGGCCCAGAGCCCCGACCAGACGGTGTTGCTCTCCGGTGACGCGGCGACCGCCTCGGCGGCCGGCGTCACGGTCGAGTCCAACCCCGACGTCGACGAGCCGACCCAGGACCCGATCGCGTTGTTCGAGTTCTGAGCGTGCGCGACGACGGACGGGTGTTCGAGTTCGACGCGGACCTGTGGCTCTGGCGTGAGGACGGCTCGTGGCACTTCCTCACGGTCCCGGAGGCCGTGAGCGACGAGATCGAGGACCTGGCCGGCCCGCGCGGCGGGTTCGGCTCGGTCAAGGTCGAGGTCACGGTCGGCGAAACCTCGTGGCGGACGTCCCTGTTCCCCAGCAAGGAGCAGCGGTCCTTCGTGATGCCGGTGAAGCGCTCCGTCCGGGTCGCGGAGGCGTGCGAGGCGGGCGATCGGATCCGGGTGCGACTGTCGGTCCAGTCGTAAACTGCCGACGTGGACCGCATCACAGGACACCGCTGACCCGATGGACGAGGACGCCCGCAACCGCGCCGCCCGGTACCGGATGGATCCGGACGCCGAGCGGGTCGATGAGTCAGCGGACGACGAAGCGCCGGCCCCGCCGCCGCGCCGCCCCGAGGACCAGACGCTGTGGGTCGACCAGCAGGTCCGCGCAGCGATGGCGCGAGGCGAGTTCGACGACCTGCCCCACGCAGGCAAGCCCCTCCCCCACATCGACACGGCCGCCGAGCCCGACTGGTGGCTCAAGCGGTTCATCGAGCGCGAGCAGATCACCGGAGTCCTGCCCGAGGCGCTGCAGCTGCGCAAGGACGACGCGATCCTGGACGAGCAGCTGGACAGCCTGCGGTCCGAGCGTGCCGTGCGCGAGGCCGTCGAAGAGTTCGATCGTGGGATCGTGGCGGCGCGTCGCCAGTTGCAGGGTGGTCCGCCGGTCGTGACGCAGTTGCGCGACATCGAGGTCGAGCTCGCTGCCTGGCGAGCGCGCCGAGGGCGCAGAGCTCAGGCGACGTCGGTGCCAGCGCTTGAGCCGTCCCCGCCGGGCGTCATTCGAAGGGCGTGGGATCGCCTGCGCCGACACGGATGACCTCGGCATAGCCGCTGGAGAGATCCACGACGGTGGTGGGCTCACCGATGACCTCGACACCGGAGTCGACGATGGCGTCGATCTGGTCGCCGAGGGCTTCACCGATCTGCCATGCCTCGGTCATGGGCGAGGTCTCGCCGGGCAGGATCAAGGTGGATGACAAGAGCGGCTCGCCGAGTGCCTGGACGAGGGCCAAGGAGACCTTGTGGTCGGGGATGCGCACGCCGACGGTCTTCTTCTTGGCCTGCAGCAGCCGCCGGGGCACCTCGCGGGTGCCGGGCAGGATGAACGTGTACGGCCCGGGCGTGGCGGCCTTGACCGCGCGGAACACCGTGTTGGCCACGTTGACGAAGTGGCCCAGCTGGGCGAAGTCGCAGCAGACGAGCGTGAAGTGGTGCTTGTCGTCGAGCTGGCGGATGGTGCGGATGCGCTGCAGGGCGTCGGCATTGCCGATCTGGGCGCCGAGCGCATAACCCGAATCAGTGGGGTAGGCGATCAGTCCACCGTCGCGCAGCACCTGGACCGCCTGGTCGACGGTGCGCTGCTGGGGGTCGACGGGGTGGATGTCGATGTAGCGGACCATGTGGCCACCCTAGACGTCGGCGGCCCGGCCCTGCATCGCGCGCGTGGCGGTGCCCCACCAACGACCATCCCGCCGGCCCCTGGCACCACGATCGTCCGAGGACGATGCGGGGCCGAGAGCCGACGGGATGGATGTCGATGTGTAGCGAACCTCGTTCGCCATCCGTGACGTCAGTCGATCAGGTAAAGAGGCTGACGCCGCCGGGGCCGACGAGCAGTGCGATGACGATGAGCACGGCGCCCATCACGAAGTCGCGCTGGACAAGCCGGAGGATGCCGAAAATCGCGATGATCACGGCGGCAATCCACAAAATGGTGTCCCACATGGGGTGACTCCCTTCAATAGGTTCGCCCCTACCCTGCCGTAGGTTCCCGGTGTTCGCATTTTGGACGGAACCGCTCCGTGCTCCCGCGCGCATTAGTGTCGGCCTCGTGAGCACCCCCAGCCTGGCCGAGCGGCGCGAGCGCCAGCTCGCGCACGAGCGGGATCGCGCGGCCCATCTGGCCCACCGTGCGGAGATCTCCAGGACACGACGCACCACACCGGAACTCCGCGTGATCGCCCTGGAGGCCGAGGATCGATTCGCCGACGGCGACACCGACACCCTGCTGTCCTGGGTGGCTGAGGAGTTCGGTGACCTGACGGCCGTCGCGTGCTCGATGGCCGACGCCGTTCTCCCCCACGTGGTCGCCCGACACATCCCCTGGGTGGACACGCTCTTCCTCGAGACGGGGTATCACTTCGCCGAGACGGTGGGCACCCGAGACGCGGTCGAGTCCTCCATGCAGCTCACGATCGTCGACGTGCAGCCCCGCCAGAGCGTCGCCGAGCAGGACGCCCAGTACGGCGAGCGCCTCTTCGAGCGCGACCCCGCGTTGTGCTGCCAGCTGCGCAAGGTCGAGCCGCTGACCGAGACGCTTGGCGGGTACGAGGCCTGGATCACCGGGGTTCGCCGTGACGACAGCCCGCTGCGCGCCGACACCCCGTTCGTGACGTGGGACGAGAAGAACGGCCTGGTCAAGATCAACCCGCTGGCCGACTGGACGTTCGACCGGGTGCTCGACTACGCGGCGGAACACGACGTGATCCTCAATCCGCTGCTGAACGACGGCTACCCGTCGATCGGCTGTGCGCCGTGCACGCGCCGCGTCGCACCGGGAGAGGATCCCCGGGCCGGTCGGTGGGCCGGTCTGGACAAGTCGGAGTGTGGCCTGCACACGTGAGCATCTTCCCTCTCGGACTGCGCCTGGAAGGACGCCGCGTCGTCGTGGTCGGGGGTGGTCACGTGGCCACCCGCCGCGCCTTCGCGCTGGTCGAGTCCGGCGCCGACGTCCACGTCGTCTCCCCCGCCGTCTCGGACTCGCTCGCGTCGGCCATCGGCCGCGGCACGATCACCTGGCACGAACGCGCCTATCACTGCGGCGACCTCGACGGCGCGTGGCTCGTGCAGACCGCGACCGGTGTCCCGGCGGTCGACGACCTCGTCGCCGACGACGCCGAGGCGCGCCAGATCTTCTGCCTCAAGGGCGGCGACCCCGAGCGGGCCACGGCGTGGACCCCGGCCGTCGCGCGGGTCGACGACGTGACGATCGCCGTCAGCGGGGGCGGCGACGCCGGCCGCGCCTCCGCGCTGCGCGACGCGCTGGCCACGGCGTTGCAGACCGGCGACCTCCCCCTGCGGCACCGCACGCATCCGCGCGGCCTGGTGGCCCTCGTGGGCGGTGGTCCCGGCGACCCCGGGCTGCTGACCGCTCGCGGACGCCGCCTGCTGGCGGAGGCCGACGTCGTGGTCTTCGACCGGTTGGCACCCCAGTCGGTCCTGGCCGAGTTGGCGGCCGATGTCGAGGTCATCGACGTCGGCAAGCAGCCGGACCACCACCCGATCCCTCAGGAGCAGATCAACGCGCTGCTGGTCGACCGCGCCCGCGAGGGCAAGGTCGTCGTCCGCCTCAAGGGCGGAGACCCGTACGTCTTCGGACGCGGCGGGGAGGAGTTGCTCGCGTGCCGTGAGGCCGGCATCGAGGTCGAGGTCGTTCCGGGCGTCACGTCGGCGATCGCCGTGGCGGCGGCCGCCGGAATCCCCGTGACCCACCGCGGAGTCGCGCGAGGCTTCTCGGTCGTCACGGGGCACGAGTCACTCGGCGAGCTCCCGCGGCGGGGCGACCACACGCTGGTGATGCTCATGGGCGTCAAGCGCCTGCGCAGCACCGCGGACGAGCTCATCGCCGCCGGACACGACCCCGAGACGCCGACCGCGGTCATCGAGCGAGGGTTCTCCCCCGATCAACGCACCACGATCGCGACGCTCGGCACGATCGCCGACCGGGCGTCCGATGCCGTGTCGCCCGCGATCACCGTGATCGGCGACGTGGTCAGCCTCGCTGCTGCAACCACCGGTTCAGTCGGCGTTCGCCAGACCTCATGACCAGGTCGTGTGCCAGCACGAAGACCGGGCGCAGCACCCGTTCCGAGCGGCGCATCCACGGCGCCGTGGCGTCGACGCGCCAGTCGATCGTGAGGTCGGTGCGGTCCGGCCGGCCCGGCTCGAACGACAGTGCCGCGCTCCCCTCGAGGTCCCCGCGCGAACGGAAGCGCATCGCGCTGGTCGGCTCGAGCTCGAGGTCGTAGACCGTGAATCGCAGTCGGTACCCGAACACGCTCCGGGCGACGAGGTCGATCTCCTCACCGTGGTGCGCGGTGACGCGCACCGCGTCCCACCACGGCAGCGGGTCGTCCTGCTCGAGGAACTGCTCCAGGGTGTGCCACAGCCGCTCGGGCGGCTCCGCCACGTCCCAGACCGACCGGAACTCGTACGATCGGTCGCTCATGGGGCCGTGTCGGTGCCGGGGAACGCGACGGCGCGGGGATTGAATGGAGCCAGCCCTGCACGGTATGAGCGTGCGGGGCTCTTCTGGTCCCGGGGGCGGGTCATCGGCGAGTCCGCCGCAGCCACCACAGCCCGATGAACGGCAGGACCAGAGGGATGTAGCCGTATCCCGCGCCGAACCCGGACCACACGGTGGCGTCCGGGAAGAGCCCGTCGTCGACGAGGCTCAGCACGCCGACGGTCAGCACTCCGACCAACTCGAATCCGACGGCTGCGGTGGCGACGCGGCGGTTGCCCGTCGCCAGCGCCCACGTGGCGACGCCGTAGACGACACCGGCCACCGCCGAGAGCGCGTACGCGACCGGCGCCTCGTCGGCCTTCACGATGAGCTGGTAGACCGACCGGGCCGTGGCCGCGACGGTGAACACGGCGTAGACGGCGACCAGCGCGCGCCCGAACCCGTGCTGCGTGTCGCCTGCGTGCTCAGCCATGTCCCTGCCAGATCTGGTGCGTCCGGATCAGCATGACCGAGACGGTGAAGAGGGCGACGGCGACCACGCCCGTGCCCCAGCGCGTCTTGTCACCCACCCCCCACAGGACGGCCGCCGGGGGGATCAGCACGGTCGTCACCAGGTAGGACAGGTAGAGCGCCTTCTCGATGTCGCGATCGGTGCCGGAGACGGCCACGATCCCCCAGATCAGCGCCACGACCAGCAGCGCCTCGACCAGCGCGACGGCGTAGAAGAGCGGGTTGCTGAACCGGTAGGACTTCGCGGTGTGCCACGCAGCGAACAACGATGCGACGAAGGCGGCGGCGGAGGTCACGTACACCAGTGCGTCAGGCATGTCAGAGCCGAGTCTTTCACGGTGCCAAAATGACCCGGCGAGCACCCCGATCGTCCTGATCTCGCCCGCCATGGCGGTCCCGTCGTCCTTCTACGCCCCGTTCGTCGAGGCCTTCGAGGTCGGCCGCCGGGCCACGGCGCCCGCCTTGTCCGTGCAGCTGGCCGGGGACGGCTTCTCCACTGCGGTGGGCCGATCAGGCGAACGCTTCGGCCGGCGGGCAGGAGCAGACCAGGTTGCGGTCGCCGTAGGCGTTGTCGATGCGTCCCACCGGCGGCCAGTACTTGTCCTGCGTCGTCCCGGCGGGGAAGACGCCCTCGGCGATCGGGTACGGGTGCGTCCAGTCCACCAGCTCGTGCGCGGCGTGGGGCGCACTCGTCAGCGGGTTGTCCCGGTCGTCGTACTCGCCCGCCGCGACCCGGTCGATCTCCGAGCGGATCGCCAGCATCGCCTCGCAGAACCGGTCGAGCTCGGCGAGGTCCTCGGACTCCGTCGGCTCGACCATGAGGGTCCCCGCCACCGGGAAGCTCATCGTCGGTGCGTGGAACCCGTAGTCGATGAGTCGCTTGGCGACGTCGTCGATCGAGAGCTTCGCGTTCTTGGTGATCTCGCGCAGGTCCAGGATGCACTCGTGGGCGACCAGGCCGTGGTCGCCGGTGTAGAGCACCGGGAACGCGTCGCCCAGTCGCGCCGCGACGTAGTTGGCCGCCAGCACGGCCACCGACGTCGCGTCGGTCAGGCCGTCGGCGCCCATCATCGCGACGTAGGCGAACGGGATCGGCAGGATGCCGGCCGACCCGTAGGGGGCCGCACTGATCGTGCCCGCGCTCCCGCGCCGGGCGGCGTCGGGGTGGAACGGGTGCTTGGGCAGGAACGGCACGAGGTGCTCCCCCACCGCGACCGGGCCCACGCCGGGGCCGCCACCACCGTGCGGGATGCAGAACGTCTTGTGCAGGTTGAGGTGCGAGACGTCGCCGCCGAACCGTCCGGGTTGGGCATGGCCGAGGAGGGCGTTCAGGTTGGCACCGTCGACGTACACCTGCCCGCCGTGCTCGTGGACGATGTCGCACAGCTCGCCGATGCCGTGCTCGTAGACCCCGTGCGTCGAGGGGTAGGTCACCATGATCGCGGCGAGGTCGTCGGCGTGCTTCTCGCACTGGGCGCGCAGGTCGTCCAGATCGACTTCGCCGGCATCGGTCGCCTTGACGATGACGACCCGCATCCCGGCCATGACGGCCGACGCGGCGTTGGTGCCGTGCGCCGAGCTGGGGATCAGGCACACGTCACGGGCCTGCTCGCCCCGGCTGCGGTGGTACTCGCGGATCGCGAGCAATCCGGCGAACTCGCCCTGCGAGCCGGCGTTGGGCTGCACCGAGACGGCGGCGTACCCGGTCACCGTGGCGAGCCAGGACTCGAGCGTCTCCACCAGCTCGATCATCCCGGCGGCGTCCTCGGCCGGGACGAAGGGATGCAGGTCCGCGAAGCCGGGCCAGCTGATCGGCTCCATCTCGGTCGTGGAGTTGAGCTTCATCGTGCAGCTGCCGAGCGGGATCATGCCGCGGTCGAGGGCGTAGTCACGATCGCTGAGCCGACGCAGGTAACGCAGCATCTGCGTCTCGCTCCGGTGCTCGACGAACACGGGGTGGGTCAGGATCTCGTCGTCGCGCAGCCAGTCGGCGTCGAGGGAGGTCTCCCCCTGCGCCGGCAGCTCACCCCCGCCGAAGGCCGCGAGGACGGCGTTGAGGTCCTCGACCGTCGTGGGCTCCGAGACGGCGACGCCGACCCGGTCGGCGTCGAAGCGCCACAGGTGGATCCCGGACCGGCGAGCAGCCGCCACGACCTCGTCGGCGCGCCCGGGCACGATCGCCGTGACCGTGTCGAAGAACCGGTCCGACGCCAACTCGATGCCCGCGGCGCGCAGGCCGTCGGCCAGCCGGGTGGCGTGGCCGTTGACCTGCTGGGCGATCGCCCGGAGGCCCTCGGCCCCGTGATAGACGGCGTACATGGCCGCCACCACCGCCAGCAGCACCTGCGCGGTGCAGATGTTCGAGGTGGCCTTCTCCCGGCGGATGTGCTGCTCGCGCGTCTGCAGCGCCAGGCGGTAGGCCGGTCGGCCGGCCGAGTCGACGGACACTCCGACGAGACGACCCGGCAGGTGACGCTCCAGGCCCGCGCGCACGGCCATGAAGCCGGCATGGGGCCCGCCGTAGAACATGGGGACGCCGAACCGCTGCGTCGAGCCGACGACGACGTCGGCACCGAGGCTGCCCGGCGATCGCAGCAGCACCTGCGCCAGCGGGTCCGTGACCACCACGGCGAGCGCACCGGCGGCGTGGACCTGCTCGATCACCGGGGCCAGGTCGATGACGGCGCCGTCGGCACGCTGGTAGGCGATGATGACGCCGCTGAAGTCGCCCTGCGGCAGGCCCTCACGCAGGTCGGCCTCGACCAGCGGCAGACCGACCGCCTCGGCGCGGGTGTGCAGCACGGCGAGCGTCTGCGGCAGCAGCCCGTCGTCGACGACGACCGGCAGGTCGGTGCGCTTGCGGTCGGCGCGACGCACGAGGGTCAACGCCTCCGCGGCGGCGGTCGCCTCGTCGAGCAGCGACGCGTTCGCGGTCGGCAGCCCGACCAGGTCCTCGACCATGGTCTGGAAGGCGAGCAGCGCCTCGAGGCGGCCCTGGGAGATCTCGGGCTGGTACGGCGTGTAGGCGGTGTACCAGGCCGGATCCTCCAGCACGTTGCGGCGGATGACCGCGGGCGTGGTCGTGGGGTGGTAGCCCAGACCGATCATCGAGACGCCGGGATGGTTGCGGTCGGCCAGCTCGCGCAACCGGGCGGTGGCCTCGGTCTCGCTCGCGGCGGCGGGCAGCCCGTCCAGCGCCGAGCGGATGCCGGCCGGAACGGCGGCCTGCATCAGCGCCTCGAGGCTGTCGTACCCGAGCCGCTCGAGCATCGCGGCCTGGTCGGTCGCGCGTGGACCGATGTGACGGTCGACGAAGCGGGTGGCGGGCTGGCGGTCGTGCTGCGACATGGGGTCACTCCGAGGGCTCGACGAACAGGGCCCTCCCCCTCTGTCGTCGTGCCGATGGTGTCGGCATGCCTTCAGAGTCGCCTGTGACGTGCGGTCCGGTGGCCTGAGAGGTTCCGGGGAGGAATTGCCCCTTCGGCGCCCTGAACGGGACTCTCCCGCACGTTTCAAACGGCAGTCGTCAGCCTACCCCGACCGGAGCCGGAACGGCTGACGACAGGTCAGTTGGCCTTGCGGGCGGCGCGGCGCGCGGCGAGCTCGTCGCCGGCCAGCGGCTCGGCCGCCTCGGCGCGCTCGGTGGGCAGCTCGTGCAGCGTGCCCTCGATCTCCTTCCAGACACCGCCGATGGCGATGCCGAAGACGCCCTGTCCACCCTGGAGGAGATCGATGACCTCGTTGGCGGAGCGGCACTCGTAGACGCTGGCGCCGTCGCTCATGAGCGTGACCTGGGTCAGGTCCTCGGTGCCGCGCTCGCGCAGGTGGTCGATCGCGGTGCGGATCTGCTGCAGCGAGACACCGGCGTCGAGCAGACGCTTGATGATCTTGAGCAGCAGGATGTCCTTGAAGGAGTACAGCCGTGCCGTGCCCGAGCCGGTGGCCGAGCGGACGGTGGGCTCGACCAGGCCGGTGCGGGCCCAGTAGTCGAGCTGGCGGTACGTGATGCCGGCGGCGTTGCAGGCCGTCGGCCCGCGGAATCCCGTGTCCTGGGGCATGGGCGCGAGGTCGTCGTCGAACAACAGGCCCTGGGCACTGGCCTGCGCCTGTGCCTCTGCTGCCTCGTCACGAGGATCGATCATGATCACGCCTTCCTGGCGACCGGTTGGACCGGCCTCCCACAACAAGAGAACCACACCGCTGTGGTCTTGCGTACCCTCAAGTTAGACGTGAGAGTCTCTCGACGCACGCACCGACGCGCGTGTCGGCCCGTCTATTACGTTCAACCTTCACTTGAGGGTTTCTCGAAGTCCTCGGGATCCACGTGATCGAGGAATTCGCGGAACTTCGCGATCTCCTCGTCCTCGTCGGGGGTCTGGGCGAAGCCCGCGACGTCCAGGACGTCCTCGGCGCACACGACGCGCACGCCCGTGCGCAGCGCCAGGGCGATGGAGTCCGACGGCCGGGCGTCGATGACCGCTCCCCCGGCGAACGCCAGCTCGGCGAAGAAGACGCCGTCGCGCACGTCGACGATGCGGACCTCCAGGAGCTCGTCGCCGAGCCCTTCGATGATCGACGCCATGAGCGCGTGCGTCGGCGGCCGCGGCGCCACCGTGCCCTGCTGGGCGAAGGCGATGGCCGAGGCCTCGATCGCGCCCACCCAGATCGGCAGGTACCGGGTGCCCTCCAGCTCACGCAGCAGCACCAAGGGCTGGTTCGTGGGCATCTCGACCCGGACTCCGACGATCTGCAGTTCACGCATCGGTGGCTCCGTTCAGCCGCGCAAGCCGGCGCGGACGAGCACGGTGTGCAGGCGCACGGCCAACGCGGCGAGTTCGGCCAGCTCGGCGGCGGCGCCGGACTGTTGGCGGGCAGCGGGAGGAATGACCTGGTCGAGCAGGCCGAGCTCGCGGTCGGCCGCGCTGCGGAAGCCGCGCAGGTGTCGCGGCTCGAGGCCCAGCTTGGCCAGCTCGCCCACGAGGGACGCCACGACGAGGTCGTCGGTGTCGTAGTACCGCTGCTGCGGGCGTCGGCGGATCAGCTCGAACTGCTCGATCTCGTCGAGCGTCGCGGCGTCGATGCCGGCGGCGTCGAGGAGCTCGTCGCGGGTCATGCGGGTGGATCCGGCGCCCTCGGTGATCGACTGCGCCGTCGGGGTGCCGTCGGCCGCGAGCGTCACCTGGGGCACGCGCAACGTGGCGCGCAGCTCGGTGTCGGGGACCTCGCCGGAGTCCATCTGGTCCAGGACCTGACGGATGTGGCTCAGCGGCCAATAGCGGTCCTTCTGCATCCGCAGCACGAACCGCAGCCGCTCGACGTCACCGTAGGTGAACTTGCGGTAGCCCGAGGGCGTGCGCCGCGGCTCGACCAGACCCTGCTCGTCGTAGTAACGGATCCGGCTCTGGGAGATGTCCGGGAACTCCTCGGAGAGCTCGGCGATGACCTGGCCGATGCCGAGCAGTTGCTCGCGCGCGGCCTCGTTGCCGCTCACTGACCACCTTCGGAGACGACGGTGCCCGGGAAGTAGATGAGGCGGTACTTGCCCAACTGGACCTCGTCGCCGCCGGCCAGCGGGATGTCGCCGTCGATGCGGTCGCGGTTGACGTAGGTGCCGTTGAGGCTGCCCAGGTCGGTGACGACGTAGCCGCCGCCACGACGCGAGAAGGTCGCGTGCCGGCGCGAGACGCTGATGTCGTCGAGGAAGATGTCGCTGGAGGGATGACGTCCCGCCGAGACCACGTCCTGGTCGAGCAGGAAGCGTGAGCCGGCGTCCGGTCCGCGCTGGACGAGCAGCATCGCGTTGCCGACCGGCAGATTCTCGACGGCGAACACGTCGCCCGCCGACATCTCCTCGGTGTCGGCGTCGATGACCGGGATGAAGTTCGTGTCGTCGAAACCGTCCGGCGTCGTCACCGCGATCAACTCCGTCTCAAGTACAACTTGAGGCTTTCGCTCAAGTCGGGGTTCAAGGTTCGTTCGCCCCCAACCTAACACCCGCCCATGGGCAGGGTCAGGCGCTCACCACAGCCGAGTACGCCTCGGCCGTGAGCAGTCCGTCGGTCGGGTCCTCGCCGCTGGTGCGGACCTTGATCAGCCAGCCCTCGCCGTAGGGGTCGGAGTTGATGACCTCGGGCGTGGCCTCGAGGGCGTCGTTGCGGGCGATGACCTCGCCGGAGACGGGCGTGAAGACGTCGGAGACCGACTTCGTGGACTCGAGCTCGCCGACCACGGTGCCCGACTCGAGGGACTCGCCCTCGGCGGGCAGATCGACGTACACGATGTCGCCGAGCTGGTCCTGGGCGAAGTCGGTGATGCCGATGATGGCGACATCGCCCTCCAGGCGTACCCACTCGTGCTCTGCGCTGTAGAACAGGTCCTCAGGGATCACGCTGGCTCCTCCATCGTCACGCGTCAGTCGTTCGCGGGTCGAGCGTACTGGGGCTCGGGGTCATCGGCCACGGCGGTGATCCGGATCCGGCGACGCTCCTCGACGCCGACCTCTCCCCCGCGTCCCTCGACGCGGTCGGCCAGGCCGCCGCGGAAGGTCACCGCATCGGCGAGGGTGTCGGGGTCGCCGATCACCTCCATGACGTACGGCGGCTTCAACAGGCGTCCGCTGACCCGCACGCCGGCGTCGTCGTCGAGGAACCAGGTCTGGGCGACCACGCGGGCGACCCCGTTCAGCGAGATCACCTCGGCGCCGGCGTCGCGCATCTCCTGCACGGCGTCCAGCAGCACCGACGCCGTCACCGCCCCGGGAGGCGCGGTGATCGTGATCTCGATGCCGGGGCCCTCGGCGCCGACCGTGCCGGAGAGGATCGCCAGGGCGTTGGCGCGCAGGACCGCGGCCTCGCGCGCCTCAGCGGTGCTCTTGGTCGAGTCGCGCAGGTCGTCGCGGGACGCCTCGAGGGTCTCGATCTGCTGGGTGAGCCGTGCGTTCGTGGCGTCGAGCGACTTCAACAGCTCGGCCAGCTCGATACCGCGCACGCCGCTGAAGTCGTCGGTCTCGTCGCCCTCGCGCCACTGGACCGTCACGGTGAAGGCGAGCAGGCCGATCAGCAGACCGACGATCCAGCTCGACCGGCGGCGCAGGGCGGTGCGCAAGGAGAACGTCTCAGGCATGGAAGATCAACCTGCGGATCGCGGCGGCATTGGCGAAGATGCGGATGCCCAGGACGACGATGACACCGGTCGACAGCTGCGAGCCCACGCCGAGCTGGTCGCCGACGAAGACCATCACCGCGGCGATGGCGACGTTCGAGACGAACGAGATCACGAAGACCCGGTCGTCGAAGCGGCCTTCCAGGAACGCCCGTGCGGCCCCGAGCACGGCGTCCAACGCGGCGATGATCGCGATCGGCACGTAGGGCTGCAGGCTCGTGGGGACGGTCGGCTGCAGGATCAGGCCGATCGTGACGCCGACGACCAGACCGATGACCGGGATCACGACTCGCTCCTCCTGAGTGGTTCGGCCGAGACGGACAACCGCGCTTCGGGAGCGGCGTCCAGCTCGACGTCGTCTGATCCTTGCACGTCGTACCAGATGCCATCGGCCTCGGCCCGCGCGGCGAGATACCGACCTGACGGACCCTCCTCCCACCGGCTGCGGAGCACGTCCTCGTCACCGATCGCCTCGACGACGATCGGCTCGGTCACGGACCGGTAGTTCACCGTGATGGCCTCCCCCGCCGAACGGATCGCGGAGGTGGCGGTCAGCCGGTGCCCTCCGACGGAGACGGCCTCGGCGCCCGCGAGCCACAGTCCGTTGACGACCAACTGCAGGTCGGTGTCGGTGAGTCGCCCACCCGGGCGGTCCTCGTTCGCCGAGGACTCGACCGTGAGGACGACACCCGGTCCCTCGACGGCGACGGAACCGGCGGCGACCCGCAGCCCGGCGGTTCCCGGGCCGTCGACGACGGACTCGGCCTGCAGGTCGGCGATCTGCTGTTGGAGACCCACGACCGTCTCCTGCTTGCTCTTGACGAGATCCTCACGCACGCGGATGTTCTCGATCAGCGCGTTCCGCTCGGCCTCGGTCGCCGGCCGGTCGATGCGCGTCTGGACCGCGGCGACCGTGACCAGCAGACCGAAGACGCCCGCCATCACCGCGGTGAGCACCTTGGCGACGGGTCGCGGCGGGGTGTCGTGGGCGACGTAGTAGTCGTCGTCGAGAGCCGTGGCGGCCAACCGCTCGAGGATGGACTCGGCCTCCTCGACCGACGAGCCGGAGACGGACTGGCGACTCACGGCGTCCGCGGGGTCGAGGCCAGCAGGCGGCGCACCTGCACGGCGTACAGGATTCCGGCCCACCAGTACAGCGCCACGCCCCAGATGGTGAACGCCCAGCCGAAGACCCGGGCCAGGTTGGCCACCGCCCCGTCCCCGTCGCCCAGCAGCAGCAGCGGGAAGGCGTACAACAGGCCGGCGGTGGCCGCCTTGCCCAGGAAGTGCACGGGCAGGGCGCTGAAGCCGCGGGTGCGCAGGAACGGTACGAGCGAGAACAGCACGACGTCCCGCAGGGGCAGGATCACCGCGAGCCACCACGGGATGATGTCGCGCAGACCGAGACCGACGACGACGGCGAGGATGTAGAGCCGGTCGGCGACCGGATCCAGGAGAGCGCCCAGCCGTGTGGTGCGACCCGTGGCGCGGGCGATCTTGCCGTCGAGGTAGTCGGTGATCCCCGAGACCACGAGCACGCCGATCGCGAGCAGGTCTGCCTCGGGCACCAGCACGAGCCACAGGAAGACCGGGACCAGGACGATCCGGACGGCACTGAGCAGGTTCGGGATCGTGAACAGCTCGTCCTTCAGCGACGGCTGGGGCTCCCTCTCCTCGGCGGCGGGTGCGGCCGGCTTCGAGGCCGCGGGGGCGGCAGGACGGCGGGGCTCGGCGATCGGAGCAGGCGCGGCCTGAGAGACCACGACGTCCTCGGAGGGCGTCGTGGCCTCGACGTCGTCCGAGCCTTCGACCCGGCGGATCCGCTTGCCTGCCACGGGAACAGCCTACTGCCGGGTGTCCCGCGATCCGGCCCGACCTTGCCCGAGGGAATTCAACTGACAGACTGAGACTTGACCCTGAAGACGATCACCTACGACGACCAGGAGGACCAGTGGCCGATTACACGCTGCCGGAACTGCCCTATGACTATGGGGCATTGGATCCCCACATCTCGGGCAAGATCATGGAGCTTCACCACACCAAGCACCACCAGAACTACGTCAACGGCCTGAACACCGCCCTCGAGAAGCTCGAAGAGGCGCGTTCGGTCCAGGAGTTCGACACGATCAACCTGCTCGAGAAGAACCTCGCGTTCAACCTCGGCGGTCACATCAACCACTCGATCTTCTGGAAGAACCTCTCGCCGGACGGCGGCGACAAGCCGACCGGCGAGCTGGCGGCCGCCATCGAGGACAACTTCGGTTCGTTCGACGCGTACCGCGCGCAGTTCGAGCAGGTCGCCCTCGGCATCCAGGGCTCGGGCTGGGCCATCACCGCGTGGGACACGCTCGGTCAGCGGCTGGTCATCGTCCAGCTCTACGACCAGCAGTCGAACATCCCCGCGACGCTCATCCCGATCTCCCAGCTCGACATGTGGGAGCACGCCTTCTACCTCGACTACCTCAACGTCAAGGGCGAGTACGTCAAGGCGTTCTGGAACATCGCGAACTGGGCCGACGCGCAGGAGCGCTTCACCGCCGCCACCAGCGGCGGACAGATCCTGTTCTGAGATCCGTCCTCGCCCTCGGGCGAGACAGACACGACTGCCCGGTCACCTCACGGTGACCGGGCAGTGGCGTCTCACCGGCTCTCAACGGGGTGCGGGACTGTCGTCCTCCAGCCGTGCCAGGTACGCGTTGTACTTCGCCAGAGCGGCGTCCTCGTCGCGGTCGGCCGCCCGGTCGCTCCGCGTGGCCTCGCGCGCGTCCGACCGGAACCACTGGATGAAGATCGCGCCGATGACCAGCAGCAGCGGGACCTCGCCCATCGCCCAGGCGATGCCGCCGCCGAGGTACTGGTCCTGCGCCAGGTCCGTGGCGTACGGACGGTCCAGCGCCTGGTAGTAGGACTCCGCGATGATGACGCTCGACGACATCAGCGCCACCGAGAAGAAGGCGTGGAACGGCACGGACAGCATCAGCACGCCGAACCGGGCCAGCGGGCTGAGCCGCTTCGGTGACGGGTCGATGCCGATGATCACGTAGTAGAAGAGGAATCCCGAGATCAGGAAGTGCAGCTCCATGAACGCGTGCCCGGAGTGGGTGCGCATCATCGACTCGAACAAGCCGCTGTAGTAGACCGCGTACAGCGTGCCGAGGAAGATCACGGCGGCGACGATCGGGTTCGTGTAGAACTTCGACACCGGCGAGTGCAGTGCGTCGCGCAGCAGCGATCGCGGCGAGTGCTCGCCCGGCCGGCGCGGACCCGGCAGGGTGCGCAGCGCCAAGGTCATCGGAGCCCCGAGCACCAGGAAGATGGGCGCGATCATCGACAGCATCATGTGCGACACCATGTGCAGGCTGAACGTGACGCTGGAGTAGGCGCCCAGTCCCCCGAACGTCGCCCAGCCGACGATCGCCAGGCCGAAGAACCAGCTGATCGTCCGGCCGACGGGCCAGCGGTCGTGGCGGCGGCGCATCATGACCAGGCCGGTGATGTACAGCGCCGTTCCCAGGGCGACCACGGCCAGGCCGATGCCGTCGGGGTAGAAGCCGACCAGCACCCGGCCCACGGTCGGCTCGGGCGGCAGCTCGCGGCCCAGCAGCAGCTCGGCAGGGCTGGTCAGGACGTCCTCGCCCACGGGCGTGGCCGTACGACCGAGCACGACCGCGACCGCCATCGTGAGCGTCATGAGGACGGCCTCGGAGACCGCGAATCGGGTGAACCCGGCCGACTGGAGTCGCAGGCGGCGGCGCTGGGCGACGCCGAAGGCGCCCAGCCCGACCAGCGCGAGCGCCTTGACGATCACGAGCGCTCCGTACGTGGAGTCGATCCCCCCGAACGAGCCGAGGTTGACGCCGGCGCTGATGATGCCGGAGATCGCGACGATGGCGAAGCACCAGGCCGCCAGCGTGGAGTAGCGCGCCACGGCGTCGTCGAGCCGGCGGCTGCGCCGCAGGGCGACCCACGCGAGCGCGATCAGCCCGCCGACCCAGACGACGACGCCGACCAGGTGCAGGACCAGGCTCGTCGTGGCGAGCATGTGGGAGCCGGCCGACGCCGAGTGGCCGGTCAGGCCGACGGCCGCGACACCGACCACCGCGACGGGGACGCAGATCGCCAGCTGGCGCACCGAGAAGGTCCAGTGGGACCACAGGGCGACGACGAGGGCGGCGACCGCCTGGACGAGCAGTCCTCGGCCGGTGGCGAAGACGGACGCGAAGTCGACGAGCTGTCCCAGGCCCACGTCGCTCAGCGGACGCGCGTAGAGGTCGGCGACGTTGGCCCAGTAGAACAGCGCCACGGCCGCGAACCAGCCCCACGCGGCACGCGAGGCGATCCGCACCGCCTGGACGGCCAGGCCCTCGAGACGGTCCCCCGAGGGCAGCAGCACGACCGCGACCAGCAGGAAGCCGACCGTGACCGTGGCGAGCAGGTGGGACAGGAAGCGGCCGATCGGCAACGCCCACGCGACGAAGACCCCCGGGTCGGGCAGGCCGGCCGGCGGCGGCTCGGGCGTCGCACCGGTGCCCACGACGAGTCCGACGACGGCGATGAGGCCCACGCCGACCAGTCCGGCCAGACCCAGGCCGGCGACGCCGGGCCGGGCCGTGCGCTCAGGAACGCTCATGGCCCGACGTGCGGGAACGACCCCGCACCAGCAGGAGCACGGCGACACCGAGGGCGACCGCGGCCACGAGGACTCCCAGCAGCAGCGGCGAGGTCCAGACGGATCCGTCGTCCGTGTCAGAATCGCCGGCATCGGAGCGTGCACCGGCCGTCGGCTCGTCGTCGACGACGGCATCGGCGTCGCCGACCGCGAACTCGATCGTGCCGGTCACGGGATGCCCATCTGCCGAGACCACGCGATAGTTGACCTCATAGTTGCCGTCGGCCGCATCGGCCGGCGGGGTCACGACGACACGCGGGCCGTCGACATCGATCTCGGCGGTCAGCGCCGTCCCGTCGACCAGCAGGCTGGCCTCGGACGGCTGACGCAGCGACTCGGTGAAGGTGAGGACGATCCGCTCGGGAGCCTGTTCCAGCCGCGCCCCCTGAGCGGGGTCGGACGAGACCAGGGAGGTGTGCGCTTGGGCAGGCATCGACCACCCGACCAGTACGGCAGTGACGAGGAGAACAAGACGAGTCAGACGCACCACTCCAGCGTATCCGGCGCCTGTTCGCAGGCCGCGTGGCCCATCGGCACCATGGCCGATGGCTTAACAGGAGTGACTTGTGGGCATTGGGTGAGCGGCCGGTGGGGCGGCATGGTTCACTCGCGGTTGGAGGTGTCGCACTGATGCGTAGGACTCGGGTCTTCGCTGGGGTGTCGGTCCTGGTCGCCACGCTGGCGTTCCCGACCGCCGCCCATGGGGCCGACCCCACCACGCCTCCGGTCAGCGGCGTCCCCACCGCCAGTTCGTCCTCCCCCACGGCGTCCTCCCCCAGCGTGGACGTGCCGGACCCGCTGGCCATCGCGCCCAGCGCCATCACCGAGCTCACGACGCTGGCGCTGCGCTACGAGGCCAACCTCAGCGTGGCCGAGGAGCGGCGCCGGGAAGCAGCCGAGCGCAAGCGTGACGCCGACCGCCAGCGCCGGATCGCCCGTGCGTACGTGGACCAGGTCGTCGAGTACGCGATGTCGCCCAGCGGCGATCCGTTCGCCCAGAAGCTCACCGCGCTCGCGGCCGCGGAGGAGCCCGAGGACCTCATCACCGGGATGTTCAGCAGTGAGCAGGTCACCGATGCCCAGGAGGGACACCTCAGCGACGCCAAGCGCGCCTTCGACGCCGCGCAGGAGCTTCAGGCCCGGGCCGACCGCGCCACCCGCGCAGCCGAGAAGGCCGAGGAGACGGCGGCTCGCCAGCTGAAGCAGATCGGCGAGCTCGCCGAGCAGCTCGGTCTGGGCGCGTCGTCGACCCCCGAGGGACTCCCCCAGACCCGCACCGAACAGGACTCGTGGAACGCCACGCCGGCCACGTCCTGGACGCGCTACCGCAAGCAGCTGGCACGACTGGGCGTCAAGGCGCCCAGTGCCCGGCGCCTGAAGGCCACCGGCGGCGTCGGCAAGGCCACCGTCGGGTCGCGGACGGTCGAGGTCCTCCCGGTGCAGACGATCCGCCTGCTCGACGCCGTGGTGGAGCGCATCGGCGACGACTACGCCGCCGAGAACACCCGCGGCGCCTGGAGCTGCGGTGGCCTCGTGCAGGTCAAGGGCTCGTACGACCTCACGGGCACCCCCGCGCAGATCTACGCCCGAACGGTCAAGGTCGACCCGGCCAAGCCCCGACGTGGCGACCTCGTCTTCACCGCGAACCGTGAGTCGGGCGTGCACCACGTGGGCGTCTACATCGGCGACGGCAAGATGATCGACGCACCCGGCACCCGTGCCCAGGTGGGCGTCTCGCTGGTGCCGGCCAAGCCGTTCGCCGTCACGCGTCCGGCTCTCGGCAAGGCGAACAACGTGCTGCCCCGCGGCACGGCCAAGGCGCCAACCACCGTCTGCAACGCGACCAAGCCCATCGCCGCCACGCGACAGGGATGGACGTTCCCGCTCAAGCAGGGCAGCTACTCGATCTCGGCCGGCTTCGGCATGGGCGGCGGCATGTGGCAGTCGACCCACACCGGGCAGGACCTCGCGGCGCCCATGGGCACACCGATCTACGCGTCCCGCGGCGGCGTCGTCAGCCTGCAGGAGATCGGCTGGGCCGGGACCCTCATCACCATCTCGCACCCCGACGGCACCGCCGAGCGCTACGCCCATTCCTCCAAGGTCCTCGTGCAGGACGGCCAGACCGTGAACTCCGGCGACGAGATCGCCCTGGTCGGGTCGCGCGGCAACTCCACCGGCCCCCACCTGCACTTCGAGATCATGGTCGCCGGTCGCTTCATCGATCCCATGCCGGTGCTGGTGCAGTACCTGACCAACAAGGGCGCCGGCACGGGCTGGGGCGGCTACAGCAACGGCCAGGTCCCCCGCGGCGTCCTGTGCGCCACCGGCGACACGTTGCTGCGCTGCGACGTGGCCAAGCGGGCCAAGCAGCTGTCGGTCGCCTTCAACCGCAAGTTCGGCGCGCCGTTGGAGTTCACCGCCGGCTACCGCGACATCGTGGGCCAGATCCAACGCGGCCCCGAAGGCACCCTGGTCGACATCCCGGGCACGTCGCCGTTCGGCTGGGGCACGCGCTTCTCGGTCGGCTCGCTCTCGAAGGCCCAGCAGGCGTGGGTCGAGACCCGCGCCCGAGGGCTGGGCCTGAAGCCCGAGGGCGACCTGAGCTGGTCCCTGCCCACCGCCTGACGCCCCCTGCGGGTTTTCGGCGGGAACCCTGCGGGTGCTGGCGGGGATCTGCTGGCGTGCCGGGGTGCGTCCCGGTTCGATGGGTGTCAGGACCACGAGGACAGGACGCTCATGACAGCCCAGCCCGCCACCGGCCACCGGGCCGACGTCAGCACCGGCGCACTGTGGCTGGCGCTCGTCGTGGTCTACATCGCCTGGGGCTCGACCTATCTGGGGATCCGAGTCGTCGTCGAGGACATGCCGCCGCTGATCTCGGCTGGTGCCCGCTTCCTCACCGCCGCCGTGCTGATGGGGACATTCCTGGCCGCCCGGTCGGGTCCACGGTCCCTGCGAGTCCGGCCCGGTGAGCTGCGTGGAGCAGCAGTCGTCGGGATCCTCCTGCTCGCCGGGGGCAACGGCGGCGTGGTGCTCGGCGAGCGCACCGTCCCGTCCGGATTGGCAGCACTGCTCGTCGCGATGGTCCCGCTCTGGCTGATCCTGCTCCGCTTCGCCAGTGGGGCCCGTCCGCGGCTGCTGACCTGGGCCGGAGTCCTCCTCGGATTCGTGGGGCTGGGGGTGCTCGTGCTCCCCGGCGGCGGCGCCGGCGGCACGGCGACCGGCATCCTGCTCATCGTCGGTGCGTCGTTGAGCTGGTCGGTCGGCTCGTTCATGTCGCAGCAGATGGCGATGCCGGCGAACCCGTTCGTCGCGACCGTCTGGGAGATGCTGGCCGCCGCGATCGTGCTCCTGGTCCTCGGGACGGCGCGGGGTGAGCGGCCGAGCGACTCCGGCGACGCCTCGACGTCCTCCTGGATCGCGCTGGGGTACCTCGTGGTGTTCGGGTCGATCGTGGGCTACTCGGCGTACGTGTGGCTGCTGCAGAACGCACCGCTGTCGCTGGTGTCGACCTACGCCTACGTGAACCCCGTCGTCGCGGTGTTCCTCGGCGCTCTCATCCTCGCCGAGCCGATCACCACCGCGATCCTCACCGGTGGCGCGATCGTCGTGGTGGGCGTCGCCCTGGTGGTCCGGGCCGAGCGGCCCGCCCGTCGATGAGGCCCGGCGCCGGCTCCCCGGACACGACGAAGGGGCCCACCGCTCGCGCGGTGAGCCCCTTCGTTCGGTGCGTCAGGCCTGGTCGAGGTCCTGGGCGACGCGGCGGTGCGCCTCCCAGATCCGCTCGGGCAGGTTGTCGAACGCCTTGAGGTGCGCCTCGCGCAGGTCGATCTCCTGCTTCCAGCGCTCGACGTCGATCGCCAGCAGCTGCTCGAGCACGGCGTCGTCGATCTCGAGGCCGTCGAGGTTCAGCTCGTCCTTGGTGGGGACGACACCCACGGGGGTCTTCGTGCCGGTGACACGACCCTCGCGGTAGTCCATCATCCACAGCAGGGCGCGCAGGTTCTCGCTGTAGCCCGGCCACAGGTAGCCACCGTCGGCGTCGCGCTGGAACCAGTTCACGTGCGCGAACAGCGGCTTGTCCTCGACCTGGTCGAGGATGTCGAGCCAGTGCTGGGCGTAGCGGCCCTCGGGCAGCGCCAGGAACGGACGCATCGACATCGGGTCGTAGCGCAGCTGGCCGGCGACACCCTCGGCCGCGGCCGTGGCCTCGGCGCCCAGCGTCAGACCGTCGTAGACGCCCTCGGCCGGATCCTCGATCGCGCGGATCAGCGGCTCGCGGTCACGCGTGCGGCCGCCGTAGATGATGCCGTCGATCGGGACGCCCGCCGGGTCGTTGTAGTCGGGCGACTCGTTCGGGACGTTCGACATCGTCGACGTGAAGCGGCAGTTCGGGTGGGCCCACACGTGGTCCTTGGAACGCTGCTCCTCGACGGGACGCTCCGAGATCAGGTGGCCCTTCCAGTCGCGCCAGCCCTCGACGTCCTCGGGGTAGTCGGGCGTCTTGCCCTCCCACCAGGTCTCGTGCGTGTTCACGTTGTACGCCGTGTTGGTGAAGATGGCGCCGGTGCCGGCCTCGACCGCCGCGAGGGCGTTCGGGTTGGTGATCGCGTTGGTGTCGATCGCCACGCCGAACACACCGAACTCGGGGTTCATGCCGTAGAGCTTGCCGTCGTCGCCGACCCACAGCCACGCGATGTCGTCGCCGAAGAACTCGACGTAGTAGCGGTCGCCCAGCGCCTCCGGCGCGACCATCATGGCGAGGTTGGTCTTGCCCGAGGCGCTCGGGAAGCCACCGGCGATGTGGTACTTCTTGCCGGTCTCCTTGTCCTGGATCGCGATGAGCATGTACTGCTCGGCGAGGAACTTGCGCGACGCCCAGCCGTCCCAGTTCGCCTGGCGCAGGCCGTGGGCGATCTTGCCCAGCAGCGCGTTTCCGCCGTAGGACGAGCCGAAGTGCAAGATGGTGCGCTCGTCGGCGACGGTCACGAAGTAGCGCTTGTCGTCGGGCGTGCCCTGACCGAGGTTCTCGAGGTCACCGGTGACATGGACCGCGCGCACGAAGCTCTCGGGATCCTTGAGGTCCTCGAACAGGTCGACACCCACGCGGGCCATGCGGATCATCTGCAGCACGACGTTGCGGTTGTCCGTCAGCTCGACGCCGGCGGCGTACGCCTCCAGCGGCGAGCCGGGAGCGGCCATCAGGTAGGGGATGACGTACATCGTCTTGCCCTGCGAGGCACCCGTCATGTTGCCGATGACGACCGGCTTGATCTCGTCGGCGTGGCGCCAGTTGTTGTAGACGCCCTTGTCCTCGGGGTTGCTGGTGGCCACGATGGTCCGCTCCTCGGAGCGGGCCGTGTCCTTCCAGTAGCTCTGCGAGTAGTAGAGACCCTCGCCGGCCGGCTCGAGCTCGCCGGCGTCGAGCGCCTCTTGCAGCAGCCGAGCGTCGTCGCTGGCGCTGACGACCTCGATGCGATCGGGCTGGGTGACTCCCGCCCAGTGCTTCACGAACTCATGGACGTGAGGGTTGTTCAACCCCGCGTCATCCAGGACCTTGTCCACGTCGACCATCGGTCTGCCTGTTCCTCTCCTGGACCAGCCCGCCGGCTGGTCCGGTCACGTCGATGTTCCGTCGCGTGCCGACGGAAGTTCCCGACGGCACGATCCCGGAGATTACCGCGACCTTACCGCGCCGAAGGGGCCACGCTCCGTGCGCCCCTGTGGGATATGCCACAGCCTAAGACGGTCACAGCCGTGTGACGCTGCGCTCACAGTCGCGTGACGACACGGTCGCGATCGAAGCGCCGGACCGCGAGGTGGAAGACGATCAGATCACCGATCGCCGCCACGACTCCGACCACCACGACGACCCCGCGGTCGAACGCCATCGCGCCGGACGCCTGGGACATGATCAGCACGATGACCGGCAGGACGAGCAGACCCGCGACGGCCTGCGCGCCCTGCAACGTCGACGCACGGTGCGAGATCAGCACGATGCAGCCGATGGCGAAGAACGAGACCAGCGGCGCGATGATGCCCACGAGGGCGAGCCAGGTGACGTTGGGGAACGCCCACCCGTCCTGCCAGGGGCGGGCGAACACCGCGACGACCACCGCGTAGATCGCCGTCGACAGCCACGTGACCAGGACGGCGGGCACCCACGAGACGAGGATCTTGCCGACGACGAGCTCGCGGTCGGTCAGGGGCGTGAACAGCAGCCCTTCGAGCGTGTCGCGCTCCTTCTCACCCACGAACGCGGCCGTCGCGAGCACCGTCGCGACCACCACCGGGATCATCAGGAAGATCGGCGCCATGAAGTACTCGACCATCGCGCGGGTGGGATCGGCGGCGATGGCCGGCGGCAGGCTCTCGAGGTAGGAGTTGATGAAGTCCAGTCGTGCGAGCGCCTCGGGACGGCTCGTCGCCGCGATCATGGTCGTCGGCAGCAGCACGGCGAAGACGATCGGCAGCATGATGACCGGCGCCAGGGTCTGGCGATTGCGGCTCAGCTCGATCCAGTCCTTGACGATCAGCGCACGCACGCGGCCGGCGTTCACTGCTGCTCCCCCGCCAGCATGCGGAAGTACAGGTCGTGCAGCGACGGATCGGCACTCTCGGGTTCGTGCACCGCGTGCCCGGACGCACGCAGATCGGCGACGACGCTGTCGGCGAGGGCTCGATCACCCACGCGAATGACGTACTCGCGGGTGGGCCAGTGCCTGGCGAGCAGGTCGTCGACCTGCCCGGCCGCGACCACGCGACCTCGATCGAGCATGACGACGTCGTCGCACAGCGACTCCAGCCCGTGCAGCTGGTGGGTGCACAGCACGATGGTGGTGCCGCCCTCGGCGCGCAGCTTGGCCAGGTGGTCGAGCACGTCGAGTGCCGATGCGGGGTCGAGCCCCGCGGTCGGCTCGTCCAGGAAGAGCAGCTCGGGCTCGGCGAGCAGCGCACGACCGATCTTGGCCTTCTGGCGCAGCCCCTTGCTCAGGGAGCCGACCGGCGTGTCGCGACGATCGGCCAGGCCCAGGATCTCGAGCACCTCGGTCAGGCGGCGCTCGGTCGTCCGGCGGGGCAGGCCGTGCAGGTCGCCCCACGTGCGCAGGTTCTCGGCGACGGTCAGCCGGTGGTAGAGGTTCGCCTCGGTCTGCACACCGACCCGGGCCCGCAGCAGCGGAGCCGTGCGCGGCGTGACGCGCTCGCCGAACAGGTCGACCGTCCCGGACGTGGGCCGCAGGAGTCCGGTGAGCATGCGGACGGTGGTGGACTTGCCGGCGCCGTTCGGTCCGAGAACGCCGAGCACGCGGCCCCGCTCGACCGTCAGGTCCAGGGCGGCCACGGCGACGCGACCCTCGAACACGCGGGTCAGACCGGCCGCGCGCACCACCGGTCCGCCCGTCATGGCTCCATCATGGCGGTCGGACGCAGCGACGTCGACGGTTTGCAGCGATCGACCGGGGGCGGCTTCGGCGCGCGGCGATCGACGCCGCCGAGCAGGTAGACGCGGTAGTCGCACAAGGTGGCGACCTGCCGGTACCGGCGATCCACCAGCGCCTGCGTGCCGGCGGCGTCCATGCCCCAGCCCTCCAGGTGCCGACGGACCACCAGCCACGTGGGCGCCTCCGGCCCCGCGACGAGCGCGGCGAACGATGCCAGTCGCGGGTCGTCCGTGCGCACCGGCAGGCTCCACAGGTGCTCATAGGGCGAGTCGAGGCCCGTCGCGTAGACCAGGTCGGCCCGGCCCCAGGCGTTGACCACCGAGTCACCGGGCTCGGCGGCGTCCGCGATCGCCCGCCCGACCGCCGCCGGAGCGTCGACGGCGCCGATGGCCGGCAGCAGGAAGCACGCCCCGACCACCGCGGCCACGGCCGCGTAACCGACGACCAGCGGGACCACGACCCGCGTGCGCGCGGCGATGACTCCGGCACCGACCGCCGCCGGCACCGCCAGCTCGACGAGGTAGTGGTTCCACCAGCTCCCGCTGCCGATCACCGAGAGGCAGCCGAATGCCGCCATCGCCGCCAGGGCCCAGTGCACGGGTGAGCGGAATCGGCGTGCCACGGGCATCACCAGGACGATCAGGACCAGGAGCACCTGTCCACCGAGCACGGCGCGCCGCAGCACTTCGTCCCGGCGCCCGTCCCGCGCACCCTCGGGGTCGGCGCCCATCACCTCCGCGGCCCGCAGCCGGAACGCGAAGAGCGCGTCGAACAGCTCGCCCGGGGTGGTTCCGCGGGTCCACGCCGCGAGCACCACGACGGCGGTGAGCGCGAGGGCGCCGAGCAGGGCCGAGGCCGCCAGTCGCAGCGCGGCGGCAGGCTGCAGCCGACCCGTCATCAGGCAACCGGCCAGCAGCACCACCGCGAAGACCGCGGCGTCGCCGTGGTTCTGCTTCGTCAGGACGGCGCCGGCGACCGCCGCACCCGTCGCGACTCCCCACCGTGCCGTCGGGGTCTCGACCGCGCGGATGGCCGCGTACACCCCCACCGCCAGCCACGGAGCGGCGAGCAGCTCGCCGTTCACCCGGTCGGCGCCGACCCACGGACTGACGGTCAGGACGGCCGCCGCGACGGCCGCCCACCGAGCGGCACGGCCGCCGCCGATCCGTCCCGCGGCGGCGGAGCAGGCGACGATCGTGACGACGACGGGGATCAGCCCCAGGACCCGCAGCGCCACCACTCCCCCGGTGTGCGCCGCCAGCCAGGCCCAGGCGAGCAGGATCGGCGGGCGGTCGATCCAGTGGTCGCCGTAGAGCGACGTTCCGGGGCCCCACTGCCCGCCCACGATCAGCAGACCGGCCTCGTCGGGGCTCGGCAGGACGCCCAGGAACGGCAGGCGCAGGGCGATCGCCACCGCGACGGCGAGCAGTACGGTCCTCGTCGTGCCCATGGTCCCCCGACCGATTCTCAGTCCTCGATCCACACGGCGGGATCGCCGTCGAACAATCGCCCGTCGGGGCGGCCCAGCGCGGTGAGTCGGTCCACCGCCGCCGGGTCCAGCTCGATCTCGACGGCCGCCAGGTTCTGGCGCTGCCGCTCGGCGGTCGACGCCTTCGGCAGCGGAAGCGTGCCCACCGCGGCGTGCCACGCCAGCACCGCCTCGGCCGGTGTCACGCCGTGCTGGTGCGCCACCTCCGTCACGACCGGGTTCGTCAGCAGATCACTCTTGCGCCCGAGCGGGCTCCACGCCTGGGTGACGATGCCCCGGGCGCGGTGGTCGGCGAGCGCCCCGACCTGCGGGAAGTACGGGTGGACCTCGATCTGGTTGACGGCAGGCAGGACCCCGGTCTCGGCCTCGAGCCGGTCGAGGTGCTCGGGCAGGAAGTTGCAGACGCCGATCTCACGGACGAGCCCGCGGCGCCGGGCGTCGATCAGGGCCTGCCACGCCTCGACGTAGAGCCCGCGCGACGGGTTCGGCCAGTGGATCAGGTGCAGGTCGAGGTGGTCGAGACCGGTCCGCAGCAGGCTCTCCTCGATCGAGGTGATCGCCTGCTCGTACCCGTGGTGGCGTCCCGGCAGCTTCGAGGTCACGACGATCTCGTCGCGAGGCACGCTCGACGTGCGGACCGCCGCGCCGACGGCGCCCTCGTTCTCGTAGTTCATCGCCGAGTCGAGCACCCGGTAGCCGACGTCCAGCGCCGAACGGATCGTCTCGACACCGGCGAGGCCGTTGAGCTTGTAGGTGCCGAAGCCGACGGCGGGCAGGTCGAGAGTCACGCCTCGACTCTAGGGGCCGCGGCCGTGGCGTGGCGCTCAGTGACCGCCGTCGAGCCGGCCGGCCAGGCGCTCGTGCCGGGTGCGACTGGCCTCGTTGAGCCCTTCGATGGTCACCGTCTTGCCCTTGGCGGCGTACTTCGTCTCGATGGCGTCCAGGGCGGCGACGCTCGAGGCGTCCCAGACGTGCGAGTCCGACAGGTCGATGACGACGTGACGCGGGTCGCCGGCGTAGTCGAACTGGTAGACCAGATCGTTGCTCGAGGCGAAGAAGAGCTCTCCGACGACCTTGTAGACGCGGGTGTCCTCGTCGGGATGGGCCACGTCGATCACCTGGGTGAAGTGCGCGACGCGCCGCGCGAACATGACGGAGGCCACGACGACGCCGGTCACGACGCCGATCGCGAGATTCTCGGTGGCGACGACCACCGCGACGGTCGTGAGCATCACGAAGGTCTCGCTGCGGGGCATGCGCCGCAGTGTGGACGGCCGGACGCTGTGCCAGTCGAAGGTGCCGACCGACACCATGATCATGACGGCCACCAGGGCGGCCATCGGGATCGTCGCGACGACGTCGCCGAAGCCGACGACCAGGATCAGCAGGAAGACGCCCGCGAGGAAGGTCGAGATCCGCGTCCTGGCTCCCGAGACCTTCACGTTGATCATCGTCTGGCCGATCATCGCGCAGCCGCCCATGCCGCCGAAGAGGCCGGTGACGACATTGGCCACGCCCTGGCCCCACGCCTCACGGGTCTTGTCCGAGTGGGTGTCGGTGACGTCGTCGACCAGCTTGGCCGTCATCAGCGACTCCATGAGCCCCACGAGGGCCATCGCCAGCGCGTACGGCGCGATGATCCTCAAGGTCTCGAAGGTCAGGGGAACATCGGGCGTGAAGAGCGCCGGCAGGCTGCTGGGCAGCTCGCCCTCGTCACCCACGTCCGGGACGTTGAGCGCGGCGACCACGGTGATCGAGGTCAGGATGACGATCGCCACCAGCGGTGCGGGCACCACGTTCGTGATCCGGGGCAGGAGCACGATCACCAGCAGGCCGACGGCGGTCATCGGGTAGACCAGCCACGGCACGTCGATCAGGTGCGGGAGCTGCGCCAGCAGGACGAGGATCGCCAGGGAGTTGACGAAGCCCACCATCACCGAGCGCGGGATGAAGCGCATCAGCTTGGCGACGCCGCCGATCGCCAGCACGATCTGGAGGAGCCCGCCGAGCAGCACGGTGGCGATCAGGTGGTCGAAGCCGTGGTCGCGCATGACCGGGGCCACGACCAGTGCAACGGCTCCGGTGGCCGCCGAGATCATGGCGGGCCGGCCGCCGAGGATCGCGACGGTGACCGCCATGGTGAACGAGGCGAACAGACCCACCTGGGGATCGACGCCCGCGATGATCGAGAAGGAGATCGCCTCGGGGATCAGCGCCAGCGCGACGACGAGTCCGGCCAGGACCTCGGTGCGCAGGATCCTCGGGGACTTCAGCGCCGCGCGGACCGAGTGGACCTGGTCGGACTCGGGGACGTGGGCGGGCGCGGGCAGGGACATGCGGTTCCGTTCGGGGGGCGGCGATCGTGGGGGCGACCTGCGATTCTAACCCGGCGCCCGCGGGGGCGCTCATGTCATGCAGGCCCCTGTCTGCGGAATTAGAGTTCAAGCATGGCGGTCCACAACCGGCGGTACACGCTGGACGAGGTGGTCGGCTCCGGGGGAATGGGAGCCGTGTACCGCGCCACGGACACCCGACTGGGCCGCACGGTGGCCGTCAAGGTCCTGCGCGCGGACCGGAGCGCCGACGAGGTCGCCCGGGCGCGGTTGCGCAGCGAGGCGCACCTGGCGGCGTCGATCCAGCATCCCGGGGTCGCGCAGGTCTTCGACTTCGAGGAGGACGACCCGTCGTCGGACGGCTCGACGTACATCGTCATGCAGTACGTCGAGGGTCGTTCGTTGTCGGAACTGCTCAAGGAGCGGGGTCCTCTTCCCCCCGACCAGGTGATGTCGATCGTCCAGCAGGTCGCCGCGGGTCTGCAGGCCGCGCACGACGCCGGGATCGTCCACCGCGACCTCAAGCCCGCGAACATCATGTTGACGCCGGCCGGCCGCACGGTGCTGGTCGACTTCGGGATCGCCCAGGCGGCCACGAGCGATCCGCTGACCGACACCGACGCGCTGGTCGGCACGACCGACTACATCAGCCCCGAGCAGGTGCGCGGTCAGGCCGCGAGCCCGCAGTCCGACCTCTACTCCCTCGGCCTGGTGGCGTACCACTGCCTCACCGGCCGCTCCGCGTTCCGCCGCGACACCCCCGTCGCGACGGCGGTGGCGCAACTGCACGACGAGCTCCCGGCGCTGGAGCCGCCCGTCCCGGCCGGCGTCGAGCGGCTGCTCCGCACGATGACCGCGAAGAAGCCGGCCGACCGACCGGCCACGGCCGCCGACGTGGCGCACCAGGCGGCCGCGCTGGGCGCTGCCGAGTCGATCGACCTGCCGGCCACCTTCGAGATCTCGCTGCCCCAGCCCTGGCACTCCACGGCCGACCTCAACACGGCTCCCACTCCCGGCCCGGCACGCGACGCACCGCGGCGGCGCGGGGGGCCCGTCCCGGCCTATGCGGCTATCGCGGTGGTCCTGGCGTTGGTGGTCGTGCTGGGCGCGCGGCAGCTGTTGGGCGGAGATCCCGAGGTGCCCGACGTGGTCGGGATGAGCGCGCTGGACGCGGCCGAGGAGATCCGGGCCGCCGGTCTCATCCCGCGAGCCGTCGTGGTCGACGTGGCCACCCGGGCGCAGGGCAACGTCATCGCGCAGTCCCCCGAGCCGGGTGACGAGGCACCGGAGGACACCGCGATCGAGATCTCGGTCGCCTCGGGCAAGGTGCCCGTGTCGGCGTCCTCGGTCATCGGCAAGGGCTACGCGAAGGCGGCGGCCGAGCTGGAGGAGCAGGGGTTCGTGGTGAGACGCAAGGAGGTCACGCGGCCGAGCGACATCGGCCAGGTCGTGGCGGTGGACAAGTCCGGCCGGCTCCCCGACGGCGCCACGATCACGCTGTCGGTCGCCGTGGCCCCGTCGATCACCATCGCCCGGTCGGGCGGCGCCGTGCGGCCTCCCTCCCCGGGTGCCCCGAAGGACGCCACCCCCGCGAACCGGGGGCAGGGCAACAGCGACAAGGGCAAGGCGAAGGGCAAGAACCGCGGCAACGGCTGACCACTCAGCCGGTGCGGCGCCATGGCGGCGCGGAGGGCTCGAACCGCAGGCTCAGGGACCGAGCCACGGGAGGGGCGGATGTTCTGACTACGCTCGAGCCAGCGTTTCCGCAGCTCCCCGGCAGCGCACCCCGTCGCAGGACACCTCGGCCCGCAGGAGGCGCGATCACATGAGCGAAGCGCGGTCGTCCCCTTCCGTGCGCCGGCTCGGCTGGATCGCCGCCGTGCGCGTCGCGGTCTCACTCGCCGCCCTGGCTGCCGCCTACTGCCTCGTGCCCCTGCGATCCGCCGGGACGGAGTTCACGGGGCTGGCCGTGGCGCTGGTCGCGTTCGGTGCCGTGGCCGCGGTCCAGGTCCCCCTCATCGTGCGCTCGAGCCACCCGACCATCCGGGCGGTGGAGGCGCTCGCGCTCGTGGTGCCCGTCTTCCTCGTGATCTTCGCGCGGACCTATCTCGCCGCGTCGACCAGCGACCCGGCGGCGTTCAACGAGCCGCTGCCCCGCACGGACGCGCTCTACTTCACGGTGACCTGTCTGGCCACGGTCGGCTTCGGCGACATCGTCCCGGTGACCCAGTCGATGCGGCTGTTGGTGACGGCCCAGATCCTGCTGAACCTCATCCTGCTCGGCGTCGTCGTCAAGCTGTTCGTCTCAGCGGTCCGGTGGGCTCGCACGGACCGTCGCGGGTCGCCCGAGGGTGAGCACTGAGGTCTCAGTGGCCCAGCAGCTCGTACTGCCGGGCGACCCGGACCGCCGCGTTGCGGCGCGACACCCCGAGCTTGCGCAGGATGTGGCGCACGTGCGTCCGCACGGTGTTCACCGAGATGTACATGGCCGCGGCGATCTCCTCCGTCGTCAGCAGCTCGCCGAGGTGCTCGAGCACCTCCAGCTCCTTGGCGGTCAGCTCCTCGAGCGGGCCGCCGGATGGCAGGGCGGTCGGGACCGGCGCCGACTCCTCACGCGCCAGGAGGCGTCGAACCGCGGGAGCCGCTTCGCGGAACGGGCGCCTCAGGCCGGAGCGCCGCGCCAGCGTCACCGCCGTCCCCAGGCACTCGCGGGCACGCGTCGCATCGCCCTGGCCCAGCAACTGCTCGCACCGCACGAGGATCGCGCCGACGCGCACCGGCAGCGACGCACGGGCAGAACACGCCAGCACGAGCGCCCGGGTGGCGCCCTCGTCATCGCCGAGATCGGCCCTCGCCCGAGCGGTCAGCAGCGCGATCGACGGTGAAACGGGACGCCCGTCGAGCTCTGCCAGCGCGCCCGGCGCATCGCCGCTGAGCAGCAGCAGGCGGACGATCTCCTCACGGGTCCGGTCGGCGATCCACACGTCGGCGGCCGCGAGCCCGGCGACCAGCTCACGGAGCGCGGCGAGGGCGCCGGAGGTGTCTGCGCGGGTCTGCCCCAGCCGGGTGTCGACCCAGGTCGCGACCGCCCGTGCCACCGGATCCGATGCGATGAGGTCGGTCCTCCGGGCGGCCCGGACGTGCTCACCGGCGGTGCGTGGATCCGACCGTTCGGTGGCCAGCCACGCCAGTGCGAGGTCGCCGTAGGCCGGCCGCTCCCCCGGTCCCGCACCCTCGTTCCCACCGGCGGCGATCGCCTCGGAGGCGAGCGCGTCAGCGCGTACGAGGTCGCCCGAGAGGCCAGCGAGCAGGGCGAGCAGTCCCAGGCTCTCGACCCGCACCGTGCCGGCTTCCCTCACCGACGAGGCGCGCCGCAGGGAGTCCTCGGCACGGCCGGGACGACCCAGGCGAAGCTCGGCGTGGCCCTCGACCAAAGCCACGAGAGCCCGGGGTGCGCGCCACCGGCCGGGAGCAGGCTGCTCCGTCCCGATCAGACGCGCGGCGCGGCGCGCCAGAGCCAGCGACACGACCGGATCGACGGCTCTGCGTGCCCGGGCAGCCTGGAGCGTGACGACCGCGTGTCGCATGCTCTCGTCGCGCGGCTCACGACGTCCCTCGAACCGGGTCAGCTCGACGTCGACCCGCTGGACGTCCCCGTCGAAGAGCGCCAGCGCGCCACGCACGACGGCCGCGGCGTCGTGGTCGAGGTCGTCGGGGATCGCGCGCAGCGTCTGAACCAGAGCGCTCGTTCCGGGGTCCGCCAGCAACCGCCCGATCATCGCCTGACGCACGACGGCCTCGGCCGCGAGGTCCCAACGACCCGCGGCGCCGTGGTGGTGCACCGCGGGGCCGAGCATGCCCCGGCCGGCGAACCACGCCGCTGTCCGCACGTGCAGATCGAGCAGGGTCGCGGGCGCCCGGTAGGCCAGCTCCGCGCGCAGCAGGTCCCGGAAGAACGGCTGGAACCGGTAGTGCCCCGCCTGTTCGGGGACGGGCTCGATGAACACGTTGACATGCTCGAGGGCCGCCAGGGTCCGGCCCGCCCGCTGGCCGACCAACTCCTCGGCCAGTCCCGGCTCGATGGTGTCGGGGACGCTGAGCGCCATCAGCTGGTCGCGCACCCGCGGCGGATGGGCCTGCAGCACCTCGCCCACGAGGTACTCCGCGATGCTGCCCTGGGCGCCGGCGAGCCGTTGGGTCGCGTCCGCCGGCCCGGCCGACGACTTGGCCGCGAGTCGCAGCCCCGTGACCCAGCCGCGCGCACGGTCGTTCAGCAGCCGCACGTCGGCCCGCCCGAGCGGCACCCTCATCGCCTCGAACAACGCCTCGGCGTCGTGATCGGTGAACGCCAGGTCCGCCATCCTGACCTCCACGATCGTCTCGTCGAGTCGGTACCGGTAGAGCGGCAGCACCGGGTCGGCTCGGGTCAGCAGGACGAGCCGGAGCCGGCGTCCGCTGTGCTTGAGCAGATAGTCCAGATCGCCGGCGACGGCGGCGGAGTCGACCTCGTACCCGTCGACGACGACGGTGACCGGGTGCGCGGACGAGGCCACCGCGAGAGCGAGGCGACGCCGCACGTCCAGGTCGAGTGCCACCTCCGCGGTGGGCAGCGCGGCCACCGGGACGTCCAGTCCGAGCCGCACGAGGGCGGCGCCCAGTCCGGGCCAGAACGCATCGTCCTCGTCGAACGTGATCCACGCGGTTTCCGCAGGCCGGCGCGTCCTCACCCAGTCGGTCACGAGTGCGGTCTTGCCCGTGCCGGCCGGAGCGCTGACCAGGACCAGGCGGCACCCCGGCTCGGCGTCGAGCCGCGTGAGCAGGTCGGGCCGCGGATGGAATTGGCGGGGTAGCTCCGGGACGCCGTGCCAGCCGTGCGGCGCGGTGGCGCCGGGCCATGCGTGGTCGTCCCCTGACGGGCGCGGAGCCGATGACGCGGACACGGTGTCCACCTCCCCGAATCCCCGGTGAGCGACGCGCGACGCGCGCCGAGTCCTTGGTCTCCAATGAAACACCGACATCCGGCTCGTGCCACCGGGGACGAGCCCCGGGCCGACGGTCAGCCGGTCCTCGCGCCGCGGAGCAGGCGTACGCTCTCCAGCCGAAGTCCCGGCGGATCGAGCCGAGCGACGATGGCC
This sequence comes from Aeromicrobium sp. 636, assembly GCF_024433585.1. Classification (NCBI taxonomy): domain Bacteria; kingdom Bacillati; phylum Actinomycetota; class Actinomycetes; order Propionibacteriales; family Nocardioidaceae; genus Aeromicrobium; species Aeromicrobium sp. 636. The sequence goes on from NZ_WNJU01000001.1 coordinate 422,369, forward strand.
CCCAGGTCCGCCGATGTGACCGTCACGAAGGTCGTGCACGGGTGCGACTCCACGACGCGGCCGGGCCGCAGGGCCCACCGCAACACCGGGCCCAGGTCGCCGACGATCGTGAACTCGTACTCCTCGCCGTCTTCGGGGGTGCTCATGGTGCGTCCGCGTCATCGGCCGCCGGGGTGAGTCGGCGGACCTCGACGACCTCGAGACCGTACGTGCGCAGGGTCGCAAGGAATCCGTGGAGGTCGGCCTGGTCGCGCAGCCGGGTCCGGACCGCGGTGAGCAGTTCGCGGTTGACCACCTCGATCCCGCCGACCTCGGCGATCACGGCGTCGGGAACGGCGCCGCTGATGCGGATCTCGAAGACCTGGCGGGGCTGGGGCTGTGGGGTCATGGGCCCGGGTCACCTCGAGGACGGGGCAGGCAGCGGATCGGTCGAGGCGGTCGGCTCCGCCGACCGGGCTCCTGGGCGCGCGGCGCCGATGAGGAACTGCACCACCGCGAGCAACCCGACGGCGAGCGCGAGCGACCACCACCACCGGGAGAGGTCGACATCGCCGCCCCACAGCAGGACGACCGCGGCCACGACGACCGCCGTGACACGGAGCCACGCCGCATTGGCCGCGACCCAGCTCCCCGCCTCGTGTCCCTGCCGGCCCAGCACGGTCGAGCCCGCCCGCTCCAGCCCATCGCGGACCGCTTCACGCACGGCCGTGGCGTACCGGTTCCGTCCCGCGAACCAGCCGGCCACGATGAGGGTGATCCCCAGCCACAGCACGACCGTCTGGCCGCGGTAGAGGTACGCGAGCAAGGTGGCGTAGAAGGAGCCGCTGGCCGGGCCGAACGAGGTGTCGGAGAGTCCGTCGACGAACAGCTGGCGCCCGACCGACAGCGCCAGCGCGAGCAGGAGGGCGTTGAGCGCCACCGCGATCCCGATCGCGACGGCCATGCGCGCCCGGCGGCCCGCCAGGACGAAGGCGGCCAGGAAGAGCACCGCGACCGCCGGGAGCATCCAGCGGGCCACCGGGTTGGCGAACGCGTAGATCGTCCGGACCTCCTCGAGCCGGGGCGCCTTCATCAGCACGACCTCGCGGTCCTCGCGTGGGACGGACACGTCCTGCACGAAGGTCAGCCCACGCGCGGCGAGCCGGGACTTGACCTCGTCGATGATCTCGCCCACGTCGAGGACGACGTCATCGCCCCGGAGCGAGACCAGGCCCCCGCCCCCTCCGGCCAGCAGCCGGTGGACCAGCTGCTGGACGCGGGTGTTCACGCGGACCCAGATCTCGTCGAACGTCGAGGACGCGAGGACGGCCCGCACCTCGCGGTCGACCGCCGCGTCGATCGCGGCGACCAGCGGTCCGGCGAGCAGGTCGAGGCGCGCGGCCTCCGTGCCGGTCCGCGCGAACACGTCGTCCAGCAGGCGCCGGACGTCGACCTGCTTCTCGATCGCGCCGGTGACGGTGCTCGCGATCACGTCCTGCAGCTCGGGCGACTTCGCGAGAGGGCCCACCGTCTCGACGTACTGCTGTGTGTCGTTCAGCGTCCGCTGCCCCCAGTACGCGACGCCCGCCGGGATCGTGAGCAGGGCGGCCACGACCAGGCACAGCACCGCCGCCGCCGATCGGCCGCGTGACGGCTGACCTTCGGCCACGCCGGTGTTGTTGTCGTCCATCGGTCCCCCTTCGTGCGTCGCGCGTCGGCCGGTCTCAGGCGTGGCTCATTCGGTGCCGAAGGCCTCCCGCAGCGCGGCCTCCTGGTCGCTGCTGAGGTTGGTGAAGAGCAGGTCCTCGGGCTCGTGGCTCGCGAACGCGTCCTTGACCTTGTCCAGCACCACGTCGGAGGTCAGCACGAAGAGCGCCGACGTCCCGGGCGTCACCTTGTCTCGGACCTTCTTGATGAAGTCGTCGTCGATCCCGACGTCGGTCAGCGCGCCCGCCAGGGCTCCGGCCGCCATCCCGACGGCCGCGCCGATGACCGGCAGGAAGAAGATGATCCCGAAGAGCAGGCCCCAGAAGGCCCCACCGAGGGCCCCGACGCCGGTGGTCGAGTACAGCTGCTTGGTCTTCGGCTTCTTCTTGCCCTCGGGCCAGGAGACGGTCGCGGCGTCGAGCAGGTTGAGGACGTTCTGCTTGCTCAGGTCCTGCAGGGTGTGCTCGGCCTCCTCCGCTCCCTCGGGGGTGTTGAACTTCCAGACGGTCAATGTCGATTGCGCCATCGTCGGTCTCCTTGTCGGTGGTACGGGTGTGACATCCCGAGTCCACGCCGAACCGCGCCGATCCGCCTCATCCCCAGCGGATGATGCGCCGGCTCGCGATCTGGGAGACGCTGCCCGTGGCATGGCCTGCGGGAGGAGCTCACGATGTGTCGGTGGCTGGCGTACTCGGGCAGTCCGATCCTGCTCGAGGAGTTGCTCTACCGGCCGTCGCCCTCCCTCATCGACCAGAGCCTGCACGCGCAGATGGGGGCCGAGGCGACGAACGGGGACGGCTTCGGAGTCGGCTGGTACGGCCTGGACACGACGACTCGGTCCATGCCCGACACGCGGGGTCCCGAGGTCCCGGTGCTGTTCCGCGGCGTCGAGCCGGCGTGGAACGACCAGAACCTGCGCGAGCTGGCGCGATCGACCTCGTCGGGCCTGTTCTTCGCGCACCTGCGAGCCAGCACCGGCTCGCCCGTGCAGCAGACGAACTGCCACCCCTTCCGTCACGGTCGCTGGCTGTGGATGCACAACGGCGCGATCCGCGAGTTCGGGCGGATGAAGCGCGACCTGTTCCTGGCGATCGACCCCGCGCTCTTCTCCAGCGTCGAGGGCTCGACCGACTCCGAGGTGATGTTCCACCTCGCCCTGACGTTCGGGCTCGAGGACGACCCGGTCGCGGCGGTCGAGCGGATGGTCGGCTTCGTCGAGGCGACGGGGCGCCGTCACGGGGTCGAGAACCCGATGCAGATGACGGTCGCGACGTCCGACGGCGAGAGCCTGTGGGCCTTCCGATACTCGACTGAGCGCCAGAGCCGGACGCTGTACGTCAGCACCGCGATGGCGACCCTGCGCTCCCTCTACCCGGACAATCCCGCGTTCGTCGGGCTCTCCGAGGAGACGCGCGTCGTGGTGTCCGAGCCCGTCGGCGCCCTGTCGGGCGTGTGGCATCCCTTCCCCGAGTCCAGCTTCGGGATCGTGCAGCCCGGCGACGACGTGATGGGCGACTTCACCCCGCGCGACCCCTGAGCGCGATCAGCCGTCGGCGACGAATCCGGCCCGGCGCAGGTGGTCGAGCAGGGTGTCCACGAGGGGAAGTCGCTCCAGCTGTCCGGGCTCGAACCACGCCGCGTCGTCGGCGTCGTCGGCGGCGCGCAGCGTCCCGCCGACGACCCTGGCGACGAAGTCGTGGATCTCGTACTCACGTCCGTCGCCCGTGGGCACCCGGGCCACCCAGAGCTCGCGGCCGACGGTGACGTCCAGTCCGGTCTCCTCCAGCACCTCGCGCGCGGTGGCCTCGGCGAGGGTCTCCCCCGGCTCGACCTTTCCTCCGGGGACCGACCACAGACCGCGTCCCGGATCGTGGCCGCGACGGACCAGCAGGAGACGGCCGGCGGGGTCCACGATGACGGCGCCGGCGGCCAGGACCGTGGATTCGGACATGCCGTCCATGATGCCCCGGGCGTAGCGTGAGCCCATGCCTCGCTCCATCGCCACGAACACCCACGTCGACCTCGACGAGCTGCTGGAGTTCGTCCGGCCGCGTCATCGGTTCATCCTCATCACGCGTCGCGCCGACGGACGCCCCCAGGCCTCGCCCGTCACCGGCGGCGTCGACGACTCCGGACGTCTCGTGATCTCGACCTACCCCGAGCGAGCGAAGACCCGCAACGCCCGCCGCGACCCGCAGGTCAGCGTCGTCGTCCTGTCGGACGAGTGGAACGACGCCTGGGTCCAGGTCGACGGGACCGCCGAGGTCCTCGACGTTCCCGAGGCCCTCGACGCGTTCGTCGAGTACTTCCGCAACATCTCGGGCGAGCATCCCGACTGGGACGAGTACCGCCAGGCGATGCTCGACCAGGGCAAGAGCATCATCCGCATCACCCCGACCTCGTGGGGCCCGGTCGCCACGGGCGGCTTCCCGGCGCGGTTGGTCCAGGACTAGAGCGGAGCCAGCGGCATGTGGGGACCGTCCGGCAGCGTCACGGCGATCGGCTGACCTGCAGCGACGTCACCGCCGATCTCGACCACGGCCATCACGCCCACCTTGCGGACGGCCGACGCCCGGCTCAGCGGCACGGGACGCTCCGAGGGCGTGCCGTCGGCCTTCGACAGCACGACCTTCATCAGGCCCGGCTTGAACCGGTTGATCTGCACGCACGGATTGCGCAAACCGGTGAGCCGCACGACGGGCCCGCCGAGGTCCACCAGGGTCCCCTCCGGCAGGACCTGGAGGTCGACGCCTTCCGTGAGCACGTTCTCGCCGAGATCGCCCGGCCCCAGCTCGTAGCCCGCGGAGCGCGCCTCCTCGAAGAGCTCCGCGGCCAGCAGGTGCACCTGGCGCAGGTTCGGGAGCGTCTGTCCACGGTGCGGCCCGTACCGGTGCTTCATCGTCGCTCCGGCATGGACATCACCGTCCACCCCGTGGCCGGCGACCAGGTGGATCGACGTGGCGGGCACCTTGCTGAAGCGGTGCCGGTCGTCCCGGCTGACGGCGACGACACGGGGCTCGGACACGGGCTCCATGCTGCCAGAGCAGCCCTTCCGACCCGGACGTCGTGGGTGCTCACTCGGTGAGACTCTTCACTGGGGCAAGCAGGGCCCCGAGCTCATCGCATGCCGTGACGAGATGGACGCGACCCGGCTCCCATGGGCGGTTGAGCGAGCGTCGGCCCTCATGTAATAACCCTGCGATCACTGCGAATTCCACCGTTCTCCCGTGTTCGGCTTTGCACTTCATCGAGTCGGGCTTAACCTGAAAAAGGTCCCCCTCACCGGAGGTACCGACTCGCCACGGGGGCGTCATGGTTACGAATTCCACCCGAGCAGCACACCGCGCCGAAGAGCCGGGAGTTGTCGAGCTCAATCCGATCTTCGCCAGGCCCGGAGAGGCCACCGAACTGCCGAAGTACGACTTCCCACCGGGCGAGTCCCTTCCCGAGACCGCCTACCAGATCGTCCACGACGAGGCGATGCTCGACGGCAACGCGCGACTGAACCTCGCGACCTTCGTCGGCACCTGGATGGACGATCACGCCGTGCGCCTGATGAGCGAGGCCGCGGACAAGAACATGATCGACAAGGACGAGTACCCGCAGACCGCGGCGGTCGAGACTCGCTGCTGGACGATGCTCGCCGACCTGTGGCACGCACCGGACCACGAGCACACGATCGGTACGTCCACCATCGGGTCGTCGGAGGCCGCGATGCTCGGCGGACTGGCGCTCAAGCGCCGGTGGCAGACCGCCCGCCGCGCTGAGGGGAAGTCGACCGACCGGCCGAACCTCGTGCTCTCCACGGCGGTGCAGGTCTGCTGGGAGAAGTTCTGCAACTACTTCGAGGTCGAGGCCCGCTACGTGCCGATCTCGCTCGAGCACAAGGTGCTCGACGGACACGACCTGGAGTCCTACGTCGACGAGAACACCATCGGCGTCGTGGCGATCATGGGCGTCACCTACACCGGCATGTACGAGCCGGTCACCCAGATCGCCGAGGCACTCGACCGGATCCAGGAGTCGACCGGGCTCGACGTCAAGATCCACGTCGACGGAGCCTCCGGCGGCATGATCGCACCGTTCGTCCAGCCCGACCTCGCCTGGGACTTCCGGGTCGAGCGCGTGGTGTCGATCAACACCTCGGGTCACAAGTACGGACTCGTGTACCCCGGTCTCGGTTGGGTCGTGTGGCGCGATCTGGAGTCGTTGCCCGAGGAACTCATCTTCCGGGTGTCCTACCTCGGTGGCGACATGCCGACGTTCGCGTTGAACTTCTCGCGGCCGGGCTCGCAGGTGCTGCTGCAGTACTACATGTTCCTGCGCCTGGGCCGGACCGGTTACACGGCGGTCCAGGAGAACTCCCGCAACGTCGCGCTCTTCCTCTCGGGCGAGATCGCCAAGATGCCGGCGTTCGAGCTCTGGAACGACGGGTCCGACATCCCGGTCTTCGCCTGGGCCCTGCGCGAGGGGCACACCCAGAACTGGAACCTCTATCACCTGTCGGACCGGCTCCGGACGAAGGGCTGGCTGGTTCCGGCCTACCCGATGCCGGACGACCTGCCCGAGCTCACGGTGCAGCGCATCGTGGTGCGCAACGGGTTCAGCCATGATCTCGCGGCGGCGTTCCTCGCGGATCTGCGTGACGAGGTGGCCTACCTCGACGCCCTCACCGGTCCGATGCCCACCGAGGGGCAGCGTTCCGGCTTCCACCACTGACCGAGTTGCACGAGCACCGACTGATGGGGCGAGACCATGGCGACAGGGCATAGGACAGCGAACACGAACAGCGGTACCGGGCAGCATGTCCGGGCCGACGGGACACACGCTCCGTCGGCGGAGCACGTCAAGCCTCATCCCTACGGGGAGCCGGGGCACCGCAACCCACCGGAGCACTCGGGTCCGGCGATCGGCGCGCCGGCGGCCAGCGCGAACGTCGCGATGTCCGTCGCCCAGTTGGCGATGCTCACCGTGGTCGTCGTGGCGTCCTTGCGCTCCCTTCCGGCGATGGCCCTCTACGGGCTCGGGTCGATCTTCTTGTTCATCGTGCCTGCGATCGTGTTCCTCGTGCCGACGGCGCTCGTCGCGGCCGAGCTCGCGACCGGCTGGAAGGGTGGCGTCTTCACCTGGGTGCGCGAGGCGTTCGGCGACCGGGCGGGATTCCTGGCGATCTGGCTGCAGTGGATCCAGAACGTCGTCTGGTACCCGACCCAGATCGCGTTCATCGCGGCCAGCCTGTCGTTCGTGATCGGTGACGAAGGGCTCGCGAACAAGGGCCTCTACACCGCGGCGGTCATCCTCGTCCTGTACTGGGGATCCACGATGATCACCCTGGCCGGCGGCAACCTGTTCGCCAAGGTGGGCTCGTGGAGCGGCATCTTCGGCACCCTGTTGCCGGCGGCGCTGCTGATCATCTTCGGCATCGTGTGGCTCACCACCGGAGAGAAGTCGCAGACGCCCCTGGAGGCCGAGGCCGTCATCCCGCCGTGGACCGGGCTCGCGTCGATCGTGCTGATCGTCTCCAACGTGCTGGCGTACGCCGGCATGGAGGTCAACGCGGTGCACGCGAACGACATGAAGGACCCCGGTCGCGGGTTCCCCAAGTCCATCGCGCTGGCCACGGGGCTGATCCTGCTGGTGTTCATCCTGCCGACGATCGCGATCAGCCTGGCCGTGCCCAAGAAGGAGCTCGGGCTGACGAACGGCATCAACCTCGCGTTCCAGGAGTTCTTCGACCACTGGGACATGTCCTGGGGCACCCCGGTGATCTCCGCGCTCATCGCGCTGGGCGCGTTCGCGTCCGTCGTGACGTGGATCGCCGGTCCCTCGCGTGGTCTGCTCGCCGCGGCGCGGAGGGGCCTGCTGCCGCCGCTGCTGCAGCGCCGCAACAAGGCGGGCGTCCAGGTCGGCATCCTCGGCGTCCAGGGGCTCATCGTGACGCTGCTGGCGCTGCTGTTCGTGCTCCTGCCCAACGGCAACACGGCGTTCATCGCACTGGTCGACATGGCGGCCGCGCTGTACCTGATCATGTACATGCTGATGTTCGCGGCGGCGCTGAAGCTGAGGAAGTCCCAGCCCGACGTCGTGCGGACCTACCGGACGCCGGCGATGACCTTCGTCGGCGGGCTGGGCTTCGTGGCCTGCGCCGTGGCGTTCATCCTGGCCTTCGTCCGTCCGTCCGGCTTCAGCGGACTGTCCGAATATGGGTACCCGCTCGTGGTGCTCCTGGTCGTGATCGGACTCGGTGCTCCACCGCTCATCTTCTACGCGCTGCGCCGGCCCGGTTGGGACCAGCGCACCGACGCCGAGCGGGCGACGGCCGACACCGTGCTGGTCAACCCGCCACCCGCCACCGGAGCGCAGACGACGACCGCCGGAACGGCGACGCCCGGCGGCACCGGCACCTAGTTCGCTGCCCCGTCCGCGCCGACCGGCGCGGACGGGAACAGCCGGTCCAGGACGTCGGTCATCGTGATCACGCCGTAGGTCGCCTCGCCCGCTGCGGCCACGACGGCGAGGTGGTTCCGGGTCTCGCGCATCGACGTCAACGCCTGGTAGACCGGCGTCGACGGCTCGAGGGCCAACACCGGCCGCAGCAGCGCATCGGCGTTGCTGTCGTCGGCGTGCAGCAGGGTGTCGCGCACGTGTACGAAGCCGCGGGCTCCTTCGTCATCGGCCAGGAGGATCCGCAGGTGGCCCGAGTGCAGGGCCGCCTGCCGCACCTCCGCCACCGAGGCGTCGGTCGCCACAGCAGTGGGCCGCGTTCCCGGCTCGACCAGGTCTGCCACGGTCAACGACTCCAGTTCGAGGACGACCGCCAGTTGACTGGAGTAGGTCGGGTCCAGGGTGCCGGCGGTGGCCGAGTGGGCCACCAGGTGCCGGAGATCATCGGAGTTCTGCCCTGCCGACAGCTCGTCAGCCGGTTCGACGCCGACCTTCCGCAGGCACCAGTTCGCCATCTCGTTGAGCCCGATCAGCAGCGGACGCGTCAGCCACATGAACCCGCGCATCGGGATCGCCAACACGGTGGCCGAGAGCTCCGGGTGCGCGATCGCCCAGGACTTCGGCGCCATCTCCCCCACCACGAGGTGCAGGAACGTCACGATCACCAGCGCCAGCGCGAAGCCGGCGACGTCCGCGACCCACAGCGCCATGCCCCAGGTCTCGAACCACGGTGTCAGCCAGTGGTGGACGGCCGGCTTCGTGATGGCGCCGAGCGCCAGGGTGCAGGCCGTGATGCCCAGCTGCGATCCCGCGAGCAGCAGTGTGAGCTCGCCCGAGCTGCGCAGAGCGGCGCGCGCGGAGCGACTGGTGGCGGCGGCGTCCTCGAGTCGGTGCCGTTTGGCGGCCAGCAAGGCGAACTCCACCGCGACGAAGAAGGCGCTCAGTGCGATGAGCGCGACGGTCGCCGGACCGATCAGCCAGGGGTCGCTCATCGGTCGTTCTCCTCGTTCTCGTCGGTGATGTCGATCGGGCACGTGATGCGCACGAGCGCGGGGACGTGCCGGTCGATCTCGAGCACCTCCACGCGCATCCGCGTCCTGGCCGGTGCACCGATCTCGGCCAGGGTCGCCGGATCCACCGGCAGGTCGACCTCGATCGTGGAGCCGACGTCGGGCAGCGTGCCGTGCTCGGCGATGACGAGGCCGGCGATGGTCTCGTAGTCGCCGTGCGGCAACTCGCGATCCACGGCGCGCTCGACCTCGTCGATGTGGACGTCGCCGCCCATCACCCAGGTGCCGTCGTCGTCGATCGACTCGACGGACGGATCTGCCGGGTCGTGCTCGTCGGTGATCTCACCGACGAGCTCCTCGGCCATGTCCTCGATCGTCAGCACACCGTCGAAGCTGCCGTACTCGTCGACGACGCAGGCCAGCTGACGCTTGGACCCCCGTAGTTCTCGCAGGGCCATCGGGAGGTTCATCGTCGCGGGCAGGATCAGCGCCGGACGCGCCAGGGTGGCTGCCGTGCGCCCGGGGTCGTCCGCGACGAGGACGTCGGCCAGCTCGACGATGCCCAGGATCTGCTCGTCCTCGCTGAGGACCGGGTACCGGGAGTGGCCCGACGCCATCACGGCGCGCACCTCCGCCAGCGTGTCGTCGGCGCGCAGCACGTCGACTCGCGACCGCGGGATCATGGCGTGCTCGACGTCGGAGTCGGGGAAGTCCAGCACCCGGTCCAGAAGCGTCGACAGCTCGTGCGGCAGGTCGCCGCTGCGTCCGGAGTGCTCGACGATGTGCTCGAGGTCGCGCGGGGTCGCGGCGTGCTCGACGTCGTGGACGGGCTCGATCCTCAGGACGCGCAGCAGCGCGTTGGAGGCCGCGTCGAACAGCGTGATCAGCCAGCCGAACGCGGCGAGGTAGAGGGTCGTCGAGCGAGCGAGCCACAAGGCGACGGGCTCGGGCTTCGCGATCGCCAGGTTCTTCGGGAACAGCTCGCCGAAGATCATCTGCACGAAGGTCGAGAACAGCAGGGCCAGGACGGTGCCGATCGCGATGCCGACACCCGTCGGCACGTCGACGCCGCCCAGGGCGGTGCCCAGCGACGCACCGATCAACGGCTCGGCCACGTAACCCACGAGCAGGCCGGTCACGGTGATGCCCAGCTGGGCGCCGGACAGCATGAAGGAGGTGCGGCCCGTCACCGACAGCGCGCGCTCGGCGCGGCGGTCACCGCGCTCGGCCAGCGAGCCCAACCGGGCCCGGTCGACCGCCATGTAGGCGAATTCCTGGGCGACGAAGTAGCCGGTCACCGCGGTGATCAGCAACACCACCAGGACGCCCAGCAGCAGAGTCAGCAACCACATCAGTTCCCACTCCCCCCGACCGCGTGTCGCTCAGCTGCAGGCAGGGGGTTCGTACTGTGTATGTCCATGTCTCTCTTTGGTCGAGGATCGCGGCGGGCGCCGCAGTGTGAAGCATGAGTCTAGAGGGGGCGACCTACGGGACCCGACCCCAGCCGTCTGGAGGCCACGAATCTGAAACATGTGCGTCACACGTGATCTCTAGGCTCGGGGCATGTCTTCCCCCACCACCACCTCGCGCCCCACGCTGGCACTCCTGCACCTGCGCACGAGCCGCCCTCACGCGGCCCGGTTCCAGCAGGAGCTGGACGCCCTCAACGGCGCCACCGCGGCGGTGGCGCGGGGCCTCGGATGGCGGGTCCGGGCCGTCGCATCGGCGGAGGTCGAGCCCGAGGTGACGATGGCCGCCGTCCTGCGTGCCGACGCGGTCGTGCTGATGGGTGGTGAGGACGTCGACCCGACCTTCTACGACGGGGTCACCGACTACCCCGGGGCGGGCCACCACGAGCCCGAGGCCGACCGCGCCCACATCGAGGCCGTGCGCCGGTGCCTGGCTTCCGGGACCCCGTTGCTGGGCATCTGCCGGGGACTGCAGCTCCTGAACGTCGCGCTGGGCGGCACGCTCGTGCCCCACCTCGAGACCGGCCACGCGCACCGAGCCGACGGCGACGACCCCTTCGTCCCGAATCGGGTCGAGCTCCGCGGTGAGACGCTGGCCTCGTCGGTCGAGGTCGCCCGGGACGTGCTGTGCAGCCATCACCAGGCCGTCGACCGGCTCGGCGACGGACTCCGCGTGGTCGCGCACGGCGTCGACGGCGTGGTGGAGGCGGTCGTCCACGACAGCGCACCCATCACCGGGATCCAGTGGCACCCCGAGCATCCTGCGGTGGCCGAGCGCCAGCTCGCTCCCCTGCTGCGGCGTCTCGCCGAGCAGGCCGGCGTGCCGCAGCGGCCTGGTCAGGAGTACTCGGCCAGCACCGCGCGCGCGGCCTCCTCGACCACGACGTCGTCGTACTCGGCCTCGGGATCGTTGGTCGACGTGAACACCGCGAGGTAGACCGTCTGACCGTCGGGGCCGGTGACCACGCCGATGTCGTTGCGCATGCCGCCGGCACCACCGGACTTGTCGGCGACCTCCCACCCGGCCGGGAGGCTGGCACGGATCAGCGTGTCACCCGTGCTGTTGCCGCCCATCCAGTCCAGCAGGGTGCGACGTTCCCGAGGCGCGAGCGCCTTCGTCTCCACCGCCGCCTGCAGCGCCGTCGCGAACGCGGTCGGCGTCGTCGTGTTCGCGGCCTGGCCCGGCGTGACGGTGTTCAGGTCCGGCTCGTAGGAGTCGAGCTGCGTGCGGTCGTCGCCCAGGGTTCGCAGGAACTTCTCGACCGCCTCAGGGCCACCCACGGACCGGAGCACGAGGTTGGGTCTGCTGCACGACCTGGTGACAGTTTCGGTTAGGCCGCTTGGACCGCGGTTGGGGCCGTGATGATCTCGTATTCGACCGGGGCCAAACGTCCGAGGGCGGCTTGCCTCCGGCGTCGGTGGTAGGTCCTTTCGATCCAGCGGACGAGCGCGGTGCACAACTCCTCTCGGGTGGACCAGGAGCGACGGTCCAGGACGATCTTTTGCAGCAGCGAGAAGAACGACTCCATGGCGGCGTTGTCGCCGGCAGAGCCGACGCGGCCCATCGAGCCGATCATGGCGTGACGGTGGAGGGCGTGGACGAACTTCCTGCTGCGAAGCTGGGACACGCGGTCGGTTTGAAGCCCGCATCCGGCCACATCGCCTCGGCTGGCGACCACTTTGTTGAGAGCCTCGACAGCGACACGGGACTTCATCAGTGAGTCGATCGAATAGCCGACGATCCGGTTGGAGTAGACGTCCTTGATCGCACAGAGATAGAGCTTGCCCTCGCCGGTCCAGTGCTCGGTGATGTGGGCCAACCACACTCGTTCGGGGCGCCGGCGGCGAACTCGTGCCGGGTCACGCCGTACCTGGCCACGAAGGAGCACAGGTCGTCGTCGACCGGTGGCTCGGGCTTCTTGCCGTTCTGCCACGCTTCTTGCCAAACGCTGACCACCAACCCTGGGTCGAGAAGATCCGCCAGGCGGTCCGCTCTGCCATCGGCTGCCCGGCATCGTGTGCCTCATCAACCAAGAACCGGTAGCCGAACTCCGGGGCGTCGAGATGGGCGTCGAACAACGTGTTCGCCGGATACGCTTCGATTAGTTCGGCGTCGGTGACCGGACGGGCGAGCCAGCGGTAGTAGGGCTGGCGGGCGATCTTGAGCACCCGGCACGTCACCGCGACGGGGATCCCATCGGCGGCCAGCTCGCGGACGAGCGGGTAGCTCATTTTCCCGGCAGCTTCGCTTGCGATGTTCATTGCGATGTCGTCGGACGACTCATCGACTTCGTACGCGGTGAGGGTCCGCTTCTTGTAGGTCATCGTGTGCACGCTTGAGCGTATGTCATCCAAAGCTCGCCCGGCATGGGGAAACTCGAGGATGGAGTCGATGTGATCAAGGATCGCCTCGACCGCGCGCCGCGCGGCATCGGCGCTGGAATTCTCGGCGATCCAGTCGTCAATGCCTTGTCGATGCTGTTTGGCTTCGGGGGTGTAGTGGATGTGGCCCGTCATGAACGGGCGGCCCACTTTGACGTCAGGCGCTGCCTGACGTCTGTTGCCGGGATCGCGCGGTTTTTGGGTCCGCCTTGAGGCGGTCGTATGCCGCGGCCGCCTCCGTCCGCAGCCATGCCTCTGACGCCAGGTGGAAGGCTTCGTCGGGATCAACGGTTTCGAGGAGTCGCAGAGCGACGTGCTTTCGCACGTCAGCGGGCAACGACATGCCGACCTCGTAGAACTCGGACTCACTCACCGTCATGCCACAAATGTATGCCCCACGAGCGACTCGGAACGGCTCGTTACATCAGCCTTCGCTGCCCACTCTCGGCGGAAGGTTGCCTGCCAAGGGCACTCCAGCCCTTGCAAGCTGTCGCGCGTCCATGCAGCACGCCCAGGCATCGTGCGCCAGCCACGAAGTTCCGCCGAGATCTTTGAGTATCTAATCCGAAGACCAACGAGTACCGAAGCCGTACCGTGCCCATATGGATGATCGATGGGGGATCTCGTCTCGACGATTACACGAGACCCTGATCGGCGGGAAATGGGTCGCTTCCACGGGTGATCAATTGATCCGCGTGACTGACCCGAGTTATGATCGGCCGATCTGTTTCGTGCGTGAAAGCAGTCCAGAGAACGTCGACGAGGCGGTTGCGGCAGCCGCTGCGGTACTCCCGGTTCTGCGCAACTTGTCGATTGAGGGGCGCATCGCTCGCTTGGAAGCGCTGGAGCGCGAACTCGAACTACGCGCACCGGCACTCGCGCTCGCGATCTCCGAGCAGATCGGAATGCCTCTCCAACATTGCCTGAACCACCAGATTGCCGGAGCCATCGCAGTCGTTCCCCAAACAATCGAGGCGTTGAGGTCCCTCGACTTCACAGAACGTATCGGCCGGTCCGTTGTCACTCGCGAACCGGTCGGCGTGGTTGCCGCGATAACGCCGTGGAACTATCCACTTTTTCAAATGCTGAGCAAGATTGCGCCGGCGTTCGCCGCCAGGTGCCCCGTCGTTCTCAAACCGAGCGAAGTGACGCCCGTAGACGCACTGATCCTGGCTGAAGCTCTCGAGGCTGCTGACTTCCCACCGGGCGCGGTAAATCTGGCCTTCGGAACGGGTCCGCAGATCGGCGAACAGCTCATTCGCGATTCCCGTGTCTCCATGGTGTCTTTCACTGGCTCAACTCACGCGGGACGCCGCGTCGCGGCGCTCGCCGCCAGCCGAATCAAGCGATTAAGCTTGGAACTTGGCGGAAAGTCACCATCCATCGTGCTGCCCAGCAGCCAAATGGAAGCCGCTGTTGCCGCCACGGTTCACAGCGCGATGATCAACAGCGGCCAGCGGTGTACCGCGCTCAGCCGGCTCATCGTTCCCATGGAAGACCTCGCGTTTGTCGAGCACCTTGCGGCAACCGCGGCTGCGAAGTATGTCGTGGGCCCTGCCGACCTGGCCGATTCGGACCTGGGACCGGTTGCAAATCTGAATCAACGGCATCGGGTCACCGACCACATTGAACGAGCCCACATTGATGGAGCACGTGTCGTGTGGTCGTACCCCTCCGATGCGCTGCCCACCCGTGGCTACTTCGTGGCGCCGCACATCTTCACCGCCCCTGACCCGAATATCGCTCTGGCACAGCAAGAGGTGTTCGGTCCAGTGCTCACCATCCTCCCGTATGCCGGGGAGGACGACGCGGTTGCCATCGCGAACGGCACCGAGTACGGACTGAACGCGGCAGTATGGGCTCGCACCGATGACGAAGCGTGTGGTTTCGCCTCGAAGGTCCAGGCCGGCTCCATTGACATCAACGGCGCCAACTGGAACGGTCTCGCGCCTTTCGGCGGATACAAACAGTCCGGGATCGGCCGAGAACTTGGCGCTCACGGAATCCTGGGATTCACCGAAATCAAGTCGGTCCAGATGCCGCGATCTTGACGCTGATTGAGTCCGGCGAACGCCAGCAACCGCGCCAGAGGGGAGAGGACCGAGCGTCTGCCGACGCGACGAATTCTTGCCCCTCCTCCATCCCACAGCACGGCCTTCGCCGCGCCAGACCGATCGGAATGACTTGACCTCTTCTCCGCGACGTACCTCCTATCAGTCGACCTACGCCATCCTCGCCGTCGCTGCTGTCTCGTTCTCCCTCCTTCAATCCATGACGGTGCCGGTCCTTCCGAGGATCGCGTTGGAACTCAATACCGACTTGGCGACGGTCACCTGGGTTCTGACCGGATATCTACTCGCCGCCGCGGTGGCCACCCCGATCATCGGGCGTCTCGGGGATGCCTATGGAAAAAAGCGGATGCTCGTGATCTCCCTGATGTTCCTGTGCCTGGGATCACTACTTGCTGCGGTGGCCCCCTCCATCGAAGTCATGATCACGGCAAGGATGATTTCTGGTGTGGGTGGCGGCGTACTGCCGCTGGCGTTCGGCATCATTCGAGACGAGTTCCCCGAGCACCGAATCGGCTCCGCCGCGTCATTCGTCTCATCCCTCATGGCTGTGGGCTTTGGCCTCGGAATCGTGATCGCCGGTCCGATCATCGACGGCTTGGGCTTCGACTGGCTGTTCTGGATTCCGTTCATCCTGACTGGCGTGGCAGCCGTGGCAACCATCGTCTTCGTGCCAGAGTCGCCGGTGCGTACCCCCGGACATGTTCCAATCCTGCCGGCCATGCTGTTGGCTGGCTGGCTGCTCGTACTTCTTCTCGGCTTGAAGGAGGCGCCCGAATGGGGTTGGACTTCACCGCCTCTCGTCCTCACGATGGTCGCCGCGGCTGCCATCGCGGCGACATGGGTCGCCGTGGAGCGGCGGATTCCGGTCCCTCTCGTCGACATACACATGATGAAACGTCGCGGCGTGTGGACAACGAACCTGGTCGCCCTGTTGATCGGGTTCTCGCTGTATGCCCTGTTCGGCTTCATGCCCCAATTTCTGCAGACGCCCGGGTCCACGGGTTACGGGTTTGGCCTCACCGTCACGGAGTCCGGTTTGCTGACACTCCCCAATGCAGTGGCAACCTTTGTCTGCGGACTCGTCGCTGCTCCACTCGCGAGAGCAATTGGCGCCAAGACGGTGGTCATCGCAGGCAGTGGGATCGGCGCCGGCGCCATCTTGGCCTTCACGCAACTGCACGAGACGCACATCCAGGTGATGATCGTCAACGGCCTGACGGGGTTCGGCACTGGTTTAGTGTTCGCGAGTCTCGCCCCCTTGATCCTGGCGGCCGTTCCGCCAGAGCAGTCCGGCGTCGCCAACGGAATGAACACGAATATCCGTACCATCGGCGGCGCGATCGGCGCGGCCGTCATGGCCACCATCCTGACGTCTGCTGTTGATGCAGATGGCTTTCCCCTGGAGTCCGCTTACGTCGCCGCCTTCACCGTGCTGGCGGCGGTCACCTCGTGTGCGGGCTTTGTCGGCTTTCTGATTCCGTCATCCGCGAAAGCCGGAAATCCTCCGGACTCGATGGGACCGGACGAGCCGTTCCTGGCCGCGAACGCACCAAGGTCGGATCGGACCCGCAGAGGCTAGTGGTGACCCCCACCCAGATATGATGCGCATCACAACGGAGGTCTTCATGGGCCGACGAGTTTGTGTTTTTCAGACGGTCCAAGGAGAAATATGACCTCCGGCAGAATCCAAGCGATCAGCGACGTGGCGGCGGCATTGCTGTCAGCGGAAGTCGAGATCGGCAGCGCATTCGCACGGCAGTGGTGGCGAGACAACCAAGACACGGGCGAGTTGGAATCAGAGACCCACAGCGCACGGGACGTGGTGCAGCGGTGCGCACATTCGCTCATGGCAGACGTCATCGCCGACGTGGACATTTCGGACTTGTCCGGGCCTGGCCAGAGGTTCGCAGAAGCTGGGTTGTCGGCAACTACGGTGTTGGACTGGTTTCGCGGGCTTGAGAGCACGATCACCGATTTCGTACTCGGCCTCGACGAGATCGACCTGCACATCGTGCGTCAGACCCATTCCCGGGTCTCGGCGTTCTTTGACGCGTCGAGCAGTTCGGAACTGCAGAACTTCGAGAACACGTTCGACGAGTTGGGGACGTGGTATTCCGCAGTGGCCAACGACATGGTGGCTTATCTGACGTCGGGAGCCGCAGTCGATGAAGGCTCGGTCAACCGGCAATCCAGAAAGCTCGGGTTGGATCCGCGCCTCCCCTATCGCGCCATCGCCATCAGAGCGGATTCTGGCATCTCGGCTCATCGATGGGCGCTCATTCGTCACAGGCTCGTCACGGTCGTGACGCGTCTGAACTCTCAGCCGAATCCGCTGGTGCAAGAGCGTAAGGGACTCCTGCTCGCGCTGATCTCGCCCGCCACGTCAAATGCTGAGTTGGTCCAGATGTTGGAGTCGCTGCTGGACGACCCTGAGCTCAAACGAACGCTGTACGTCGGCACAGGAGAGACGGTGGACTGCTTGGCCGACGCCGGCCGCAGCTGCCGACAGGCTCTTTCCGCGCTCGAGATCGGAATGTTCCGCGAACAGCAGGGGAAGGTGACGCAGTGCACCGACGTCATCTTGGAAGTTCTACTGACACACAACCACTGGGTGTCGCACCGACTCATCGACTCGCGGCTCGGGCCGCTCGTAGGGAAGCCCAACATCATCGAAACGCTTCGTGCATACATCGACTGCAACATGTCTCTTCAGCGTACGGCCGAGGAAATTTTCGTACATCCCAACACCGTCGCCTACCGTTTGCGCCAAATCACCAAACTGACCGGTCGAGACATGCGAAACGTTTCAGATTTGGCGGACCTCTCGGTCGCCCTTGCAGCACTGGACGTCATCAAGATGTACGGCAACACGGGGGCTGAGAGCACGAACCTGCACTCGGCCATCTTGGCCGGTGCCGACGCGCGAATCGATTGACGAGGCACGACAAGCGCACGACCCCCGGGCCACGAACGTCGGGTGGCACCGAGGGTCGCGCACGTGCAGGCGTCACCGCCACAGCGCTGCCTACGACCCTACGTGAGAACCTCGAACTCCACGCCCATCAGTGTCGTCGGCGCAGCAGTGACGTGGGGCCCACGAACCGCAAACGATCGAATCCTGCCGGGAAGATCTTCCCGTTCAGTCCGGTGCAAGGCGATCGACGCAGTCCCCGGCCATGAGAGGAGCACACCCTGTTCCTCGACGGAAACGACTCCCCCGAGCAGATCGCCATACAGCGCCAACGCACGTGACTCATCACAGACATCGAAGTTGATCACCGGTAGATCCGCCGATGGCGGATCGACGTCGGGCACCTTCCAGTCGGGCGCCTGGGCCAACTGAACGACGGTCCCGCACGCATGCCGAGGATGAATGAACGCCTCTTGCCACAACGGGTTGTCGAAGTTGGCGTACAGAATGGGAAACCCTGCACTCTCGGATGTGGCGACTGCCTCAGACAGATCGTCTACAAGGAACGTCAGGTGATGCGGGCCGGGCCCACCCCGCTGAATGAACCGCTCAAGAAAGTCGTTCTCCGCCACACGGGCAGGTGCCAAGATCTCCAACCGAATGCCTGATCGGAACAACCATTGTTGGGCGCGAAATCCGGGCGCATCTCCAATGGAAAGCGGCGAAGCACCGATGCTCTCGAGAAACGGGCGGGGAAGCGCGAGATCCCCGACCCCGACAGCGACGTGATCGAGAACAGCGCCCCCGATTGGTGTAGGTCCCTGACGCAGCGGACCGACACCGTCGGCGATGTGTACGTTCACGCGCCACCAAGAGGCGGGCCATAGACCTGCTTGCCGAGTACCTGTCCGCCGTCTGCGGTGAGCACCTCACCGGTGACATAGGCTGCGGCATCGCTCATCAACATGCCAGCAAGCCGAGCGATCTCAGCGGGCTCAGCGAACCGTCCGAGCGGAACGGAGGCGGCCACGTGGTCGTACTCCTCCTGGGTCCCCCACAGCGCAGCGCCCGCACCCTCGGTGAGGGTGGGTCCCGGTGCGATGCAGTTCAATCGAATTCCGTGTTGCGCCCATTCGACGGCCAAGGTCTTGGTCATCGCGAGCACGCCGGCCTTCGCCGCCGCGCTGTGGACCGTGCCCGGATGTCCAGTCCAGGCGTAGGTGGCAATGACACTCAGGATCGCTCCGGGAGTCTGGCGCGCGATCATCTCGCGGGCCACCGCGGACGTACAATTCCACGTGCCATTGAGAACGATGTCGACGACGGCTCGCCAGCCGTTCGCGGACAACTCTTCGGCTCGACAGACGAAGTTCCCCGCGGCATTGTTGACGAGCCCGTCAATTCGCCCGTACTTCTCGACGACATCCTCGACTGCCGACTGAACTGCCTCGGCATCACGAACGTCGAAGGTGCGCGCCCAGGCACGACCGCCAACTGCTTCAATCTTGCTGACGACTTCGTCGAGAGTCTCCTGTGTGCGTCCAGCGACGACGACCATAGCGCCCGAGGCAGCCAGGTCCTCCGCGATCGCAGCGCCGATACCGCCGCCGCCACCAGTCACGAGAATGACGCGGTTCTCGGCGTTTTCACTCATGGTCATTTTCCAACTTCCTGATGATTGACAGAAATCGAGATCAACTGAACATTCCGCGCTTGAGAATGTTCCGGGCAATCAGCATTCGGTTGATTTCGGAGGTTCCCTCCCAAATGCGCTCGATACGGACGTTCCGGTAGGCACGCTCCACGAATGTGTCGTTCATGTATCCGGAACCGCCGAAGATCTGAAGGACCCGATCCGCGACGCGGCCGACGGCCTCGCTCGCGAACACCTTCACAGCTGACGCCTTGGCATTGAGCCGGCGGGGATCGACACCTTGGTCGACGTCCCACGCGGCGTTGTAGACCATCATGCGCGTGGCATAGAGGTCCATCGCACAGTCAGCCAGCATGATCTGGACGGCTTGGAAATTGCCGATCGGCTCGCCGAACTGAACACGCTGCTGGGACCATTCGAGCGCGTCGTCAATGAGTCGCGCCATGGGACCGACGCAGTTCGCGGCAGTCATGATGCGCCCGTGCTGCAGCCAGTCCTTGGCGATGTTGAATCCGCCGCCGACCTCACCCAGCACGTTCCCCGCAGGAACAACGCAGTCGTCAAACAGGAGCTCCACCTGCTCGTCGCCTCGAAGTCCCATCGTCTTGTGCTTCTGGCCCACCGTGAAGCCAGGGGTTCCCTTCTCCACGAGGAAAGCCGTGATTCCCGGATTCGCACTGCCCGGGTCCGTTGCAGCAAAGACCGTGGCGAAATCGGCGGCACCGCCGCGCGTGATGAACCGCTTTCGACCGTTGATCAGCCAATCGCCGTTGGCTTGCCGGGTTGCGCGTGTCTTGAGGGCACCGGCGTCGGAGCCCGTATCCGGTTCGGTGAGCGCGAAGCACTCCTCCTTCTCGCCCCGGATGGACGGGAACAGGAACCGCTCGCGCTGGTCACCTTCACAGGCCAGCAAGATGGCGGAGGTGTGCGGAATCGCCGTCAGCGTTCCCGGATGCGCCCGAGAGAGCTCCTCGCGCACCAACGCACCCGCCAAGGCCCCCATGCCGGAACCGCCAACCTCCTCGGGAAGGCTGAGCGCATTGAGACCCAGGTCGACAGCGCGACGCCTCAGCTTGTCGAAAACGTCGGCAGGCAGACCATCGTGCTCCTCCACGTAGTCTTCCTGCGGGATCAGGTCTTCTTCCACAAACTTTCGGATGGTCCGTCGAAAATCAACGAGTTCCTCGGGGATCGAGAAGTCCATTACATGCCTTTCAAGTCGTATGTCGTGGTCCCAGCGGTCTCAACGGATCGCTGGCGGTCGTGGATGCGCACGAGAACCCATCGGGCACCCGCGCATGAGTCACTTCCAGGGATCGGTTCAGCGGCCTTCAAAACGCGCTGGACGACGTTCGGAGAGTGCCGTCACCCCTTCGACGTGGTCCCAGGTCTGGCGACAGATGTCGCCTGCGGCGCGTTCGTTCTGAAGCGCCGCCTCGAATGCCAGTCCGTACGCCGAGCGCATGTTGCGCTTGGCCAGACCAAGAGCAACAGTCGGGCCGGCTGCGTAGGTCGTGGCTTGCTCCATGGCCGCGCAAAGGAGGGCATCGGGATCGAGAACGCGTGAGACCAGGCCCAGGCGCAGTGCCTCATCGGCCTCCACGACGCGACCTGTGAACACCATGTCCGCCGCCCAGGCCTCACCGACGATTCGGGGAAGCAGGTAGGAGCCGCCACCATCAGGCGAGTAGGCAATTCCGGTGTAGGCCTCGGAGAAACGTGCCACCGATGACGCGAACCTGACGTCGGCTGCAAGCGTCAGATCGCATCCCGCCCCATAGGCGAGTCCGTTGACGGCTGCGACGACCGGCTTCGGCAGCCAGTAGAGCCGCGACATCACCGAGTGCAGTTCGGACGTCCAGTCAGGCGTCGAACGGTCGACATGATGATCCGAGGAGTAGGCCATGTCCGCACCAGCGGAGAAGGCGCGCCCATTTCCGGTCAGCACCACGGCGCGCACCGACTTCTCACCCCAGGCTCGGTTGACCGCGCCTGACAACTGCTGAAGCACCTCGAGGTTCAAGGCATTCAACTTCTCCGGTCGGTCGAGGGTGATCACGCCGACGTTGCCGACTACGGACCAGCTCACAAGTTCAGAATTTGACACGCGCCATCCAATCTCTTGATGTGTGAAAAGGCTCAAACGAGCCTCAGTCGTTGGCGAGGACCACGCCTGCGGCCGGGTCCCACGCCATGACGAAACCTGCAGATCCATCGAGAGTTGCCACCGAGGAAGCACTGCGGACGATCCCGGGGGTGCCGTCGTTCAGCAGGACCCGCTGCTTCCAGGAGGAGCCGAGGAACAGTTCTTCTTCGAGGTGAACGTCGACGAAGTTCCAGTCCTCCGGCACTTCGGATTCAGACGCGAAGAGATCCAACGACTCGGGGCGGATCAGCAACGAGCACTTGCTCCCGGCCAGTGACGTGTTCTCCTCAGCCCACACATGCGCACCGCCCACTGTCGCCAGTTTCACCCGGCCCGCTCTCGCTTCCACGACCACGGCGGGGAGCACCGTGGATTCGCCGAGGAAGGTTCCGACGAACAGGGTCTGTGGCCGGTAATAGAGGTCATCGGCGTTGCCGAGCTGTTCGATCCTGCCTCGGTTAAACACCGCGATACGGTCCGACAGGACGAGCGCTTCTTCTTGGTCGTGCGTGACGTAGATGCACGTACTCTTGATCTCTCGATGGATGCGGCGAATCTCCAACTGCAGCTCTTCGCGCAGTTTCCGGTCCAAGGCACCGAGCGGTTCGTCCATCAAGAGCACATTCGGGCCGAAGACCATGGCTCGCGCCAGTGCCACACGCTGCTGCATACCGCCGGAGAGTTCCTTCGGGTAGAGATCGCCCTTCCCGTTCAGACGCACGGTTTCCAATGCCGCATCCACCAATTTCGCGCGCTCGTCCTTGGGCACCTTCCTCGTCTTGAGCGGGTACTCCAGATTTCCGCGGACGGTCATGTGCGGGAACAGTGCGTAGTTCTGGAACACCATGCCGATGTTCCGCTTGTACGGCGGAAGCCGATCGACTTGCCGGCCGCCGAGACGGATGGACCCCGTCTCCGACTGCTCGAATCCTGCGATCATGTTGAGCGTGGTGGTCTTGCCACCGCCACTGGGCCCCAGGAAACTCAGGAACTCTCCCGGCATCACCTGAAGGTTCACCTCGTCAACTGCACGCATGTTCCCGTAGGTCTTTGACACAGACTCGAGTTCGATACCGCCAGACTCGGCATCGACGCTTGCTCGCGACAGTTCAGTCATTTCTCATCCGTCCCATTGGTAATTTGATGTCTCATGCGCTCACGCGCGTACGTGCCCTCTGGCCTGCTACGACCGCAACCACGCCGATCAAGATCGCGACGACGAGCATCGAGGCGATGGCGGCGACGGTCGGGTCGGTCGATTCGGAGATCCGAATGAAGAGTCGGACGGGTAGGGTCTGCAAGCTCGGGCTGCTAATGAAGCTCGCGACGACGACCTCGTCCCAACTCGTGATGAAGGCGAAGACCGAGCCGGCAATCACGCCCGGCGCGATCAACGGCAAGGTCACCTTCATGAAGGTCCGAGTGCGATTGGCTCCCAGACTTGCGGATGCACGCTCGACGGTGGAATCAAATCCCTGGAGTGAAGCCCACACGGGAATGAACACCATCGGAAGCGCCATCATCGAGTGTGAGAGGACGAAGCCTTGGTAGGTGCCGACCATGTTCAGTTCGAGGAACACTGAGTAGTTCGCGAATGCGATGAGGACGGTCGGCACGACGATGGGAGCGATGATCATCGCAATCGCCATGATCTGGCGCTTCGGCGTCAACTTCCTCACGCCGAGCGCTGCCATGGTTCCCGCGACGACCGAAACAACCGTCGAGAGCGTCGCGATCAGCAGGCTGTTTCGCACCCGGGACGCCCACTCCGGGCTACTCCAAAATTCTTCGTACCACTTGAGGGAGTACTCGGCCGGCGGGAAGTGGAAGGATCGCGCTTCCGAGAAACCCAAGGGGAACACCACGACGAACGGAGCCACCAACACCACCGCGACGAACACACACGCCACGACCAGGCTGCTTCTGAAAAAGCGATGGGACCTCATCCCTGCCTCCCTTGCCAACGAGTTACCGGAATGAGCAGGAGCCGAACGACCGCGATGGAGACGATCGAACCGACCAAGAGCGTCACGCCTAGTGCTGCGCCCTTCGGGAGATCGCCTGTCGTGACGACCTGCTGCTGAATGAGAACAGAGATCATGGTGTTCCGTGGGCTACCCATCAACAGGGGCGTGAGGTAGAACCCCAGCGAGAGAATGCAGGTCGTCACCGCTCCGGCCATGACGCCCGGCAGAGCGAGGGGAAGGTGAACGGTCCGCCAGGCCCGGAGCCCTCGAGCGCCCAGGCTGCTCGCCGCGGCCAACGTGCGCGGATCGATCTTGGACATCGTCGCGTACATCGGCAGGAGGCAGAACGGAAGAAGCATCTGGGCCATGGTCAGCACCACTGCTGGCATCGTGCCGAGAATCTCGGCCTCCGGAATCCCGAAGACCGCGAGCATCCGGTCCAAGATTCCCTCGGGCTGCAAGATCACGAGCCACGAGAAGAGACGCACCAACGCGTTCGTCCAGAACGGCAGGAGCACAATCACCCAGAGAAGCAGCCTCACTCTCTTCGATGCGATGGTCATGTAGTAGGCGTACGGGTACGAGATGATCACGCAGGTGACCGTCACCACGATTGCTGTCATAACGGTCTGCTTGATCACGTGCTGGTTGAACGAGTCGCTGATCACCCATACGTAGTCGTCCAAACCCTCGGTGAACGACAGATTGATCGTCTTCAGGAGCGGATATGCAAAGCCGACGAGAAGAAGAAGCGCTGCGGGCGCGAGCAGGCCAGCTGTCGCGCCCGCCCCTCCCCAACCACGTCGCGTGGTTGGGGAGGAGCTCTCCTTCAAGCCGGGGACTGCACGTTCGCGTTCGCCTATCCGGACGGACACTGGCGCACCTCAGCCCTTCGTCATGAAGTCGGCGTGATGCTTCGCGATCTCGGCGACGAAGTCAGATCCGCCGTACGTCTCGGACCAAACCATCAACATGTCCTGAGCTTCAGCGCTCGGCACGTAGTAGGGCTTCATCGACTCCGGGACGCTGGGCTCGGCGACCAGGTTCGCCGGGCTGTAGATCTGGGTCTCGGCGACCTCCGACTGCTGTGCCGGACCCGCCATGAAGTTCAACAGCGCCCAGCCCGCCTCCACGTTCTTCGAGCCCCGAGGGATGGAAACGGTTCCGACACCGACCGCACCGGT
Organism: Aeromicrobium sp. 636; assembly: GCF_024433585.1. Lineage (NCBI taxonomy): Bacteria > Bacillati > Actinomycetota > Actinomycetes > Propionibacteriales > Nocardioidaceae > Aeromicrobium > Aeromicrobium sp. 636. The sequence goes on from NZ_WNJU01000001.1 coordinate 447,294, forward strand.
ACCGTCAATCGGCACGTACGCCGAGCCCGTGTTCTGAGCCGCGTTGTACGCCCGACCCAAGTAAGCGGAGGCCATGGCGACTCGGCCCTGCTCCAACTGCTGCTGTTGGTCGGCCGAGGTCGCGGCATACACGATCTCGGTCCGGATCTTCTCCATGACGGCAGCTGCCTCATCGAACGGGAAGTCGGCTGCGATCTGCTCGTCCGTGAAGCCGGCAGCACGCGCCGCCATCGTCCACGTCAGTGTGTCGGGGAACGCCGCGTCACCGATCAGCATGCGCTTGCCGGGGTACTTGTCGACGTCGAAGAAGTCCTCGGGTGAAGACGGCGGGTCGCTCTTGAACTTCTCTTCGCTGTACAGCAGGTACGAGGGCGAGAGATCGATCGGCATGGCACGCAGGGCGCCCTGACGATCTCGCGCATCCTCCACGGCCGTAGGCGAGAGATTCGAGATGTCGACCTTGTCGGTGTCAATCTCCAGGAGGCAGTCGGCGCACTTCTTCTTCGAGTCGAGGTTCAATCCGTAGACCACATCCCACAGCACATTGCCCGACTCGACCATCGCCTGAAGCTTCGGGAACGAGGTTGGCATGTCCACCGCCACCTTGGCACCGGAACACGCTTCGAAAGGCTTCACGAAAGCCGCAACCTGCGCGTCGGTGTACTCGCCACCCCACCCTGCGAACGTGAGCGTCTCACCCTTCAACGAATCACGGACGACGGTGCCCGCCTGGACACCTCCCGCGGGCGCTTCGTCCAGGCACGTCTCGGCGCTGAGCGCCGCTTGATCGACAGTTCCATCTTCGCTGGCGCAGGCTGCGAGCGGCACGAGCATGCCGAGCAGACCAGCGACGATTGTGACCCTGCTTTTCATTGATCCTCCAGTTTGTCTACGCGGGTTCCCGAGTGTGTGGCATCGCCCTCGTCACGAGGGAAGATGGCAATATCAACTGCTACTGCACCGCCAGGCGTGGCGATGATCGGATTGACGTCAATGGATTCGATCTGGCCGGAGAGGTCTTGCCCGAGCCGGTCGACACCTTCGATCACATCGATGAGTGCCTCGATGTCGACAGGCTTCTCACCTCGAGCTCCTTGAAGCAACGGCCAGATCTGAAGCCGCGTGAGCATGTCGTAGATGGCTTTCCGGGAGATACCGAGTACCGAGATTTGAGAGTCCTTCAGGATCTCGGTCCAGACACCGCCCGCGCCAACGACGAGGAATTCGCCGAGTGCCGGATCAGTGTGGACTCCCGCGATCACTTCGATCCCCTTGGAAGCCTGCTGCTGCACCAGGATCGGGCCGCAATCCAGTCCCAAGAGCTCGGTCAAGGCCTGCGTGAGGTCCTCCGGATTCTCGATCCCGAGCTTGACTCCACCAATATCTGACTTGTGCTGGATGTCTTCGCTGCCCAGTTTTGCGACCAACGGGAAGCCCATCCGTTGGGCCGCTCGAAGCCCTTCTTCGACCGAATCGACCACGACGCTCGCGGAAACCGGCGCATACTTCCCCAAGAGATCCATGGCCCCCTGGCCGGAGCGCGGAAGCCTGCCGAACGAGACAGCGGACCGACGGGTGGTTGGCGCTTCGGCGCTGTCATGGCTGCGTGAGAACTCATACAGATGGTTCAAGGCAAGCAAGGTTGTTCCGAAATCCGCCGTCACGACTGCCCCGTTCAGTCTGGCCGCGGCGACTGCTTCAGCGGGGGCTGCAAGCGGATCCGGGAGAATGACCAGTTTTCCGCTGTCGCGCAGGGAGTACGCGGCTTCGAGGCTCATCGAACCGCCGCCGAAGTCGGGCGAGCCGACGGGTCCCAAGTAGTTGTACTGGGTGACGATGACAACGGTGTCGACGTTCGGATCGTGTCCCACCGCGTCAAGAGCCTGCAGGATTCCCTCGCGAGGACTCGGATACCAGTCAAGCGGGTTCGACTTGTGGATGTAGGGACCGAGGCACTCGTTGAGTTTTTCGACCGTGCTCGGATGGAAACCGGGGTAGGTCAGCGCGACGTCCGGGGCAGAATCGTGAAGCAATTCAATCAATCCGCCACTTTGTGCCGCAAGCGCGACACCCGACGTCGGCCGATGCCCGGTTTGGAACAACGCAGCCGTCGTGAGGAGTTCGCGGATCGTGTCGACCACGATGACTCCGTGGTGTTTCAACTTGGCATCGAGCAATCGCGCCGGAGGAGCCAGAGCGCCTGTGTGCGCTGCGGCCGCATCGCGCGACAGGTCAGTACGACCGACCCGCAGCACGATGATCGGCTTGTGAAGCGACCTGGCCTTCTCGCACGCCTCGAAGAACCGCTCCGGATCGCGGATGGTCTCTACGAATAGGCAGATGCCCTCGCAGTTCTCGCGGTCCACCAACTCCGCAAGGAAATCGGCCGAACTGAGGGAGGCCTCGTTGCCGGTCGTGACGATGTAACCCCACTCAACGTTCTGTTCACCGTCCCCGACGATCTGGTCGGTCACGCCGCCACTGTTCGAGATCAACGCGAACGTCCCCTGCGGATCGAACCGCACCTCTTGGGCGAACAGTGCGACGCCGTCGACGCGATTGGCGATCCCGTAACAGTTGGGGCCGAGCAGCGCCATCCCCGCCTCATCGGCAGTCGCCCTGAGCGCCCGTTGCCGCTCAAGGCCCTCCGAGCCGATGTCGGCGAACCCACCGTCAAAGATCACAACGGCCTTCGCGCCGAGTCGCGCCGATGCTTCGACAATTTCCGGGACGTGGCGCGAACCGACCGCCGCGAGCACGATCTCGGGGACTTCCGTCACTTCCTCCAAGGACTCCACGAATGGAAATGCTTGGTTCTCAACAGCGCGACGACTGATCCCCGTCACGCCGCCTGGAATGTCGGAGTTGGCCAGGTTCCGAAGAATCGCGCCGCCGATGCTGTCCTGTGGGCGTGCACCAACCACGGCAACGCTCCTCGGCTTCATCAACGCCCGAACAGCCTCGGAGCGCCAGGCACCTTGAGTCATCTACGTGCTGCCTTATCTCTTGGGTTTGGGAGGCCGCCCGCCGTCGGATTCGGTTGCTCCGGCTCTCTCAGTTGCCAGAACTCTAAGTTCGTGATCTGGGCCACGTCTTTGGCGACGGGACACAACGAATTGGTGTGATCTTCGTGACATGCTGGGCGGCAGGCGACTCCACTAACGTGGATCTCTCGCTCAAAAGCCTGTTGATACTTTCGCTCGTAATCCGCCGTATTTGCGGATTCAATTGGTGCAAAGGGAGGTTGACGGTCCTCAGCTCGAACAATTTCTTGGTATGCGACTTGCATCACCAAGCAAAGGATGAGCGGGCCGCGCGCCTCAGTGCTGGAGAGACTTGGCTTTGGGTCCAAACCGCCTGCATTGCCTTGGCCATAGGCCCCGTCCATGTTGTTGAAACCCTCGACCCCTGAATCGCGCTGGGTTTCGTTCCACTTGATCAGTCAGGATGGAACGATGGCCAAGCATACGAACGAGATGCGTGAGCGGGCAGTGCGTACGGTCCTCGAGGTCCGCCCTGAGCACCCGCATGAGACCGCCGCGTTGCGGCACGTCGCGGGACTGCTGGGGATGAACACCGAGACCCTGCGGCATTGGGTCCACCGTGCCGAGATCGACGCCGGCAAGCGGCCCGGAACCACGACCGCCGAAGCCGAAGCCGAAGAGATCATGCGCCTCAAGCGTGAGGTCGCCGAACTTCGTCGTGCGAACGAGATCTTGAAGTCCGCATCAGCGTTTTTGCCAAGGAGCTCGACCGCCCCACGACGAGATGGTCCCGCTACATCGACGAGCACAAGGACCAGTTCGGGGTCGAGGCGATCTGCCGGGTGGTGCGCCCGGCGGATCGCAGGTCCATCACCTCCCGCGGCCACCGGGCCGCGAAGACGAGGCCGCCCTCGGCACGCTCGCTCAGGGATGAGTTGCTGGTGCCCGAGATCGTCCGGCTGGAAAGCCACGTGCGAGGGCGCGGTCGACCTCACCGGGCTGGTCCACCATGCCGACCACGGCTCGAACTACCTCTCATCGTCTACACCGACCGGATCGCAGAGCTCGGCGCGAAGCCGTCGACCGGCACGGTCGCGGACAATTACGACAATGCCCTCGCCGCGGCCGTCAACGGCCTGTACAAGACCGAGTTGATCCGCCGACGAGGGGCGTGGCGCACCGAACTCGCCACGCTGGAGTACGTGTGGTTGGTGGAACAACCAGCGCCTTCGCGGGGAGCTCGACATGTTGACCCCGCTCGAGGTTGAGGCGGCGTCCTACGCTGCCCAAGAGTCATCCCGGGCGGCACTCGCTGGCCAAGGAAACACATAGGAACGAAACCCAGCGCGATTCACCGCGACGTCGGCGGCCACTTGGGTTTGTGGAACGGCGCCGCATCCGCGACGGAGTTCTTGGGATTGCGTCGTATCGCACCGCCATGACTAGTGCGAGGCTGAGCACCGCTCTCGCGAGCTTCGCCCGGGAGTAGCTCCCGTTCCGCAAGGTCGTCTTGAGGAAGGTGTCCACTCGCCGGACTGTGATCTCTCGCAGCAGCAGCAGGTGCTCGAACGCCGGCAGCACCAAGGTGCGCATGTCGCGCTCACAGGGGGACTGGGTATTCAACGACGTCCGCCCCTCCTCCTTGAGGTCCGCGAGCCACATCGTGGCGAGCCGGGCGAACCTGGTGTCGGCCGTGATGTCGTCGAACTCGCCGTGCATCCGGCGGGCGCGATCCTGGCTTTCAGCGCACGGTCGGCGGCGCTGCGCGATGCTCCGGTGGCCCGGACTCGACGGACGGTGCCGTCTTCGTCCCGGAACCGCGTCGCGGCCTGGACCTGTCCCGAGTCGGTGAGGGTGAAGGCAATGGACCCGTAGGTGCCGATCGCCAGGCGTGGCTGGTCACCGCCGGGCGCCCCTCAGTCCGTGGCCGCGTTCACCCCGCCCCTCAGTTCGCACTGGTCGGCAAGCCACTGCTTTACGTCGCTGACGAAGTAACACAGTTGCCGGCCGACGTGGATAGGACACGGACCGGGTCCGACGCTACGCCAGTCGTACAGGGTGCGGATCGGGACGTCGAGGTAGGTCGAGAGCTCCTCGACGCTCATCATCGGTTCCAGTGTGGAAGGGGTGTGGGTGTCATTCATGCCGATTAGGTGTGCGCACTCGACCGCGCCACTCGGTCACGCACCACAAAAGACTGTACGGGAGTGGAAGCAGCGGGTAGGGCGGCCCTGGCATCCAATGTGGACACAAGGTCATCTGTCGGCCGCCGCGGTCCAGCGTGTGGGCTGAACCGCAGCGTCGACTCCGGTGTCCGTAGTGGACATGGGTCAGGCGCGCAACCGCCCGGCGGCGTGGTTGGCGGCGATGTAGCCGAACACGAGGCCCTGGGCAATCGTCGCACCCGGTCCGGGGTAGACCCGGCCGAAGGCGTTGCCGGCCGCGTTGCCGATGGCGTACAGGCCCTCGATGGTCGTTCCGTCGGGGCGCAGGGCACGGGCGAACTCGTCGGCCTTCACGCCACCGCAGGTGCCGAGGTCGCCGGGCACGACCTGGACCGCGTAGTACGGACCCTTGTCGATCGGGCCCAGGCACGGGTTCGGCTTGATGCCGGGGTCTCCGTAGTAGCGGTCATAGGCGCTGTCGCCGCGACCGAAGTCGTCGTCGTGCCCGGAGGCGCACAGGTTGTTGAAGCGTTCGACGCTCTGCGGCAGGGCCGGCATGCCCAGGTCGGCGGCCAGCTTCTCGAGCGAGTCGGCCTTCTTGACCACGCCCGCGTCGTACCACTCCTTCGGGAAGGACTGGCGAGGGAAGATGGATCCGCCGAACACGTACCGGTTGCGGTAGCGCTGGTCGAAGATCATCCACACCGGCAGGTCCTGCGCGAGGAGGTCCTTGCCGGCCGACATGTAGTTGACAGCTTCGTTCATGAAGCGCTCGCCGGCCTGGTTGACGATGATCTGGCCGGGCAGCGAACGCTCGGCGAGCAGCGTGCCCGGCATGGGGCCGGGGATGGGGACCGCCGGGAACCACCAGGCCTCTTCCAGGAAGGCGAGGTCCGCGCCGATCCCTTGGGCGATGGTGATCGCGTCGCCGGTGTTGGCGGGGTTGCCGAGCGCCCAGTCCGTGTCCAGCTTCTCGGACTGGTGGGCGTGCCGCATCGCCTCGTTGCGGTCGAAACCACCCGCCGCGAGGATCACGCCGTGCTTGGCCCGGACGCTGATGTCCTTGCCGTCGCGCTGGACCACGACGCCGACGACTCGATCGTCCTCGACGATCAGTTCCTTCAGCGGGGACTCCAGCCAGACCGGGATGTTCCGGGCCCGGACCCCGGCGTACAGCCCGGCGGCCAGCGCGCCGCCCCCGGCGATGTACTCGCGCTTGATGGCCAGACCTCCGACGCCCATCCCCAGCAGGCGCGCGGCGACGAAGATGCCGCGCGGGGTGCGCGCCACGAGGTTGAGCCACTTGTAGCTGGTGCCGCTCACGGGCATCGGGAACGGTGCCTCCAGCGCGGGCGGACGCAGCTTGCCCCGGTCGGCGCCGAGCTTGCGCGCGTTGAACGGCTTCGGTTCCATGGCCCGACCGGCCGTCGACCCGCCCGGGAGTTCGGGGAAATAGTCCGCGTAGTCGGTCATGTGACCGAACTTCAGCGGCGTCAGGCGCGCCAGCGCCTTCACGGCCTCGGCGCCGTGGGACAGGAACGACTTCCAGCGAGCTTCGGGTGCCTCCCCGCGGGTCACCGCAGCCAGGTACTTGGTCGCCTCGGACATCGGGTCCTCCGCGCCGGCCTCGGTCAGCATCGGGTTGCTCGGAACCCAGAAACCACCGCCGGACAGGGCGGTCGAACCGCCGACGTATTCCGACTTCTCCACCAGGAGAACCGACAGTCCTGCCTCCGCCGCCGCAAGCGCGGCCAGCATCCCTGTGCCAGTTCCCACGACCACCAGGTCGAATGACTTGTTATCCATCTCACACTCCTCCGTTTGCGGACTAATACTTATCACATGGCAGGTTTTCGCGGCACGGCGATCCACCCACACCTCGACGCCGCCGCGTGGGGGTGGGAGATAGTGGTCCGGTGACCAAGGTTGGACGTGGGCCGTACAAGGTCGGACTGGCAAAGCGCGCTGAGATTCTCGACGCGGCTCTCCAGGAGTTCTCGGTCGTGGGGTTCGAGGCGGCCTCGCTGCGCTCGATCGCCACCCGGGTGGGCATCACCCACGCCGGACTGCAGCACCATTTCGCGTCCAAGGACGACCTGCTGCTTGGCGTGCTGTTGGCTCAAGAGGAGGCTGACCGGCAGTTCTTCGATGCGGACGCTCCGCTCGACGTCGACGACCTCATCGACGCATATACGCGTGTCGCCGAGCGCCGTCGATCCACCCCCGCCTGGGTCCGGCTCTGGATCAGCCTCAAGTTGAGTGTCGCCGCGCAACCGGAGCACATCGCAGCGGACCACGTTCGCCGTCGGGTCGAAGCCTGGGAGCAGGAACTGGTCGACCTGTTCGATCGCGCCCAGCGCGAGGGCGTCATCGCTGCCGATCTCGACTGCATCGACGCCGCCCGCGGACTGCTCGCGTTGAACGAGGGACTGATGATCCGGCAGATGCTCGACCCGAGTATCGACGTGGATGGCCCCTTGCGTTGGGCGTTCGCTCAACTTCACCCGCGCGACCGGCGGTGACGGGGCACCCCGCGTCCGCTTGCTGCGAACGCGGGAGGCCCGCAAACGACACGTCTGGTGTTGCGCGACCCTCGGCGCCTACAACGCAGCCGAGCGAGTGGAGTCCTTGACCGACTGTTCCGCGATCCAGGCGAGGTCGGGCATCGTCTGCGTCTCGAGCGTCTTCATGAACATGCGCTCCTCGCGAGGCTGGCTCTGCTCGAAGACGTCGAGCATCTCGCCCGAGGCACCCGTCTCGCCGAAGACCTGTGTCCAGTTCTCGACGACATCCTCCGGCGTGAGCTCAGGGTTCAAGTAGCCACGGACGCCCGCGAGGAACACTCGGGCGATCCGGCCGCCCCCGGCGGTGAAGGCCTCGCCCGTGGTGGGCGCGTTCTCGTGGAGCAGCGGGGCGACGGCGATCGCCACCTTCTCCGGCTGGAGCGTCGCGCGCATGAAGGTGATCAACTCCGTCTCTTCGCCGTCGGCGCTGTCGCCGACCGTCTCGGTGAAGGCCCACGGCATCACGGTATTGGCGATGATGCCGTGCTCCTGGCCTGCTGCGGACACCTGCCTGGCCAAGGCGAAGACCGCCAACTTCGACGTCGCGTAGTCGAGCTCATACCCGGTCGGGCTGTACCAGAACCCGGTTCCCACAGCGGACGAGGTGAACAGGACGCGCCCGTACTTCTGCGCGACGAAGTGCGGCCAGACAGCGCGGTTCAACTGCAACGACCCGCGCACGTTGACGTCCATGTACCTGTCGAACCTCGGCGACGGCGCCTCCTGGACCAGGCCGGAACCATCCATGTCGCGCCCCAACGGCACGCCGGCGTTGTGGACCACGATGTCGACCCGTCCATACTTCGCGATCGTTGCGTCGACCAACGCGCGTGCGTCGTCGTCGATCCCGATCTCACCGGCAACCGCGATGGCGTCTCCCCCGGCAGACCGAATCTGCTCACACACGAGTTCGGCACGCTCGATGTTCCGCGGCAGCTCGTTCACGACCACACGCGCTCCGCGCGAAGCCAGGAGACGAGCGTGCGCCGCGCCGATTCCGATACCTGCTCCCGTGACAATCGCTACTCGTCCGTCGTACCGAAGCTCTTCAACCATGATCTCGACCTCTCGGGTCACTGAATTAAGTGGGCATTGATGCCCACTTAACGTAGCCCTGGTGCGCCCGGCAGGCAATACGCGGGAGAGCAACAGAAGAGAGCGTCTGGCGTAGGCGCCGACGTCCTGGCGTGCCCTACTAGACTGCAGCAGCACCAACCCGGAGGAAGTCCGCGATGCCGTCCAAGAAGAGGTCCGACGCGGTACAGAATCGCGCCGCCATCCTCGATGCTGCTCGCGACCTCTTCGCCTCCGAGGGCGCGGACGTGCCTCTCGCACGCATCGCCGAGCGGGCGGGCGTCGGCCGCGCAACGCTGCAGAGACACTTCCCTCATCGACACGATCTTGCAGCCGCCATCTATCTCGAGAATCTCGCCCGCGTCGAGGACCTGGCCCACGCGGTGGCGGATGAACCGGATGCGGCACTGCTGATCCTGAACGAGATCATCTCGTTTCATGCCGGATCCAGTCGGGTGCTTGCTGCGCTCGATGCCGACCGTGTCGAAGAGGTTGAATCGATCAGGCTCCGCACGAGAAACCTGCTGAGCGGTCCGGTGGCTCAGGGCAGACGGGACGGCCGATTGGCCGCTTCGGTTGATGAGGAAGACCTGCTTCTCGCCATCGAGATGATCGTGGGCGCCATGACCCTGTCCAACCACCGGGAACCCGAGGAGCTGATCACTCGCGCGATGCGGATCGTGCGCGACGGACTGGCGGCCAGACCGGAGGCCTCGCAGCCGAACCTTGGGTGACAACGTGGGCACATGATGAACGGCTTGCACACGCGCTGCCCGCTGCCGACTTTCGTCTGCTCCGGTGTCCGGAAATGACGAAAGCCCCGGTCTCCCGGGGCTTTCCGTTGTCGGGCTGACAGGATTTGAACCTGCGACCCCCTGACCCCCAGTCAGGTGCGCTACCAAGCTGCGCTACAGCCCGTGACAACTCTCCGATCCTACCCCACGCCTCGCCGACTCCCGCTACGGACCCCGCCCCGTGGTGGGCGTTCTCACTGGACCATCCGCCGAGCCGGGTGGATAGTGAGGTGTCCGACGGAAGGAACTCCATGACCCCCAGAATGACCGCCGTTGTCGCGGCGCTCGCCGCGTTCATGGTCGCACTCGCGCCCGGCGCGGCCGAGGCCAGGACGAAGCCGAAGGTCGAGCTGTCCTTCCACATCGCCAAGGTCACGCTGGGCTCCCAGTCGATGTTCGCCGGACGGGTCGGCTCGAAGAAGGCCATCGGGGCCAAGGTCGCCCTGCAGCGGAAGACGGCCAAGGGCTGGCGAACCGTCAAGACCACCAAGGTCGATCGGTGGTCCAGGTACTCCGCCACCGTCCGGGTCACCGCGAGGAAGTCCACGTACCGCGTCAAGCTCCATGCCACGAAGAAGGTGAGGACTGCGTACTCGCGCCGCGTCATCGTGAGGGCGGCGAAGGCACGCACCGAGGGTGAGAAGGCGCGCGCCATCATCGAGCGCGACGTCAACGCGTACCGCAAGAAGCACGGGCGCGGCCCGATCGCGCTGATCCCATCGCTCAACCGCAGTGCCCAGCTCTGGGTCAGGGACCTCGCCGTCGCGGCGCCGGATCCTCAGCCGCACGACTACATCCCCGACGGCGTCACCTTGCGTGCCGCGCACGAAAGCGCCGAATCCGGAGCGCGCGGTCGGATCGCCGCCTGGCGGGCGGACCGGCCGACACGACGGGCTCTCCTCACCGGGAACGCGCTGTTCGGAGCCGGTTACGTGGCGTCGCGGGACTGGATCTCCTTCGTCGCCGTGACTCCGTGGTACGAGGAGCCGTACGGGGGCTGACCCAGCGCAAGGGCCCTGGTGCGCACACACTGGAGACATGGCCGTCATCGAGAACTCCAAGGTCGCCGTCATCGGAGCCGGCAGTGTGGGCACCGCGATCGCGTACGCCTGCCTGATCCGTCGATCGGCGCGCACCATCGCGCTGTACGACGTGAACCAGGCGAAGGTCGAGGCAGAGGTCCTCGATCTGCAGCATGGTGCGCTCTACACGGGCAGCAGCCAGATCATCGGCGGCGCCGACCCCTCCGTGGTCGCCGGCGCGCATCTCGTGGTGATCACGGCGGGCGCGAAGCAGGACCCGGGCCAGTCGCGCATCGACTTGGCGGGGACGAACGTCCGGATCCTCGAGAGCCTGCTTCCCGTCCTGATGGAGCAGGCCCCGAATGCCGTCTACATGCTGGTGACCAACCCGTGCGACGTCCTGACCGTGGCCGCCCAGCAGATCACGGGACTGCCCGACGAGCGGGTGATGGCGTCGGGCACCGTGCTCGACACCTCACGACTTCGCCAATTGCTCGCCACCCGGGCAGGCATCGCGCCCAACAGCGTCCACGCCGACATCGTCGGTGAGCACGGCGACACCGAGTTCGCCCTCTGGTCCCAGGCACGCATCGGCCCCGTGCCCATCCTGGACTGGCAGCCCTCCAGCACCGCCCCCGAACGTCGCCCCTTCACCCACGCCGAGCTCGACGAGATCGCCGACACCGTCCGCAACGCGGCGTACAAGGTCATCGAGGGCAAGGGGGCCACCAACTACGCGATCGGCATCTCGGCTGCCCGCATCGTCGAGGCGATCCTCAACGACGAGAACGCCGTCCTGCCGGTGAGCATCGTCCACCGCGGTCACCACGGCATCGACGGCGTCGCCCTGTCCCTACCGAGTGTCGTGAACTCCCGCGGCGTCGCCCAGGTCCTCGACGTGCGCATGTCGGCGCAGGAGGATCGGCACCTGCACGCCTCGGCCGAGGCACTGAAAAAGGTCCAGGAGGACCTCGGAATCTGACGCGCCCGTCGGTGGTGCAACGGCCCCGAGGCAGTGTCGGAGGTCCTTCGTAGGTTGTCTGCATGGACACCTCGACCACCCTGATGCTGCATCACGCGGCCCGGGTGCAGGCGCGTGCGGAGTACGCGACGTGGTCGATGATCCTGGCCGCACACACGCTCGGCACCGACGAGGTCGATGCACAGGACGCGCCGCCGATCGGCAAGGAACTCGGCCGCCGCGAGGTCACCCTCGAGATCGCCCAAGCCCTCCACGTCACCGAGAACCGCGTGTGGGCCATCGTCAACGACGCCCGCACCGTGCGCGATCGAGCGACCCGGGTCTGGATCGCCTTCCATGACGGCTCCCTCGATGCCGCACGCGTCTCCCAGATCGCCGCGACCATCGACCGGTTGACCGCGACCGCCTCGGTCGAGGCACTCGACGCCAGTGTGGTCTCCTACGCCACCACCCACACGGTGGGAGAGCTGCGCAGCTGGCTGAATCGCATGCGCGCCCGGCTCGAGCCGGCCGAGGTCCAGGCCGAGGCCGACCGGGCGGTCGAGACACGCCGGGTCGACATCACCCACAACGGCGACGGCACGTCCTGGTTGTCCGCGCTGCTCCCCACGCCTGTCGCGATCGCGGTCGGTGAACGTCTGCGTCGCGCTGCCAAGGCGTTGCCGAAGTACGACCCCGACACGGGCGACCGCGACCGCCGCACTCGCGACCAGAAGCAGGCCGACCTCGTCGGGCACTGGCTCACGTCGTGCACCGGCACCGAGACGCAGATCCACGCCGAGATCGCCATCGCGATCGATGCCGCCGACCTGATCGGCCTCACCGACGGCCCCGGGAACACCCGCGACGGCGAGCATCCGGTCCCGCCCGAGTGGGTCCGTGAACTGGCCGCCTCTGACACGACCCTCTTCCGCCGCCTCGTGCTCGACCCCGTGGGCAACGTCCTCGACACCACGGCGCTGGGGTATCAACCACCCGGCGCGCTCCGGGCCGCGCTGCACTGGCGTGACGGCACCTGCCGCGTCGCGGGATGCCGGGCACCGGCATCAGAGACCGACCTCGACCACGAGCTCGCCTACGACCGAGGGGGCGGCACGACCGCGGCGAACCTGCGTTGCCTCTGCCGCAAACACCACAACATGAAGTCGCACGGACGACTGCCCGAGAAGTACATCGCACCGCCGATCGAGCATCGCGAACGATGGCACCTGCCCTCGCCCCTGGTGATCGAGGTCGACCTGTGCGCCGGCTAGTCGAGCCGGTTCGTCTCGTCCCCGTCGTTGACCCGAACGGTGAACCCGTCCTCCTCCAGGCGGCTCTTCGCCTCCAAGGCCATACGGCGACCCACCTCGCTGACCTCGCCGACCCGCGAGATCTCCAGGACGACCGTCCCCGTCTCGGGTGGCTCGGCCAGCAGGCGCCGGAAGAGCGACTCGGCGCTCGAGAAGAGCAGATCGCCGGTCAGCACGTACACGGTCTCGTCATCGTCGACCCTGACCTCCGCCAGTGCCGATCGCGACGGCCGGCCGGGGTTCATCAGATGCATGCCCATGTCGCTCGAGAGCTTGCGCATCATCTGCACACCCACGGTGCTGGTGCCGTGGTCGTTCAGGCCGGGCGAGAAGACAGCCACACCGACCTGTCCGGGCAGCACCCCGATGATCCCGCCGGACACGCCGCTCTTGGCCGGGATGCCGACCGAGGCCAGCCAGTCGCCCGCGTCGTCGTACATGCCGCACGTCGCCATGACGCTGAGCACCTGGATGGCGGTCTGCTCGGCCATCAGCCGCTCACCGGAGTCGGGGTGCACTCCCCCGTTCGCCAGCACGGACGCCATCGTCGACAGGTCGCGGACGTCCACCGAGAGCGCACACTGGCGCAGGTAGTGGTCGACCGCCTCCACCGGGTCGTCGATGATCTCGTAGGCGGCCAGCAGGTGCGCCAGGGCGAGGTTGCGATGCGCGTCGTCCATCTCGGACTCGAACACCGCCTCGTCCATCTCCAGCTCGCGGCCGGCCAGTTTCGAGGCGAACTCGGCGAACGTCTCGAACGAGCCGATGAGCCCGGCGGTGGCGATCGCGCCGGCGTTGATCATCGGGTTGTGCGGACGCCCGGTCTTGGAATCCAGCGAGATCTCGTTGAACGCCTCACCCGAGGGCTCCACGTCGATCTTGTCGTGCACGGCCTCCCAGCCCAGCCGCTCGATCGCCAGGGCGTACGCGAACGGCTTCGACATCGACTGGATGGTGAAGCGCTGCTCCACATCGCCGGCCGCGTGGTGGGAGTCGTCGATCGTCGTGATCGCGATGGCCGCCGGTTCGGAGTCGTCCTGGGCGCAGTCGCGCAGGACCGCGTCGAGATACTCCGGAACCGGCGACCGCATCAGCGGCGCTCGCGCTTCTTGCGGGGGCGCTGGGTCAGGTGGATCGGGCTGCCCACGAAGCCGAACTCCTCGCGCAGGCGGCGCTCGATGAATCGCAGGTAGCCCGCCTCGAGCTTGCCCGAGGTGAACAGCACGAAGGTCGGCGGCGCGGTGGAGGCCTGCGTGCCGAACAGGATCTTCGGCTGCTTGCCGCCACGCACGGGGTGCGGGTGCTCGGCCACGAGGCGGCCGAGGAACGAGTTGAGCGCGCCGGTCGACACGCGGGTCTCCCAGCCCTCGAGGGCGGCGTCGAGCGCCTTCACGAGGCGGTCGATGTGCCAGCCCGTGCGGGCCGCCACGTTGATGCGCGGCGCCCACGGGATCTGGACGAGGTCGCGCTCGATCTCGCGCTCGAGGTAGAAGCGGCGCTCGTCGTCGACGAGGTCCCACTTGTTGAAGGCCAGCACGACGGCGCGGCCGGTCTCCTCGATCGAGTTGATGATCCGCAGGTCCTGCTCGCTGATGGACTCGCTGGCGTCGATCACCATGACGCAGACCTCGGCGCGCTCGATCGCGGCGGAGGTGCGCAGGCTGGCGTAGTACTCGTGACCGGTCGCGGTCTTCACGCGCTTGCGGATGCCGGCGGTGTCGATGAAGGTCCACACGCGGCCACCGAGCTCGACCAGCTCGTCGACGGGGTCGACGGTCGTGCCCGAGACGTTGTCGACGACGACGCGGTCCTCACCGGCGAACTTGTTTAGCAGGCTGGACTTGCCCACGTTCGGCTTGCCGACGATCGCGACCCGGCGCGGGCCGCGGGGGGCGTCGAAGTCCTCCTTCGGGGCCTCGGGCAGCGCGTCGAGGATCGCGTCGAGCATGTCGCCGCTGCCACGGCCGTGCAGCGCCGAGACGGCGTACGGCTCGCCGAGTCCGAGGTTCCACAGCGAGGCTGCCTCGAGCTCGCCCTTCTGGTCGTCGACCTTGTTGGCGGCCAGCACGACCGGCTTGCCGGAGGCGCGCAGCAGCTTCACGACCTTGTCGTCGATGTCGGTGGCGCCGACCGTGGCGTCGACCACGAACAAGATGGCGTCGGCGACGGCGATGGCGACCTCGGCCTGGGCGGCGATGCGCTCGGCCATGCCCTTGGCGTCGGGATCCCAGCCGCCGGTGTCGACGACCGTGAAGGAACGGCCGTTCCAGATCGCGTCGTAGGGGACGCGGTCGCGGGTCACGCCGGGAACGTCCTCCACGACGGCTTCGCGGCGACCGATGATGCGGTTGACGAGAGTCGACTTACCGACATTGGGACGGCCGATGACGGCGAGAACAGGCTGGGTGGACACCACCCCAGCCTATCGGGGCGGTGTGAACGTCGTGGAGGCGAACTGGGCCGAGTACAACCGTTGGTACGCGCCCTCGGCCGCGATGAGCTCGTCGTGGGTCCCCTGCTCGACGATCCGGCCCTGTTCCATGACCACGATCAGGTCCGCGTCGCGGATGGTCGAGAGCCGGTGCGCCACCACGAAACTGGTGCGACCGGAGCGAAGATCGTTCATCGCCGCCTGCACCAGCGCCTCGGTGCGGGTGTCCACCGAGCTGGTCGCCTCGTCCAGCACGAGGATCGCCGGATCGGCCAGGAACGCGCGGGCGATCGTCAGCAACTGCCGCTGACCGGCGCTCACTCCCCCGCCGTCGTCGGTGATCACCGTGTCGTAGCCGTCGGGCAGGGTGCGCACGAAGTGGTCGACCGAGGCGGCCTTCGCGGCGGCCAGGATCTGCTCCTCCGTGGGGTCGTCGGCGCCGTAGGCGATGTTCTCGCGGATCGTCCCCGAGAAGAGCCACGTGTCCTGCAGCACGACCCCGAAGTCGTCACGCAGCTCGCGGCGGCTCATCTCGGCGATGTCGACACCGTCGAGGGTGATGCGCCCGGCGTCGACGTCGTAGAAGCGCAGCACGAGGTTGGTCAGCGTCGTCTTGCCCGCGCCCGTGGGACCCACGATCGCGACCGTCTGGCCCGGCTCGGCGACCAACGACAGGTCCTCGATCAGCGGCTCGTCGCTGTACGAGAAGTCGACGTGGTCGAACACGACGCGGCCGCGCAGCGGATCGGGCGCCGGGGCGTCCTCGCGGTCGGGGCGCTCGCGCTCCTCGTCGAGGAAGGCGAAGACGCGCTCGGCCGAGGCCATCCCCGACTGCAGCAGGTTCACCATCGCGGCGACCTGCGTCAGGGGTTGGGTGAACTGGCGCGAGTACTGGATGAACGCCTGCACCGAGCCCAGCGACAACGATCCGGAGGCGACGCGCAGACCTCCCACGACGGCGACCAGCACGTAGTTGAGGTTGGAGACGAACATCATCAGGGGCTGGATGACGCCGGAGATGAACTGCGCGCGGAACGCGGCCCCGAACAACGCATCGTTGGTGGTGGCGAACTCCTCCTCGGCGGCCTGCTGGCGCCCGAAGACCTTGACGACCTCGTGACCGGTGAACGACTCCTCGACGATCGCGTTGAGCCGTCCGGTCTGCGTCCACTGGGCCACGAACTGCGGCTGCGAGCGCTTCATCACCGCACCGGTGATGACAAGCGCGACCGGGATCGTCACCAGCGCGATGATCGTCAGCAGCGGCGAGATCCAGAACATCATCGCCAGGGTGCCGATGACCATGAGGATGCTCGTGATCATCTGGCTCAGCGTCTGCTGCAGCGACTGGGCCAGGTTGTCGAGGTCGTTCGTGGTCCGCGACATGATCTCGCCGCGCTCCTGGCCGTCCAGGTGCGCCAGCGGCAGGTGATTCAACTGGTCCTCGACGTCGTTGCGCAGGTCGGCGACCATGCGTTGAACGACCGTGGTGGCCAGGACGCCCTGCAGCCACATGAACAGCGACGACACCAGGTAGATCACGGCGACGATCGCCAGGACCGTGCCCAGCTCGCGCATGTCGATGCCCTCGCCCGGGCGCAGGTCCAGCGCTCCGACGAGCTCGGCCAGCTGGTCCTGCCCGTCGGCACGCAGGGACGCGACCGCCTCGGCCTTCGTCATGCCCTCGGGGAACCGGCTCGAGATGAAACCGTCGAAGATGATGTCCGTCGCGTGACCGAGCACCTTGGGCCCGATGACCGAGAGCGTCACACCGATCAGTCCGAAGAGGCCCAGCGAGAGCACCATCGTGCGATCGAGCAACAGTCGGCGGAAGACCCGGCCGGACGTCGCACGGAAGTTGTTCGCCTTCGCCGGCTTCTGCGGCGACCCGTGCCAGCTCATCGGGCCTCCTCCTGCGAGAGCTGCGACAGGACGATCTCGCGGTAGACCTCACAGTCGTCCATGAGCTCGTCGTGCGTGCCCGTGCCGACGACGCGACCCTCGTCGAGGACCACGATGCGCTCGGCCTGACGGATCGTGCTGATCCGCTGGGCGACGATCAGCACGGCCGCGTCGGCCGTCACCGGCTTGAGCGCGGAGCGGAGGGCGGCGTCCGTGGCGTAGTCCAAGGCCGAGAACGAATCGTCGAACAGGTAGATCCGCGGTCGCTTCACCACGGCCCGGGCGATCGCGAGGCGCTGACGCTGGCCGCCGGAGAAGTTCGAGCCGCCCTGGGACACCGACGACTCCAGGCCGTCGGGCATCGCGCGCACGAAGTCCTCGGCCTGGGCGATCCGCAGCGCGTCCCACAGCTCGTCGTCGGTGGCGTCGGCGCGACCGAACCGCAGGTTGTCCGCGATGGTGCCGCTGAACAGCAGCGCCTTCTGCGGCACGAGTCCGACCGCCCGCCACACGTCGGCGGGTCGCACGTCGCGGATGTCGAGGCCGTCGATCAGGACCCGTCCGGCCGTGACGTCGAACAGCCGCGCGACGAGGCCCAGCACGGTCGTCTTGCCGCTGCCGGTCGACCCGACGATCGCGGTGGTCTGGCCCGGGCGGGCGATGAAGGACACGTCCTCGACCACGGCGTGCTCGGCGCCCGGGTAGGCGAACGCCGCACCCTCGACGTCGACGCGCCCACCGACGAGGTCGACGCTCGGGACCTCGGGATCGAGGTCGATCGCGGGCTCGGTGCTCAGGACCTCGGTGATGCGCTCGGCCGAGACCTCCGAGCGCGGCCACAGCATGAACATGAAGGTCGCCATCATGACGGCCATCAGGGTCTGGATCAGGTACTGCTGGAACGCCGTCAGCTGACCGATCTGCAGGTCCCCCGCGCCCACCCGCGAGCCGCCCCACCACAGCACCAGGACGACCGAGAGATTCATGATTCCCATCAGCAGAGGAAAGAACGAGGACATGAGCCGACCGGCGCCGACGGCGACCTGGCGGTTCAGCTCGTTGGCCTCGGCGAAGCGGGCGGCCTCCTGGTCCTCACGCACGAACGCGCGCACGACACGGACACCGGTGATCTGCTCGCGCATGATCTGGTTCAGGGTGTCGATCCGGACCTGCATCAGCCGGAAGAGCGGCCGCATCCGGGCGATGATCAGGCCCAACGAGATCGCCAGCACCGGCAGCACGATGAGGAAGACGCCCGACAGCGGCACGTCCTCGCGCAACGCCAGCACCAGCCCGCCGATCCCCGTGATCGGCGCGGCGACCATCATCGTCAGGCCCATGAAGAGCAGCAGTTGGACCTGCTGGACGTCGTTGGTGTTCCGGGTGATGAGTGTCGGCGGCCCGAACGAGGCGACCTCGCGGCTGCCGAACGACTGCACCTTGCCGAAGACCTCGCGGCGCAGGTCCCGGCCGACCGCCATCGCCACCCGCGAACCGACGAAGACGGCCACCACGTTGCACACGACCTGCAGCACCGTCACGCCCAGCATCAGGCCACCGACCTGCCAGATGTGGCCGACGTCGCCCTGGGCCACGCCCTCGTCGATGATGTCGGCGTTCAGCCCTGGCAGGTAGAGCGTGGCGACGGTCTGGATCAACTGGAAGAGGCAGACCACCAGGATCGACACCCGGTAGGGGCGCAGGTGGTGGCGCAGGAGCGCGATCAGCACGTGGTCACACTACGAGGCTCAACAACATGACGAACGCCAGTCCCGACACCGAGAGCACCGTCTCCATGAGAGACCACGTCTTGATCGTCTGGCCGACGGTCATGCCGAAGTACTCCTTGACCAACCAGAAGCCCGCGTCGTTGACGTGGCTGAAGAAGACCGATCCGGCGCCGATCGCCAGCACCATGAGCGAGGTCTCGGGGGTGCTGAGCCCTTCGGCGAGCGGCACCATGATGCCCGCGGCGGTCACCGTGGCCACGGTGGCCGAGCCGGTGGCGAGCCGGATCAGCACGGCCACGAGCCACGCCACGAGCAGCACCGAGAGATCCGTCCCCTCGACCCACTCCGCGATCACGTCGGCGATGCCGGTGTCGACGAGCGTCTGCTTGAAGCCGCCGCCGGCGCCGACGATGAACACGATGCCCGCGATCGGGCCCAGGGAGTTGGCGACACTGTCGTTGATGCTCTGCCAGCTCATCCGGCCGCCCTTGCCGAAGGTGAACAGGGCGACCAGGACCGAGATCAGCAGGGCGATCAGCGGCGTGCCGATGAAGTCGAGCGTCGCGCGAACGGTGCCCTGGGCGTCGACGATGTCCGCGACGGTCTTGGCCAGCATCAGCACGACGGGCAGCAGGACGGTGGCCAGCGTGATGGCGAACGAGGGACGGTCCTCTGCTTTGCGCGGCTCCTCGGCCTCGAACAGCGTCGGCGTCGGGACGTCGACCCAGCGGGTCGCGAGTTGGGCGAACAGGGGGCCCGCCACGATGATCGTCGGGATCGCCACCAGGACACCCAGTCCGAGGGTCAGGCCGAGGTCGGCCCCCAGCGCGTCCACCGCGATCAGCGGACCCGGGTGCGGGGGCACGAAGCCGTGCATCGCCGACAGGCCGGCCAGCGCGGGGATGCCCAACGCGATCAGCGACTGACCCGATCGGCGCGCGACCAGGAAGATGACCGGCATCAGGAGCACGAGGCCGATCTCGAAGAACATCGGCAGGCCGATGATCGCCCCGATCGCGGCCATCGCCCAGGGCAGCAGCTTCTCGGGCGACTTGCCGATGATCGTGTCGACGACCTGGTCCGCTCCCCCGGAGTCCGCCAACAGCTTGCCGAACATCGCGCCCAGCGCGATCAGCATGCCCACCCCGGCGACGGTCGATCCGACACCGGCACTGAAGCTCTCGACCGTGTCGGTCAGCGACATGCCGGCCGCGGCGCCCACCACGAGGGAGCCGAGCGTCAGGCTCAGGAACGGGTGCAGCTTGGCCACCGTGATCAGCACGACGATGACGGTGATGCCCAGCAGCGCCGCCAGAATCAGTTGGGTCGAGTCACTCATGCAGGTCCTCCTGGCTGCGCAGCCAGACCAGGAACGCCGCAGCGATCCGATCGGGCGTCTCCGTGACGTCGAAGACGACGCCGTTCTCGTCGGCCTCGAGCGGCTCGAGGGTGGCCTCCTGGGACTCCAGCAGCGACACGGGCATGAAGTGGTCGCGCGCCTCCATGCGCGACTGGATCAGCGCGTGGTCGCCGACGAGGTGCAGGAAGACGGTGCGGGGCGCGTGCTGGGTCAACACCTCGCGGTAGACCCGGCGCAGGGCCGAGCAGCTCACCACGCCGCCGGTCGCGTCGTGATCGGCCAGCCACTGGCCGATCAGCTCGAGCCAGGGCCAGCGGTCCTCGTCGGTGAGCGCCTGGCCGGCCGACATCTTCTCGATGTTGGCCTTCGGGTGGTAATCGTCTCCGTCGGCGTACGGGACACCGGCACGGTCGGCGACGGCATGACCGACCACCGATTTCCCGACCCCGGAGATCCCCATCACCACGACCAGGACCGGTTTCATGGCCAGAACCTTACGCCGCAACGCGGCGACCGTCGCGTCAGAGCAGGTCGCGCAGTTCCTTGGGCAACTCGAAGTCGTCGGCGGAGTTGGCGTCGAACCCGAACGCGCCCGCACCGGCGGGCTTGGTCGGTTCGGCCTTGGCCGCGGCGGCGCGCTTGGCGGGGTTGCCCGACACGCGCTTGCCCTTCTTCTTGTTGGCCTGCTTCGGCTGCTTGGCGCCGGCGCGCTTGCCCGCACCCATGCCGGGCATCCCGGGCATGCCACCCATACCGGGCATGCCGGGCATTCCGCCGCCCTTGGCCATGCGCTGCATCATCTTGGCCGCCTCGAAGAAGCGGGTGACCAGCTGGTTGACGTCGCTGACCTGCGTGCCCGAGCCCCGCGCGATGCGGGCGCGGCGGGAGCCGTCGATGATCTTGGGGTTGTCGCGCTCGGCGGGCGTCATCGAACGGATGATCGCCTTGATCTTGTCGATGTCCTTCTCGTCGAAGTTCGCGAGCTGGTCCTTGAACTGACCCATGCCCGGGAGCATCCCGAGCATCTTGGTCATCGAGCCCATCTTCGACAGGGCCTCCATCTGCTGGAGGAAGTCGGCCAGCGTGAACGACCCGCCGGCGACCTTCTCGGCCGCGGCGGCCGCCTGCTCGGCGTCCATGACCTTCTCGGCCTGCTCGATGAGCGTCATGACGTCGCCCATGTCGAGGATGCGCGAGGCCATGCGGTCGGGGTGGAAGACGTCGAACTCGTCGAGCTTCTCGCCCGTGGAGGCGAACATGATCGGGCGGCCGGTGACCGAGCGGACCGAGAGAGCCGCACCGCCGCGGGCGTCGCCGTCGAGCTTCGACAGGACGACGCCGGTGAAGTCGACGCCCTCGAGGAAGGCCTCGGCCGTGCCGACCGCGTCCTGGCCGATCATCGCGTCGATGACGAACAGCACCTCGTCGGGCTGCGTGGCGTCGCGGATGTCCCGGGCCTGCTTCATCAGGTCGGCGTCGATCGCCAGGCGGCCGGCGGTGTCGATGACGACGACGTCGTGCAGCGTGCGCTTGGCCTCGGTGATGGCGTCGCGCGCGACCTGGACCGGGTCGCCGATGCTCTGGGTGCCCGAGGTGGTCTGGACCCCGCCGACGTTGCCGGCCTCGGGCGCGAAGACGGTGACCCCGGCCTGGTCGCCGACGACCTTCAGCTGGGTGACGGCGTTGGGGCGCTGCAGGTCGGCCGCGACCAGCATGGGCGAGTGACCCTGGGCCTTGAGCCAGCGACCCAGCTTGCCCGCGAGGGTCGTCTTGCCCGCGCCCTGGAGGCCCGCCAGCATGATGACGGTCGGCGGGTTCTTGGCGAAGCGGATGCGACGCGTCTCGCCACCGAGGATGCGCACGAGCTCGTCGTTGACGATCTTGATGACCTGCTGCGCCGGGTTGAGCGCCTGGCTCACCTCGGCGCCGCGGGCGCGCTCCTTGACGTTGGAGATGAACTCGCGCACGACCGGCACGGCGACATCGGCGTCGAGCAGAGCGACGCGGATCTCGCGGGCGACCGCGTCGATGTCGGCGTCGGACAGCTTGCCCTTGCCGCGGAGTCCCTTGAATGCCGACTGGAGCCGGTCCTGCAGCGAATCGAACATAGGTCCCCAGAGTAGCCGAGCACTCGTCAGGACAGGGCGTCGCTCACCGCCTGGCGCAACACCTGTGCCGCTTCGTCCGTCAGGGCCCGGTTGTCGTCGTCCGTCGCGTAGAAGACGTCGCGGGCCTCGTCGCCGTAGGTCGACAGGTGCGCCGAGCGGATGTGGTGCCCCAGCGACGCGATCGTGTGACACACCGTCCACACCAGACCCCGGCGATCCAGCGTGCGCACCTGCACCAGGGTGGCGGACTGCTCGGAGGTGTCCAGCACGCTGACGCGCGGCTCGTACTCGTCGCGTTCGAGGCGATAGGCGAGACGCTGCGACAGGTCCATCCGGCCCTCGAGCACGGGCTTCAGCCGTTGGGTGAGCGCCGCCGTGTCGACCTGGGGCCGGGAGACCTCCCACAACGTCGCCGCCACGCTGCCGATCGTGACGCTGCGACAGGACCGGATGTTCAGCCCGGCGACCGTCAGCCCGCCGGCCAGGTCCGCGAGCATGCCGCGGCGATCGGCCGAGACGATGGTGATGAGCGAGCCGTCGTGGTGCGGCTGAGCGGTCACGATGAGCTCGTCGGGGGCCACGGACTGGATCTGCGGGACCGGGACGTGCGCCGGCCAGCCGGCATACTCCACCTCCTCGACAGGCGCCCGCCCGCAGAGCTGGTCGCGGACCTTGCCGACGAGCCCTTCGATCAGGCTCCGGCGCCAGTCGCTCCACGCCCCGGCGCTGGTGGCTCGAGCGTCGCAGGCCGTCAGGGCCGCCAGCAGGTCCAGCGCGCCCTCGTCCGCGATGAACTCGGCGACGTTGGCCGCCGTGACGGGGTCCTCGATGTCGCGCCGGGTCGCGATCGTGGGCAGCAACAGGTGCCGCCGGACCAGCCAGCCGACCGTCCGCGCGTCCTCGTCGTCGAAGCCCCAGCGCCGCGCGATGGCCACGGCCATCGGCTCGCCGACCTCGCTGTGATCGCCCTCGGCTCCCTTGCCGATGTCGTGCAGGAGGCACGCCACCGCCAGCAGGTCCGGACGGGCGACGTCGCGGTTGAGCTCGTCGGCGTTCACGACCGCCTCGAGACTGTGGCGGTCGACGGTGAACCGGTGGATCGGCGACGACGAGCCCCGCAGCCGGATGCCCGCCCACTCGGGACAGAAGGAGTCGATCAAGCCGGCGAAGTCCAGTTGGAGCCACACCGGCACCAGGCGGCGGCCCGTCGTCAGCCACTCCAGCAGCCAGCGGTGGGTCGACGGCGGCATCGGCTCGTCGGGCCACCGGATGTCGCGGGCCAGCCGGTCCAGCGACGCCTGGTTGATCGGCAGGTTGCGCCGCGCCGACGAGGTCGCGACCCGGAACAGCAGCTCGGGATCCTCGGCCGGCTTGGCGTCCGCCGTCAACACGATCTCACCGTCGAGGACGCCCACGCCCGGGACGATCCGCTCGATCACCGGGCCCCGGCTGCCGACCGAGCGGTGCGGGTCGCGGTCGAGCTCGTCGAGGCGGCGCCACGCACGCGCCACCAGGTGGTCGATGCGGCGGCCCAGGTCCCGGACGTGGACGTCGAGGTCCACGGGCGACCGGTCCAGCCGAGCGGCTATGTCCGACACCAGCTCGGGCAGCAGCTTGTCGGAGCGGCGCCCGCCGACCTCGTGCAGCAGGTCGCGGACGTCGAGGAGCTCGTCGGTCAGCTGGGACACCTCGTGGGTGGGCACGTCGACCAGCCAGGTGGCCGCGATCGCCTTCAGCAGCACGGTGTCGCGCAGCCCTCCGCCGGAGTTCTTCAGGTCCGGCACGGCCTCGTAGGCCAGTTGGCCCGAACGCTCGAGCCGGGCATCGCGGTCCTCTCGCACGGCGACCAACCGGCGTCGCGCCTCACGCCGCCAGCCGGCCAGCACCGTGGAGCGCATCGCGACGACCGCGCCGGCGTCCCCGGCCACGCAACGGGCGTCGATGACACCGACCGCCACGCGATGGTCCGTCGAGGCCAGGTGCTCGGCCTCCGTGATCGAGTGGACGGCATGGTCCAGGGGAACCTTCGCCTCCCACAACCGGCTCCACAACTGCGCGGCGCGGGTGTCCACCTCGGCGGGATCGAGCTGGTCGGAATGGATCAGGACCACGTCGACGTCACTGTGCGGCGACAGCCGACCACGCCCGTAACCGCCGACGGCCGCCAGGGCCAGGCCGGTCTCGATGTCACCGGCCACTGCCGCGAACGCGTCGCGCAGCAGCCGGTCCATCTCCTCGGCCCGGCCCCGGCGGGCCAGGTCCAGCGTGGGGCTCAGAGTGCCGCTTCGTCCGTCTCGCCGGTGCGCACGCGCACGACGGAGTCCACCGGCATGACCCAGACCTTGCCGTCGCCGATCTTGCCCGTCTGGGCGGCCGAGACGATCGTCGAGACGACCCCCTCGACGTCGGCGTCGTCGACGACGACCTCCAGGCGGATCTTCGGAACCAGCGAGACGTCGTACTCGGCGCCGCGGTAGACCTCGGTGTGTCCCTTCTGCTGGCCGTAGCCGCTGGCCTCCGTGACGGTCATCCCGGCGACTCCCGAGGCGGCGAGAGCCTCGCGGACCTCTTCCCACTTGTGCGGCTTGATCACTGCGGTGACGAGCTTCATGCGTTCATTCTCCCGTTCTCAGAGGATCGTGCCGGAGGACCCGGCGATGTCGTAGGCGGATTCGCCGTGTTCGGAGAAGTCGATCCCGTTCGTGACCTCGTCCTCGTCCTCGACGCGCCAGCCGATCGTGTGCTTGATCGCCACGGCGATCAGCGTGGTGAAGACGCCGGTCCAGATCACCGCGATGACCACGGCCATCGTCTGGTTGAACAGCGAGTCGAAGCCGCCGCCGTAGAGGAGGCCGTCGATGCCACCGGGAGCCGACGAGGTGGACAGGAAGCCGATCAGGAGCGTGCCGACGAGGCCGCCGACGAGGTGGACGCCCACGACGTCGAGCGAGTCGTCGAGACCCCACCTGAACTTGAGCCCGACGGCCCAGGCGCACAGACCGCCCGAGATCGCACCGATCGCGATGGCGCCGACGATGTTGACCGCACCGGCGGCGGGGGTGATCGCGACCAGGCCCGCGACGATGCCGGAGGCCGCACCGAGCGAGGTGGCCTTGCCGTGCAGCAGCTTCTCGACCAGCAGCCAGGCCAGGATCGCGGCCATCGTGGCGACCGTGGTGTTCATGAAGGTGACACCGGTCTCGGTCATGAACTGAGCCGTCATCTCGGCGTCGGAGGCACCCTCGGCGAAGACGATCGAGCCGACGTTGAAGCCGTACCAGCCGAACCACAGCAGCGCCGCGCCCATCATCGTCAGCGGCAGGTTGTGCGGGCGCATCTGCTCACGCGGCCACCCGATGCGCTTGCCGATGATCAGGGCGAGGATGCCGCCCGCGATGCCGGCGTTGATGTGGACGACGGTGCCGCCGGCGTAGTCCTGCGCCGGGAAGTGCTCGTGGATGAAGCCCCCGCCCCACACCATGTGCGCGATCGGGAAGTACGAGAACGTGACCCACAGCGGCAGGAAGACCAGCCAGGCGGAGAACTTGACGCGGTCGGCGATCGCGCCCGAGATGAGGGCGGCGGTGATGATCGCGAAGGTCATCTGGAACGCGACGGAGATGTAGTCGCCCCACTCGACTCCCTCGAGGCCGAAGAGCTCGAAGGGATTGGCGAAGAAGCCGCCGGCGCTCTGCGTGCCGAACGACATCGACCAGCCCCACAGCACGTACACGAGACCCACGACCGCCGCGGCGGCGTAGGACATCATCATCATGTTGAGCACTGATCGGGCTCGGGTCATGCCGCCGTAGAAGAGGGCGAGCGCGGGCACAGTCATGAGGAGCACCATGGCTGTGGCCATGAGCATCCAGGCGTAGTAACCATCCATGAGCGTCACTGTGGCGGACGTGGATTTCGCGGAACGGCGCCACCGGATTTCGTCTCCGTTTCGTGTTTCGGCGCAGATTTCACGAATGTTTCGTCAACCGGAGACGTCCGTACGGTAGACGCCGCGACAGCTGCGGGAGCTCAGTCGAGGAGGGCGTCGACGAAGTCCTCCGGCTCGAACGGGGCCAGATCGTCGGGGCCCTCCCCCAGGCCGACGAACTTCACCGGGACGCCCAGCTCCCGCTGGACGGCGATGACGATGCCGCCCTTGGCGGTGCCGTCGAGCTTGGTCAGGACGATGCCGGTGACGTCGACGACCTCACTGAACACGCGGGCCTGGGTGAGGCCGTTCTGGCCGGTGGTCGCGTCGATGACCAGCAGCACCTCGGTGACCGGGGCCTGCTTCTCGATGACGCGCTTGACCTTGCCGAGCTCGTCCATCAGGCCGGACTTGGTGTGCAGGCGGCCGGCCGTGTCGACCAGGACGACGTCGACGCCGTCGGAGATGCCCTGCTTGACCGTCTCGAAGCCGACGCTGGCCGGATCGGCGCCCTCGTGGCTGCGGACGACCGGCACGCCGACGCGCCCGCCCCAGGTCTCGAGCTGGTCGGCCGCGGCGGCGCGGAACGTGTCGGCCGCGCCGAGCAGCACGGAGCGGTCCTCGGCCACCAGGACACGCGCGAGGCGACCGACGGTCGTGGTCTTGCCGGTTCCGTTGACGCCGACCACCAGGACGACGCCGGGCTTGTCGTCGTCGCCGGTGACGTGCAGGGTGCGGTCCAGCGAGGGGCCGACGAGGCCGAGCAGCTCCTCGCGGAGCACCGCCTTCGCGCGGGCGGGGTCCTTGGCGCCCTCCGCGGCCAGCCGGGCCCGCAGGTTGGTGACGAGCTCGGTGGTGGGACCGACGCCGACGTCGGCCGCCAGCAGGGTGTCCTCGATCTCCTCCCACTCGTCCTCGGTGAGGTCGCCACCGCCGAGCAGGGTCAGCAGGCCGCGACCCAGGCTGGACTGCGAGCGCGAGAGCCGCGAGCGCAGCCGTGCGAGCCGGCCCTGCGGGGTCTCGGGACGCTCGATGGTGGGCGTGGCCAGCGCGGGCTCGGCGACCGGCTCCTCCTCGAGGACACCGGCCTCGAGCTCCTCGACCTCGTCGAGGTCGACCTCGCGCAGCTCGGGATGCTCGATCTCCCGCTCGGTCAGCTCGTCCATGACGTCCGGCGGAGGCAGCTCCCGGTGCCGGCGCGCGACGAGATAGGCGATGCCGGCGCCGAGGACGACGACGGCCGCGGCGATCAGGACGACAAGCAGGACAAGGCTCTCGTTGGTCACGGGTCCACCCTAGACAGGGACCGCGTGGGTCACGACGGGCCTGTCGGCGGGTCGCACCTCGATCACCGACGCGAACCGCGCCAGCACGCTGGGGCTGTGGCTGATGACGACGAGACTGCGACCCCCCGGACCCGCCAGGGCGAGCACGTCGTCCATCAACGCCGCGGCCGTCGGAGCGTCCAGGTGCTCGGTCGGCTCGTCCAGCACCAGGACCCGGTGGTCGGCCAGCAGCAGCCGCGCCAGGCACAGGCGCTGGCGCTCGCCCCCGGAGAGGCGCCCGCCGTGCTCGCCCACCGGGGTGTCGAGCCCTTGCGGCATGGCGTCGACCGCGGCCAGCAGCCCGGCGGACGCCAGAGCGGCACGCAGCCGGTCGTCGTCCGCGTCGGGGTCCGCGATCCGCAGGTTCTCGCGGACGGACGTGTCGAAGACGGCATCGTCCTGACCGAGGTAGCCCACCCGACGACGCACGTCGGCCGCGAGGATGTCGCGCGTCGGCACCCCGCCCAGCACGATGTCGCCCTGCCAGGTCGGCAGCAGCCGCGCCAGCGCGTAGGCGAGTGTCGACTTGCCGACCCCGCTGGGCCCGGTGACGGCGACGACCTCGCCCTCGCCCACGCGGAACGAGATCGGTGCGGTCACCGGCCCCTCCCAGCCGACGACGACGTCGTCCACGACGAGGTCGTAGGAGTCGGGCAGATCCGCGGGGCGTTCGGGATCCACGACCGGGTTCGACAGCGCGGCCAGTGCCGCCAGCCGCTCCCCCGCGGCCGCGATCTCGGGTCGGAGCCGCTCGGCCTCGGACCAACCGTCCCACGGCTCGACCAGCGCGATGGGCGCCAGGAGGATGACGCCGATGACGACGGGGTCGATCCCGGCCGACCACGCGGCCAGGAGGGCGACGGTCAGGCCGGCGACGGCCAGCACGATCGCCGAGCCCATCCCGGCGACGCTCGCACCGCCGGACTGTGCCGACTGCGCGTCCTGCGTGGCGGCCCGGGCCTTGGCGCGCGCCTCGTCGGCAGCACCGAACGCGACCAGCTCACGGGCTGCGACCGCCGACGCCGCGACCTCGGCCGACAGTCGGCCCTGGGCCTCGGCCCGGCCGCTGCGGCGAGCCCCGACCAGCGGCACGAGGCGGCGCAAGGCGATCGCGCAGACGGCGACGCCGGCGAGGATCACGAGGCCGGAGCGCGCGTCGAGGACGCCCACCACGCCCACGACCACGAGGGTCGCCACGAGGCCGACCCACCACGGCACGCGCAGACGCAGCAGCCGGTCCTGCATCCGGGCGACATCGGCGACGACGCGGCTGACCAGGTCGCCCCGGCGCAGGCCGCCCAGGCCGGCGGGAGCCGCACGGTCCAGAGCGACGTACGTCGTGACGCGCTGCTCGACCGCGTCGGCCAGAGCGACGTCGTGGGTCGCGAGACGCTCGAGGTAACGCAGCACCGAGCGCGAGATGCCGAAGAAGCGCACCGAGACGATCGCGACCATGAGGTACAGGACCGGCGGCTGCTCGGCCGCGCGGACGATGAGCCAGGCCGAGGCCAGCAGCAGACCGACGGCGGCCAGCTGGGCGGCGACTCCCATGGTGACGCCGTACGCCAGGCGCGCCCGGCGGGGATACGTGCGGCTCATGATGCGACCTCCACGACGCGATCGGCGGCGGCGACCGACTCGGGCCGGTGCGTCACCACCAGGACGGTTCCGCCCGAGGCACGCAGCGCCTCGAGCACCTGAGCCTCGTGGTGGGCGTCGAGCCCGGCGGTGGGCTCGTCCAGCAGGACCAGCCACGCTCCACGACGGCGGACCCGCAACAGGGCCCGGGCGACGGCGAGACGGCGCCGCTCCCCCGCCGACAGGTCGGTCGTGCCTTCGCGGACGACCCGATCGAGATCCAGGTCCAGGCCGGCGTCCCGCGTGGCGGCGGCGATCTCGGTGCGATCGGCGCCGGGCTGGCCGAGGGCGACGTTGTCCGCGAGGGTGCCACCGACCAGATGCGGCGTCTGGGGCACCCAGGCGACGGACTCGCGCCACGCGGCCACGTCGAGGTCGGCCAGCGACGTGCCGCCGACGGTGACCTCACCGTCGTCCAGGCGCTCGAAGCCCAGCAGGACGTCCAACAGGGTCGACTTGCCGCCCCCGGAGGGACCGACGACCGCGACGAACTCCCCCGGTGCGACGTGCAGGTCGTCCACGGCCAGCGACACGGCGGTGCGGCCGGGATGCGTCAGGCGGGCTCCCCGCACCGCGATCGGCGCAGGTGCCGTCGGCGGGGCGACGGTGCCGTGGTGGCGGTCGTGGTCGAGCAGGTCCAGCAGCTCGGCGGTCGCGGTGGCGCCCTCCGTGCTGTCGTGGAACATCATCCCGACCCGGCGCACCGGCAGGTACGCCTCCGGCGCCAGCAGCAGCACGAACATCGCGTCACGCAGGCCCAGTCCGCCGTCGACGACGCGCAGCCCCACACTGACGGCCACGAGAGCGACCGAGATCGTCGAGATGAGCTCGAGGACGAGCGAGGACAGGAACGCCAGCCGCAGGGCGCGCATCGTCTCGACGCGATGCCGGTCCCCGACCTCGCGGATCCCCTGCTCCTGGCGACGCCCGAACACCTTGAGCACGACCAGGCCGTCGAGCACGTCGGTGAAGTGCCGGGCGAGGCGCTCCATCGCGGCCCACCGGCGCGTGACCCGGTCCCGGGTCAGGACGCCGACGAGCCACATGAACAGCCCGATCAACGGCAGCGTCACCACGATGATGACGGCCGACAGCAGATCGACCCACGCGATCGACGCGACGACGGCGGCGGGCACGATCGCGGCGAGCCCGAGCTGCGGCAGGAAGCGCCCGACGTACCCGTCGAAGGCGTCCATGCCCGGTCCGAGCAGGGCCACCAGTCGACCGCTCTCGGGACGCGGGCCGACCCGCCGCGGGTCGAGGAGGTCGTCGACCACCTCGGCCCGCAGCTCGGCCTTGACCCGGATGGCAGCGCGCTCGCTGACCACCCCGTGCGCCCAGGCGATCGCCGCACGCAGCCCGAAGGCGGCCGCGATGGCGATCGGGAACAGCAGCACCTCGTCGCCGTCGAAGCGCCGGGCGACGACCTCGGCGACACACCACGAGACGCCGATGACCAGCAGGGCCGTCAGGACGCCGAGGAGCACCGACCACACCAGATGGGTGCGGACGGTGCTCGAACGGCGGACCAGCCGGGGGTCCAGGGGCTTCATGCCGGGATGTGCTGCACGCCGATGCGCTTGCGGAACACCCAGTACGACCAGGACTGGTACATCAGCACGATGGGCACGAAGGCCACGGCCACCCAGGTCATGATCTTCAGCGTGTACGGCGTCGAAGACGCGTTCTCGGTGTTCAGGCTGTACGCGGCGTCCAGGCTCGAGGGCATGACGTCGGGGAACAGCGCGACGAACAGCATCGTGACGACCCCGGCGATCGCGACCGCCGTGCCGATGAAGGCCCAGCCGTCGCGGCCTGCCCGGCTGGCCGCCAGCCCGCCGAGGAACGCGACCGCCGCCACGGCGCCGATCAACCAGACCGCCAGGTCGCCGTCGCGGATGGCCGTCCAGCCGATGAAGAGCACGGCGAGGACCGCTGCGACGGCGCCGACCTTCTGGGCGAACACGTGGGCGCGCTCGCGGATGTCGCCGACCGTCTTGAGTGCGACGAAGACCGCACCGTGGACCAGGAAGACCGTGGTCGTGAGCAGGCCGCCGAGCAGCGCGTACGGGTTCAGCAGGTTGAAGAATCCGCCGACGTACTCGTGCGAGGAGTCGATCGGGACGCCACGGATGATGTTCGCGAAGGCAACGCCCCACAGCAGGGCGGGCAGGAACGAGCCGATGATGATGGCCCAGTCCCAGCGGTCACGCCAGGCCTGGTCGTCGCGCTTGCCGCGGTACTCGAAGGCCACGCCGCGGATGATCAGCGCGACGAGGATGAGGAACAGCGGCAGGTAGAACCCGCTGAACAACGTGGCGTACCACTCGGGGAAGGCGGCGAACAGCGCGCCGCCGCCGACCAGGAGCCAGACCTCGTTGCCGTCCCACAGGGGGCCGATGGTGTTGATGAGGACGCGGCGCTCCTTCTCGTCCTTGGCCAGCAGGCCGACGAGCATGCCGACCCCGAAGTCGAAGCCCTCGAGGACGAAGTAGCCGACGAACAGGACGCCGATCAGGATGAACCAGACGGTGGTGAGTTCCATGTCGTGCTCCTCAGTATGCGAACGCCAGCGGGGCGTCGGAGTCGTCGTCGAGCTGGGGCGGGTTCGCCTCCGGCAGGCCCTTGCCGATGAAGGTCAGCAGCAGCTTGACCTCGACGACGGCCAGGGCGCCGTAGAGCAGCGTGAAGCCGATCATCGAGGTCCAGACCTGGGCGGAGGAGACGGACGGCGAGACGCCCGTCTCGGTGGACATGAGGCCGAAGACGACCCACGGCTGGCGACCCATCTCGGTGAAGATCCAGCCGAAGGAGTTCGCGAACAGCGGCATCAGCGGCAGCACCAGCGCGGTCCAGAGCAGCCAACGGGTCGAGCGCGCAGCGGTGTTCGGGACGCGGCCCTTGCGCAGCACCCACAGGATCCAGGCGCTGGCCGCCATCGCGGCGAAGCCCAGACCCATCATCAGGCGGAAGCTCCAGTACGTGACGGGGATGTTCGGCGCGAAGTCGGTGATGCCGGAGTCGGCGTACTTCGTGGCGTACTCCTCGTTGAGGGAGTTGATGCCGCGCACCTCGCCGTCGAAGCTGCCCGTGGCCAGCTGCGACAGCAGGCCCGGCACCTCGATGCTGAACAGCGGCTTGGTGCCGTCGAGCGTACCGACGGTGAACACCGAGAACGGCGCGTTCGAGTCGGCGTCCTCGTAGAGCGCCTCGGCGGCCGCCATCTTCATGGGCTGGACCTCGGTCATGATCTTGCCCTGGATGTCGCCGGTGAGGACGACGCCGATGCCGGCGATCAGGAGGGTGACCGCACCGAGCTTGGCGGCACTGCGGAACGCCTCGACGTCCTGCTCGGGCCGGCGCAGCAGGTGCCACATGGCGACGGCCGCGACGAAGCCGCCACCGACCATGAAGGCCGCGAACAGGGTGTGCGGCACGGTGATCAGGGCGACCTTGTTGGTCAGCACCGCCATGAAGTCGGTCAGCTCGGCGCGGCCCCGCTCCTCGTTCATCGTGAACCCGACCGGGTTCTGCATGAAGGAGTTGGCGGCCAGGATGAAGTAGGCCGACAGTGCGGTGCCGATCGCGGCGATCCAGATCGTCATGAGGTGCAGGCCGGGCTTGAGCCGGTCCCAGCCGAAGATCCACAGGCCCAGGAACGTCGACTCGAGGAAGAAGGCCAGCAGGCCCTCGATCGCCAGCGGCGCACCGAAGATGTCGCCGACGAAGCGGGAGTAGCTGCTCCAGTTCATGCCGAACTGGAACTCCTGCACGATGCCGGTCACGACGCCCATGGCGAAGTTGATGAGGAAGAGCTTGCCGAAGAAGCGGGTCAGCTTGAGCCACCGCTCGTTGCCGGTCTTCCACCAGACGGTCTGCATGATGGCGACGAGGAACGCCATGCTGATCGTCATCGGGACGAAGAGGAAGTGGTAGACGGTCGTGATGCCGAACTGCCACCGCGCGAGGTCGAGTGCTGTATCCACACTGGTCCCTTCAGATCCATGAGTCACGACGTTGTGACTCCACGGTGATGGTAGGTCGCGCGGGGGTCACGAAACGACCGTTGAGCACTACCGTGAGGGGGTGCACGAGGACGCAGTGGCGTACATCACCGCGGGAGCCGCCTTTGATGTGGCTGACATCACTTTTTTCGCTGATTCACGGCACAGATCGCTGGCCGACGCGGTGGCCGACGCCGAGGTGCTGGTGACCTGTCCGGACGCCACCGCGCCGTGGCCGGCCGAGCTCGAGCCGTGGGTCTCTCCCACCCTGACCCGGCGCCGGCAGGACGACGTCGCCAGCGGTCGTGCTCGGCTCGTCGCTCGCCGCTGGGCGATGATCGACCCGACCGTCATCTACATCGAGAACCCGCACCCGCGCGTCGTCTCGCACCCCGACCCGACCGTCCTGCTCTCCCCCGACCCGGACGTCGTGGCCGAGGTCGCCGCCCGGGGCGCCGACGTCTACCGCGCGACGCGCCTCGAGCTGGTGCGCCGGCTGGTGCTGGCGCGCGGCAACCGCCCGATGCGGACCCTGACGGCTGTGACCCTCCACGACGAGGTGACACCTCCCGACGAGCCCGCGGTGATGACCCTGGGCAATCGCGGCGACCGGGCCGGCAACCCGCGTCCGCTCGACCCGTTCGTCACGATGGATCCCGAGCGGTTGCGCCTGCTGGCCGACTCGCACCGCACGGGCTTCGACGTGCGCAGCCACGACGAGATCGCGCTCAACCGCTCGCCCGGCGAGTGCGACGAGACCCTCGAGACCGCCCGCGAGTTCGATCACGTCGACGCGGTCCGCGCCGACCTCTCGCGCGAGCACCTGACCGATGTCGAGACGATCGAGGAGGTCGCCCGGCGGCTGCGCCGCAGCTGGCTGCACTACCGCACGACCGCGGGCTGACTCAGCCGGCGAGCGGCTCCAGCACCGCGCGGATCTGCGCGGGAACGGGTGTGACCTTGCGGTCCGACCCGGTGACGTACACGTGCACGAACCGGCCGACGGCAGCCGGCTCGGGCTCGTCGCCCTGGAACAGGGCGATCTCGTACACGACGCTGGAGTTGCCCAGCTTGGTGACCTTGAGGCCCGCGACGACGTCGAGCGGGAACTTCAGCTCACGCTGGAACCGGCACGAGGACTCCGCGACGATGCCGTAGGCCGGCAGGGTCCGGATGTCGATCCCGGTCTCGCGGATCAGGTAGCCGTTCACGGCCGTGTCGAAGTACGAGTAGTACTTGACGTTGTTGACGTGGCCGTAGACGTCCTCGTCCTCCCAACGGGTCGAGATCGTGTAGGTGCCGCGATACTCGGCCAGGGTCACGCTGATGCCTCCTCGCGCATGCGCTGACTGATGACGGCCGAGACGCCGTCGCCTCGCATCGAGACGCCGTAGAGCGCGTCGGCCACCTCCATCGTGCGCTTCTGGTGGGTGATGACGATGAGCTGGGAGTTGGTGCGCAACTCCTCGTAGATCTCCAGCAGGCGGCCCAGGTTGGTGTCGTCCAGGGCGGCCTCGACCTCGTCGAGGATGTAGAACGGGCTGGGCCGGGCCTTGAACAGCGCCACGAGGAACGCCACGGCGACCAGCGAGCGCTCACCACCGGACAGCAGCGACAGCCGCTTGACCTTCTTGCCCGGCGGCCGCGCCTCGACGTCGATGCCGGTCGCGAGCATGTCGGACGGATCGGTCAGGATCAGGCGGCCCTCGCCACCGGGGAACAGCCGCGAGAAGACGTCGTCGAACTCGCGCTCGACGTCGGCCCAGGCCTCGGTGAACACGCGCTCGACCTGCGCGTCGACGTCCGAGACGATGCCCAGCAGGTCCTCGCGGGTCTTCCTCAGGTCGTCGAGCTGCTCGGAGAGGAACTGGTGGCGCTCCTCCAGCGCGGAGAACTCCTCGAGCGCCAGCGGGTTGACCTTGCCCAGCATCGCCAGCTCACGCTCGGCGGTCTTGAGGCGCTTGGCCTGCTCGGCGCGGTCGAACGGGATCGACGGGGCCTCGTCGGTGTCGTCGCCACCGATCGGCGGGATCAGCTGGTCGGGTCCGTACTCGGCCACGAGGGTGTCGGGATCGATGCCCAGCTCCTCCAGGGCCCGCTCCTGCAGGCCCTCGAGGCGCAGCCGCAGTTGCGCACGGGCCATCTCGTCCTTGTGCACCGAGTCGGTCAGGCCCTCGAGGTCCGACGACAGGCCACGGACGGTCGAACGGGCCTCCTTGAGGCGCTGCTCGCGGTCGGCCCGCGACTGCTCGATCTCGATGCGGGTGCGGGTGGCCTCGTCGTGCGACTGCTGCAGCCGCTGCATGGTGATCTCGGCGGCACGCAGCACGTCCGTGGCCGTCTCGGCCTCGCGACGACGACGCTCGGCCCGCAGTCGGGCACGCTCCCGCGCCTCGCGCTCGGCCTCGGCGGCCTGCAGCAGGGAGGCGACCTGCGCCGTCAGTGCCTTGGCGCGCTCCTCGGCGGTGCGCAGCGCCAGCCGCGCGTCCATCTCGGCCCGACGGCTGGCCGAGGCGCGCTCGGCCAGCTGCTCGAGCTCGGTCGTGTCGGGCTCCTCGTCGGGCGCCTCCTGTGCGGCGGCGAGGCGCTCCTCCAGCTCGGCGAGACCGGCGACGTCGCGGTCGCGCGCCTCCTCGGCAGCGACGATCGCGGCCTGCAGGCGGTCGGCCTCGGCGGCTGCCGAGCGGCTCGTGGTGCCCAGCTGGGCCAGCTTCTCGGCGACGGCCGACATCGACGCGTCGGACTCGTGCAGGCGCGCCAGCGCGGCGTCGACGCGGTCCTGGGCAGCCTGCGTGGCCGCCTTGGCCTTCTCGGTCTCGAAGCGCAGCGCCTCCAGCTCGCGTCCGGTGCGCTCGATCGTGTCGGTGGCCTCGTCGATCGCGGCCGTGACCTCGATCAGGCTGGGCGTCGACGTGGAGCCGCCCTCGGCGAAGTGCGCCCCGATCCGGTCGCCGGCGGCGGTGACCGCGGTGACGTCGGGCAGGTCGGCCACGAGACGCTTCGCGGCGGCGAGGTCCTCGACGACGGCCACCTTGTGCAGCAACCGACGCATCGAGCCGCGCAGCTCGGCGGGCGCCTCGACGAGCGACTCGGCGTAGACGGCGCCGGCGGGCAGCGCCGGCCAGTCGTCGGTGGAGACGTCGCCCGAGCCCAGCAGCAGGCCGGCCCGGCCCAGGTCCTCCTCGCGCAGCAGGTGCAGAGCGTCGATCGCGGAGTCGACGCGGTCGACCGCCACGGCATCGGCGGCCGAGCCCAGCGCGGCACCGACCGCGGCCTCATGGCCTCCGGTGACGGTGATGAGCGCGGCGAGCGAACCCAGGACGCCGTTGAGCCGGTCGGACGCGGCCAGCAGGGCGCCGGACCCGTCCTTGCGGTTGAGGCCCAGCTCGAGCGCCTCCTTGCGGGCGGTGGCCGTCGCGAGCCGACGCTCCAGCTCGCCCCGGCGGGTGGCGATCTCGGCTTCCTCGGCCTCGGCGCGGGCGAGCACCTCCTCGGCGTCCTCCAGCTCCTCGTCGAGGCCGGACTCGCCGGCGCTCAGGCCCGCGATCGTGCTCTCGAGAGCGCTGAACTCATGCTGGGAGTCGTCGGCGCGCTGGCGGGCCTCGGCCTGGGCGGCCGTCAATCGACCGATCTCCTCGTCGGCCGCGGCGGCGCGGCTCTTGAGACCGTTGACCTGGCCGTGCAGCCGGGCCAAGCCCTCACGACGGTCGGCAGCCGCGCGCAGCAGCCCGGCGATGCGCCGCTCCTCGGTGGAGTACGCCTGCTCGGCCTCGCCACGGGCGGCGACGGCCTCCTTCAGTCCCTCGCCGGACGTCGCGACGTCGGCCTCGAGCTCGACGAGGCGCTCCTGGGCGCGCCGCGCGTCGGCCTCCAGCTCCTCGGGGTCGCGGCCGTCGACCCGGTCGTCGGTGGCGTCGGCAGCGAGCCGGATGCGGTCGCGCGCCAGGTTGGCGGTGCCGTTGAACCGCTCGCGCAGGCTGCCCAGCGCGTAGACGGTGTCACGGGCGCGGGCCAGCAACGGGGCGTCGGCGGCCAGCGCCTGTTCGAGCTCGGTCTCGACCTGACGGGCCTCGGCGAGAGCCTTCTCGACCTCCTCACGGCGGGTGCGCAGGGCGTGCTCGTCGGCCAGCTCGGTCTCGATGGTGGTGCGGGCGGCGACGATGTCATCGGCCAGCAGGCGGGCGCGGGCATCACGGACGGTGGCCTGGATGCCGGCGGCCCGGCGCGCGACCTCAGCCTGGCGACCCAGGGGCTTGAGCTGGCGGCGCAGCTCGGTCAGCACGTCGTTGAGGCGGGTGAGGTTGTCCTGCGTCGCGTCGAGCTTGCGGAGCGCCTTCTCCTTGCGCTTGCGGTGCTTCAGGACGCCGGCGGCCTCCTCGACGAAGCCGCGGC
Source organism: Aeromicrobium sp. 636 (assembly GCF_024433585.1). Taxonomy (NCBI): domain Bacteria; kingdom Bacillati; phylum Actinomycetota; class Actinomycetes; order Propionibacteriales; family Nocardioidaceae; genus Aeromicrobium; species Aeromicrobium sp. 636. The sequence continues at coordinate 484,989 of NZ_WNJU01000001.1, forward strand.
GCTCCTCGGGCGTGGCCCGCAGGACCGAGTCGAGCTGTCCCTGGCCGACGATGACGTGCATCTCGCGGCCGATGCCGGAGTCGCTCAGCAGCTCCTGGACGTCGAGCAGCCGGCAGGTGTTGCCGTTGATGGCGTACTCGGAGCCGCCGCTGCGGAACATCGTGCGGCTGATCGTGACCTCGGAGTACTCGATCGGCAGCGCGCCGTCGGTGTTGTCGATCGTCAGCACGACCTCGGCGCGGCCCAACGGGGCGCGACCGGCGGTGCCGGCGAAGATGACGTCCTCCATCTTGCCGCCGCGCAGGGTCTTGGCGCCCTGCTCGCCCATGACCCAGGACAAGGCGTCGACGACATTGGACTTGCCGGAGCCGTTGGGGCCGACGACCGCGGTGATGCCCGGTTCGAGGGCCAGAGTCGTCGACGAGGCGAACGACTTGAATCCCCGCAGCGTCAGGGTCTTCAGGTACACGACGTCAGCCTAGTGCCTGCGGTGGGGGCCACCGCAGGGGAAACGCCGCAGGTCAGCGCGATGCGGACTCGAGCAGCTCGGCCAGATCGCCGTCGTGGGCGGTCTCGGCGAGGCGAGCCAGCAGGCCGTCGTTCTCGGCCTTCAGTCGCAGGACCTCGTTCTCGAGGTCTCCGATGCGGCGGCGCAGGACTGCGACCTCGTGGGCGTGCTCCGGGGACGGGCCGCCGAGGTAGCCGTACAGGGCTTTGGCCATGGTGATCCTTCAGCAGGGAAATCAGGTGGTGTTGCAGCCCGAAGGCTGCGTCTATCAGTGTCTCACCGCCCATACGGAAGGGTCAACCGCCCTCGCGCGTCGCGCCCCCTAGGGTGTACGTCATGCGTCAGGACCTGTTCACCAGCACCGAGGGTCAGTGGACCCCGGTCTCGTCCCGACTCGCGACGGTACGCGGTCTCATCGGCACCATCACGGGAGTGGTCCTGGTGCTCGTGTCGCTCGGCCTGTGGCTGGTGTTCGCCGACGCCGCCGGCGCGTGGGAGCCGGTGCTGTGGGTCCCGGCCGTCATCGGCGTCGGTCTGACCGCCTGGGTGTGGTGGTGGGCGCCGCGCAACCGTCGCAGCTGGGGCTACGCCGAGGCCGAGGACGACTTCCTGGTGCGCGGCGGCATCATGTTCCGCCGACTCGTGGTGGTCCCCTACGGCCGCATGCAGTTCGTCGACGTCGAGTCCGGTCCCCTCGCGCGCTGGTTCGGGTTCGGCACGGTCACCCTGCACACCGCCTCGACCGCCACGGCCGCCGCGATCCCCGGCGTCCCCCTGGACGAGGCGGCCCGCCTGCGTGACCGGCTCACCGATCTGGGCGAGAGCCATGGCGCCGGCGTCTGACGCGCACCGCACCCACCCCCTGACCGCACTGCTGCAAGGGCTCATCTGGGGTGCGGGCGTCGCGGTGGCCGTCGCCTGGCAGGTCTTCGACGTCCAGGACCCCCAGTGGTGGACGCTGCTGGCGGTACCGGGCGGGTTCGTGGTCGGCGTGCTGGCGGGCTACGTCAGCTGGCTGTTCACGCGCTACGTCATCGACGACGCCGAGATCCGCATCGAGCGCGGCGTGCTGTTCCGTTCGTCGCGCCGGATCCCCTTCGAGCGTCTGCAGTCGGTCGACATCAACGAGCCGCTCATCGCTCGTGTCGTCGGCCTGTCCGAGCTGACCATCGAGATGGCCGGCGGGTCGGACTCGCGCACGACGCTGCGCTTCCTGACCCTCGTGGAGTCCCGGCGGCTGCGCCGCCTGCTGCTCGCGCGCGCCCAGGGCACCGAGGCGACCGACGAGTCCGGCGAGTCGCTCGTCGAGGAGCACCGCACGATCCTGCACGTCGTGACGCCCGATCAGATCATCATCGGCACCCTGCTGTCGCTGGACTTCGCCGCCACGGTCCTGACCACCGTCGGCTCGATCGTCGCGGCGGTGCTGCTCGAGGACGGCGGCTGGGCGCTGCTCGGCCTGATCATCCCCTCGTCCTGGGCCGTCGCGCAGATGATCATGACCCGCATCGTCGCCCAATGGAACTTCACGGTGTCGCGCGGCGAGCGCGGCGTGCGGATCGAGCGCGGCCTGCTGAGCCGCAGCTCCCAGACGATTCCCTACGACCGGGTGCAGGGCATCGGCGTGGTCGAGCCGATCGTGTGGCGCCGGTTCGGCTGGTCGCGACTGGACGTCGACGTAGCCGGCTACGGCAACGCCAGCGACGACAGCGGCGGCGTGGCGTCGACGACGCTGTTGCCGATCGCCAACGACGACGTCGCCCGCCGGATCGTCGAGGAGCTCATCCCCGACCCGGAGCGCGGCACGGCGCCCGAGGTCCGCCCGACGCGGCGCTCCTGGATCTTCGCGCCGATCGGCTGGAAGTTCCGGTCGTTCGCGGCCACGTTGCACACCGTCACGACCACCACGGGCTGGATCACCCGGCACCGCTCGATCGTGCCGCACCACAAGGTGCAGTCGGTGGGGCTGTCCCAGGGGCCGCTGCAGCGGCGGCGCGGCGTGGCCACGGTGCAGGTGCACACGCCCGACGGCCCCGTCTCGGCCAAGATCAAGCACCTCGACGCGCCCGTCGCGCTCGACGTGACGTTCGACGAGGTCGAGCGGGCCCGGCTGGCCCGGCGGCTCAGCCGCCGCTGACCGCGTCCTCGGCGGCCGCGTCGAGCACGCCCACCATCTCGCGCGAGTCCAGCCAGCCCTCGGGCAGCACGACCTTGCGCGGCGAGCCCTGACGCCCGCGCGGGACGCCCAGCTCGCTGACCGGGAACGGCACGTCGGGATCGAGGTCCTCGAGCAGCTCGTCCAGGGCCCGGTAGGAGCTCACGTGACCCAGTCGCTCGCGCACGCTGGAGCCGGCCGGGAACCCCTTGAGGTACCAGGCGACGTGCTTGCGGAACTCGACACAGCCGCGCTCCTCGCCGAGCCACTCCCCCAGCAGCTGGGCGTGCCGGCGCATGACCGCGGTGACCTCGCCGAGGTTCGGCAAGGTGGCGACCGTGCGCCCCTCGAGCGCGGCCGCGAGGTCGCGGAAGAGCCAGGGCCGGCCGAGGCAGCCGCGTCCCACGACGACGCCGTCGCAACCGGTCTGCTCGACCATGGCCAGGGCGTCGGCGGCCTCCCAGATGTCGCCGTTGCCCAGCACCGGGATGTCGACGGCGGCCTTGAGCTCGCCGATCGCGTTCCAGTCGGCCTGGCCGCTGTAGTGCTGGGCGGCGGTACGACCGTGCAGGGCGATCGCGGCGCAGCCGGTGTCCTGGGCGATGCGTCCGGCGTCGAGGTAGGTCAGGTGATCCTCGTCGATGCCCTTGCGGGTCTTCATCGTGACCGGGACGCCGTAGGGCTCGGCGGCGCGGACGGCCTCGGTGAGGATCTGGCCGAGCAGCGTCGCCTTCCACGGCAGCGCGGACCCGCCGCCCTTGCGCGTGATCTTGGGGACGGGGCAGCCGAAGTTGAGGTCGACGTGGTCGACACCGTGGTCGGCGCACAGGATCTCGACGGCCTTGCCGACGGTCTCGGGATCGATGCCGTAGAGCTGCACCGAGCGCACCTGCTCGCCCTCGGCGAACGTCAGCATCGAGAGACTGACCCGGTCGTTCTCGACCAGGCCACGGCTGGTGATCATCTCGCACACGTAGAGACCCGCGCCCTGCTCGGCGCACAGCCGGCGGAACGCGACGTTGGTGACGCCGGCCATCGGGGCGAGCACCACCGGCACGTCCACGTGGACGCGCCCCAGGTCCAGCCCTGCCGTCACGGTCGCCACCGCACCGCCGTCGCGACGCCGCCGGGCTGGAAGTCGACCGATTCGACCGCCGTCCCTCGCGGGACGAGGAACAGCAGGCAGCCCTTGGCCGTGGTGCCGGCCGCCATCGTGCGACCCACCTGCGGCGGCGCGCACTTCGAGAAGCCGCCGGGCGTCGGGGTCGCGGGGATCAGCGTGTCGCCGGCGACGTGCAGCCACCACGGCAGGCCCTCGGGGAACGAGGCCTCCGCCGGGCCACGGTTCCCGACCATGACGCGCACGTAGTACGGCTGCATCCCGGCCGGGATCCGGTAGAGCGACAGGTCCTTGCGCGGCGCTGGCACCACCTTCGTGACCCCGAGGGCCAACGCGGTCCCGGCCTCGTCCTCGGCGGACGGGTAGCCGATCGCGAGGCTCTCGCCGACCTTCTTCTCGGTGCCGGGATCGGACAGCGTGAGACCGGTGGGCACGTCGAAGCCCGGCTGGGTGTCCGACGACTCCTCGGTGTCCCCGCCCGAGCACGCGGTCAGAGCGAACAGCAGGACGGCGGCGGCCAGCGCGCGCATGCTCAGCAACCGATGAGACGCGACGCCAGGTAGCCGCTCACCTGGTCCAGGGCGATCCGCTCCTGCGACATCGAGTCGCGCTCGCGGATCGTCACGGCGTCGTCCTCGAGCGTGTCGAAATCGACCGTGATGCAGTACGGCGTGCCGATCTCGTCCTGACGGCGGTAGCGCTTGCCGATCGCCTGCGAGTCGTCGAAGTCGACGTTCCAGTTCTGACGCAGCTCGGCAGCGAGGTCGCGCGCCTTGGGCGACAGCGCCTCGTTGCGCGAGAGCGGCAGCACGGCGGCCTTGACCGGCGAGAGGCGCGGATCCAGGCGCAGGACGGTGCGCTTGTCGACGCCGCCCTTGGCGTTGGGGGCCTCGTCCTCGGTGTACGCGTCGACCAGGAACGCCATCAGCGAGCGGTTGACGCCGGCTGCGGGCTCGATGACGTACGGCGTCCAGCGCTCGTTGTTGGCCTGGTCGAAGTACGACAGGTCCTGACCCGAGTGCTTGGCGTGCGTCGACAGGTCGAAGTCGGTGCGGTTGGCGACGCCCTCGAGCTCACCGAACTCCGAGCCGGCGAAGCCGAAGCGGTACTCGATGTCGACGGTGCGCTTGGAGTAGTGCGAGAGCTTCTCGGCCGGGTGCTCGAAGAGGCGCAGGTTGTCGGGGTTGACGCCGAGATCCGTGTACCACTTCAGCCGGGTGTCGATCCAGTACTGGTGCCACTCCTCGTCCTCGCCGGGCTTGACGAAGAACTCCATCTCCATCTGCTCGAACTCGCGCGTGCGGAAGATGAAGTTGCCGGGCGTGATCTCGTTGCGGAAGCTCTTGCCGATCTGGCCGATGCCGAACGGGGGCTTCTTGCGCGAGGAGTTCATGACCTGGGCGAAGTTCACGAAGATGCCCTGGGCCGTCTCGGGACGCAGGTAGTGCAGGCCCTCCTCGGACTCGACGGGGCCGAGGAACGTCTTGAGCAGGCCGTTGAACATGCGCGGCTCGGTCCACTCGCCGCGGGTGCCGCAGTTGGCGCAGACCAGCAGCGACATCTCGACCGAGTCGGGGTCGGCGATGTCGTGCTTCTCGGCGTAGGCCTCCTGCAGGTGGTCCTGGCGGTACCGCTTGTGGCAGTTCAGGCACTCGACCAGCGGGTCGACGAACGCGTTGAGGTGGCCGGAGGCCTCCCAGACCTGCGTGGGCAGGATGACCGACGAGTCGAGACCGACGACGTCGTCACGGCTCTGCACCATCGAACGCCACCACTGGCGCTTGACGTTCTCCTTGAGCTCGACGCCCAGCGGGCCGTAGTCCCAGGCGGAGCGGGTGCCGCCGTAGATCTCTCCGCACTGGTAGACGAAGCCGCGGCGCTTGCAGAGGCTGATGACGGTGTCGATGACTGAGGCCATGGGGGGAATTCCTGTCCGGCTGGATGTCGGCGGGCCGTTGCGCGTCGTCGTGACGAGGCGCGCCCGAGATCAACCGCCCACTCTACCGCAGCAGGATTTGACAATCGTTCTCAATCGAGTTGAGAATGATTCTCATGAAGCGTCTCCCCCTCGTCGCCGCCGCGTGCCTGCTCGCCGGTCTGTCCCTGTCCGCCTGCGGCACCGACGCGAAGGACGACGGCCGCACCCAGGTCGTCGCCTCCTTCTACCCCGCGGCGTTCCTGGCCGAGCGGGTCGGCGGCGACGACGTCGCCGTCACGACGCTGACCTCCCCCGGTGTCGAGGCGCACGACCTGGAGCTGACCGCCAAGCAGGTCGTCAAGGTGAACGAGGCCGACGTCGTCGTGTACCTCGACCACTTCCAGCCGGCCGTCGACAAGGCCCTGGAGGACGCCGACCGCGACGCGAAGACGACGGTGAACATCGCCGAGGGCGTGCCCGAGCTGCACGAGGGCGAGGACGACGACGCGCACGAGGACGACCACGGCCACGACCACGACCACGGCGGCGACGACCCGCACGTCTGGCTCGACCCGGCCAACATGGTCATCGCCGCGGGCCACGTCCGTGACGCCCTCATCGCCGCCGACCCGGATCGCCGCGACCAGTTCGAGGCCAACGCCGACGCGCTCGTCACCGAGCTCGAGTCGCTGAACGCCGACTTCGAGAGCGGTCTGGCCGACTGCGAGCGCCGTGACTTCGTGACCTCGCACGCGGCCTTCGCCTACCTCGCCCACGCCTACGACCTCGAGCAGATCGCGATCAGCGGCATCGACCCGACGGCCGAGCCGTCGAGCGCGGCGCTGGCCGAGATCACCGACCTGGTCAAGCGCGACGGGATCACGACGGTCTTCACCGAACGACTCGCCTCCTCGGCACTGGCCGAGACCGTCGCCCGTGAGACCGGCGTGGCCACCGCGGTGCTCGATCCGATCGAGGGCCTCTCGGACGAGACCGCCGACGAGGACTACGTTTCCCTCATGCGACAGAACCTGGCCGCGCTGCAGAAGGCGAACGGCTGCGCATGACCACCACCCCCGTCATCGACGCCCAAGGCGTCATGGTCGACCTCGCCGGCACGCCGGTGCTGCGCGGGGTCGACCTGCGGGTCATGCCCGGCGAGTTCGTGACGATCCTGGGCGCCAACGGCTCGGGCAAGTCCACCCTCGTACGGGCGCTCGTGGGTTTGATCCCGCACCGCGGTTCGATCGAGCTGTTCGGCACGCCGCTCGACCGCTTCCACGACCACCAGCGCGTCGGCTACATGGCCCAGCGCCCCGAGGTGTTCTCCGGCGTTCCGGCCACCGTGACCGAGGTCGTCGTCAGCGGTGCCCTGTCCCGCCGACCCCGCTTCGGCTGGCCCACGCGCGCCGACCGCGCCGCCGCCGCCGAGCTGATCGAGCGCGTCGGCCTGGCGCGCCTCGCCAAGCGACCGATCACCCACCTGTCCGGCGGGCAGCAGCAGCGGGCCCACATCGCCCGCGCTCTGGTCGCCGATCCCGACCTGGTCGTGATGGACGAGCCGATGGCCGGCATCGACGCGCACAGCGCCGAGGTGTTCGCCGGCCTGCTGAGCGAGCTCGACGAGCGCGGCACCGCCATCGTCATGGTGGCGCACGAGCTCGGCCCGCTGGCGCCGCTGGTCGACCGGGCGGTCCATCTCGACGCCGGGCTCGTGGAGTACGAGGGTCCGGCGCACGGGCCGGGCACCCATGAGCACGCCCATGACCACGCGCACAGCAGCGAGCCCGCCGTGACGCGCCCCGTCCCCTCGCAGGGGCCGCTCCCGGGAGGCGACGCATGAGCGTCCTGTCCTACCCCTTCATGCAGTACGCGCTGGCCGCGGCGATCATCACCGGGCTGTCGGCACCGGCTGTCGGCACCTTCATCGTGCAGCGCCGGCTGGCCCTCCTCGGCGACGGCCTGGGCCACGTGGCGCTGACCGGCGTCGCGCTGGGCATGCTCACCGGCGTCGCACCGCTGACGACGGCGATCATCGTGGCCGTCGCCGGAGCGATCCTGCTGGAGGTGCTGCGCAGCGTCGGCCGCACCAGCGGCGACCTGGCCCTGGCGATGCTGTTCTACGGCGGCATCGCCGGCGGCGTCCTGCTGGCGAACCTCGCCGACGAGTCCGCCGCCGCCCTGAACCAGTACCTGTTCGGATCGATCATCACGATGAGCCCCACCGATCTGACGATCGTGGCCGTGCTCGGGCTGGTCGTGGTGGTCACGACGATCGCCCTGCGGCCGCAGCTGTTCGCGCTGTGCCAGGACGAGGCGCAGGCGCGCGTCATGGGCATCCCCGTGCGGCTGTACGGGATGCTCATCGCGGTCCTGGCGGCCGTGACGATCACCGTCGCGATGCGCACCGTCGGTCTACTGCTGGTGTCGGCACTGATGGTGGTGCCGGTGGCGGCGGCCCAACAGGTCACGCGCAGCTTCCGCTCGACCCACCTCGCGGCCATGGCGATCGGTCTGTTCTCCGCGGTCGCGGGTCTGCTGGCGAGTTACCAGATCGACACGCAGCCCGGACCCACGATCGTGGTCATCGCGCTGGCCGTCTTCATCGTCACCGCGCTGGTCCATGCGCTGTCGCACATCCGCACCCGCCAGGAGGCACCCCGTGGTTGAGGCCCCCCGCAACACCCGTCAGCGTCGCGCCGTCGCGGACCTCATGGAGGACCTCGACGGGTTCAGCTCGGCGCAGCAGATCCACGCGATGCTGGCGTCGCGTGGCGAGAACGTGGGCCTGTCGACGGTGTACCGCACGCTGCAGGCCCTGGCGGACGCCGACGAGATCGACGCGCTGCGCTCCGACGACGGCGAGACGCTGTACCGCCGGTGCAGCCACGGTCATCACCATCACCTGGTGTGCCGCGACTGCGGCCGCACGGTCGAGGTCGAGGGCCCCACGGTCGAGCGCTGGGCCGACCGCGTGGCCGAGGAGAACGGATTCGCCGACGTCTCGCACACGCTCGAGATCTTCGGCACCTGCGGATCATGCAGGTCCTGAGCCGCTCCGAGTGGTTGCCGCTGGCCGAGGCGCACCGTGAGCGGGCGCAGGTTCACACGCGTCCTCATCTGGCGCGGCGTGCCGACGGCGAGAAGCACCCCGTCGCCGACTTCCTGTTCGAGTACTACAACCTCTCCCCCGGCCAGCTCGAGCGCTGGCACCCCGGACTCGGCGTGGGACTGGCCGACGCCCCGGAGTACGCGGCGCTGGGCGCCTACGTCGAGGTCGACGGCGTCGCCTCGGTCGATGAGGCTCGGCTGGCGAAGCGGCTGCCGGGCCTGCGGTGGACCCGCGACCTGCTCTCGCGAACCGCGTCGCGTCCCGCCCGCACCGGCTGCTTCGGCCTGCACGAGTGGGCCATGGTCTACCGCGACGCCGACGACCGCCGCCACCCCGCTCCCCTGCGCCTCGGTGCCGCCGGCACCGACGAGGTCGTCGAGTCACACAAGCTGACATGCACCCACGTCGACGCGTTCCGGTTCTTCACCGACGAGGCGCGACCGCTCAACATCGAGGAGCTGGGCCGCGAGCACCAGCTGGAGTGGGAGCAGCCGGGCTGCCTGCACGCCACGATGGACCTGTACCGGATCGCGTTCCGGCTGCTGCCGTTCGTCGAGGCCACGATCGTGCTCGACACGTTCGAGCTGGCGCTCGCCGTGCGCGAGGTCGACATGATGGCCTCGCCCTACGATCTGTCCGACCTCGGCTACGAGCCGATCGCGATCGAGACGCCCGAGGGCAAGGCCGAGTACGTGCGTCGCCAGCGCGGCTTCACCGAGGCCGCCGCTCCCCTGCGCGCCCGGTTGCTCGAGCTGGTCGAGGGACTGCTCACTACAGTCGACGCGTGAGCATCACCGTCCGACCCGCGGCCGAGCTGACCGCCCGCGAGGTCTACGAGATCTGGCGCATTCGCGACGTCGTCTTCGCCGTCGAGCAGCAGTGCGACGAGCCCGACGTCGACGGTGTCGACCTGCGCGACGACTGCATCCACCTGTGGATCGCCGACGACGACGGGATCATCCAGTCGTACCTGCGCACCTACGTGGCCGACGGCCACCGCAAGATCGGCCGAGTCGCCACGCTCAAGGAAGCCCGCGGACAAGGGCTCTCGGGCTCGCTGTTGCGTGAGGTCCTGGACCGCTGGGGCACCGAGGAGATCCACATCGGCGCCCAGGCCTACCTCGAGGACTGGTACGGCACCTTCGGCTTCGTCACCTCCGGCCCCCACTACCTGGACGCCGGCATCGACCACATCCCCATGGTGCGACAGGCGTCGGCCCAGCCGCAGTAGTCCGGACGAGGGGTGCGGACGCGGTCCCGGAGCCTCTAGCCTTGGGTCACTGACCAGCAGCTCCTGGAGCACCATGGCCAACGCGCATCCGCCGACACCCCGCCTCGTGGGACGCGCGCGCGAGGTGGCCGCCCTCACCGATTTCGTGCGCAAGGCCGCGGTCGACGGCTCCGCCCTGCTGCTGACGGGCGAGCCGGGCGTCGGCAAGTCAGCCCTCCTGCAGGCCGCCTGCGAGGTCGCCGAGGCCGAGCGGATGCGGGTGGTCCGCGGCGCCGGTGTCGAGTACGAGTCCGATGTCAGCTTCTCCGCCCTGCACCAGCTGGTCGTCCCGCTCGCCACCTGGTTGCCCCGGCTGCCGGACGCGACCCGCGCGATCCTCGAGACGACATTGGGCATCGGGTCCGCGCCGATCCCCGACCGATTGGCCGTGTTCGACGCCGCCCTGACTCTCTTCCGCCTGGCCGCCGCCGAGCTGCCTCTGCTGGTGGTGATCGACGACATGCACTGGGTGGACCGAGCCAGCGCGTCGGTCATCGGCTTCGTCGGACGGCGCCTGGACGACTCCCGGCTCGGCTTGCTCGCGGCGGCGCGTCCCGGTGCCGGCGGGTTCTTCGACCGCACCGGCTGGCGCGACGTCGTCGTCCCGCCGCTGGAGGACGCGGAGTCGTTGGAGTTGCTGGCGCACCAGTTCGCGCACCTCCCGATCAGGGTGCACCGCGAGATCGCCCACGAGGCGCAGGGCAACCCGCTGGCCCTGCTGGAGTTCGCCTCGGCTGGACGAGGACCCACCGGGACCGGCGGCCAGGTCGACGGGACGGTGCGCGAGGTGAAGGCGCTGTACAACGCCCGGATCGCCGTGCTGCCCAGCGCGACGCGCTCGCTGATGCTGCTCGCCGCGCTCGAGGGGTCCGGTGACCTGGCGGTCATCGCCGCAGCCAGCCCGACCGGAGCCCCCGACGACCTCGCTCCGGCAGAGCTCGACCATCTCGTCCTCGTGGATGACGCGGCGGGCCACATGACCTTCCGCCATCCCCTGATCAAGAGCGTCATGGTCGACCGCTCCACGTTCGAGGAACGCCGCCGCGTGCACCTGGCACTCGCCGAGGTCTTCACCGACCCCGAGCGACGCGGACACCACCTGGCCGAGGCCGCGCTCTGCCCGGACGAGGACACGGCGGCGGCCGTGGAGGCCGGCGCTCGCAGCACGCTCCAGCGAGGTGACGTCGTCGGAGCCGTCACCCGACTGATGCGGGCCGCCGACCTGAGCCCGGACCGCACCCAGCGCAACCGTCGGCTGGCGGACGCCGCGTTCATCGGGGCGTTCTCCACGGGCCGACTCGAGGACGCGTCCCGGCTGTTGCGCGACGTGACGCGCGGCGACCCGACGGCGGCCGAGACGCTGCAGGCGACGGTCACGGCCAGCTATCTGCTGCTCACGAGCGAGGCCGACGTCACGACGGCCCACCAACTGCTGACCGATGCGATCCGCTCCGCGCTGGATCGGCCGGAAGCATGCGGGGACGACCTCACCCAGGCCGTCTACACCTTGTCCTCCGTGTGCCAGTTCGCCGGACGCGCGGACTACTGGGAGAGCCTGCGCGAGATCGTCGCGCGCCTCCCCCCATCCGCGATCACCGACGCGGTCGTGATCGCCGCGGCGCAGGGCGACCCGCTGGTGGTACCCCCCGCCACGCTGGAGAAGCTCGATCGGGCCATCACGGGGCTCGATGACTCGATGGACGTCGCGCACATCGTCCGTACCGTGATCGCCGCCTTCAACGTGGACCGTCTGGCCGGCTGCCGAGGCGCGCTGGACCGCGTCGTCCACGACGGCCGGGAGGGCGGTGCCGTCGGCTCGGCGGTCCTGGCCCTGACCATGGTGGCGTTCGATGACTACCGGTCGGGACGGTGGGACGCAGCTGCTCGGGCGGCTCACGAGACCAAGGACCTGTGCGCCGACCTCGGGTACCGCCTCTACACCTGGGGCCCGCTGTACGGCCTAGCTCTCGTCGCGGCCAATCGGGGCGACCGGGACGCGTGCATCGCCCAGTGCCGGGCGATGCTCGACTGGGCCGAGCCGCGCCAGTTCGGATGGGTGGCCAACTGGGCCAGGCACGCGCTGACCGAAGCCGCCCTCGCACACGGTGATTTCGAGACCGCCTACGCCCACGCCGTGAGCATCACGGAGCCGGGCAGCCTCGGCACCCACAACCCAGAGGCGGTCTGGACCGGACTCGACCTGGTGGAGGCAGCGCACCACACGGGCCGCGCGGCTCAGGCACGCGATCACGCGGCCGTCCTGCAGCAGGCCGATCTCGGCCGGATCACCCCGCGGTTCGCGTTCACCACGGCCGCGGCGGCGGCGATGGTGGCCCCCGACGCTGAGGCGCCCGGGCTGTTCGAACGGGCGGTGGCCCTCCCGGCTGTCGAGTCGTGGCCGTTCGAGCTGGCCAGGGTGCGCCTGGCCTTCGGTGAGCGCCTGCGTCGGCTGCGCCGTACGCGTGACGCGCGCGGGCAGCTCGACGCCGCCCGCGCAGGGTTCGAGCGGTTGGGCGCCGTACCGTGGGCGCACCGAGCGGCGACCGAGCTGCGCGCGACCGGCGTCAGCCGTGGCACCGCCACGGTGACCGGTGCGGACTCGTTGACTCCGCAGGAGACGGAGGTCGCCGAGCTGGCGGCGAGCGGCCTGACCAACCGTGAGATCGCGGCCCGGCTCTACGTCTCCCCGCGCACCGTGTCGGCGCACCTCTATCGGATCTTCCCCAAGCTCGGGATCACCAGCCGGGCGGCACTGCGCGACGCCCTCGGCGACGCAGCCCGTCACTGACGACTGCAGTCATCGCCGAGTGGACGTGCAGTCATCTGACTGACGCTGTCAGCCTCGCACCGGAACACCGTGGTGGGACACCGGCAGATCGCCGGTCGCCACCTGCGAGGAGTCCGCCATGGCGACCATCACCACCGACGACGGCACCGAGATCTTCTACAAGGACTGGGGGTCGGGGCAGCCGATCATGTTCCACCACGGCTGGCCGCTCAGCTCGGACGACTGGGACGCCCAGTTGTTGTTCTTCGTCCAGCACGGCTACCGCGTCATCGCGCACGACCGGCGCGGCCACGGCCGGTCCAGCCAGGTCGCCGAAGGGCACGACATGGACCACTACGCCGCCGACGCCGCCGCCGTGGTCCGGCACCTCGACCTGCACGACATCGTGCACGTGGGGCACTCCACCGGCGGCGGCGAGGTCGCGCGTTACGTCGCTCGACACGGTGACGGCCGCGTGGCCAAGGCCGTGCTGATCGGCGCCGTTCCTCCGCTGATGCTGCAGACCGAGGCGAACCCGGGCGGCCTGCCGATCGAGGTCTTCGACGGCTTCCGCGAGGGCGTCGCGACCAACCGGTCGCAGTTCTATCTCGACGTCGCCTCAGGTCCCTTCTACGGGTTCAACCGGCCGGGCGCGAACGCCTCGGAGGGGATCGTCTGGAACTGGTGGCGACAGGGCATGGCCGGCGGTGCGAAGGCGCACTACGACGGTGTGAAGGCCTTCTCCGAGACCGACTTCACCGAGGACCTGCGTGCCATCGACGTGCCGACACTGCTCATGCACGGCGACGACGACCAGGTCGTGCCGATCGGCGCCTCGGCGGAGGTCGCGATCAAGCTGCTGCCGAACGGGACGCTCACGGTCTACCCCGGCTTCCCCCACGGCATGGCGACCGTCAACGCCGACGTCATCAACGCCGACCTCCTCGCCTTCATCCAGAGCTGACCCACCGAAAGGAACCCATCATGGCAACCACCCAACCGACCATCGTCCTGGTCCACGGCGCCTTCGCCGACTCCTCCAGCTGGAACGAGGTGATCGCGACGCTGCGGGGCGACGGCTACCCCGTGATCGCGGCGGCGAACCCGCTCCGCACCCTGCACGGCGACGCCGAGTACCTGCGCACCGTCCTCGACAGCATCGAGGGCCCGATCGTCGTCGCCGGCCACTCCTACGGCGGCAGTGTGATGAGCCAGGCGATCGACGGTCACCCCGGCGTGAAGGCGCTGGTCTACGTGGCCAGCTTCATCCTCGAGGAGGGCGAGAGCACCGGGGAGCTCTCGGCCAAGTTCCCCGGCGCAGAGCTGGGGTCGGCGCTGCACTCCGTGCCGGTGGCGACGCCGGACAACGCGGAGGCGGTCGACCTCTTCATCGAGCAGGACAAGTTCCATGCGGTCTTCGCCGCCGACGTCCCCGAGGAGGACGCCGTGCTGATGGCCGTCACGCAACGGCCGATCATCGGCGACGCCCTCGAGGAGAAGGCCACGAAGGCGGGCTGGAGGAACGTCCCGACGTGGAACATCGTCACGCTCCAGGACCTCGCCGTCCCGGCCGAGTCGCAGCGGTTCATGGGCGACCGCGCCGGCTCGAAGAACATCGAGGTCGACGCCTCGCACGCCGTCACGGTCTCACGTCCCGAGACCGTCGCGCTCGTCATCGACGAGGCAGCCAAGGCCACCGCCGACTGAGGTGCTTCGACGGCGAGCGGCGGTCCTCCATGCATGCAACGACATGGAGGGCCGGTCACTCGTTGCGCGAGCAGCGATTCGGATTCTGGATCCGATACAGATCCCGATGTCCCAAGGGCTGAGGCTGGCGGTCCCAGGCCGCACTACCGGGCCTGCGCTTTGAGTCCTTCCGCCCAGAAAGATGCGTGTGAGTAGCTGGCAAAGCAACGTCGTAGGTACCCACATGGCCGGAATTGCATCTCGTAACGCCACCGTGCGGGCGGCGTGACTCGAACGTGCGGCGCGGCGGTCGCTTACGAAAATGTTGGAAGAGTTGCGACGCCCGTCGCGGGCCCAAGGCAGAATGGCTCGGATCGTGCCTGAGTGGTGACGCGAAGCGCTGCTGACTCTCGATACAAGTCTTCGCACTAAATAGAGAACCGAGGTCCATCCATGGTGACGGACGACTCACCGGCCGCTGACGTTCAGCGTGGCGCCCGCTGGATTCGCGCGGCGCTCCAGGTGAATCCCTTCGGTTACGTCGGTAACTCGTCGCCCTCCAAGAGCTACGCGGATGAGGCAACGTACAACTCCGCCCTGATTGCCGAGCTTCAGGCGCAGCAGATTGAGTTGATAGCGGTCACTGATCATTGGAGCGCCAGTAGTGCATCGCAACTGATTGCCGACGCGGAGGCTGCCGGCGTGGCGGCACTCCCGGGCTTCGAGGCCAACACCTCTGAAGGCATCCACCTGCTGGTGATGTTTGAACGTGGCACCGCGATCGAACAGGTCACCGCTTCAATCGGAGCGTGCGGTTTGACACCCGGGGCCGCGAAGGGCACAACAACGAAGTCGTACGGGGACATCCTGACTGACATGAGTGCCCGCGGGGCGTTAGTGATCCCGGCCCACGCCAACGTCGCCAACGCTGGACTGCTGAGTAGAGCGAAAGGTGACTCGCTTGTCGAAATGATCAAACACCGTGACCTGCTAGCTATCGGCATCACCCCGTCGGCCGCTGAGCTGGGGGACCAGACCAAGATCCTCAAGGGGACCAGGCCCTACAATCGCCGACATCCGCTAGTGGCTATCCATGCCGATGACATCTGCGACCCGGCGACACTCGCCTCTCCTGGCGCGAGCACGTGGTTCAAGATGAGCACCCCCAGCCTGCTAGGGCTTCGCCATGCGGTGAAGACTCCGGAGACCCGAGTCAGCACGACCGATCCGTCGTCGACATCTCGGGTACTACTTCGCGAGATCGCGTGGGACGGCGGCTACCTCGACGGTCAGAAACTGCACCTCGCTGAGGACCTCACTGCCCTCATCGGTGGACGCGGAACCGGAAAGTCCACCGCAATCGAGAGTCTCCGCTACGTGCTGGACATCGCGCCCATCGGCGAGGCAGCCAGCAAGGACCACAATGAGATGGTCAAGAACGTGCTTGGCGCTGGAACGGTCGTTTCGCTGGTCGTCGACGTGGTGTCACCGAGGCCGGCGCGTTTCACTATCGAGCGCACCACTAACAGTCCAGCCATTGTTCGTGACTCCAGCGGCACACATACGAACCAGCGCCCACGCGACGTCGTCGGCAACCTTGAGATTTTCGGCCAACACGAACTGGCCGAGCTCGCGCAGGACAAGGACTTGATGGCTGAGCTTGTCGCACGCGTCGCAGGCGGGCCAGCCTCGCCCGCCGAACGAGACGATGTCCTGAAGGACCTAGCCGACAACCGTGATGCGCTCGCTAAGCACGAACGAGACCGGGAGGCGCTCGAGACCGAACTCGCGGATATCCCTCGCCTGGCCGAGAAAATGGAAGCGTTCGACGAGACGGATCTCGCGGCAAGACTTGACCAGAAGACTCGGCTAGATAAGGACGGCGCCGTCCTGACGGATGCGTCCGAAAGGGTTCAATCCGTGGAGGATCTGGTCGGCGAGTGGGGTCTAGAAACAGCCGTCCAAGAACTACGCGCCGAGATGGTCGACGTCAACGACTCTCCTCGCAAGACGGACCTAGAGCATCTGTCTCCCATCCTCGGACAACTCGCCGAGGCGCTCGAGCAGGCTTCGTCATCCGTGCAAGCCGCCATTGCTGAGGCCAAGACCAAGATCGAAGCGACCAGGCAGTCATGGGAGTCCGCGACAAAGACCGAACGTGACGGAGTCTCTGCGGTGCTGCGCGAACTAGTCGAGCAAGGGCACAAGCCAGATGAGTACCTGACTCTGCAAGCCAACCTCAACCGGCTCACCAAGCGGGCTGAGAAGAGGCCTGTCTTCGAAAAGGCGAACAAGAAATTGACCGACGAGAGAACGATTCTGCTTCGCTCGCTGGCCGATATCGATAAGCAGATCGCGAACGAGCTCAAGGACGCAATCAAGGCATCCAACGCTGCTACGACGGGAGCCGTGATCGTCAAGCCGATCGCATCACCCGATCGCAGCCACATCAAGACGGTGATCTCCCACCACTTCACAACACAGCGCGGCCAGGTTTTCGCCGCCATCGATCGCGATGACTTCAGTGTGGCGACGTTCGTGGCTGCTGCCAGGTCGGGGACGGACGCACTGGCGGGACTGAACATCACCGGCGCTCAGGCGAAGGCGATCGTGGACGCCGGAGAACCGTTGTTTAGAGAGCTGGAAGAGCAGTCGGTCGGCCTCGCTGTCGAGGTACAGCTCAACGTCGCGTCCAACGGTGCCCCGGCGGACTGGCGCCGCCTTGAAGATCTGTCGAAAGGCCAGCGTGCTACAGCGCTGCTGCTGCTTTTGCTCGGAGCATCGATGAGCCCCCTTGTAATTGACCAACCCGAAGATGACCTCGACAACCGATTCGTCTACGACGGCGTCGTTCAGAAGCTGCGATCCCTCAAAGGCACCCGGCAGCTGATTGTGAGCACTCATAACGCGAACGTGCCCGTCCTGGGCGACGCAGAGTTGGTGGTGACCCTCGAAGCCGACGGCCATCATGGCCGTACAGTCGCTGATGGCGTCGGATCACTGGACGACCCGAAGGTGCGAAAGTACGCGGAGGACCTTCTGGAAGGTGGGCGCATTGCGTTCGATGCGCGCAAGCGCCTATACGATTTTTAGTCGGATTATTGAGCCACCAGGCCATGAGGAGAACTGAGCTTGTTCAACCTGATCGTCGGCGCCGATACCGATATGTCGGTACCGCTCGAGAGAGTGGGCGAATCCACCGATACGCACCTCACCGCGTACATCAAGAGCTCAGGTGTCCTGAATGTCGACCGCTTGCGGAACCTTCCAACCTTGCTGATGCCAGAGATCAGCCCGAATGATCCCCAGGGCCACGCGCGGCGAGGTCGTGTCAGCGACATCCGCGTAACCAAGTCAGGTCGCAACGCCACCGTAGAGTTTGACTTCACCCCTGACCCGTCCGTGCCACCGATCCCCGCGACGACGATCATCGCTCACGCCCCCGCGATCGGGGTCCAGGGCGAGTGGGGTCTTCACCGCACCTATTGGGCAGTCAAAGACATTGATCTGGACGCTGTGATCCGTTCGATTGCACAACCGGTTCCAACTCCCCACGTGTTCCAACTGCCAACATCGGAACCCCGTGAGAACGATTTGGTGGCGGTCATGATGCCATTCGACGGCGCGTTCGCGGACGTCTACACGGGACTAAAGGACGCGACGGTAGGAGCCGGGTTGCGCTGCGTGCGCGCCGATGAGATCTGGAACAACCACGCGATTATGGCGGACGTGATCAGCCTGATCTGGAGGTCGCGTGTCGTCATTGCGGACCTAAGCGGCAGGAACCCGAACGTCTTCTACGAGGTCGGCATCGCGAATACACTAGGTCGCGATGTCATCTTGATTTGTCAGGATCTAAAGGACATACCTTTCGATCTGACTGGCCTTCGGGCGGTTCAGTACTACCCGAATACCGAAGGAGTAAATGCGCTCAAGGCCAAGGTGCAAGCGCGTTTGGAGACGCTCACGAAAAGGTAACTTCAGCCACTCTACTTTCACCGGATTCTTCGACATCGAGACGTGCGGTCACGACGTAAGCATCGACAGCGTGGTGGTGTTCGCCAGCGATCATTTGTGCACCAACGCGGCGCTACTTGACGGCTGCGCCGGTCCGCGCAGTGGGGTGGCTCCGCGAGGTCGAGTCATGTCACTGCTATCCACTCGTACGGATCCTAGTGCCAGAGCGCGGCACAACACTCCGGGAGCACCTGCATCCAAGCGGGGAAGGTCACCACAGGAACTCGTCAGGTCCCGCAGCACATTCACGAAGGCCCTTTGTTCGGCACCGCACAAATGCGTCCCGATGAAGCCTGGCGAACGAGTACTCTGCGGCCATGGCAGTCGGCGACCTCGGCAAGGACTTGGTATCTGAGGCCGCATCGTCCGCGGTTCCCGGCATGGGTGCGCTCGTCGGTCGGCTGTGGGAAGGCATGACTCGCGAATGGGAAACCAACCGGTCGATAGCTTTGCGCGCCGCCCAAGAAATCTCCGGACTTTCCCGGGAGGATCTTGCCGAGCGGATCGACTCCTACCCAGAACTCGTCCCCGCGCTTACGCGGGTGCTCTGGGAGGCAGCCATGACCGGCCGCACGAAGTTGCTTGAAAGCATGGGTGCAGTCTTCGGCGCGGCAATCGATGACCTCGAGCACCTTCCCGACTACGAGATGGTGCTGACCGGCCTGTCGTCCCTCACCGGAACAGACATTCTGGTTCTGAAAGAAGCTCGCGATCGCCACGTTTTCCACCAACAGACCGACGACGAGATCACTGCAGAGTCGAACGAAGCAGCCACGGTTCTTGGGATCGCCGATCGTCTGAATCTCGCTAAAGCGAGCGTGGCGTTCGGGCTCCGGCGGCTCGAGAACCAAGGGTTCGTTTCGTCGATGAGCGTTCTCGGAGGGACTCGGTTCACGATCACCGAGCTAGGCCTTCTTCTCTATGACGTCCTTGAACGTATGGCGGACTTCCATGATGAGGCATAACGCACCCGCAACCCGAGCAGGATCGGGGACCAAGAGCCCAAGGCCGCCCAGCGACTCCCCTACTTGGATTGGCATATGGGTCCAACCGCGGTCAGACAACTAGTTCTGAGGGCTAATCGACCGTCTTGCCCCAGCGGACATCGCCTTCCCCGGCTGCTCAACGGTCAGCACTCCCAGCAGTCGTAACGCGTTCGTTGGCGAGGGAGAGGTTTTGAAAATGCTGGCTGTGGCGGCCCATCACCTACCCGTAGTGGTTGCGGGTTGGCCATGCTCCCGACCGCGTCACTCCGCCGCGAGTGTGCGCTTACGCAGGAGGACCCGAGACAAGACGGCGTCGAACTAGGAAATGAAGATGTTCGCGAGACACGCCTCGGGTGTCTGGCTGTAGAACGGGTCTTCCTCGTCAAGTTGGACCCACCACCCACCGACGGTCACGTGGTCGCCAAGTTGATAGGTGCGTCCCTCGCTGGACACGGTGTACGGATCGGACCCGACAGTCGTCCCCGACGGCCAGATCACCACGGCCCTGCCTGACTCGGCTGCCTCGATCAGGGATCGGGGATCCCTGCCACGGACGGGCACGGGAGCCGCGTCGACGATCCCCAGGCAGCCGTCGACGTCGGCCAGTCGTCCGGTGACGGCGTGCTGATGGGCGTCGCCCCCTACCCGGATCAGCACGGCCGGCCCATCTGACGACGTGTGGACGCGAGCGAAGTCCTCATCACCGGCGGCAGTCGCCTTGGAAACGACGACGCTGACCGGCGAGGCCACCACGACGGCCGCCAGGAGAAGGCGCGACGCCGGCACGAGCCTCGAGGTCAACCGGGCAAGAGCCCATGCCACTGCCCATCCCGCGGCAGTACCCATGGCACACAGAATCAGCGTCCCCGAAAGCAGACCCAGGCGTGTAAAGAGGAACGCATAGCTGAGAACAACGGTGAGAACCGAAGCACCCGCCGCGACACGGAAGCCGAACGACAACGACTGGGCGCAGCCCACCACCACGCCCACCAGGAGCGGGACCCACACGACGCTGCTGCGGGTGTCGTCCGACATGAAGAACACCGACCCGTAGCGCGACTCGAGGATCGCGTACGCGACCACGTAGTTGAGCGCCACGCACACACCCAGGCCCACGCCCGGAGGGACCGTGCGGCTCAGACCAGTCAGGACACGGGCGGTCGGCACGAGGTCAGCCTAGGGTCGAGTGCCGCCCGATGTCCGTCGAATGTGTTCCGGACGAGGCCGTCCACACTCCCGCCCGCGTGATCATCGCGCGACGGGACGCTCGCCGAAGGCCTCGCGTCATAACACCGCTTATGGGCACGCACGCCAGGTGCACATCCGCTCATGCCGAGATTCGATTTTCAGTCGACCACGCGGGTCGAGGTCGTCGAGTA
The DNA here is from genome assembly GCF_024433585.1 of Aeromicrobium sp. 636. NCBI lineage: Bacteria > Bacillati > Actinomycetota > Actinomycetes > Propionibacteriales > Nocardioidaceae > Aeromicrobium > Aeromicrobium sp. 636. The sequence goes on from NZ_WNJU01000001.1 coordinate 505,907, forward strand.
TCCGCCACCGCCCGGATAGTGCCACGCGCCCGTGAGGGTGTTTCCCGCCTGATCGAACGTGCCCTGGTAGTACGCCAGCGATCCGCGTTCGCCCATCCGGATCGTGAGCGTGTCGTCGAGGACCTCATAGGTGTAGTCGAGGGTCTCTCCCTCCGAGAATCCGTAGTAACGAGACCGGATGTCGACGCTCGGTTCCTCGCCGTACTTGGATTCGTGACCGATGACTTCGAGGCCCTGGTTGTCGCCCAGATCGACGTGCTGCAGCAGGAAGAACCCTTCCTCGGTCCACTCGTAGATGACCGTGCCCTCAGCCCCACCCGACACGGTCCAGGTGCCGACCAGTTTGTCGAGCGTCTTCAGATCGGTGTTCGGCTGCGTAGCCGAGAGCTTTCCGATCTCGTCATTGTCAGACATGTTCATCACCTCTCACTGGCGGAGTTGGCGAAAGTTGCCTGGGTTGTATGTGGTTAGCGGCGACTAGGTCGGTAGACCAGCTCTTGGGTGCGCCGGTCAAAGGTGCGGCTCTCCAGCAGCTCCAGGTCGAAATCGCCCGCTCCCTTGAGGATGGGGCTGGTTCCGGTCCGCCCTGAGATCGCAGGGAAGATCGTGACTTGAAGGCGGTCGACCAGACCTGCGGCCATCAGCGACCAGTTCAGCGACAAGCTGGCCTGTGAGCGCAGAGGGATGTCTGATTCGTCCTTCAGTCTGGAGACAATGTTGAGAGCGTCGCCGCTGACGATGGTCGCGTTCGGCCAGCCGAGGGTGTCATGCAGGGTGGAGGAGATGACGGTGGCGGGCATTCGCAGCATCCGAAGGTTCCACTCGTCCTGATTGTTCGGGTCGTCGGTGCGAAACAGAATCTCGGCGTTCTCCCGGAAAGTGGTGGCTCCAAAGATCATCCGTTGCTCGGTGTCGAAGAGAGCGGCGCGGTGTTCGAGCAGCTCAGGTCCCTGCTTGCCCCAGTAGCCGCCCCAGTCGCCCTCCGGGCCGAACGAGCCATAGCCGTCCAGTGTGGAGAAGACGTCCCAGGTGTAGGTCGCGGTCATCGTGTACTCCTCTGCCACGGAAGCGGCGGCTATCTGCTGTGACTTCGACCATCAACTATCCGAGTTGACGAAGCAAGCAGATGTCGCCCCTGCAGCCGCGCGGAACCGCAAGACGGATGTGCGCAGACATGTCCCGAGGCCCAGGCTCAGTGGCGCGCCCGCATCTGCCGCAAGTCGCGCACTCCAGGATCTGCGTCTTACCACCGCGAGTGCCGCGAGCGGGTGTCCGCGCGGAACAGTTGTACGCACATCGTTCTTCAGACCGCACTGCATTCGTCTGGCCTCGTCGTGGAGTACGGCCATGACGAGAGGCGGCGACCTCGCCTCCATGTCCGACAACTGAAACGACCAACGGTCGCCCATTCCACCGCGTGTCGGCCTGTCAGGTCTCTTTGAGTGCGAAGGTGGCCAGCGCGTGCACGAGCGACTTTCCATCCTGCTCCACCTCGGCTTCGCAGATGGTGAGCCTGTCGCCGCGCTTGCGCACCGTGGCAGTGACCGTGAGCGGACCAGGCTTCCCGGGCCGGAGGTAGGTGACCGTGAGCTGACTGGTGGCGGGCGTCTCGTCCTCCACGACGCTGAGGATGGCTGCGCCCATCGTCGTATCGACCAAGGTGGCGAGCATTCCGCCGTGAACCGTGCCAGCCGGATTGAGATGCCGTTCATCGGCATCCATCGTCAACGTCGCTTGTCCGTCGGCTGCCTCAGGGGAAGGGGCGCCGATCATCGTGAGAAAGCCGTGTTTGGTGTCAGTCACGAGGTCTCTGTACCCCGTGACCCCCATAAAGATGCGTTCGCGCCGGGGTGTGGCGCGACACGTCCGCGCCTGGGTCACCGGGCAGCGGACTCGGGCGAGCCAACTCTGCTCACCGCGGGTGCCCCGGTAGCGTCCGAGGGTGGCCACTACTCGCCGATCCAGTGCTCGTCGGCGCAGCCCCTCGACCCGACGTGGCAAGCCGCGGCAGCAACCGCGCCCGTTGCCGACGGCCGGACCGGGTGAGCGGGTATGGGTGCTCGACGTCCCCTACGGGACCCAGGTCGACGGTGCCACGTGGCATCCGGCGGTCAAGACCCATCTCCACGTCGGGCGCGGGCTGCCCGCGCACCTCGCGCCCTACTCCCCCGGGCCGTACACGCTCGGTCGATTCATCGAGAACTCGCTGAACCCCGGCGATCCGACACCTCAGCCCGAGGCAACGGGTGACCTGGAGCCCCGGCAGATTCAGTACGAAGCAGCCGACGCGATCGCCGCGCGGGCCGCTGCGGGCGGGCGGCAGTTCCTGCTCGCCGACGAGCCGGGTGTCGGCAAGACGATCTCGGCCGTCCTCGGCGCCACGGCGGTGGGCGACCTCCGTGGCGCTCGACGAGTCCTCGTGGTGGCCGACCGGCCCGCTGCGATCACCATCGGCCACTGGTGCCGCACGATCACGGCACTGGGCGACGGCGGCCTCGAGTGGGTGGTGATCACCTGGGATCGACTGGAGAAGGTCAAGGACCACGCCTGGGACGTGATCATCGCGGACGAGGCCCACGCGCTGCGACGCACGACGACGAAGCGGTGGAAGCACTGGGCGCGGATCTCCGGGCACGGGCGGCCGCCCGACCAGGCGCCGTTCGTCATCGCGACGACCGCGACACCCGGGCACACGCCGCTTGAGCTGCCCTACCTCGCTCCGGCCTACGCGCAGGTGCTCGGCGAGCCGATGAAGGAGTGGACCTCAGCCACGCAGCCCGGGACCGCGTTCGCCACCGCGCTCGAGCGCCACGGCGTCGGGGTGGAACGTGGACGTTACGGCGCGACCTGGACCACCGATCCGGCCCGGCGCGCGGCCGATCTCAAACTCGTGCGCGGCTGGCTGGCCGAGGAACAACCGCCGGCGATGCTGCACCGCGCGGCGCCGTGGGGACCGGTGCCGATCTCCGGCATGCCCGTGACGCTCACGCCGACCGAGCGCACCACCTATGAGGCCGAGTGGGGCGAGTTCTGCCGCGAGATGGACATCGCCCGGCGCGGCCGCAGTGTCGCGAAGGGCCGGTCCGCACTGCTGCGCTTCCGGCAGAAGGCCGGACTGATCCGCGTCGACTCGACCGTCGCCTGGATCGCCCAGCAGGTCGAGGCCGAGCGGCAGGTCGCGTGCTCCGTCGAGTTCGTCGCCACCGCCGCCGACCCGATCGCCGACCGGCTGCGCGACAGCGGCATCGAGGTCGCCACCATCTACGGCCGCGACCGGTTCGACGTCGAGGCGGAACGGCTCCGGTTCCAGACCGGGCAGGCGAAGGTCTGTGTGTTCACGACGGTCGCCTCGATCAGCCTGCACGCCGGCGAGACCCTGGCCGACGGCAGCCAGGCGAGCACCGAGCCGCGGGTCGGCGTCTTCCACCAGGCGCGCTTCTCGGGCATCGCCGGACGCCAGGTGACCGGACGGACCCACCGCGACCACCAGGTCTCGCCGTGGCACATCGCCTACGCCGAGGGCACCGTCGAGGAACAGGTCGGCAAGGTCATGGTCGAGCGGATCGCCGCCGCCTCCGACACGGCCGGCAGCGACACCACCGGCCTGTCCGAACTCGCCGAGCTGCTCGGGGCCGACTGGCTCCCGCCCACGACCCTGACCGAGGAGGGCGCCTGAATCCGGATCCTCTGACCTCTTGACGTGTGACCTGGCTCACATCAAGTTGGAACGTAACATCGCTCCCCGGAGGGCCCCATGAAATCCCTGACCATTCCCCTCGGTGCCCTGGTCCTGGTGGCCGGACTCAGTCTCTCCACCCTGCCCGCGGCGAGCCAACCCGCGGCAGCCCCACGACAGAACGACACCCTCGAGGTGTACGTCGTCGAAGGCCCCACCGCGAACCTGGGGCAACTCGGTGAGCTGGGCATCGACACCCAGCACGTGACGCAGGAGAGCACCGGAGCCGGGAAGATACGCCTCGAGCTCATCGTCACGGGCCGCCAGGCGGCCAAGGTCCGCGACGCGGGCTTCCAGGCCAAGGTCAAGCAAGTCGACGGCAAGAAGGCCTCGCAGGCTGCCCGCGCCCAGCAGCGTGCCGGCTACTCGGTCTACCGCTCCTGGAGCGAGGACGGCGGCATCGCGGACGAGCTTCGCGCCACCGCGGCCGCGAATCCCCGCATCGCCAAGCTCGTCCGCATCGGTCGAACCGTCCAGGGCAAGGAGATCCTCGCCCTCAAGGTCACCAAGAACGCCCGGAACATGAGGGACGGCTCGCGCAAGGCCGTGTTGTACGGCGGCGCACAACACGCCCGCGAGTGGATCACCCCCGAGATGGTGCGCCGGCTGATGCACCACTTCCTCGACGGTTACGGCACCGACCCGCAGATCACCCGGCTGGTGAACACCACCGAGCTGTGGTTCCTGCCGGTGTCCAACCCCGACGGCTACGACCTCACCTTCACCGAGGGCAACCGGCTTTGGCGCAAGAACGTGCGCGACAACAACGGCGACGGCGCCATCACGCCCGGCGACGGCGTGGACCCGAACCGCAACTTCAAGACCAAGTGGGGCTGGGACAACGAGGGCTCCTCCCCCGACCCGACCAGTGAGACGTACCGCGGGCCGAGCGCCGGCTCCGAGCCGGAGACCAAGGCGCTCGACTCCTTGTTCAAGAAAGTCGGCTTCGAGTTCTACATCAACTACCACTCAGCCGCCGAGCTCCTCCTCTACGGCATCGGCTGGCAGGTCTCCACTCCCTCCCCCGACGACGTGATCAACGTGGCCATGGCCGGCGACGACGCCGAGCCGGCCGTTCCGGGCTACGACCCGGACATCTCCGCGGAGCTCTACACCACCAACGGAGACACCGACACGCACGCGACCGTGAAGTACGGAACCCTCGGCTTCACCCCCGAGATGACGACCTGCGAGACGGTCTCCGATGCGGTCCCGGGCGACGAGTGGGTGAGTGAGGACTGCGTCAGCGGCTTCAACTTCCCCGACGACGAGGAGCTCATCCAGGCCGAGTTCGAGAAGAACATCCCCTTCGCACTGGCCACGGCCGCCTCGGCCCAGGATCCGGACGACCCGGTCTCGGTCGTCGGGCGTGACACCCCGGCGCTGGTGGCCGACCCCTTCTCCGTGTCGCACGGCAGGACGCAGCCGGTTGCAGTGACCGCGAAGCGCGCCCTCAAGGACCTGCGGCTGCGCTACCGGATCAACCGTGGTCGCACGCAGTCGGTGAAGGTGCGCGAGTGGAGGGGCGGCGAGCGCTACGGCGACACCCACGACGACTACTACGCGGAGTTCCGCGGGAAGGTGGAACGTGCCCGTCCGGGCGACTCGGTCGAGGTGTGGTTCACCGGCACCGAGCCGCGCTCCCGTCACCACGGCAGCCGCGGCAGGCACGGCGGCCGGAAGGGCACCAGCGTCAGCAGCACGCCGTTCACCTATCGAGTGGCGAACGACATCGGAGGCGACGTGCTGATCCTGGCCGCCGAGGACGTCACCGGCATCAGTCCGGTCCAAGGCGTCGCCAGCGCGAAGTACGCCGACGACTACGCCGCGGCGCTCACCGCCGCCGGGTACTCCTCGGACGTCTACGACGTGGACGTCAACGGCCGGGTCGCTCCCCATCACCTCGGGGTGCTGTCCCACTACGACGCGATCGTCTGGGAGTCCGGGGACGACATCATCACCCGCGCCGTCGGGCAACCCGGCGGCACCGCGGCCAAGCTGGCCAACGACCTCGAGCTGACCGTCCGCGACTACCTCAACGAGGGTGGCAAGGCGCTGGTCACCGGCCAGTACAACCAGTACGGCCAGGCGACCGCGGCGTCGTACTTCTTCAGTCCGACCGCACCACCGGAGTGCACCGTGCGCGCCGAACCCTGCCTGACGCTGGAGAACGACTTCCAGCAGTACTGGCTCGGCGCCTACAACTACGTCAGCGACGGTGCCACCGGCGAGGACGGACCGTACGGCGTGCGGGGTGAGGACGGCGGACCGTTCGCCGGCTTCGCCAGCGCCCTCAACGGCGGGGACTCCCCCGACAACCAGGAGCACACGGCTTCGTTGCTGTCCACGTCCAGCTTCCTGCCCCCCGACGAGTTCCCCCAGTTCAGGAGCTCCGCTCCGCTGAAATGGGACCGGCCCGGGGCGGCTCCGTTCGATCCGGTCGACGGCGACTGGTACGCCTTCAGCCAGGTGGCGGACCAGGGCTGGAAGCGGCTCGCCCGCACGGTCGACCTGACCGGTGCGACGTCGGGTGCGCTGCAGTTCCAGGTCTCGTACGACACCGAGACCGACTGGGACTTCCTCGTCGTCGAGGCCCGCGAGGTCGGCACCGAGAACTGGACGACGCTTCCGGAGACCAACGGCCACACGACACAGTCCACGGGCGCATCGTGCCCGGAGGGCTGGGTGGACATCCACCCGCAGGTCGCGCACTACCAGGGCGCGGACTGCTCGCCGGCGGGTTCCACCGGGGAGTGGAACGCGGCGACCGGAAGCAGCAACGGCTGGCAGGACTGGAACCTCGACCTGACGCCGTTCGCCGGCAAGCAGGTCGAGGTGTCGATCAGCTACATCAGCGACTGGGTCACCCAGGGTCTCGGCGTGTTCGTCGACGATGCCCACGTCATCGTGGACGGCGCTGAGACGACGGCGACGTCCTTCGAGACCGACCTGGGCGGCTGGACCACCCCGCCGGCGCCCGAGGGATCCCGCGAGACCAACACCTGGGAGCGTTCGCAGCGGGCGTTCGAAGAGGGTTCGGCGACACTGACCAAGGACACCGTGTTCACCGGTTTCGGCGCCGAAGGGCTCCAGACCGCCGCGCAACGGGCGGAGTTCGTCGAGCGGGTGATGGCGCACCTGCTCGACTGAGGCAGGCAGACTGCAGGGGTGTCCGACCCGCTGAGCCGTCTGCTCGCCGCACCGCCCGACCTCCCGGTCACTGCGGGCCTGCCCGCTCTCGACGAGGCGCTCCGCGCCAGCGGCATCGCCGTGGTCCACGCTCCCCCCGGCACCGGCAAGACGACCCTGGTCCCGCCCGCGGTCGCGAACGTCGTCGCTGGACGGGTCGTCGTCACGCAACCGAGTCGCATCGCGGCCCGCGCCGCTGCCCGCCGGTTGGCGCACCTGCTGGGTGAACAGGTCGGCGAGACCGTCGGATACTCCGTCCGCGGAGACCGGCGCACCAGTCGACGCACGCGGGTCGAGATCGTCACGACCGGACTGCTGTTGCGGCGGATCCAGCACGATCCGGAGTTGGCCGGCGTGGGCGCCGTCGTCCTCGACGAGGTGCACGAGCGCCATCTCGACGCCGACCTGACCCTGGCCCTGCTCGTCGACATCCGGGCCAACCTCCGCGAGGACCTCGCCCTGGTGGCGATGTCGGCCACCATCGAGGCCGAACGGACGGCCGCGCTGATCGGTGGCGCTCCGGTGATCAGCGTCCCCGGTGCCCTGCACCCCGTGGAGACGGTCTGGTGTCCGCTGCCGCCGGGATCGCGCCGCACCGACGATCGAGGCATCACCCCCGCCTTCCACGACCACGTCGCCGCGACCGTGCGCCGGGCTCTGGCCGAGCACGAGGGTGACGTCCTGGTCTTCGTGCCGGGTGTCGCCGAGGTCGACGCGACCATGCGTCGTCTCACCGGCGTCGACGCCGACGTGCATCCCCTGCACGGACGTCTGTCCGGCGCCGAGCAGGACCGTGCGCTCACCGAGGGCCCACGTCGCCGCGTGATCGTCTCGACCGCCGTCGCCGAGTCGTCGCTGACGGTGCCCGGCGTGCGTGTCGTGGTGGATGCCGGATTCTCGCGCGAGCCCCGCACCGACCACCGTCGCGGACTGGCCTCCCTCGTCACCGTCGCCGTGAGCCGGGCCGCCGCCGAGCAACGCGCGGGCCGCGCCGGCCGCCTGGGTCCGGGCGCCGTGCTGCGGTGTTGGTCCAAGGCGGAGCACGCGCATCTGGCCGCTCACCCCGAGCCCGAGATCGCCACCGCCGACCTGACCGCCTTCACGCTCGAGGTGGCGTGCTGGGGAACGGACGACGTGCGCGACCTCGCGCTGCTCGACCAGCCGCCGGAGCACGCCATGTCGGCCGCTCGGCAGGTGCTGCTGGACCTCGGAGCGATCACCGATGACGGACGGGCCACTGCCCGAGGCCGGATCATCGCCGGCGTGCCAGTCGACCCACGGTTGGCGCGCGCCCTGATCGACGGGGCCGGGCTCGTCGGGACGAGGCGGGCCGCCGAGGTCGTGGCGATGCTCAGCGAGGACGTCCGGGCTCCCGGCGCCGACCTGGTGGCTGCGCTTCGCTCGTTGCGCGGGGGCCACCGGGCGGGCGGGTGGCGCACCCAGGTCACCCGACTGGAGGCCATCGCGAAGGAGCATGGCGCCGAGAAGCGCGGTGGGGCGCTGACCGATGACGTGGCGGTGGGGCTGGTGGTCGCGCTGGCACACCCTGACCGGATCGCGCGGAAGCGCTCCGGCTCCTCCAGCTACCTGATGACCTCCGGCACGGGCGCGGCGCTCGATCAGCGCGACCCCGGTCCCCTGGCCGGCCTGGAGTGGCTTGCGATCGGTGATGCGGATCGCCGGTCCGGGCAGCGCGAAGCCCGGATCCGGTCGGCGGCCCCGCTGACCGAGGACCTCGCGTTGGAGGCTGCCGGCTCGCTGTGGACCGAGGTGGACGAGGTCAGCTGGACCGGCGGGCGGGTGCTGGCGCGCCGACGCACGCTGCTGGGTGCGATCGAGCTCGGCTCCGTCCGGCTCAGCGACCCGCCAGCCGAGGCCGTGACCGAGGCCATCCGACAGGCACTGGAGACAGAAGGCATCGGTCTCTTCACCTGGTCCGAGGCGGCCACGGCGCTGCGCGCGCGTCTCGACTTCCTGCACCGCGCACTGGGCGACCCGTGGCCCGACGTGAGCGACGAGGCCCTGTCGCAGAACCTCCAGTCGTGGTTGGGACCGCAGCTGGCGCGGGTCCGATCGGCGCAGGACCTCCGTCGCATCGACATCCTCGGCGCCCTGCGGGCGTTGTTGCCGTGGCCCGAGGCGAGCCGGCTCGACGAGCTGGCCCCGGAGCGCGTGGAGGTCCCCAGCGGATCGGTCGTGCGGATCGACTACTCCCAGGAGCAACCGGTGCTCGCGGTCAGGCTCCAGGAGGTCTTCGGCTGGTCCTCGGCGCCCGCCCTCGCCGGTGGCCGGGTGCCGCTCCTGCTGCACCTGCTCTCCCCCGCCCGCCGCCCGGCAGCGATCACGGCCGACCTCGATTCCTTCTGGGACACCGGTTACCCGGCCGTGCGCGCGGACCTGCGCGGGCGGTACCCCAAACACTCCTGGCCCGACGATCCCCGCAACGCCCCTGCCACCCGACGCACGAACACGCCCCGCGCTCGAAGGTGAGCCGCCGCCAGCAGAGCCTCGGCTAGGTTCGTGCCACCATGACGGACTTCATCACCGACGACGCGCCGGTCGCCGCGCGTCGTGCGACCGCCTTCGAACCCACCCGCCGGACGTGGCTCGCCATCGCCTCGGTCCCGGCGATGTGGCTCTTCTACTGGGGCGAGTCAGTCGTGCGGGACTGGTCCGTCCCGTTGTCGCTCGTGCTCTTCCTCGGCGGCGCGTGTCTGCTCGTGGCGACGCTGTTGCCACTCCTGGCCAACCGGGCCGATGGCAGCAACCTCTCGGGCCTGGGCATCACGCGCCACCGGTGGCGCTGGGCGCTGCTGATCGCCGTGGTCTCGATGGGCAGCCTGCCTGCGTTGCTCGACCGGGCCAGCGGCGCCGGCGTGGATCCGGCCACGCACCTCCTCTACAACCTCACAGTCCTGTGGGAACCGCTCTTCCTGTTCGGCTGGCTGCAGCTCAGCTTCGAGCGAGCGTTCGGCTACCTGTGTGCTCCCGTGCTGACCGCCCTCGCGTTCGGCGTCTATCACCTGGGCTCCGTGCCCGTGGGCACCGCGCTCGGCTTCGCCGCGGTCGGACTGGTCCTGGGCGCGGTCTTCGCCCTCACCAACAACCTGCTGTCGATGTGGCCGTTGACCTGGGCCATCAGCTCGGGGATCGGCAGCATCGATGCAGGCTTGAGCTTCGGTCGCGGCGAAGTGGTGGCCGGCATGACGGTCCTGGCCGCCCAACTCGTGATGTTCGCCGTTGTTGCGTCGTCGGGTCGCAAGACCCGAGCACGGCGCGCCGCACCTGGAGCATCGTCAGCGGACCGCTGAGCAGCGGGATCACGGCGAGGACCTCCGACCGTCCGAGCCCGCCCCCGCTCGCTCAGGCCCCGAACTCCTGCTCCAACGCCGCCAGGATGTCGGGCGCAGCCTCGAAGAACGGGTCCTGCCCCTCGTCGCCGATCTGGATCAGCGCGAGGTCGGTGAAGCCCGCCTCGGCGAACGGCCGCACGGCCTCGATCACCGCGTCGATGTCGTTGCCGCAGGGGATCTGGTCGGCCACGTCCTCCGGCCGGACGAACTGGGTGGCCGCGTCGAACGCCGAGGGTCCCGGGAGCTCGGCGTTGACCTTCCAGCCACCGGCGAACCACCGGAACTGCTCATGGGCCCGAGCGACGGCCCGGTCGGCGTCGGTGTCCCACGAGATCGGCAGCTGCCCCATCTTGCGAGCCGACGTCCTCGCGCGGGTCGCCTCGTCGAACGCCGTGGCCGCATCGCCGTCGGGCTCGACCGCGATCATGAAATCGGCCCACGGAGCAGCGACCTCGATCGACTGGGGCCCGCTGACCGCGACGCCCATCGGCACCCGCGACTCCGGCAGGTCCCAGAGCTTCGCCGAGTCGACCCGGTAGTGGTCACCGACGAAGTTGACGTACCCGCCGTCGAGGAGGGCACTGATGATCTGGAGCGCCTCGGAGAACCGCTCGTGGCGCACGTTGACCGGGTCCCAGCCCTCGCCGACGACATGCTCGTTGAGGTTCTCCCCCGCACCCAGGCCCAACGAGAAGCGTCCCTCGCTCAGAGCCCCGAGGGTCGCGGCCTGCTGCGCCACCACCGCCGGGTGATAGCGCCCGATCGGGCACGTCACGTACGTCATCAGCTCGAGCGTCTGCGTCGCCTGGGCGACCGCTCCGAGGGTCACCCACGCGTTCGGGCTGTGACCCTGTTCCTTGAGCCACGGGTTGAAGTGGTCGCTCATGACGGCGAAGGGGAACCCCGCCTCCTCGGCCGCCTGGGCGTACGACACCAGTTTCGTCGGCGGGGACTGCTCGCACATGAGGGTGCATCCGATGGAGAGGCTCATGGTGCTCGTGTACCCGGGACAGCACGTCTCACTCTCGGCCACCGAGGTCGCGGCCGCCTCGGACCAGCCCGGTCCCGTACCGTGGGGTGGTGAAGCCCCAGACGCCGGTCCGCATCTCCATCGTCAACGACTACGACGTGGTGGTTCAGGGCCTGGCGCGCATGTTCGAGCCGTTCAAGGATCGGATCCAGGTGGTGGAGGTCTCCACCAATCAGCCCGGCCGCGAACGGGTGGACATCGCGCTCATCGATTCGTTCGCACAGACGCGCGACATCAACGAGGTCCTGGCCGCCGCGAACGCGGAGCGGTACGTCTTCTACAGCTGGAGCCTGAAACCCGAGCTCATCGAGACCTGGTCGCGGTTCGGGGTGATCGACTTCCTCGACAAGAGACTGACGGCCGAGGAGCTGGCCGACGCGCTCGAGCGGATCGCTCGTGGCGAGAGCGGCGTCGTCAGCTCCGACTATCCGGCGTCGCCCGACGCGGACCTCGGAGAGTGGCCCGGCCGCGAGTACGGGTTGAGTGCCCGTGAGTCCGAGGTGATCGCGCTGATCACCCAGGGCTTCGGCAACGAGGAGATCGCCGGACGCACCTTCACCAGCATCAACACCGTGAAGACGAACATCCGGACGGCCTATCGCAAGATCGGCGTGGACAGTCGGACTCGGGCGGTCCTCTGGGGTGTCGATCACGGGTTTCGACCTGACGCCATCAAGGCCGCAAGGCCTGACGCAGCCAGCGAGTGATCCATCCCGCCCGCCTCCGGCAGTGATTCACCCTTAAGGGTGAGGTGTGGGCCCGGCGCGAAACCCTAGGTTGGCACCGGTGATGCGCAGTGGGGCCGCAACTGCGGCTCCCGGTCTCGCCTGATGGGACGCCACGGTCCAGCCTCGAGAGGCTCGACGTCGGCTTCGGACGTCGATCGGATGGAGACACGCCACATGGCGGCTGACACGATGCGCTCCCCCGCGCCCTCGGCGCGGGCGGCGGCACTCACGTCATTGGCTGACCTGGCCGCAGAGAGCATCCCCGGTGTCGACTTCGCCAGCATCACCGTCCACGTTGACGGTGGCTTTCGGACCGTCGCGGCAACCGATGCGTTGGCGGACGAGTGCGACCAGCTCCAGTACGACGTCGGCGAGGGTCCTTGCGTCGCTGCGGTCACCCACGAACGCCTGGTCCTGGTCAACGACCTGGTCCATGCGGAGCCCTTCAGCCACTACGGCCCGCTCGCAGCCAGACGCGGCGTCGGTTCCCAGGCCGCCGTCCAGCTCACCCACACCGATCAGGTCGCCGGGCTGAACCTCTACTCCCGCCGACGTGGCGCCTTCGACGAGTTGACCACGCACCTCGTCGAGCTCTTCGCCAGCTACGGCGCCGTCCTGCTCCGTTCCGTGCACCAGGTGGAGCACCTGAGCAGGGCCGTCGACTCTCGGCAGGACATCGGCGCCGCGGTCGGCATCCTCATGGAGCGCTACGGACTCGATTGGGACCGAGCGTTCGGCTTTCTCGTACGCAACTCGCAGCATCGCAACGTCAAGCTCCGAGTGCTGGCCCAACAGGTCCTCGACGGCTCGTTCCGGGTCGAGAGCCACAACGATCCTCACCCCCGTTCCGGCGGCAGGATCAGGCTCGCCTCCCAGGACTTGGCGGCCGGCTAGAACTCACCCCGGGCATCCGAGTGGTCCCGGAGTCGGCATACTGGCACCTGTCGGTCTCGGCAGAGACCGGCGTCGCGGATGTGGTGTAGTGGCAGCATGCTTCCCTTCCAGGGAATGGGTCGAGGTTCAAATCCTCGCGTCCGCTCCACCGGCCGACCTAGAGGACGGTGACGATCCTGTACCGGTCGCCCAGCTCGCGGCGCAGATCGCACAGCAGTCCCCGGGTCACCTCCGGGTCCGGCCCCGGCAGGTGATTCACCCGGTGGTCCGGCTCGGCCTCGACCGCCCATGCGCGCAGCCGCTCGGCCATCGCATCGGACAGCATCGGCCAGTCGCTGCGGTCGCTGTCACCGTCATCGGTCCACAGCGGCCAGTCGCACCCGTACTCCCCCATGAGCCTGACCTCGTTGACACCTGGGCTGCGGCTCACGACGACATCCCACTCCCCGCCGAGACGAAGGCGCAGTGAGCTCTCGATGCGATCGAGGACTGCGAGGAACTCGCGCCGACTGGGCTCGTCGCGCCAACCGACGGTGACGAGCGCCGCCTGATCTTTCAGGCGGCGTGGCCACCCACTGGCCGCCCCGGGCCGACCAGTCCGGGACGAACCGGACGGACAGGCGATGACGCGCCATTCCCTCCCCCTCCCGTCGACCTGCTCATCATGCCCGGCGGAACGTCGAGGGGTGGTCGAGTTGCAGCACCGAGACGAAGATTGACCCGTGCTCGGACTCGAGATGGTCGTCCTGCTGGGAATCGCCCTCGTGGTGTGCGGCGCGCTCGCCCGCCGCTACCCGATCGCCCCGGCGATCCTGCTCGTGATCGCCGGCATCCTCATCGGGTTCGTGCCCCACCTACGTCATGCCCATCTGCCGCCCGAGGTCATCCTCCTGGTCTTCCTGCCCGCGATCCTCTACTGGGAGAGCCTGACCACCTCGTTGCGCGAGATCCGCAACAACCTACGGGTGGTGGTGCTCACCAGCACGGCACTGGTGTTGGCCACCGCAGGAGCGGTCGCAGCGACCGCGCACGCGCTGGGCATGCCGTGGGGTCCCGCGTGGGTGCTCGGCGCCGCACTCGCCCCGACCGACGCGACCGCGGTGGGCGTGCTGGCGCGCAATCTGCCGCGCCGGACCGTCACGACACTGCGCGCCGAGAGCCTCGTGAACGACGGCACGGCGCTGGTGCTCTACGGACTCGCCGTGGGCGTCACCGTCGGTGAGGAGACCTTGACCGGCTGGCACGTCACGTGGCTGCTCGTGGTCTCCTACGGCGGCGGCGTCCTGGCCGGCGGTGTCGTCGGCCTGCTCAGCTGGCAGATCCGCCGCCGGATGGACGACCCGATGCTCGAGGGCATCGCGATGCTCGTCACGCCGTTCGCCGCCTTCCTCGCGGCCGAGCTCATCGAGGCGTCCGGCGTGCTGGCCGTCGTGGCCTGCGGCCTGTTCATCAGCCAGGTCGCGCCCCGGATCACGACGGCGGCCACCCGGCACCTCGTGACCCCGTTCTGGACACTTTCGACGACGGTGCTGAGCAGCGCCCTGTTCGTGCTGATCGGGCTCGAGGCCCAGTCCGCCTTCCGTGGCCTGTCGAGCACGACCCTGCAACGTGCGTGGCTGGACATCCTGCTGGTCACCGCCGTCGTCATCGGGGTGCGTTGGGCATGGATCTACACGACCCCGTACCTGATCCGGGCCGTCGACCGGCGTCCCTCCCAGCGCGAGCGTCGGGTCAGCGCGCGCCAGCGCACGGTCAGCGCGACTGCCGGCTTCCGCGGAGCGATCTCCCTCGCCGCGGTGCTGGCGGTCCCTCGCACCCTCGAGTCCGGCGCGCCCTTCCCCGACCGCGACCTGATCGTGGTGATCGCCTGCGGCGTCATCGTGCTGAGCCTGTTGCAGGCGTTGGTGCTGCCCGCCGTCGTCCGTTACGCCCGGTTGCCCAGCGACCAGTCCGTGATCGACGAGATCCAGCTCGCCGAGGTCTTCACCCTGGACGCGGCGATCGAGGCCCTCGACGACGCTGCTGCCGATCTCGGCGTCGACGGGCGCGTGACCGAGCGGGTCCGGAAGGAGCTCGACAAGCAGCGACGACTCGTGGACGCCGAAGGGGCCGGCGACGACCCGCTCGTCCAGCACACCAGCGAGTACACGAGCCTGTCGCTCGCACTGCTCGCGCTGCGGCGCGACGCGCTCCTGCAGCTGCGCGACGAGCGGCGGATCGACGACATCGTGCTGCGTCAGGTGCAGGCCCGACTGGACATCGAGGAGGTGCGGTTCACCCGTGCCGCTCCCCCGGAGTGAGGTGGCGAGTCGGGCGACTCAGAGCGGCGCGACCATCCGCATCGACTCCTCCCAGAGTCGCCGCCCCAGCTCGCCGTCGTGGGCCTCGGGCGCCGACTTCGCGGGCTTCTTCTTCTCGTAGTACTGACCGCGTTCCCAGTCCGTGCCGGGCGTCGACGTGGCGAGCCAGACGAGTTGCTCCGCCCCGCGCTCGGGCGAGATCGTGAAGAGCTTGCTCACCATCGGCGTGTGGTAGACGAAGTTCAGCGGCGACTTCGTGCCGTGGGCGAAGTTGGAGCCGACCAGGCCGGGATGGAACGCCGCAGCCGAGATCCCCTGGTCGCGGTAACGCCGGTCCAGCTCTCGGGTGAACAGGATGTTCTCCAGCTTCGTGTTCCCGTACGCCCGCTGGCCTCCGTCGTGCCTCGTGTTCTGCAGGTCGTCGATGTCGAAGTCACTGAACAGCTTCGCCGCGATCGACGCGGTCTGGATGACGGTGGCGCGGCTCTCGATCAGCTGTGGAAGCAGCAGTTGCGTCAGGAGGAACCCGGCGAGGTGGTTCACCTGGAAGGTCTTCTCGAACCCGTCCACGGTGATGGTCCGGTGGTCCGTCAACGCGCCGGCGTTGTTCGCCAGGACGTCGATACGCGGGTAGGCCTCGGCGAGCTCTGCCCCGAGGCGCCGGACCTGGGCCAGGTCGGCGTAGTCGGCGAGATGGAACGGGACTCCCAACTCCTCGGCCACGGTGCGCGTCTTGTCCGGGTCCCGTCCCACGATGGCCACCCGGTGACCGTGATCGCTGAGGGCTTGAGCGGCCGCGGCGCCGACCCCGTCGCTGGCTCCGGTGATGACGATGGTCTTCTGCTCCATGACCCAGGAGTACCCGGATTCGAAGATCCCGCACATCAGCGGGCGACGACGAGGCACTCTGAGGTCGAGCGTGGGTGTTCGCCGAACGGCACCCCGGCCTATCCTCCACGTGTGCCCGACCCCAGCGCCATGACCGAGATCCGGACGACTCGTCTGCTGCTCCGCCCGTGGCGCCAGTCCGACCTCGAGCCGTGGGCCGCCATGAACGCCGACCCCGAGGTTCGAGAACACCTCGGCGGCCTGTTGACCCGGTCCCAGAGCGACGCCTCGGTCGCGAGGTTCCAAGCCGACTTCGCTCAGCGCGGCTACGGCTGGTGGGCGGTCGAGGAGCAGGCGACCGGTGCGTTCATCGGCTTCGCGGGACTGGACCAGGTCGATGAGCACCTGCCGTTCAGCGGCGTCGAGATCGGTTGGCGGTTGGCCCGCTCCGCGTGGGGCCAGGGCTACGCCACGGAAGCCGCAATCGCCACCCTCACTTTCGCCTTCGAGTCCCTCGACCTGCGTGAGGTCCTCGCCATCACCACCGTGGACAACGTCCGGTCGCAGCTCGTGATGCAGCGCATCGGCATGACCCGAGATCCGGCCGACGACTTCGACGACGCGAGTGCCCCGGACGGCCCACCCGTGCGCCACGTGCTCTACCGGATCACTCGGCCGGCGCCATGAGTCGTGACCGAGGTTGACCTATCCTCCACGTGTGCCCGACCAAGCCCTCGAACTCAGCTTCGAGCCCACGTCCGATGCTGCGGTCGTGGCCCAGTGGGAGGCGCTGAAGGCAGCCGGCATCCCGTCGCAGGCGGACCACCGGTCGATGACCAATGCGCCGCACCTGACCCTGGTTGCAGCCGTCGGCATCGCGCCGGCGGTGGTGGGCGCCGCGCGCGACGCGATCGGACCGTTCTTGCCAGCACGCATCGGAGTGCGGGGACTCGTCCTGTTCGGCCAAGGCCCTCGCGTGACCATCGCCCACCTGATCGAGCCCGATCCGGCACTCGCGGCTGCCACGGCACGCATCCGCGAGCTGGTCCCGACCGTGCGGCATCCCGTCTGGACTCCGCACGTGACCCTCGCCCGACGTGTCCCTCGGCGCCTGCTGCCGACTGCCCTCGAGGTCCTGGAGTCCACCGAGGCGCCGGTCGAGCTGACCTGCGACCGCCTCCGCTGGTGGGACCCGTCCCAGGACCTGATCGAGGACCTCGCGACCACGTGACGCGATCGGTCGAACGGCCGCGCGGAGCACTCCGCTCTGCGAAGGTGTCTGCGTGACCGAGCAGACCGACTTCATCGAGACATTCACCGCGTTCCTGCGTGACGTGGTCGAGCAGCACGGTGCGGCGCCTCACGGGCCGGGCGAGCTGACGACGGCCCTGACCGAGCACCTCGGCGTGGATGCCCTAGAGCTGACGGCCGTCACCGAGCGGCTGAGCCGCGCCCAGCTGGTCGACGCGGACATCGCGCTCGATCTCATCGACCCGGATGCTCGAGTGATCGGCTTCGGCGGCCGTGGACACGACCTCGGGTTCCTCGGCCTCGTGCGCGGCGAGCACGGCCCGGTCGACCTGGGACCGGTCGAGTACGTGAGTTCGCCGGTCGGCCCGAACCAGGATCGTCAGGTCGTGGCGAGCGCCGTTCGGCTGCTGACCTTCGAGGGCACGGCGCTCGCGCTGCTCCAACGGGACGCCAACCCCGAATGGGGACGCTCGTCCCCCACCCTCGAGATCATGGCGGCCGACCGCGAGACCACCAGCGCGTTCCTGGCTCGCCTCCGCACGCTCATGCGCGAGAACAGCGTGCTGCGCGGGCAGGTCCTGTCCTTCGCCGGGGACGAGTACGGGTCGTCGCTGGGCGGGGTGACGTTCCACGAGCGACCCACCGTTCCCGCGTCCGCCGTCGTGCTGCCGGGTGAGTCGCTGCGCAGGATCGAGCGGCACGCCCTGGCGATGGGCGAGTTCCGTGACGAGCTGCTGCGCGCCGGCCAGCACCTCAAGCGCGGCATCCTGCTCTACGGCCCGCCCGGCACGGGCAAGACCCACACCGTCAGGCACCTGCTGAGTCGCTCCCCCGGCATCACCGCGATCCTGCTCAGCGGCAACACCCTGGGCCTGGTCAAGGAGGCGACGCAGATCGCCCGCGCGATGGAGCCGGCCATCGTCGTCCTCGAGGACTGCGACCTCGTCGCCGAGGACCGCGACATGGTCGACTCGCCCGACTCGATGCTCTTCGAGCTGCTCGAAGCGCTGGACGGACTCGACGGGGACGCCGACGTCACCTTCCTCATGACGACGAACCGGCCCGACCTGCTGGAGCGGGCGTTGTCGCAGCGTCCGGGCCGCATCGACCTGGCGGTGGAGATCCCCCTTCCGGACCTCGACGCCCGCCGTGCGCTCTTCGCCCTGTACGCCGACGGCCTGGGCTTCTCGGCCGAGGCGCTCGACCTCGCCGCCGACCGGGCCGAGGGCGTGACGGCGTCCTTCGCGAAGGAGCTGGTCCGACGCGCGGTGCTGTCGGCCGCGATCGCCCACCGGCCGCCCGGCGACGCGGATCTGACCGCTGCGCTCGACGAGCTGTTGTCCGACCAGGACTCCTTCACGAGGAGCCTGCTCGCGTCCGGGCCGCGCAGCTTCGAGGACTCACCGGAGGCGGACGACTGGCCCGACGACTGACCCGGGAGAGCTATTGGTTAGTGTCGCCTTACCTAACCAACTAGTTCGAAAGGACTACTCATGTCCCTGCGCCGTCGCTTCGCGGCAGTTCTCACTCTTCCCCTCCTCGGCCTCGCGCTCAGCGCGTGCGGCAACGAGAACGAGTCCGCGTCCGGTGGTGACACCGAGACGATCACCGTGACCGATGCCCTCGGCGATGAAGAGGTCCCGCTCAACCCCAAGAGCGTCGTGGTCTTCGACATGGGCGTTCTCGACACGCTCGACACGCTCGGTGTCGACGCGGTCACGGGCGTCGCCAAGGGCGGCGCGACCCCCTCCTACCTGAAGAAGTACGAAGGCGACGACTACGTCGCGGTCGGCGACCTCTTCGAGCCGAACCTCGAGGCCATCCCCCGCGCCAAGCCCGACCTGATCATCGTCGGCGGCCGCTCGGCCTCCATGCACGACACCCTCGAGGACACCTTCGAGGGCGTCCCGGTGCTGGACATGTCGGTCGACCAGAACGCCTACCTCGACAGCTCGCGCAAGAACATCCTCACGTTGGCCAGCATCTTCGAGAAGGAGAAGCAGGCCGAGGAGATCCTCGCCGGCTACGACGAGCGGATCGCCGCGGTCAAGAAGCAGGCGAGCAGCGCCGGCAAGGGCCTCGTCCTGCTGACGAGCGGCGGCGAGGTCACCGCCTACTCCCTCAACTCGCGCTTCGGATTCGTGCACGACGTCTTCGGCGTCCCCGCCGCCACCGGCGAGCTGGGTGACAGCGAGTCCCGCCACGGCGAGGCCGTCTCCTTCGAGTTCATCCGCAAGGTCAACCCCGACCTGCTCTACGTCGTCGACCGCGACTCCGCCATCGGCGAGGACGGCAAGTCGGCCGAGGAGATCCTCGACAACGCCCTCGTGAAGAAGACCAACGCCTGGAAGAACGAGAAGGTCACCTACGTCGACGCGGAGGCCTGGTACATCGTCATCGGTGGCCTGACCAGCCTCGGCACCCTGATCGACGACGTCGAGAAGAGCCTGGCCTGACCATGACGGTCACCCGTCACACCACCCGCACCACCCCGCCGGCCGCACTGGCCGGCGGGGTCGTCGGGCTGGTCGTCCTGGCCGTGATCAGCACGATGGTGGGCGTCGCCGAGCTGTCGTGGGAGATCCTCTGGGTCTCGCGGATCCCCCGCACCGTGGCGCTCGTGCTCGCCGGCGCGGCCCTGGCCGTCTGCGGCCTGCTGATGCAGTTGCTGGTGCGCAACCGCTTCGTCGAGCCCTCGACCGTCGGCACCACCGAGGCCGCCGGCCTGGGACTGATCGCCATCACCCTCCTCGCTCCCGGCGCGCCACTGATGGTGAAGATGATCACCGCTGCGCTCTTCGCCCTGGCCGGCACCTGGCTGTTCCTGCGCGTCGTGCGGATGATGCCCGTGCGCGAGACGATCCTCGTGCCGTTGATCGGGCTGATGCTCGGCGGCGTGATCGCCGCGATGACGACCTTCCTGGCCTTCCACCACGACCTGCTCCAGACCCTCAACAGCTGGATGACCGGCGATTTCTCCGGAGTCCTGCGAGGCCGGTACGAGTTGCTCTGGCTGGTGGCCGCTCTGGTCGTGATCGCGTTCCTGGCGGCCGACCGTTTCACCGTCGCCGGCATGGGAGACACCTTCTCGACCAACGCCGGCCTCGACCACCGCACGGTCGTCGCGGTCGGCCTGACCATCGTCTCGGTCGTCAGCGCCGTCGTGGTGGTGACCGTCGGGGTCATCCCGTTCCTCGGCCTCGTCGTCCCGAACATCGTCAGCACGCTGGTCGGCGACAATGCCCGGCGCGGACTGCCCTGGGTGGCCGTCCTCGGCTCGGGCCTGGTCCTGGCCTGCGACATCGTCGGGCGGGTCGTGCGTTATCCCTACGAGATCCCCGTCGGCACCGTCATGGGCGTGCTGGGCGCGGGCTTCTTCCTGTTCCTGCTGTTGAGGAGTGCTCCCCGTGCCGACTGAGACAGCCACCCGGGTCTCCCCCGGACTGAACCCGTGGACCCGGGTCGCGATCGCCGGGGCCATCGCCCTCGCGGTGATCGCGGGCTTCCTGTTCGCCGACACCCACGGCTACGCCGACTTCGTCGTGCCGCTGCGGGTGCGGCGCCTCGTCGCGCTGGTCCTGGTCGGCTGGGCGATCGCCCTGTCGACCGTGCTGTTCCAGACGGTCACGGGCAACCGCATCCTCACCCCGGCACTGATGGGGTTCGACGCGCTCTACGTCCTGGTCCAGACGGTCGTCGTCTTCGCGTTCTCCGCCTCGTTGCTCAACGCCACGGACACGCGCCTGCAGTTCGTCCTCGAGACGCTGCTGATGCTGGGCTTCGCGCTGACCCTGTTCCGCTGGCTGTTCTCGTCCGGACGCTACGAGCTGCACGTGCTGATCCTGGTCGGCATGGTCTTCGCGACGTTGTTCCGCAGCATCGCGGCCTTCCTCCAGCGACTGATCGATCCCAGCGAGTTCCAGGTGCTGCAGAACCTGATGTTCGCCTCGTTCACCACCGTCGACGAGGACCTGGTGTGGGTCACCGCCGCGGTCGTGGCCGTCGCCACCGTTCTGGTGGTCCGCCGGCTGCGGGTCTACGACGTGCTCGCCCTGGGAGCGGGACCGGCCACCAGCCTCGGCGTCGACCACCGCCGCGAGACCACGCGGGTGCTGGCTCTCGTCGCCGTCCTCGTCTCGGTCTCGACGGCGCTGGTCGGCCCGATCACCTTCTTCGGCCTGCTCGTCGCCCACCTCGCCTACCAGCTGGCCGGCACCCATCGGCACGCCGTCGTCCTGCCGATGGCCGGCCTGTCCGCCGTGATCTGCCTCGTGGGCGGGCAGTTCGTGCTCGAGCGCCTGCTCGAGGTGACCACCACCTTGTCCGTCGTCATCGAGCTCGTCGGCGGCCTCACCTTCATCGCCCTGTTGATCCGTCGCGCCAGGAGGAACCTCGCATGACCCTCACGCCCGCCGCCGACACTCGTGCCTGCGTCGACACCGGCCACCCCGCCATCCGCGCCGAGGGGGTCACCAAGCGGTACGGCCGCACGGTCGTGGTCGACGACGTGCACCTGGACCTGCCGCTCGGCGGGGTCACCGCGCTGATCGGACCGAACGGCGCCGGGAAGTCGACCCTGCTCTCGATCGTGGGCCGGCTGCTGACCGCCGACGGAGGCCGCGTCACCGTCACCGGCCTCGACGTGGCCACCACCCGCAGCGACGAGCTGGCGAAGCGCATGGCGGTGCTGCGCCAGGAGAACCACCTCGACATCCGCCTCACCGTGCGCGACCTGGTCACCTTCGGCCGCTACCCGCACTCCAAGGGACGACCCACGGCCGACGATCTCGAGCACGTCGAGAAGGCACTGCACTACCTGGATCTCGACGACCTCGCCGACCGCTTCCTCGACCAGCTCTCGGGCGGTCAGCGCCAGCGGGCGTTCGTGGCGATGGTGCTGTGCCAGGACACCGACGTCGTCCTGCTCGACGAGCCGCTCAACAACCTCGACCTGCGCCATGCCGTCTCGATGATGGGCCGCCTGCGCGACGCCGCGCGCGAACTGGGCCGGACCGTCGTGGTCGTCGTGCACGACATCAACGTGGCGTCCTGCTACGCCGACACGATCGTCGCGATGCGCGACGGCACCGTCGCTGCTTGCGGGTCTCCCGCCGACATCATGCGCCCCGAACTGCTGGAGGAGATCTACGGCCTGCCGGTCCGCGTGCACGAGCTCGACGGCCAGCTGATCGCCACCTATTACGGCTGAACCGACCTCATGCGTGAGATTCTGAGAGTCCGAACTCACGTGGGGGAACCATGCGACTACTGCTCAACATCTTGTGGCTCGTCGTCTCGGGCTTTTGGATGTTCCTCGGCTACATGGTCGCCGGAGCACTCTGGTGCATCACGATCATCGGCATCCCGTTCGGCATCGCGTCGTTCAGGATCGGCCTGTTCGCCCTCTGGCCGTTCGGGCGCACGGTCGTCACCAAGCCCACCGCCGGCGTCGGCTCCGGGGTCGGCAACGTCATCTGGTTCATCTTCTCGGGCCTGTGGCTCGCGATCGGGCACGCCGTGACCGGAGCTCTGCTCTGCATCACGATCATCGGCATCCCGCTGGGCCTGGCGAACTTCAAGCTGATCCCCGTCTCGCTGTGGCCCCTGGGTCGGGACATCGTCCCGGTGGACGCGGCTCATCCGCCGTTGGTCGCCACCTGACGAGACGAGGGTCAGGTCCCCGTGGCCAGCACCATCCCGACCGAGTGCGGCGCACTCTCGACGAAGCCGTGACGCTCGTAGAGTCGTCGCCCCGGCGGATCGGCCATCAGCGAGACGTAGGCGCCCGGAGGGGCGTCCCGGCGGATCACGTCCAGCAGATGCGAGAGGACACGATCACCGAGCCCTCGCCGCTGGTGGTCCGGCAGCACGGCCATGTCGACGATGTGGAAGTACCAGCCACCGTCGCCGATGACGCGCCCCATCGCCACCGTCTGACCACTGGAGTGCCGGACATGACAGGCGGCCCACCCTCCCGCGACCGCCGGTCGGGCCTGCTCGGGCGACTTGGGCGTGAGCCCCGACACGCGCCGCAGGTGGAGGTAGTCCGTGACATCGGGGGCCGACTCGATCAGCGTGTACTCGTCCATCACTCCCCCACCCTCGCACCATGGCTTTCGCGGCCGTTGCCGCATAGCGTGCGAGCATGCCCATCACGCTCGAGAACGTCGGCATCGCCGTCCGCGACCTCGACGCCGCCATCGCCTTCTTCACCGACCTCGGGCTCACGGAACTCGGTCGTGACACCGTCAGCGGCGAGTGGGCCGAGACCGCCGTCGGCCTCGACGGGAACCGCGTGCGCATCGCGATGCTCCAGACACCCGACGGCCACGGCCGCCTCGAGCTGTTCGAGTACATCCACCCCGACCCGATCGAGACCGAGCCGACCCGTCCGAACGAGATCGGCATGCATCGCGTGGCCTTCTCCGTCGACGACATCGACGAGGCCCTCGAGATCGCCGCGCGGCATGGGTGCCACCCGCTGCGCGGGGTCGCGACCTACGAGGACATCTACAAGCTCACCTACGTCCGCGGGCCCAGCGGCATCATCGTGATGCTCGCCGAGGCCCTCCAGAAGTCCTGATCCCCGCCGGAGCCGTTCAGCCTCACGACTAGCCTGTGACGTGTGAGATCGCGCGGCGAGGGAACGAGCGAGACAGCTGCTCAACCCGGCGTGGCGGCTGCGATCGGCACCATTGTGGCGGCCGGTCTGGCGGTCACAGGATGGCGCTTCATCGGGCCGGACCACATCGTCTACGCGGTGGTCGTACAAGGTGGATTCACCTTCCTGGGACTGCTCGCGGGGCCACTGTTCGTCGACACCGCACGCCGCCGATACGCGGTCAGCAGCGCGGAACCGAGAATCCATGCACTGCTCGGGGCCGACGCGCTGCGTCGGTTGCTCGGACGCATCGGCTGGAACTCGGTCATCGACAGCCTGCGTGAACACGGCGAGGGTCACACACGCCGGACCCGCCTGCTCCGAGGCACAGAACTCTCCGAAACAGGGCACATCATCGCGGGAGTGGCGACGCTTCTGCTGGCCGCGGCGGCTGTCGGCACAGCGCATGTCGCCGGAGCCGTCCAGATCATTCTGGTCGGTCTCCCACTTCACGCGTATCCGATCATGATCCAGCGCATCGTCCGTCACCGCCTCCGGCATCCTCACCACCGATGACCGCCGATTGAGACGTCGAAAGGCTGATGCAGCGGCCCATCGGAAGTGTCGCTGGCGCCCACTAGGTTGGGTGCATGAACTTCGAGACCACGGCTGGTGCGTTCGACGAGGTCCGTCGCGCCCGGGCGATGGCGGAGTTCGCGGAGTGGCAGCTGATCGCCCGGCATCACGACCGCCGGGTCGCCGAGATCGATCGCTCCGACGACATCGTCCTGAGCAAGGAGTTGGCCCGACGCGAGGTCACGCTCGAGATCGCCCAAGCCCTGCGGGTCACCGAGCATAAGGTGTGGGCGATCGTCTCCGAGACCGAAACCCTCCGCGAGCGGACACCCGAGGTGTGGGCGGCGTTCGGACGTGGCGACCTCGACGCTGGCCGGGCCAGCGCGATCGCCTACACGGCCGAACGCCTCACCAGGGCCGAGAGTTGGCTCGCTCTCGCCCGCTCCGCGGTCCAGTACGCCGCCACCCACACCGTCGGTGAGCTGCGCTCGTGGCTACGCCGCCTGCGGGAGCGCCTCGAACCCGAGCAGACCGCAGTCGAGCGCGCGCGTGCCCTCGAGGAGCGGCGCGTCTCCATCACCCACAACGACGACGGCACCTCCTGGCTGAACGCACTCCTGCCCACTGGCGTCGCCATCGCCGTCGGCGAGCGGCTCCGACGGGCGGCCAAGGCACTGCCCGCGATGGACCCCGAGACCGACGAGCGGGACCGCCGCACCCGCGACCAGAAGCAGGCCGACCTGGTCGCGCACTGGCTCACGTCCTGCACCGGCACGGAGACCGACGTCCGCGCCGAGATCGCAATCTCGATCGCGGCCACCGATCTGATCGGGCTCACCGACGGTCCCGGGATCGCCCTCGACGGCGAGCCGATCGGCAGCGAGTGGGTCCGTGAACTGGCTCAGTCCGAGCACACGCTGTTCCGCCGGCTCGTCCTCGACCCGAGGGGCCGGGTGCTCGACACCACGGTCCTGCGATATCGACCCACCGAGGATCTACGTCAGGCGCTCCGATGGCGAGACGGCACCTGCAGAGTCGCGGGGTGTCGTGCTCCAGCCTCGGGGACCGATCAGGACCATGCCGTCGCCTACGACTCCGGCGGCCAGACCTCGGGAGACAATCTGCGGTGCCTGTGTCGCAAGCACCACAACATGAAGTCGCACGGCCACCTCGCCGAGCGCCACCTCGCTCCGCCCGCTCAGTGGAGCGAGCAGTACGCGATGCCCGCGTCGGCCTCGCTCAGCGTCACGTGACGAGCAGATCGCGACGCGCGTCCTCCACCGCGCTCACGGACCGCTCGGCATCCGCCAGCCGCCTGGTCAGATCGCGCCCGACCGACTCGACGTCCCGCAGCAACCCGTCCACCCGAGCCGCCGCGTCGTGAATCCGACCCCGGACCTGCAGGTCGCTGAAGATGTTGTCGAACCAGATGTCGAAGGTGCGGGCGAGCTCCGTGACACCCACCGACCCGACCGCGTCGACGCGCACGTCAGCGAGCTCGGCCGAGAGGTGCGCCAGCGCCGCGTCCGCCCGATGCATCAGCTCACCAGCCTTGTCCAGACGGTTGTGCTTCGCGAGGTCGGCCACCAGCCCGCCGCCGAAGAAGGTGTCGTACGTCGCCCAGCTGCCGGCATTGCCGAGGTGGAGCGACGCCTCACGGAGCGCCTCGCTCGCCTGGCTGGCCGCGGTGATCGCCTCCTGCAGCTGGACGACCTCGGCCTCGAGGACGCCCTGCCGGGCAGCGAGCTCGGTCAACTCGGTCGAGACCGCGAGCGATCCCGGATCGGCCGCCAGCTCTCGCTCGCGCTGGTTGAGCAATTCGACGCGGCGAGCCTCGAGGTCGCCGATCGCGTCCAGCCGTGTCTCGCGGTCGATGACCTCGCGTCGCGCCGCAGCCAGGCGCGCCTCGGCATCCGACGTCGCGTACTGGGCGGCCAGGTACTCGGCCTGCTCACGCGACAGGTCGACGTCGCGGGTGCCGCGCAGCCCGGCCAGGATGCGGGCCATCGAGAACGACTCGAGTTCCGCGACGTCCGACTTCTCCTGCTCCAGCTTCGCCGCGGCGTCCACGTAACGGCGCGCCGCCTCGTCCACCTGCTGCCGGGCTGCCTGCAGTTGCTGCTGCAGACCGTCGCGTTCGACCTCGACCCTGGCGAGCTCTCTCAACCCCTGCAGCGCGTCACTCATGCGCCGAAGACTAGGGCGTCTCAACCCCGTGAGAGCGCAGACCGTAGGTCAGTGCATCCACGAGCGCCTCGAAAGACGCCTCGATCATGTTCGGGCCCACGCCCACGGTCACCCACGAGCTCTTGCCGTCCGTCGTCTCGATCAGCACGCGCGTCACCGCGTCCGTGCCGTGCCCCTGGTCGAGGATGCGCACGCGGAAGTCGATCAGGTGGAACTGGGCGACGTCGGGGTAGATCCGCTCGATCGCCTGACGCAGTGCGTGGTCGAGCGCGTTGACCGGGCCGTTGCCCTCGCCCACCACGGCGGTCCGGCGGCCGCCGGCGACGACCTTGACGATCGCCTCGGCACCACCGTCACCGGCAGAGCCGGCGATCACGCGCCAGGACTCGACGTCGAAGTAGGCCGGGCGCACGCCCGTGACCGCTTCGGTCAGCAGCAGCTCGAACGAGGCGTCGGCCGCCTCGAACGTGTAGCCGTCCTGCTCCATCTTCTTGACCTGGTCGGTGATGCGGGTCAGCAGGTCGTTGTCGCCCGAGAGGTCGAAGCCCAACTCGCGGCCCTTGAGCTCGATCGTCGCGCGACCGGCCATCTCCGAGACCAGCAGGCGCATGTCGTTGCCGACCAGGGCCGGATCCATGTGCTGGTACAGGTCCGGATCGACCCGGATCGCGCTGGCGTGCAGCCCGGCCTTGTGCGCGAACGCCGACACTCCCGTGTACGGCTGACGGGCGACGGGCGGGTAGTTCGTGATCTCGCTGATCGCGTGCGAGATGCGCGTGGCATCGGCCAGCACGCCCTCGGGCATGACGCTCATGCCCAGCTTGAACTCCAGGTTCGCCACGCACGTGACGAGGTCGGCGTTGCCGGTGCGCTCGCCGTATCCGTTGATGCAGCCCTGCACGTGGGTCGCGCCGGCCTGCACGGCGGCGATCGAGTTCGCCACGGCGCAGCCGGTGTCGTTGTGGGCGTGGATGCCCAAGCGGATGTTGGTCGAGGCGAGGACATCGGCCACGATCTCGTTCACCCAGTGCGGCAGCATGCCGCCGTTCGTGTCGCACAGCACCGCGACCTCGGCGCCGGCCTCGGCGGCGGTGCGCACGACCTCGATCGCGTAGTCGCGGTTGTCGAGGAAGCCGTTGAAGAAGTGCTCACAGTCCAGGAAGACGCGCTGGCCCTCCTCGCGCAGGTGGGTCACGGTGTCGCGGACCATCGCGAGGTTCTCGTCCAGGGTGGTGCGCAGGGCGCGGAGCACGTGCTGGTCGTGGCTCTTGGCCACGACGGTCACGACGGACGCGCCGGAGTCGCGCAACGCGGCGACCTGCGGATCGTCGGCGGCGACCGCACCGGCGCGGCGGGTGGAGCCGAACGCGGCCAGGGTCGCGTGCTTGAGGTCCAGTTCCTTGGCCGCGAGGGCGAAGAACTCGGTGTCCTTGGGGTTCGAGCCGGGCCAGCCGCCCTCGATGTAGCCCACGCCCAGCTCGTCGAGATGCTGGGAGATGGCCATCTTGTCCTGCACGGAGAGGTTCAGGCCCTCCTGCTGGGCGCCGTCACGCAGCGTCGTGTCATAGACGTGGAAGTCCGCCGGGTCGTGCTTGCCGAAGCTCGTGCTCATGGTCGTCCTGCTCTGTTCGTTCCACACACTGTTCGTTCACAAAAAAAGCCCCCCGGGTACGGGAGGCGGCGCGTCTGAGATGGTGCTTCAGACGCGCTTTCCAATGATGATCACCGATGTGGTCATGGCCACAGCGTACACGCACGCTGCGGCCACCCCGCGAGGCCTCAGACACCGCCGGAGCGGTCCGCCGGCTTGGGCCCCAGATGGGCCAGCGTCTCGGGCCGCAGGATCCGCTCGAGCTCGTCCGCGGGCAGCAGGCCCTTCTCCAGCACGAGCTCGGCGACGCCGCGCCCGCTGAGCAACGCCTCCTTGGCCAGCTCGGTGGCGGTCTGGTAGCCCAGGTACGGGTTCAGGGCCGTGACGAGGCCGACGGAGTTGGCGACCTCGGCCGCGAGGTGCTCGCGGTTGGCGGTGATCCCCCGGACGCAGTGCTCGGTCAGCGACTCGATCGCCATCCGCAGCCGGTAGAGACCGGCCGACAGGGAGTAGCAGATCACCGGCTCGAAGGCGTTGAGCTGCAGCTGTCCGGCCTCGGCCGCCATCGACACCGTGACGTCGTGGCCGATGATCTGGAACGCCACCTGGTTGACGACCTCGGGGATGACCGGGTTGACCTTGCCCGGCATGATGCTGGACCCGGCCTGGCGCGCGGGCAGGTTGATCTCGCCGAGGCCGGCCCGCGGGCCGGACGACAGCAGACGCAGGTCGTTGCAGATCTTCGAGAGCTTCACCGCGACGCGCTTGAGCACACCCGACATCTGCACGAAGGAGCCACAGTCCTGCGTCGCCTCGATCAGGTCGACGGCCGTACGCAGGGGCAGGCCGGTGATGCGCGACAGGTGCTCGCGGGCGCGGGGCACGTACCCCTGCGGGGCATTGAGCTGAGTGCCGATCGCGGTGGCACCGAGGTTGATCTCGTGCAGCAGCAGGACGGCCTCGCGCAGGCGCTCGCGGTCCTCGCCGATCATCAGCGCGTAGGTGCCGAACTCCTGGCCGAGTGTCATCGGCACGGCGTCCTGCAGCTGCGTGCGGCCCATCTTGAGGACCTCGTGGAACTCGACCGCCTTCTCGGCGAAGGCGTCCTCGAGGCGACCCATGGAGTCGATCAGGTCGTACGTCGCGTTGATGACCGCGATCTTGACGGCCGTCGGGTAGACGTCGTTCGTCGACTGGCTCAGGTTCACCTGCTCGTTCGGGTGCAGGCGGTCGTAGTCGCCGAAGCGGTGCCCGAGGATCTCCAGCGCCCGGTTGGCGATGACCTCGTTGGCGTTCATGTTCGTCGACGTGCCGGCGCCACCCTGGATGACGTCGACGACGAACTGGTCGTGCAGCTCGCCGGCCCGGATCTCGCGGCAGGCCTGCACGATCGCCGCATGGCGTTCGTCGTCCAGCAGGCCGAGGTCGTGGTTCGCCTCGGCCGCCGCCTCCTTCACCGCCGCGAGGGCTTGCGGGAGGTACGGGCTGATGGCGATGGGCACACCGGTGATCGGGAAGTTCTCCAGGGCGCGCAGGGTGTGCACTCCCCAGTAGACGTCCGCCGGTACCTCGCGCTCCCCCAGCAGGTCATGCTCGGTCCGAACGCGCTCGTGGTCGGTCATGGTGCCATGTAACCAGACCGACCACCCGGGTGCCGGTCAGCGCAGCTGCGCTCCGAGTGTCGCGGCAGCCGCCACGATCTGGTCGCGCGCAGCCTTGATGTCAGCCTCGGTGAGCGTCCGGTCATCCGCACGCAGGCGCACCTTGAAGGCCAGGGACTTGCTGCCCTCGCCCACCTGGTCGCCCGTGTAGACGTCGAACAGTCGCACCGACTCCAAGAGGTCGCTGGCACCGGCGATGACCGACTCCAGCTCGCCCGCGGGCAGCGCCTCGTCGACGATGAACGCGAAGTCCTCCTTCGCGACCGGGAAGGCCGAGAAGTCGGGCTTGGGGCCGACCAGCGGCGCCGCGTCGATCAGCGCATCGAGGTCGAGCTCGCCGACGGCGACCCGGCCCGGGAGGCCGTACGCCTCGGCGACCTTGGGGTGCAGCTCGCCGACGTGGCCGACGACCTGCTCCCCCACACTCAGCTGCGCGCAGCGGCCGGGGTGGAACGGCGCCAGCTGCGCCGCCTCGACCGTCAGCTCGACGTGCAGGTTCTGGGCCAGGAGCCGGGCGATCTCCAGAGCATCGGTCCAGGCGACGGGTCGACCGGGGCCGGACCAGCCGGAGCGCTCGCGCTCGCCCACCAGGACGAAGCCGACGTGGCGCGGCTGCTCGGGCAGGGCGGCGTCGAGGGCAGCCAGCTCCTCGGCCGTCGGACGACGGTCGACGCCGTAGATGGGCGCGACGGCGTCGCCGGAGCGGGGGTGGAACACACGGCCGATCTCGCTGATCTGCACGGAGTCGTGACCGCGACCGATGTTGAGCGAGGCCGCGCGCAGCAGGCCGATCAGCAGCGTCGGGGTCAGGCCCGGCTCCTCGGCCGACAGCGGGTTCGCCAGGCGGACGAGGTCGCGTCGCGGGTCGCCCTGCGGCAGCGCGAGCCGGTCGAGGTCGGCGTCGCCGACGAACGGCAGCGTCGTGACCTCGACGAGGCCGGCACCGGCCAGCACGTGGCCGACCCGGCGCCGCAGTTCCTGCGAGCGGGTGAGTCCGCGACCGCCGGTCGGCGTGGGCAGCACGGAGGGGACGTTCTCGTACCCGGCGGTGCGCAGCGCCTCCTCGACGAAGTCGTAGGGGTCGTTCAGGTCGAAGCGCCACGACGGCGGCGTGACGGTGAACCGGTCACCGGCCACCTCGACGAGGCAGCCGTTGCGCTCGTACGTGTCACGCGCCTGCTCCGTCGTGATCGGCAGGCCGCTGATCCGGGCGGGCAGCTCGGTCGAGAACGTGACCGGCTTCCGCTCGGGAGCGGTGCCGACGACGGTGGCGCCGGGGGCCAGGGTGCCGCCGGCCAGCTCCACCAGCAGCTCGGCGACCCGGGTGGCGGCGCGCAGCGGCAGCTCGGGGTCGACGCCACGCTCGAAGCGCTTGGCGGCCTCGGTGGGCAGCTTGTGACGCTTCTGGGTGCGGAAGATCGTGACGGGGTCGAAGTGCGCGGCCTCGATGACGACGTCGGTGCTGGTGGCGTCGATCTCGACGCGGTCGCCGCCCATGACGCCGGCCAGGCCGATGGGGCCCGCGGCGTCGGTGATGAGCAGGTCGTCGGTGCTCAGCTTGCGGTCGACGTCGTCGAGCGTGCGCAGGGTCTCGCCCTCGTGCGCGCGGCGGACGACGATGTCGCCGCTCAGCTTGGCGCGGTCGTAGCAGTGGTTCGGCTGACCGAGCTCGAGCATGACGTAGTTGCTGACGTCGACGGTCAACGAGATGGGACGCATGCCCGCGTCGGTGATCCGCTTGGCCAGCCACGCCGGCGTCTTCGCGGACGGGTCGATGCCCTCGACGACGAGCGTCGTGAAGACGGGGCAGCCGATCGGGTCCTCGACGCGGACCGGGTAGGCGGCGGTATCGGTGGACGGCACGGGACGGTCGGCGGGGTCGGTGAACGGCACGTCGAACGCCAGGGCGGCGTCTCGGGCGACGCCACGCAGGCTCAGCGCGTAGGCACGGTCGGGGTTCACCTCGAGGTCGAGGGTCTGGTCGGCCAGGCCCAGCAGCGCGATCGCGTCGTCGCCGGGCTCCGCGGAGCCGGGCTCGAGCACGACGATGCCGTGGGCGGTCGACTCGTCCTCGGCCAAACCGAGTTCGGTGGTCGAGCAGATCATGCCGTCGGACACGTGGCCGTAGGTCTTGCGCGAGCCGATCTCGAAGCCGAGCGCGGGCAGGTACGTGCCCGGCAGCGACACGACGACGAGGTCGCCGACACCGAAGTTGTGCGCGCCGCAGATGATGCCGCGCGAGGGCACGTCGTCACCGGGGGCGTCGGGCACCGACGGCTCGTTGTGCGCACCGACGTCGACGCGGCACCAGTTGATCGTCTTGCCGTTCTTCTGCTCCTCGGGCGAGATCGCCAGCACGCGGCCGACCGTCAGCGGGCCGGACAGGCCGCCGCCGACGATCTCCTCGAGCTTGAGGTCGTACATCGTCAGGCGATCGGCCAACTGCTCCGTCGTGACGGCATCGGGCAACTCGACGAGTGACCGCAGCCACTCCACGGGGACACGCATGTCAGAGACCAACTCCGAAGGGCTCGGTGAAGCGAACGTCGCCGTCCCACAGGTCGCGCAGGTCGGCGATGTCGTAACGACTGGTGATGGTGCGGTCCAGGCCCATGCCGAACGCGAAGCCCGAGTACTCCTCGGGATCGACGCCACAGGCGATCAGGACGCGCGGGTTGACGACACCGCAGCCGCCCCACTCGACCCAGCCCTCGCCGCCGCACGTGCGGCACGAGGCGACCTCGGCCGGATCGTTGTGGCAGACGTAGCAGAGCAGGTCGACCTCGGCGCTGGGCTCGGTGAACGGGAAGTACGACGGGCGGAACCGGGTGGTGATCTCGGTGCCGTAGATGGCGCGCGCGAAGTGGTCGAGCGTGCCCTTGAGGTGCGCCATGGACAGGCCCTTGTCGATCGCCAGGCCCTCGACCTGGTGGAACACGGGCATGTGCGTCGCGTCGGCCTCGTCGGTGCGGTAGACGCGGCCGGGGCACACGATGTAGATGGGAGGCTCGTTCGTGAGCATCGTGCGGGCCTGCACCGGCGAGGTGTGGGTGCGCAGCACCATCGCCGCGGACTCCGGCGAGAGCCAAAACGTGTCCTGCATCGTGCGGGCGGGATGGTCCGGACCCAGGTTGAGCGCATCGAAGTTGAGCCACTCGGCCTCGACCTCGGGACCCTCGGCGACCTCCCAGCCCATCGCGACGAAGATGTCGGCGACGTGCTCCTGGATCGTGGTGATCGGGTGGCGGGCGCCCACCGGCTCGACGTCGGTCGGCAGCGTGACGTCGACCGTCTCGGCGGCCAGGCGACGCTCGAACTCGACGGCCTCGACCTCGGCGGTGCGGGCGGCCAGCGCCTGGTTGACGGCGCCGCGGGCCTGGCCGACGCGCTTGCCGGCCTCCTTGCGGGCGGCGGGCGGCAGCGCACCGATCTCGCGGTTGGCCAGCGCCAGCGGCGAGCGGTCGCCGGTGTGGTCGATGCGCACCTGCTTGATGGCGTCGAGGGAGTCGGCCGCGGCGATGGCCGCGAGGGCCTCGTCACGCATGCGTTCGACCTCGTCGGCGCGCAGAGGCGTCACCTCGACCGGGTCGTAGTCGGAATTGGGCGCAGACACGCCGTCGAGTCTATCGGCGGGTCAGGAGGTCAGGGAGTCCGGCTCGTTGACCGGGAACCACACGCAGATCGAGGCTCCCCCGCCGTCGGCGTCCTCGATCGAGATGGAGCCGCCGTGCTGGTCCACCACGCCGCGCACGATGAACATCCCCAGGCCGCTGCCGGCGCCGGGACCCGAGCGCCAGAACCGGCTGAAGATGCGCACCCGCGACTCCTCCGGGATGCCCGGGCCGTTGTCGACAATGCGCACGGCCACGCCCGCCGTGTCACCGCGACCCTCCGGCGAGATCACGACCTCGCGCAGGCCCTCGCCGTGGCGGATGGCGTTCTCGATGAGGTTGGTCAGCACCTGGGTGACGCGGTCGGCGTCGCCCCACACGACCGGGACATCGCCGATGACCCGGGGCGTCGGCACGTCGTCCGCCGTGGAGAACACCGACTTGAGGACCCGCGTGGCCAGCTCGTCGAGCCGCACGGGCTCGGTGCGCAGGGACAAGCGACCCGCATCGATCCGGGCGGCGTCGAGCAGCTCGGTGATGAGGCGGCTCAACCGGTCGGCGTCCGCATCGATGGTCTGCAGCATGAAGAGGCGCTGCTCCTCGGTGAACGCGTCCCAGCGGCTCAGCAGCGTGGCCGTGAACCCCTTGATGCCGGTCAGCGGGGACCGCAGCTCGTGGGCGACGGTGGCGACCATGTCGGACTTCTCGCGGTCGCGCTGCAGGCGGACGCGGGCGTTGCGGACCGAGACGACGACCTTGATGACCTTGCCGGCCGGGCGGTCGCGCACGAGAGCGGCGGTGATCAGGTACTCACTCCCCCGCGGGGAGTACCAGGACGCCTCGCTGATGCGGGTGCGGATCGCGAGCCCGTCGTACGGGTGGACCGAGTCGAACCAGCTGTTGCCCGCGAGATCGTCGAACGGCACGGCGTCGTTCAGATGCATGCCGAGCATCTCGTCGCCCTCGGCGCGGGCCCAGTGCTTGATCCATTCGTTGACGTACGTCACCCGCCCGTCGGCGTCGGCGACGATGATGCCGTCGGGGTACTCGTCTGAGGGCACGGGCCAGAGCCTAACCCTGCTCGCGGGCTGAGGAGTAGAGGCAGACCGCTGCGGCGGTGGCCAGATTCAAGCTCTCGGCCCGGCCCAGGATCGGCACGTGGACGACCCGGTCGGCCAGCGCGGACCACTCGTCGGGCAGTCCGTGGGCCTCGTTGCCCATCATCCAGGCGGTGGGCGCCGTCAGGTCGAGATCGGCGTCGAACAGGCCCGTCTCCCCCGCGCCGTCGGCGGCGAGCACCTGGACGCCGCGGGACTGCAACTCGGCGATGACGGCCTCGACGTCGTCCTCGACCGCGATCGGCAGGTGGAACAGCGAGCCGGCGGTGGCGCGCACGACCTTGGGGTTGAGCGGGTCGACACTCTCGCCCGCGACGATGACGCCGGCGCCCCCGGCCGCGTCGGCGCAGCGGATGACCGCACCGAGGTTGCCCGGGTCGCGGATCTCGGCGCAGACCAGCACGAGGCGCGCGTCCTCGGGGATGTCCTCGATCGTGGTCAGCACCGAGTGACAGCGGGCGACGAGGCCCTGGGGCGTGACGGAGTCGGCGATCTCGGCGACGACGTCGTCGGTGACGACGTGCCACGTCTCGGCCATGTCCGCGAGCTCGGGGTACCGCTCGGTGGCGTCGACGGTCGCGAAGACCTCGATCACCACGCCGGGCTCTGCGAGAGCCTCACGCACGGCCTGGGGTCCCTCGGCGAGGAACTCGCCGGTCTTGACCCGGAACGCACGCGTGGCGAGCCGCCGCGCGACCTTGACCCGTCCGGAACGGACGGTGAGATCGCCGGGGCTCGCCACGAGTGAGAGTTTGAGCCGGAGCTCAGACGGCCTGGTCGGCCTTGGGGGCGTTGACGTCCTCGGGCAGGTTCGCCTTGGCGACCTCGACGAGAGCGTTGAACGCGGCGATGTCGTTGACGGCCAGATCCGCGAGGATCTTGCGGTCGACCTCGACCTCGGCGGCCTTGAGGCCCTGGATGAAGCGGTTGTACGTCATGCCCTGGGCGCGAGCCGCGGCATTGATTCGCTGGATCCAGAGACGACGGAAGTCGCCCTTGCGAGCCTTGCGGTCGTTGTACGAGTAGACCAGCGAGTGGGTGACCTGCTCCTTGGCCTTGCGGTACAGCCGCGAGCGCTGGCCACGGTAACCGGAGGCCCGCTCGAGGACTTCGCGGCGCTTCTTCTGCGCGTTCACTGAACGCTTGACGCGTGCCACAGTGTTACTCCTTCAAATCTTTGGGGGGTGGGGCGCTCAGAGACCGAGCAGCTTCTTGACCGCCTTGGTGTCAGCCTTCGACACCTCGGTCGTGCCGGCGAGGCGGCGCTTCCGGGTCGAGGACTTGACCTCCAAGAGGTGGCGGCGGTTGGTCTGCTCGCGGCGGAGCTTGCCCTTGCCGGTGACCTTGATGCGCTTCTTCATGCCCGAGTGGGGCTTGAACTTCGGCACGGTTATGCCTCCATGTCTGGGTCGAGGTTCTCGGAGCGACGACGGGGCTTCTTCGCCGTCGCGGTCTTCTTGTGTTCTTCGCGATGCGCCTTCTCGGCCTCGGCCTCGGCCTCGCGTTCAGCCTCACGCGCGGCGGTGGTCACGGCCTTGGCGGCCTTGACCTCGGCCTGCGCCTCGGACTTCTTCTTGTGCGGAGCGAGCACCATCGTCATGTTGCGGCCGTCCTGGCGCGCATTGGACTCGATGAAGCCCAGATCCTCGACGTCGGCAGCCAGCTTCTGCAGCAACCGGTACCCGAGCTCGGGACGGTGCTGCTCGCGGCCGCGGAACATGATCGTGATCTTGACCTTGTCGCCCGCCTGCAGGAACCGCACGACGTGGCCCTTCTTCGTGGCGTAGTCGTGCTGGTCGATCTTGGGGCGGAGCTTCATCTCCTTGATGACCGTGTTCGTCTGGTTGCGACGGGACTCGCGAGCCTTCTGCGCCGATTCGTACTTGAACTTTCCGAAATCCATGAGACGGCACACCGGGGGGCGCTCATGGGGCGCGATCTCGACCAGGTCGAGATCGGCTTCTGCAGCCAGGCGCATGGCATCTTCGATACGAACGATGCCGACCTGTTCACCACTGGGTCCGACGAGCCGGACCTCGGGTACGCGAATGCGCTCGTTGACGCGCAGATCTGTGCTGATGGATCCTCCTGAGATCGGTGGTGGAGGACACGAAAAAAGGTGACCTCCGTCGAAGCGAAAGTCACCACACGCACCCTACGGTGCCGCACACCGCACGATCGTCAGAGACGACCCGCAATGGGTGACCCCCGGATCAAAAACCCGGCAGGTGGGAGTGACCTCCACTTCGATCAACCATGCTAGCAGCCAGATCCTTCCCAACGGAAATCGCACTCCCCTGCGTGTCTGACTTACCCTGAGCCCGTGACCCCGGGAATCGCGCGGTGGACCGGTCGACTCGTCCTGCCCGCCGTGATCGGCGCACTCGTGCTGGGCTCTGCGGCGACGGCACGGGCCGAGGAGCCTGCGGCTCCCTCGATCGCGTGGGCTCGTGCCAGCGCCTCGGGTCCCATCGGCACCGACGTCACCCTCACCGGCACGGCTGCCGACCTGCCGCAGGGTGCGACCGTGCGGTTGGAGGGAACCGGCGCGCTGAGCGTCGACGGGCCTCGCGTCACCGTGCGCGTGCGCACCGCGGTGGATCCCGTGCGGCTGCGCCTGCAGGTCGTCGATGCGGCCGGAGCGGTCGTGGCGACCTCGGGCACGGCCACCGTCACGGGCACCGCGATCGCCACGTCCCTGCAGCTGCAGAGTCCGAAACGGGTCGTCGACCACCGCAAGGCGCGCTTCGTCGCGACCTGGCGGGCCGCCCACGGCCCGGCGCCCACGGGATCCGTGCGGCTCGAGTTCCGCAAGGCCGGAACGAAGACCTGGCGCAAGGCCCGCACGATCAGCGTCCGGAAGGGAACGGGCTCGGTCACCTTCGCGCCCCGTGACGACGGCCGGTACCGGCTGCGGTTCGCCGGAACCCGGACCTACGCCCGGGCGACGTCGCCGACCAGGGCTCTCGACAACGTCCCGCCCGGCGCCAAGGTGGTGCTCCCCCGGGGCGCTCCCCGGCCCAGCAGCCTCCCGGCCCAGCCCCGGGCGTCCCGTCAGGCCGCCGATGCGAAGATCTCGAGGCTCTCGGACTCGGTCTGGAAGTCGATGAAGGGCCGCAGCTGGCACGCCGGCTGCCCCGTCGGCCGCTCGGACCTGCGGATCGTGCGGGTCAACTACTGGGCCTTCGACGGGTACGTGCGGCGCGGCGAGATCGTCGTTCATCGCAAGGTCGCCGGCAAGACCGCGCGCGCCTTCACCGCCATGTTCAAGGGCCGGCACCCGATCCGGCACATGTACCGGGTCGACCGGTTCGGCTGGTCGAAGTCACTGAAGGGCGCCGACGATCGCAAGTCGATGCGGGCGGACAACACCTCGGGATTCAACTGCCGCAAGGTCGTCGGCCGGTCGGTGCGCAGCCCGCACGCCTATGGCCGCGCGATCGACGTGAACCCGTGGGAGAACCCGTTCCGCTCCTCCGGTGGATGGGTGCCCAACCGGTGGTTCGTCACGCACTCCAGCCCCGCGCGGGTCACGTGGCGCAGCTCGTCGGACCCCGTCGTGAAGCTCATGCGCAAGCACGGCTTCCGGTGGTCGTACGGACGCTCCGACATGCATCACTTCGACGGCTGACGCCCCCTAGGCTGTGCCCATGCAGAGCGAACTGTTCGGCCAGGCCAACCTCGAGAAGCAGACGAACGAGCGCTTCGTCGTCCAGAACCCCCAGATGCTGCGCGTCTCCCTCGGCGAGGACGTGCTGGCCGTCAAGGGCGCGATGGTGGCGTACCAGGGTGCGGTCACGTTCAACCACGAGAGCGCGGGCTCGATGGGCCGCCTGCTGAAGAAGGCCGTCAGCGGCGACGACGTGCCGCTCATGCGGGTCTCCGGTCAGGGCGAGGTCTTCTTCGCCGACACCGCCGGCTACGTGTTCCTCGTCCAGCTGACCGGTGACGCGCTCAGCGTCAGCGGCCGCAACCTGCTGGCGTTCGACTCGTCCCTGAAGTGGGACATCAAGCGGGTCAAGGCCGGCAGCATGATGGCCGGCGGCCTGTTCAACATGGAGCTCTCCGGCACCGGGACCGTGGCGCTGCACGCCGTCGGTCAGCCGGTGGTGCTCGACTGCGCCCAGCAGCCCACCCACGTCGACGTGAACGCGGCGGTCGCCTGGTCGTCGCACCTGCAGCCGCAGCTGGTCAACTCGATGAACGTGCGCTCCATGCTGCGCGGCGGATCGGGCGAGGCGTTCCAGTACCGCTACCACGGTCAGGGCTTCGTGGTCGTCCAGCCGAGCGAGTGGGACAGCGGCGCCAGCGGCTCGTCCCGCGGGTCCTCCGGCGGCGGCGGTGGCGGCATCATCGGCGACCTGTTCAGCTGACCTGACCATGAGCGCTCTTCGCACGATGACATCGCTCGCCGTTGGCGCTCTCGCCGTGGCGGCCGGCGGGTTCGGCGTTGCCCAAGCGGGCGCCTCTCCTGCGCCGCCTCGCCCAGCATCGCCGAGATCGCCGACAAGAAGGTCATCACCGCCAGATGGCACGGGTCGGTACCGGCCAGGGTGACGGAGTACGCGGCCGAGACTCCAGGGGGCATCCGGATCGTCGCGACGCCCCAAGCCGCCTACCCCCGCTCC
This sequence comes from Aeromicrobium sp. 636, assembly GCF_024433585.1. Lineage (NCBI taxonomy): Bacteria > Bacillati > Actinomycetota > Actinomycetes > Propionibacteriales > Nocardioidaceae > Aeromicrobium > Aeromicrobium sp. 636. The sequence continues at coordinate 545,189 of NZ_WNJU01000001.1, forward strand.
GAGCTGCAGAAGGTGGCGCGGAGGCTGGCCGACTCGACAGAGGGTCGAGCCCTCGGCCTCACGGAGGTCTCGGTGAACTCGGACGGATCGGGCGTGCGGGTCGGCGTGACCGCCGATGTGCCGAGTCAGGACGAGCAGCGCGAGCTCGCGCGGTTCGCGGGTCTACCGGCCTCGGCAATCACGTACGAGGCCGACGTGAACCTCGTCAATCTGCCGGCCACGCGCATCGATCAGGACTGGGCCGGCTCGACCCACGCGGTGCCGGCGGGCGTCCTGACCAGGACGTGCTCGGCGGCCAAGTGCTCGAGGTCCTCGGTCTCGACGACGCTGAACGACGGCTGGGCAAGGTCGAGCAGCAGGGCCGAGGCGCCCTCCGAGATCGCGGCACGCGCGGCGTCCCGGCCGTAGACGGGGACGGGGCGCGAGTTCGGGTTCCAGCGCGTCATCGTCTCGATCGAGCTGAACGCCAGCAGGGCGGTGCGGCCGTCGGCTCCGGTCATCAGCACCGCGGCCATGTCGGAGTTCTTGTCGCTGCCGTCGGTGGCCTGCTCCCCCAGCACCGCGACCACGGGCACGAACACCCGGGCGGCGCCGAGGGTCGCCAGCACGGTCGTGTCGTCGGTGAGATCCAGGGTGGGATCGGTCGAGCCGTCGTCGTCCGGGAACGCCGGCGAGGCGAGCGAGCGGCCGCCGCCGTGGACGCTCATCGCAGGTGCCCGACGAGCCACGACACCGCGTCGCGCGCGGAGCCGCCCTCACTGCCCTGGATCGCGAACACCGGCAGCCGCCGGCCGTCCTTGGTCTCGACGGTGGGCCACGGCGCACCGGCGCGCATCGAGATGACGGCGATCTCGTCCCAGCGCAGGACGTGCTTGCGGAACCCGTTGACGAAGGTCAGCGACTCCTCGTCGCCGCTGGCCCGGCTCAGGGTGCAGGCCAGCGCGAAGATCGCCACGGCGCCGATCAGCGCGCCGATCGTGACCGTCTCGGACGTGCGGAATTGGTAGCCCTCGGGCAGTCGGGTGCCGATGACGAAGGCCATGACGGTGAGCACGACCACCATCGCCCACATCACGACGATGACACCGGTGGGACGGAAGGTGCGGCGAGCGGTCATATCCATCAGATCCGGCACGACAGGATGTCGGTGACGAGGATGCCGCGACCGCCGAGCGCGTAGAGGTCGTCCATGATCCGTTGGCTGGCGTCGCGCGGGACCATCGCCCGCACCGCGACCCAGCCCTCACGATGCAGCGGCGAGACCGTGGGCGACTCGATGCCGGGCGTGAGGCCGACGGCCTTCTCGACGTTCTCGACGCGGATGTCGTAGTCCATCATCACGTAGGTGCGCGCGACGATGACGCTCTCGAGGCGACGGCGGAAGACCTCCATGCCGGCGGGAGCCTCGGCGGCGGACCGCGTGATCATCAGGGCCTCGGACTGCAGGATCGGCTCGCCGAAGACCTCGAGCCCCGCCTGGCGCAGCGTGGTGCCGGTCTCGACGACGTCGGCGATCGCGTCCGCGACGCCCAGCCGGATCGAGGTCTCGACGGCGCCGTCGAGGCGCACGACCTGGGCGTCGATGCCCAGGGTCTCGAGGTGCGCCCGGACGATGCCCGGGTACGAGGTGGCGATGCGACGACCGGCCAGCTCGGCCTCGGACGTCAGCGTGCCGCGAGGTGCCGCGAAGCGGAACGTCGAGCCGGCGAAGCCCAGCGTCATGACCTCGTCGGCCTTGGCGCCGGAGTCCAGCAGCAGGTCGCGGCCGGTGATCCCGGCGTCGAGGGTGCCCTCGCCGACGTAGATCGCGATGTCGCGCGGACGCAGGTAGAAGAACTCGACGTCGTTGTCGGCATCGACGCAGACGAGGTCCTTGGCGTTGCGGCGCTGGCGGTAGCCGGCCTCGGCCAGCATCTCGGCAGCAGCCTCGGACAGGGCCCCCTTGTTGGGGACGGCGACCTTGAGCATGTGGTTCCTAGAGGTGTGAGTAGACGTCATCGAGCGAGATGCCAGCGGCGATCATCATCACCTGCGCGTGGTACAGCAGCTGGCTGATCTCCTCGGCCGCACGCGCAGGTCCCTCGTGCTCGGCGGCCATCCACGACTCGGCGGCCTCCTCGACGAGCTTCTTGCCGATCGCGTGCACGCCACCGTCGAGCTCCGCGACGGTGCGGGAGCCCTCGGGGCGGGTGGCGGCCTTCTCGGACAGTTCCGCGAACAGGCCATCGAACGTCTTCATCGCGTCGATCCTATCGGCGAGGGGTCAGACCCCGGAGGGTCACCCATGCCGCGAGCGCCGCCTCGGCAGCCTCACGGCCCTTGTCCTCGTTCGATCCGGGCAGTCCGGCGCGGTCCAGCGCCTGCTGCTCGTCATCGCACGTGAGCAGTCCGAAGCCCACCGGGACGCCGGTGTCGAGCGCGACGCGCGACAGTCCGTCGGTGGTCGCGGCCGACACGTACTCGAAGTGCGGCGTGCCGCCGCGGATGATGACGCCGAGCGCCACCACCACGTCGTACCCGGCCTTCGCGCAGCCCTGGGCGATGATCGGCAGCTCGAACGAGCCGGCGGCGCGCACGAGCGTGGGGTCGCTGACCCCGGCCTCCTTGAGGGCGCGCTCGGCACCGGCGACGAGGCCGTCCATGACCTCGGTGTGCCAGCTGGACGCCACGATGGCGACCTTCGCGCCGGTCCCGTCGACCGTCAGTTCGGGGGCGCCGTGTCCGGCCATGTCAGCTCTCCTCGTCGATGTGCAGGTCGGGCAGGTCGTGACCCATGCGCGCGGCCTTGGTCTGCAGGTACCGCAGGTTGTCGGGGGTGGGCGCGATGACCACCGGGAGACGCTCGGCGACCTTGACGCCGTACTGCTCCAGCTGGGTCGACTTGTCGGGGTTGTTCGTCATGAGCCGGACCGAGGTGATGCCCAGGTCGCGCAGGATCTGGGCGCCCGCGGCGTAGTCGCGCTCGTCCTCGCCGAATCCCAGCGCGAGGTTCGCGTCGACCGTGTCCTGGCCCTCGTCCTGCAGCTCGTAGGCCTGCAGCTTGTGCAGCAGGCCGATCCCGCGGCCCTCGTGGCCGCGCAGGTAGACGACGATGCCCGCGCCCTCGGCGACGACGGCGGCCATCGCCGCCTCGAACTGCGGTCCGCAGTCGCAGCGGCGCGAGCCGAAGACGTCGCCGGTCAGGCACTCGGAGTGCAGGCGCACCAGCACGTCCTCGGTGCCGGGGTCGCCGTGGACCAGGGCGACGTGCTCGGCGCCGTCGATCCGGTCGCGGTACCCGAGCGCACGGAACTGGCCGAACTCGGTGGGCAGCCGGGTCTCGGCGAGGCGGTCGACCTGCGACTCGTGCAGCCGCAGGTGCACCTGCAGATCCGCGATCGACACGAGCGCCAGTCCGTGCTCGTCGGCGAACTCGCGCAGCTCGGGCGCGCGCTTGAGCGTGCCGTCGTCGTTCATGACCTCGCCGATCACGCCCGCGGGCGTCAGGCCCGCCAGGCGGGCGAAGTCGACGGCGGCCTCGGTGTGACCGGGACGCTCCAGCACTCCCCCCGCCTTCGCGCGCAGCGGCACGATGTGGCCGGGCTGGGTGATCTCGAACGGCTCGGTCGCCGAGTCCGCCAGGACGCGGCAGGTGCGGGCGCGGTCGGAGGCCGAGATGCCCGTGGTGACGCCGTCGCGGGCGTCGATCGAGACCGTGTACGCGGTACGCAACCGGTCGCGGTTGTGCGGGGTCATCAGCGGGATCGCGAGCCGGTCGAGGATCTCGCCGGTGACCGGCGCGCAGACCAGACCGCTGGAGTAACGGACCAGGAAGGCCATGAGCTCGGGCGTGGCCTTGGACGCGGCGAAGATGATGTCGCCCTCGTTCTCGCGGCCCTCGTCGTCGACGACGACGATGGCCTTGCCCTCGCGGATGTCGTTGATCGCGCGCTCGATGCTGTCGAGGCGGACTCCGGAGTACTGCTCGCTCATGCGTGAGCTCCCTTCTCGAGCAGCCGCTCGACGTACTTGGCGATGACGTCCACCTCGAGGTTGACGCGGTCGCCGGGTTGACGGGTGCCGAGCACGGTGTCGGCCAAGGTGGTGGGGATCAGCGAGACGCTGAACCAGTCGTCGCCGGCCTCGACGACCGTGAGCGACGTGCCGTCGACGGTGATCGATCCCTTGTCGACGACGTAGCGGGCGAGCTCGGGCGGCAGGCTGAAGCGGACGACCTCCCAGTGCTCGCTGGGGGTGCGGTCCAGCAACGTCGCCGTGCCGTCGACGTGTCCCTGGACGATGTGGCCGCCCATGCGGGCGCCGGCCTGCATCGCGCGCTCGAGGTTGACCTCGGCGCCCGGAGTCAGGTCGCCCAGGCTGGTCCGGTCGAGCGACTCGCGCATGACGTCGGCGCTGAAGGTGTCCTGCGTGGGGTCGACGACCGTCAGGCAGCAGCCGTTGACGGCGATCGAGTCGCCGTGGGCGGCGTCCGAGGTCACGACGGGTCCGCGGATCGTGATCCGCACGGAGTCGCCGAGGTCGTCCAGGGCCACGACGGTGCCCTTCTCCTCCACCAGTCCGGTGAACATCAGTCCATGTCCTCTCTGGGCGCCCGGCCGGGCGTGCCGATGATGCGGATGTCAGGGCCGACCATGCTCAGGTCGGTGATGGCGATGGGGCGGATGTCGGCCAGCGTCGTGGCCTCGCCCTCGAGCGCGGCACGGCCGGAGCCGAGCATCGCCGGCGCCAGGTAGCCGATGACGCGGTCGATCAGGCCTGCGCCCCAGAAGGCGCCCGCCAGACGCGGTCCGCCCTCGAGCCACACGTGGTGGATGCCGGCCTCGTTCAGCAGGCCCAGCACCTCGTGCGGGTCACGGGACTGGATCAGGCGGGTGGGCGCCACGCGGTCGAGGACGCGGTAGTACTGCGGGATCTTCGACTCCCCCACCACGACCCGCAGCGGCTGGCGGTCGTACGGCAGGGGCCGGTCGTCGTCATCGCGCACCGTGAGCCGGGGATCGTCGGTCAACACCGAGTTCGTGCCCGCCATGATGGCGTCGCACTCGGCCCGGAACTGCTGCACGTCGCGGCGTGCCGTCTGGCTGGTGATCCACTGGCTCGTGCCGTCCGGCGCCGCGCTGAGCCCGTCGAGGGTGGCGGCGTACTTCCAGGTCACGAACGGCCGGCCGTGGACGTGACGGAAGGCCCAGAACCGGATCAGCTCGTCGGTCTCGTCGACCAGGACACCACTCTCGACGTCGACCCCGGCGTCGATCAGCGCCTTCGCTCCCCCGGCGCCCTCCGCGGGATCGCCGGAGCCGTGGACGACCCGGGCGACACCCGCGTCGAGCAGAGCGCGGGTGCACGGGCCGGTCCGGCCGGTGTGGTCGCAGGGCTCGAGCGTCACGACGGCAGTGGCGCCGCGGGCCCGGTCGCCGGCCTGCTTGAGGGCGTCGACCTCGGCGTGGTCGGTGCCGGCGCCACGATGGACGCCGACCGCCAGCTCGGTGCCGTCCGGCGCGAGCAGGACGCAGCCGACCGGCGGGTTGGGCAGCGTGCGGCCCACCGTGCGTGCGGCGTCGATCGCTCGACGCATCGCGTCGATCTCGGTCTGACTGGCCACCGGGCCCCCTGCGGTCGGGCTCACGACGCACCGGGGACGGCTCGGACGCGTCGCGCCCGAGCAGCGTGCACCTTCCATCCGGACTTTAACCGTCGGTACCGGAGTTCCACCGGTTCAACCTCGGCCCCGGAGGGCCTCGGGTCGCGGACTGTCACCGCCGGTTCGGACTTTCACCGACCCCGGAGCACGCGAGCATTAGCTCGTTCTGCGGAGAGTCTACCGGCTCAGTGACAAGCGCCGGCGGCCGTCTCACGCAGACGCTCGACCATCGCGCCCGGGTCGTCCGCACCGTAGACCGCGGAGCCCGCCACGAAGGTGTCGGCGCCGGCCTCGGCGCAACGCTCGATGGTCTCCAGCGACACTCCCCCGTCGACCTGAAGCCAGATGTCGCCGCCGACCTTGTCGAGCAGCGCGCGGGTGCGACGGATCTTGGGCAGGCACAGGTCGAGGAACTTCTGGCCGCCGAATCCCGGCTCGACGGTCATGATCAGCACCATGTCGAGCTCGGGCAGCAGGTCCTCGTAGGGCTCGATCGGCGTCGCGGGCTTGAGCGCCATCGAGGCACGCGCACCCTGGGCACGGATCTCACGAGCGAGCCGTACGGGAGCCTGGGCTGCCTCGACGTGGAACGTCACGCTGGACGCCCCGGCCTCGACGAACTGCGGGGCCCAGCGGTCGGGCTCCTCGATCATGAGGTGCGCGTCGATCGGCTGCGGGGCCGCCTTCGCCAGCGCCTCGATCACCGGAGCGCCGAGCGTCAGGTTCGGCACGAAGTGGTTGTCCATCACGTCCATGTGCAGGTAGTCGGCACTGGGGATCCGTGCCGCCTCCCCCGCCAGGTTCGCGAAGTCGGCGTTCAGCAGGCTCGGGGTGATGCGCATGGGGCGAGGGTACCGAGATCAGGAGCGCCGGACGATGGCGAGGTACATCGCGTCGGTGCCGTCGGTGTGCGGCCACCAGTGGTGCTCGGACTCGAGCTTGAGATCGGGACGGTCCGCGAGAACAGCGTCCACGACCTCGCGGGTCTCGGCCAGCAGCGGCGAGCACGTCGCGTAGCCGACGACGCCGCCCGGACGGACGAGGTCGACGGCGCGGCCCAGCAGCTCGCGCTGCAACGTCACGAGCTCGGGGACGTCCTCAGGCTTGCGACGCCAGCGGGCCTCCGGACGCCGGCGGAGCGCGCCGAGCCCGGTGCACGGGGCGTCCAGCAGGACGCGGTCGAAGGACTCCTCCTCCCACGGACCCTCGCGGCCGTCGAAGACGGTGACCTCGACGTTCTTCAGCGCCTTCACCGACTGACGGACCAGCTCGGCCCGGTGCGGCTGCATCTCGTTGGCGACCAGGGTGGCCCCGCGCTGCGCCGCGAGGGCGCCGAGCAGGGCGGCCTTGCCGCCGGGACCGGCAGCCAGGTCGAGCCAGTGGGTGTCGTAGCCCTCGATCGGGGCCTCGGCGGTCGTGATCGCGACCATCTGCGAGCCCTCGTCCTGCACGCCCGCGCGGCCGTCGCGCACGGCCGGGACGAAGCCGGGGTCGCCGCCACCGGTCATCACCCGGGCGTACGGACTGAGCCGTCCCGTCTCACCGGGCAGGGACCGCGGGTCGACGAGGCCCGGGCGGGCGACCAGCGTGACGTACGGCGGCACGTTGTCGGCCTCGAGCAGGTCCTCGAGCTGGTCCGCCCCGACCGCCTGCTCCAGCGCCTCGACGACCCATGTGGGGTGCGAGTACCGGACGGCCAGCGCGTCGAGCCGGCTCAGCCCTGCCGTGACCTCGTTGATCCACATGCCGAGGTCCTTCTGCCCGATCTTGCGCAGCACCGCGTTGGTGAACCCGACGGGCCGGTGCCCGATCCGGCGACGGACCAGGTTCACGGTGGTGTCCACGGCGGCGTGCGGGGGCACGCGCATCGCCAGCAGCTGGTGGGTGCCCAGCCGCAACGCGTCGCGCACCGCCGGGTGGACCGTGCCGGTCGCGACGCGGTCGATGATCGCGTCGTACGTGCCCTGGTTGCGGATCGTGTTGTGGGTCAGCTCCGTGGCCAGCGCGGCGTCCCGCTCGGACAGTCCGCCCAGCAGCGTCGGCAGCAGCAGGTTGACGTACACCTCGCGCGTCCGGACCGCCGACATGACCTCGAAGGCGACCTCGCGGGGATCGGTGATGGCGTTGCTCATGCGAACACCACCTCCGTGGCTCCGCCGAGTCCTCGGCCCCAGTCGGCCGCGTTCATCGCCTTCTTGCCGTGCGGCTGCACCTCTCCCAGGATCACGTCCGTGGTGGCGGTGCCGACGCGCACCTCGCGCTTGCCGATCGCGGCGACACCGGGTTCGAGCGTCGAGTCCTCGGCGATCGTGAGCGGCCCGACCTTCAGACGGGCGCCGTCGACCTCGGTCCAGGCGCCCGGCGCCGGCGTGCACCCGCGCACGTGCCGGTCGATGGCGAACGCCGGACGACGCCAGTCGATGCGGGCGTCCTCGGTGCTGAGCTTGTGGGCGTACGAGACGCCGTCCTCGGGCTGGCTCACTGCACCGATGTCGCCGTCCTCGATGTGGTCGACCACGTCCACGACGAGCCGTGCGCCCTGGTCCGACAGCCGGTCCAGCAGGGTGCCCGTGGTGTCGTCCTCGCGGATGCGCTCGGTGATCGTGCCCAGCACCGGACCGGCGTCGAGCGCCTCGACGAGGCTGAAGACGGTGGCACCGGTGACCTCGTCGCCGGCCATGATCGACCGCTGGACGGGCGCGGCACCGCGCCACGACGGCAGCACCGAGTAGTGCAGGTTGATCCAGCCGAACTCGAGCGCGTCCAGGACGTCGCGGCGAAGCAACGCACCGTACGCGACGATCACGCCCACGCGCGCCTCGGTCGCGGCGAGCTCGTCGAGGAACTCGGGGTCGGACGTCGACGTGGGCTTCAGGACGGGGATGCCGTGGGCCTCGGCGGCGACGGCGACCGGCGACGGCTGCAGTGACCGTCCCCGGCCGACGCGCGCGTCGGGACGGGTGATGACGGCGGCGACCTCGTGGCGGCTGGCGACGAGCGCCTCGAGCGTCGGGACTGCGGTGGCCGGCGTGCCGGCGAAGACGATCTTCACCCGCCGAGTCTAGGTCGTGGGCACCCGGGGCTCAGAAGGCGACGGGGTCGACCTGGATCCGCACCGGCGGTTCCTTGGCCGCGCTGCGCTCGGCGGCGACGCCCTTGAGGACCTTCGCCAGCGCCAGGCCCTCGCGTCGTGGCACGCGCAGGATGAGCCGGTCCCGGCCCGGCTCGACCGGGACCGGACCCAGCACGTCGACGAACGGCGGCCACTCGCGTGTCGAGAGCCCGGTGATGACGTCCGCGGGACCGTCGACCGTGGCCAGCCGACCGACCGGAGGCAGGTGGGTCTGGGCGCGGTCGGCCAGCTCGCGCGCCGCGACGCCCGCCGGGTCGGCGCGCACAAGTCCCTGCAGAATGCCGCTGTCGCCCACCGCGACCGCTCGGGCGCCGTACGCGGCCAGCGCGAGGGCGTTGAACCACCGCCGGTGCGACTCCTCGAAGACCCGGACGTCGTCGCGCGCCAGCATGAGCCAGGTGTCGAGCAGCACGACCACGGCATAGCCGCCGGGCACCACCGGCTCGGCTCCGGGAGTGGCCAGCACGAGAGCCGTCTCGTCGCGCTCGATGCGGTCCAGCACCGTCTGCCCGCCGGACGTGACGATCGCGCGGCCGGGGAACGCCGCGGCGAACTCCTCCGCCGTGCGCAGCTGCCCGACCACGGGGGCGCGCAGCCGCGTGCCGTGGCACTCGCCGCACTGCCACTGCGCCACCGTCGTGGCACACCAGCGGCAGACCAGGGGTGCGTCGGCACGGTGCTGCACGAGCGGTCCGGCACACGCGGGGCACTGGGCCGGGGTGCGGCAGCGGTCGCAGACCAGTGAGGTCCGGTAGCCGCGCCGGGGCACCTGGATCAGCACCGGGCCGTGAGCGGCTCGGACCATCTCGAAGACCGCGGCGGGCAGCCGTGCCGGCGCGGCGCCGTGCTCGGTCCCGTCGGTCACGTCGACCACGGGCCACTCCCGCCGGCGGGCGGGCTGGTCGCCCACGATCTCGGCGCACCAGCCCTGCTCGACGAGCGACTGCGCCTCGGCCGTGCGGGCGTGTCCGGCGATCAGGACGGCGGCACCGGTCTCGACGGCGCGGGTCAGCAGCACCTCGCGGGTGTGCGGGTAGGGAGCGCGCGGCTCGGCGTACAGGTCGTCACCGTCGTCCCAGATCACGACGAGACCAAGGTCATGGACCGGCGCGTAGGCGGCGCCTCGGGTCCCCAACACCACGCGCACCTCGCCGCGGGACACGCGCAGGAAGTTGCGGTAGCGCGCCGCGGGCTTGTCTGCGGCGGTCAGGGTCACGTGGGCGCCGGGACCGAGCGCCTCGGCGAAGACCGCGTCCCAGCGCGCGACGTCGCGCACGTCGGGCACGCAGACGACGGCACCGCGGCCCGCGCGGACGACGGCGGACACCGCCTCGGCGACGGCGCGCTCGGGCTCGTGGCGCGGCAGGGCGTTGAGGACGGCGCGGGGCGACTGGCCGGCGGCGAGCGCCTGCACGTAGGCCGCGCCGTGCACGTAGGCGTGCCACGACGCGTCACCGATGTCGGGCGGCCCGGGCGGCGTCGCACCGCCGGGATGGGCCTCGGCGCGGGCGTGCCGCGGCGGGATCGCCAGGCGCAGCACGTCGGCGATCGTGCCGGCGTACCGGTCGGCCACGTCACGGGCCAGCCGCGCGATCTCGGGCGTCAGGACCGGCTCGGGCGACACGACCTTCGCGATCGTCGCCAGCTTGCCCTCGTGGGCGGTGTCGTCGGCGAGCTCGAGCACGTAGCCGTCGACGAGGCGCCCGGCGAACCGCACCTTGATGCGGCACCCCGCCACGACCTCGAGGTCGTCGGGGACGGCGTAGTCGAACGGGCGGTCCAGATGCGACAGCGGCGTGTCGACGAGGATTCTCGCGACACGCCGCTGGGCGGGACTCACTCCGGTCAGAGGCCGGCTGCCGCGCGCAGGGCGTCGGCGCGGTCCGTGCTCTCCCACGGCAGGCCCGGGCGGCCGAAGTGACCGTAGGCGGCCGTCGCGGCGTAGATCGGACGCAGCAGGTCCAGGTCGCGCACGATCGCGGCCGGACGCAGGTCGAAGACCTCGAGCACGGCGTCGCGGATGGTGTCGACCGGGACGGTCTCGGTACCGAACGTGTCGACGTAGAAGCCGACAGGGCGGGCGACGCCGATCGCGTAGGCGACCTGGACCTCGGCCTTGGTCGCCAGACCCGAGGCGACGATGTTCTTGGCGACCCAACGCATCGCGTAGGCGGCCGAGCGGTCGACCTTGCTCGGATCCTTGCCGCTGAAGGCGCCACCGCCGTGACGGGCGTAGCCGCCGTAGGTGTCGACGATGATCTTGCGGCCGGTCAGGCCGGCGTCGCCCATGGGGCCGCCGATGACGAACTTGCCGGTCGGGTTGATGTGCGACTTGTAGTTCGATGCGTCGATGTCGTACTGGCTCAGGACCTCGTCGATGACGTGCTTCTTGAGGTCGGCGGGCAGCTGGGTCTCGAGGTCGACGCCCTCTTCGTGCTGGGTCGAGATGACGATGGCCTCGACGCGGACGGGCCGGTCGTTGTCGTCGTACTCGATGGTGACCTGGGTCTTGCCGTCAGGACGCAGGTACGGGAGCGTGCCGTCCTTGCGGACCTTGGTCAGCTGCTCGGAGAGGCGGTGCGCGATCGTGATCGGCAGCGGCATCAGCTCAGGCGTCTCGTCGCACGCGAAGCCGAACATCAGGCCCTGGTCGCCGGCGCCCTGCAGGTCGAGCGGGTCGGTGGCGCCGCCGACGCGGGCCTCCTCGGCCGTGTCGACGCCCTGGGCGATGTCGGGCGACTGCGCGTCCAGCGTGACCTGCACGGCGCAGGACTCGCCGTCGAAGCCCTTGGTGGACGAGTCGTAGCCGATCTCGAGCACGCGGTCACGGGCGATCCGTGCGATGTCGGCGTAGGCCTCGGTGGTGACCTCGCCGCCCACCAGGACCAGACCGGTGGTCACGAACGTCTCCGCGGCGACACGGCTCTTGGGGTCCTGCGCGAGCAGGGCGTCCAGGATGCTGTCGCTGATCTGGTCGGCGATCTTGTCCGGGTGACCCTCGGTCACGGACTCGGAGGTGAAAAGACGGCTCACGGTTACCTCTCTGGCTGATGGGCTACGACGTCGCGGACGTCGTGTCGACTGTAGTGGGCGTACGGTGACGCGCCCGGTTCATTCCACCCGTTGGACGACCGCGTCCCAGATGGCGTGGGCGATTTCGCCCTTCGCCGCCCGGGGCACCGGCTGCTCGGATCCATCGTCGGACAAGATGGTGACTTCGTTGTCGGGGCGCCCGAACACGCGCTCGGATCCGACGTCGTTGACCACGAGCAGGTCGCAGCCCTTGCGGGCCAACTTGGCGCGGGCGTGGTCCAGGACCGTGCCGTTCGCGTCGCCGGTCTCGGCGGCGAAGCCGGCGATGACCGGGGATCGACCCGTGCGGGTGCGCACGAGCTCGACGAGGATGTCGGGGTTCTCGGTCAGCTCGATCGTGGGCGCGACGCCGTCGGCCTGCTTCTTGATCTTGGCGTCGGCCATCGAGACGGGCCGGAAGTCGGCCGGGGCGGCCGCCATGACGACGGCGTCGGCCGACGCGGAGGCCTTGAGCATCGCCTCGCGCAGCTCGGCGGTGGTGACGACACGCACGACCTCGGCACCGGCCGGGACGTCGAGGCTGACGTTGGCGGCGACGAGCGTGACGGAGGCGCCGCGGGCCAGCGCGGCCTCGGCCAGGGCGATCCCCTGGCGGCCCGACGACCGGTTGCCCAGGAAGCGCACCGGATCGAGGAACTCGCGGGTGCCGCCGGCCGAGACGACGACGTGCCGGCCGGCGAGATCGCGCGGGCGCCCGTGCAGGACCTGCAGGCAGAAGGCGAAGATCGCCTCGGGATCGGGCAGGCGTCCCGGACCGGTGTCGGTGCCGGTGAGGCGCCCGGAGTCGGGGTCGATCACCAGGACGCCGCGCTCACGCAACGTCTCGACGTTGGCGACGGTGGCCGGGTGCTGCCACATCTCGGTGTGCATGGCCGGGGCCATGACCACCGGACACCGCGCCGTCAGCAAGGTGTTGGTCAACAGGTCGTCGGCCAGCCCGTGGGCGGCCCGCGCCAGGGTGTTGGCGGTGGCCGGCACCACGACGACGAGGTCGGCGGTCTGGCCGAGCTTGACGTGCGGGACCTCGGGGACGTTCTCGAAGACGCCGGTCTGGACCGGGTGGCCCGACAGCGCCTCCCACGTCGGCGCGCCGACGAACTCGAGTGCGGCATCGGTGGGGACGACGCGGACGTCGTGCCCCGCCTCGGTGAACAGCCGCAGCAGCAGCGCCGCCTTGTAGACGGCGACGCCTCCGGTGACGCCGAGGACGATGCGACTCATCGCGAGAGGCTCAGGCCTCGTCGGTGGACGCGGCGGCGTCGGGCGTGATGTCCTCGACGGTCAGCAGGCCGGCGTTGATCTCGCGCAGCGCGATCGACAGGGGCTTCTCCTGGACCTGCGTCTCGAGCAGCGGGCCGACGTACTCGAGCAGGCCCTCGCCCAGCTGGGAGTAGTAGGCGTTGATCTGACGGGCGCGCTTGGCGCTGTACAGGACCAGCTTGTACTTGGAGTCCGCCTTCTCGAGCAGGTCGTCGATCGGCGGGTTGGTGATGCCTTCGGCAGCAGAACGTGTCGTGGACACTCAGAATCTCCAGAAGTGTGGTGGGGTCACCCGGCAGGGTCGGCCGTCGGGTGGGATCTGAACAAGTCTACCAACTCGCGCCCCGCTTCATCGACTTCGGTGTTGACGATGGTGGTGTCGAACTCCGAGACCGCCGCCAACTCCTCGCGCGCCGTCTCCAGGCGTCGCTCGCGCTCGGCCTCGGTCTCGGTGCCGCGCCCGACGAGGCGCTTGACCAGTTCCTCCCAGCTGGGCGGTGCCAGGAACACCAGGTACGCCTCGGGCATGTGCTCGCGCACCTGGCGAGCGCCCTGCAGGTCGATCTCGAGCAGGACCGACTCGCCCTCGGCCAGTTTCGCCTCGACCGCGGCGCGCGGGGTGCCGTAGCGGTTGACCCCGTGGACGACGGCCCACTCGAGCAGACCGTCGGTGGCGACCAGCCGGTCGAACTCCTCGTTCGAGACGAAGTGGTAGTGCTTGCCGTCGATCTCGCCGGGGCGGGGCGGACGCGTCGTCGCCGAGACCGACATCCAGATCTCGGGGTGGTGCTCGCGCACCCACGCCGCGACGGTGCCCTTGCCGACGGCGGTCGGGCCGGCCAGGACGATCAGTCGGCCGCGCACGGCCCCGTGCCGGTCAGCCACGACGGGCGATCTCGGCGATGAGGCCCTTGGCCTGGTTGGCCCCGAGGCCGCGCAGGCGCCGGCTCTGGGCGATCTTGAGGTCGTCCATGATCTGCTGGGCGGTCAGCTTGCCGATGCCCGGGATGCTCTGCAGCAGGTCGAGCACCTTGATCTTGGCGATCGCCTCGTTGCGCTCGGCCTCGGCGAGCACCTGGGCGACCGAGGCACCGGAGTGACGCAGCCGGTTCTTCACCTCGGCGCGCACCTGGCGCGCCTCGGCAGCCTTGGCCAGCGCCTGGCGGCGCTGTTCGTCGGTCAGTTCGGGCAGTGCCACGATCAACTCCTCACTTCTGGGACAGGTCGATGCCGCACTCGGCGTCCACGTTCTCGACGACCGTGACCCGCTGGGACTTCGTGTCGTTGAAGGCCTCGTGGGCCGCGGTGATGCGGTCGATGTCCTCCTTGGACAGCGCGTTCACCTTCACCTCGTCCTTCATGTCCTGGAGGCGGAAGTCGGCCTTGCGGTGCGCGACGACGACCCTGCGGGTGGCCTTGGCGATCGCCTGCCACTCCTTCTTGACCTCCGCCGGTGCGACCTCGGCGATGTCCTGCGTGACCTCGGCGTACGAGGCGAAGGCGGTGTCGGTCTGCTTGCCGAAGGAGGTCAACGGCTCCTTGGCCTCGTCGATCGCGTCGCAGTACGGACCGCCACCGGAGCATCCCGCCACCGTGCCGAGACCGAGGACCAGGCAGAGCATCAGGATGGGTCGTCGCACCCCGACAGGCTACCTGCGCGGGTCGATTGGACAGCGCTCCGTGTCGGCGTGTATCAGGCCGACCCCTTCTCGACTCGTCCCGGATGTGCGCACAATGAAACCTGTGACCGACAGCAAGTCACACGAACCAGCAGAAGCCGACGACGGCCCGTGGATCCGCTCCGGCGAGGCCTTCGCACGCTGGCGTGACGGAGACCGAGCAGCGATCGACGAGCTCGTGCGCGAGATGACCCCGGTGCTGTGGCACGTGGTCCGCGCCTACCGGCTCGATGAGGACGTCTGCGAGGACGTCATCCAGTTCACCTGGCTGACCCTGGTGCGCAAGGCCGACGCGGTCGAGAACCCCCGCGCCGTGGCGTCGTGGTTGATCATCACCGCCCGGCGCCAGGCGTGGCGCGTCGCCACGCGCAACCGCCGCGAGGACGCCACCGACGACGAGGTGCTGGCGCCGGTCCTGCCGACCACGCGCGCCGCCGAGTCCGAGGCCGTCGAGGCCGACGAGAACCATCGGCTCTGGCACGCGGTCGCGCAGCTGAACGAACGGTGCCAGCGGTTGTTGCGGGTGATCGCGTTCGACGACCGGCCCGACTACCACCACATCTCCGAGGACCTCGGCATGCCCGTGGGCAGCATCGGCCCGACGCGGCGCCGCTGCCTCGAGAAGCTCAAGTCCGTCATCGCCAAGGGGGCCTCGTCATGACTGAACGCGAACCGGTCTTCAGCGACCTCCGGGCCATGTACGAGGCCATCGACCCGCCGCCGGCGCACCTGGCCGACGCCATGATCGCCGTGATCGCCGCCGAGGACCTCGACAACGAGTACGAGTTGCTGAGCCTGGTCAACCGCAGCACGGCGCTGGTCGGCACGCGCGGCTCCGGCCCGCTCACGATCGAGTTCGCCTACGACGACGTCACGGTGTTGGTGCGCGTGACCGAGGGACCGACGTCCGACACCCGCCGCATCGACGGCTGGGTCACCCCGGCCCACGACGGCGGGGCCCGGCTCCAGCGCGGAGACGATGCCCTGACGGCCGACCTCGTCGCCGGACGGTTCGAGTTCGACGAGGTGCCCGCCGGCCTGGTGCGCATCTGGTTCGAGGTCGCGGACCGCGACAACCTCGCCACCCCGACCTTCGAGATCTGAGGAGCACCATGGCCCCCGAGGACAACGGCCACCGCCGGACCCCGCGGTTCGAGTCGTTCGACGACTGGACGCGCGCCCGATCGATCGCCGAGGAGCAGGGCCGCCTGCTCGCGGCCGAGTCCGGGGCGCTGGTCGACGGTGTGCGGGCGAACCCGACCGCCTACCTCAGCACTCGGCTCCTGGTGTCGACGCTGATCGACGTCGACGCGGCGATCGCCCTGTTGCGCGATGCCGCGCGGGCGTTCGACTGGCTCGTCGAGGAGGACCCCGACTTCCCCCGCATCACGCTCGACGAGTCACCCCAGGAGCGTCGCGAGCGCCTCGAGCGCTACCCGTGGGCCGCCGGTGTGCTCGGCCTCGCCCGGGTGGTCATCTCGGCCACCCAGAACTCCCCCACGCGCCCGCCGGACGCCTGGACGCTCCTGCAGGCGGCGCGAGCCAGCTCGCCGGACGGCGACCTGCTGCGGGGCATCGGCCTGGACCACGTCCTGTCGACCTCGCCGCTCACCCGCGGGAACCCCCTCACGCGGGGCAACCCGCTCACCCGGGGCAACCCGTTGACCCGAGGCAATCCCCTGACGCGAGGCAACGGAGTCGACTCGTACGCCGACCAGGGCAGCGGGGGCCGTCAACCCGTCTCGTACGTCGGCCCGGCTCCGGGCCGTGCCCCGGACGACCCCGACGGGCCGCGTCGCGCCCGGATCGGAGTGGTCGACACGGGCTGCGGGGCCCATCCCTGGTTCACCGTCGCCGTGCACGACGGCAGCGGGCTGTTGCCGGGCGCGACGATCGGCCGGACCGACACGGCCACCGACCCCGAGTCCGTGGGTGACGTCTCCGGACCGCTGGACGGCTCGCTCGACGAGGCCTCCGGTCACGGCACGTTCATCGTCGGTCTGCTCCATCAGGGTGCGCCCGACGCCGACATCCACTGGTGGCGGGTCCTGGACTCCGACGGCACCACGCCCGAGTCCGACCTCGCGACGGTGCTCATGCGGATCGCCCAGCTGGTGCGCCTCGGCGACACCGGTGGCGGACTCGACCTCGACGTCCTCAACCTCTCGTTCGGGTACTACCACGAGACACCGGTCGACCACCTCTTCGACCCGACGCTCTACGAGATCCTCGCCGCGATCGGCCGGACCGGAACCGTCGTCGTCTGCTCGTCGGGCAACGACGCCACCACTCGCCCGATGTTCCCGGCGGCGTTCGCTCCGTGGGACGGCGCCGACCAGATCGTGGTCCACGACCCCCGCAGCACTCCGATCGTGGCGGTGGGCGCGCTCAACCCGAACGCCGTCACCGACGCGCTGTACTCGAACGCCGGGCCCTGGGTCGCCGTGCATCGCCCCGGCTCGTCCCTCGTCAGCACCGTGCCACCGTTCCAGGGCGGACTCGAGCCCGTCGCTCGGATCCGCCATGGCTCGCGGGTCCGCGAGGCGATCGACCCGGACGACTACCGAGGCGGTTTCGCCGTGTGGAGCGGGACCTCGTTCGCCGCCCCCGTGTTCGCGGCGGAGCTCGCCCAGCGTCTCAGCCGCGAGCTGCCGCCACCCGACGCACCTGAACGTCCGGCCGAGGAGATCGTCCAGCAGAACGCGTCGGTCGTGGCCAAGCTCGTCGCCGCTCGACCATGATGGAGGCATGCTCACCGCGCAGGAGCTGCACCGTCGGGGGCTCGAACACCTCCACCAGTGGCGGTACGCCTCGGCACGCCGTGAGTTCCAGCGCGCCCTGACCCGCGACCCGTCGCTGGAGTTGCAGGCGCGGATCCTGGTCAGCCTGGCCCTGGCAGTGACGGAGCTGGGCGAGCCCGAGACAGGTCTCGAACTGTGCGGGCAGGCCCATGGCCTCGGCGTCGACTCGCCGCAGGTCACCGCGCTCATCACGAGCCAGGAGGCGGCGCTGCACCAGCGGCGCGGCGAGTACGACCGATCCTTGGCGCTCTACGAGCAGTCGATCGACCACCTGCCCGACGCGTCCTTGGAGCTCGCCAACAGCCTCAACGATCTGGGTGTCGTCCGGCTGCGACTCGGCGACTTCGCCGCGGCCGAGCGCGACTTCGCCCGCGCCGCTGCCGCCTTCCAACAACTTGGCGACGCGGTGGGCCACGCGACGGCGCAGCACAACAGCGGTTACGCGGCGATGCGCCGGTGGGACCTCGCCACCGCACTGCGCCTGATGGAGGCGGCACGTCCCGTCCTGGCCGAGGGCTCGCAGGTGGCGCTGGCGCTCGTCGACCAGGACCGGGCCGAGGCACTGCTCAACGCCGGCATGGCCAGCGAGGCGATCGGCCTGCTGGAGGCCAGCGCCGCGATCCTGGGACGACACCGCCACCACCAGATGCGGGCGGAGTGCGACCTGGTCGCCGCCCGAGCCCTGCTGGCCACGGACCCGCAGCGGTCCCGGCGACTCGCGCGCCTCACGGCACAGCGACTGCGCCGGATCGGGAGCGAGTCATGGGCTCTTCGCGCCGAGATCCTCGAAGCGGTCGCGCAGGCGCGCATCGCCACCGTGCCCGCGGCTTGGTTGCCGTGGACGGACCGGTTGGCTGCCGCCCTGCGCGAGCGCCGCCTCGATCACGAGGCACAGTTGCTCGATCTCAACGCCGCCCGCGCCGCGATCGCCGTGGGCGACCTGACCGCGGCACGGAACCGGATGCAGCGCAGCCGCACCACCAGCACCGACTCCCTCACCGAGCGGCTGCTCGAGCGGGCCGCAATGGCCGATCTCGCGCTGGCCGAGGGGTCCCGTGACGACGCCTTGGCGCATCTGCGCGCGGGACTGGGTCTCCTCCACGACTGGCAGTCGACGTTCGGCAGCCTCGACATGATGAGCTCGGTGGTCGGCCACGGCCGCGGACTCGCCGCATCGGGCATCCGCCTGACGCTGGACGGCGGATCGCCCGAGCTGGTCTTCGAGTGGTCGGAGCGCGCCCGGGCGCTGACGACACGGGTCGTTCCCGTGCGACCGCCCCGCGACGGCGCCACGGCCGCAGACCTGATGGAGATCCGTGCGCTGACCGTGGCCGAGCCCGAACCGGACACGAGCGCGGCCCGGCGACTCGAGAACCTGCGCGAGCGCGTCCGGCAACGGGCGTGGCTGGACGCGGGCTCCGGCGAGGTGAACGAGATCTGCGCGCTCGACGACCTCGAACGGGCGCTGGGTCACGACAGCGCCCTGGTCAGCTACGTGTGGGACGGCGCCGCGCGGATCAGCGCCCTCGTCGTCACCGATGCGGCCCGCTCCGTGGTCGACCTGGGCGCGTCCGGTCCGATCCTGCGCCTGCTCGGCGGCCTGCGTGCGGACCTCGACGTCAGCGCAGGGCGCTCCGGTGACGCCATCGCTCGCGTGGTGCGGGCAGGTCTGCTGCGTCGTCTGGGTGAGGTGGGCGATGCGCTCGTCGCGCCGCTCCTCGACCGGGTCGGCGATCGGCGCGTCGTCGTCACCCAGGCCGGCGTCCTCGCCGGCATCCCGTGGTCGATGCTTCCCGGCTTCGCGGGACGGCCCGTCACGGTCGCCTCCGCGGCCACCCGCTGGCTGGCCACCCGCGGCCTGCCGCAGCCGCGCCGAGCAGCCTTCGTGGCCGGGCCCGAGGTGGTCCGAGCCACGGAGGAGGTCAAGCAGTCGGCGGCGCGATGGCCGCGAGCAGTGACGCTCACCGACGACGCAGCGACGGTCGCCGCCACCTTGGCCGCCGCGGGACAGGTCGACCTGCTGCACATCTCCGCGCATGGCCGCCACGCGGTGGAGAACCCCCTCTTCTCGGGTCTCCGGCTGGCCGACGGACCCCTCTTCGGCTACGACCTCGACGAACTGGCCCGAGTGCCCGACGTCGTGATCCTCTCGGCCTGCGAGGTGGGCCGATCGACGCAGCGCTGGGCCGAGGAGTCGCTCGGCATGGTCAACGCGTGGCTGCACGCGGGCGCCCGCTGCGTCATCGCCTCACCGGCCGCCGTCGCCGACGACGAGGCCTGCGAGCTCCTGCAGGACGTACACCGGCTCATGGCCGGTGGCACTCCCCCGGCCGTCGCGCTGGCCGAGGCCACGGCCGACCGGCCGACCTCGTTCGTCTGCTTCGGCGCCGGCTGGTGACTCGTAGCCCCGCCGCGCACGATGTGCAGCGTTGCGCACCTTCTGAGGCCTCAGAAGGTGCGCAACGCCACAACTCATCTTCGCTCAGGCACCACGGGTGAACGGCGCAGCGAAAGCCACCACGGCATAGGCGGTCACGCCGACGAGGAACCACACGAGCAGGGGTCCGAAGCCGAGCAGCAGCAGGACATCGCCCACGCTGATGACTGCGGCGAGCGGGCGAACCGGGATGGAGTCACCGAACGCCCAGTCGATGAGGGCTGCGGGCTCCGCCCAGACGTAACCTGGCGCCAGAGTGGTCGTGTCCAGGCCTGCATGGTGGGTCGACGCGGCGACGACAAGCGTCATCGCGATCGCGATCACGACGCCGATGATCAGCCACTCCCCCGAGTTCGGCACGCCAGGAACGTAACCGGTCAGAAGCGTGGGACGACAAACCGATCATCCACGATGCGGTCGCGTTGCGACATGAGAGTCACCAGGGGCAGGCGAGGCCGCTTTTCTCCGAGATCCCGGGCTAGAGCAGGGACAGCGAGTCGTTAGCCGCAGCGGCGGCGGCACGCAGCGCGATGACGTCGGGGCCCTTCGCCAGCACCTCGCGGGAGGTGCTGGGGATGATCGAGTCGAGGACCGACCCGAACAGCTCGCGCAGGTGCTCGACCGTGCCGCCCTGGGCGCCGAAGCCCGGCACCAGGATCGGCCCGTTGATGTCCAGGCGCCGCGCGTCGACGTGGGCCACGCGCGCCCCGATGACGGCACCGAAGGAGCCCATCGGCTCGGCACCCTCGTTGGCCAGCGCCAACTGGGCCAAGGTCTGGTCGCCGACCGTCATCCCCGACGAGGTCGTCGCGGTCTGCAGGCGGATCGCCTCGGGGTTCGAGGTGAACGCCAGCACGAACACGCCGGCGTCGTTCTTCTCGGCGGCCGCGAAGAACGGCGTCAGCGACCCGAAGCCCAGGTACGGGCTGACGGTGATCGCGTCGGCGGCCATCGGGGCGTCGTCGTCGAGGTAGGCGTCGGCGTAGGCCTCGGTGGTGCTGCCGATGTCCCCGCGCTTGACGTCCAGGATCGTCAACGACCCGGTGTGCCGCAGGTCCTGCAGCGTGCGCTCGAGGATGGCGACGCCGCGGGCGCCGAAGCGCTCGAAGAAGGCCGACTGCGGCTTCACGAACGCGACCTTGCCGGCGAACGCCTCGACGCAGGTGGCGGCGAACCGGTCGAGTCCCTCGACCGAGTCCTCCAGCCCCCACTCCTCGAGCAGATGAGGGTGGGGGTCGATGCCGACGCACAGCGGACCGTACGCCTGCATCGCCACCTGGGCGCGACTGCCGAAGCTCATCGCGTCACCGTCTCCGCCCAGGACTGCAGCGAGCGGACGCCGATGCTGCCGGCGATCTCGGCCTCGATGCCCTGGACCGCCGCGGCGAGCGCCTGCACCGTCGTGAGGCACGGGATGCCCTCGGCCACGGCGGCCGTGCGGATCTCGTAGCCGTCGATGCGCGCGTTCACACCGCTGCCCAGGCCGTGCGGGGTGTTGACGATCAGCTGGACCTCGCGGTCGTTGATCTTCTCGACCACCGTGCTGCCGGTCGAGCCCTCCTCGTGCAGCTTGCGCAGGACCGTGGCCTGGACGCCGTTGCGCTGCAGGACCTCGGCCGTGCCGCTGGTGGCCAGGATCTCGAAGCCGAGATCGGCCAGACGCTTGATCGGGAAGATCATGTGGCGCTTGTCGCGGTTGGCGACCGACACGAACACCGTGCCCGAGGTGGGCAGGCCGTTCTGCGGACCGGACGCCGACTGGCTCTTGGCGAACGCCGAGCCGAACGAGGCGTCGATGCCCATGACCTCACCGGTCGAGCGCATCTCGGGGCCGAGCAACGTGTCGACATATCGACCGTCGTAGGTCCGGAAGCGGTTGAACGGCATGACCGCCTCCTTGACCGCGATCGGCGCGGTGGCCGGCAGTCGGCCTCCGTCACCCTCGGCGGGCAGGACACCGGCGGTGCGCAGGTCGGCGATGGACTCGCCGAGCATGATCCGGGCGGCGGCCTTGGCCAGCGGCGTCGCGGTCGCCTTGGAGACGAACGGCACGGTGCGCGAGGCGCGCGGGTTGGCCTCGAGCACGTAGAGCGTGTCCGAGCTGAGCGCGAACTGGATGTTCAGCAGGCCGTGGACACCGACACCGCGGGCGATCGCTTCGGTCGAGGCGCGGATCCGGTCGATCTCGAGGCTGCCCAGGGTGATCGGGGGCAGGGCGCACGCCGAGTCGCCGGAGTGGACCCCGGCCTCCTCGATGTGCTCCATGACGCCGCCGAGGAACAGCTCCTCGCCGTCGAACAGCGCGTCGACGTCGATCTCCACCGCGTCGTCGAGGAAGCGGTCGACCAGCACGGGCCGGTCGGGCGAGATCTCGGTGGCGTTCTCGATGTAGGACGAGAGCGACTCCTCGTCGTACACGATCTCCATACCGCGGCCGCCGAGCACGTAGGACGGGCGCACCAGGACCGGGTAGCCGATCTCGTCGGCGATGCGCTTGGCACCGTCGAACGTGGTGGCGGTGCCGTGCTTGGGCGCGGGCAGACCGGCCTCGGCCAGGACGCGGCCGAAGGCACCGCGCTCCTCTGCCAGGTCGATCGCCTCGGGCTGGGTGCCCACGACGGGCACGCCGTTGGCCTTGAGCCCGGCTGCGAGGCCCAGCGGAGTCTGGCCACCGAGCTGCACGACGACGCCCGCGATGGGGCCGGCCTGCGACTCGGCGTGCACGACCTCGAGCACGTCCTCGAGCGTCAGCGGCTCGAAGTACAGCCGGTCGCTCGTGTCGTAGTCGGTCGAGACGGTCTCGGGGTTGCAGTTGACCATGACGGTCTCGTACCCGGCATCGGACAGCGCGAGCGACGCGTGGACGCACGAGTAGTCGAACTCGATGCCCTGGCCGATGCGGTTCGGGCCGGAGCCCAGGATCAGCACCGCCGGACGCTCACGCGGCTCGACCTCGGTCTCCTCGTCGTAGGACGAGTAGTGGTACGGCGTCTTGGCCGCGAACTCGGCCGCGCAGGTGTCGACGGTCTTGTAGACCGGACGGACGCCCAGGGCGTGCCGGACGCCGCGGACGACGTCCTCGGACATGCCGCGGATGCGACCGATCTGCGCGTCGGAGAAGCCGTGGCGCTTGGCGTGGCGCAGCAGGTCGGGCGTCAGCCGCTCGGCCGCCGTCAGTTCGGCCGCGACCTCGTTGAGCAGCGCCAGCTGGTCGACGAACCACGGGTCGATGCGAGTGGCCTCGAAGACCTCGTCGGCGGTGGCGCCGGCACGCAGCGCGTCCATGACCAGCTTGAGCCGGCCGTCGTGCGGCACGGAGGCGCGCTGCAGCAGGTCGTCCTTGTCCAGATCGACCCACTCGCGCTCCCACGAGAACGCGGCGGCGGGCCGGTCGAGCGAACGCAGCGCCTTCTGCAGGGCCTCGGTGAAGTTGCGGCCGATCGCCATGGCCTCGCCGACGGACTTCATGTGCGTCGTCAGCGTGGCGTCGGCGGCCGGGAACTTCTCGAACGCGAACCGCGGCACCTTGACGACGACGTAGTCCAGGCTCGGCTCGAAGCTGGCCGGGGTCTCCTGCGTGATGTCGTTGGGGATCTCGTCGAGCGTGTAGCCGATGGCGACCTTGGCGGCGATCTTGGCGATCGGGAAGCCGGTGGCCTTCGACGCCAGCGCCGAGGAGCGCGAGACGCGGGGGTTCATCTCGATGACGACGATGCGGCCGTCCTCGGGGTTGACCGCGAACTGGATGTTGCAGCCGCCGGTGTCGACGCCGACCTCGCGGATGACACCGATCGAGATGTCGCGCAGGCGCTGGTACTCGACGTCGGTCAGCGTCATGGCCGGGGCGACGGTGATCGAGTCGCCGGTGTGGACGCCCATCGGGTCGAGGTTCTCGATCGAGCAGACGATCACCACGTTGTCGGCGGTGTCGCGCATGACCTCGAGCTCGTACTCCTTCCAGCCGAGGATCGACTCCTCGAGGAGCACCTCGGTGGTAGGGCTGAGCGCCAGGCCGCTGCCGGCGATGCGCAGCAGGTCCTCGTGGTCGTACGCCAGGCCGGAGCCGGAGCCGCCCATCGTGAACGACGGACGAACGACGACCGGGTAGCCGCCGAGCTCCTCGACGCCGGCCTCGCACTCGGCCATCGTGTGGCAGATGACGGACTTGGCGACCTCGGCGCCCCACTCGGCGGGCAGGCCCTCGACGATCCGCTTGAACGACTCGCGGTTCTCGCCCTTCTCGATCGCGTCGATGGACGCGCCGATCAGCTCGACGCCGTACTTCTCGAGGATGCCGCGCTTGTCCAGCTCGATGGCCGCGTTGAGGGCGGTCTGGCCGCCCAGGGTGGCCAGCAGCGCGTCGGGACGCTCCGCGGCGATCACCTTCTCGACGTACTCGGGCGTGATCGGCTCGACGTACGTGGCGTCGGCGAACTCCGGGTCGGTCATGATCGTGGCCGGGTTGGAGTTGACCAGGATGACCCGCAGGCCCTCCTCGCGCAGGACGCGGCAGGCCTGGGTGCCGGAGTAGTCGAACTCGGCCGCCTGGCCGATGACGATCGGGCCGGACCCGATGACGAGAACGGACTCGATGTCAGTGCGCTTCGGCACGAGCTGCCTCCATGAGGTCGGTGAAGCGGTCGAAGAGGTAGCCGGCGTCGTGCGGACCCGCGGCGGCCTCGGGGTGGTACTGGACGCTGAACCCGGGCTGGTCCAGCAGGGCGATGCCCTCGACGACGTCGTCGTTCAGGCACACGTGGGTGACCCGAGCCGGCCCGAAGGGCGTCTCGAAGTCCTCGTCGAGCGGCGCGTCCACGGCGAACCCGTGGTTGTGCGCGGTGATCTCGACCTTGCCCGTCGTGCGGTCCTGCACCGGCTGGTTGACCCCGCGGTGTCCGTACTTGAGCTTGTAGGTGCCGCGTCCGAGGGCGCGGCCGAAGATCTGGTTGCCCAGGCAGATGCCGAAGTACGGCGTGCCACGTTCGAGGACGCCCTGGACCAACTCGACCTGGTGGTCGGCGGTGGCCGGGTCGCCGGGGCCGTTCGACATGAAGACGCCGTCGGGCTCGATCGCGAGGACCTCGTCGAGCGAGGCCGTGGCGGGCAGCACGTGCACCTCGATGCCGCGCTTGGCCATGAGCTTGGGGGTCATGCCCTTGATGCCCAGGTCGAGCGCGACGACCGTGTACTTCTTCTCACCCTCGGCCGGGACGACGTGCGCCTCGGGGACGGTGACGTCGGCGAGGTAGTTCGAGCCGGTCATGCCCGGCGCCTGCTGCACCTGCTCGAGCAGCTGCTCGGGGTCGAGGACCTCGGTGCTGATGCCGGCACGCATGGAGCCGCGCTCACGCAGGTGGCGCGTCAGGGCGCGGGTGTCGATGCCGCTGATGCCGACGACGCCCTGCTCGGCGAGCAGCTCGTCGAGGGTGCGGTCGGAGCGCCAGTTGGAGCGCTGGCGGGCGGGGTCGCGCACGACGTAGCCGTCGACCCAGACCCGGCCGGACTCGAAGTCCTCGGGGTTGGCGCCGGTGTTGCCGATGTGCGGGGCCGTCATGACGACGATCTGGCCGCGGTACGACGGGTCGGTGAGCGTCTCCTGGTAGCCGGTCATGCCGGTGTTGAAGACGATCTCGGCGATGGTGGTGCCGGTCGCGCCGTAGGAGCGGCCGCGGAAGGTGCGTCCGTCCTCGAGCACGAGGATGGCGGGGGTGAACGTCACTGCAGCTTTCCTTCCAGGACGGTGGGCTTGCCGGCGAGGAACGTCGCGACCACGCGGCCGGGAAGTTCCCTTCCGGCGTACGGCGTGTTGCGCGAGAGGCTCGCGGTGTCGGCGGGCTCGATCGTACGCTTCGCCGTCGGGTCGTAGAGAACCACGTGGGCGGGCTCGCCGATCGCCAGCGGGCGGCCGTGGGTGGTGGCGCGGCCGATGCGCGCCGGATTGGCGCTCATCACCTCGGCGACGCGGGCCCAGGTGAGGGCGCCGGTGTCGACCATGGTCTGCTGCACGATCGACAGAGCGGTCTCGAGACCGATCATGCCGAAGGCCGCGGCCTGCCACTCGCACTCCTTGTCCTCCATGGGGTGCGGTGCGTGGTCGGTGGCGACGATGTCGATCGTGCCGTCGGCCAGGCCCTCGCGGACGGCGAGGACGTCGTCCTTGCTGCGCAGCGGCGGGTTGACCTTGTAGATCGGGTCGTAGCTGCGGACCAGCTCGTCGTCGAGCAGCAGGTGGTGGGGCGTGACCTCGGCGGTGACGTCGATGCCGCGGCTCTTGGCCCAGCGCACGATCTCGACCGAGCCGCGCGTGGACAGGTGGCACACGTGCAGGCGGCTGCCGACGTGCTCGGCCAGCAGGACGTCGCGGGCGATGATCGCCTCCTCGGCGACCGCGGGCCAGCCGGTGAGGCCGAGCTCGCCCGAGAGCGGGCCCTCGTTCATCTGGGCGCCCTCGGTGAGACGCGGCTCCTGCGCGTGCTGGGCGATGACGCCGTCGAACGCCTTGACGTACTCCAGGGCGCGGCGCATGAGGACTGCGTCGCTGACGCACTTGCCGTCGTCGCTGAAGACGCGGACCTGGGCGGCCGAGTCGGCCATCGCGCCCAGCTCGGCGAGGTGCTCCCCCGCCAGGCCGACGGTGACGGCACCGATGGGCTGGACGTCGGCGTAGCCGTGCTCGCGGCCGAGGCGCCAGACCTGCTCGACGACGCCGGCGGTGTCGGCGACGGGCTCGGTGTTGGCCATCGCGAAGACGCAGGTGAAGCCGCCCTTGGCGGCGGCCTGGGTGCCGGTGAGGACGGTCTCGGCGTCCTCGCGGCCCGGCTCGCGCAGGTGGGTGTGCAGGTCGACGAGGCCGGGCAGGGCGATGAGGCCCTCGGCGTCGACGACCTCGTCACCGCTCAGGTCGGTGCCGATCTGGGTGATGACACCGCCCTCGATCAAGATGTCGGCCACCTCGTCGCCCAGGATGCGGGCGCCCTTGATGACGGTGCTCATGCTGTTTCTCCTTCGGTGGCGCCGCCCAGCAGCAGGTACAGGACGGCCATGCGGACGGCGACGCCGTTGGTGACCTGCTCGACGATGACGGACCGGTCGCTGTCGGCGACGTCGGCTCCGATCTCCATGCCGCGGTTCATCGGTCCGGGGTGCATGACGATGGCGTGGTCGGGCAGGCGGTTCATGCGGGCGACGTCGAGCCCGTAGCGGCGGCTGTACTCGCGGGCGCTCGGGAAGTACGAGGCGTTCATCCGCTCGCGCTGGACGCGCAGCATCATCACCGCGTCGGCCTTCTCGAGGCTCGCGTCGAGGTTGTACGAGGTCTGGACGGGCCAGGTCTCGACGCCCACCGGCAGCAGCGTCGGCGGGGCGACGAGCGTGACGTTGGCACCGAGCGTGTCGAGCAGCAGCGCGTTCGAGCGGGCGACGCGGCTGTGCAGGACGTCGCCGACGATCGTGACGTTCTTGCCCTCGAGGTCGCCCAGGCGCGAGCGCATCGTGAACGCGTCGAGCAGCGCCTGGGTGGGGTGCTCGTGGGTGCCGTCGCCGGCGTTGACCACCGCGCCGCGCGTCCACTCGGAGGTGGCGAGGCGATGCGGGGCGCCGGAGGCGTGGTGGCGGATGACGACCGCGTCGGCGCCCATGGCCTGCAGGGTCAGCGCGGTGTCCTTGAGGGACTCCCCCTTGCTGACGCTGGAGCCCTTGGCGCTGAAGTTGATGACGTCGGCCGAGAGGCGCTTGGCCGCGGCCTCGAAGCTGATCCGCGTACGGGTCGAGTCCTCGAAGAACAGGTTGACGATCGTGCGGCCGCGCAGGGTGGGCAGCTTCTTGATGGGCCGCTTCGCGACGCTGAGCAGCTGCTCGGCGGTGTCGAGGATCAAGGTGGCCTCGTCGCGGCTCAGGTCACCGGCGCTCAGGAGGTGCTTCATGCGTCACTCCCCTCGATCGAGACCGAGTCGGCGGCGCCGTCGGTCTCGGTGAGCCGGACGCGGACCTTCTCGGTCTTCGAGGTGGGCAGGTTCTTGCCGACGAAGTCGGCCCGGATCGGCAGCTCGCGGTGGCCGCGGTCGACCAGGACGGCGAGCTGCACGGCCTTCGGGCGTCCGAGGTCGCTGAGCGCGTCGAGCGCGGCCCGGATCGTGCGGCCGCTCATCAGCACGTCGTCGACCAGGACGACGACGCGACCGTCGATGTCCTCGGGGACGTTGGTGGCCTCGAGTGCGCGGGGTGCCTTCAGGCGCAGGTCGTCGCGGTACATCGTGACGTCGAGAGCGCCGGGCTTGATGGTGGTCCCCTCGACCTCGGCCATCTTCGCGGCGATGCGCTCGGCGAGTTCGACGCCGCGGGTGGGAATCCCCAGGATCACCACGCCTTCGGCGTCGCGATTGCGCTCGAGGATCTCGTGGGTGATGCGTGTCAGCGCACGCGAGATGTCGGTGGCATCCATGACGGTGCTCAAAGCCGACCTCCTTCTCCGCCTCACAGGACGGTGGTTAAAGGATGGTTCTCGTCGAGGTTATCAGTGCGGACTCACCCGCCCTCCGGGACCCGCCATCGCCCTTGCGAACCCGTCCCCGTGCACCACGGCCACAGATGCGTCCCGCCGGATTCCCGTGGGTGGCCCATGATCGGCGAGTCGTTCTGGTTGGTCTCCGAGCACCGGCAGCGCGCACGTGCTGACAGACGACGACCCCACCCACGGTGGTCAGCACCACGGTCCCGATGACAAGGGAATCGGTGAAGCCCCACACGACGGTGAGGACTGAAGTTGAGCAAGGCTCGGATTTCTTCGAATGGCACCGCAGACTGGTCATCGAGGCGACGATTCGGGCATGGACTTCGCGCGATCGGTCTTGGCCGCACTCGACCCGCTTCTCGTCCCGGTGGGCTTCGCCCCCGGGCAAGCCTCCGATACCCATGTCATCTACTGTGCGGGCCACGACGACCTGAGCGATCGGTTCCCGGGCCTGCCCCAGTCGAACGATCAGCCACGCGACACCGGCGCCTGCATTGACCTTGCAGTCGGACACGGTCGCGGTGTGGAGGTCGACTTCGAGGGCATTTCTCTACCGGACACCTTCCGTGCACTCCGACTCGAGGAGGATGCGTCGAGAGCCGAGGAGCTGGAGGGCGTTCCCTTCGAGGCGGCGATGGCGCCCTTGGCAGAACTCCTCGCACGGCTCCTTCACGCGGCAGCTCCGTGACCACGTCGCCCTACGTGTCGGACACGCGATGGGCGCCCGGGGCCCATTCCGCCGCGTTGAGAGCACGCCTCAGCCCTCACCCGCGTGCCGCCGAGCGGTGTTCGGGACACGACGGTCCTGGCCGTGGACACTTGGGTCATGTTCTTGGGCGCGGGCGCTGCTGCAGACGCCGGAGACATCCATTTCGATCTCGAACGAGGAACCGAATTTGAGATCGACGGGGACGGGACCCTCCACATTCGAAGCGACTACAGGTCGTTCGCGCTGGCCCCGACCGGCGAGGTCATCGCGCCCATGCCACCGACCGCTCCGCCCCAGGTGTGGTCGTGGTGGTCGGCCAGTGCGTTCTGCTGCGGTGTCGGAATCCTGATGCTCCTCGTGACTTCGGTCGCCCGCGACAATGGCTGGTCGTCGCGGGGGCAGATCGTGACGCTCGTCGCCACCGTGGTCGCGGCGATCGGGATGGTGGCGACGTCGGTCCTGATCTGGCGCCACGGGCGCGAAACTAGCTCGGAGCGGAACGCAGTCGTCGCTTCGGCTAGGAACGCGACCGGCCTGCCACTCACTCGACGTCAGGCCCGCCGATTCGTCTCGGCGACCAAGGACTACATCGTCGCCGCCGACGGGACGGCCTGGGCAGTTCATGAGAGCGACATCTACCGAGGTGACCGAACGGCCTGAGGTCGCGTCACTCCGGGTGTTCAGTCGCACCCAGTGCCGTCGCCGTCCCGGTCCAGCCGGTACGGGTCGCCGCCGGTCACGGCGACCGAGTGGCCGATCTCGCCACAGTCGAGGTCGTCAACGATCGGCAAGCATGGTTCGTACCCGGCCATGCAGTCCTTCGCTGGAGCCTTGGTCTTGCGGGGCTTCTTGACGAGAGGGACCGGTGCCGCAGACTTCCGGCAGCCCGGCTTGGCGGCCGACGCCAAGGCACGGTCGAGTCGACGACCCAGGTCCGGGTTCTCATGGCGGAACTGATCGAGGTAGCGGCCGTCGCCGAGTCCGCGCTTGGCGAGCTGGACATTGAGCGACCTGCCCTTCGGATCGAACACCTCCGCGACCGCGCGGCCGTACGTGTCGGTCGCGTACGCGTCGACCGTGAAGCCGTCGCTGAGGAACTTGCGCGTAAAGGCGGTCGCCTCAGGACCACACTTCTCGTTTCGTTCCGGTGCGTTGACGAGCCCCAGGCGGTACTCCTTGCCATCTGATCCCACCGAGGAATCGCCGTCCTTCTGGTCCGTCATGAAAATGAGGACCACTGGTTCTGCTGTTGGTTCCTCGGTGGGCGTGGGAGACGGTTCAGGGCTGGGCGTGGTCTGCTCCGCCGTCGGAGCAGATTCGGTTGCCTGGACGGACTGCGGCTTGGGGTCGTCGGCGGTGTCCGGGGTGGCGGCATTTCCGAGGGCCCCGAACCCCAGGAGTGCAGCGCAGCCGGCCACCACCCAGACCTGCCACCGACGAGTCCACGGAACCTTCGCACTCGCCGGGGACTTCCCGGCTGCGAGACCGGTGGGCGGCGTCGGCTGGTCAGCATCCTGCGCGTGCGGGTAGTTGCTCGCCGTGTGGTCGGTCCACGCCGCACCGTCCCAGTAACGCAGCTCGCCCTGCGCATCTGGATACCAGCCGGCCGGCGGAAGGGGACCGTTCGTCATGCGGCGAGCGTCCCACGAGCGGCCGTCGAGAAATGCCGAATCGAGTAAGAACCGTGCGACGTCGACCATCCAACTGGAAGCGGATGCCGAGGACTTCGCTGGGTGGGTAACCCGTGAACTTCCATGTGGTGATTCGGCGTGGGTGCTCGGGGAACACGGACCCGCGGGCGTCTCTCCCCACGTCGTCACAGTCAGCCAGTTCTGCCGTCGAGAACTTCGTGGCCCCGTGCTCGGCGATGCCGACGGAGGTGTAGATGATGCCGTCCACTCTCACCTGAGTGTCGCAGTCACTCGCAATGTGTCCCCTTGCGCCGCGAAAGAGCCACGCGGCGACCGCGGATGGGATCAGCGGACGGGTCACGTGGCCCGACGACCCGCGCACCGCGCCGGCCACCCAGCGCACGAACACGAGGCGACGGCGACTGGCAGGACCGCTCCTGCTCAGAACCCCGGCTGCCGACTGGCCGGTGGACGTTCGTCGGCCCCCGGGTAGGCCGGCAAGGGCTGCGGCCCCGCGGTCAGGAGGTGGTGGTGCTGCCAGGCCCAGTACACGAGCTGCCCAGCGACCACCGAGCCGAGCGAACCGAGCGCCATGTCGCCCAGCGTGTCGGCATACCGGTCGACGATGCCCGAGGTGCTGAGGAAGGCGTAGTACTCGGCGATCTCCCAGACGAGCGCTGCGGTCACCCCGAAGGCGAGGGAGCGCTCGAGCACCTGTGCACGCGTCGCCCGCGGCGACAGAGTGAGGAGGACGAACGCCGCAGTCAGCACGCCGGTGTTGACGAAGTGCATCAGGTCGTCGAACCGTCGGACCGTGTCGTAGAGATCCATCCGGTTGCCCAGCGTGTCCGTGAAGCAGGTGAGGGTCACCAGCAGGTCCACGAGCCACGGAAACGTCACCCGGCGGCGCCAGATCAGGAACCACGCGGCGGGGATGATGAACGCCGCCAGTGGATAGCCGACCGCCCGCGCGGTGGCGCCCTTGCCCTCAAGGTGGCCGAGCTCGGGGTACCGGAGCGCGGTCATCAGCAGGAGCAGGAGCATCGCCTTGGCCGCCACGTCGAGGACGATGATCACCCCCCGAACCGGAGGGCGGGCCGGAACCACGGTGAGTTCGCTCACGCAACCCACGCTAGCCGGATTTTACGTAAGCGGGCCGAGGAGTCGGGACCCCCGCGGGCATCTGGTGGCACTGCTGGCGGCCACCGACAGCAACCGGGCACCAGCATTGGTGAGGCGGGGCCACGCCCTTCCCGCGTGAAGGCGGCGTCGACCGAACCGCAACAGTGTTGGTCCGACAAGCGGTCGGAACTGATCCCCTAGTGCAGGTCTCGCGATCTTCGCGCCCCTGATCATGGCGTTGAGCGGCCCCGACCAGCCGGACGTCAGGCTGACCGACTTCGACGTGGCCCAGGAGCACCCGGCCGAGGGATAGGCGGGTGTCACGTCATCAGTTACAACGTGGGTATGGACCCTTTCACCATCACCGCCATCGGCTCGGTCCGCAACGACCGCACCGACGTCCAGCACTCGGACCAGTGGGGTGCGGTTCGCAGCACCATCACGGTCGATGAGCGGTTCGGCGACAGGTGCCTCCAAGGCCTGGAGGGCTTCTCGCACGTCGAGGTGCTCTTCGTCTTCGACCAGTTCGAGGAGCTCGACGACCACCGCGAGCCGAAGCCCTACCGCGGTCGCACCGACCTGCCGTCGGTCGGCGTCTTCGCGGGCCGCGCGCCCCGTCGGCCGAACCGCATCGGGGTGACCTGCTGCGCGATCGAGTCGGTCGACGGTCGGGAGCTGACCGTGATCGGCCTCGACGCCGTCGCCGGCACCCCGGTCGTCGACCTCAAGCCGGTGATGCGCGAGTTCCTCCCGACAGACGTGCGCCAACCCGCATGGGTTGGCGACGTCATGTCCGAGTACTTCGAGCCCTGAGGCGGTCTACACCTTCAGCTTGTCGACGGTCTTGGTGATCTTCTCGCCGTCCCTCTCCAGGAACACGATCTCGCCGAACTCCAACGTCGACCAGTCCTCGGTGCTCTCGGTCAGCGGCTCGGAGGCGAAGATGACGGAGGTCGCCTCGTCGGCGGTGGTCTCCTCGAAGTCGTACGTCGGGCCGTCGTAGTCGAAGTTGCGACCCATCAGCAGGTACATCGGCTCCAGGAGCATCGAGAGGGCGTAGTCGTCCGTGCCCGGACCGGACTTGCGCAGCTCGCGCCAGTCACCCTCTGGATCCGGCTCTCCCTGGTGCCCGGTTCCGACGTTGACGCCGATGATCCGGTTGGGGGAGACCAGAGCCATCTTCAGTTTGGCCAGCGCCGGCAGATCGAGATCCTCCATCGCCTGCACGAGGAGTCGGATGACCTCCTCGAAGGCGCGCTTCACGTCCTCGTCGCTGTTGCTCTCGAGCACCGAGAGCAGGAGCACGTAGAGGAACTCCGTGTCCGTGGTGCCCACCATCTGCTCGAGGTACTCGTCTTTACAGTGCTGCAGCAGCTCGCGCTGCAGGAGCTGCCAGTTCGGCACGTCGCCGTTCTGCGCGACGATCCACGGAGTCCCCTCGAAGGAGAACGGGTGACAGTTCTCGTCGGCCAGCACCGTCTTGGCGTTGTAGTCCGCCGCCCTCACATGGGCGAGCATCGTGCTGACCTGGAGGCTGGGCACGATTCCGGCGACGTTGTCGTCGTAGAAGGCCGCCATCGGTCGGTGGTAGAGGAAGGGCTTCTCCGGCTTGAGCAGGTGCTCGCCCCACGCCCCGAAACCCCAGCCGGCCAGTTGCAGCTGCGGGTGGCGCTCCGGGTCGAGGGACTGGTTGATCA
Source organism: Aeromicrobium sp. 636 (assembly GCF_024433585.1). NCBI lineage: Bacteria > Bacillati > Actinomycetota > Actinomycetes > Propionibacteriales > Nocardioidaceae > Aeromicrobium > Aeromicrobium sp. 636. The sequence goes on from NZ_WNJU01000001.1 coordinate 578,901, forward strand.
GGCTGTTCTCGGGCTTGATGAGCAGATCCTCAAGCGGAACTTCGGACCCGAGATAGGCGAGAACGCGGCACATGGGCTTCCTTCACTGTTGGAGGGCTGACGTGGTGTCGACGCAAGCCTCCCGAGCCTAGGGCCGATCCGCGGCGGCCGCTGAGGACGACGGATGACGGCACCGTTGGACCGGGACCCTCAGCTTCGCTTCGACGACAGGCATGCCCACACGCTGGTGGCGAGTCCGGTCACTTGACCTCGCCATGACGCAGGGACAGCAGTCCGAGGACGAGGGGCGCGACGATCCAGATCATCGTCGTCGAGGCGAGCATCGCCCACTCCTCAGCGGTGTTCGTGGTGCCCTCGAAGAGCACCACCTGCGTCTGGTTCCAGTCGACCCACGGCTGCAGGTCCTCGAACCACGGGCGCACCTGCGCCAGGAGGACGAGGATGCCCGACAGGACGAAGGAGACGACGAAGTAGCCCACGATCGCGGCCGCGGAGTTGCGCAGGACCACGCCGAGGGTGAAGCCGATGCCCATGCCGACGAGGTTGCCGAGCACGATCTGGGGCGCGGCGGTCAGGGAGACGTCCCAGACGGTGTCGACGCCGGCGAGTCCGGGGCCGACGAGGTTCCCGAGGGCGCCCACCGCGAAGGCGACCACCATGGAACCGACGCCCACCAGGAGGGCCGCGATCGCCTTGGCTCCGATCACGCGCCCGCGACTCGGGACCAGGGTGAAGGTCGTGAGCCCACTGCGCTGGCTCCACTCGCTCGTGACGGCCAGGATCGCGATGATCGGCAGGATCACGGACATCGGGAAGCCGATCGCCGTCCCGAAGCTCCAGTAGGTGATGTTGGCGTCGGGAGCGACGACGACGACCGCCACGGTCGAGGCGACCGCCAGGACGCCGATGCTGACGAGCAACCAGAACCCCGAGCGGGTGTCGAACATCTTGCGCAACTCGACTCGGACGAGCCGAGTGATCGGGATGGTGATCGTGGTGGTCATGCTGCGACTCCTTCGCGCTGGGTGTCGGCGGTGAGCGACAGGAACATCTCTTCGAGACCGGCGCCATCGGCCGATCGGAGCTCGGTGAGGGCGATGCCGGCGGTCAGGGCGACGGCTCCCACGCGTGCGGGGTCGGCTTCCGTGCGGACCGAACCGTCGCCGGCGAGCGTGCTGGCGATCCCGGCCTGCTCGAGGGCGTGGGCGAGATCGAGGGGCGAGGTCGAGCGGGCGAGCGTCCCGACCGCCGCGAGGAGTCCCTCCTTCGTACCGGACGCGACGATCCTGCCGTGGCCGATCACGACCAGGTCGTCGGCGATGACCTCGATCTCGTGGAGCAGGTGGGAGGACAGCAGCACGGTGCCGCCGCGGCCGGCGAAGTCCGTCAGCAGGTCGCGCATCCACCGGATCCCCGCGGGGTCGAGCCCGTTGGCGGGCTCGTCGAGGATCAGCACCCGGGGATCCCCGAGCAGTGCGGTGGCGATGCCGAGGCGTTGACGCATCCCGAGCGAGTAGTGGCGCACGCGGCGCCGGGCCTCGGTGGGCGTCAGGCTCACCAGCTCGATCATCTCGTCGACGCGGGCTCGGGGCAGCCCCATCGTGTCGGCGGCCACGGTGAGGATCTCGCGCCCGGTACGGCCGGCGTGCTGTGCCGAGGCGTCGAGGAGGACGCCGACCTCGAGCCCGGGATTGGGCAGGTCGGTGAACCGGACCCCGTCGATGGTGGCCGACCCGGACGTCGGGGCGGTCAGTCCGACCATGACGCGCATCGTGGTGGACTTGCCGGCGCCGTTCGGACCGAGGAATCCGGTCACGCGGCCGGGCTGGGCAGTGAAGGAGACGTGGTCGACGGCGGTGAAGCCGGCGTACCTCCGGGTCAGTGACTCGACAGTGATCATGGGTTCCACGCTCGCGGCAACGCGGCGGTCGCGGATCGGTCTGACGGCTCGTCCTGTCCTGACCGAAAGTACGAGGCCGGGCCCCGGGTCGCGCCTACTCCCGGATCCGGCCGGTCTCGTACCCCCACATCGCGACTTCCACCCGATTCCGGGCGCCGAGCTTGGCCATGAGGCTGCCGATGTGGGTCTTCACGGTGCTGAGGCTGATGTGCAGTTCGGCGGCGATCTCGGCGTTGGTGCTGCCGCGCGCGAGGGTGAGCAGCACCTGCTCCTCGCGTTCGGTGAGCGGGTCGATGGGCTGCGCGGGAGGTGCTGCCCGACCCGTGCGCGCGAAGGTCGACAGCAGTCGGCGGGTGATGCTCGGCGAGATGAGCGAGTCCCCTCGGGTGGCCGCCCGGATCGCCTCGCCCAGCAGTTCGGGCCCGGCGTCCTTCAGCAGGAACCCTGTGGCGCCGGCCGCCAGCGCACCGTGCACGTACTCGTCGAGGTCGAAGGTGGTGATCACGACGACCGCGACCGGGTCCACGACGCTCGGCCCGGCCAGGAGGCGGGTCGCCTCGACCCCGTCGAGCACGGGCATCCGGATGTCCATCAGGCACACGTCGGGACGCAGCTCGCGAGCCAGCCGGACCGCCTCCTGGCCGTCGCGCGCCTCCCCCACGACCTCGATGCCCTCCAGGGTGCCGAGGATCAGCCGCAGTCCGGTCCGCACGAGGTCCTGGTCATCGGCGACCAGCACCCGGATGCTCACGCCGGCACCTCCCGCGGCAAGGTGGCGCTGACGACCCAGCCACGATCGGGGCAGGGTCCGGCCTGGCAGGCGCCGCCCAGGAGCAACGCGCGTTCCACCATCCCGGTGAGCCCGAACCCCGCATCAGGCGCGGGGTCGGGTCCTCCCGGGTCACCGTCGTCGCGCACGACGAGGCTGACCGTCGTCGGCTCGCCGACGACGCGCACGTCGACCAGCGTGGCGTTCCGGGCATGCCGCAGGGCGTTGGTGACCGCCTCCTGAGCGATCCGGAAGACCGCGGCGTCGATCGCCGCCGGAAGGGCGACCAGGTCGCCCGAGACTGTGACCGCCACCCGCGGCCCGGCAGGCGAGGCACCGGACAACAGCTCGAGGTCGGCCACACCGCGTTGCGGCGCGTAGTCGACGGGCGCCTCATTGCGCAGCACGCGGACCATCGTCCGCATCTCGACCAGGGTTCTCGACGCCTCCACCTCGATCACCTCCAGCGCTTCGAGCGACGCCGACGGACTGATCGCCGCGAGGACTCGTCCAGCCTGGGCGTGGATGGCGATGGCCGAGACGTGGTGGGCCACCGTGTCGTGCAGCTCCCGCGCCAGCAGGACCCGCTCCTGCGACTTCACCTGTTCCAGCCATCGCTCGCGGGCCCCGTGCTGGGCACGGACGGCCCAGCCCAGGGCGAACGCGGAGAACAGGACGGCGACCCCGCCGATCGCCTCCGCGAACCCGGTCCAGCTGACGACGATGGCCAGGGTGGCCGGAACGGCGATGATCGCCAGCCCTGCCACGACCTCGCGCCCGGAACCCCAGCGGAACAGGGAGTAGGCCAGCAGCAGGACGAAGAGCAAGGTGTTCACGTCGAGCGCCGGCGCGCCTGCCACGAGCAAGGCGATGTCGGTCAGCGCGATCACACCGAAGACGGTCGCCACCACGGCGAGCGGATGGGTGCGTCGCCACAGCAGCAGCGGCGCCAGTGCGACCACCAGGATCACCGACAGCACCCGTAGCGGCATGTCCGTGCGCAGGACGCCCTCCAGCACCCCAGCGATCACCACGAGCGCCACCAGCGTCCAGTCGCGCCAGAGGCGCACCGGCGGGGCCGGAGGCCGGGGTTCCCCCAGGAAGGAGCGCAACAGGTTGCTCACGCCCCTCAGCGTAGAGATGGAACGCCGTCAGCGGACCGTCCGAAAGTCTGAGGTCGTATCGCTGGACGACCACGCCCGAGGTCGCCGCGCCTCACGCACGACTGAAAGAGCTGGACGCGTGGCGTGACATTTCTCGATCGTCTGGACATTTCCTTCCTGAAGGACCCCAGCCGAAGGAAGCACCACATGCCCAGTACCGACCTCGACCACCTGCTGCGCCAGACCTCACCGGAGGTGCACGTCCCCCCTGCCGCGGGTCCCGCCATGGCCGCGACCGCCAGATCGATCACGAAAGGTGAGCGTCGACCGCTGCACTCGACACACCGCGCACGTCGCGCCGTTCTCGCCGGCGAGCTCGCGGCGGTCTGCGCCGGAACGGCGTGACTGGGCACCACCGACCCGGGTTCCACGCCCGAGACCGATGTGGTGCGTGCAACGGGCCTCAGGCTGGTCGCCGAGAAGCTGGCCCCCTCGTCGCTCCCCCTGCCCGATGGAGTGAGGATGGACGACGCGACGGCGCACGTCGCCGGCCTGCTCGAGGCGAACCCCGCCCTCGAGTCGAAGGGCTCCTACGTCCTCGACCGCGGCATCGTCGGTTCCGTCGGCTCCCAACTGTCGGTTCCCGCCGAGGAGACGCGAGTCTCGGCCTCCTACGTCTTCTATGCGCGGCGCCAATGGCAGCGTGTGATGCTCGACGGTCAGGTCGATTCCGACACCGGCATGGCGGCGCTCGACCGACTCGCGGACTCCGCTGCCTTCGCCGCCGACGACATGGGCGTGCACGCGGTCGAGCACGAAGGAGTCGGAGCCGTACCCGCCGACACCGAAGCGGTGCGGCGGGACTTCGAGACCAACTGCTCGCACGGGTTCGGCGATGCGCCGGGGGCCCGCTGATGCGCAGCCGCGACCAGTTGGCCGCCAGGTTCGAAGGGGCTCGTCGAGCACTATGGCGACCGCCTGCTCGCGTACCTCCTGCGGCGAGTGCCCGCCGAGGACGCCGCAGACGTCGCCGCCGACACCCTCATGACGGTCGCGATGGTCTGGGACCACCAGCCGTCGTTGAACGGCTTGCCCGTGGCCGCATGAGTCGTCAGGCCCAGGGCATGGATCCGGGAGAATCATCCACTGGCTGTACCAAACGTCGGACAGCAGGTGATCGGACCCCTAGCCTTGGCCGGTGACCCGACCTCCGCGCGCCATCAGCGTCCCTCGCACCTCCATCGCGATCCTCGCCGCGCTCGCCGTCGCCCTCACGTGCCTCATCGCCGTCTCCGCGCCCGCCGAGGCGGCCCCGCAGCGGAAGGTCAGCCTCAAGACGTCGGCGACCACCGTCTACGTCGGCAGCAAGGTCTCGTTGTCGGGCAAGGTCACTCGCACCAAGAAGCGCATCAAGGTCCGAGTCCAGAAGCAGACCGGCAAGAAGTGGCGCACCGTCCGCACGGTGCGCACCAAGCGCACGGGCACCTACAAGCTCTCGATCACGCTCACGGCCGCGGGCCGGACGAAGTTCCGGGTCCTCGCTCCGAAGACCGGCCGACTGCGGGCCAAGGCCTCCAGGACCCGCACCATCACGGCACGTCCCAGGCCCAAGGCGACGCCGGCACCCAAGCCGCCCGCTCCCCAGCCCCGCACGACGCTGATCAGCCGGTCGCCGTCGGGCGCCGGCGCCGACGGGGGGTCAGGATTTCCGGCCGTCTCGGCGGACGGCACCTGGACCGCCTACGTGTCCGACTCCTCGAACCTGGTGACCGGGGCGACCCAGGCGGCCGGCGACGTCTACGCGACCAACAACACGACAGGCGCCACCGTCCGGGTCAGCCGTCCCCCGAGCGGGGGATACGGATCGGGCCGCTCCGAGGCGCCCTCCATCTCGGCGGACGGACGCTGGATCGCTTACCGGTCGAGAGCCATGGAGATGGCGGCAGGTGGCCGCGGTCCCGACCACTTCCAGGTGTTCCTGTGGGATCGCGAGAACCCTGACGCCACCCAGTTGATCAGCTCGAAGCAGCTGGGCTGGTCGTCGAGTCACGAGTCGGGAGTGCCCTCCATCTCCGATGACGGCAACCGCGTCGTGTGGAGCACCTCGGCCACCAACCTCGTCGATGACGACACCCAGAGCCGGTCGAACGCGTTCCTGTGGACGCGCGGTGAAGGCGTCACCCTGCTGACGCGCGCGGCGGGCGGTGGCAGCGCCGACGGGGACTCGGTCAATCCGGTGATCTCCGGCAATGGCCGGTTCGTCGCCTTCACCTCGGCGGCGACCAACCTCATGGCGACGGAGAGCTCCTCGACCCCCTCGGCCTACGTGATCGACCTGTCCGCTGCGACGACGAGCCCCATCCTGGTCTCGCGGGCCGCCACCGGTGGCCAACCCGACGGGGAGTCCGCGGCAGAGTCGCTCTCCGACGACGGTCGCTTCATCACCTTCAGCAGCAGCGCCGACGACATCTCAGCAGGTCACACGGGCGGACACCACGACGTCTTCGTGTGGGACCGGCTGGCTCCCTCCACGGCGGCCGTCCTGGTCTCCCGGCGGATGGGCGGCGGAGCGGCTGACGAACGGTCGAGGCATGGCGACATCTCGGGCGACGGACGCTACGTCTCGTACGTCAGCTGGGCCAGCGACATCGCCCCCGGCGACGAGAACGGGGCCAGCGACATCTTCCTCTGGGACCGCACCTCACCCGCCGCCACCTCGTCACTGATCAGCGCGGGCGCCGCGGGGAAGGCGGGCAACCAGCAGTCCGGCTGGTACGCCCGCACCTCCCGCAACGGCCGCCACATCGTCTACACCAGCTACGCGACCGACCTGGTCAGCGGTGACGGCAACCGACGCGAGGACGTCTTCCTCTGGGACCGCCTGCGCTGAGTCGGTGAGGTCCCGTCAGCGGAACGCCCTCGGGCTCAGCGCCACGATCTGGCCGGTGCCGAACTGGCCGAAGAAGCTGCCCAGCGACCAGGCGGTGGAGTAGAGCCTCCCACCCGTCCAGACGATGCCGGTCGGCGTCGTGATCTGCGCGTAGGTGCGCTGACCGCGCGGGCTGACCTTCACGACCTGACCCACGGTCGAGGGATCGAAGTCCGGACCCGGCTCCGATGTCGGCTGGCCCTCGAGCGCCTCGGTCACGTAGACGGTTCCGTCGGGAGCGACCGCGACACCGGTCGGCGACGTGAAGCCGCTGATGACCCGCTTGACGGTGCCTCGACGCGCGTCCAGGACGTAGACCCGACCCTGGCCGGGTGCCTCACCCGAGAGCGTCGAGACGTAGAGCGTGTTGCGAGGTCCGTACGCCAGGCCCGTCGGCACGGGGTCACAGCCCGTCGAGGCGGCGTCGTTGTTCGGCCGACCCGCGCACGCACCGGTCGTGACGACCGGCGGGACGAAGAACGTCGACACCCGTCCGCTCGCGCTGACGCGCAGCACGACGTTCGCACCGCCATCGGCCACCAGGACTCCCCCGCCCCGGGCGGCGAGCAGGCTGAACGGGTTGGACAGCGCATCGAGCGGCGCCCCGTCGGGTCCGAACTGCGTCTGGCCGTCGGGGTTGTTCCTCAGCTCGTACGCGAGCAGGTCGGCGAACTGGCTGACCCGGCCCTTCGACGCCACCAGCACCGAGGACCCGGGATACGGCGACGGCGGCCGCGGCGGAGCATCCGGAGGTCCGCCCGCCTCGGCGGTCGCGATGAGCACCTTGTTGCCGATCCGCACCGCGCCCGCCGCGGCACCTTCGCCCAGGCCGCTGACGAGCGTCCTCACGGAGCCGCGCCGGTGTCGGTTGATCGCGACCACGCGACCGGCGTCGGCCTCGGTGACGATCAGATCTCGACCCGACGACGAGACCTGATAGGGACCGGCCAAGCCGCTGGCGACGACGGTGACGGGAGCAGGCGGGCGGTGCTTGCCGTGGGCTGACGCCGAGGGAGCCAGCCCCAGGGCCACGCCGGCTGCGATGCCGATGGCGGTGATCGTTCTGAAGGTGGTGCGCATCTCGAACACTCCGGTTCCAGAGGGGTTCCCGAGACGTGGACCCCATCACCGTAGGCAGGGTCGGGCCGCGCCCGGGACCGCTCATCCGAGGGGTTCGGGCGGGTTCGTCGGACCTAGTTCCCTCAGCGACGCGGGTCGATGATGGTCATCCCCGCGAGCGTCGCCCCGTCGAAGACCGGCAGCAGCTCCGCCGCCTCGGCGAGCCCGATCGTGCGCTCGATCAGACGGTCGGGCCGCAGCGCACCGGACTCGATCAGCGCCATCATCCCCGGGTAGTCCGCCGCGGCCATGCCGTGACTGCCGAGCACGTCCAGCTCCCAGCCGATCACGCGGCCCATCGGCACGCGGGGGTCCCCGTCAAGCGCCGGCAGCAGACCCACCTGGGCCAGGCGTCCACGGCGACGCAGGCTGAGGATCGCGTCGGCGCAGGTCTGCTCGCTGCCGACCGCGTCCACGGCGACGTGGCTGCCGCCGGTGAGCTCGGTGACCGCTGCGGGGATGTCGCGCCCGTCGGCCAGGAGCGTGTGCTCGGCACCGACCTCGGCGGCGACGGCGAGTGCCTCGGCGTTCCGATCCACCGCGATCACCCGGGCACCCAGAGCGCGGGCGATCATGACCGAGCTGAGGCCCACTCCCCCGGCGCCGATCACCGTGACCCACTCACCCTCGGCGACGCGGGCCCGGCCGACGAGCGCCCGGTACGCGGTGGCGAAACGGCAGCCCAGACTGGCGGCCGTCGCGAAGTCGACCGACTCGGGGATCGCCACCAGGTTGGTGTCGGCGGCGTGGACCACGACGTACTCGGCGAACGAGCCCCAGTACGTGAAGCCCGGCTGCTCCTGGTCCGGGCACACCTGCGCGTCCCCGGCCAGGCACCACTCGCACGTGCCGCAGCCGGCCACGAACGGGACCGTGACCCGGTCGCCGACCTTCCACTGCGTGACGCCGGCACCGACCTCGCTGATCTCTCCGGCGAGCTCGTGACCCGGCACGTGCGGGAAGGCGACGCCGTCGTCGTGGCCCGCCCAGGCGTGCCAGTCGCTGCGGCACAGGCCCGTGGCGACCACCCGGACGACGACGCCACCGGCGGGAGCCACGGGCGCGGGAACGTCACGAATCTCCGGCTGGGAACGAACCGCATCGAGGACGAGAGCGCGCACGGCGACATCCTCTCAGGCGCGCGGCCCACTCAGTCCGGAACGGCGACCAGGGTCTCGAGCGAGGTGGGGGTGCGGCCACCGATCCGCTCGACGACATCGGTCACCCGAGCAAGCTTGCCGAGCCGGATCGAGGTGGTCGGGGGTGGCCGTCGTCCACGGTAATCAGCGCTCCTCGCGGCCTAGGCTGGCCGCGTGGCGGAACTCGACGGGATCTGGTGGACGGCCACGGGCGACGGGCCCGCGATCGTGGTGCCTCGGCTGAACATCGACTGGAACACGGTCGATCTCTCGGCACTGACCGACCGCTTCCGCGTGGTGACCGTGGCGCCGCGAGGGTTCGGTCCGAGCTCGCGTCCGGGTCGGTACGACATGGACGGATTCGTCGGCGACGTCGAACGGGTCGTGGACCACGTGGGCATCGACTCCTACGCCACGTTCGGCTACTCGATGAACGGGGTGATGGCGGCCCGTCTCGCACTGAACAGCCTTCGCGTCACGGCGGTGGCGTGCGGCGGCTTTCCGCTCACGGCGGACCTCTCCGGCATGGGCGAGCGGGCTCGCGCACGCAACGATGACGCTCGGCGCGACCCGGACGCATGGGCGGACGTGCTGGCCACCTACGATCCGATCGCCGCCGTGGTCTTCTGGGATGAGGTCGCCAGCCTGCCGCTGGCCGCGCTGGCGGACCTCGGCCGGCCACTGCACGCCTGGTGGGGTGCCGACGACACCCTCGTGGCGTCGCTCCTGTCCCCCGCCGAGTTCCGCCGCGACCTGGACGCGCGCCAGATTCCGTACGCGGTCGTGCCCGGGCTCGATCACGACGCGATGCTGCGGCGGCTCGACCTGGTCCTGCCCTCCATCGCCGACTGGTTCGCTGCGAGCTCGCTCAGTTGATGATCTCGTCGGTCCCCTCGGCGCGGAGCGCTGCGATACGGTCGCGCCAGTCCTGGAGACCTTCGGGAGTCAGCCGCGGCCAGTCGAGCACCTCGCGGACGACGCGCAGCGGCTCGGTGCTGCGGTAGGACCTCGTCGGGTTGCCGGGGAACTTCTTGTCGGTGACGTTCGGGTCGTTCTCGAAGTCGCCGGTCGGCTCGACCTCGTAGACGCGTGGCTCGCCGTCGCCCGCCGCCAACTCGGCCGCGAGACCCGCGCCGGCCAGCAGTGCCGAGAAGTAGATGTGGTTCATGACCACCTCGGGCCGGTAGTTCGACCGGAAGCCCGCAGTGAGGATGTCACCCACGCGCAGGTCTGCTTTCGTGCCGTGGAAGAACGGCCCTTCGTCCAGAATCTCGCTCACGGCCACAGACTAGGCGTCCTCCTCGAGAACGTCATGCACCACGAAATGCCACGCGAGCGCATGCCCGAGTGCGACCAGGACGACCAGCAGCAGCGCCTCGACCTGGATGGGCCGCAGGTCCAGGACGTCGGAGGAGGCGGGAAACACGCCCAGGAGCGCCACCAGCACGTAGACGGCGGCGGCCCCGGCACGGATCCCGGTGACGGCGGGCTTCGCATCGGTGGCGAGCAGGCGAATCGTGGCCACGCACCCGACCACGGAGATGACGATGAAGCTGATCCGCCAGACCAGCGGCTCCTCGACTCCGCCGACCTGCGCGAACAGGCCCATCAGCGCCGGGAGCAGGAAGGCCAGGTAGACCCCGCCGATCGCCCGTCGGCGCGCCGGCTCGGCGACCCACCGGGTGTCGCGCAACGTGACGCCCCACCACAGCCCCACGAGGGCGAAGCAGGTCGCGGAGAACACCGCGTAGAACGTGCTGACATCCATCGCGACCTCCTCCGGGATGGAGAGCAGGTCGTCCCGTCGGTGATGCGCGGCCTCCCTGCACGGGCCTCGAGGAAGTGTCAGTGGCGCCCACTACGTTGGGTGTATGAGCTCGAGTCAGGCAGCGGTCACCGGTGACGCGGTCCGTCGTGCCCGGGCGATCGCGGAGTTCGAGGAGTGGGACTTCGTCGCGCGGCACCACGGCCGGCGCGTCGCTGAGATCGATCGCGCCGACGACATCGTGCTGTCCAAGGAGCTCGCTCGGCGCGAGGTCACCCTGGAGTTGGCCCAGGCACTGCACGTGACCGAGCACCAGGTCTGGGCGATGGTGCGTGAAGCAGCCACGCTCCAGCGCAAGACCCCGGCGATCTGGCGCGCCTTCGCCGCCGGGGACATCGACGGCGTCCGGGTCACCGCGATCGCCGACACCGCCGACCGGCTCGTCACGCCCGAGGCGTGGGCCCAGTTGGAGCAGACCGCACCGGCCTACGCCGCCACCCACACCATCGCCGAGCTCCGGGCGTGGTTGCGCCGGCTGCGCCGCCGGCTCGAACCCGACGTCGCCGATGCCGAGACCGCCCGCGCTGTCGAGGACCGGCGCGTCACCATCACCCACAACGACGACGGCACCAGCTGGCTCAACGCCCTGCTGCCCACCGGGGTCGCGATCGTCATCGCCGACCGGCTGCGTCGTACCGCCCGGGCCCTGCCCGTCATCGACCCCGAGACCGGCGAGAAGGACCACCGCACCCGCGAGCAGAAGCAGGCCGACGTCCTCGCCCACTGGCTCACGTCCAGTACCGGAACCTCGACCGACATCCGTGCCGAGATCGCCATCAGCATCGCCGCCACCGACCTGCTCGGGCACACCAACGGCCCCGGCGTCACCCTCGACGGCGAACCTGTCCCGGCCGACTGGGTCCGCGAGCTGGCCGCGAGTGAGCACGCCGTCCTCCGGCGGCTGGTCCTCGACCCCGTCGGCCACGTCCTGGACACGGAGGTCCTCACCTATCGACCACCCGAGTCCCTCCGACAAGCACTCCGCTGGAGAGACGGCAGCTGTCGCGTCGCCGGATGTCGAGCCCCGGTCCACGACACCGACCTCGACCACCACATCCCCTACGGCCACGGCGGCAGAACCACCGGAGCCAATCTGCGGTGCCTGTGCCGCAAGCACCACAACATGAAGTCCCACGGTCACCTGGACGACCGGCACCTCGACGCGCCTGCGCGCTGGACCGAGTGAGTCAACGCTGGTCGGCGACGACCGCGCTGGCCTAGCCTGACGGGATGGAGCGGTCATGGCCGCTCACCGGGCGGGACGACCAGGCGCACAAGGTGGCGGCCGCGTTGCGACCCGGTGGCGCGGGGATCGTCGTGGCGGGCCCGGCTGGCGTCGGGAAGACCCGGCTCGTGCGCGAGGCCCTCGGCACTCACGCCCGCGACGCCGTGTGGGCGCACGCGAGCCGTGCGACTCGGTCGGTTCCGCTGGGTGTGTTCGCCGGCATCGTCGACGCGCCCGACAGTCCCCCGGCCGGCGCGGTCGCGCAGGTCCTGGCCGAGATCGTGCGATGCCGCCCTTCCGTCCTGGTCGTCGACGACGCCCACCTGCTCGACGACCATTCGGCGATCGTCGTGCACCGCATCACGATGCGCCGACTCGCTCCGGTCGTCGCGACCGTCCGGTCATCCGAGCCGGCACCCGATCCCGTCACGGCACTGTGGAAGGACGACCACCTGCCGCGCATCGACCTCGAGCCGCTCGATCCCGGTGAGACCGGCACGCTCCTCGCCCGCGTGCTCGGCGGACCGGTCGAGCTGGCATCGGCGCAACGACTGTGGAGCCTCACGCGGGGCAGTCCGCTCTTCATGCGCCACCTCCTGGAGGGCGAGGTCGCGGCGGGCCGCTTCAACGCCGAGTCAGGGCTGTGGCGGTGGATGAGTGAGCCGACGATCACCCCCGAGCTGGCCGACCTGTTGGGGCTCGAGATCGGTGCGCTCAAGCTCGGGGTCCGGGACGTCCTCGACGTGGTGACCCTCGCCGAGCCGGTCGACCTCGCCACGCTGGCCGCACTGACCTCCACCGAGGACGTGGAGCAGGCCGAGCAGCGCCGGCTGATCCGGGTCGACACCTCGGTCGCGCGGCTCGCCCACCCCCTCTACGGCGAAGTGCGCCGCTCGGCGATGGGCACCGTGCGCGCTCGCCGACTGCGGGGACTCGTCGCGCGGACGCTGCCCGTCGAGCCCGACCCGATCCCCCGCGCCGTGCTGACCGTCGACTCCGATCTCCCTCCGGACCCCGTGCTCTTCCTCGACGCCGCCCAGCGTGCGACCTCCCTGTACGACCTTCCCCTCGCCGAACGCCTGGCCCGGGCCGCCGCCGCGGACGGTGACCCCGTCGCGCGCCTGACCCTTGCCGCGACGCTGTCCTGGCTCAGCCGTGGCATCGAGGCCGAGCACGCGCTGGTCGCTCTGGTGCGCGACTCGCCGGATCCGGTGATGCGGGCGATGGCTCACCTCCATCGCGCCGGCAACCTCCTGTGGACGCTCGGCCGCGCGCAGGACGCCCGGCGAGCCGTCGAGGAGGCGCGTGCCTCCGGCGCCCTGCCGCTCCACGTCGAGGCCATGTCGCTGGCCCTGGATGTCGCCGGCGGGGACGTGCGCGGGGTCCTCGAGAAGGGCCCGGAGGTGCTGCGTGCCGACCTGCCCGATGACCTGGCGCGCATCCTCGTCGCCTCGGCGGTGACGGGCGCCGCAGCGGTGACCGGCGCATCCGACCTGCTCGCCGAGGCCGCCGCCGTCGGCGGTCTCACGGCCGAGACCGTGCCGGCCGTGATTCCCGGCTTCGGTCTTGTGGACCTGCACGTGCTGGGCCACCGACTCGCCGGGACGCCGTCGCTCGCGAGCGACCCGGCGCACCGGATGCACGCGAGCGCCGCCGACCTCCCCGCCCCGGCACGACTCATGGGACTGGTCGTCGCGGGTCATGCCGCTCTGGCGCGCGGCGAGGTCCGCGAGGCGCGTGGGCTGCTGCAGGAGGCGTGGGCCGGTCTCGCCACGTCCGGCCACGAGTTCCGGTACCGCTGCCGGACGCTCCTGGCGACCGCGCACGCGCTGGCCGGTGACGCGACGGCGGCCGCCGCGCTCGCCCCGGAGCTCACCGACTCGCACCCCGCTTACGTGTTGCTGGCCCCCGACGACGTGCTCGCCCACGCCTGGAGCGCAGCAGCAGCAGGATCCGTGACGCAGGCTCGCCGCCATGCGCTGGACGCGGCACTGCTCTCGCGTGAGATGGGTGCCGAGGCCTACGAGGTCGTGGCGTGGCAGACCGTCGTCCAGCTCGGGGACCCGGCCGCGGCCATCGCCCGACTCGCGGAACTCGAGCGTGTGGGACCACGCGCCGTCGTCGCCCTCGCGCACGCTCGCGCGCTGACGGACGCGGAGGCCGAGACTCTGCTCCGCGTCAGCGGGGACTGGGCGCGCCTCGGTGACCTCGTGCCCGCCGGCGACGCCGCCGCCCAGGCCGCCGATCTGCATCGTGGGGCCGGCCGGCACGGGTCGGCGATGTCGGCGACAGCGCACGCGCGCGATCTCGCGGCCAGGTCGGGTGTGCGAACCCCGGCGCTCACGTCCGCGCTCCGGCCACTGCCCCTCACAGCGCGCGAGCGCGAGATCGTCACTCTCGCCGCCCGCGGGCTGAGCAACCGCGAGGTCGCCGAACGGCTCACGCTCTCGGTGCGCACCGTCGAGGGACACCTCTACCGGGCCGGAGCGAAGCTGGGCGTCTCCGACCGTGCCGTCTTCGCCGACGTGCTCGGACTCGAGTAGTCCGCTACTCGCTCGGTCACCGCTGACTCGCCTGACGCTGGCGGGACACGAGTGAGGAGGACCCATGACCGCCATCCACGTCCGACCCGACGAGGGCCAGCACCACCCCATGATCGACGGCGACCACATCGCGAAGGCAGGGGCGTGACGATGTCCACCACGTCCACGTGGTCGCCGCAGATGCCGGAGGCCGCAGGCTTCGAGCACCTCGTGGTCGAGACGCCGGGGCTGCGCTCACACGTCGCGGCCCTCGGGGAGGGAGAGCCCGTCCTGATGCTGCACGGCTTCCCCGAGCACTGGTGGCAGTGGTCGCAGGTCGCGCCGGCCGTCGCCGCGAGCGGCCACCGCGTCTACTGCCCCGACCTGCGCGGGTCGGGCTGGAGCGTCGCGGACGACCCTCGCATCGAGCGGGAGACGCGCCTGCACGACGTGCTCGCACTGATGGACGAGCTCGGCATCGACCGTGCCCACGTCGTCTCGCATGACCTCGGCACGGTCACGGCCTGGCAGCTGGTCTACGACCACCCCGACCGCGTCCGCACCTCGGTCCAGCTCTCCGTACCGCCGCCGTATCTGCGGTTCGATCCACGCGTCGCCCCGGGCTTCCGGCACCTGCCGTCGTTCATCTGGCACCGCCCCGGCGCCTCGATGGCGCCGATCTTCTCCCCGGCGTACCTCGCGCACCCGCTGTCGCCGGAGGTCATGGCGGCGCATCTGGCACCCATGTCGATCCCCGAGGTCGACGCCGCGGTCCGTCCACTGGCGCGCCGGTTCCTGCTGCCCGAGGCGTTCCGGATGATGCGTGGCGTCTACCGGCGCCGCCGCCTGACCGTCCCGACACTCGTGGTCTTCGGCCGCCGGGACTGGCCCTGGACCGAGAAGATCCTGACCAGGGCCTGCGCCGACCCCGACGGGCGGTTCGCTGATCGGGTGGAGTTCGCCTACGTCGACGACGCGGCCCACTTCATCACCGATGACGCGCCCGACGAGGTCGCCGGCCTCATCGTCGAGTGGCTGCAGCGCGCGGACTGACGCTGGACACCCGCAGGGTGCGGGCGAGCGTCGGGATCACCACCGCCGCGGCGGCAAGGTGCAACACGACGAGCACGAGGGAGGTCTCGGCGCTCGCCCCCACGACGAACGGCGGAACGAGGGACGCCACCGCCAGCGGGACGGTGATCGCCACGAAGCGCTGCGCGGGACGATCGCTCCACCGTCCGGCGGCCAGCGCGACGCCCACCCCGATCAGGGAGAAGAACGACGTCACAGTCGCGAACGCGCCGGTGGGGATCGCGTCGCCGCCGGCGGGAATCTCGAACTCGACACCGGCCCTCTTCGACACGGCTCCGAGCGTCGTCGTGACCACCGCGGCGGCGACCGTCGCGAGGACACCCATGACCGCCACGCGACCCAGGCGGGGACGGCCCGCGGTCAGGGCGCTCATGCGTCCGCCTCCAGCCGGTCGGGCAGACCCAGCTGCGGGAACCGGTCGCCGTGGAAGATGAAGATCTCGGTGATCTCCCCGCCCTCGATCCGCAGGGCGTCCAGCGTCAGCGGCAGGTAGGCCTGCTCCTCGTCCTGCCAGATGTACGCGGCCAGGGCGGGCTGTCGGTTCACCGCGGTCGGCAGGACCCGCAGTCCCGTCATGGTCTCGAAACCGTCCTGCACCCAGTCGGCGACCACCGTGTCGCGGCCGACGTGCAGACCCGGCGTGGGCGGCATGGAGAAGCGGACGTCGTCGCTGAGCATCGCGGCGAGCGCGTCGATGTCGGCGGCGATGCTCGCCTCGGTGTAGCGCCGCACCAGCTCACGGGTGGCGACGTCCTCCTCGCCTCCCGTCCAGTCCTGTCGCTCGGCCGGCAGGTGCTCGCGCATCGCCGCCCGCCCACGCTGCAGCGCACTGTTGACCGAGTTCACCGAGTCCCCCAGCAGCTCGGCCACCTGCTTCGCGGGCCAGCCGATCACGTCGCGCAGGATCAGCGCCGCCCGCGGCCGGGGCGCGAGGTGCTGCAACGCGACGACGTATGCCAGCTCGATGGTCTCGCGCGCGAGCGCCGCCGCCTCGGGTCCGTTCTCGTCGGCGCGGAGCTCGTCCAACAGCGCGTCGGGGTACGGCTGGAGCCACACCACCTCACCGCCGGTCGCCGGGTCGGGACGTCGCTTCGCCAGCAGGTCCAGGCAGGTGTTCGTCGCGATCTTGTAGAGCCACGCCCGGAACGTCGAACGCCCCTCGAAGGTCTCGCGCCGCCGCCACGCCCGCAGGAACGTCTCCTGCACCGCGTCCTCGGCATCCTCGAACGAGCCGAGCATCCGGTAGCAGTGCACGTGCAGCTCGCGCCGGTGCGGCTCCGTCATCGCCGAGAACGTCGGCTCGTCGACCTCGGTCATGTCGCCCCGCTCCCCCACTCGTGTGTTCACACTCATGGTCATCCTCTTCCGTCGGTTCGTGTCCTGTCACACGTATGACGGTCGGGAGCTCAGGAACTCATCACTCGAGGCTCAGTGGTCGCGCAGGACCTTCAGCGTCTCCTCGTACATGCGGGCCTTGATCGTGCCGAGCGTCTCGCCGGCCTTGCCGGCGTTCGCCGTGGCGATCTCGAGTGCCGTCGGCAGGACCGCGTCCTCGGAGACCGCCCGGTCGACGATCGCGAGGTCACGCGCATCGGCACCGCCGTAGCGGCGACCCGTCGTCATGGACTCGTGGGCGACCTGCGGGGCGAGGCGCGACGTGATGAGCGCGTTCATTCCCGGCGTGAACGGGATGTGGATGTCGACCTCGGGCAGGCACCAGAAGCCGCGGTCGTCGCGCATCACCCGGAAGTCGTGGGCCAGCGTCAGCATCGCGCCGGCGGCGAACGCGTGACCCTGGACGGCGGCGACGGTGATCAGGGGCAGGGCCAGCACCCGCGCGAACAGGCCCTCCACGGCCGCGACGTACTCGCCCATCTGCTCGGCATGGCTGCCCAGCCACTCGAGGTCGAGGCCGTTGGAGAAGAACTTGCCGGTCGCCGTGGTGACGAGCGCCTTGGCGCCGTCGGCCTGCTCGATCTTGTCGAGGGCGGCATCGACCGCGGCGATCCAGTCGGGGTGGAAGCGGTTCTCTCCGTCACCGAGGTTCAGGACGAAGACGTCGTCACGGCGGTCGAGGTGGGGGGCGGCTTGGCTCACATCGGGTCCTTCGGTCGGCGGCGCGATCACCCACGAGTGTGCCGCAGCCCTGCGCGGTTCGGCCTACCGGGCGTGGACGATCCGCACCCGCGTCGTCTCGAACCCGGCGCGCCCGAAGGCGGCGGCCATCGGAGCGTTCGCGGCGTCGGTCGTTCCCACGATGCGCTGCTCCCCGTCGTCGTGGTGCAGGTGGACCATCTGCGCCAGCAGCTCGTCCACGAACCCGCGCCCGCGGTGCTCCGGCAGGACACCGAGGTAGCTGATGCTGGCGTCGTAGGCCGTCCTGGTCGCGATCGTGAAGCCGACCGTCGTGCCATCGGCGAGAGTCGCGATCCGCCAGGCGTCGCGGCTGCCCGGCAGGGAGAGGTAGAACTGCAGATCGTCGTCGGCCAGCGCATCGACGCCCTGCTCCGCCACCATCGCGAGGGTGTGGGCATCGAGGCTGCCCGGCGCGACCGCCGCGAACAGGGTTCGGAACTCGTCGTCGGTCCCGGGCCGGAAGCCGAGCCGCCGAGGCCGCGGCGGACGCGGCGTCGAGTCGGTCCGGGCGAAGCTGAGTCGCTCTGTCGAGCGGGTGAACCCGCCCGCGTGCGCGGCCCGTGAACGCCACTCGACGGCCTCGACCGCGGCCGGGTTCTGCGTCCACCAGACGTCGACGTCGACGTTGAACTCCAACTCCGGGCCGGCCCCGAAGTCGGCGATCCCGGCACGGATCAGCGCGGCGCCTACCCGGTCGGGATGGGGCTCGGACTCCGCGACGAGGAGGCAGTCGAGAGTCACCGGGCGCTCGGCATTCTCGCTCCCCCACCACAGGGCGCGGCCGACCGGGCGGTCACCGCGCTCAGCGATCCACGACCACTCGTACCGGTAGTTCCGTGTCCCCAGCTCGGCTGAGAGACGGGCTCGGTCGACCCACTCCACCGGTTCCCTGCTCGACCACGCTTCGAGCGTGGGCTGGTCATCGTGCCGGGCCGGCCGGACCGTGAGAGCGCTGACGTCGTCGGTCACCGCGTCAGGCCCGCGGCCGGCGCAGCACGATCTCGTCGTCCTCCATCTCGCCAGTCTCCACGAACCCGAGCGACCGGTACAGACCGATCGCGGCCTGATTGTCCGGCGACACGGACAGGGCGGCCTCCCGGTACGGGGTACCGGACAGGGACGGCTCCTCGCGCTCCCACAGATCGAGCAGCGCCTGAACGGTCGCTCGACCCAGGCCACGGCGCTGGTGCTCAGAGTCGATGACGAGGCCGCCGATCCAGTGGCTGCCGTCATCGGGGTCCACGGCCCACATCACGTGTCCGACAGTCGCGCCGTCGGCTTCGACGGCGTAGGAGCGCCACAGGTCGCCGTACGCCGACAGGCACAGGTAGTACGTCGAGTCGGCCACCCACTCGCGCTGTCCCGCCGCGGCTCGGACGCGAGCGATGGCGCGCCAGTTGTCTGCGTTGGCGGGAGTCAGGACAACCATGCGCCCATTGTCCCCGGAGCTCACGGCACGACGACGACCTTGCCTCGGGCACGCCCCTCGCCGACGTGGGCCAGGGCGTCCGCGACCTGCTCGAGGGAGAAGACGCGTTCGGTGTGGGTGTTCAGTTCACCGCTTGCCACGAGTGCGCTGATCGGCTCGAAGAACGCGGGTCCCTGCTTGACGGCGAGGACGCCGAGGGAACGGCCGGTGACCGCACCGGCCACGGCGCCGACGGTGAGCACGCCCAGGAGCGTGCCCACCGCGCCGCCCACGCAGCGGTAGGTCCCACCGCGTGAGAGCGCGCGGCGGTACGCCAGCGGAGACCGATGGGCGACCAGATCGAGGACGACGTCGTAGGGCTGGGACGTCCGGGTGAAGTCCTCGTGCTCGTAGTCGATGACCTCGTCGGCGCCCAGCGAGCGCATGAACTCCTGTTTCGACCCGTGGTCGACGGCCGTGACGTGGGCACCGCGCCGCTTCGCGAGCTGGATCGCGAACGAGCCCGACCCGCCTCCGGCTCCGTTGATCAGCACCCGCGCACCGGGTCGCACCTTCTCGGTGCCCTGCCAGGCGATGGCACCGGCCTGCGGGATCGTGGACGCCTCCGCGAAGCCGAGGCCGTCCGGCACCTGGGCCAGCGCGGACTCCGGGGCGACTGCGTACTCGGCGAAGCCGCCCTTGAGCGCCAGGTTGTCGCCGTACACCTGATCCCCGGGCCGGAAGTGGGTCACGCTCTCGCCCACCCGCTCGACGACACCGGCGATGTCCGACCCGAGTGTCCTGCGCGCCGGACGGCGCAGGCCACCGAGCCGCGCATAGATCGGCGAACCCGTGAGGCACTCCCAGTCGCTCAGGTTCACCGATGTCGCCTCGACCCGGACGAGCACCTGGTCGGACGACGGAGACGGCACGGGCACGTCCTGCACCTGGAGCTGCTCCGGTCCGCCGTACCGGTCGTACACCGCAGCTCTCATGCGCGCCATCATCCCCTGCGCGCGAGCATCCCACCAGGAATCGGCCCGAGCTTCGCGATGCGCTCGTCTCTCCCCCAGCTCGGCCAGGGCCAGGGCGCACGCTGGCCGGCTTAACCCCGATCCTGTGGGCGCTGCGGCGGGGAGGCGGCAGCCCATCACCCGACTTACCGTCGAAGGAGGCGGATGGTGTGGCTGACCTCACATCGGCACGGCGCTCCTCCGTCGATCTCATCGGCCGAGCAGCCGCCCGGTCGACATCTCGAGGTGGTCCAACAGACGTCCACCGCCCATGGGGGCCCAGCATGTCAGAGCACAACTACACCCTGTTCGTCGCGACGTACGACGACACCGCATCCGCAGCCGACGACTTCGAGGCGATCAAGGACACCGACGACCTGGTCGTGGCCGGCGTCGTGCTGTCGCGCGACGCGTCGGGGCAGACGAAGGTCGAGGAACACGGCGGCCGTGTGGTCGCCGCGGGCACCACCGTCGGCGCCGTCGGCGGCCTCGTGGTCGGGCTCTTCGCGCCGCACCTGCTGCTGTCCGGCGTGATCGGTGCCGCCATCGGCGCCGGCGCGGGCGCCATCGCGAAGCGACATGAGGAGAAGAAGATCGGCGTGGACGCCGAGGAATGGCTGCCGCCGGGCTCCTCGGCGTTGGTGGCCGTCGTCGACGACCTCTACCTGGACCGCGTCGACAAGGCGATCAAGAAGGCGGCCAAGAAGATCGACAAGGCCATCGACAAGGGCGACTACGACGCCGTCGTGAAGGCCGTGAACGAGGGTGACGAGAAGATCTTCGAAGCCGTCACGCACTGACGGACGCGGAACGACCGGTGCCGGGGGTGAAAGCCCCCGGCACCGGCCGTCTCCTCAGTGATCTGTGCGGGTCACTGCACCCGGATCCGCATCGAGGTGCCGTACTGCTCGAGCACCCGGATCTTCACCCCCGCTCCGGCGACCTTCACACCCGTGCGCGGCTGACCCGCGTCCGCGAACGGCTTGAAGTACCGGTTCGGGTCGGAGTCGTCGAACAGCGGCTTGGCCGCCGCTCCACGGATGTAGCTCCGGCGACCGTCGGCCGTCAGGTAGAACGAGTCCGACTTCTCCAGACCGAACGGTGCGTCGTACGTCTGGATCCGTCCGCGCCACGGCTGACCCTGCAGGTTGTAGAGCACCTGCGGGTTGGCGTCCACCGGCAGCACCAGGCCCGCACCGGGGTGCTGGCTGGTGTTGTTGTCGGTGTACGACGCGTCCCAGTAGTTCACCAGCAGGCCGTTCTGGTACGGGAACTTCTCCGCGAAGTTCGGCCGGTCCGGGAACCCGAAGTGGTACGGCCCGGTCCGCAGGTACTTGTCGTAGGACACGTACGCGCGGTTGCTCGCGAGGTAGAACTGGTCGGTGGCGGCAGTGATGCTGGCGCCCACCGACCTGAACCCGTCGAGCGTCCACCCGTTGGGTGAGGTCTCGGCGCCGTCGGAGAAGACGACCGTGCCACCGGCGGTGACCCGGATGTCGTCCACGAACAGACCCGACCAGCCCAGATCGGGATCCTGACCCTGCACCGCACCGTCCGTCCGGTACCGAGCCCGGAAGCCGATGGTCTGGCCGGCATAGGGCGCCAGGTCGTAGGACACGGAGGCGTAACCGTTGCTGACACCGTCGATCGCGACCTCGTCGGCATCGGCCTCGGCATCAGCGTCGATGGCTGCCGTGGGCAGCTGGACCCAGTTCCCGCTTCCGGCGGGAGCCTCGACCTCGAACCACGCGTAGTCGTAGTCCTCCTCGATGTTGAACTGCGTCCGCAGGCTCAACGTCGCGCCACCGGCCGGCACCGCGATGTCGGCACGGGACATGGAGGACTCGTAGTCGTCGCCCTGACCGGACCACCACTGCCTGCTGCCCTGCGGCGGCGTGGGCAACGGCGTGACGGTCTGCTTGTCCGGCAGCACGACGGCGACACCCTGGGCGTCCTCGGAGTTGTACTCGTGCGGGCCGAGGTCGATCGTCCGGGTCTGGCCGGCGACCACCGTCTCGTAGTCGAGCCACCCCAGTTGCAGCTTGTCCCAGACGCCCAGGTCCGCGGCACGGGTGCCGAGCCCCTGGTCGCCCGTGTCGGACACGCGGCTCTGTGCCATCAGCGTCCACCAGTTCACCGGGTTGTCACCCGACGCCGAGGTGTCGTAGTGGTCGGGCAGACCGAGGTCGTGACCGTACTCGTGAGCGACGACCGACAGGCCGCCGTTCTCGGGCTGGATCGTGTAGTCCGCGACCCAGAGGCCGGTGTCGCCGATCTGCGCGCCGCCGTCGAGGTTGCCCTCGGGGCCGAACACGCCGTCACCGTTCTGGAACGCCTTCCAGCGGTGACTCCAGATGGCGTCCTCGCCGTAGATCGGGTCACTGTCGGCCTGGTCGCCGCCGGAGTGGATGATCTGGAAGCGGTCGATGTAGCCGTCGGGCTCATCGAAGTTGCCGTCACCGTCGAAGTCGTAGCGGTCGCGGATGTCGTACTGCGCCACCGTCCGGCGGATCTGCGCGTCGGTCCTGCCCGCCGCCTTCTGGTCGGCGACCCATTGGGTCATGCCGTCCGAGACCAGGTTCCAGGTGTTGCTGCACACGTTGGATCCGCACGGGTAGCCGTCACTGCGGCCGTAGCGCGCCTGGTTGTAGGGCACCCGCGTGAAGTTGGTGACCATGCCCTCGACGCTGTACCGACCCGACGACTGACGCTCGTAGTACGTCTTGAGCGACTCGACGCCGTCACCCTCTCCGAAGTAGAGGTTCTTGAAGTAGTTCTTCGTGTAGTTCTTGCGCCACTGGGTCCGGTTGTCGTCCGGGCCCGGCTTCGGGATCTCGTTGAACCGAGGTCCGTCGAAGCGGCTCGGTCCGACGATGCTCGGCGCGGTGTCGCGGTCGGGGAAGTTCGGATGACGCTGGTCACCGAACTCCACCAGCAGGACGAAGACCTTGTCGGTGCGCTCGTTGGAGAGCTCGACGTACTGGTCCTGCGTCTCGTCCGCGGTGGCCTGGCGCCGGGCGTTCGGGCTGGCGGCCGCTGGCTCGCGCCCGACCTTCAGCACCTCGTTGCCCTTGATCGTCTGGGGAGTCGCCTCCCCGCTGAGCACCTTGGCCCAGGCCTCCTGCCGCAGTGCGACCTGCTTCTCTGCCTTCGGGTTGGGCAGAACGTGGGCGGGGGTGGCCCCCTGTGGTTCTCCTCCGGGGCCTGTGGGCCCGGCAGGTGCGGCCGAAGCCGTCGGGACGGCGATCAGGCCGGCTCCCGCCATCAAAGCCAGGCTGACCCCGGCATGCGTGATTCTCACGTGGACATTCCTTTCGAGAGAAAGGGGAATCCGGCCGGGGGGCGTCGCGGCTCTCCTGTGTGATTTACGACATTAAGCCTCCGGAGCGCACTTGGACAGTCGGAGGTCACGCACGGGCGGCACTGGTGCGCAACGCCCACTCGAGGGCCCGGTCGGCGACCGGCTCCCAGCCGGGCGCCGCGCACGTCCAGTGATCACGGCCCTCGAGCTCGATGTACGCGGTGACGGCCGGTGACCGGCGGTAGCGACGCGCGTTCGATCGGTTCACCGCGGGCGGCATGATGTGGTCGCTCCCCCCGGCGATGAACAGCAGCGGCGCCCGATCCGCCGAGTAGTCCACCCACGTCTCCTGGTGACCGGGCTTGAAGTTCGCGATCAGCCCGTACTCCCAGATCCAGTGGCCCGGAGCGGGGATGTGGAACGTGTCCCACACCTCGCGCGACTGCTCTTCGGTCAGGGTGTTGGTGAAGGCGTAGTGGAACTGCTCGGGCGTGAAGCCGAAGGCGCGCTTGCGGGTGGCCGGGTGGCTCAGCGCCGGCAGGAGGGCCTTCACCTGCGACGGCGGGCTGACGCGTACGCCCTCCGTCGGCGCGGAGTTGATGGCCACACCCGCCGCCCCGAGGCCGCGCGCCAGCAGCAGCTGCGTCAGGGTGCCACCGAAGGAGTGACCCATGATGATCGGCGGCTCGTCGAGCCGGCCGATCACCTCGGCCAGGTGATCGACGGTCTCCGGCACCGTCAGGTCCGCGATGATCTGAGGAGCCTGGCGCAGGGCCTCGACCTCGATCTCCAATCCGGGATAGGCGGGAGTCAGGACGCGTAGGCCCTGGCTCTCGTAGTAGGTCTTCCAGTGGTCCCAACTGCGGGGGGTCATCCACAGCCCGTGGACCAGGACGACGGTGGCGGGGTGGTGGAGGTCGTTCATGGCGGGCCCTTCGGCGGCGCGGGTGAAGCGGGGCTCGTGATCGAGCCGGGAGGACCGCAGCCCCGGGATACCCGGTGACCTCTTCTGGTGTCCGCGTCATTGCGCACACCGGCGTCTGATCGTGACTCTAGTGCGGGGCCTGCGGAGTGCGCCATGGTCCGGACCCGGAAACGCTAGTTTGGCGCCATGAGCGCCGAAGAGCTGCTGACCCGCCTGTGTCGGGCCATCGACACGGAGGCCTGGTCCGACCTCGAGCCGCTGCTGCACGAGGACTTCGCGTGTCGCTACGTGCACACCGGCGAGACCTTCGATCGTCAGGGCTGGATCCGGCTGAACGCGGAATACCCGGGATTCGACCACCTGACCATCGAGGACGTCGTCGCCTCCGGCGACCGGGCGGTCGCCCGGTGCCACGTGACGGGCCGCCGCGACGGCGAGCTGGCGCACTTCGAGGTGGCGACGTTCATCACCGCACGCGGTGACCGGGTCAGCGAGATGACCGAGGTCTGGACGGAGGTCGACCAAGCACCTCCGGCTCGCTGACCGTGCGGTGTCCGGACGACGAAGTGAGCACCTGCGGAGGTCCCGTCAGTGGTTCCGCGCAACCCCCGAGCTGATGTACGTTTGCTGAGGCTCGCCTAACTTCGGCGTCCGACGGGGGGATCATGCTCGGCACGTTCCTGATCGGCCTGCGCGAGGGCCTCGAGGCCTCCCTCGTGGTCGGCATCCTCATCGCCTACGTCCGCAAGATCGGTCGCGACGACGTCGTGCCCCGGATCTGGGCCGGCGTGGTGATCGCGGTCGCCCTCTCCCTGGGGCTGGGCGCCCTGTTGACGTTCGGCACCTACGGGCTGACGTTCGAGGCGCAGGAGATCATCGGGGGCACCCTGTCGATCCTGGCCGTCGCGCTGGTCACCTGGATGATCTTCTGGATGGCGCGCACGGCCCGAGGGCTCAAGCGCGAGCTCGAGCACCAGATCGACGCGCGGCTCGACGGGCCCGGCTGGGGACTCGTGGCCGTCGGCTTCGTCGCGGTCGCCCGCGAAGGACTCGAGACGGCCCTGTTCCTGTGGAGCGCCGTCCGCTCGAGCGGCGACGCTCCCCTGGCCTGGGTCGGCGCGGTACTCGGACTGCTGACCGCCGTCTGCATCGGTTGGCTCATCTACCGGGGCATCGTGCGGATCAACCTCGCCACGTTCTTCACCTGGACCGGCGCCCTGCTGATCGTCGTCGCAGCGGGCATCCTGGCGTACGGCATCCACGACCTGCAGGAGGCCGGCGTCCTGCCCGGACCGTGGACCCAGGGCGCCTCCGCGTGGGCGTTCCAGCTGAGCGACACCATCGACCCGTCGGGTCTGCCCGCCGCTCTGCTCAAGGGCACGATCGGCTTCTCCCCCGACATGACCAAGCTCGAACTCGCCGCGTGGGCGACCTACGTGGCGGTCGTCGGCGCCGCGTACGCGCGCGTCGTCCGCAAGCCGAGGCAGCCCGCCACCACCACCGAAGGAACCCGTGCATGAATCGTCGTCCCCGCTGCGCCGTGCTGGCCGTCGCCCTGACGGGCGCGCTCGCCCTGAGCGCCTGCGTGAAGAACTCCGAGTCGTCCGACGACGCCATCAAGGTCACGAGCACCGCCGACGGCTGTGAGGTCTCGGCGACGAAGGCCGACAGCGGCACCATCACCTTCGACGTCACCAACGAGGGCGACAAGGTCACCGAGTTCTACCTGCTCGACAGCGACAAGCTGCGGATCATCGGTGAGGTCGAGAACATCGCGCCGGGCGCCTCGCGCGGCCTCACGGTCCAGGCCCAGCCCGGCGACTACTTCACCGAGTGCAAGCCCGGCATGGTCGGCGATGGCGTCGGCAACGCGAAGTTCACCGTCAGCGGCGACGACGTCGTGATCGACCAGGACGACCAGCGAGCCATCGACGCGGCCGTCGCCTCGTACACCGCCTACACGAAGGACCAGGTCGGCGAGCTCGTGGCGAACGTCGAGGACTTCGTCGCGGCGTACACCTCCGGTGACGACGACACGGCCCGCCGACTCTTCCCGATCACCCGGATCAACTACGAGCGCATCGAGCCCACGGCCGAGCAGTTCGGCGACCTCGACCCCAAGATCGACTACCGCAAGCCCGGCGCCGAGGCCGAGAACCTGCCGTTCACCGGGTTCCACCGCATCGAGATGGACCTGTGGCTCGACGAGGCGAGGAAGAACTACCCCGACGAGAAGATCACCGCGCTCGACACCGCCGGCCGCAAGGAGCTCGGGGCGCAACTGGTCAACGACATCCAGGCGCTCTACGACAAGGTGCACTCCCCCGAGTTCGTGCTGACGATCGGCGACATCACCAACGGGGCCATCGGCCTGTTGGACGAGGTCGCCGCCCCCGACGGCAAGCTCCCCGGTGAGGAGGACGAGTTCAGCCACACCGACCTGTACGACTTCCACGCGAACGTCGAGGGCGCCCAGGTCGCCTACACCTCGGTGCGTGAGATCGCCGTGGGCAAGGGCGCCGAGGGCAAGCAGCTGGTCAGCGACCTCGACCGTCAGTTCGCGGCCATGTTCGCCCTGCTGAAGACCCACGGCGACTACGAGAAGGGCTTCGTCTCGTACGACACGGTCGAGCAGCCCCAGCGCAACGAGCTCGGTGCCCAGCTCAACGCCCTGAGCGAGCCCCTGTCGCAGCTGACCCACACGGTCCTGGGCGTCTCGAAGTCATGACCGGCGATCGGTGGTCGCGTCGATCGGCCCTCGGGCTGATCGGAGCAGCAGGTGCCGTCGGCGTCACGGGCGGCTTCGCAGCCGGTGTGGCCCGTGACGACGACGCCGCGGCGCCGCAGGAGTCCGTCGTCCCGTTCCACGGCCGGCACCAGGCCGGGATCACGACGCGGGTCCAGCAGCACCTGTACTTCGCGTCCTTCGACATGACCTCCACGGCCACCCGCGAGGACCTGAAGTCGCTGCTGGCCGACTGGACCGACGCCGCCGCGCGCCTGACGCAGGGCCGCGAGGTCTCGCCGGAGGGCGCCACCGGCGGCGGTCCGTACAAGCCGCCGGACGACACCGGCGAGGCGCTGGGCCTCGAGGCCAACGCGCTGACCCTCACCTTCGGCTTCGGCCCCACCCTGTTCGCGGCGAACCGGTTCGGCCTCGAGAGCAAGCGCCCGAAGGAGCTCGTCGACCTGCCGTCCTTCGCGTTCGACCTCCTCGAGGACCGGTTCAGTGGTGGCGACCTGTGCATCCAGGCCTGCGCCGACGACCCCCAGGTCGCGGTGCACGCGATCCGCAACCTCTCGCGGATCGCCTTCGGCCGGGCGCAGGTGCGCTGGACCCAACTGGGCTACGGGCGCACCTCCACCACCTCGAAGTCCCAGTCGACGCCGCGCAACCTCTTCGGCTTCAAGGACGGCACGGCCAACGTCTTCAGCAACGACGACGCCGACCTCGGGAGGTGGGTCTGGGACGACGGCTCGGACCAGGCCTGGATGAACGGCGGCACGTTCCTGGTCGCGCGCAAGATCCAGATGCTGATCGAGTCGTGGGATCGCGTCCGACTGGAGGAGCAGGAGGCCATCGTCGGCCGCGACAAGGCACGAGGCGCCCCGCTGTCGGGCGGCTCGGAGTTCACCGAGCCCGATTTCGACGTGGTGTCCACGGCCGCGCGCGGCCCGGCGATCCCGGCGGACTCGCACGTCCGGCTGGCCCACCCCGAACGGAACGGCGGCGCGCGGATGCTGCGGCGGGGCTACAACTTCGTCGAGGGGAACAACGATCTGGGCCAGCTCAACGCCGGGCTGTTCTTCCTCGCGTTCGTCCGCTCACCGGAGCAGTTCATCGGCGTGCAGCGGTCCCTGGCGCAGGACGCGCTCAACGAGTACATCCGCCACGTCGGGTCGGCGATCTTCGCGGTTCCGGGAGGCATCCGCACCGGGGAGTCGGTGGGCAGCGGCCTCTTCTAGGCTGATCGGGTGGCTCCGAAGACACGCCGACGGCTCGCACTGACCCTCGCCGCCGCGCTCGTCGCGGTGGCTGCGGCGGCCGTGGGTGTCGCCGCGCTCCAACGTTCCGACGACTTCGAGGCCGGACCCCAGCCCACCCTGCCGACGTTCCCGTCGCGGCCGCCGACGACTCCCGAGCCGGATCCGTGCCTCGGCGGCGCCGATCGTGCGTTCGTGCCCGAGACGATCTCGGTCGAGGGCAAGGAGTACTCCGTCCTGGCCCTGCAGCGCGACGCCCAGAACGTGCCCGGGGTGCCGCCGCTGACACAGTCGGGGAAGTGGGAGTTCGGCTGGGACGTCGCACCGAGCCCACTGCCGGGCTCGAAGCAGGGACACGTCCTGGTGAACGCGCACACCTACCCCGACGGATCGGCGCTGGGCAACCTCTTGTTCGACCAGCTGTCCAACGGCACGATCCTGCAGGTTCGCGGCGAGGGCCAGGTCCAGTGCTACAGCGTCGAGCGCCGGTTCGAGGTCCGCGCCGACAGCCGCGACAGCGGCTACGAGAACGACGACGGGCCGCGCCGGCTGGCCATCCTGGCCTGCTCGGGCGACCGCTCGCCGTCGGGCGACTGGTCGCACCGCACCATCTGGTTCGCCAAAGCGGTGAACGCTACTCCGTCGGCTCCGTCGGCTCCGTCGGCTCCGTCGGCTCCGAGGGCTCCGACGGCGGCACCGGCTTCGTCTTGACCTGGGAGACCTTCGACAGCAGTCCGTTCACGAAGCGCGGCGACTCGTCCGTGGACAGCTCCTTCGCCAGCTCGACGGCCTCACTGATCGCCACCGCGTCGGGCACGTCGTCGAGGTACTTGATCTCGTACACCGCGATCCGCAGCAGGTTGCGGTCGACGGCCGGCATGCGATCGAGCGTCCAGCCGACGGAGTACTCCGCCAGCAGGGCGTCGATCTCGCCGATGTGCGCGGCCACGCCCTCGACGAGCGAGACCGTGTAAGGGTTGACCGGCGGGTCGTTGACCTCCAGCCGGTCGGCCAGGGTGCCGTCGGCCGACAGACCGCGGGACTCGGACTCGAAGAGGATGTCCAAGGCCCGCTTGCGGTACTTGGTGCGTGCTCCCATCAGGCCTTCACACGACCGAGGTAGCTGCCGTCGCGGGTGTCGACCTTGATCTTCTCGCCGGAGTCGATGAACAGCGGGACCTGGATCTCCTTGCCCGTCTCGAGACGCGCGGGCTTGGTGCCGCCGCTGGAGCGGTCGCCCTGCAGGCCCGGGTCGGTGTGCTCGATGACGAGCTCGACCGAGGCGGGCAGCTCGACGTAGAGGACGCGGCCCTCGTTCGTGGCGACGACGGCGTCCTGGTTCTCGAGCAGGTAGTCGACGGTGGAGCCCATGATCTCGGGCGTGACCTCGATCTGGTCGAACGTCGCGGTGTCCATGAAGACGTAGTTCGTGCCGTCGTTGTACAGGTACTGCATGTCGCGCTTGTCGACGCTGGCCGTCTCGACCTTGGTGCCGGCGTTGAAGGTACGGTCCAGCGTCTTGCCGGACTCGACGTCCTTGAGCTTGGTCCGGACGAAGGCCGGGCCCTTGCCGGGCTTGACGTGCTGGAACTCGATGACGGCGAGCAGCCGTCCGTCGATCTTGAGCACCATGCCGTTCTTGAGGTCGTTCGTGGTTGCCATCAGTCGATCTCCAGAAGTTCGGTGGTCATGTCGGTGAGCACATCCGGCTCACCGCCATGATCGGGGTCGGTGACGAGGACCGTGTCCTCGATGCGCACGCCCCCTCGACCCGGAAGATAGATCCCCGGTTCCATCGTCAGGACGGTGCGGCTGGCAAGTCTACCGGGGTGCGCCGCGGCGATGAACGGGTCCTCGTGGATCTGCAGTCCGACGCCGTGTCCGAGGCCCGTCGTGAAGGCGTCCAGCCAGCCCGCGCGCTCGAGGGAGCCGCGCGCGGCGGTGTTGGACTCGGCCACCGGGACGCCGGGACGGAGCCGGTCGAGGCCTGCCGCCTGCGACTCGCGCACGGCGGCGTGGATCTCGCGCTGCCAGTCGGCGGCAGGGCCGATGACCACCGTGCGGGTGCAGTCGGCGTGATAGCCGTCGACCCGGGCACCGAAGTCGATCTTGACCAGGTCGCCGGCGCGCAGCTGGCGGTCGGTGGGCTGGTGGTGCGGGATCGCCGAGTTCTCGCCGGAGGCCAGGATCGTGTCGAACGCCCGGTCCTCGGCGCCCAGCTCGAGCATCCGCCATTCCAGGTCTCGGGCCACCTCGCGCTCGGTACGCCCGGCCAGCGGTCCGATCAGCAGCGCCTCCAGAGCGGAGCACGAGATCTCGCAGGCCCGGCGCAGCGCGGCGATCTCGGAGTCGTCCTTGATCTCGCGCAGCCGCTCGACGAGCCGTCCCGAGGCCTCGGGGCGGCCCAGCTTCTCCCACGAGTCGACGTCGATCAGGTGCGTCTCGGCCACGAGGTCGGCCGGCGCACGTCCTGCTGCGACGCCGATGAGGTCGCGGGTGACGACGATCTCGACGTCGCCCAGACCCGCGGCGCCGAGCTCGGCGGCCGCCTGGTCGCGGTAGCGCCCGTCGGTCAGGAAGACCGGATCGTGCTCGGTCGGGACCAGCAGCGCGCCGTTCGATCCGGTGAAGCCGGTCAGGTACCGCAGGTTCACCAGGTCCGACACGAACATCGCGCCGTGACCGCTCTCGGCCACCAGCCCTCGCAGTCGCGCGAGGCGGGAGTCGTCAGCCACGGACGGCGTCCCAGCAGTCGCGCAGGACCGACTCGTCGGGCCCGGCCAGGATCGTCGGGCCGGCGAGCCCTTCGAGCACCACGAAGCGCAGCTGGTCGCCGCGGGTCTTCTTGTCCAGCCGCATGCCGCTGAGCAGCTCCTCGAACGTCGCTCCGTCGTAGCTCGTCGGCAGACCCACGAGCTCCAGCGTGGCACGATGACGCGCCAGCAGCGCGTCGTCGATCATGCCGCTGCGGTGCGCCAGCTCGGCGACGAACACCATGCCGATGCTGATCGCCTCTCCGTGGCGGAGCGTGTACTTCTCGTGTCGCTCGATCGCGTGCCCGAGGGTGTGGCCGTAGTTGAGCGCCTCGCGGCCGATGGACCCGTCGGCGCCCGTCTCGCGCAGGTCGCCGGCCACGGTGCGGGCCTTGACCGCGATGCCCCGCGTGACCAGATCGGCGAGCAGGTCGTCGGTCGGGTCGAGCGCACGCTCGGGGGCGGCCTCGACGTCGGTCAGGATCGTGGGGTCGGCGATGAAGCCGCACTTGACGACCTCGGCCAGTCCTCCGCGCAGCTCGCGGACCGGCAGGTCCACCAGGGTGCTGAGATCGCACAGCACGCCGATCGGCTCGTGGAAGGCGCCCACCAGGTTCTTGCCGGCGGCGATGTTGATCCCCGTCTTGCCCCCGACGGCGGCGTCGACCATGCCCAGCACGGTGGTGGGCACGGTGACGAAACGGACGCCGCGCAGCCAGCTGGCGGCGACGAACCCGGCGAGGTCGGTCGTGGCCCCTCCCCCGACGCCGATCACCAGATCGGAGCGGGTGAAGCCGTGCATCCCCAGCTGGTCCCAGCAGTGGGCGAGGAACTCGACCGTCTTGGCCTGCTCGCCGTCGGGAGCCTCGATCAGCAACACCTCGCGACCGGGCAGGTGCAGGGCGAGGCCCTCGGCGACGCCACGGACCGGTGCGGCGTGGATGATCGCGACGCGCAGCGCGTCGTCGGGGACGAGCGTCCCGAGCTCGGCCAGGACGTGGTGGCCGACGACGACCTCGTACGGCTCGGCCGTCCGGACGGCGACGCGGCGCGTCATCGGCCCAACTCGGCCAGGACGCGGTCGACGACCTCGTCGGGCGTGAGGTCGTTCGTGTCGACGGTGAACGTCGCGACCTCGTTGTACAGCGGACGGCGGGCGTCCATGAGCGCCTTGAGCTGGCCCCGCACGTTGCCCAGCAGCAGCGGGCGACCCGAGTTCATGCCGACGCGGGCGGCCGCGCGGGCCAGGCCGACGTCGAGGTGCGCGACCGTGTGGTCGGCCAGCAGCGCGCGGGTGCCGTCGTCCATCACGGCGCCGCCGCCCAGCGCCAGCACGCCCGCGTGGGAGCGCAGCGCCTCGGCGACGGCGGCCGCCTCCAACTCGCGGAAGACCGGCTCGCCACGGCCGACGAAGATGTCCTGGACGCTCTCGCCCTCGGCGGCCTCGACGTCCTGGTCGGTGTCGCGGACCTCGACCCCGAGCCGCTCGGCCAGCAGCTCGGCGACCGTGGTCTTGCCGGCCCCGGGTGGGCCGACGACCACGACGACGGGACGGCTCGTGGTCACCGGTAGCTCAGGTTCTCGAGGTAGGTGCGGACGTTGCGCGCGGTCTCGCCGACCGAGTCGCCGCCGAACTTCTCCAGCAGGGCGTCGGCCACGACGAGCGCGACCATCGCCTCGGCCACGATGCCGGCGGCGGGGACGGCGCAGACGTCGGAGCGCTGGTGGTGCGCCCGGGTCTCCTCGCCGGTCTGGACGTCGATCGTGCGCAGCGCGCGCGGGACCGTGGCGATCGGCTTCATCGCCGCGCGGACGCGCAGCAGCTCGCCGGTGGTCATGCCGCCCTCGGTGCCGCCGGCGCGGCCCGAGACGCGCCGGATGCCGTCGGGCGTGGGGACGATCTCGTCGTGCGCCAGCGAGCCGCGGGTGCGCGCCAGCTCGAAGCCGTCGCCGAGCTCGACTCCCTTGATGGCCTGGATGCCCATCAACGCGGCGGCCAGGCGGCTGTCGAGGCGACGGTCCCACTGCGTGTGCGAGCCCAGACCCGGCGGGAGGCCCTCGACGATGACCTCGACGACGCCGCCGAGCGTGTCGCCGTCCTTGTGCGCGGCGTCGACCTCGGCCACCATCGCGGTCGACGTCTCGGGATCGAAGCAGCGCAGCGGGTCGGCGTCGAGACGCTCGACGTCGCGGTGGCGCGGCAGCAGACCGGCGGGGGCCTTGACGGTGCCCAGCTCGACGACGTGGCTGACGATCGTGGCGCCCGTCGTCTGGGCGATGAACTGCGCCGCGATCTCGCCCAGGGCGACGCGGGCGGCGGTCTCGCGGGCGCTGGCGCGCTCGAGGATCGGCCGGGCCTCGTCGAAGTCGAACTTCTGCATGCCGGCGAGATCGGCGTGACCGGGTCGCGGACGGGTCAGCGGCGCGTTGCGCTTGAGACCGGCGAGCGTCTCGGGGTCGACGGGATCGGCCGCCATGACCTGCTCCCACTTGGGCCACTCGCTGTTGCCGATGCGCATCGCGATGGGGCTGCCGAGCGTGCGGCCGTGGCGGATGCCGCCGATGATCTCGAGCTCATCGGCCTCGAACGCCATGCGGGCGCCGCGGCCGTAGCCGAGGCGACGGCGCGCCAGGGCGGCCTGGATCTCCTTGCTGGTCACCTCGACCCCGGCCGGCAGGCCATCGAGGGTGGCGACAAGGGCGGGGCCGTGTGACTCTCCGGCGGTCAACCAACGAAGCATGCGGCGATTGTCTCAGACCCGCCCCGCCCCCATCTGTCAGACCCAGAGTGCGGCGAACGCACCGAGCAGCAGGTAGGGACCGAACGCGATCGGCGTCTTCGTGCCGAGCCGGCCACGGACGAGCACCAGGCCCACCACCGCACCGATCACCATGCCGAAGAACACCCCGTAGAACGTGGCCATGACGCCCAGCGGGCCCAGCGCCGTGCCGACCACGGCGGAGAGCCGCACGTCGCCGTAGCCCATCGGCCCGATGAGGCCCATGACGAAGTAGAAGCCGAACACGGCGAGGTTGCCCAGCAGCGCGTGCAGCAGCACCGAGGCGTCCCGCATCACCAGCGCGCTGACGCCGACGAGCAGCCAGGTCACGACGTACAGCGGCGCGACGATCAGGTACGGCAGCAGGTGCACCTTCCAGTCGACCCACGCCAGGACGGGCGTGGCCGCAGCGATCGGGATCCACACCGGCAGCAACTTCGGCTCGGTGATCGTGGCGGCGGCGATCGCGGCGAGCAGGGCCGCGGCCAACGCGAGCCACAGGCCCAACCTCGGGGTGGAGCCCAGGACCGCGTACGCGATCTTCTCGGGCATGTCCGGCTCGGGCTCGGCGGTCGGCTCCGGCAGGCGGGCCAGCAGGCGCGGAGAGACCCCGCCCAGCAGACCGGCGAGCACGATGGCGACGATCGTCATGACGGGCACGAGGTGCACCCTAACGGCTGGCGAGCGCCTCCATGGCCGCTGTCACCAAGACGTCCGGTTGGACCGCCTCGCCGGTCATGAGCTCGATCTGCAGCACAGCCTGGTGGGCCAGCAGGTCGAGGCCGCTCACGAGCGGCCGGCCCTCGGACTGCGCCGACGCCATCAGCCCGGTGGGCCACGGGTCGTAGACGACGTCGAACACCGCGTCCGCCGTGCCCACGAAGGTGTGCTCGTGCCCCGCGATCGCCGCGCCGGGCACCGTCGAGACCAGCAGGTCGACGGACTCGGTCACGTCGACGTGGAACGGGACGACCGACACGGCCAGCCCCAGCTGCTCGATCGCCGCGGCCGTGCGAGCCGCCCGCGCCTGGTCGCGTACGCGCAACTCGACCTCGCGTGCGCCGAGCCGCAAGGCGGCCAGGGCCATGGACGCCGCGGTCGCGCCGGCGCCGAGGATGCGCACCGTCGAGAGCGACTCCACGCCGACGTCGCGCAGGGCGTTGACCGCGCCGGGGACATCGGTGTTGACCGCGGACCAGCCACCGTCGATCGCGACGAGCGTGTTGGCCACCCCGAGGGCCTCGACCTCCCGGTCGCGCCGAGCGGCGAGTGCGGCCGCCTCGCGCTTGAGCGGGGCCGTGACCGAGTAGCCCCGCCATCCCTCACGATGCTCGGAGACGAACTCGGTGAGCTCGCCCGCCTGCACGTCGAACGCGCCGTAGCTCCAGTCCAGGCCGAGCAGCCGGTAGGCCGCCCGGTGCATCGCCGGCGACAGCGAATGGGCGATGGGCGAGCCGACGACGGCGCACCTCACCTCAGCCACCGCACGAACCGGCGCCGTACTCTGCCTGACAGTCACGCGTGTGCTTGCCGAAGTCCTCGTTGTAGATGACCGAGCCGTCCTTCGTGGCGAAGAAGTACAGCCACGGACCCTGGGCGGGGTTGAGCGCCGCCTGGATCGAGGCCTCGCCGGGCGAGCCGATCGGTCCCGGGGGCAGGCCCGCGTGCTGGTAGGTGTTGTAGAGCGACGGGTTGGCGCGCTCCTCGGCCGTCGTCCAGACATCGCCCTTGCGCTCGCTGACGTACGAGACCGTCGAGTCCAGCTGCAGCGGCATGCCCTGCTCGATGCGGTTGTAGAGGACCCGCGCGATCTTGGCGTAGTCCTCGTCCTTCTGACCCTCGTACTCCAGGATGCTGGCGACCGTGAGGACCTCCTCGCCCGACAGGCCCAGCGCGGGGGCGCGCGAGCCGATGTCGAGGTCCTTGGCCACCTTCAGCGTCTGCTTGACCATGCGCGACAGCACGGCCTTGGCATCATCACCGGGCTCGACGAAGTACGTCTCGGGGTACAGGTAGCCCTCGGGGTTGCCGTTCGCGTAGTCCGGCAGGCCGATCGTGGCGGGATCGTCGAGCGCGGCCTCGAGGTCCTCGGCCTTCAGCTCGGTGTTCTTGGAGATGATCTCGACGATCTGCCCGACCCGGGCGCCCTCGGGGACCGTGAACTTGGCCTGGATGCGGGCGGAGGGGTCGACCAGCACGGTCAGCGCGGCCTCGGCCGACATCTGCTTGCGGAGCCGGTAGGTCCCCGGCTGGACCTGCTGGGCGCGGCTGTCGCTGAGACTGAGTTGGTAGAACGCCTCGGAGGACTTGACCACGTCGTCCTTGGCCAGGATCCGGGCGATGTCGATGCCGCTGGCTCCCGAGGGGATGGTCACCTCGACGGTGCCCGTGCCCGAGCCGGAGTAGTCGTCGGCGCCGCCCATGCGATCCATGACCTTCGTGACGACGACGTAGCCGCCGACGAGGATCGCGGCCACCGCGATGAGCGCGATGATGTTCTTCAGGCCCGACTTCTTCTTCGCGGGCGGCTCGGCCTTGCGCCGCGAACCGGGTCGGGAGGGCCGGGGCTCCTCCGGTCCGGTCAGCATCGTCAGACCGCCGTCGCCACCACTCATCCGTCGTTCCCTTCAGTCACGGCGACCACCTCGCCGGAGGCGGTCCCCCGCGTCTTCTCGGCGTCGATCGCCGACTGCAGAATCACCACGGCAGCCGCCTGATCGATGACCGCACGAGACGACTTCGTCGTCCGTCCGCTCGCGTGCAGCTGGGCCTGGCCCGCCACGGTCGAGAGACGTTCATCGACCAACCGTACCGAAACGCCCGGCATCGCTGCATGGACCGCCGCCGCGAGGGTGTCGGCGAACGCCCTCACCTTGACGGCGGCAGGACCTTCGCGACCCGACATCCCGAGCGGCAGGCCGACGACGACCTCGAGCACCTCGTACTCCTGCGCCAGGGCCACGAGACGAGCGATCGACTGCGGTCCGGCGGGCACCGTCTCGACCGGCGTGGCGATCATCCCGTCGGGGTCGCACGACGCGACCCCGATCCGGGCATCCCCCACGTCGACGCCGAGCCGGCGTCCTCGGCGCCAGGTCATCCGCGCAGGGCCTCCCGGACCGCGCCGAACGCGGGCTCGATGCCACCGAGGTCCGTGCCGCCGCCCTGGGCGACGTCGGCCTTGCCGCCGCCGCGTCCGCCGATGTGCTGGCCCACGACCGTGATCAGCTGCTGCGCCGAGAGGCCACGGTCGACCGCCTGCGGGTTGAGGGCCACGACGGCCGACGGCTTGTCACCGGCGGTGCCGACGACCACGACGACCGCGGGGCGGTCCTGCAGGCGACCACGGATGTCGAGTGCGAGCTGACGCACGTCACCGCCGCCGACGCCCTCGGCACGGTGACCGACGAACGCGACACCGTCGACGTCCACCGCGGCCGCGGCGATGTCGCCGGCCGCACCCTGCAACTGAGCGCTCTTGATCTTCTCGAGCTCCTTCTCGGTCGCCTTCAGGCGCGAGACGAGGTCGTTGACCTTCGCGGGCACGTCGTCGGGCTTGGCCTTGAGCATCTCGGTCAGCTGCGAGACCAGGTCGCGCTCACGGGCGAGGTACTCGAAGCCCTCGATGCCGACGAACGCCTCGACGCGGCGGTGGCCGGCGCCGACGGACGTGTCGGACGTCAGGACGACGGTGCCGATCTGGCTCGAGCGCTCGACGTGGGTGCCGCCGCACAGCTCGCGCGACCAGGGGCCGCCGATCTCGATGACGCGCACCTGCTCGCCGTAGGTCTCGCCGAACAGCGCCAGGGCACCGAACTCCTTGGCCTCGGGCAGGCTCATCCAGTGCTGCGAGACCTGCAGGTCCTCGCGCAGCGCCCGGTTCGAGACGTGCTCGACCTGGTGCAGCTGCTCGGGATCGAGCGCGCCGCCCCAGCCGAAGTCGAGGCGCAGGTAGCCCGGACGGTTGTACGAGCCGGACTGCAGCGCCGTCGGGCCGAGCACCTCGCGCAGCGCCGCGTGCACGACGTGCGTGCCCGAGTGCGCCTGACGGGCACCGAGGCGCCAGTCGTGGTCGACCTCGGCGGACAGGTCGGCGCCCGTGGTCAGCTCGCCGGACTGGACCCGGACCTGGTGGACGACCAGGCCGCGGATGGGCCGCTGGACGTCGAGGACCTCGGCCTGGCCGCCGTCCCAGCGCAGCATGCCGGCGTCGGCGTTCTGGCCGCCGGACTCGGCGTAGAAGCCCGTGCGGTCCAGGACGACCTCGCCGACCTGTCCCTCGGACAGGACGGGGACCTGCGCGCCGCCGGACAGCAGCGCCAGCACCTTGGACTCGGTGATGAGGTTCGTGTAGGCCAGCCAGTCCGTCGGCCCGAAGGCGTCGATCGTCTGGCGGTAGATCGTCGTGTCGGCGTGGACGCCCTTCTTGGCCTTCGCGTCGGCCTTGGCGCGGGCCCGCTGCTCGGCCATGAGCGCCCGGAAGCCCTCCTGGTCGACCGACAGGCCCTGCTCCTGCGCCATCTCCAGCGTCAGGTCGATCGGGAAGCCGTAGGTGTCGTGCAGCGCGAACGCCTGGTCGCCGCTGAGCACCGTGCCGCCGGACTTCTTGGTCTCGCCCGCAGCGACGTCGAAGATCTGCGTGCCCTTGCCCAGGGTCTGGCGGAACGCCTCCTCCTCGGCGTAGGCGATCTGGCTGATTCGGGCGAAGTCGGTCTCCAGCTCGGGGTACGACGCCTTCATGCGATCGAGGCTGACCGGCAGCAGCTCGGGCAACGCGGGGTCGTCGTAGCCCAGCAGGCGCATCGAGCGGACCGCGCGGCGCAGCAGGCGGCGCAGCACGTAGCCGCGCGACTCGTTGCCCGGCGTGACGCCGTCGCCGATCAGCATCAGGCTGCTGCGGACGTGGTCGGCGATGACACGGAAGCGCACGTCGTCGTCGTGGTCGGCCCCGTAGGCCCGGCCGCTGAGCTCGGCGGCCTTGGCGATCACGGGGTAGACCTCGTCGATCTCGTACATGTTCTCCTTGCCCTGCAGGAGGTACGCGACGCGCTCGAGGCCCATGCCCGTGTCGATGTTCTGCTGCGGCAGGGGTCCCACCACGTCGAACTTGTCCTTCGCGGTGACGTTGGTGATCTCCTCCTGCATGAAGACCAGGTTCCAGATCTCCAGGAACCGGTCCTCGTCGGCCTCGGGTCCGCCGTCGGGGCCGTACTGCGGGCCGCGGTCGACGTAGATCTCCGAGCAGGGGCCGCCCGGTCCCTCGACGCCCATGTGCCAGTAGTTGTCCAGCAGGCCGCGGTTCTGGATGCGCTCGTCGGGCAGCCCGGCGACCTTCTTCCACAGCTCGCGCGACTCGGTGTCGGTGTGCAGGACCGTGACCCAGATCTTGTCGGGGTCGAAGCCCAGGCCGCCGTCGTCGACCGAGTTGGTGATGAGCTCCCAGGCGTGCCGGATCGCACCTTCCTTGAAGTAGTCACCGAAGCTGAAGTTGCCGTTCATCTGGAAGAACGTGCCGTGGCGGGTGGTCTTGCCGACCTCCTCGATGTCGAGGGTGCGCACGCACTTCTGCACGCTCGTGGCACGGTCGAACGGGGGCGTCTCCTGGCCGAGGAAGTACGGCTTGAACGGGACCATGCCGGCGTTGACGAACAGCAGGTTCGGGTCGTCGAACAGCAGCGGGGCCGAGGGCACGACCGTGTGGCCGGCGTTCTCGAAGTGGGACAGGAATCGGCGCCGGATCTCAGCGGTCTCCATCAGGGAAGTTCCTTCGGTTCAGAGGTTTCGGTGGGCTCGGGCAGGGCGAGCCGGAGTTCGGGATCGGAGGCCAGCAGGTGCGTGCGCAGCTGGTGTTCCTTGGAGTTCATGCCCTCGTTCATCTCGGCCCGGAAGGCACGCACCCCCGAGCCGAGCGCCGCGGCCTGGTCGATCAGACCGGGCATCGACAAGCGGTAGGCGGCACGTCGGGCCTTGACGCTGGAGTAGACACCGGCGGCGGCACCGGCGACGAACCAGACGACGCGGGCGCTCATGAGCCCACCCAGTCTCGTCCGCCGGCGGGCGGCGGACCGTTGGTGGCGCGGGCGGCCGCGCGCGCGGCACGTTGACGCGCTCGTTTGCGGGCCCGGTACTCACGACGCATGAGCCCCAGGATCCGGTCACGGCTCTCGGGGCGCAGCGCGTGCGCCAGCCCGGCGGCCACGATGTTGAGCCGCACGGCGGGCCGGGTCATGGTGGCCGCGACGACCTGGTCCTGGGTCGGCTGGACGATCACGCGGCCCTCGACGACCCGGACGACCTCGGCCGACGGCGCCTCCTCGATCTGCGCCACCGGCTCCGGCACGGGAGCCGGCTCGGTCACGACCAGGGCGGCTCGGTCCTCGCGGGCCTCGCGATTCACGGCCTTGATCTGGCGCAGGGCGCGCACGGTGACGACGGCAGCGACGACCGCGACGACGGCCAGCACGGCCGTGACGACGAGGATCACCCACTGCACGGACATGGGAACGAGGTTACCGGTCCCGGACGATTGCGCGGATTCGGGCGAGTCGCTCGGCGATCGCCCCTTCGGCCCCGTGCGGTCCCGGCTCGTAGTAGTCCGAGCCGTCGACGTCGTCGGGCGCGTACTGCTGCGGCACCACGCCCCGGGTGTCGTCATGGGGGTACACGTAGTCGTGACCGTGGCCCAGCTTCTTGGCCCCGGCGTAATGGGCGTCGCGCAGCGCCGGCGGCACCGCGCCGACCTTGCCGGCACGGACGTCGGCCATCGCGGCGTCGATCGCGCGGATGACGGCGTTCGACTTCGGCGCCGTCGCGAGGTGGATGACCGCCTGCGCGAGGGGGATGCGCGCCTCGGGGAAGCCGATCATCGCGACCGCCTGCGCCGTGGCCGTGGCCATCGGCAGCGCCGTCGGGTCGGCCATGCCGATGTCCTCGCTGGCGTGGATCATCAGCCGGCGGGCGATGAAGCGCGGGTCCTCCCCCGCCTCGATCATTCGCGCCAAGTAGTGCAGCGCCGCGTCGACGTCGGAGCCGCGGAT
This sequence comes from Aeromicrobium sp. 636, assembly GCF_024433585.1. Taxonomy (NCBI): domain Bacteria; kingdom Bacillati; phylum Actinomycetota; class Actinomycetes; order Propionibacteriales; family Nocardioidaceae; genus Aeromicrobium; species Aeromicrobium sp. 636. The sequence continues at coordinate 619,861 of NZ_WNJU01000001.1, forward strand.
CGACTTGATGAACGCGCTGGTGACGTCGTAGTGCTGGTCGCCCTGCCGGTCGTACCGCACGGCGGCCTTGTCGACGGCCAGTGCCGCGTCGTCGAGGGTGATCTCGGGGTGGCCCTGATCGGTGGCGGCTCCGGCGGCCGCCTCGAGGTAGGTCAGACCCCGGCGGCCGTCGCCACCGGCGAGCCGCACGAGGTGGTCTCGCGCGTCGTCGGCGATCGTGAGTTTTCCGCCGAACCCCCGCTCGTCGGTCATGGCCCGGTCGAGCAGGACGGCGATGTCGTCGTCGGTCAGGGGCTGGAGCGTGAGCAGCAGCGAGCGGCTCAGCAGCGGCGAGATCACGCTGAAGTGCGGGTTCTCGGTGGTCGCCGCGACGAGGCTGACCCACCGGTTCTCGACGCCGGGCAGCAGTGCGTCCTGCTGGGCCTTGCTGAAGCGGTGGACCTCATCGACGAAGAGCACCGTCTCCTTGCCGCGCGACAGCGCCTGGCGCGCGCCCGCGATGACCTCACGGACCTCCTTGACGCCCGCGCTGACCGCCGACACCTCGACGAAGCGCCGGTCGGTCTGGTGGCTGATCAGGCTCGCGAGCGTCGTCTTGCCGGTGCCGGGCGGGCCCCACAGCAGCACGGTCAGCGGGGCGTTGCCCTCGATCATCCGGCGCAACGGCGAGCCCGGCGCCAGCAGGTGCTGCTGCCCCACCAGCTCGTCGAGCGACTGCGGCCGCATCCGCACCGCGAGGGGTGCGCTGGAGTGGACGTTCCCTGCGAGGGACCCGCTCGAGTCGCGCCGGGGACCTCCGGTCGTCTCCGGTAGGTCAAAGAGTCCGTCGGTCACTGTACGAGCCTACTGGCGTCCGTCAGGGAGAATGGGCCGCGATGAGCATGTTCCTCCTCGTGCCCAGTCCCCTGCTCGGCCCGGCCACCTGGCGGCCCGTGCAGTCCTGGCTGCACGACCGGGGTCACGCGGCCTCGGTGGTGGACTTCGGCACGCAGTCGAGGACGCCCGAACGGGTGCGCGACGCGATCGTCAGGTCGGCCGCGGGCGGCCCGGTCACCCTCGTCCCCCACAGCAACGCGGGCCTGCATGCACCGCGGCTCAGCACCGTGCTCGACGTGGAGCGCACCATCTACGTCGATGCCGCCCTGCCTCTCGGCGTCGGGCCCAGGACGTCGCTGGCCCCGGAGCCCGTCCTGGACCTCCTGCGCGATCTCGTCGGGCCTGACGGGCACCTGCCCCCGTGGACGGACTGGTGGCCGAACATCGCCGATCTGTTCCCCGACCGGCGCACGTTCGAGACCGTGGCGGCCGAGCAGCAGCGGCTGCCCCTGTCGTACTTCACCAGCACGGTGCCGGTCCCTCCCGGGTGGTCCGAGCGCCCAGCCGCCTACCTCGCCTTCGGCGACACCTACGCCGCGGAACGCCGGTTCGCCCGGGAGGCGGGCTGGCCCACGATGACCCTGGACGGCGGTCACCTGCACCAGTTGATCGATCCGGCCGCGGTGGGCGCGGCGATCGAGGAGGTCGCCTAGTCCCCGGTGCGACCGTCGATGCACTCGCGCAGCAGGTCGGCGTGACCGTTGTGGCGGGCGTACTCCTCGATCATGTGCACCAACAGCTCGCGGATCGCGATGGTGCTGCCGTGATGAGGCACCCCGCGATCGAGGTCGGTCTCGTCGAGGACCTCGAACCACTCCTCGGCTCGGGCGATCTGCAGGCGCAACGCCCCGAACGCCTCGTCGACGCACTCCTGCGTTCCGACGGCGCCGGTGAAGTCGGCATCGCGGTCGTCCGCCTCGAGGAACAGCGGCTCCTCGTCGGACTGCTGGGCGACCCGGACGAACCAGTGGTGCTCGACGTACGCGAGGTGGCGCACGAGACCGAGCAGCGACAGCGTGCTGGGCGGCACGCTGCGCTGCGCCAGCTGCTCCGGGGAGAGCCCGTCGCACTTCAGCTGCAAGGTCAGCCGGTGGTAGGCCAGGTACTCGGCGTACGTGGCCAGCTCACCGACCGGCTTGCCCTGAGGGCGCGGGTCCTCCTCCGGAGGCAGCCAGGTGCTCATGCCTGGTTCTCGTCCTCGTCCTCGTCCGGGGTGGCGTCGACGCCGGCCTCGGCGCGCTGCTCGGGTGTGATCGGCGCCGGAGCCGCGGTCAGCGGGTCGTAGCCGCCGCCGGACTTCGGGAACGCGATGACCTCGCGGATCGAGTCGGCGCCGGCCAACAGGGCGACCGTGCGGTCCCAGCCGAACGCGATGCCGCCGTGCGGCGGGGCGCCGTACTTGAACGCCTCGAGCAGGAAGCCGAACTTCTCCTGGGCCTCCTCATTGCCGATGCCCATGATCTCGAAGACGCGCTTCTGGACGTCCTCGCGGTGGATACGGATCGAGCCGCCGCCGACCTCGTTGCCGTTGCAGACGATGTCGTAGGCCTGGGCCAGGGACTCGCCCGGCGTCGCGAGGGTCGCGGGATCCTGGGGCGCCGTGAACGCGTGGTGCACGGCGGTCCACTCGCCGCCGCCGACGGCGACGTCACCGGAGTCGAGCTCGCTGACGGACTCGAACATCGGCCAGTCGACGACGAAGCAGAAGGCCCACTTCGACTCGTCGATGAGGTTCTCGCGCTTGGCGATCTCGATGCGCGCGGCGCCGAGCAGCTGACGCGAGCTCTTGACCGGGCCGGCCGAGAAGTAGACGGCGTCGCCGGGCTTCGCGCCGACGGCCTCGACGAGACCCTCACGCTCGGCGTCGGACAGGTTCTTGGCGACCGGTCCGGTCAGCGAGCCGTCCTCCTGGACCAGCACGTAGGCCAGGCCACGGGCACCGCGCTGCTTGGCCCACTCCTGCCAGCCGTCGAGCGTGCGGCGGGCCTGCGAGGCGCCACCGGGGTGCACGACCGCGCCGACGTAGGGGGCCTGGAACACGCGGAAGGGCGTGTCCTTGAAGTAGTCGGTCAGCTCGACCAGCTCGAGGTCGAAGCGCAGGTCGGGCTTGTCCGAGCCGTACTTGCTCATCGCGTCCGCGTAGGTGATGCGCGGGAACGGCGTGGGCAGATCGACGTCGATCAGCTTCCACAGCGCGACGTAGATCTCCTCGGCCAGCGCCATGACGTCGTCGGGATCGACGAAGCTCATCTCGATGTCGAGCTGGGTGAACTCGGGCTGGCGATCGGCGCGGAAGTCCTCGTCGCGGTAGCAGCGCGCGATCTGGTAGTACCGCTCGAGGCCGCCGACCATGAGCAGCTGCTTGAACAGCTGCGGGCTCTGCGGCAGCGCGTACCAGGAGCCGGGACGCAGACGCGCCGGCACGAGGAAGTCGCGGGCGCCCTCGGGCGTGGAGCGGGTCAGCGTGGGCGTCTCGACCTCGACGAAGTCGTGACCCTCCAGCACCCGGCGCGCCGTGGCGTTGACCTTCGAGCGCAGCCGCATCGCGTGGGCCGGGGCGGGGCGGCGCAGGTCGAGGTAGCGGTGCTTGAGACGCGCCTCCTCCCCCACCTCCACGTGCTCGTCGATCGGGAACGGCAGCGGCTCGGACCTCGAGAGGATCTCGACGTCGTCGGCGATGACCTCGATCTCGCCCGTGGGGATCGCGGGGTTCTCGTTGCCCTCGGGACGGCGCTGGACCGTGCCGGTGACCTTGATGCAGAACTCGTTGCGCAGCTGGTGGGCGACGTCCTCGCGGACGACGACCTGGGCAACGCCGCTGGCCTCGCGCAGGTCGATGAAGGCGACTCCACCGTGGTCGCGGCGGCGCGCGACCCAGCCGGCGAGCGTGACGCTCTCGCCGATGTTCGCGGCGGTCAGGGTCCCGGCGTCATGGGTGCGGATCACGCTGTCGTCTCCTTGTGGGTCACCTGCGGTCGCAGGTCGGTCTCGGGGGGTGTCCAGGCGTCGGGATCGGCCGACACCTGCTCACCGGTGCGGATGTCCTTGGCCTGGTGTCCGTCATCGTTGACGAACCAGACGAAGGGGATGCCGCGGCGCTCGGCGAAGCGGATCTGCTTGCCGAACTTCTGGGCGTTGGGGGCGACCTCGCAGGCGATGCCGCGGGCCCGCAGCTGCTGGGCGATCGCGTCGCTCTCGGGGCGGGACGCCTCGTCGTTGACGGCCACCAGGACCACCGACGGCACCGACCGGCTGGCGGTGATGCCGCTGGTCGTGAGGGTCGACAGCAGGCGCGAGACGCCGATCGACAGGCCGACACCGGGGTAGGTGCGCTTGCCGTCGCTGGCGAGCTGGTCGTAGCGGCCGCCCGAGCAGATCGAGCCCAGGGCCGGGAACTCCGCCACCCGGGTCTCGAAGACCGTGCCGGTGTAGTAGTCCAGTCCGCGCGCGATGCGCAGGTCGGCGGTGACGGTCACACCCTCGACAGTGGCACACCCCGCGATGACGGCCTCCAGCTCGGCCAGTCCCTCGTCCAGCATCGGGTGCTCGACACCCAGGTCGCGGACACGCTGGACGAACGACGTGTCGGTCGTGATGATCTCGGCCAGTCCCAGGCAGCGGTTCGCCTGGTCCTCGGACAGTCCCAGGTCGCCCAGCAGGTCGGCGATCTTGTCGCCCGTCAGCTTGTCGAGCTTGTCGATGACCTGCATGACGGCGGTCGGCTGCTCGATGCCCAGGCCGAGGTAGAAGCCCTCGAGCACCTTGCGGTTGCTGACCTGCAGCGTCATCGACAGGCCGGGGATCGGCAGACCCGCCAACGCCTCGGCCATGACGCGGGCGACCTCGACGTCGAAGTGGAACGGCAGCGTGCCGTCGCCGACGATGTCGATGTCGGCCTGGGTGAACTCGCGGAAGCGGCCGGCCTGCGGGCGCTCGCCGCGCCAGACCTTCTGGATCTGGTAGCGGCGGAACGGGAACTGCAGGTGACCGGCGTTCTCGACGACGTAGCGCGCGAACGGCACCGTGAGGTCGAAGTGCAGCGCCAGCTCGGAGGCCTCGGACTCGTCGGCGTGCAGGCGCCGGACGGCGTAGACCTCCTTGTCGATCTCGCCCTTGCGCAGCAGCGTCTCGAGGGGCTCGACCGCGCGGGTCTCGATGTTGGCGAAGCCGTGCAGCTCGAAGACGCGGCTCAGGTGGTCGAGCACGGCGCGCTCGACGTTGCGCTCGGCGGGGAGGAACTCGGGAAAGCCGGACAGCTTGCTCATGCCATCAGCTCCAGCAGGAAGGGGTTGGTCTGCTTCTCGCGACCGATCGACGACTGCTGGCCGTGGCCGGGCAGCACCACGACGTCGTCGGGCAGCGTGAGGATCTTGCTCTGCAGGCTGCGCAGCATCTCGGCGTGGTCGCCACCGACCAGGTCGGTGCGGCCGATGGAGCCGAAGAACAGGAAGTCGCCCGAGAACATGATCTGCGAGACGGGCTCGGGGCCGGTGTAGTCGACGCGGTACGCGACGGTGCCCGGCGTGTGTCCCGGGCAGTGGTCGACGGTGATCGTCAGGTCGCCCACCTCGATCGTGGCGCCGTCGACGGCGTCGCGGACGTCGGCCGGCTCGCCGAACTGCGACGGGTCGATGTCGCCGATCTGCTCGCGCAGCATCGCGGCGGACTCGTTCGAGATCGCGGCCATCGGGTCGGCGAGCAGGTGGCGGTCGGTCGGGTGGATCCACAGCGGGCAGCCGAACTCGTCGGCGACCTGCTTGGCGTCCCACATGTGGTCGAAGTGTCCGTGCGTCACGAGGACGGCGGCGGGTCGCAGTTCATGCTCGGCGACGACCGCGCGCACCCCCTCGGCGGACTGCTGGCCCGGGTCGACGATGGCGCACGGTTGGCCCGGTCCCGAGGCGACGAAATAGCAGTTCGCCTGCAGTGGTCCGGCGGGGAAGGCGGTGAGAAGCACGCCTGTCAGGGTACGCGAGGACGCCACCGTGCCGCGAACCTCCTAGACTGACCGCCATGAGCGACTGGGGCCGTGTGGACGCAGATGGAAACGTCTACGTCAAGGAGGGTGACGGCGAGCGGCTGATCGGACAATGGGTGACCGGCGGAGACGCCGACGAGGCGCTCGCGTTCTACACGCGACGGTTCGAGAACCTCGAGACCGAGGTGAACCTGCTGGAGAAGCGCATCGAGGCCGGCACGGTGTCGCCCGACGACGCCACGAAGGCGATCGCGACGATCCGCGAGCAGCTCGTCGACGCCCAGGCGGTCGGTGACCTCGCCTCGCTGTCGACGCGCCTCGACGCCCTCGAGCCCTCCCTCGGTGAGCTGCGTGCCAAGCGCAAGGCCGAGCGCGAGCAGCGCACCGCCGAGGCCACCGAGGCCAAGACCCGCATCGTCGACGAGGCCGAGAAGATCGGCGCCGGCCAGGACTGGCGCAACGGCGCCGACCGGCTGCGTGCGCTCCTCGACGAGTGGAAGGCGCTCCCTCGCCTCAGCAAGTCCGCCGACGACGAGCTGTGGCACCGCTTCTCGACCGCGCGCACCGCGTACACGAAGAAGCGCAAGGCCCACTTCGGCGAGCAGAGCGAGCGCCGCGAGAAGGCCCAGAAGATCAAGGAGAAGCTGATCGAGGAGGCCGAGGCCCTCTCGAACTCCACCGAGTGGGGCGCGACCTCGAGCGCCTACCGCGACCTCATGCAGCGCTGGAAGGCCGCCGGCTCGGCTCCCCGCAACGTCGAGGACAAGCTCTGGAAGCGCTTCCGCAGCGCCCAGGACGTCTTCTTCTCGGCCCGCGAGGCCGCCAACGCCGCCGAGGAGGCCGAGTTCGCCGAGAACGCGGTCGCCAAGCGCGAGATCCTCGTCGAGGCCGAGGCACTGCTGCCGATCAAGGACCTCGACTCGGCTCGTCGTGCCTGGCACGACATCGCCGACCGCTGGGAGGCCGCCGGCAAGGTCCCGCGCGACCAGATCAAGGAGCTCGAGGGCCGCATCCGCGTCGTCGAGAAGGCGATCCGCGACGCCGGCGACCAGGAGTGGAAGCGCACCGACCCCGAGAAGTCGGCCCGCGCGGACGACATGATCACCAAGCTCGAGGACGCCATCGCCGCGATCGAGGCCGACCTGGCGAAGGCCGAGGCGGCCGGCGACCAGAAGAAGATCAAGGACCTGCGCGAGAACCTCGAGTCGCGTCAGGCCTTCCTCGACATCGCCAAGCGCACCGCGTCCGACTTCAGCTGACGTCGCTGCCCCGCCCCGCTGATCCCGATACGCGGGCTCGTTCCTCGCCCTGCTACTCGATCACCTGTGCCGCTGCTCCGCTGATCGAGTGCGGGCGAGCGCAGCGAGACCGTGTAGCGAGATTGGTCCGGCGAGCTACTGAGTGACGCGGTAGGCGTCGAAGACGCCCGGCACGTTGTTGACGGCCTTGAGCACCGATCCCAGGTGCTTGGCGTCGCCCATCTCGAACGTGAAGCGGCTCTTGGCCACGCGGTCGCGGCCGGTGCTGAGCGTCGCCGACAAGATGTTGACGTGCTGGTCCGAGATCACCTTGGTGATGTCGGACAGCAGGTGCGGCCGGTCGAGGGCCTCGACCTGCATCGCGACGAGGAACGTCGTCTTGGTGTTCGCGACCCAACGCACGTCCACGACGCGCTCGGTCTGCGCCGCGAGGCCCTTGAAGTTGGCGCAGTCGGTGCGGTGCACCGAGATGCCGGAGCCGCGCGTGACGAATCCGCGGATGTCGTCGCCCGGGACCGGCGTGCAGCAGCGCGCCAGCTTGACCAGCATGTCGCCCGAGACGCCCACGACCTCGACGCCGGCGTCGCCGCGCATCCTCGAGGACGGGCGGCTGGAGCGCACGGGCATCGCGGTGGCCTCGGCGGCCTCCTCCTCGGCTCCCTCGCGGCCGCCGGCCAGGTCGATGACCCGGTCGACGACGTTCTGGGCACCGACGTTGCTCTCGCCGACCGCCGCGAACAGGGTGGAGACGTCGGCGTAGCCCATCTCCTTGGCCACCGTGTCGAGGTTCGCCTGCCGGAACAGGCGATGCATCGGCAGACCCTCCTTGCGCATCTGCTTGGCGATGAGGTCCTTGCCGTGGTCGATGGCCTCCTCGCGGCGCTCCTTCGTGAACCACTGGCGGATCTTGTTGCGCGCCCGCGGGCTCTTGACGAAGTCGAGCCAGTCACGGCTCGGCCCGGCGGTGGGCGACTTGGACGTGAAGATCTCGACGACGTCGCCGCTCTGCAGCTCGGACTCCAGCGACACGAGCCGGCCGTTGACGCGGGCTCCGACGCACGTGTGCCCCACCTCGGTGTGAACGGCGTACGCGAAGTCGACCGGAGTGGCCCCGGCCGGAAGCTGGATCAGGTCGCCGCGCGGCGTGTAGGCGTAGACGCCCGCGTTCTGCATCTCGAAGCGCAGGGAGTCCAGGAAGTCGGTGGAGTCCTCGGTCTCGGACTGCCAGTCGACGAGCTCGCGCAGCCACACCATCTCGTTGCCGCTGGGGCCGTCCTTGCCGGCCTTGCCGCCGACGGCGGCCAGCGACTCGGCCTTGTACTTCCAGTGCGCGGCGACACCGAACTCGGCGCGGCGGTGCATCGCGTAGGTGCGGATCTGCAGCTCGACGGGCTTGCCCTGCGGGCCGATCACCGTCGTGTGCAGCGACTGGTACATGTTGAACTTCGGGACACTGATGTAGTCCTTGAAGCGGCCCGGGATCGGGTTCCAGCGGGCGTGCAGGACGCCCAGCACGGCGTAGCAGTCGGCGACGTCCTCGACGAGGATGCGCACGCCGACGAGGTCGAAGATGTCCGAGAACTCGCGGCCGCGGACCAACATCTTCTGGTAGATCGAGAAGTAGTGCTTGGGCCGGCCGGTGACGCGGGCCTTGATCTTGGCGTGACCCAGGTCGGAGTTGACGTCGCGGATGACGCGCTCGAGGAACGCCTCACGCGACGGCGCGCGCTCGGCGACGAGTCGCACGATCTCGTCGTAGACCTTGGGGTGCAGCGTCGCGAACGCGAGGTCCTCGAGCTCCCACTTGATCATGTTCATGCCCAGCCGGTGCGCCAGCGGGGCGAAGATCTCGATCGTCTCGCGCGCGATGCGCTCCTGCTTGTCCTGACGCAGGTAGCGCAGCGTGCGCATGTTGTGCAGGCGGTCGGCCAGCTTGATGACCAGGACGCGGATGTCGCGCGCCATGGCGACGACCATCTTGCGGATGGTCTCGGACTGGGCCGAGTCGCCGTACTTGACCTTGTCGAGCTTGGTGACGCCGTCGACCAGGTGGACGACCTCGTCGCCGAAGTCCTTGCGCAGCTGCTCGATCGTGTAGGGGGTGTCCTCGACCGTGTCGTGCAGAAGCGCGGCGCACAGCGTGGGCGCCGTCATGCCGAGCTCGGCGAGGATGGTGGCCACGGCGAGCGGGTGCGTGATGTACGGGTCGCCGCTCTTGCGCTTCTGGCCCTCGTGCATCGCCGCGGCGACCTCGTAGGCCTTCTGGATCGACGTGACGTCACCCTTGGGATGGGTGTCGCGGTAGATCTTGATCAGCGGGTCGAGGACCGGGTTGCCTCCGCCGGTGGACTTGCCGCCGATACGGGCGAGCCGGCTGCGCACGCGCGCGGACGTGCGCGCCGAGTCGGGATTCTTGGACTCGGTCGCCTTGATCGGCGCGCCCTCGGTGCGGTCAGCCACGCATGCCTCCTTCAGTCCATTCTACGGAGGCGGCGTCACATGGCGCCGGTGATCACCGTCGCCAGCACGCCCAGCAGGAGCGCGGCGATGGCGATGATGGCGACGATCCGGACGGTGCGCTGACTCATCAGTACTCCAACAGGGCGGTCAGGGGAACACCGGCGAGCACGTCGCGGCCTCCCAGGGCGGGCAACTCGATCAGGACGAGCGCGCCGGCGACCTCGGCCCCCGCGCGCTCGAAAAGCCGGACGGCGGCGGCCAGGGTGCCGCCGGTGGCCAGGACGTCGTCGACGATGAGCACCCGGGCACCCTCGGTCACGGCGTCGGCGTGGATCTCGATGACGGCCTCGGCGTACTCGAGCGCATATGCCTCGGTGAGCCGCGCGGCCGGCAGTTTGCCGGCCTTGCGGACCGGCACGAGGCCGGTGCCGAGCGCTTCGGCGATCAACGGCGCGAGCAGGAAGCCGCGCGCCTCGACGCCCGCGACGACGTCGATCGGGCCGAGGGCGCGAGCGGCGTCCACGAGGGCCTCCACCGTCGCGGCGAGTCCTGCGGGATCGGCCAGCAGCGGGGTGATGTCGCGGAACGTGACACCGTCCTCGGGCCAGTCCTCGATCGCGCGGATCAGACGCGATGCCACCTGCTGGAAGTCGGTCATTCCGTCGGCTCCGTCGGCTCCGTCGGCTCGTTCGGCTGCGCGACCTCGGCGACCGCGGCGCGCGCGACGGTGACGACGACGCCCGGGGCGATCTCGAGGCCGATGGTGTCGTCGTCCAAGCTGCGGACGGTGCCGTGGATGCCGCTGCTGATCATGACCCGAACGCCGGGCTGGAGGGCGTCCTGCATCTGCCGCAGGGCGGTGAACTGCTTCTGACGCTCACGCATGGGGCGGATGATGAGCAGGAAGAAGACGAGGGCCAGTAGGGCCAAGGGGATGAAGTCAGCGGCAGTCACCGCATGAACTCTAGTCGGCCGCGTCGAACGGCAGTTGCCCGGCGCCCGCCTCAGGCGGTGCCGTGAGGCCGAGGTGGCGCCATGCCGCCGCCGTGGCGACCCGGCCGCGCGGGGTCCGCGCGAGGAAGCCCAGCCGGACCAGGAACGGCTCGGCCAGCTCCTCGACGGTCTCGCGCTCCTCGGCGACCGCGACGGCGAGCGTGGTGATGCCCACCGGTCCCCCGCCGAAGTTGCGGCACAGTGCGTCGAGCACCGCTCGGTCGAGGCGGTCCAGGCCCAGCTCGTCGACCTCGTAGAGGTCGAGCGCGGCCCGGGCGACCCGGTGGTCGACCACGCCGTCGGCGCGCACCTCGGCGTAGTCGCGCACGCGCCGCAGCAGCCGGTTGGCGATCCGGGGTGTCCCCCGCGACCGCGAGCCGATCTCGGCCGAGGCGTCCTCGCTGATCTGCAGGCCGAGAAGGTCGGCCGAGCGGCGCACGATGCGGTCGAGATCGGCCGCCTCGTAGTAGTCCAGCTGGGCCGTGAACCCGAACCGGTCGCGCAGCGGCCCCGGCAGCAGGCCGGCCCGTGTCGTGGCGCCCACGACGGTGAAGGGCGGGATCTGCAGCGGGATCGCGGTGGCGCCGGGGCCCTTGCCGACGATGACGTCGACGCGGAAGTCCTCCATCGCCATGTAGAGCAGCTCCTCGGCGGGCCGGGACATGCGGTGGATCTCGTCGATGAAGAGCACGTCGCCCTCGTTGATCCCCGAGAGGATCGCGGCGAGGTCGCCGGCGTGCTGGATCGCGGGGCCGCTCGTGAGCCGCAAGGGCGCGGAGAGCTGGTTGGCGATGATCATCGCGATCGTGGTCTTGCCCAGGCCGGGCGGACCGGACAGCAGCACGTGATCGGGCGTGCGGTCGCGCGCGACCGCCGCGTCGAGCACCAGGGCCAGCTGCTCGCGCACCCGCTCCTGACCGATCAGCTCGTCGAGCGTGCGGGGGCGCAGCGCCTGCTCGAACGCGCTGTCCTGCGGCCCGGCCGCCTCGGCGACGATCGACTCGAAGTCCGATCCCTCCATGTCCATGCTCACCGGCCTCGGTCCATCGATCGCAGGGCGTCGCGCAGGATCGTGGAGACGTCCGGCTCGTCACCGACGCCGTCGGCCACCCGGTCGATGGCCGCGTCGGCGTCCTTGGCCGACCAGCCGAGCCCGACGAGCGCCTCGTGGACCTGGTCGCGCCAGCCGGAGACGGCGGGCGCGGACGTGCTGGAGGCGACGGCGCCGACCCGGTCCTTGAGCTCGACGACGATCCGCTCGGCGCCCTTGCGCCCGATGCCGGGCACCTTGGTCAAGGTGGCGTGGTCCGACGACGCGATCGCGGTGCGCAGCCGCTCCGGCGGCAGGACGGCGAGCATGGCCTGGGCGACCTTCGGCCCGACGCCGCTGGCGGTCTGGACGAGCTCGAACATGTCGCGCTCCTGCGCGTCGGCGAAGCCGTAGAGCGTCATCGAGTCCTCGCGCACGACCATCGAGGTCCACAGCGTGGCCTCCTGCCCGATCCTCAGGTCGGCGATCGTCGAGGGCGTGCACATGACGTGGTAGCCGACGCCGCCCAGATCGAGGACGGCCGAGTTGAGCGAGACCGTGGCGACGGTCCCCCGCACGTGCGCGATCATCGTGCCGTCCCCGCCGCCGCGACGGCCGCGGCCAGACGGCTCTGGGCCCCACCGCGCCACAGGTGGCAGATCGCCAGCGCGAGCGCGTCGGCCGCATCGGCCGGCTTGGGCGGAGCGTCGAGACGCAGCAGGCGCGCGACCATGGCGGCCACCTGGGCCTTGTCGGCGCGACCGCTGCCGGTGACGGCGGCCTTGACCTCGGACGGCGTGTGCAGCTGCACGGGGACACCGTGGCGCGCCGCGACGAGCATCGCGACGGCGCTGGCCTGGGCGGTGCCCATGACGGTGCTGACGTTGTGCTGGCTGAAGACCCGCTCGACGGCGACGACGTCGGGCCGCAGCCGGACGACGAGTTCGTCCAGCGCGCGCTCGAGACGCAGCAGTCGCTTGGCGAGGTCGAGATCGGCGGGCGTGCGCACGACACCGACGTCGACGAGGTCGAGCGGACGGCCCACGCTGCCCTCGACGACGCCGATGCCGCACCGGGTCAGGCCGGGGTCGACACCGAGCACACGAAGGGAACGCATGTTCGACACCCTATGCGCTCGTCCCAGTCCCGCTCGGGTGCCACGCCGGTCCCGAGATTTGCTCCCAAACTGACTTTTCAGACCCTCTGAGAGGTGGAAATGGGAGCAAATCTCGGGGCGGACGGGGACTTCAGCCGGTGAGCTGGGCGTCGGGTGTGCGCGAGATCTCCTCGGCGAGCTCGTCGGCGACGCGGCGGGCGGCGGCCCGCCCGGCGACGAGGGTGCGATACCGGGGCTCGGGCGAACCGTCGCGCAGCAGCTCGACCGGGTACCGGGCGAACAGGACCCAACCGGCGAACACCAGGGCCGGCACGAGCAGCAGGACCCACGCCCGGTCGCTCTTGACCAGGACCGGGCTGAGCATGCCGAGCAGCAACAGTCCGACGATGACCAGCAGCGGTCCGAACCCGCTCCCGTCGTCGGTGCCGCCACCGACGACGAGGTCGCCGTCGCGCCCCCGCAGGCCCGGACGCGCCACGCGCACGGTCCACCCGACGCCGTCGGGGGTGCGCACGTGACGATCCATGGCCACATCATGGCCGAGCCGGGATCAGAGGTCGGCCATGACCTCGTCCGGCGCGTCGAAGTTGGCGTAGACGTTCTGCACGTCGTCGCTGTCCTCGAGCGCGTCGATCAGCCGGACCACCTTGCCGGCTCCCTCGGCGTCGACCTCGACGGTGACACTGGGCACGAACGAGGCGTCCGCGGAGTCGTAGTCCAGTCCGGCGTCCTGCAGCGCGGTGCGGACGGCGACCAGGTCACCGGGCTCGCACAGCACCTCGAAGCTGCCGTCGTGGTCGTTGACCTCCTCGGCCCCCGCGTCGAGCACGGCCATCAGGACGTCGTCCTCGTTGGTCGGCCCGCCCTCCTGCTCGGCCGGGACGATGATGATGCCCTTGCGGTTGAACATGTACGAGACCGATCCGGGATCGGCCATCGTGCCGCCGTTGCGGGTCATCGCGGTGCGGACCTCCATGGCGGCCCGGTTCTTGTTGTCGGTGAGGCACTCGATCAAGAAGGCGACACCGTTCGGGCCGTAGCCCTCGTACATGATCGTCGTGTAGTCGACTCCCCCGCCGTCGGCGCCACCGCCACGCTTGACCGCGCGGTCGATGTTGTCGTTGGGGACCGACTGCTTCTTCGCCTTCTGGATGGCGTCGTACAGCGTCGGATTGCCGTCGGGGTCAGGTCCACCGGTACGCGCCGCCACCTCGATGTTCTTGATGAGCTTGGCGAAGAGCTTGCCGCGCTTGGCGTCGATCGCGGCCTTCTTGTGCTTGGTGGTCGCCCACTTGGAGTGGCCGGACATGGCGTTCTCCTTCTTCCTGGTGGCGCCCCGTCACGACCGGTGAGTCACGACTGGGCGATGAACTCGACGAAGCTGCGGTGGACGCGATCGTCGCCCGCCATCTCCGGGTGGAACGACGTTGCCATGATGTTGCGCTGTCGAACGGCCACGATCTTACCGTCGGCCTCGCCCCCGCGAACGCGCGCGAGGACCTCGACGCCCGATCCGGCCGACTCGACCCACGGCGCGCGGATGAACACCGCGTGCACGAGCTCGTCCATGCCGCTGAACTCCAGCTCGGTCTCGAAGGAGTCGACCTGGCGTCCGAAGGCGTTGCGGCGGACCACGATGTCGAGGCCGCCGAAGGTCTCCTGCCCGTCCGTGCCGTCCTCGATCTTCTCGGCGAGCATGATCATCCCGGCGCAGGTGCCGAAGGTGGGCATGCCGCCGCGGATGCGCTCAGCCAGCGGCTCGAAGAGGTCGAAGATGCGCGCCAGCTTGCCCATGGTGGTCGACTCGCCCCCGGGCAGCACGAGGGCGTGACAGCGGGCCAGCTCCTCGGGCCGACGCACGGGCAGCGCGTCGACGCCCGCACGGTCCAACGCGGCGAGGTGCTCGCGCACGTCACCCTGCAGGGCGAAGACACCGACGGTGGGAGCAGCGTTCACGCGGCGAGTGTAGTCACCGCGTCGACCCTGCCGTCAGTCGACCGTGAAGCGGATCGTGCGCTCGGTTGTCGCCCGGGTGGGCGAGGCGTTGTCGGTGATCCGCAGGTAGAGGGTGTAGTCACCGGACTGGTTGAACGTCGTCCGGGGGCCACCCGAGCCGAGCGGCACGCGCCACGTGACCGTCGAGCCGGAGGTGTTCGGCACGTCCGGACTAGTCGTCGGCGTGCGCCACGTGCCGCAGCCCGCGAGGTAGAAGCCCGGCGGCAGAGCGGTGCCGATCTTCGGGTCCCAGCACTGGGTGCCGAGCCAGTTCGCACGCTGCAGGCGGTACTCCACGGTGGAGATGCCGTTGGGGTCGGCAGCCGTGCCGCACGGCGCGGGGAGGCTGAGGCACGCTAGACCGACCGCGACGTCGACGGCCTTCGTCGACGGATAGGTGAAGCCTTCCAGCGGCGCCGCGATCGTCAACGTCGGCGGCAGGTTGATGTCGCCGCAGCGCACTGTCGTCGCGTCGACGGTCACCTCGGTCTGGCGGTCCGAGGTCGACAACCAGGCACTGGTGGCCGAGCCCTTGAGCTTGGACCGTCCCGAGATCATGTACGTTCCGGCGGCGAGCGATTCGCCGTTCGCCAGCGTCGCACGCGTGATCTTGGTGGTGACCACCGAGCCGACCGTGGGGTTGCTCGGCGCGACCGTCAGGAACGCACGGGTGGAGATCGCACCTCCCTTCGGTCCGCGGTACCAGACCATGTCGTACCGCGCCGACGTGAGCTTGTAGCGCAGGGTGACCGATCCGTCGGCGTTGTTCGTGCACGGGGACGTGTCCCAGTCGAAGATGCGCACCTGGTGTGCCTGGATCGTGCCCGCCTCGAAGGTCGAGTTGTCGACGAAGTACGCCTCCGTTGTCGGGGGCGGGCTGAGCGTGCCGGCACCCAGGCCCACGGCCGCCACGACGACGGCGATCCCGGCCCCGACCCCCGGGCGCTGCTGTCCCGTTCCGGGGCGGCGGAAGAAGCTTCCGATGAGCAGCGCGACCAGGATGCCCGCGACGAACATCGCCCACGGGCTCGCCAACCAGTTCGCGAGGTAGCCCAGGTAGGGCACGTCGAAGAACACCCGGTCGACCTCGGTGACGACGTACGGCTCCTCGTCCGGGCTCTGGTTGGCGTCGCCCTGCAGGACGAGGCTGACCTGATCGTCCGCTCCCCGATCGACCTTCACGACGCGGTGCGTCACGCGGACGCCGTCGGAACCGATGACCGAGACGATGTCACCGGTCGCGAGGTCCTTCGCCTCGACGCTCCTGGCCAGTGCGAGCGCGCCGGCGTCGATGGCCGGCGACATCGAACTGGAGCGGAAGATCAACGGCTGGACGCCGGCGACCACCGTCGCGAGACCGAGCACCAGGGAGATCACACCGAGGACCGCCGCCACCCAGAGCACGGCATTACCGACACGAGCCGCGGCTCTTTGCAGACGAGGCTCCATCACGTCGTCCCGACCTGCTTGCCGGTGAGGACGACCTTGATCGTCGTGGACTTGCCCTGGATGCTGTTGGGCGCCTCGGCGGCCAGGCCGGCCAGTATGCAGACCTGGATGGACGCGCCGGGGACCAGGCTGACGGCTCGGTTGTTGGGCGTCACGTGCGCCGGCGTCGTGGACAACGCGTGGCCGGCCCACCACGCCTCGGTGCCGTTGTCGCAGTGGCCCTTACGGTTCACGGCCTCGCGGGTGCCGTCGTTCCGGGCCGCGGCGCCGAGCCAGGTGGACGCCTTGAGGTGCGTGCCCAGGTCGTTCGAGGCGGAGGTGCCCACTCCGGTGAACGTCAGCGGGGTCGTGCCGACGTTGCGCAGGTGCAACTCCATCGCGACGGACTCCCCGGGCGAGACGTTGTCGAGCTGGAGCACCGAGTAGTTCCACGGCTGATCCAGACCGATCGCCTGCCACTGGATCTCGTCGGTGACCGGGTGCCGGCCGCCCAGCTGCAGATCGAGGCTGCCGGCCTCGATCTTGCCGGTCGTGAAGGTGGCGGTGTCGGCCCAGTACGCCGTGGTGCCGACGGCGGCGAAGCCCAGGACCAGCCCGAGCGACAGCAGCATCCGCACCTGCACCGAGGCGATCCGGCGCCACGCGGTGCGCAGGCGGGCACGGCCCTTCGTCATGGATTCATGCATGTTCGTCATCTCCCTCGCGCCGTCCGGCGGCCATGAAGGCCGCGCCGACGGCAGTGGCCGCAGCGGCCAGCCAGATCAGTATGGCGGGTGTCGAGGCACCCGTTCGGGACAACCAGCCGTCGGACCGACCGGATTCGCCGCCGTCACCGGCCTCGGCACTGGCGCCCGCGACGCCTTCGTCGGCATCGGTCAGGCGCAGGCCGAGCGTCAGGTTCAGCCGACTCGCCTGCGAGACGTTCGTGGACGCGGGTTCGAGCTTGGCCCGGACGTCGACGCGGACGGCGGAGCTGGGCCGCAGACTCTCCTGCGTCAGCTCGCCGGACGGCCGACCGTTGCGCAGCGTGAACCACTTCCCCTGGACTCGCGCACGCATCGTCACGTCACCACCGGCCCACAGGTCGTCACCATCGTCGGAGCGCACCGTGGCGACGAGCCGGGCGTGGGTAAGAGCCTGGTTACGGACGTAGAACGAGACCGTCCGCGTGTCTCCGGGCACCCAGCGGGTGCCGGGGTCGAAGAGCGGCTCCGTGAGTGTCGCGGACCAACGCCGCCCATCGCGACTCACACCGATCTCGTCTGCAGCCGCCGCCGGGGCGACGGCGGACAGGATCAGCGCGGCCGAGACCGCGGCCGGCGCGAAGCGCCTCATCGGTCCGACTCCGTGCGACGCCGGGAGACCCGGGCGCGCAGCGCGCCACCGAACATCCATGCGGCGTACAGACCCAGGCCGCCGGCCACCACGTAGACCGCGGTGTTCCGCCGCTCCTGGCCGATCGCGTTGCCCATCCATCCGAGTCCGGGAACCGAGTACCAGACCACTCCCCTGATCTGGACCGGTTGGACCGGCGCGAGGTCGTCGGCGCTGTTGGCATCGCCCCTCGTGGTGAAGGACGGCTGCCCGTCCGAGCCGAGGGCGACCGCGACCACGCGGTGCGTCACGACGGTCGGCTCACCGGACGTCAACTGGTAGGTGATCACCGAGCCGATGCCGATCTCCTCGGCGGGCGTCGGCTTGACGACGACGAGCGTGCCCGGCGGGTACTTCGGCTGCATGGAGCCGGTCAGGATCGTGTAGGGCGTCGCGCCCCCGATCCTGGGGATGAGCACACCGACCGTGACGGCCGAGGCGGCCACGAGGATGACGACCCAGGCGAGCGCCTGGCCTGCCCACCACAGCGCCGTGGGGCGCCTGCGGTCGGTCGTGGTTGTCGTCATGCTCGTGGTCCTCAGTCGATGGTCGGTGGTTCAACTCAGCCGGAGATCACGCCGCGGCGGGCGTGGCATCCTTCTGCGTCAACGTGACCTTGCCTGCGGTCAGGTTGACGGTCATGGCCTGCGACGCGTTGTCGACGACCGTGCCGAACGGGAGGTCGACCAGGACCGTGGCGGTGAGAACCTTGCCGTTGTCCGCGACCGTGAGCTCGTCGCCCTCGGCCAGCGCGGTCGTACCCAACGTGTAGGTGTCGGTCACCGTGATCTTGTCGGCGATGCTCGGGGTCCCATCGAGTCCGTCGAAGTCGACCAGAGCCTTGATGTTCTGTCCGGTGGCCTTGACGGTCCAGCTGCCCGTGTACGTGAGCTCGTCGCCAGGAACGATGAGCACGGCGGCCGGGTTCGCCACCGTGGTGCCGTTCAGGGTCCACTGGCTCGTGGTGGGCGCCGTGAGCTTCAGCTCACCGGCGGTGATCGTGCCGCCCGCGATGTCACCTTCGGCGTTCCAGTACGCGAGCGAGCCCGCACCACCGAGCAGCAGGACGGCGGCGGCTCCGGCGGCGACAGCACCCTTGGTGGACTTGTTCATTTTCTTCTCCCTCATGAATGGCTGATCGACCATCGATCAACATCGTTAACTTCAGTAACAATGTAGCGACGAAATGACGGCATGATGGTGCCAAATGTGAAGAAATGCAGAAGATGGGACGGACGTCACGAACGATCCGGGCCAGAGGTCATGGTCACTTGTGACTAAAGGCCCCACACAAACGAATACCCCCGGTCGGAACCGGGGGTATTGCGTCGAAGCGGGTGGTACAAGTCACCAACCGCGGGTCTCGAGGCGGTGCGGCTCGGGGATCTCGTCGACGTTGATGCCGACCATCGCCTCGCCCAGGCCGCGCGAGACCTTCGCGATCACGTCGGGGTCGTCGAAGAAGGTCGTGGCCTTGACGATGGCCGCGGCGCGCTCGGCCGGGTTGCCGGACTTGAAGATGCCCGAGCCGACGAAGACGCCCTCGGCGCCCAGCTGCATCATCATCGCGGCGTCGGCCGGAGTGGCGATGCCGCCGGCGGTGAACAGCACGACGGGCAGCTTGCCGGCCGCGGCGACCTCGGCCACCAGCTCGTACGGCGCCTGGAGCTCCTTGGCCGCGACGAACAGCTCGTCCTTCGACATGCCCTGCAAGCGGCGCAGCTCCGCGCGGATCTTGCGCATGTGGCCCGTGGCGTTGGAGACGTCACCGGTGCCGGCCTCGCCCTTGGAGCGGATCATGGCCGCGCCCTCGGTGATGCGGCGCAGCGCCTCGCCCAGGTTGGTCGCGCCACAGACGAACGGGACGGTGAAGGCCCACTTGTCGATGTGGTTCTCGTAGTCGGCCGGGGTCAGCACCTCGGACTCGTCGATGTAGTCCACGCCCAGGCTCTGCAGCACCTGCGCCTCGACGAAATGGCCGATGCGGGCCTTGGCCATGACCGGGATCGAGACGGCCTCGATGATGCCGTCGATCAGGTCCGGGTCGCTCATCCGGGCGACCCCGCCCTGGGAGCGGATGTCGGCGGGGACGCGCTCGAGCGCCATGACGGCGACGGCGCCGGCATCCTCGGCGATCTTGGCCTGCTCGGCGTTGACGACGTCCATGATGACGCCGCCCTTCAGCATCTCGGCCATGCCGCGCTTGACCCGCGCGCTGCCGGTGTTGGTCGACGGGTCGGTGGGGAGGTTCTCGGTGCTCACCACGTCAGTCTACGAGGAGAACCGGCGCGCGCCCTGCCGGTCCGCCACCACTGAGACGCGCGAGGTCGCGAGATCAGGCCGCGTCGGCCTGGCGCTTGACCATCGCCATGCGCTGGCCGACCGTCACCAGGCTCGCTACGGCCAGCACCCACAGGGCGATGTGCTGCAGGATCGGCAGGTCGAACAACCCGGACAGGCCCGTCATCACCAAGATGGCGACGAGCCGGTCGGAACGCTCGGCGATGCCGCCCTTGGCCTCCATGCCGAGCGACTCCGCGCGAGCACGGGCGTAGGACGTGAGGCTGCCCAGCACCAGGCAGGCCAGGGCGAGGCACAGGTAGACCCTCGAGTCGCCGTCCCAGGCGTACCAGAGCGCGATGCCGCCGAACACGGCCGCGTCGCCCATCCGGTCGAGGGTGGAGTCGAGGAACGCGCCGTACTTCGAGCTGCGGCCGAGCTTGCGCGCCATCGTGCCGTCGATGATGTCGCTGAACACGAACGCCGTGATGAACAGCGTCCCCCAGAAGAAGTTGCCCTGCGGGAAGAAGTACAGCGCGCCGAACGAGACGCCGATGGTGCCGACCCACGTGACCATGTTCGGCGTCACGCCGATCTTGATGAGCCCGTCCGCGACGGGCGAGAAGACCTTGTTCCAAAAGGCCCGGAAGCGCTCCAGCATCAGGCCACCTCCCCCCACACCGACCGCAGCAGATCCGCGGACTGGGCGACCGTCTGCGGGAGCGTCTTGGTGTGTCCCACGATGGTCATGAAGTTGGCGTCGCCGCCCCAGCGCGGCACGACGTGCTGGTGCAGGTGCTGCGAGATCGAGCCGCCCGCCGCAGAGCCGAGGTTGAGGCCCACGTTGAAGCCGTGCGGGGTGCTGATCGCCCGGGTCGCGCGGATCGCGTGCTGGGTCAGCGCCGTCAGCTCGCTGGACTCCTCCAGGGACAGGGCCGTCAGATCCGCCACGTGCCGGTTCGGCAGCACCATGAGGTGCCCCGGGTTGTACGGGAACAGGTTCATCGTCACGAAGCAGTGCTCGCCGCGGACGACGAGCAGATCGGTCTGCCGCTCACCGGCGACGATCGCGCAGAACGGGCACCCCGGATCGTTCGCGCTCTCGCGGACGTACTCCATCCGATAGGGCGCCCAGAGCCGCTCGAGTCCGTCGGGGTCGGCCATCAGACCTGCACCCGATCGCGCACCGCCGCGACGATCTTGTCGATCGCGTCGTCGAGCGAGACACCGTTCTCCTGCTCGCCGTTGCGATAGCGGAACGACACCGCGTTGGCCTCGACGTCCTTGTCCCCCACCAGCACCATGAACGGCACCTTCTGGGTCTGGGCGTTGCGGATCTTCTTCTGCATGCGCTCGTCCGAGTCGTCGACCTCGAAGCGGATGCCCTCGGCCTTCAACCGGACCGCGAGCCGCTCGAGGTACTCGACGTGACGCTCGGCGACCGGGATGCCGACGGCCTGCACGGGCGCGAGCCACGGGGGGAAGGCGCCGGCGTAGTGCTCGACCAGGACGCCCATGAAGCGCTCGATCGAGCCGAACTTCGCCGAGTGGATCATCACCGGCTGCTGGCGCGTGCCGTCGGCGGACACGTACTCCAGGTTGAACCGATCGGCCGACGGCTGGTTGAAGTCGTACTGGACCGTGCCCATCTGCCAGGTGCGGCCGATGGCGTCGCGGGCCTGCACCGAGATCTTGGGGCCGTAGTAGGCCGCTCCCCCGGGGTCGGGCACGAGCTCGAGGCCGGTCGCGGTGGCGACCTCCTCGAGGACCTTGGTGGCGGTCGCCCAGTCCTCGTCGGAGCCGATGAACTTGTCCTTCGACGCGTCGCGCGTGGAGAGCTCGAGGTAGTAGTCGTCCATGCCGAAGTCATCGAGCAGGCTCAGCATGAAGTTGAGCAGGTGGGCGACCTCTGCCGGCGCCTGCTCGGGCGTGACGTAGGAGTGCGAGTCGTCCTGGGCGAAGCCGCGCACGCGGGTCAGGCCGTGGATGACGCCGGACTTCTCGTTGCGGTAGACGTGGCCGAACTCGAACAGCCGCAGCGGCAGCTCGCGGTAGGAGCGCTGGCGTGAGCGGTAGATGAGGTTGTGCATCGGGCAGTTCATCGCCTTGAGGCGGTAGTCGCCGCCGTCGACCTCGATGGGCGGGAACATCCCCTCGCCGTAGTACGGCAGGTGGCCCGACGTGTGGAACAGGCCCTCCTTGGCGATGTGCGGCGTGCCGACGTACTCGAAGCCCTCCTCGATGTGCCGGCGACGGACGTAGTCCTCCATCTCGCGCTTGATGACACCGCCGCGCGGGTGGAACACCGGCAGGCCGGAGCCGATCTCGTCGGGGAAGCTGTACAGGTCCAGCTCGGCGCCCAGGCGGCGGTGGTCGCGACGCTGAGCCTCCTCGATGCGGTGCAGGTGCGCCTCGAGGTCCTCCTTCGTGGGCCACGCGGTGCCGTAGATGCGCTGCAGCTGCTTGTTCTTCTCGTCGCCGCGCCAGTAGGCCGCGGCCGACCGCATGAGCTTGAAGGCCGGGATGCGCTTGGTGGTGGGCAGGTGCGGGCCGCGGCACAGGTCCTTCCACGCCAACGAGCCGTCGCGCTTGAGGTTGTCGTAGATGCTGAGGCCGCCCTCGCCGACCTCGACGCTGGCGCCCTCGGCGGCATCGCCTGCGGTGGACTTGAGGCCGATCAGCTCGAGCTTGTACGGCTCGTCGGCCAGCTCCTCGCGCGCGTCGTCGTCACTGATCTCGCGGCGGCTGAACTTCTGGCCCTCCTTGACGATCTTCTTCATCCGGGACTCGATCTTCTCGATGTCCTCGGGAGTGAACGGCACCTCGACGTCGAAGTCGTAGTAGAAGCCGTCGGCGATCGGCGGGCCGATGCCCAGCTTCGCGTCGGGGAACAGGTCCTGGACCGCCTGGGCCATGACGTGCGCCGTCGAGTGACGCAGGATGTCGAGGCCGTCGGGCGACTCCATCGCGACGGGCTCGACGGCGTCGCCGTCGGCCAGCTCACGGGACAGGTCGACGAGGGCGCCGTTGACGCGGGCCGCGATCACCTGGGGATCGTCGGCGAACAGCTGCCACGCCCGCGTCCCGGGTTCGACCTGCTGCTCGGCTGCATCGACGGTGATGGACAGACTCATACGAACCCCTTGGTGACTGGCGGCCCCTACGGCTGGGCAGCGCTCTTGGCCTCACACTACCGACGTCGTCGTTCACCACGAGGACCGTCCCGGTCCACACACGCTGGGCGGGCTGGGTTCAGCTCTGGCCGGGGCGGCGGTGAGCCTCGGGCTCGCGCAGCAGGTCATCGCCGAGCAGGCGGCAGGCCAGCAGCGCCAGCTCGAGGTCGACCCGGCGGTCGCTGAGCCGCTCGTCGAGCACGTCGCTGATCCGCTCGATGCGATACTTGACGGTGTTGCGGTGGACCTGCAGCGCCTCGGCC
This sequence comes from Aeromicrobium sp. 636, assembly GCF_024433585.1. Lineage (NCBI taxonomy): Bacteria > Bacillati > Actinomycetota > Actinomycetes > Propionibacteriales > Nocardioidaceae > Aeromicrobium > Aeromicrobium sp. 636. The sequence continues at coordinate 643,108 of NZ_WNJU01000001.1, forward strand.
GTGGCCTGGAAGCTGCGCTCGTGGTCCAGCCACGCGCCCAGCGTCTCACGAGCTCGCGCAGCCGCCGGCGAAACCTCGCCGAGGGGTCCCAGCACGTCGCGCGCCCAGCGCCGCAGGCCGCCCGGCTGCTGCAGCAGCATCGAGATCAGGGCAATGCCCCGGCCGTCGTAGCCGACCACCTGCCCGATCCTGTCGCCGGCCGCCAGGGCCAGCTCGAAGGTGTCACGCGCCTGGGCGTGGGTGCGGCGGAAGCCGTCGATGCCCGACTCCGGCAGGCCCACGGCCGCTCCCACGTCGGGGAGCTTCGCCAGCACGTCCCGCACCTGGGGGACGATCGGCTCGGCACGCAGCCCTCGTCCGATCCACAGCCAGGCGGTCGTGCGGTCGACGGCCGAGAACAGCGGGGCCGTGCCCGTGCCGACGGTCGCCTCGAGCTCACGGCTGATCCGCTCCATCGCCACGAGCGCGTCGGTGATGCCGTCCTCGTCGCGCGACCACAGCACCAGGCCGACGTGGTGCTGGTCGAAGCGGTACCCCGTCTCGCTCTCGAAGTCGTGCACCGAGGTGTCCACCCCGCGCAACAGCCCTTGCAGCATCGCCGAGGCGACGTTGCCCGACGTGGTGGCCCAGCGGCCGCGCTCGTCCTCGTACCGGTCGAGCAGGTGCAGGCAGATCCAGTCGATGTACCGGTGCACGTCGTCGGCGATCACCCTCACCGCCCGCAGGGTCAGCGTGCGGTCGGCGTCGATGGCCTCGGCCTCGTCGAGCACGACGGTCATCAGATACTCCTGGCCCATCTGGTAGGCCCGCACGAGGGAGTACGAGGGCACGCCGCGCTGCGCGAGCCGCAGGGCGTACTCGACGGCCGCCGTCGGCGCCGCGATGCGGTCGACCGGGATCGCGTTGATGAGCAGGTGGACGATCGTGTTGATGTTGCTGTCGACGCTGGCGTCCAGCAGGTCGATGAGCGGCTGGTCCAGGTCGAGGTCGCCGATCGAGCGGATCTTGTCGGTCAGCACCCGGGTCAGGTAGGGCTGCTGCTCGGAGAGGCGCTGCCCGAGGATCGCCACGAGCCGGCGAACCTCGGCGGAGTCAGGACCCGCTCCGGGGGGCGGCTGGGTCATGGCCCGATGGTCTCGGCGATCCCCGCGCTGCGCAAGGCCCTGCGTGCGGCCAGATGACCGCACATCCCGTGGGCGCCGGCACCCGGGGGCGTCGCGGCCGAGCACAACCACGTCCCCGGCACGCCCGTGGCGTACGGATCCAGGGCCACGCGCGGGCGGAAGATCAGCTGCCGCGGCGTGTTGGCGCCGGTGACGATGTCGCCGCCCACGTAGTTGGCGTTGTCGCGCACGATCTGCTCGGTGGAGCGGACCGACATCGCGACGATGCGGTCGCGCACCCCCGGGGCGAACCGCTCGATCTGGCCCAGGATCGCCTCGGTGGCATCCCCGGCGAACCCGGAGGGGACGTGCGCGTAGGCGTCGATCGGGTGGACGTCGCCGGCCCGCCGGCCCGGATCGGCCTGCGACTGCTGTCCCAGCAGGACGAAGGGGCGCTCGGGCATCCGGCCGCGCCACACGTCGCGCTCGGAGGTGGCGATCTCGGCCATCGTGCCGCCCAGGTGGACGGTGCCCGCCTGTCGGGTGGGCTCATGGGTCCACGGCACGCCGCCCTCCACCGCGAGCGCGATCTGGAAGGCCCCTGGACCGAAGCGGTACGAGCGGTAGGCCCGCGCGACCCGGCTCGGGAGCGCATCGCCGAGGATGTCGGCGGCGGCGCCGGGACTCGTGTCGAGCATGACGATGTCGGCGTGCGCCAGCTGCTCGCTGCCGGTGACGCGAACGCCCGTGGTGACCGTGCCGCCCAGCGCAGCGAGTCGCTGCGCCATGGCGCGCGTGATGGCCGCCGACCCGCCCTGGGCCACGGGCCAGCCGTAGCGGTGGGCGGCGGTGCCCAGAGCGACGCCGATCGCCGAGGACAGTGGCGCGCCCAAGGGCCGGAAGGCGTGGGCCGCGACGCCGGCGAACAGCGCCGCCGACTCCTGCGACCCCAACATCCGCCCCAGCCAGGTGGCGGGCAGCAGGCTGGCCGCGCCGAAGCCCGCCAGCGCGATCGGGTGCCGCGGCACGTGCAGCATCGGCTGGAGGAACTCGGTGGCGATCCTGTCGAAGCGGGCCGAGAGCGGCCCGAACACGCGCCGGTAGGTGCGACCGGCGTCGCCCAGCGACAGGGCCGTGCGGTCGACGTCGCGCCAGACCGCCGCACCCCCGCCGCCGTCGAGGGGATGGGCGTACTGGACCTCGGGCCACTTCCACGCGAGACCGTCCTGCGACAGGTCGAAGGTCCGGCTGAAGGCGGTGTCGACGGCCAGTGGATGGAAACCCGAGCACTCGTCGTGCAGCACCCCGTCCACCGTGTAGTGGCCGCTGCGGGTGCCGCCGCCGATCTCGGCGGCGGCCTCCAGCACCTCGACCTCGACGCCGGCCCGCGCGAGGGTGAGGGCGGCAGCCAGCCCGTTGGGTCCGCTGCCGACCACCACCGCTGTCGTCACGTCGTCACCTTCTCCTCACCGGACAGGTCGCCCGCGGGGCGGTAGCCCGGCGCCTGCCACGTGACCGTGTGCTTGACGCCGTTCGGGACCCAGGGCTGCTCGCTCACAGCATCGCGCACGTCGTACCAGCCGCGCTCGACGACACCCAGGGCCGCGTCGATCACCTTGTACTGGACCTTCGTGGTGTGGATGGGCTGGGACTCGGTGAAGGTGGTGACCCACTCCCCCGGCTCGAACCCGCATCGCTCCTGAACCGCGGCGATCGTGCGCTCGTCGAACAGATGGCCGTCGCCGAACTGCCAGCCCAGCAGGACCGTGCAGACGACCTCGCCCTCGCGCAGCCGGTAGTTCTCGAGGGCGTCCACGTGGCGCTGCATGAGCGCCAGCTGCGCGCGGCCGTGACTGTGCATGCTGCGGAAGGCGACGCACTTCTGCAGGAAGACCTCGGCCACGTCGTAGCCGTAGAGGGCGGCGAGCTGCTCGCGCTGGATCTTCATGCCCTTCGTCAGGCCCGCGTCCAGCTTCTCCTCCGCGCCGTTCATCCGGAACGCCATCGTGCCCGACGCCCAGTTGCCGGCGTACTGGCGCATGGAGATGAGGAACGACACCCACTCGGGCTTGAGGTTGCCCAGGATCGGGCCGGTCAGGAAGCCGACCAGGACGGCCGCCAGCAGCCACGGGCTCGTGAAGTCGCCCACGCCGTAGCCGTCGCCGGCGAAGAACCCGCCGAACAGGAACGGCGTGACGAAGATGAAGAAGATGTTCCACTCCAGCGGCACCGCCAGCGGATAGGTGGAGTAGATGAACAGGTGGAACGCCATCATGCCGGCGATCGCGAGCCACGTGACCGTGGCGTTCGTGGAGAACAGAAGCACCAGGGGCAGCACCAGCTCGACGACGGTACCGCCGATGTGCGCCCAGGCGAAGGCCATCTTGGTCGGCATCAGGTCGCCGTTCTCGACGTCGCGGTAGAGCGAGCGCTTGAACCTCTTCGACGTGAGCCACGGGGTGTTGCTCATCATCGCCTGCACCACGAACGTGAGGTGGTGGCCGAACTTGGAGACGCCCGCTCCCAGCCAGATCGTGACCATGGCGATCTTGGCCACCAGGATCATGTCGACGTGGGACGCCAGCACCCCGAACGCCAGCAGGCACAGGGCGTACTGCTCTGGACGCGAGGCCAGGAAGACCACCTTGTCGCGGAACGCCATGACCACCAGTCCCACCACGTAGGCGATGAGCGGCCACGTCGCGATGAGGCCCACGTCGGAGTAGGCCGCCGCGGTCTGCTCACCCGGCAGGACGAGCGCGATCACCAGCAGCGCCACGAGGGTCACGTAGAGGGCCACGTCGAAGACGGTCCGGCCGGAGCCGGCGGTACCGGGGATCTTGTCGCCGTAGGGCGGGCAGCGCAGCGTGCCGACCTTCGTCCAGTACTTCCAGCCACCGGTGAAGGGACCGAACTTGAACGACAACGGGCCCCACGAGGCGGCGTGCCCGGTGATCTCCCACAGCACGATCCAGACCATCAGCTTCTGGTAGACGATCAGCTCGCCCCACCAGCCGCCGAGATCGAACAGGCCGAGCCCGGGGGTGGTGAGCCCGACGACGAGCCAGCCACCGACGATGAAGGCGACGGTCTTGACCAGGTAGAGCGCGTGCATCTGCTTGGGGCCGCCGAACCCGTAGTCCGCCCAGTGCAGGGCGAGCATCTTCATCCGGTCCATGACCGGCATCTGCTCGAACTGCTCCGGATCGACCGGTGGCATGTCCGCTGTCGTGAATCCCATGAACCTCGACCTTCCTCGATGTGATCAGGCGCTGCGCACGAGTCGGCGCAGGGTGGGCTTGTCGATCTTTCCGACCGGGTTCTTCGGCAACGCCTCGATGACGTCGACGGCGGCGGGCACCTTCACCCGGGTCAGCGTGCGACGGCAGTGCGCCAGGACGTCGTCCTCAGTCAGCACCGCGCCGGGGTAGGCGACGACGAACGCGACGGGCACCTCGCCCAGGACGTCGTCGGGACGGCCGACGACCGCGACCTCGAGCACGCCCTCGACCTGCGCGATCGTGTTCTCGATCTCCTTGGGGTACAGGTTCTCGCCGCCGCGGATGATCATGTCCTTGATGCGGTCGACGAGCCGCAGGTAGCCGTCCTCGTCGAGGACGCCGACATCGCCGGTGTGCAGCCAGCCGTCCACGATCGTGTCGGCGGTGGCCTGCGGCTGGTTGAGGTAGCCCTGCATCACGGTGGGCCCGCTGATCAGCACCTCGCCGACCTCACCGGCCGCGAGGTACTCCCCGTCCGGGCCGCCGATGGCGATCCGCTGTCCCGGCAGCGCGGGGCCGACGGTGCCCAGCTTCCGGATCGCGTCGGGCCGGACGGGGTTGCACGCCGAGGCGCACGTGCCCTCGGTCAGCCCGTAACCCTCGACCATGATGAAGCCGAAGCGGCGCTCGCACGCGGTCAGCAGCTCCTGCGACACCGCTGCTGCCCCGCACACGACGAACCGCAGCGACGACGTATCGGGGCGCACCTGCTCGGGCAGCGATGCCAGCAGCGCGTAGATGGTCGGCACCGCCGAGAAGTAGGTGGGCCGGATCCGCTCGACCTCGTCGAAGAAGGTCTGCGGGCTGAAGCGGCCCACGATGGTGAGGCGACCGCCGACGCGCAGCGGCGCCAGCAGCGAGACCATGACGGCGTTGACGTGGAACAGCGGCAGGATCAGCAGGCAGTGGTCGTCGGCGGTCAGCTCCATGTGGCGCGCCATCGTGTCCGACATGGCGTCGACGTTCGCGTGGCTGAGCATGACGCCCTTGGGGCGCCCGGTGGAGCCGCTCGTGTAGACCAGCAGCGCCAGGTCGTCCGGGGCGACCTCGACCGGGGCGGCGCCCGAGGGGATGACCGTGGAGAGGGAGTCCACGGTGAGAGGCCGGGCGCCGCCGGTCGGTGACTGGTCGCTCTGCACGACGATCAAGCGAGCGCCGGAGTCGCTCACCTGGTGGGTGGCCTCGACCTGGGTGAACGCCGGATTGACCGGGGTCGCGACCCCTCCGAGTCTCCACGCGGCGAACAGGCACACGACCAGGTCCACCCGGTTGGGCAGCATGATCGCGAGCACGTCGCCGCGCCCGAAGCCCTCCTGCGCCAGCCGGCTCGCCACAGCGTCGACGCGTCGGTCGAGCTCGCTGAAGGTCAGGGACATTCGGTCGTCGGCGACAGCCGGTGCGGCACCGAATCGTTCGGCCAGCGCATGAGCCAGGTACGGCAGGGTCATCAGGCGTCCTCCCGGTCTCGTCGGTGTGACGTGGACCACATGGATGGAGGCTAGGGCAGCCTCGTGACGGACTTCACCTGCGCCGGGGCAGAAACTTGGCCCGAAAACTGTGCATCGAGGACAAACACGGACCGCCGGGCCACGGCCCTTGTCATCGGTGCACAAGTCGCGGTGGAGTCTTGTCACTTCGGCCCATGCAGGGTGCGTGCCATCGACAGACTTGTCCGTGTCCTGGAAGGCACCCCCTGCACCGCACGCTCCGGCGAAGAAGGCGAAGAAGCTGCGTCACCGTGGCGGGCTGCTGAGCGACATCGTCGGCCCGGCGACCCTGGGCGAGTGGCGCGAGTTCTCCGTCGAGGAGGGTGACGCCGAGGACGTCGCCGCGTTCGATGAGCTCATCGCGAAGAGCGTCGGCACCGCCTGAGTCAGAACGCGGGGCGGACCGATCCGACGGGCTCGCCGGCACCCAGCACGGCGCGCTCGCGCAGGGCAGCGACCGCGGCCTGGTCGACGTCGTCGCCGGTGAAGGCGCCGAGCGCGTCCAGGGCCGCGACCAGCACCGGGGCCAACGGCCGCTCCGCGCCGTCGAGCACCTTGAACGCGGCGGCCCGTCCGTCGGGGAGGCCGGCCGCGAAGACACCGTCCGCGCCATCCTTGGCGACCAGGCCGGGCACCGCCCGCATGAGCGTCGTCGTGGGCCGCTGACCGCCGGCCACCATCTGCGGGAAGGCAGCCATCGCCCGCGCGACGCGCGCCTCCGGGGACTCGGGGTCGCGGGTCGGCGCGGACGCGATCCGGGCGAAGGCACGAGCCAGTCCGGTGACCGTGGTCGCGAACAGCGGCGCACCGCAGCCGTCGACGGTCTCCGTGGCGATCGGGACGCCCGTGAACTCCTCGATCGTCTCGCGGATCGCCACCTGCAGCGGGTGGTCCGGCGCCAGGTAGGTGGCCGTGTCCCATCCCGCCGTGACGCACGTCAGCAGCATGGCGGCGTGCTTGCCCGAGCAGTTCTGGCTGATCTGCTCGGCGCCCTGCCCTGCGGCCAGCCAGTCGCGCATGGCGGTGCTCCCCCACGGCAGGTCGGGAGTGTTCCGCAGCGCCGACTCGGTCTGGCCGGCGCGCGCGAGGATCTCCAGGGCCCCGGCGATGTGGTCCGGCTCGCCGTTGTGACTGGCCGATGCCAGGGCGAGCAGTCGATCCGGCAGGTCCAGGCCGTGGCGCAGCATGGCGACGGCCTGGAGCGGCTTGACACTCGAGCGGGGCCACATCGTCACCTCGGGGTCCCCGACCGCGAGCACGGACGCGCCCTCAGCATCGATCGCGGAGAGGTGGCCCAGGTGGACCGACTCGACCAGGTCACCCCTCACCACGTGCGCCAGCGGGGCCGAGGCCCCGGTCGAGACATCGGTCGGGGAAGCGTCGCGCACCGTCACACTGGGAGGATAGTCGCGACCTGACGGTTCGGCTTTGCGAGACTGACCCCGTGAGAGTCTCGACGAAGTCCGACTATGCGCTGCGTGCCCTGATCGAGCTGGCGGCCGAGCCGGAGGATCGAGCCATCACCGCCGACGAGCTGGGCAAGCGCCAGGGCATCCCCCACGGCTTCCTCCAGTCGATCCTCGGCGACCTGCGCAAGGCGGGCATCCTGCTGTCCCAGCGCGGCCAGTCCGGCGGCTGGCGGATGGCCAGGCCGGCGTACGCCGTGACCATCGCCGACGTGATCCGTGCCGTCGACGGTCCGCTCGTGTCGGTCTACGGGGTCCGGCCCGAGTCGGTCGCCTACAACGGCCGCGCCGAGGTCCTCAAGCCCGTGTGGATCGCCGCCCGCGACGCGCTGCGCGAGGTTCTGGAGACGGTCACCATCGCACAGCTGGCCGAGGGCGAGCTGCCGTCGTCGGTGCTCAAGCGCACCGAGGACGACGAGGCCTGGCGCCCGCACTGAGGCGAGGACTCAGCGCGCCCGGACTCAGCCCGCCACAAACGTGGTGAGCGCCTCGATGAACTCCGGATCTGAGACGGCGCCGAGGTGGTCCCCGTCGACGACGCGCAGGCGCCCGTCCGGAAGCGCGTCCGCGAGAACCTCGGGCTTCGCGGCCAGGACGTCGTCGCGCCCGGCCAGCACCAGGGTCGGCACGGTGACGCTGGCCAGATCGGTGGGGCCGGCGTGCAGCGCCTGCGCCTGCGCGGCGAGCGACGGCCGGTGCGATCCCATGACGTCGGCCAGCTGACGGAACAACCTGGCACCGGCGGGGTACTCCGAGAGATCGCCCTCCGCGAGCAGCGCTCCGACCAGGAGATCACCGTCCACCATCCGCGTGTCGACACCGCCGAGCTCGACGACCGCCGAACCCACTCCCCCGACGACCAGGCGTGTGACCCGCGGGTCGGCGGCGGCCACGAGCAGCGAGACGACGGCGCCCATCGAGTACCCGACCAGCTGGTACTCGCGCACGTCCAGCTCGTCCATGACGGCGGACAGGTCGCGCGCCATGGTCGGCTCGCCGAACAGCGCACGGTCGGCCGACTGGCCCGACCGGCCGTGGCCGCGGGCGTCGACCCCGATCACGCGGTGGCCGGCAGCCAGCAGCGCGTCGACGACGCCGGGGCCGACCCAGTTGGTCTCGGTCGAGGCGACGTAGCCGTGCTGCAGCACGATCGGAGGGGTCTCGACGTCGCCGTTCCACTCGTGGAACGCGATCGTCATCCCGTCGGGACGCGTCAGCTCGCGGGTGATCGGCACGCCGAGCGAGACGAGGAGGTCCTCCACCCTGCGGCGGATCTCGTCACGCACCGGACGGACGGCCTCGATCGGCTGCCCGGCCGGATCGTCGAGCACCCAGTCCTCGTACCGCTTGCCGGGGAAGTACGGGCACGCGTCGCCGCAGCCCATCGTGATGACGACGTCGGACTCGCGGACGGTGTCGTCGGTCAGCTTCCGGGGCTGCCGGCCGGCGATGTCGATGCCCTCCTCGGCCATCGCCGCCACCGCCACCGGGTTGATGCTCTCGCCGGGCGCGGAGCCCGCCGACAGCACCTCCACCCGGTCGCCGGCGAGGTGGCGCAGGTACCCCGCAGCCATCTGGGAGCGGCCGGCGTTGTGCACGCAGACGAACAGGACGGTGGGGATCGTGCTCATGGGGTCTCCTCGGTCGGGGCGAAGTAGCGGCGTGCCCACAAGGACACGTAGACCAGGGCGACCAGCACGGGCACCTCGATCAGCGGCCCGATCACCCCGGCGAGAGCCTGACCGGACGTGACACCGAACGTCGCGATGGACACGGCGATCGCGAGCTCGAAGTTGTTGCCCGCCGCGGTGAACGCGAGGGTCGCGGTCCGGGCGTAGCCCAGGCGCAGCCGACGGCCGAGCCACAGGCCCAGCCCGAAGGTGATCGTGAAGTACGCCAGCAGCGGCAGGGACACGCGGACGACGTCCCAAGGCCGGCTGACGATCGCGTCGCCCTGGAGCGCGAACATCACGACGATCGTGAACAGCAGGCCGTAGAGGGCCCACGGCCCGAGCCTGGGCAGGAACCTCCCCTCGTACCAGTCACGGCCCCTAGCCCGCTCCCCCAGCGTCCGGGTCAGGAAGCCCGCCACGAGCGGGATCCCGAGGAACACCAGCACGCTGGCGGTGATCGTCCAGACGGAGAACTCGGCGCTGGTCGTCTCCAGGCCCAGCCAGCCGGGCAGGACCTGCAGGTAGAACCACCCCAGGCCCGCGAACGCGACCACCTGGAAGACGGAGTTGATCGCCACCAGGACCGCGGCGGCCTCGCGGTCGCCGCAGGCCAGGTCGTTCCAGATCAGGACCATGGCGATGCACCGCGCGAGGCCGACGATGATCAGGCCGGTGCGCAGCTCGGGCAGATCGGGCAGGAACAGCCACGCCAGCGCGAACATCAGCGCCGGACCGACGACCCAGTTCAGGACGAGGGACGCGCCCATCAGCCTGCGGTCGCCCGTCACCCGGCGCGTCTCGTCGTAGCGGACCTTGGCCAGCACGGGGTACATCATCACGAGCAGTCCGACGGCGATCGGCAACGACACCGAGCCGATCTTCACCGCGTCGAGTGCCGCGGCCAGTCCGTCGACGGTGCGGCCGAGCACGAGTCCGGCGGCCATCGCGAGCAGGATCCAGACGGGCAGGAAGCGGTCGAGCCGCGAGAGCCGGCGCAGGACGTCCGGCTGCGCGGTGGGTGCGGCAGGTCGGGGGCTCACGGGCCCTCCCATTCATCGACGTTCATCGATGAACACCGTAGCCGATCCGGGCAGCAGCGCCCAGCCTCCGCGCGCCGAGTCGTCAGCGCGCCAGGGCCGCGGCGACGAACGACCGGATCAGCTCGGCCGACTTCTCGCCCGGTGCGACCTCGACCCCGCTCGAGACGTCGACGCCCCACGGGCGGACGGTGACGGCGGCCACCGCGACGTTCGCCGCGGACAGCCCGCCGGCGAGGAGCCACTCGCCGTCCGGAGCCCGATCGGCGAGGTCGGACAGGTCCCACGTCTGGCCCGACCCGGGCTTCGGCGCGTCCAGCAGCAGGCGCTCCTCGCCCCACGCCCCCACCTCGAGCGGCGGATCGAGGTCCAGCGACGTGGCCCGCCAGACCCGCGGCACGATCGCCGCCGCCTCGCGGAAGCCGGCCTCGTCGTAGGCCGGACCGTGCAGCTGCAGGACGTCGAACCCGAGGTCGCGAGCCGTTTGCGCCGCCTGCCCCGCGGGCATGTCGTTGACGACCAGGACGGTGTCCGCACTCCCCCGGGCCGCCGCGACGACCTCGCGCGCCTCGTCCGCGGTCGCGCGCCGCGAGCTCGTCCGGTTCATCACCACGCCGACGGCACCGGCCCCGGCCTCGACGGCGACCCGGGCGTGCTCGGCCGTGCGCAGGCCGCAGATCTTCACGTACACGCCAGTCATCCTCTCAGCGCCGTGAAACGCCGAGCGACCTTGGCGCCAAATCAGCGCGAACCGACGTCAAGATCGCGTCAAGACGGGCGCCTGGACCGTCGAACGGGTCTTCGCTGGGCTCATGAGTCCTGAGAGCGGTCTGTTGATCGCCGTCGTCGTCGCCGTGGCGGCCTACCTGCTGGTGGCCCTGATCTTCCCGGAGCGTTTCTAGTGTCCGACACCGTGGGCGGTCTGCTGTCGATCGCATTCCTGCTGGCCCTGCTCGCCGTCGCCTACGTGCCCGTGGGCGACTACATGGCGCGCGTGTTCACCGGCACCCGCCACTCGCGCGTCGAGCGGCGGCTCTACCGGATCGTCGGGGTCGATCCCGAGACCGAGCAGAGCCCGGTGTCGTACGCCGTGAGCGTGGTCGCGTTCTCGCTGGTGAGCATCGTCGTCCTGATGGCGATCCTGATGGGTCAGTCCGCCCTGCCGATGAGCCGGGACCTGCCCGGGATGCCGTTGTGGATGTCGTTCAACACGGCGGTCTCCTTCGTCACCAACACGAACTGGCAGTCCTACGCGGGCGAGTCCACCCTGGGCTTCACCGCCCAGATGGCCGGCCTGGCCGTCCAGAACTTCCTGTCGGCGGCCGTCGGGATCGCGGTCGCGATCGCGTTGATCCGCGGGTTCGCCCGCGTCCGTGACGGATCCGTCGGCAACTTCTGGGTCGACCTGACCCGTGGGACGCTGCGCCTGCTGCTGCCGATCGCGTTCGTCGGTGCGGTCGTCCTCGTCGCCGGCGGCGTGGTCCAGAGCTTCAGCGACTCCACCATGAACACGCTGGCCGGCCACTCCCAGGTGCTGACCGGTGGGCCCGTCGCGAGCCAGGAGGCCATCAAGGAGCTCGGCAACAACGGAGGCGGGTTCTTCAACGCGAACTCGGCCCATCCGTTCGAGAACCCGACCGCCTTCACCAACGTCTTCGAGATCTTCCTGATGCTGCTGTTGCCGGTCAGCCTGACCCGCACGCTCGGCACGATGCTCGGCAACCGCCGCCAGGGTCTGGCGGTCCTGGGCGCGATGGTCGCCCTGTGGGCGGTCTCGCTCGCCGTGACGACCTGGGCCGAGGTGGGGGCGCACTCGGCGACCGGCCAGGCGGCCGGCGCGGCCATGGAGGGCAAGGAGACCCGGTTCGGCGAGCGGGCCTCGGCGCTGTTCGCCGTGGTCACCACGGGCACGTCGACCGGCGCGGTCAACGCCTCCCACGACTCCCTCACGCCTGCCGGCGGCGGAACCGTGCTGGTCAACATGATGCTCGGCGAGGTGATCCCCGGCGGCGTCGGCGCCGGCATCTACGGGATCCTCGTGATGGCGATCCTGGCGGTGTTCGTCGCCGGCCTGATGGTCGGCCGGACGCCGGAGCTGCTCGGCAAGAAGCTCGGCGCACGGCAGATGACCTACGTGGCGCTGTACACGCTGACGACGCCCGCGCTCGTGCTGGTCGGCTCGGGCATCGCCATCAGCCGTGGCAGCACCGCCGACGCGATGGGCAATCCGGGCGGCCACGGGTTCAGCGAGGTCCTCTACGCCTACACGTCCGCGGCCAACAACAACGGCAGCGCGTTCGGCGGCATCACCGTCACCTCGGACTTCTTCCAGATCACCCTGGCCCTCGCAATGCTGCTGGGGCGCCTGATCCCGATCGTGCTGGTCCTGCTGTTGGCCGGCTCCCTCGCCCGGCAGGGCAAGGTCCCCGTCACGAGCGGAACCCTTCCCACCCACACCCCGCTGTTCGTGGGGATGCTGGTCGGCGTCGTCGTCATCATGACCGGCCTGACCTACTTCCCCGCGCTCGCCCTCGGACCGATTGCGGAGGCACTCGCATGAGCACCACGACACTGACCGAAAGCACCCCCGACACCGAGACCGGCGCCGGGACCGCACCCGGCGGCCCGTCCCTGCTGAGGCAGGCGGCACGCCAACTGCCCGAAGCGCTCCGCAAGCTCGATCCTCGTCACGTCGTGCGCTCGCCCGTGATGTTCCTGGTCTGGCTCGGCTCGGTCGTCACGACGATCGCCGCCCTGGCCGACCCGGACGTCTTCACGATCAGCCTGGCTGTCTGGCTGTGGCTGACGGTGATCTTCGGCAACCTCGCCGAGGCGGTCGCCGAGGGCCGCGGCAAGGCCCAGGCGGCCTCCCTGCGGGCCACCCGCACCGACACCCGAGCCCGGCTCCTGGACGAGCACGGCGCCGAGACGCTGGTGCCGGGGACGCAACTGGCCGTGGGCGACCGCGTGGTCGTCGAGGCCGGCGAGGTCATCCCCGGCGACGGCGACGTCGTCGAGGGCATCGCCTCGGTCGACGAGTCGGCGATCACCGGCGAGTCCGCGCCCGTGATCCGCGAGGCCGGCGGCGACCGCAGCTCCGTCACGGGCGGCACCAAGGTGCTGTCGGACCGGATCGTCGTGCGGATCACCGCGGCCTCGGGCGAGACCTTCCTGGACAAGATGATCGCGCTGGTCGAGGGGACGTCGCGCCGCAAGACCCCCAACGAGATCGCCCTGTCGATCCTGCTGGTCAGCCTGACGCTGGTCTTCCTCATCGCCGTGGCCACCCTGGCGCCCATGGCGACGTACGCCGGCGCCCCGCAGGAGCTCGTCGTGCTCGTCGCGCTGCTGGTCTGCCTGATCCCCACCACGATCGGTGCGCTGCTCAGCGCCATCGGCATCGCCGGGATGGACCGGTTGGTGCGCGTCAACGTGCTCGCGATGTCGGGCCGGGCGGTCGAGGCCGCCGGAGACGTCAGCACCTTGCTGCTCGACAAGACCGGCACCATCACCTACGGCAACCGGCAGGCGACCGCGTTCATCGCCGCTCCGGGCGTGGACGACGAGCGGATGCGTGACGCCGCCCGGCTCTCCAGCCTGGCCGACCAGACCCCCGAGGGACGGTCGATCGTCGAGCTGGCCCTCGAGCGCGGCGCGAGCGACGCGGACCTACCCGCTGGCGCGGACTTCATCGAGTTCACCGCGCAGACGCGCATGTCGGGCATCGATCTCGCCGACGGGACCCGGATCCGCAAGGGCGCCGGCTCGGCCGTCTCCGCGTGGCTCGGTCAGACCCCCTCGGACGACGTCACGGACACGATCAACTCCATCGCACGCGGCGGTGGCACGCCCCTGGTGATCGCGGAGCAGGACGCCGCCGGTCACGGAACGGTTCTGGGCGTCGTCCAGCTCAAGGACGTGGTGAAGCCCGGCATGGCCGACCGGTTCGCCGAGTTGCGGGCGATGGGCATCCGCACCGTGATGGTCACCGGCGACAACGAGCTGACCGCCCGGGCGATCTCCAAGGAGGCCGGCGTCGACGACTTCCTCGCCGAGGCGACCCCCGAGGACAAGCTGGCCTACATCCGCAAGGAGCAACGCGGGGGCCACCTCGTCGCGATGACCGGCGACGGCACCAACGACGCGCCCGCCCTGGCGGCCGCGGACGTGGGCGTGGCGATGAACAGCGGGACGGCCGCGGCCAAGGAGGCCGGCAACATGGTCGACCTGGACTCGGACCCGACGAAGCTGATCGACGTCGTCGAGATCGGCAAGCAGCTGCTGATCACGCGTGGTGCGCTGACCACCTTCTCGATCGCCAACGACGTCGCCAAGTACTTCGCGATCATCCCCGCGATGTTCGTCGCCGCGTACCCGTCACTGGAGGCCCTCAACGTCATGGGGCTGGCGACGGCGGAGTCGGCGATCCTCTCGGCCGTCATCTTCAACGCGCTCATCATCGTGGCGCTGATCCCCCTGGCCCTGCGTGGTGTGCGCTTCCGCGCCGCGTCGGCCCCGGCGGTCCTGCGCCGCAATCTGACCATCTTCGGACTGGGCGGCCTCGTCGTCCCGTTCATCGGCATCAAGCTCATCGACCTGCTCGTCTCGACCATCCCCGGAATCGGCTGATCATGCTCATGTACTCCCTCCTGACCGACCTCGTCCGCCAGAGCGCCGCCGGCCTGCGCCTGCTGCTCGTCCTCACCGTCCTGCTGGGCGTCGGCTACCCCGCCGCCGTCTGGGCCGTGGCCCAACCACTGGGCGACCACGCCGCCGGACAGCCGGTCCGCCTGGACGGGGAGGTCGTGGGATCGGCGCTGCTCGGACAGCAGTTCGAGGGCGAGCGATGGTTCCACTCGCGCCCCTCCCCCAACGACCACGACACGCTGGCCTCCGCGCCGAGCAACCTCGGCCCCTCGAACGAGGACCTGATGGCCACCATCGCCGAGCGCCGCGACACCGTCGCCGCGGCGGAGGGCGTCGATCCGCAGCAGGTGCCGGCGGACGCGCTCACCGCCTCCGGCTCGGGACTCGATCCGCACATCAGCCCGGAGTACGCACGGCTGCAGGCCGACCGCGTCGCCCGCGCCAACGACCTGACCCCCGAGCGGGTCGCCCGGCTGATCGAGTCGGCCACGAGCGGCCGGTCCTGGGGATTCCTCGGCGAGCCCGGCGTGAATGTGCTCGAGCTCAACCTGGCGATCGCACAGGAACGTCCGTGATGGTCGCCCAGGGTGGAGACTGGGGGCCGTGACAGGTTCAGCGGACCGGGGGCGGCTGAGGGTGTACCTCGGCGCGGCGCCCGGCGTCGGCAAGACCTTCCGGATGCTCGACGAGGGGCACCGCCGCCGTGACCGCGGGACCGACGTGGTCATCGGGTACGTCGAGACTCACGGCAGGCCCCGGACGGCCGAGCTCGTCGGAGACCTGGAGATGGTCCCGCGCGCGCAGGTTCCCTACCTCGGCACGATGCAGACGGAGATGGACCTGGACGCGATCCTGGCCCGCTCCCCGCGGGTCGTGCTCGTCGACGAGCTCGCGCACACGAACGTGCCGGGCAGCCGCCACGCGAAGCGGTGGCAGGACGTCGAGGCGTTGCTGGACGCGGGGATCGAGGTCGTCACGACGGTCAACGTCCAGCACCTGGAGTCGCTGAACGACGTCGCCGCGTCGATCACCGGTGTCCGCCAGCGCGAGACCGTCCCCGACGAGGTCGTCCGGGGCGCCGACCAGATCGAACTCGTCGACATGAGCGCCCAGGCGCTCCGCCGGCGGATGGCGCACGGCAACGTCTACACGGCCGACAAGGTCGACGCGGCGCTGTCGCAGTACTTCCGGGAGGGGAACCTGACGGCCCTGAGGGAGCTGGCCCTGCTGTGGCTGGCCGACCAGGTGGACGACGGGATGGAGCGCTACCGCGACCAACACGAGATCACCGGCACGTGGGCGACGCGCGAGCGCATCGTCGCGGCCGTCTCCGGCGGGCCCGAGTCGCTGACCGTCATGCGGCGCGCCGCCCGGATCGCGTCCCGCAGGGCCGGTGGAGAGTGGCTCGCGCTGTACGTCACGCGCCACGACGGCCTCAGCGGTGTCGGACCGGATCGGCTCGCAGCCCTGCGCACGAAGGCCGAGGAGCTGGACGGCACCTTCCACACCCTCGTCGGCGACGATGCGGCCGAGGCCATCCTCGAGTTCGCCCGGGCCGAGAACGCGAACCAGGTCCTCATCGGCGCCAGCCGTCGCAGCCGGACCGCGACCCTCCTGCGCCCCGGTCTCGGCGAGCGTCTCATCGCCACGTCGGGCGACGTCGACGTGCACATCGTGACCCACGACTACGCGCGACGCCGCGGCGCCGGGCCGGCCAGACCGGGGCCGACGCTGAGCACCCGCCGTCGTGTCGCCGGCTACCTCTTCGCGCTGGTCGGCCCCACGCTCCTGAGCCTGGTGCTGAAGCTCATGGGCGACGAGTCCGGCCTGCCCTCCGAGTCGATGGCGTTGCTGGCGGTCGTGGTGGCGACGGCGCTGATCGGCGGTCTCGTCCCGGCCGTCCTCGCGGCGCTGCTGTCCGGCCTGCTGCTGAATCTGCTGTTCACGCCGCCGTTGCTGCGGCTCACCATCGCCGAGCCGGGGAATGTCCTGGCCCTGGTGCTGTTCGTGATCGTCGGCATCGCCGTGGCGACCGTCGTCGACCACTCCGCACGCCGCGCGAGTGAGGCCCGCCGGGCACGTGCGGAGGCCGACTCCCTGACGGTGCTGGCGCACAGCCTGCTCAACTCCAGTGACGACCTCACCGGGCTCCTGGGCTCGGCGTGCGAGCTGTTCGGGGCCGACGGCGCGGCCATCGTTCGGCGGACCGAGGCCGGGCGGTGCGAGACCATCGCGAGCATCGGCGACGCACCCCGGTCGGTCGACGCCGCGGACATGTCGACCGCGATCGACGACGCGACCACGCTGGTCCTGCGCGGCGGCCGCCACACGGCGTCCGAGCGCAGCCTGCTCAACGCCTACGCCGCCTACGCGAAGGTCATGACCGAGCGGCGCCGGGCCCGGGCGGCCGACGTCGAGCGATTGCGGCTGAGCGAGGCCGACCGCACCCGCACGGCGCTGCTGGCCGCCGTGTCGCACGACCTGCGCTCGCCCCTGGCGGCCGCGAAGGCGTCCGTGTCGACGTTGCGCAACACGGACCTCGACCTCTCGCCCGAGGACCGGACCGAGCTGCTCGAGAACATCGAGACCTCCACGGACCGGTTGACGGCTCTCGTGACCAACCTGCTCGACATGAGCCGCATCCACACCGGCGCCGTGACCGCCCACCCGACGGAGGTCAACCTCGAGCACGCCGTCCGCGACGCCCTGGTCCACCTCCCCGGGAGCGAGCGCATCGCCGTCGACCTCGCCCCCGACCTGTTCGCGCTGGCAGACCCGGGCCTGCTCGATCGCGTCGTGGCCAACATCTGCGAGAACGCTCTGAAGTACACGCCTGCGGAGGCGGCAGTCCGCGTCGACGGCACGGCCGCGGACGGCCGGGTGTTCGTGCGGGTCTCCGATCACGGACCGGGCATCGCCGATCACGACCAGGGTCGCCTGTTCGTGCCCTTCCAACGCCTCGGCGACGTCCCCGGTCAGGACGGCGTCGGGCTGGGGCTGGCGGTGGCGCGCGGCCTCACCGAGGCCATGGGTGGCAGCATCAGGACCGAGGACACCCCAGGAGGCGGGCTCACCTTCGTGATCGACCTCCCCCGAGCGCAGGAACTGCCATGACCTTCGTGCTGGTCGTCGACGACGATCCCGCCATCTGCCGCACCCTGGCGATCAACCTGCGCGCGCGGGACTACGAGGTCGAGACGGCCGGGGACGGGCGCTCGGCGTTGCAGATCGTTCACGAGCGCCTGCCCGACGTCGTGTTGCTCGACCTCGGACTGCCCGACATCGACGGGATCGGCGTGCTCACCCAACTGCGCGCGTTCTCGGCCGTGCCGGTGATCGTGGTGTCGGCGCGCAGTGAGCCGGACGACAAGGTCGAGGCGCTCGACCTCGGGGCCGACGACTTCGTCACGAAGCCGTTCTCGCTGGAGGAGCTCTTCGCGCGGATCCGCGTCATGACACGCCGCTCCGGGGCCGAGCAGCCGGGCCTGTCCCTGCGCGTCGGCGACCTGAGCCTCGACGTCGCGGACTCCCGGGCCACCCGCGCCGGAGAGGAGATCCACCTGACGCCCATCGAGTGGAAGATCGTCGCGGCACTGGCCCGCAAGCACGGCCGGCTGGTCCGCCAGAGCGAGTTGCTCAGGGCCGTCTGGGGACCGGGCTACGAGCGTCAGACCAACTACCTGCGCGTCCACCTGGCGAGCATCCGCCGCAAGCTGGAGTCCGATCCGGCCCATCCGCGGCTGTTCGTCACCGAGCCGGGCATCGGGTACCGCTTCACCGCCGACGTCTGAGAGTCGACCCCTGGCGCCCCATGTGTGACCCAGATCACCACAGAGTGAGATCGGGGGTGTCACTGCGAGTTACATCGGGTGCATGATCCACCCATGCCCCTGAAATCACGCATCCTTCGCGGTGCCGCGACGCTCACCGCAGCCGTCACCGCCGCCGCTCTGACCTCGTCCGGGGCGGCCAACAGCGCTGACACCGCGACCCCCGACTCGCTCCGCGACGTGATGTTCGTGGGCAACAACTGGGCCGGCACCGCGTCGATCGTGGACGCCCGCAACCCCGAGATCCTCAAGTCCGGCATCAACCTGATCCCGGACAAGGCCCAGGAGATGCGCGACATCACCCGGAACCCGCTGCGCCTGATCACCTTCACCGCGGTTCGGGTGGGACCGGGCCAGGGCCACGACCAGTTCGTCGACGACATGTTCAGCACCCAGGACGGCAAGTACCTCGCCGTCTCGCGCCCGAGCTTCGCCGACGTCGTGTGGATCGACATCGCCAAGGCCGTCGCCGGCGACCCGAACTCCATCGTCGCCGAGACGCCGATGGACGGGTATCGCAGCGATCACGCGGGCCTCTCCCCCGACGGCAAGCGACTGCTGGTGAGCGACTCGGTGGAGCGCCAGGTCATCGAGTTCGCCATGGTCGACCAGACCCTGCCCGACGGCAAGGCCGTCAAGATGGGCGATCGCCTGCGCACCTTCGAGTCGGGCGACACCCCGCACGAGAACAACTATTCCGACGACGGCCAGCGCATCTACCACGCGTCGATCGGCTCGGCCTACACGTCCTTCGACGGTCCCGGCGGCGACTGGACCAAGGGCGACCGCTGGTTCGAGATCGTGCGCAACGCCGACTTCGGGATCGACAAGCGCTGGGACATGGGCAAGGAGCTCGCCGAGGCGGGTCACCCCAAGATGAGCTCGGCCGTGCGCCCCATGGCGATCGCCCCTGGTGAGCGCTTCATCTACTTCCAGGTCTCCTGGTACCACGGGATCGTCGAGTTCGACACGCAGGCCGCGGACGTCAACGGCAAGGTCGACTACTCCACCGGCAAGATCGCCGAGCCCCGCACCGGCGCCGTGACGCGGCTGATCCCCCTGCCCAACCGCGTGCCCAAGATGCCCATCACCGACTACGTCAACGACTCCGCGCACCACGGCCTGTCCATCGACGACTCCGGCACGACCCTGTGTGCCGCCGGCACGATGGACGACTATGCCGCGCTCGTCGACCGGGCCACCGGCGCGGCCACCTTCTTCGACAGCACCACCACGGGGCACAGCTACCTGAAGCCCTACTGGACGACCGAGGGCCTGGGCGACACGTGCTGGATCTCGCTGTCGGACTCCGACGCCGTCGCCGTCCTGGACGTGAAGACGAAGAAGGAGATCGCCTACCTGCCGGTCGGCGACCACCCTCAGCGTGTGCGGCTCGGCACCGTCGAGCGGGCACTCTTCGGCTGAGCGGCCCGAGGGCTCAGCCCGCGTGGACCACGGTGACCCGGCCGTGGTCCACGTGCCAGCGCTGGTCGAGCCGGACGTTGTCCAGCAGCCGGCGGTCGTGCGAGACGAGCAGCAGGGCGCCGTCGTAGGACTCGAGGGCCTCCTCGAGCTGCTCGATCGCCGGGAGGTCGAGGTGGTTGGTGGGCTCGTCGAGGACGAGGAGGCTGACGCCGCGCGCCTGGAGCAGTGCCATCGCGGCCCGCGTCCGCTCGCCCGGCGAGAGCCTGCCCATCAGGCTCGTGACCTGCTCGGCCCGCAGACCGAACTTCGCCAGCAGCGTCCGGACGTCGGCGGGAGCCATCTGTGGAACGACCGTCTCGAACGCGGTGCCCAGCGGGAGGTCCTCGGCCAGTCCTGTGCGGGCCTGATCGATCTCGCCGATGGCGACCGTGGCACCCAGGCTCGCCCGTCCGCTGGTGGGCGCGATCCGGCCGAGGAGAAGCCGCAGCAGGGTCGTCTTGCCGGCGCCGTTGGGACCGGTGACACCGATCCGGTCCCCGGCATTGACCTGGAGTGACGCCGGGCCGAAGGTGAACCGGCCGAGGGTCGCGCTGGCCTCATCGAGGGTCGCGAGCACCGAGCTGGGACGTGGGGCGCTGCCGATCGAGAACTGCAGCTGCCACTCCTTCCGGGGCTCGGCCACCTCGTCCAACCGCGCGATCCGCGACTCCATCTGGCGGACCTTCTGGGCCTGCTTCTCCGAGGACTCGGCGCTGGCCTTGCGGCGGATCTTGTCGTTGTCGGGCGCCTTCCTGATGGCGTTGCGGACCCCTTGCGAGCTCCACTCGCGCTGGGTGCGCGCGCGACGGACCAGGTCGGCCTTCGTGTCGGCGAACTCCTCGTACGTCTCCCGGGCGTGCCGACGTGCGATCGCCCTCTCCTCCAGGAACGCGTCGTAGCCGCCGTCGTAGACCGCCACCTGCTGCTGGGCCAGGTCGAGCTCGACGACGCGCGTCACCACCCGGGAGAGGAACTCGCGGTCGTGCGAGACCAGCACGATGCCGGCGCGGGCCCCTCGCACGAAGTCCTCGAGTCGCTCCAGGCCTGCGAGGTCGAGATCGTTGGTGGGCTCGTCCAACAGGACGATGTCGAAGCGGCTGAGCAGCAGCGCGGCCAGCGCGGCTCGGGCCGCCTGCCCACCGGACAGCGAGGTCATCAGCGCGTCAGGGCCCACGTCCAGACCCAGATCGGCGAGCATCGGCGGCAGTCGATCGTCCAGGTCCGGGGCGCCGCTGGCCAGCCAGTGGTCGAGGCTACGTGCGTAGGCGTCCCCGATGAGCCCCTCCGGGTCGTCCTCCCCGAACGCCTCGGCCGCCCGCTCCATCGCGGCGCTGGCGGCGGCGGCACCCGTGCGGCGAGCCACGTACTGGGCGACGGTCTCGCCCTCGATCCGCTCGTGCTCTTGCGGCAGCCATCCGACGAAGGCGTCGCTGGGTGCCGTCGACACCGAGCCGTCGATCGGATCCAGGTCACCGGCGAGGATCCGCAGCAGCGTGGTCTTGCCGGCACCGTTGACACCGACCACGCCCACCACGTCGCCCGGGGCGACGGTCAGGTCGAGGGATTCGAACAGGACACGGTGCGCGTGCCCGCCCGCGAGGTCCTTCGCCACGAGATGCGCGCTCACGCCATGATCATAGGTTCCGACCGTCCCGGGGCGGCTCGCGGAGTCCCGGCGGCTTCGGAACAGCCCTCGCAAAGACGAAAACCCCGGAACCGTTGCGATTCCAGGGCTTTCTCGGGTGGGCGATACTGGGTTCGAACCAGTGACCTCTTCGGTGTGAACGAAGCGCGCTACCACTGCGCCAATCGCCCGAGTGCGACGACCAGCCTAACGCACTCCCCCCGCCCCACACGAATGGGGGGCATGACTTCGATCCCGGCCGCCGCTCAGGCGACGCGTCGGATGGTGCCGTCGCGGGCGTGGACGTGCGTGTGGCACACGGCGCAGCGGCCGGTCATCGCGCCGAGATCGGTCGGCCCTCCCAGGGACCAGGGGATCTCGTGGTGGATGTGGTCGATCGAGTTGCGGCACCCCTCGGTGGCGCACTCGCCACCCTGGCGGAGCCAGATCGCGTGACGTTGGCGGCGGGTCGCGAACCGCTCGGCGCGGCCGATGTCGAGGATCTGCAGGTTCGGTTCGATCTTCTCGACGAGCACCGGCGTGAGGGTCGCCCCGCAGGCCAGATGGCGCAGCAGGTTCGCGCCGATCATGCCGAAGCCGACGAGCGTGGCCGGCTCCCCCGCCGCGAACGAGGACTGGGCACCGGGCGCCAGCGCCTCGCGCAGCGTGCCGGCCTCGACGATGACGTGCAGTTGCGGCGTCAGGGTGCCGTCGGTGGGCAGGCCCTCGGCCAGCACGCGCGCCAGGAGGTCGTCGAGCGCGTCCACACGGCGCTGGGCGGCCGTGCGGTCGTCGTAGGCCTCGGTGGGCACCGACGCCGAGGCGAGGACCGCGTGGAGGCGCGCGCCGGTCTGGATGGGTAGGAACCCGTGGACGTGCCACCCGTCCTCGACCTGGTGCACCTGCAGATCACGCCGGTCCATGCCGCGCAGCCACGCGTCGTCCAAGGCCTCGGGATGGACGACGGCCTTGAAGCGGCGCACCACCTGCTTGAGCTCGGCAGGCTCAGCAGAGCGGGCGACCTCGAGGAGCGCGCCTTCGAGCTCGCGCGTCTCGGACTCGCCCACATGCCGAACCGAGAAGTCGAACACCCGGACGTGCGCAGCCGAGACACGGCCGTGACGGTGGTGCTCGGCCACGTCCGGGAGCCGGCGCATGGTGCGGGCCGAGCGCAGCCGGGCGCGCGTCTCGGCGCCGTCGAACCGCAGTTCGCGCCGTGCCCAGGTCTGGATCGTCGCGGCGTCCTCGTCGCGGTGGGCCGCGGTCTCATCCATCTCGAGCAGGCCCTCGCTGATCGCCGCATTGATCGCATCGCGTGCCGCCACCAAGGCCCGGAGCTCGTCCGCCTTGGTGGCGGTGACCGACCGCACGGCGTGCGCGGCGTCGCGCATCAGCGCGATCACCGTGTCGCCCGGGGCGGTCGTCGAGGTCATGGACACGACACTAGGGACGACGTCTGACACCGACGCGGGCCACTGTCACGGGTCGGTCGACTCGGCCTCCTTGAGCCGCCAGATCTCCTGGGCCCGCCGGGTGATCGGGCCGGGCGCGGACAGCTCGCGGTCGTCGACACGACTGATCGCCTGGACCGTCCGCGTGGTCCCGACGAGGATCACCTCCTCGGCCTCGAAGAGCACCTCCAACGGGGCGTCCTCCTCGACGACGTCGATCTCGCCCGCCAGCCACTCGATGGCCAGTGCACGCGTGATGCCGGCCAGGCAGCCGGACTCGAGCGTCGGCGTCACGAGTCGCCCGTCGCGGACGTACATGATGTTCGAGCCGGTCCCCTCGCACAGCTGGCCGCGCGTGTTGGCCATGACGGCCTCGGAGGCACCTCGAGCGTGGGCGTACTCGACCATCTTGGCGTTCTCGGCGTAGGAGGTCGTCTTCAGGCCAGCCAGTGCGCCACGCTCGTTGCGCGTCCACGGCACCGTGACGATCGAGCTGACCGGTCCGGGCCGCTCGGCGGGCTCGGTGACCACAACGTGCGTCAGCCCTGCGTCGCCCCGCGGTGACCCCAAGGGCCCGGGCCCGGACGTCACCGTGATGCGGATGCGGCCGAACGGGAGCTCCTGACCGGCCATCGTCGCGGCGACCCCCTCGCGCACGGCGTCGACATCGGGTCGGGCCAACCCCAGGCCCTCGGCGGATCTCACCAACCGGTCCAGATGACGCGTCAGGGCGAACGGCTCGCCGTCGATCACCGCCGCCGTCTCGAACACGCCGTCGCCCACGACGAGTCCGTGATCGAGCACGCTGATCGCTCGTTCACGCGGGGATTCCAGCAAGCGCCCATCCACCCAAGCCTTCATGGATCGACCATATGCCGACCCGGTTTTGGATGCTCGGAAGACATCGGTTAATGTTTTCTCTCGGCCGGTAAAACGGCCAGCGCGGATGTGGCTCAGTGGTAGAGCATCACCTTGCCAAGGTGAGGGTCGCGGGTTCGAATCCCGTCATCCGCTCGGAGAGGGTCTCGGCAGGCCCATGATCCATCGGTGGGTTGGCCGAGAGGCGAGGCAACGGACTGCAAATCCGTTTACACGGGTTCAAATCCCGTACCCACCTCGCAGGAAAAAATGAATAACCACGGGCGATTGGCGCAGCGGTAGCGCGCTTCCCTGACACGGAAGAGGTCACTGGTTCAAACCCAGTATCGCCCACAAGACGAAGGCGTCGGAATCCACAGATTCCGGCGCCTTCTTGCATGATTCCCCGACTGCCGAGGCGCGGCCTCGGGCACCTCACTCCTCACGGATGCACCTGCATGGACCTCGGCGCGGCACGGCGTATGATCATGACTCGCCGGTGACCGCGACTCGGGTCGTTGTCGTCGCCCCACTCATCGGTACAACCCATTGGAGGATCTGGCGTGACGTCCCGTGCCCACTGGCCCCGCCGTCGTGCCGGATTCGTCGTCCTCAGCATCGCCTCCACCCTGGCGGCCCTGGTCACCAGCGCCGGCGCCGCGGCCCCCGGGTCCCCGGCGGCTGCACCGGCCACGATCACCCCGACCGCCGCGGCCGAGCGGGCCACGATGCTGGTGGTCGGCGACTCCTACTCCTCGTACTACGGCGACCGGCGCAGCCGTTATCCCGGCTGGTGGGCGATGGTGGCCCAGGATCTCGGGCTCGAGCCGCAGGTGGTGGCCGAAGGGGGCACCGGGTTCCTGTCCCGCGGCGTCGCCTGTGATCGCACCCGCTACCGCGCCCGGCTCGACACCGTGGCCACGGCCCGTCCGCGCATCATGGTGGTCGAAGGTGGTCGCAACGACTGGCGCCGCTGCACCGCCGACGGTCGCCTGGTCGAGGCCACCCGCACGCAGATCGAGTCGGCCGCCGACGCATTCTTCGCCGATCTCGCCGAGGTGTGGGACCAGCTGGACCACCCGCGCGCCGACGTCTACGTCATGAGCCCCTGGGGAACGTCCAAGGCACGCAAGGGCCGCATCATCCGGCCGATCGTGCGCGACGCCGCCGAGCGGTACGGGTTCACGTGGGTGAAGACCAGCCCGCTGAACCTCGAGCAGGCCCCGGACGGCATTCACCCCAACAACGAGGGCAGCCGGTTCCTGCGCGACCAGGTCCTGCAGAACTCGGACCTGTCGGAGCGCTTCACCCGCGCCTGACGGCCGTCACGCCGTGCCGCAGCGGGCGCAGAACGACGAGCCCACGCGTCGCGGCGCATGACACGTCGAGCACGGCGCCACGACGTCGCGCCCACACCCGCCGCAGTGAGGACCGTCCGCCAGCCCCGCCTCGCGCAGCGGGAAGCCACAGAACGGGCACTCCCCCTTGCGCACCCGGCGTCCTGGCAACCTCGCGGCCAGGTAGCGCTGCAGGACACGGAACGCGATGACGGTCGCGACGACGCCGATCGCCGAGAGCACGAACGGGCCGAGGTCCAGCGGGTCGATGTAGTCGGTGATGTAGTCGACGGCGAAGACCAGCGCCATGACCGCGCCGACGATCGCACCGGAGTACACGAGCGTGACGTAGCGCGATTCGCGCCGGCGCAACCATGCGAGCAGCTGATAGGCACCGACCATCCAGCCGGCGATGAAGACCAGCCGGATGCCGGCCACCAGCCATGCGCTCGACCCGGAGCGGCTCGCGCGCTCCTGGTGCGCACGCGCCTCATCCGCCTTCTGCGACGCCGCGTCCCACTCGGCGTTCGCCTGCTTCAGCTCGGCCTGACGACGGTTGTACTCCACCTTCGCCTCGTCGTAGTCGGCTCGCGCCTCGGCGACGCCGCTGCCCTCCTGCAGCGCCACCTTGTACTCCTCACGCTCCAGGTTGAGCGCCGCCTGGGCGTCGTCCCGGGCCGACTCGGCGGCCCAGCGTGCCTCGTCCTTCTCGTTCTCGATCGACTCCGCGGCGTTCAGCGAGGAGGTGTCGCCCAGCGCGTCGTCGACCCACTCGGGCACCTGGACGTAGAACCAGACGGTTCCCACCAACAGGAACAGCGCGAGGACGACCGCCAGCACGCGTTCGCTGCGTGTGGTCGCGATCTCCTCGGTGTCGACTCGGGTGCTCATCAGGACTCCTTCACGGGTCGGGTGCGAGGGCGGAACGTCACGTTCAGCTCGCAGTCGAGTGCAGCGGCGATGCGCAGCAGGGTGTCGAGTTTCGGCGGGCGTGAGCCGGACTCGAATCGGGCGATGGCCGACTGGGTCGTGCCGCACAGGTCGGCCAGCTCACGCTGCGAGAGTCGACGCAGCGTGCGCTGCTCGACCACCTGCTGGGCGATGCCCTCGTAGAAGTGGTCGTGCTCGATCGGTCCTCGCATGCCGGGACGGTATCGCATGCGTGCTATGCATGTCCATAGCACGCGTGCAATGGTCGACCTGTTGTCCGCATCACGTTCTACGGTGGGCCCATGGATCCCGTGCAGCGCATCCCCGAGAACCAGGCCGTGCCCTTCGACGACGTCAACATCGCGACGGCGGACCTCCCCCTGATGGATGCGGTTCGCGCCCTCGGCGCTGACCAGGCGGGCCAGATCCGTACCTACCTCGAGCCCATCGGCGCACTGGCCGGCACCGCCGAGGCACGGGAACACTGGCACCTGGCCAATGCCTATCCCCCGGTCCACGAGCCGGTCGACCGGTTCGGCCGGCGGATCGACGAGATCCGCTTCCACCCCTCGTGGCACTGGCTGATGGAGCGCGGCGTCGGCTTCGGCCTCACCGCCGAGCCGTGGACGTCCGACCGGCCGGCAGCCCACCTGCGCCGCGCTGCGGGCTTCTACACCTGGGGCCAGGTCGAACAGGGACACATGTGCCCGATCACGATGACGTACGCGGTCGTCCCCGCCCTGCGCACCGACCCCGAGCTCGCGGCGCAGTGGACCCCCGGCCTGGCCTCCACCACCTACGACTTCGGCCTGCGCGCTCCGCAGGACAAGGCGGGCCTCCTCGCCGGCATGGGCATGACCGAGAAGCAGGGCGGCTCGGACCTGCGCATCAACAGCACCCTGGCCAAGGCCACGGACGTCCGGGGCGAGTACCGACTCACGGGCCACAAGTGGTTCACCTCGGCGGCGATGAACGACGTGTTCCTCGTCCTGGCCCAGACCGACGCCGGCTCCACGTGCTTCGTCGTCCCGCGCGTGCTGCCCGACGGCTCGCGCAATCCGCTGACGATCGTGCGCCTCAAGGACAAGCTGGGCAACAAGTCGAACGCCTCCAGCGAGCTGGAGTTCGAGGACACGTGGGCCGTGCGCCTGGGCGAGGAGGGTCGTGGGATCCGCACGATCCTCGAGATGGTCTCGGCCACGCGGATGGACTGCATCCTCGGATCGGCCTCGATCATGCGCAAGGCGTTCGCCGAGGCGGCCTGGCACGCTCGACACCGGTCGGCCTTCGGCGCCCGCCTGATCGACCAGCCCGCCATGGTCGGCGTGCTGGCCGACCTGGCGCTCGAGTCCGAGGCCGGCATGCTCGCGGGACTGCGACTCGCCGCCGCCATGGACCGCCCCGACGACGAGCACGAGCGCAACCTGCGGCGCATCGGACTGGCCCTGGAGAAGTACTGGGTCTGCAAGCGCACGCCGATGATGGTCGGCGAGGCACTGGAGTGCCTCGGCGGCAACGGCTATGCCGAGGAGTCGGGCATGCCACTGCTGTTCCGCGAGTCGCCCCTGAACTCGATCTGGGAGGGCAGCGGCAACGTGAACGCCCTCGACGTCCTGCGGGCGCTCTCGCGCGAGGACGGCGCCCTCGAGGCCTGGCGCACCGAGGTCGGCACGGTCCGCGGCGAGGACGCCCGGCTCGACGCCGCCGCGTCCGAGGTCCTCCAGCGGCTCGCCGACCCCCACGACGCCGCGGCCTCGGCGCGCTGGCTGGCGTCGCGGATGGCAGCCATCTTGCAGGGGGCGTTGATGATCCGTTACTCCACCCCTGCGGCGGCCGACGCGTTCTGCGCCTCACGGCTCGGCGGCCAGTGGGCAGGCACCTTCGGCACCCTGCCCCGCGGACTCGATCTGGAGGCGATCGTCGAGAGGGCCCAACCGGCCGTGTGAATTTTCGCTGGAATCCCGCGAGAAGCTCTCCGTTCGTCTTGCAGTGCGGACAACTGTCTCGGCATTCGAGACGTCCGCTTGGTGGACAGACGTCTCAGTGGACAGACTGTCTGCATGCTCGCCGCACAGACCGTATGGCTCGTGGAACGACTCCACGTCGACCTCGGTCGTGCGCGCTCGATGATGTGTCGTTGATCCTGCCTGCCCGCAGTCCCCGCGCCGAGGCGACAACGCCCGCGCACCAGCCACGCGACAGAGAGCACCATGACCTCCACTTCAGCCGCACCTGCTCGTCCCCGCCGCCGTAAGGGCGAGGGCCAGTGGGCCCTGGGCTACCGCGAGCCGCTCAACGCCAACGAGCAGTCCAAGAAGGACGACAACCCGCTCAACGTGCGCGCCCGCATCGAGAACATCTACGCGCACCGCGGCTTCGAGAGCATCGACGGCGGCGACCTGCGCGGCCGGTTCCGCTGGTGGGGCCTCTACACCCAGCGCAAGGCCGGCATCGACGGCGGCAGGACCGCCACGCTCGAGCCCGAAGAGTTGGATGCCGACCGCTTCATGATGCGCGTGCGCATCGACGGCGGACAGCTCTCGCTGGAGCAGCTGCGCGCGATCGCCGACGTCTCCGTCGACTTCGGCCGCGGCACCGCCGACGTCACCGACCGGCAGAACATCCAGTTCCACTGGATCGACGTCCGCGACGTGCCGACGATCTGGCAGCGCCTCGAGTCGGTCGGGCTGTCCACGCAGGAGGCTTGCGGCGATTGCCCGCGCGTCATCCTGGGCAGCCCTGTCGCCGGTGTCTCCACCGACGAGATCATCGACGGGCGCCCCGCGATCGACGCGATCGAGAGCCGCTACATCGGTGACCAAGCCTTCTCGAACCTGCCGCGCAAGTTCAAGTCGGCCATCAGCGGCCACCCGGGGCATGACGTCGTCCCGCAGATCAACGACGTGGCCTTCATCGGTGCGATCCACCCCGAGCACGGCGCCGGCTTCGACGTGTGGGTCGGGGGCGGCCTCTCGACGAACCCCCACCTGGCCAAGCGGCTGGGCGCCTGGGTCCCCCTCGACGAGGTGCCCGCCGTCTGGGAGGGCATCATCAGCATCTTCCGCGACTACGGCTACCGCCGCCTGCGGTCGCGTGCCCGCCTGAAGTTCCTCGTCCAGGACTGGGGCATCGAGAAGTTCCGCGAGGTCCTCGAGACCGAGTACCTCGAGCGCGCGCTCATCGACCTCGACGCTCCCCCGGTTCCCGACACCCCCGTCGACCACGTGGGTGTGCACCGTCAGGTCGACGGCCGTTACTACGTCGGCGCGGCCACCACGGTGGGCCGGATCTCCGGACCGATGCTCCAGCAGCTCGCCGATGTCGTCGAGGCGCATGGCTCGGCCCGGATCGCGCTGACACCGATGCAGAAGATCATCGTGCTCGACGTCGAGGAGGCCCAGGTCGAGTCGCTCGTGGCCGCCCTGGCCGACCTCGGCCTGCATGCGCGGCCCTCGGCCTGGCGCCAGCACACGATGGCCTGCACCGGCATCGAGTACTGCAAGCTCGCGATCGTCAACACCAAGGACCGCGCGGCCCAGCTCATCGACGAGCTCGAGCAGCGCGTGCCCGAGCTGGACACGCCGATCACGGTGAACGTGAACGGCTGCCCCAACTCGTGCGCGCGCATCCAGACCGCCGACATCGGACTGAAGGGCCAGCTCGTCCTGGACGACGACGGCCGCCAGGTCGAGGGGTTCCAGGTCCACCTCGGTGGCGCTCTGGGCATGGATGCCGGCTTCGGCCGCAAGCTCCGGGCCCACAAGGTCACCGGCGACCAGCTGCCGGACTACGTCGAGAAGCTGTCGCGCACGTACCTGGCCAACCGCGACCAGGGCGAGTCCTTCGCTCGCTGGGTCGCCCGCGCCGACGAGGAGCTGCTGCGATGAGTGAGCGCCTGGTCCCCTACTCGTGCCCGTACTGCGCCGACGAGAACCTCCGTCCGCACGGCGAGACGCACGGCGAGTGGGAGTGCCGCAGCTGTCTGCGAGCCTTCCGCCTCAAGTTCCTGGGCCATCTGGCCCGCCACACCGACACCACCACAGCACCGCAGGAAGGGAGGAACGCACGATGACCGCACCCGCATTGATCGCCCTGGCTCATGGCAGCCGCGATCCGCGATCGGCCGACACGATCAACGCCCTCACGGAGGTGGTGGCCTGCATGCGTCCCGACCTGCGTGTCGAGACCGCCTACCTCGACCTGTGCGGCCCGAGCCTCGACGAGGTCGTCGAGCGCCTCGCCGCCGAGGGCTTCGGCGAGATCGTCGTCGTGCCGCTACTGCTGACCGACGCCTACCACGCGAAGGTCGACGTGCCGCAGGCCGCGCAGGCGGCCGCCGCGACGCACGACGTCCGCATCGAGGTCACGAAGGTCCTGGGCATCGAGGGTACGTTCCTCAACGTCCTGGACCGCCGGCTGCGCGAGGCGCTGGCCAAGAACCGGGTGCGCGAGCTCGACGCCCTGGTGCTCGCGGGCGCCGGCTCGTCGGACTCGCTGGCCAATGCGATGATCGCCCGGGCCGCTCGCGCCTGGGGTGCCCATCACAAGCTGCCGACGATCGCCGCGTTCGCGTCCACCGCTCCCCCGGCGGCCAGCGAGGCCGTGCGCGCGCACCGCGCCGACGGCCGCCGGCACATCGCCGTGGGCATGCTGTTCCTGGCCCCGGGCGTCCTGCCCGATCGGGTCACGGAGCTCGCTCTCGAGGCCGGCGCCGTGGCGGTCGCCGAGCCGCTGGGCGTCGCCGACGAGGTGGCCGAGGTCATCCTGGCCCGCTACGCCGTGGGCGCCGTCGACCTCGTGCCGATGGACGCGCTCTTCGCGGACGTCTGAGTCGACCACCGGACGAGGCGCCTGGTCACATCGTGGCCAGGCGCCTCCTCTGTTCCGCGACGTCGAAGTCGGCGCGGGGCCAGTCGAGTCCCAGATCGGTCAGTGTCTCGCCCAGCATGGTGGCGACCGCCCAGTTGCGGTACCACTTGCGACCGGACGGGACGACGTGCCACGGGGCGTGGTCGGTCGAGCATCGCTCGAGCACCGTCTCGTACGCCGCCTGGTACTCCGGCCACAGCTGACGGTCGTCGAGGTCGCCGGGGTTGTACTTCCAGTACTTGGTCGGGTCGTCGAGCCGGGCCGCGAGCCGCTCCTCCTGGTCGTCGGGGCTGATGTGCAGGAAGCACTTCAGCAGGACGCCCCCGCCGTCGACGAACCGCTCCTCGAAGTCGTTGATGGCGCCGTAGCGCCGCTCGATCTCCTCGGCCGACGCCAACGCACGGACGCGCCCGACGAGGACGTCCTCATAGTGCGACCGGTCGAAGACGCCGATCATGCCCGGCGCCGGCAGGTGTTTCTCGATCCGCCACAGGAAGTCGTGCTCGCGCTCCTCGTCGGTGGGCGCCTTGAACGCGGTGATGGCCAAGCCCTGGGGATCGACCAGGCCGGCGGCGTGACGCAGCGTGCCGCCCTTGCCCGACGTGTCCATCCCCTGCAGCAGGATCAGCACCTTGCGGTCGGTCGTGCCGGCGATGCCGTTGGCGAACAGCAGCTCCTGGGCGTCCATCAACTCCTCGCCGATCTGCGGCAGCCTTCGCTTCGCGTCCTTCTTCTTTCCCTCGAACCCCGGGGTCTCGTCCGAGGCTCGCGTGGAGAGGTCGATGGGGCCGCTGGTCGCCAGCGTGGATCGCAGATCCGTCATGATCGGCAGTATGCCCCAGGTTCCCCTACCGTGGCTCCATGCCGGATCTGAAGGAACTCGCTGACCTGTACGCCTACCCCGAATCCCACAAGCCGTGGCTGAGGACCAACTTCGTCGCATCGGTCGACGGCGCCGTCCAGAATCCCGAGGGCTTGTCCGGCAACCTCGGCGGCGAGCCGGATGCCAGGCTCTTCAAGGTGCTGCGCAGTCTGAGCGACGTGGTCGTGGTCGGCGCCGGCACCGTCCGGGCCGAGGGTTACCACCCGATCTCGGCCGACTCCATCCACGAGTCGCTGCGTGAGGGCCGCTCGCGCGTCCCCGTCCTGGCGGTCATCAGCCGCAGCCTGGTACTGCCCGAGCAGGTCGTCGCCCCCGGTCTCGTGGTCATCACGCCGGCTTCGTCCTCGGTCGAGAGGCGCCAGGAGCTCTCGCGCACGGTCGAGGTCGTCGTCGCGGGCGAGACCGAGATCGACTGGGCCGCCGTGCTCGATGCCTTCGCCGCACGCGGCCTCAACCGCGTCCTGTGCGAGGGCGGCCCCGACCTGAACGGCACCCTGGTCGATCTCGACCTCGTGGACGAGACGTGCCTGACGATCTCGCCCCACCTCGTGGGCGGGCCGGCCAAGCGCATGACGGTGGGCGCACAGGCCGTCGAGCGCCCGATGCGGCTGGGTCACGCCATCGACGAGGACGGGGTCCTGCTCACGCGGTGGGTCCGCGACCGCCGATCGGCCTAGTCTGGGCTCATGTACAACGTGGCCCTGCTGGTGGAACGCAAGCTCATCGACATCGACGCCGACCAGATCCTCGCCCTGCACGAGGGGGTGGACGACCAGGTGACCTATCACATGATCCTGCCGGTCGACAGCTCGCCGGCGGCGCTCAGCATCTCGATGACCGCCTTCGGCGGGGCGCAGTTCGTCCCGATGGAGGAGCCGGCCGCGTACGACCGGATCGAGGACGAGATGCGCCAGGAAGCCCAGGAGGAGCTGGACGCCTCCGCGGCGCTGCTCACCGAGCGTGGCCAGACGGTCACGACCAAGCTCGTGGAGTACGACCCGATCGACGCCCTCTCCGACCTGGTCAAGGAGCAGTCCTGCGACGAGGTCATCATCTTGACCGAGTCGCACGTGGTGCGTGAGTTCCTTCACCTCGATTGGACGTCCCGGGCGAGAAGAAAACTGGACGTCCCGACGTTGCACCTGTTGGAACACCTGAGTTTCGACGAACAGGCGGAGATGTGAGCGACAAGACTGACAAGACCTACGCGGTCGATCGTCCCGACGACGAATGGCGCGAGGAGCTGAGCGCCGCGGAGTACCACGTCCTGCGCCAGGCCGGCACGGAGCGACCCTTCAGCAGCGACTACGAGCACGACCCGACGGTCGGCGTCTACCGCTGCCGTGGCTGCGGCGCCGAGCTGTTCCGCAGCGAGACCAAGTTCGACGCCCAGTGCGGCTGGCCGTCGTTCTACTCCCCGCTGGCCGAGGACCGTGTCGAGTACATCGAGGACACGGCCCTGGGGATGAAGCGCACCGAGGTGCGCTGCGCGAACTGCGGCTCGCACCTGGGGCACGTGTTCCAGGGCGAGGGCTTCGCCACCCCCACCGACCTGCGCTACTGCATCAACGGGATCGCCCTGGACCTCCAGGCTGACTGACCCCGTCTCGCGCCGCCGCGCGCGAGATGTGTAGCGGTGAGTACCTTCTCCGTGCGAGAAAGGTGCTCACCGCTACGCATCTGTACCGGCCTTCGTCCACAGCTGTGAGACGAGGGCTCCCTGTCATCCGCCCGGGTCGCTAGGGTTCCTGCAACTCGGCGTCCCAGCGCCGGGCCTTGGGGGGAACACATGCGGATTCTGGCCACCGCCGTCGTCGCGTCGCTCGCGTTGAGCCTCGGCGCCTGCAGCGAGGACGACCCTCGCCCTGCCGACCCCACCTCCGCCGCGACGACTCCTGCGAACCCGGACGCCACGCTGCCGCCCATGCCAGCAGGGGCGAGGGACGCGACGCCAGGCGGGGTGACCAAGTTCGTTCACCATTACGTCGCCGTGCTCAATTACTCTGCGCTTACTGGCGATGTTCGAGAAATGGAGACGCTTTCCGGCCCCGCCTGCGAATCCTGCATGAACTACATCGATCTCTTCAGAAAGACCTACGAAGACGGGGGTCACTTCAGAGGAGGGGCCTGGAGCTTCGATGGCGCCAAGGTGCGATTCACCACAGCCAAGGAACCGGGTTACGTGACGGCAATCGTCCGGATCGCACCCGGCGAGCAGAAGTTAACTGACGGCGCGCCGGAGACTGAAACCGGGGCAAAGGAATCGGTCTTGACGTTTGAAGTCACGCCAAGCGATCCTCGACAGATCGCAGAGATCCTGAAGGGCGACCTCTGATGAAGGTCGCGGTTCTCCTCGTCGCCGTACTTGCCTTCATGCCGCACTCCCTGAGCTCCGAAACGAGGGTCGAGGAAGACGCCCGCGACCCCGAGCTGATGATCAAGAAAACAGTGGAGAAGCCTCCACGAGGCGGCGAGCCGATTCGAACCAGGAACCCGGGCCAGCCGAGCGATCCCGGAGCGGTACCGATCACAGAGCCGGACCCGTTCTACTGCCGGCCCGAGGCACCCTTCCCGCAGGACGACTGCCTGCCACCCCCGGAACCGGGCGAGCCGGCAGAGCCCGCCGATCCGGACCAACCCGAGGTCACACCAGGTGACGTCGTCGAGGCAGTCCGCCGCGTCGGGCTACCGAGGTTGAACGTCGCGGTGCAACCCGCCGGCTCCACCCTCGTGAACCTCGAGACGATCTTCCACACCACCGCTGCACCGTTCGAGCGCAGCGTGCCGATCCTGGGATCCACCGTCGACCTGCGCGCCACCCCGGCCACCTACACCTGGCACCACGGCGACGACACCACCCAGACCACCACCAGGCCCGGCCGCCCCTACCCCGCACTCGACGTCATCCACCGCTACCGCCGACCCGGACAGGTCGCACCACGCGTCGACGTCACCTACGCGGTCGCCTACCGCGTCGACGGCGGCGCCTGGCAGAACCTCGGCACCACCATCACAGCACCCGGACCCGCCACCACGCTGCGCATCCGCGAAGCACGGCCCGTCCTCACCGACTGACCGGTCGCGTCAGCCGCTGCGAACACACCCGCCTCATCGTTCTCCACAGGCATGAGACGAGACTCCCCCGCCGGTCAGGCGCTCGCTAGGGTTCCCGTAACTCGGCGTCCCAGCGCCGGGCCTTGGGGGGGGAACACATGCGGACTCTGGCCACTGCCGTCGTCGCGTCGCTCGCGTTGAGCCTCGCGGCATGCAGCGAGGACGAACCTCGCGAGCGACCTGATGCCTCGTCGGAAGCGACGGTGAGACCACCCAGCTCGCCACCGCCCGCGCGGCCTGCCGGCATGACGGCTGATTCCCCGCAGGGCGTCACCGACTTCGTCTCGTACTACCTGAAGGTCCTCTCCTACGCGCACCTCACGGGGAATACAGAAGAACTTGGCCGCCTATCCGATCTCTCTTGCAGTGCATGCCAGTCGTATGTATCTGCCATCGACGAGCTCGCGAAGGACGGCGGAACGATCACCGGGGGCACACGCACTTTCTCCGGCGCCAGAGTCCGGTACTCGGGCTCAGGGGGCGAGAGCCTCCTCACGATCAACGTGAAAATCGGCTCCGGAACTCGTCAAGCCACACCAGCCTCGGAAAAGGTGCGCATCGCAGCTTCCGAGATGCGATTGACCTTCGGGGTGAAAGGCACGGGAGCTGATCGCAGAATAAGCCGCATCTTCCAGGGTGACCCAACATGATCCGAGGGTTTCTCACTCTAGCCATGCTGGTCTTCGGACCGTTGACCCTCAGCGACCCAGACGTGGGTGAGGACCCGTTCCACCAAGGTGACGTAATCATCTGGGACGAAACGACGACTTCACCGAAGTCACCATCACCGGATTGGGCCAAGGACCAGGTAACCGGCCCGGTCCCAAACCCAGACGCAGAGCCGGAGCCGTTCTACTGCCGACCCGAGGCACCGTTCCCGCAGGAAGAGTGCCTGCCGCCACCGGAGCCGGGCGAGCCGGCCGAAACGGCCGACCCCGACCAACCCGAGGTCACACCAGGTGACGTCGTCGAGGCAGTCCGGCGCGTCGGACTACCGAGGTTGAACGTCGCGGTGCAACCCGCCGGCTCCACCCTGGTCAACCTCGAGACCATCTTCCACACCACCGCTGCACCGTTCGAGCGCAGCGTGCCGATCCTGGGATCCGCCGTCGACCTGCGCGCCACCCCGGCCACCTACACCTGGCACCACGGCGACGACACCACCCAGACCACCACCAGGCCCGGCCGCCCCTACCCCGCACTCGACGTCATTCACCGCTACCGCCGACCCGGACAGGTCGCACCACGCGTCGACGTCACCTACGCGGTCGCCTACCGCGTCGACGGCGGCGCCTGGCAGAACCTCGGCACCACCATCACAGCACCCGGACCCGCCACCACCGCATCCGCGAAGCACGGCCCGTCCTCACCGACTGAGGCAGATCAGGGCCAGAGCTCGGTCAGCTCGGCCACCGACATCGAGCGGCCCGTGTAGAACGGCAGCTCCTCGCGCACGTGGAGACGGGCGTCGGTCGCGCGCAGGTCGCGCATCAGGTCGACGATGCGGTGCAGCTCGTCGGCCTCGAAGGCCAGCAGCCACTCGTAGTCGCCCAGCGCGAAGGACGCGATCGTGTTCGCGCGGACGTCGGCGTAGTCGCGGGCGGCCTCGCCGTGCTCGCGCAGCAGACGGCGACGCTCGTCGTCGGGCAGCAGGTACCACTCGTACGAGCGCACGAACGGGTACACGCACAGGTAGTGCTTCGTGGTGTCGTCCGCGAGGAAGTTCGGCACATGGGAGCGGTTGAACTCCGCCGGGCGGTGCAGGCCGGCGTTCGACCAGACGGGCGCCAGGTGCGAGCCCAGTTCGGTCCGGCGGAACGCGTTGTAGGCGTCCTGCAGGGCGTCGGCCGTCTCGGCGTGCCACCACACCATCAGGTCGGCCTCCGCCCGCATGCCGCTGACGTCGTAGGTGCCGCGCACGACGACGTCGTCGAACTTCGCGAAGAGCGCCTCGACCTCGGCGGCCATCGCGGCACGGTCACCGTTCGCGAGCGGACGCTCGACGCGGAACACCGAGTACATGGCGTACCGGATGGTGGCGTTGATCTTCTCGGGGTCGACCTCGTGCGTACTCATACGTCCATTCTCACCCGGCGAGGGTTCGCTCGGCCGCGGCCCTCCCGGTGGCCACGACCGCGGCGATCCCGACGCCCTCATAGGCGGCGCCACAGACCTCCAGTCCGGGGACGGTCGCGATGTCCTCGGTGACCGTGCGGACGAGGTCGCGGTGCCCCACCTCGTACTGCGGCAAGCCACCGCCCCACCGCTGCACGACGGACGCCCGGACGGTGCCGAGCGAGCCCTGGGGCTCGACGATCGAGCGCAGGTCCGTCACCGCGAGGTCGACCAGTGCGGCATCGTCGCGCTGCAGCACGCCCGTGTCGCCGGCTCGACCGATCGACGCGCGGACCACCGTGGCGCCACCGGCCGCCTCGGCGAGCCACGCCCACTTGCGGGTCGAGAACGTCGCCGCCTTGATGTCCATCGGCTCCACCGGGGGCACCAGGAAGCCGGTCCCCGCAGGCAGGTCGGCGCCGTCGAGCAGCAGCGCCACGACACCCATCGATGCGTAGTCGACGCCGGCGAGCGCGAACGCCGCGCGCGGAGCGGCCTCGGCCAGCAGCCGCGAGGCGGCGGGAGCCGGCGCCGCCATGACGACGGCGTCGAAGCGCTCCCGGACGGGCGCGGTGGTGGGTCCGACGACCAGCTCCCAGCCGTCGCCGTCACGACGAACGGAACGGACGGTGGCCCGGGTCCGCACCTCGAAGCCACCCGCGTCGACGATCGCCCGAGGCAGCCGTCCGACTCCCCCGCGCAGTCCCACCAGAGCCGGACCGGTCGCCTTCGGGGCGGCGGCGCGAGCCATGGCACCGGCCAACAGATCGGGGCCGAGCTCACGGATCACGGGTGCGGCCGCGTGCAGGGAGAGCCGATCCGCGTGGCCCGCGTAGACACCGCCCAGAAGCGGCTCGACCAGGCGGTCGACGACGTCGCGTCCCAGGCGGTCGGCCACGAACGAGGCCACCGACACGTCCTCGTCCGGCACCGGCAGCGCCGTCGACGTCACGGCGGACTCGAGGATGCCCGAGCGCACGAGCGCGTCGAGGTCGGACGGCACGCCCATGATCGTGGGCGGCAGCGGACGCAGCGCCCCGCGACTCCAGACCATCGACGGCACCGGCTCCGGCGCCACGAGGTCGTCGGAGAGGCCGACGGCCTTGACCAGGTCGACCGCCTCGGGACGACGCGCCAGCATCGCCTCGGCGCCGACGTCGACCAGCAGGTCGTCCAACTGCGCCTGGCGGATCTTGCCACCGATCTCGGGCGAGCCCTCCAGCAGCACCGGCTCGGCGCCGGCCGTCGCGAGATGGAACGCCGCAGACAACCCGGCGATCCCGCCACCGATGACCGCGACGCGCATCAGGACTCCGGCTGGTAGCCGTGGACGAAGTCGACCAGACGGGTCAGCGCGTCGGGGTCGGTCGCCGGCAGGACACCGTGGCCGAGGTTGAACACGTGGCCGTGGGCCGCCCGGCCCGCGTCGATGATCCGTGCGGCGCGCTCGTGCACGACGTCCGTGGGCGCGAACAACACGGTGGGGTCGAGGTTGCCCTGCACGGCACGGCTCCCGACCCGGCCGATCGCCTCGTCCAGGGGGACGCGCCAGTCGACGCCCACGACGTCGGCCCCGGCCTCGCCCATCCGTGACAGCAGCTCACCGGTGCCGACACCGAAGTGGATCCGCGGCACGTCGAGGTCAGCGACGGACTCCAGGACGGCGGCGGAGTGCGGACGCACGTACGTGTCGTAGTCGACCGGCGACAACGCACCGGCCCACGAGTCGAACAGCTGGATCGCCGACGCCCCGGCCTCGACCTGCAGCCGCAGGAACTGCGAGGCGATCGCCGAGATCCGGCCCAGCAGCGCGTGCCACAGCTCGGGATCGCGGTACATCAGCTCCTTCGTGCGGCGGTGGTCACGCGAGGGCCCACCCTCGACGAGGTAGGACGCCAAGGTGAAGGGCGCGCCGGCGAACCCGATCAGCGGCGTGTCCCCCAACTCCTGCACGAGGCCCTTCACGGCGTCGGTGATCGAGGTGACGTCGTCGGGCTCGAGGTCGCGCAGCGTCGCCAGCTGGTCGGCCGAGCGGATCGGGTCGGCCACGACCGGGCCCGTGCCCGGAACGATGTCGAGGTCGACGCCGATCGCCTTGAGCGGCACGACGATGTCGGAGAAGAAGATCGCCGCGTCGACGCCGTGACGGCGGACGGGCTGCATCGTGATCTCGACGACCATGTCCGTGCGGAAGCAGGACTCCAGCATCGGCACGCCCTCGCGGATCGCGAGGTACTCCGGCAACGAGCGGCCGGCCTGGCGCATGAACCACACCGGAGTGTGGGCCGGCTCGAGGCCGCGGCAGGCGCGGAGGAAGGGACTCGTGATGGCGCTGTCGACTGCGGTGGCGCTGACGTCATGGGTCACCCTTCGAGTCTGTCACGCCCTGCGTGTCGAACCGCCCGACCCCGCGTCCCGTGCCTAAGATCACGGTGTGGGAGCCCGCACGAAGCTCGAAGGCGTCCCGGCACCGTTCACCCGCGCTGTCGAGGAGATCGAGCGCGCCGTCGCGCGCCCCGAACTCGAGCTCGGACAGATGCCGGCACCGCAGCGCATCGCCCCGTTCGCCCATGCCATCACCGCCGACGTGGTCGTCGCGGACACCGAGGTGGGCACGGGGCGCTTCATCCTCCTGCACGACCCGGCCGGCAACGACGCGTGGAACGGCACCTTCCGGTGCGTCACCTTCGCCCGCGCCGACATCGAGCACGAGATGGCCATCGATCCGCTGATCACCCAGGTCGGCTGGAGCTGGCTCACCGACGCACTGGGCGACGCCGGTGCCGAACACACCAACACCGCCGGCAGCATCACGGTCGTGCGCTCCGAGGGATTCGGGGCCATGGCCGAGGACGAGTCCGATGCCCAGATCGAGGTCCGTGCCTCCTGGACCCCGCACGGCGGACTCGACGCCCACGCCTCGGCGTGGATGGAGCTGCTCGGCAAGCTCGCCGGACTCCCGCCCCTGGCGCCCGGCGTCGTTCCCCTGAACCGGAGGCGTACGAGCCGTTGACGACCGAACACGACGAGGCGCCCGACCAGGCCCCCGATGAGTCCCCCGAGCCGGCACTGCCCCGACTCGGACTCCGCGAGCCGCTGACCCCCGTCGTGGACACCGACGACGCGCTGGCCCGCGCCTGCGCCGAGATCTCGCTGGGCGAGGGGCCGATCGCCCTGGACGCCGAGCGAGCCTCGGGCTACCGCTACTCCCAGCGGGCGTACCTCGTGCAGGTGCGCCGCGAGGGCTCGGGCACCTGGCTGATCGATCCGATCGCGTTCCCCGACCTGACCGAGCTCGGCCTGGCCTTCGGCGACTCCGAGTGGATCCTGCACGCGGCCACCCAGGACCTGCCGTGCCTGGCCGAGGTCGGACTCCGTCCCGCCTCGCTGTTCGACACCGAGCTGGCCGGCCGACTGCTGAACCTGCCGCGCGTCGGCCTGGCCGCGCTCGTCGAGCACTACCTGGGCATGAGCCTGGCCAAGGAGTTCTCGGCGGCCGACTGGTCGACCCGCCCCCTGCCCGAGCCGTGGCTCGAGTACGCCGCGCTCGACGTCGAGGTCCTCCTGGAGCTCCGCGAGGCGGTCCTGGCCGATCTCGTCGCCGCCGGCAAGGACGGCTGGGCACGCGAGGAGTTCGACGCCCTGCTGTCCTTCACGGGCCCGCCCGAGCGCAAGGACCCCTGGCGCCGCACCTCCAGCATCCACAAGATCCGCAGTCGTCGTGCGCTGGCCATCGTCCGGTCCCTGTGGCACGCCCGCGACGCCATCGCGGCCGACCGTGACGTCACTCCCGGGCGGATCCTGCCCGACTCGGCGATCGTGGCTCTCGCCACGCATGCGCCCACCTCGCTGGGCGCCCTCAAGAACGACCCCACGATGCGCCGTCGCGGCCCGCGACGCTTCCTCGACGACTGGTACACCGCCATCGAGACGGCCGAGGGACTTCCCGAGGACGAGCTGCCCACGTCGGGTCAGCGGTCCGACGGACCCCCTCCTCCGCGCGCCTGGGCCGACAAGGACCCGGTGGCCGCCGCCCGACTCGTGCGCGTCCGCGAGGTCGTCACGCAGATCGCCGAGCAGCACAACCTGCCGGCCGAGAACCTCATCTCCCCCGGCGTCGTGCGGGCCCTGGCCTGGCAGCCACCGCAGGACCGGGACGAGGACACCATCGCGGCAGAACTGCGTGAACGTAGCTGCCGCAACTGGCAGATCCAGTTGGTGGCCGGCCCCATGGCCGCCGCGCTCGTCGATCCCTGAGCCGACTGTTCCCGTCGTCACCGGCGCGGGTTTACTCTCGAACGCATGGCCGACTTCCACAAGCCGTCGTTGCCCGGGGCCGCCCTCTTCGAGACGCTGCGTGACGACAACGACCCTGCCGAGCGCTCGGCCGCCGGCCACCGCATCGCCAACCTGCTGGTCCGCGGCGCCCACGACCGTGAGGACCGCGCCCTGATCGACCGGGTGTTGCACCTGGCCGACTCGGAAGGGCTGGGCTCGATCGCGGAGCTGTGGTCCAAGGCCCACCCCGAGACCGTGGCCGGAGCGCTGTGGCGGCTGTATGCGCTGCGGACGTGGGTCCACCACAACCCGGTCCAGGCCTCGCGCGAGTTCAGCGCCGGACGCGCCTACGCCCCGGTCCAGGAGGTCCTGGCCGGAGTCGTCGACCCTCCCGGCCCGGCTGAGGTGATCGAGCTGGTCGACACCGTCGTGCGCGGGATCGTCACCACCGACTTCGACGTGGCGCTCGACCGGGCCGCCGCCTTCGCTCACATCGTCGGCGTGGGACGCGGGCAGCTGGAGGACACCGACCCGGCCAGCGCCGCCCGCCTCGTCGACACCGCGCGCCACCTGCGTGCCGCCGCCGACGCAGAGCGCCGCCACGAGCTGCACTGACCGACCCCTCCGAGCGGGTCGGCGGAGACCTCGCGCAGAGGTCCCACAGGCCTCAGTGGGCTTGGGCGGGGTCGTCTAGAGTGGTGCTCGC
Organism: Aeromicrobium sp. 636; assembly: GCF_024433585.1. Taxonomy (NCBI): domain Bacteria; kingdom Bacillati; phylum Actinomycetota; class Actinomycetes; order Propionibacteriales; family Nocardioidaceae; genus Aeromicrobium; species Aeromicrobium sp. 636. Next base: position 685,261 of record NZ_WNJU01000001.1, read on the forward strand.
GCCGGGTCGCGGTAGCCCCGGGTCCCAACATCAGCCGCTTCGAGCGGCCTTACGCCGTGAGGCGCTCCCGACCCGGCGCACCCACCGTCTCCCCTGCCCGCTCAGCGCGGCGCGAACGTCGTGTACGAGTGCCGCGGAGCCATCAGCTCGTCGAGTGCGGCCGTGTCCTCGGCCGTCGGCACCCAGGCGGCCGCCGCGACGTTCGAGGCCACCTGCTCCGGACGCGAGACACCGGCGATGACCGACGCCACGGCCGGCCGCGACGCGAGGCCGCCCATCGCGAGCTCGAGCAGGGTGATGTCGCGCTCACGAGCGAACGCCTGCAACGCCTCGATCCGGTCCCAGTCCGCGCCTTCCCAGCGGGCTCGCTGGCCGGCCAGCCGGGTGCCCTCCTGCGGCTCGCTGTCGCGCGAGTACTTCCCCGTCAGCAGGCCGTAGGCCAGCGGGAAGTACGGCAGCAGGCCCACTCCGAGCTCGAGGCAGGCGGGGACCAGCTCGACCTCCGCGGCCGGGTTGTAGAGCGAGTACTCGTTCTGAGCCGTCGCGAAGTGCGCGAGGTCGGCCGTGCGCGAGATCCAGTCTGCGTCGACGAGCTGCCACGCGGTGAAGTTCGAGCAGCCGATGGCGCGGACCTTGCCCTCGTCCACCAACCGCGTCATCGCGCCGAGCGTCTCCTCGACCGGAGTGTTCGGGTCGGGCGTGTGCAGCTGGTAGAGGTCGATCACGTCGGTGCCGAGCCGGCGCAGGCTGGCCTCCGCCGCCCGGCGGACGTAGTCGGCGCTGCCGCGGCGGCCACCGTCGTCTCCGTTGCGCCCCTGCATGTCCATCCCGAACTTCGTCGCGATGACGACCTCGTCACGCCGACCCTTCAGCGCGGCGCCGAGCAAGGTCTCGCTCTCACCCAGCGCGTATGTGTCGGCGGTGTCGAAGAATGTCACCCCCTGCTCGAAGGCCGCGTCCACCACCGCGACCACCTGGTCACCGTCGATCCGCGCTCCGAATGCGTTGCAGCCGATCCCCACGGGGCCGACCTCGATGCCACTCGTTCCCAGGACATGTCGTGTAGTCACGGGATCCACCGTAGGACCGTTACACTCGCGGGGTGATCCGGACCACCCACGCCGCGCGACGCCTCGTCGCGGCCCTGGCAGCCGTGCTGTTGGCCGGCATGCTCGGGCTGGGTGCCCTGGCCGGCTTCTCGGGGGCGGACCGCCGTGCCGGCGCCGCCACCGCCTCGGCCGGGCAGGACAGCTCCGGACACCCGCGGGTCACGATCGCCAAGGCCACGTCGGACGACCACGCGCTGTCGGTCGACCTGCCGGCCGGCACCCTGGACGCTGCCCTGACCCTCGGGACGATCGTCCTCGTCTCCCTCGTGGTGGCCCTCGTCGCCGCCCAGATCGGCACCGCCGCGCCGGTCCCCGCGGGGCGCGCCCCGCCGCGACGCTGACCGGTCACTCCTCGACCGGGCCACTCGCCCCCACATGCTCCTGCCGCCCCGCGGCTCCACCGAAAGCTCTCTCATGTCTTCCAAGACCAATCTCTGGCGAGGTCTGATCTGCCTGGCCGTCATCATCGGCGCCGCGGCCGTGGCCCTGACCATGAAGCCCAACCTCGGCCTCGACCTGCGCGGCGGCACGCAGATCACCCTCGAGGCCAAGTCCACCGATCGCGTCAAGGCCGATGCCGAGGCCACCGATCGGGCCCTCGAGGTCCTGCGCGGACGCGTCGACGGCCTCGGTGTCTCCGAGCCGACGCTGGCCCGCACCGGCGAGAACCGGATCATCATCGAGCTGCCGAACGTGCAGGATCCCTCGAAGGCCGCCGAGGTCATCGGCCAGACCGCCAGCCTCGAGTTCCGTGAGGTGATGGCTCCCGCCACCGCGGAGACCAAGCCCGGCAAGGGCGAGGTCGTCCTGCCCGACGAGCAGGGTCAGGAGCTGCTGCTCGGCCCCGTCGCGTTCGACGGCAACGGCATCAGCGACGCCGAGGCCGCGATGCCGCAGAACAGCATCGGCGACTGGGTCGTCAACGTGCAGTTCAACAAGACCGGCCGCACCCCCTGGAGCAACCTGGTCGCCTCCGCGTGCCAGAACCCCGCCGCGGGCAACCGCATCGCGATCGTCCTCGACAACGAGGTCATCTCGTCCCCAGGCATCGTGCCCGAGCTCTGCGCCGGCGGCGGCGGCTCCAGCACCAGCATCACCGGCGACTTCACCCAGACCGAGGCGCAGGACCTCGCCGTGCTGATCAAGGGCGGCGCCCTCCCGGTCCCGGTCGAGATCATCGACCAGCGCACCGTCGGCCCGACGCTCGGCGCCGCCGCCATCGACGCCTCGATCAACGCCTCCATCATCGGTCTGCTGCTGACCGGCCTGTTCATCATCTTCATCTACCGGCTCACCGGCGTCATGGCGACGATCGCGTTGACCGTGTACGCCCTCATCTCCTACGGCGCCCTCGTGCTGATGGGTGCCACCCTGACCCTCCCGGGCCTGGCCGGCTTCGTCCTGGCGATCGGCCTGGCCATCGACGCCAACGTCCTGGTCTATGAACGAGCGCGCGAGGAGTATCACGAGAATCCGAAGGCCGGCCTGCTGTCGGCACTGACCACGGGCTTCTCTAAGGCCTGGTCCGCGATCATCGACTCCAACGTCACGACGATCCTGGCCGCCCTGCTGCTGTTCTTCCTCTCCGCCGGCCCCGTCAAGGGCTTCGGCATCACCTTGACCATCGGCGTCATCGCGTCGATGTTCTCGGCACTGGTCGTCGCCCGCTGGCTGACCGAGTGGCTGGTCAAGCGCAAGTGGATCCGCAACCACCCGCAGGCCAGTGGCATCGGCGGCATCTCCAGCGTGCGCCGCTGGTTGAACGAGCACGGTCCGTACCTGGTCCGCCGGGCCGGCATGTGGGTCGTCATCTCGCTCGGCGTCGCCGGCGTCATGATCGCCGGCATCCTGGTCCGCGGTCTGGACCTCGGCGTCGAGTTCGCCGGCGGCCGTCAGCTCGAGTACTCCACCGCCAAGGCCGTCACCCCCGACCAGGCCCGCGAGGCCGTCACCGAGGCCGGGTTCCCCGAGGCCGTCGTGCAGTCCTCGTCCGCCGACGGTGGCGAGAACATCTCGGTGCGTCTGCCCAAGATCGACGAGACCGAGGCGGAGAAGGTCCGCTCCTCGATCGAGCAGGTCGGTGGCAAGACCGTCCAGGTCGCCTCCAACACCATCGACCCGACCCTGGGCAAGGAGCTGCGCAACAAGGCGCTGCTGGCCTTCCTGATCGCCGTCGCGGCGCAGATGGCCTACCTCGCCTGGCGCTTCCGGTGGACGTGGGCCGCGGCCGCCATCGTCTCGATGGCGTCGGTCGTGCTCGCGGTCGTCGGCGTCTTCGCCTGGTGGGGCAAGCCGATCGACGGCGTGTTCCTGGCCGCGATCCTGTCGATCATCGGCCTGGCCGTGAACGACTCGATCGTCGTCCTCGACCGCATCCGAGAACGCACCCGCACCGCCGACATCCCGCTGCGCGAGATGGTCAACGAGGCGATCCTGTCGACCCTGCCGCGAACCATCAACACCGCCATGGGTGCGACGTTCATCCTCGCCGCGCTGATGGTGCTCGGTGGCGACTCGCTGCGTGACTTCTCGATCGCGGTGCTGCTGGGTCTGCTGTTCGGTCACTTCTCGACGGTCTTCACGGCGTCGACCCTCGGTCTGCTGCTCGAGGAGAAGTGGCCCTACAACCCGGACAAGGACCCGCGCAAGACGGTCGATCCGTACGCGCACGTCGTCGACGGGCGTGGCATGCCCGAGGACGGCGGTGCGGTCGTCTGATCGGCGGTACCGTGCGTCCATGACCACGACTCCGCCCGAGGACCCGCGACCGGACCCGGACCCCGGCGCGGGTGACCACGACCCCACCGTGCGCTTCGGTGCCACGCCGCCTCCCCCGCCTCCGCCTCCCCCGGCGGCGGGGTGGGCGGTGCCGGGCGCGCCGTACGGCGTCGACCCCAAGACCGGCCTGCCGTACTCGGACAAGTCCAAGATCGTCGCCGGCCTGCTGCAACTGCTGATACCCCTGGGAATCGGCAGGATGTACACGGGCCACACCAGCATGGGCGTCGCCCAGTTGCTGGTCACGCTGTTCACCTGCGGTATCGGCGCAGTGTGGCCGTTCATCGACGGCATCATCCTGCTCGTCTCCGACCCGCGTGACGCGAACGGCCGACCGCTGCGATCCTGATCCGTCGGCTCACGGCCGCGATGACATGATGGACCCATGACCATCGCGAACCACGTGGTCGACCTCATCGGCGACACTCCCCTAGTCCGGCTGAACTCCGTCGTACCCGAGGGTGGCGCGACCGTCGCCGCCAAGCTCGAGTATCTGAACCCCGGAGGCAGCTCCAAGGACCGCATCGCGGTCAAGATGGTCGACGAGGCCGAGGCGTCCGGCGCCCTCAAGCCCGGCGGCACCATCGTCGAGCCGACCTCCGGCAACACCGGCGTCGGCCTGGCGCTCGTCGCGCAGCAGCGCGGATACTCCTGCGTCTTCGTCTGCCCCGACAAGGTCAGCGAGGACAAGCGCAACACGCTCAAGGCCTACGGCGCCCGCGTGGTCGTGTGCCCCACGGCCGTCCCGCCGGAGCACCCGGACTCGTACTACAACGTCTCCGACCGCCTCGTCCGCGAGATCGAGGGCGCCTGGAAGCCCGACCAGTACTCGAACCCGGCCGGCCCTGCCAGCCATTACGAGACCTCGGGCCCCGAGATCTGGAAGGCCACCGAGGGCAGGGTCACGCACTTCGTGGCCGGTGTCGGCACCGGCGGCACGATCACCGGCGTCGGCCGCTTCCTCAAGGAGCAGAACCCCGACATCAAGATCATCGGCGCCGATCCCGAGGGCTCGGTCTACTCCGGCGGCACCGGTCGCCCGTACCTGGTCGAGGGCGTCGGTGAGGACTTCTGGCCCAGCGCCTACGACCCGAGCGTCGTCGACGAGATCATCGCGGTCTCGGACGCCGACTCGTTCGACATGACGCGTCGCCTGGCGCGTGAGGAGGGCCTGCTCGTCGGCGGCTCGTGCGGCATGGCCGTCGTCGCCGCCGCGCGCGTGGCCGAGCGCCTGACTCCCGACGATCTGGTCGTCGTCCTGCTGCCCGACGGTGGCCGCGGCTACCTGTCGAAGATCTTCAACGACGACTGGATGGCCTCGTACGGTTTCTTGCGCACGCCCCTGTCGGGCGACGCGATGGACCTGCGCGTCATCGACATCCTGCGGCGCAAGAGCGGCGATCTGCCGGCGCTGGTCCACACGCACCCGTCCGAGACGGTGCGCGACGCGATCGAGATCCTGCGCGAGTACAACGTCTCGCAGATGCCCGTCGTGGGCCCCGAGCCGCCGGTCGTGATCGGCGAGGTCGCGGGCAGCGTCAGCGAGCGTGAGCTCGTCAGCGCCGTCTTCGAGGGACGCGCGCAGCTGACCGACGCCGTCGCCGAGCACATGGAGCGCCCGCTGCCGATCATCGGCTCGGGCGAGGATCTCGCCGCGGCCCTGGACATGTTCAAGGGCAACGACGCGCTCATGGTCGTCGACGAGGGCAAGCCGCTCGGCGTCCTGACCCGCCACGACCTGTTGGGGGTGCACGTATGACCGACGAGACGCAGCAGGGCTTCTCGACCCGGGCGATCCACGCCGGGCAGGAGCCCGACCCGCGCACCGGTGCGGTCAACATCCCGATCTACGCCAGCTCGACGTTCGCCCAGGACGGTGTCGGCGGCATGCGCGAGGGGTTCGAGTACGCCCGCACGGGCAACCCCACCCGCCGGGCGCTCGAGGCCAACCTGGCCGCCCTCGACGGCGGTGCGTACGGCCGGGCGTTCTCGTCGGGCATGGCGGCGACCGACACGGCGCTGCGTGCGATCCTGCGCCCGGGCGACCACCTGGTGATCCCCGACGACGCCTACGGCGGCACGTTCCGGTTGATCGACAAGGTGTTCTCGCAGTGGGGCATCGACCACACGCCGGTGGCCGTCAACGACACCGAGGCCCTGCGCGCCGCGATCACCGACCGCACCAAGCTGGTGTGGATCGAGACGCCCACCAACCCGCTGCTGAACATCGCCGACATCGCAGCCTCGGCCGAGATCGCGCACGCCGCGGGCGCGAAGGTCCTGGTGGACAGCACGTTCGCCTCGCCGTACCTGCAGCAGCCGCTGGCCCTGGGCGCCGACATCGTCCTGCACTCGTCGACGAAGTACCTCGGCGGTCACAGCGACGTCGTCGGCGGTGCGCTCGTCACGAACGACCCCGAGCTCGACGCCGCGTTCGCGTTCCTGCAGAACGGCGCCGGCGGCGTGCCCGGTCCCTTCGATGCCTACCTCGTCATGCGCGGCATCAAGACGCTCGCCGTGCGCATGGAGCGTCACTGCGACAACGCCGAGGCCGTCGTCGAGATGCTGACGGCGCACCCCGCCGTCAGTGAGGTGCGCTACCCCGGCCTGGCCGACCACCCGGGTCACGAGGTCGCGGCCCGGCAGATGCGCCGCTTCGGCGGCATGATCTCGCTGCGCCTCGCCGGCGGCCGCGAGGCGGCCCTCGACCTGTGCGCGCGCACGAAGGTGTTCACCCTGGCCGAGAGCCTCGGTGGCATCGAGTCGCTCATCGAGCACCCCGGCGCCATGACGCACGCGTCGACCGCCGGTTCCCAGCTCGAGGTGCCCGAGGACCTCGTCCGGCTGTCCGTCGGCATCGAGGACATCGAGGACCTGCTGGCCGACCTCGAGCAGGCCCTGGCCTGACCGACCGCCGATGAGCCCCCGGCGATCCGCTGGGGGCTCATTGGGCCTTCGTTACCCTCGAAGTCATGTCTCCCAAAGGCTTTCTCGGCGGTTTGTCATGGCTCCAACTGGTGGCCGGTGCGCTGGCGGCGATGACGTCGGCGTGGGTCGCCTCGTTCCTCGGTGTGGCCGGCACGATCATCGGCGCGGCGCTCGGCAGTCTCGTCGCCTCGATCGCCAGCGCCCTCTATGCGCGCGGGATCGATCGCGGCACCACGCTCATCACCGAGAGCGGCTCGGTGGTCTCGCGGACCCGTCCGGCAGCCGCCGAGAGCGACCGCGACGCCGAGGACGGCGACGTGGTCATCACGCAGGAGCAGACCGTCGTGACCGTCGACGAGGCCGAGCGCGCCTTCCCGTGGAAGCGCGTGCTGACGTGGACCGGGCTGGCGCTGGCCGTCTCGCTGCTGGCGATCGGCGCCTTCGAACTGGTCACCGGCGACTCGTTCGGCAAGGCCGACAACCCCACGATCGGCCGGCCCTGGAAGGACCAGGGCTCCAGCCCGGAGACCCCGAGCGACGGCGAGACGACGCGGCCCACCGAGTCGGCGGAGCCGACCGAGGAGCCGACCGACGGCGCGACGAACGACCCGCCCGCGACCACCCGCCCCGAGCCGACCGCGCCGGCGCCCACGACCGAGGCTCCCGAGGACGCCGTGCCCGAGCCGCAGCGCGACGCGACTCCCCCGCCGGCCGAACAGGCGCCCCAGGTCGTCCCGGAGTGACCGGGGAACATCCCGGCCCTTCCCGCCGTTGAGAGCGGTGACGAAAGGACTGCGATGACCATCTGGATGAAGCCGACGCTGACCGAGGAGTCGATCGCGGCGATGGAGCCGCTGGACGCCTTCCGTTACGCCGAGGAACTGCTCGACTCGCGCTTCCCGCGTGAGGCCGTGCGCGTCCTGAGCCCGCTCGCCGAGCTCGAGCCGAACAACGCCGCCGTGTGGGAGCTACTCGGCCGCGCCCACTTCGCCGCCGCCCATCTGGGCCCGGCCGAGGACGCGTTCCGGACGCTGACCTCGCTGGAGCCGACCAACGCCTGGGCGCATACCGCGTTGGGCCTGGCCCTCGACCGGCAGAGCCGGCACCGGGAGGGTGCGGTCCATCACCGCCTCGCCGCGGCGATGGGCGCCAGCGACCGCGACGGCACGCGGGTCGCCCTGGTCGACCGCCCCGGTACCTGACAACGAGCACGGCCCCGTCTGTTTGGATGGGGCCGTGTTCACCGTCGGAAGCACCCTGCCGGACGCCCCCGGAAGATCGGGCACCATCACCACGCCCCATGGACAGATCCGCACCCCGGCGTTCATCCCCGTCGGCACCAAGGCGACCGTCAAGGCGGTCCTGCCGGAGTCGATCGTCCAACTGGGCGGGCAGGCGGTGCTCTCGAACGCCTACCACCTCTACCTGCAGCCCGGCGCCGACATCGTCGAGGAGGCGGGCGGTCTCGGCGCCTTCATGAACTGGCGCGGGCCGACCTTCACCGACTCCGGCGGCTTCCAGGTGCTGAGCCTGGGCGCCGGCTTCAAGAAGACCCTCGCGATGGACGCCGTGGGCACGCAGGCCGACGACGTCATCGCTCCCGGCAAGGACCGGCTGGCGCACGTCGACGACGACGGGGTGACCTTCAAGAGCCACCTCGACGGCTCTAAGCACCGGTTCACGCCCGAGGTGTCGATGCGGATCCAGCACCAGCTCGGTGCGGACATCATCTTCGCCTTCGACGAGCTGACCACCTTGATGAACAGCCGGGAGTACCAGGAGGACTCGCTCAGGCGCACCCAGGCGTGGGCCGAGCGGTGCCTGGCCGAGCACCAGCGGCTGTCCGCCGAGCGCGCCGACAAGCCGCGCCAGGCGCTCTACGGCGTCGTCCAGGGCGCCCAGCACGAGGACCTGCGCCGTCAGGCGGCCCGGGGTCTGGCCGGCCTGGACTTCGACGGCTACGGCGTCGGCGGGGCGATCGAGAAGGAGAACCTGGGCACGATCGTCCGCTGGGTCACCGACGAGCTCCCCGACGACCGCCCCCGGCACCTGTTGGGCATCGGCGAGCCCGAGGACCTGTTCGAGGGCGTCGAGGCCGGCTGCGACACCTTCGACTGCGTCACGCCCACCCGGGTCGCCCGCTCATCGCGGATCTACACCGCCGACGGCCGCCACAACCTCATGGTGGCCGCCTCACGCCGCGACTTCGGCCCGATCGAGGAGGGCTGCGACTGCTACACGTGCACCCACTACACGAAGGCGTACCTGCACCACCTGTTCAAGGCGAACGAGTACAACGCGGCGACGCTGTGCTCGATCCACAACGAGCGCTTCTTCATCCGGTTGGTCGACAGCATGCGCGACGCGATCGAGGCCGGGGACTTCGCGGCCCTCAAGCAGGAGTGGCTCGGCCGGTACCTGTCGACGTCGGCCTGAAGGGCCGCCTCAGTCGGCGTAGTAGCTGGGCTCGCGCCGCTTGAGCCACGCGATGACGCGCACGGTCAGCGGCATGAGCGCCAGCTCGACGCCGACCTTGAGCAGCACGCCCATCACGAAGTAGTTCAGGAACGCGCCGAACGTGGTGACGCCGATGGCCGAGGCCGCGATCGCGCAGAAGATCAGCGTGTCGGCCACCTCGCCCACGCCGGTCGAGCCGACCAAACGCGCCACCAGCCGGCGCTCGGCCGACCGCTGCTTCATCCGCACCAGGACCCACGAGTTGAGGAACTGGCCCGCGAGATAGCCGGCGACGCTGGCCAGCACGATCTGCGAGACAGGGCCCAGCACTGCCGAGTAGGCGGCCTCGTTCTCGTACCAGGACGCCGCGGGCAGCAGCTCGACGACGAAGAACGTCCCGGCGGCCAGCACGGCTGCGGCGAACCCGGCCAGGATCGCCCGCCGGGCGGCACGCAGGCCGTAGACCTCGGCGATCACGTCGCCGAGCACGTACGCCAGCGGGAAGAGCACGACTCCCCCGTCGAGCACGAGCGGCCACAGTTGGACGGGACCGAGCAGGACCTGTCCCGAGCCGACCTCGACGGCCTTGGTGGCCACGACGTTCGAGATCACGATCACGACGCAGAACATCGCCAGCAGCAGGTCGAAATGGCTGGACCCGCGGGCGGCGAAGCGCACGGCATCGTGGTTCGGTGACGGCGCGGTGGACATGCCGGTCATCTTCCCACCTCCCGTGTCCGGGCGTTGTGCCCCCGGTGCGAGAATCGACTCATGATCCTGCCGTCCACCACCGACGTCCTCGTCGTCGGCGCGGGGCCCGCCGGCTCGTCCGCCGCCGCCTGGACCGCCCACCTCGGCATGGACACCGTGCTGGTGGACGCGGCCACCTTCCCGCGTGACAAGACCTGCGGCGACGGCCTGACCCCGCGCGCCATCGCCGAGCTCGACCGGCTCGACCTCGGGGACTGGGTCCGTGGGCACACGCTGAACCGCGGTCTGCGCGCGGCCGGCTTCGGCCAGGAGCTGCTGCTGCCCTGGCCCGGCGGCTCGCTGCCCGATCACGGCTCCGCCGTCCCCCGCACCGAGCTGGACGCCCGCATCCGCGAGCGTGCCCTGGCCGCGGGCGCGATCGGCGTCGACGGGGCGAAGGCGGTCGACGTCGAGCGCGACGCCCGCGGCGCGGTCACGGGCGTCGTCGTCGAGACCGCCGAGGGACGCCACACGATCGGGTGCCGACGCCTCGTCGTCGCCGACGGCGTGCGGTCGCCGCTGGGCCGGGTGCTCGGCCGTGAGTGGCACCGCGACACCGCCTACGGCGTCGCCGGCCGCAGCTACGTCAAGTCCGGCCGCAGCGACGACCCGTGGATCTCCTCGCACCTGGAGCTGCGCGGCGAGGACGGCGAGCTGCTGCCGGGCTACGGCTGGATCTTCCCGCTCGGCGACGGGCGGGTGAACCTCGGCGTCGGGGCGCTGGCCACGGCGAAGCGGCCCGCGAAGGTCCAGATCCGTCCGCTCATGGAGTACTACGCCACGCTGCGGCGCGAGGACTGGGACCTCGGCGCCGACCTGCGGATGCCGACCTCGGCCCTGCTGCCGATGGGCGGTGCGGTGTCGGGCGTCTCGGGCCCGAACTGGATCGTCATCGGCGACGCCGCCGGCTGCGTCAATCCGCTCAACGGCGAGGGCATCGACTACGGCCTCGAGACCGGGCGCATCGGCGCGGAGCTGCTGGCCACCGGCGACTCCCCCGCCGAGGCCTGGCCGGCGATGCTGACCGCCCACTACGGCCCCGCGTTCTCCCTCGCGCGGCGGCTGGCGGGCCTGCTCACCGTGCCGCACCTGTTGCCGACGGCCGGCCCGGTCGGGATGCGCTCGCACCGGCTGATGACGATCGCGCTGCGGGTCATGGGCAACCTCGTCACCGACGAGGACCGCGACCTCACCGCGCGGGCGTGGCGGTGGGCGGGTCGCCAGTCGATCCGCCTCGACGAGCGTCCGCCCTTCTCGCCCTGACCTCACCGGCGGCCGGGAGCGTCGGGGCCGACGACTATCCTCGTCAGGTGCTCAGGATCGCGACCGTCAACGTCAATGGCATCCGCGCCGCATGGCGCAAGGGGATGAAGGAGTGGCTCGAGAGCCGCGACGCCGACATCATCACGTTGCAGGAGGTCCGCGCTCCCGACGCGATCGTGCACGAGATCCTCGAGGGCACGGGCTACCACGTGGTCCACACCGAGGCCGCCGCGAAGGGCCGCTCCGGCGTGGCCGTGCTCAGCCGCCTCGAGCCGACCACTCACCGGGTCGGCAACGGTGACGCGTTCTTCGACGACTCGGGGCGCTGGATCGAGGCCGACCTGACCCTGCCCGACGGCTCGGTCCTCACGGTGGTCAGCGTGTACGTCCACTCCGGCGAGGCCGGCACGCCGCGCCAGGAGGAGAAGTACCGCTTCCTGGACCAGATGACCAAGCGCATGGCCGAGCTGGGCGCCATGGACGGGCACGCCCTCGTCACCGGCGATCTCAACGTCGGCCACACCGAGCTGGACATCCGCAACTGGAAGGGCAACCTCAAGAAGGCCGGGTTCCTGCCCGAGGAGCGCGCCTACTTCGACCAGTTCTTCGGTGACCTGGGCTGGTACGACGTGCACCGCCACCTGGCCGGCCCGGTCGAGGGCCCGTACACGTGGTGGTCCATGCGCGGCCAGGCGTTCGACAACGACACCGGCTGGCGGATCGACTACCAGCTCGCCACGCCCGAACTGGCGGCTGCGGCCCGGGTCGCCACCGTGGACCGCGCCCCGAGCTGGGGCGAGCGGTGGTCCGACCACGCGCCGCTGACGATCGACTACGACCTCGGCTGAGCCGTGGCGCGCGGCGCAAAAGGAGCGGGGGACGTGCCGTCCCCCCGGATGCACGCCCCCCGCACGGCCCCCGGAAAACCGGTGACCCCACTCTCTTTCGGGAGTGGTTCTAACTGACTATACCGACGTAGTCCCTTGTGGCGCGCAACGGACGTGCCGGATTCACCTGAGATTCACTCGAACAGGTGGCAATTGGGGACTCCCCGGCTCGGTCCGGTTGTCGTAGGGTGGTCGCAGTTGCACGACGTTGGACAGCAAAGGGATGCAGTTCCCTATCGGGGCGTGGTTCCTCTCGCAGTTGGATGTGCGTCGCGACCGTCGAGCGTGAAGAGCGCGTTCGACCATCGCCAGAAGGATCGAAGAGGAGAACGACCATGGCCACCGGTACCGTCAAGTGGTTCAACGCCGACAAGGGCTTCGGCTTCATCGCCCCCGATGACGGCGGCGAGGACGTGTTCGCGCACTACAGCGCGATCCAGACCAACGGTTACCGCTCGCTGAACGAGGACCAGAAGGTCGAGTTCGACGTCGAGCAGGGACAGAAGGGCCTCCAGGCTGCCAACATCCGGCCGCTCTGAGACCCGCAGGACGCCAAGAACCCCACCACCGCGAGGTGGTGGGGTTCTTGCTGTCAGTGCCGGGAGGGAGCCGGACTCACAGGGCGGCGAACCGCCGGTGCACCTCGCGTTCCGAAGCGGACACGAGGGGCGGCGGGAGACGATCCGAGCGTGACGTGGGCACGTAAACCCAGAGGCGCTGCATTCCCCATGACGTCGGTGCTCCGAGTCATCCCCCGCTGTCGACGATAACCACAAAGCGCTGAAATGACCAGAGATCTTTCACGCCGAGATGGCGACGCGGACGATGCGGTCGTCGCCGCGGCGCACCTGCCCACGGCCGTCGGTGTTCGACGTCCCCACCCACAGGGAGCCGTCGGGAGCCACCGCCACCGAACGCAGCCGGCCCAGCTCCCCGGTCAGGAACGCCCGCGGCCTGCCGGCCTGCGCGCCGTCCAACGGGACCTGCCACAACCGCTCGCCGCGCAGGGCCGCGAGGAACGCCCGGTCGCCGCTGATCGCCAGGCCGGCCGGTGACGCCTCCTGCGTCGACCACGTGGCGGCCGGCCGGACGAACCGGTCGTCGCCGCCGTCGCCCTCCACCTGCGGCCAGCCGTAGTTGCCGCCCTTGACGATGCGATTGAGCTCGTCGGTGCGCTGGTCGCCGAACTCGCTGGCCCACAGCCGCCCGGAGCCGTCCCAGGCCAGACCCTCGACGTTGCGGTGCCCGAGGGACCAGACCCGGTTGCCGAAGGGGTTGCCGTCGACCGCCCGACCCTCCTGGTCGATCCGCAGGATCTTGCCGTTGAGCGAGTCACGATCCTGGGCCGTCTCGGCCCGGGCCGCGTCACCGACCGCCACGAACAGGTGCCCCTGACGATCGAAGGTCAACGCACCGCCCTGGTGGTTGAACGCCTTCGCCATCCCGGTCAGGATCGGCTCGGCCCGGCCGATGCGCTCACCGTCGAAGTCCAGCCGAACGACGCGGTTGTCGTCCGGCCCGGTGAGGTAGGCGAACAGGGCGGACTCGTCGCCGGGTGCGACGGCGAGTCCCTGCAGCCCGCCCTCTCCCCCGGGCGCGACCCCGGGAACGTCACCGACCGGTGTCACCCGGCCGTCCGGCGCGACCCGCACGATCGACGCGTCGTCGCGCTGGGTGACCAGGGCGGTGCCGTCGGCCAGGAAGACGATCGCCCAGGGCACGTTCAGGCCCGTGGCCACGGTGCCGTCCAGCCGGGGATCGATCGGCTCGGGGGTCGCGGCGCTCGAGGGTGGCGACGGGGGCGGGGCGCCGGTGGAACCACGGGGGCGGGCCGACTCCTCGCCGCCCCGACAGCCCGCGAGCCACATCGCCCCGAGGGCGGCCCCGGCGGTGATGACGGATCTGCGGTCCATGGACCGATCATGCCGCAACCACCGGAATGTCACAGTGGACGTGAACGTTGACCATGAGGTACCCGAGGAAAGGCCATCATGACCACGATCAACCTGACTGCCGACACCTTCCAGGACACCGTGACCGGAGACGGCATCACGTTGGTGGACTGGTGGGCCGGCTGGTGCGGACCGTGCATGCAGTTCGCGCCCGTCTACGAAGCCGCCAGCGAGCGGCACCCCGACATCACCTTCGCCAAGATCGACACCGAGGCCGAGCAGGAGCTCTCCGCCGCGGTCCAGATCACGTCCATCCCCACGCTGATGGCGTTCCGTGACGGCGTCCTGCTGTACGCCCAGCCCGGCGCGCTGCCGGCGGAGGCACTCGACGAGATCATCGGCCAGGTCCGCCAGCTCGACATGGACAAGATCCGCCGCGAGATCGCTGAGCAGGAGGCGCAGTCCCCCGAGGGCGTGCCCGACGTGCCAGAGGCCTCGCAGAACTGAGAGACTGCGACACATGAGTCGTGTGTCATGCCCTGTGGCCTCTTCGCGCATCATGAGCGCCGAGGACGCCGTCGAATTCATCCGTCCCGGTGACAACGTCGGGATGAGTGGCTTCACCGGGGCCGGCTATCCCAAGGTCGTGCCCGCGGCGCTCGCGGCACGAGCCCGGGCCGCACACGACGCCGGCGAAGACTTCCGGATCGGCCTGTGGACCGGTGCCTCCACCGCTCCACAGGCCGACGGCGTCCTGGCCGAGGCGCACGCCATCTCCACGCGGCTGCCGTACAACTCCGACCCGACCCTGCGCCGCCAGATCAACGCCGGCGAGGTCGACTACGTCGACGCCCACCTGAGCCACTCGGCCCAGCAGATGTGGTTCGGCTTCTACGGTCCGCTCGACGTCGCCGTCATCGAGGTGACGGCGATCCTGCCCGACGGGCTCCTGGTCCCCAGCAGCTCGGTCGGCAACAACAAGACCTGGCTGGACCAGGCCGACAAGGTGATCCTCGAGGTCAACCACTGGCAGCCGCGCGAGTTCGAGGGCTTCCACGACATCTACGGCGGGACGGCCCTGCCTCCGCACCGGCGCCCGCTGGCGCTCACCGAGCCCATGCAGCGTATCGGCGAGCCCTATCTGAAGGTCGACCCCGCGAAGGTGATCGCCGTGGTCGAGACCGCAGCGCCCGATGCCGGTGCGGCGTTCTCGGCACCCGACGACGTGTCCCGCGCGATCGCCGGGCACACCCTGGACTTCCTGCGCGGCGAGGTCGGTGCCGGCCGCATGCCCCCGGAGCTGCTGCCGCTGCAGTCCGGCGTCGGCAACGTGGCCAACGCGGTCCTGCAGGGCCTGGACGGCAGCGAGTTCACGAGCCTGGTGGCGTACACCGAGGTCCTCCAGGACAGCATGCTGACGCTGCTGGACTCGGGCACGCTCCGTGCCGCGTCGACGGCCTCGTTCGGTCTCTCGCGCGAGGGCATGGAGCATTTCCGGGCGGGGATCGACGGGTACAAGGGCCGGATCCTCATGCGCAGCGAGGAGATCTCGAACCACCCCGAGATCATCCGCCGCCTGGGCATCATCGCCATGAACGGCATGATCGAGGCCGACATCTACGGCAACGTGAACTCGACGCACGTCATGGGCAGTTCCGTGATGAACGGCATCGGCGGCAGCGGTGACTTCGCCCGCAACGCCTACCTGAACTTCTTCCTGACCCCGTCGACCGCCAAGGACGGTGCGATCTCGACGATCGTGCCGATGGTCAGCCACGTCGACCACACCGAGCACGACGTGCACGTGATCGTCACCGAGCACGGCCTGGCCGACCTGCGTGGCCTCTCGCCACGCGAGCGGGCGGAGCGGATCATCGCGCACTGCGCCCACCCGCGCTTCCGGCCGCAGTTGCGCGACTACCTCGAGCGAGCCGTCGCCGCTCGCCCCGATGCCCGGCACACGCCGCACCTGCTCTCCGAGGCCCTGTCGTGGCACCAGCGGTACCTCGACACCGGGCGCATGTGAGCGCACGCGCGACAGCCTGCCTCCTGGTCGCCGGGCTGTTGCTCGCCGCCTGCACGTCCTCCCCGCCCGCCGGAAGGTCCGCCATGTCCGACGCCAGCCTGCCGACCCCGTCGCGGTCGCCCGCGACCACGACGACTCCCCCGCCCGACTTCACGGCGCTCGACCGCCTGGTCGACGCCAGCGGATCGACGTGCACCGTCGTGCTGCGCGGCGACGAGGTCGTGCACGAGCATCCGGCCGGGTCGCGTCACGCCACGCGCCGGGTCTACTCGATCACCAAGTCGGTCGTCGGCGTGCTGCTGGCCATCGCGGCCTCCGAGAACGCGCTGAGCCTCGACGACCCGGTGTCCCGTCACGTGCCGCGGTGGCCCGCGGAGTCCGGGGACGTCACGATCCGCCACCTCATGTCGATGACGTCGGGACGAGCGTGGACCGAGGCGCTGGACGCCGCCATGATCCGGTCGGCCGACCAGACCGCGGCGGCGCTCGCGACGGGACAACAGGACGCGCCCGGCACCGCATGGCAGTACGACAACCTGGCCAGCCAGGTGCTCTCGGCCGTCCTGACCTCGGCCGTCGGTGACCTCGAGGACTATGCCGACGACCGGCTGTTCGCCCCGCTGGGGCTGACCGACACGTCGTGGTCGCGCGACCGGGCCGGCACCATCACGACCTACGCCGGGATCGTCTCGTCGTGCGCCGATCTGGCGCGCCTGGGCGTCATGATGCGCGACCAAGGTCGCTTCGAGGGCCGGCAGGTACTGCCCGCGGCGGCGGTGGCCGAGCTGACCACCCCGAGCTCGGAGCTCAACGCCGCCTACGGACTGCTGTGGTGGACCAACGCGTCGGGTCGCGTGCAGGAGGTGCGGCGCGCCGCGGGGTTCGACCAGGACCGTGAGCCGTACCGCGGCCGCCTGGCTCCGGCCGCTCCCGCGGACGCGTTCTGGGCGCTCGGCTGGGGGAACCAGCTGGTCGCCGTCGTGCCGTCGGCGGACACCGTCGCCGTGCGGCTGGGCCCGAAGCCCGCCGGCCCCGACGACCTGACGATCGACGGCTTCACGGCAGCGGTGCTCGAGGGGCTCGGGATCACGCAGCCGTGATGAACGACCGCATGCCGACCGACCCCATGTCGATCTCGGTGTTGAAGAACCCGACCTCCTCGTCGGGCTCCAACAGGCCGAGCGAGGCGACCATCGGGCGGTAGTGGTCGTCCGTCGGCACGGCGACGCGCGCAGCGGACCACGATCGGTACGGGTCCAGCAGCCGGGTGACGTCGCCGGTGGAGATCGCGTCGGCGGTCTGGGAGTCGAACTCGATCGCCCAGTCCCAGGCCGGACCGCCGCCCCACCGCACGCGGTTCAGGGCATGAACGATGTTGCCGCTGCCGATGAAGACGACACCGCGCCGGCGCAGGTCCCGCAGCCGCGAGAACAGCTCGTACAGCTTCGGCAGGGGCATCGAGTAGTCGATGCTGATCTGCAGGACGGGCACCTGCGGGGCCGGGGCGAGGAACTTCAGGACGCTCCAGGTGCCGTGGTCCAGTCCCCACTGGCTGTCGAGGCGCGCCTCGTACTCGACCAGGTGCTGGGCCAGCAGCCGGGCGACGCGCTCGTCGCCGTGGGACTCGTACTGCACCCGGTAGAGCTCGTCGGGGAAGCCGCCGAAGTCGTGGATGACGGGGTTGCGCGGCGCGTCCGTGATGTGGGTGCCCCCGGGCGTGAGCCAGTGGGCGCTGATGACGACGATCGCCTGGGCGTCCGGCAGGCCGGCGCCGACCCGCTGCCATTCGCGCGTGAACGTGTTGTCCGCAAGGGCGTTCATGGGGTTGCCGTGACCGACGAACAGGACCGGCATCCGCGGACTCGGCACCAGCCGGTTGGTCAAGTCGGACAGCCGATGGGTGGGTACGGTCTCCGGGCGGGGGTTCATGTCGTCTCCTTGTAGTTGACGATTCAACTATACCAGACGACGAGCATTTGCCGGCGTGCGTGACAATGGAGGGATGCCGACCCCGACCGAGCTGCAGATCGCGCTGCGGCACCCGGTCCGATTCGTGTCCGACCCGGACGACCCCAGCCGTTCACGGTTCGTCTTCGACACGCCCCGTGGGCCCCTCGAGGCCACCGCGAACGAGGCGGTCGGGCCGCTGAGCGGAGGCATCCGCGCCCTCTCGGCCGATGCCAGTGCCCGCGCCTGGGCGACGCCGGCGATCATCGCCCTGCGCCTCATGGCCACCGGGACGCTGGCCTCCCCGGACCCGTCGCAGCTGCAGCAGATGCTGAACTCCGCCCGTGCGGTCGGGCCCACCGAGGCCGAGGGCCAGACCGCCATCCGCGCGTTCCTCGCCGCCCTGGTCGCCGCGGCTCCCGCGGTCGCGACGACACCGCAGCGACGCCGCGAGACCGAGCAGCCCCGGCCCACCATCGAGCGCCCGACGAGCTTCTCGTACCGGCTCGTCGTGACCCTCAGTGGCGACGCTGACGCGATGGCCGACGTCGAGGTGCACGTCCGCCCCCAGGCGATGAACCGCGCGTCCGTCCCGGCGCCGACCGTGCTGACCCGCGACGACCACCACCTCGGCCCCGCCGCCAAGCCTGCGCTGCGCGCGATGCTCGAACGGCTCGCCGCCGCCTGGCCGCCCGCCGAGCGGCTCGCGGACGAGGGCCGCGCCCGGGTGACCCCCGAGGAGCTCGGCCTGCTGGGCCAGGGCCGCCCGCTCGTGTCGGCGCTCGCCAACCGCATCGAGATCGAGTGGCCCGAAGGCCTGCGGCACGACGTCCGCGCCACCGGCGTGATCAGCCGCATCGACACCGACGAGTCGCCGCTGGACCGCGAGCACGACCGCCCTCGGGCGTTCACGGCCGACCAGCTCTTCCGCTTCGACTGGAGCGTCTCGGTCGGCGGCGAGCACCTGAGCCGGGCCGAGGTCGAGCAGCTGGCCGCGTCGCAGTCGGGCATGCTCCACCTGCGCGACCGGTGGGTCATGGTCGACCAGCAGCAGGTCGAGCGCGTCCTGGCCGGCCACGGCCGCACCCTGGACCCGTCGGAGGCGCTGCGTGCCGCGATCACCGGCAGCCTCGAGATCGACGGGTACGAGACCGAGGTCGACACCGTGGGGTGGCTCGAGGACGTTCGGCGACGGCTGGCCGAGCAGGACTCCGACATCACCCCCGCGGCGCAGCCCGGGGCCCTGGACGGCCAGCTGCGCGAGTACCAGCTGCGGGGACTGCGCTGGATGAGCCAGCTGGTCGACCTCGGCCTCGGCGGGATCCTGGCCGACGACATGGGCCTGGGCAAGACCCTCATGCTGATCGCGTTGCACCTGCACCTGGACTCCCCCGAGCCGACGCTCGTCGTGTGCCCGGCGTCGGTGCTGGCCACGTGGGAGCGCGAGATCACCCGCTTCGCACCGGGCGTGCCCGTGTCCCGCTACCACGGCCCCCGGCGCAGCCTGTCCGACGCGAAGTCGGGTTTCGTCGTCACCACCTACGCGACGATGCGCTCGAGCGTCGAGGAGCTGGCCGCGCACCGCTGGAACCTCGTGGTGGCCGACGAGGCGCAGCACGTGAAGAACCCCGGGAGCGGCGCCGCCCAGGCTCTGCGCCGGATCGATTCCGACGCACGGATGGCGCTGACCGGCACCCCCGTCGAGAACCACCTCGGCGAGCTGTGGGCGCTGTTGGACTGGACGACCCCCGGTCTGCTCGGCACCCGTGAGCAGTTCCGTCGCGAGTGGTCACGCCAGATCGAACGCGACCACGACGCCGAGCGCGCCGCCGGGCTGTCGCAGCTGATCCGCCCGTTCGTGCTGCGCCGGCGCAAGTCCGACCCGGGCATCGCACCCGAGCTGCCGCCGAAGATCGAGACCGACCACCGGGTCCCGCTGAGCCGCGAGCAGGTCGGGCTCTACGAGGCGGTCGTGCAGCGCACCATGTCCGAGATCGCCGACTCCAGCGGCATCCGCCGGCGCGGTCTCGTGGTGAAGCTGCTCACCCAGCTGAAGCAGATCTGCAACCACCCCGCGCAGTTCCTGCACGAGCCCGAGGCGCGCCTGGCCGGCCGCTCCGGCAAGCTCGAGACCTTCGACTCGCTGGTCGAGGAGATCATCGACGAGGACGGGGCGGCCCTGGTCTTCACGCAGTACGCCCAGATGGGCCGGCTGCTGGCGCGGCGACTCGGCGAGCGCAAGGTCCGCCACGACTTCCTGCACGGCGGCACCCCCGTCGCGCGGCGCGAGAAGATGGTGCGCGCGTTCCAGGACGGCGAGACGGACGTGTTCGTGCTGTCCCTCAAGGCGGCCGGCACCGGCCTCAACCTGACCCGGGCCGACCACGTCGTGCACTACGACCGCTGGTGGAACCCGGCCGTCGAGGACCAGGCCACCGACCGTGCCCACCGCATCGGGCAGACCCGCAACGTGCAGGTCCACCGCCTGGTCGCCGAGGGCACGATCGAGGAGTCGATCGCCGAGCTGATCAGCTCCAAGCGTGCCCTGGCCGACGCGGTCGTCAACGCCGGCGAGACCGCGCTGACCGAGCTGACCGACTCCGAGCTCGAGGTCCTGGTCCAGCTGCGCCACTGACCGGCGCCGGGGCTCAGGCCCCGGTGCCGCCGATGCGCCGCGATCCTGCCGGGCGGCGCTGAGCGATCGTCAGCACCTGGGTCAGGTCGAGCTCGAACTCGCGCACGACGCGGTTCATCCCGCCGGTCTCGCCCAGACCCGACGGATCGACCGTCAGCAGGTGCAGCAGCGAGGGCCCACCGGGCTCGCGGATCCTCATCTGCGTGCCGGGACGCAGTCCCATGGTCGCCGGGAAGACGATCGCGATGTCCGAGGCGCTCAGGCCACGGCCGGCGGCGATCAACGGGCCGACCAGCTCGTCGACCAGGTCCTCGGTGTGGTCCTGCGGGCACACCGACATCGCCACGAGCTCGCTGGTGGACTCCACGACCGTGTCCACCGCGGCGGCGGCCGAGGCGACGTCGTTGAGGCGCCGGGCGCGGGTGCCGCGGTAGGCCGTGAACCCGGCCTCGCGGGCGGCCCGCTCGGCCAGCACCTGCACGAAGTCGCCGAAGACCTTCGACGTGCTCCACACGAAGGCGCGGGTCGGGCCGTCGGGCCGGCCGCTGACACCGTTGTGCGGACCCATCGCCACCACTCGGGCGATGTCGAGCGCGTCGGCGAGGAAACCGAACTGCGGCGTCAGCTGCAGGCCGTCCATGATCCCGGGCGGCGGCAGCTCCGGCGAGGCCTCCGGGAAGAGCTCGGCGTAGTTCATCAGCTCGGACTCCAGCCACGGTTGCTGCACCGCACCGGCCAGCTCGCGACAGGCCCACTTCAGGGCCGAGGTGACCGGCCCGTCGGCGACGAACTCCGAGAACCGGCAGTCGACGCTGTAGGGGTCGACGACGCGGCGCCACATCTTCGCGGCATCGACCTGTCCACGGATCGAGGAGGTGACCGCACGCCGCTCGACGTAGGTGCGCGGCATGCCCTCCGAGGAGGCCCGGGACATGGCGCCGGCGACGATCATCCCCAGCAGGTCGGCCAGGCCCGCGTGGCGCGTGCCGCGGTCGACCTGCGGGATCCACTCGAGGTGGTGGATCGTCGTGAGCATCGTCAGCAGCGAGACCCGCCAGCCCGGATCGTGGCGCAGGAAGTGCGGCATGATCTCGAGCGTCGAGTCGCCCAGCGCCAGGTAGCCGGTCAGGCCGCGGACCTGGATCGTGCCGGCGTCCTCATCGATGACGAACGGCTCCTCCGCCAGTCCCAGCCGGGTGGCCAGCTCGGTCGACCGCAGACGCAGCTCGGCCAGGTCGGACGCGGTGCCCGTGAACGGCTGGGCGGGGCCGCCCTCGATGAGGGTGTACCCGGGCGTCATCCGCGCACCAGGAAGTCGAAGGTGATCGCGGCGTCCTCGTCGGACCGGCCCATCAGCGGGTCGACGGCCAGCGCGCGTCCGGTGAGGGTGCGCGTGCGGAACGGGTAGTCCGCCGGGGCATGGCGCGAGTTCACTCGCAGCAGGTCGGCCAGCTGGTCGGGACGAGCGCCGAAACGATCGCGGATCTGCGGCCACACGTCGTGGTCCCAGACGCGCTTGAGGTCGGCCCACGTCGCGATCTTCCAGAAGTACAGGTGTCCCAGCTCGTAGTCCTGGCCGAGTCGCTCGGTGATCTCGTCGTTGAGGTACGCCAGCAACGCCACGGCCGCCGCCTGCGGCGTCCAGTGCTCGGCGTCGACGTCGGGCGACGTCGCCACCTCGAGGCTGACCCCCAGGTGCTGGGCCAGGAAGTCCAGGTCGGCGTACGCGTCGATGCGCTCGAAGCGTCGCCCGATGGCGGAGTCGAGCGGCGCCACGGCGCGGTCGACCGAGTTCATCGTGGCCAGGATGTGCAGGTCGTGAGGGAAGAACCACGGCTGCGGCAGCATGTAGGAGTCGCCCGAGATCAACCAGATCGGCTCGGTGACCGGGTCACCGGTGGGACTGCGCTGCACCTTGGGCAGGTTGACCGGGATGGCCGAGCGGGTGTCGCCGTCGGGGGCGACCCGGTACGAGTCGTCCATGTAGGTCATGAAGTCGCCCAGGATCTTGGGCACGTTGCCGCGGTTGATCTCGTCGATCACGAGCAGCGACGAGCCCTTGCCCTGACGGTCCAGCCGGATCGCCAGGTCCAGCAGCCGGCCGGCGAACGGCGCGAGCCGGATGCCCTCGCCCGTGGGCCGCAGGCCGACGATGAAGTCCTCGTAGCCGTACTCCTGGTGGAACGTGACCCAGTCGGTGATGACCGGCGGCGCGATCGGCGAGGACTCGAAGCCCGAGGTGAAGGGAAGGTCGGCCCGCTGCGGGTCGATGTCGATGGCCTCGCCGGCGGTCCACGCCTCGTCGAGGATCTGGCGGACCTGGGCGACCGCGTGCGTCTTGCCGGTGGCCGGAGGGCCGTAGACCAGGACGCTCTTGCGGTCGCGGAAGGCCTCGAGGATCTTGCGGGCCAGCGGCGTCAGGTTCTGCAGGGAGCCGCTGCCGACCGTGATCACGCCGGAGTCGACGCCGGTGAACAGCGGCTCGCAGGAGGAGGGCCATCCCTCCGGCAGCTCGGTGCCGGTCGTGGACCCGGCGAAGTACGCACCGGACTGGGTGCGGGCGACGTAGACGTGGAGCCCACCGATGTCGGCCAGGATCGTCTTGGCGTCGTCGACGGACTGCGGCGTCCGCAGGTCCGGCCAGCCGTGACCGGGCAGCCAGGCCGGGTGACGCTCGTGGCGCTCGTCGTGGCGGTTCTGGGAGTGCAGCTCGTACACGTGGTGGCGGCGGGCGGGCCGGAAGACCAGGGCCGCCTCGACCTCGGGGGCGCCGATGACCCGCGGGACGATGCGCGCGTCCTGCCACTTGTCGTGCGGCAGATTCCGATCGACGCCGATGAACTCCAGCAGGGCCGGGACCTGGGCGATCTCGACGGCCGTGCGGCCACGCAGGGTCCGACCAGACCGCTCCATCGCGAAGAAGTCCTCCGGACCGATGTCACGCCACCAGATGCGTTCGACCTTCACTGCACCGTCCTCCCTTCGTGCGCCGTCCGAGTCCGGGCTGTTGTGCGGGTGAGACGGTCCCCACACCGCCACATGACGCTATCTGCGTCACATTTCTTTCATGTGTCACTTTTGCGCCACAGCGTACGCTGCAGGTGTGAACTGGCTCACACGACCCCGGGCGCGCGAGCGCAGCGTCGCCCTCGCCCTGCCCACGCTCGACGGCGCCACTTGGCCGCCGGCCGATCCCGCGGCCCGCCACGGCTTCGGCGCCAGCACGATCCACCGACTCGGGACGGACGCCGCGTTCACCCCCCGGGCCCACGAGATCGCCGACCTGTTGACGGCGCGACTGCTGCCCCTGCTGGCGGTCGACTCCTCCCCCACCGACCTCCCGCACGTCGTGCAACTGCTCCGCAGCGCCGCGCAGGCCGGAGCCGGGATCGGGATCGTCGACGCTCGCGACGGAACCATCACCGCCGATCACATGGGCGCCGACGCCGCCGGCGCCCTCGGCGAGGCCGCGCGCGACCTCCCGCCGATGCCGGCGGCCCTTCGGGTCCACGCCCGCTACCTGATGCACGCCGGCCACCACGTCGCCCGGCTCGGACCCGGTGTCGTCGACGACCTCGAAACCGAGCTCCGGGCCCGGATCTCGCACCTCTGAGCACGCGCACCGGGCCCACCCGGCGTGCCCGCCGCCCCCGCGGGCGACCGTTCGTCGCAGAAAACGGTCGTTCGTCGCATCCCGCGCGGCGGCCCCTGACCTCGCGGAATCGCTGGCTCTACCGTGCGATGTGACGCCCATCACTGTGATGGCCGTCACGAATCCGCCCGCCACCGTGGAGGTGTTGCTGTGAGCCATCCGACCGAATCCGATCCGGCGTCCCCGGCGCCGACGGGGCGCGAGGCCGCGTACCTGCGCGTCCTGGCGTCACCTGAGTTCCAAGAGCTGCGCCACAAGTACCGCAGCTGGGTCATCCCGGCCACGCTCGCCGGCCTGGCCTTCTACTTCGTCTATGTCCTGATGTCGACCTACGCGGTGGACTTCATGAGCCGTCCTGTCATCGGGAACGTCAACGTCGGGCTGATCTTCGGCCTGCTGCAGTTCGTCGCCACCTTCGCGGTGACGATGGCCTACGTGCGGTATGCCGATCGCGAGCTGGACCCCCGCTCGTCGAAGATCCGTGAAGAGATGGAAGCCGAGGGCCTCGCATGATCGCGACCGCACTGCCGCTGGCCGCCGAGTCCGAGCAGATCGGCAACACCGCGCTGAACATCTCGATCTTCGCGGGGTTCGTCGTCCTGACGCTGGTCTTCGTGATCCGCGCCAGCCGGACGAACAAGAGCACCGACCAGATGTACACCGCCGGGTCGTCCTTCACCGGGCGCCAGAACGGCATCGCCATCTCCGGCGACTACCTGTCGGCGGCGTCCTTCCTGGGCATCGCCGGCGCGATCGCCCTGACCGGCTACGACGGATTCCTCTACAGCATCGGCTTCCTCGTGGCCTGGGTCATCGCCCTGCTGCTGGTCGCCGAACTGCTGCGCAACACCGGCCGGTTCACGATGGCCGACGTGCTCAGCTTCCGGATGCAGGAGCGCCCGGTGCGCACGGCCGCCGCCGTGTCGACGCTCGTGGTGAGCTTCTTCTACCTGCTGGCCCAGATGGCCGGCGCCGGTGGCCTCGTGGCGCTGCTGCTCAACATCAACGACGAGTTCGGTCAGGCCCTGGTCATCGCGGGGGTCGGCGCGCTCATGATCGTCTACGTCCTCGTGGGCGGCATGAAGGGCACCACGTACGTCCAGATCATCAAGGCGATCCTGCTGATCGGTGCCGCGCTGCTCATGACCGTGTGGGTCCTGGCGCAGTACGGGATGAACTTCTCGGACCTGCTCGGCGACGGTGCCGCAGCCGGGGCCGCCCTGGAGCCGGGCAAGAAGTACGGCCTCGACGGCGTGACCAAGATCGACTTCATCTCGCTGTCGGTGGCACTGGTGCTGGGCACCGCCGGCCTGCCACACATCCTGATGCGGTTCTACACGGTGCCCACGGCCAAGGAGGCCCGCAAGTCCGTGGTCTGGGCGATCTGGCTGATCGGCCTGTTCTACCTGTTCACGCTGACGCTGGGCTACGGTGCCGCGGCACTGGTCGGACCGGAGCGGATCGCGGCGGCGCCGGGTGCGGCCAACTCGGCAGCTCCGTTGCTGGCGTACGAGCTCGGCGGCACCCTGCTGTTGGGCGTCGTGTCGGCGGTGGCGTTCGCGACGATCCTGGCGGTCGTCGCCGGACTCACCATCACCGCATCGGCCTCGTTCGCGCACGACATCTACACGAACGTGATCCATCGCGGGAAGGCGCCCGACGGCCGTGAGGTCAAGGTGGCCCGCATCGCGGCCCTGGTGATCGGTGCCGTCGCGATCGTCGGCGGCATCGCCGCCAACGGCCAGAACATCGCGTTCCTCGTGGCGCTCGCGTTCGCGGTGGCGGCCTCGGCCAACCTGCCGACGATCCTGTACTCGCTGTTCTGGAAGCGGTTCAACACCCGCGGCTGCCTGTGGAGCATCTACGGCGGCCTGATCATCACCGTGGGTCTGATCGTCTTCAGCCCGGCGGTGTCCGGTTCCGAGACGGCGATGTTCCCCGACCACGACTGGTCGTGGTTCCCGCTGGCGAACCCGGGCCTGGTCTCGATCCCGGCGTCGTTCCTGCTGGGAATCCTGGGCACGCTCAGCAGCAAGGAGCACCTCGAGAACAAGGCGGCGGAGATGGAGGTCCGCTCGCTCACCGGCGCCGGCGCCGAGGGCCGGGCGATCAGCCACTGACCTGACGCGTGGGTGAGACGACGATGGGGCGGCCCCGAGAGGCCGTCCCATCGTCGTTCTCGTCGTGCGTCAGGAACGCACCAACCGACGCGACAGGTCGCGGTGCAGCGCCTCGACCTGTCGCTCGTCGAGGGACCCCCCGGCGCGCAGCCGCCGCAGGGTCGATCGGACCGAGAGGACGCGCACGCCGCCGACCTCCAACGGACGCAGG
Organism: Aeromicrobium sp. 636; assembly: GCF_024433585.1. NCBI lineage: Bacteria > Bacillati > Actinomycetota > Actinomycetes > Propionibacteriales > Nocardioidaceae > Aeromicrobium > Aeromicrobium sp. 636. Next base: position 711,916 of record NZ_WNJU01000001.1, read on the forward strand.
GGAAGATCACCGTCGACGAAGCAGTAGCTCGTGTGGACGGTCGCGTCCGCGATCGGACCGGTCGAGACCGTGGCCTGCAGCGCCTCGGCGTGCTGCTGCATCTGCTCGGCGATCCGGGTGTGCCGGACGCCGCCGATCACGAAGGTGCTGCCGTCCCGGGACGCCCGGACCTTCTTGCCCGGGTACGAACGGGGCTCGACCAGGTGGACGCCGGCCGCGGTCACCGCGATGATCGGCAGGTCGCCGGTCTGTCCGGCCAGACGTCGGTGGAACAGGAACAGCACCCGGTCACCGAACGCGTCGATGAGGGTCCCGGCGAGGACGTCGGTCGCGTCGGAGCGCTCGGGCGGCGCCTCGGTGGGCTCGGGGGCCTCACCCTGCACGACCCTCAACCGAGGGCGCGACAGCGGGTCCACGCTGCGCACGTTCCGTCGACTCATGCTCATGAGACGTAGGTCTCACCCGTCCATGACGCAGGTCCGGTGCAGTTGTTTCCCGCCGCGGGTCCCGATGTCGGACCCACACGGCAGACTTGGGCCCGACATGACCTTCCACCTGCACCGCGCCGAGCGCACCGACGTGCTCGCCGACGCCCTGGCCGGCCTGCTGGCCGAGCCGTCGGACGACCCGTTCGCCACCGAGCTGGTGGTGGTCGCGGCGCTGGGCACCGAGCGCTGGCTGTCCCAGCGGCTCAGCCATCGTCTCGGCGCCTCGGCGCACGGGGGCGACGGCGTGACCGCCGGGATCCGGTTCGCGCGCCCGCAGTCGATCGTGGCCGAGCTGCTGGGCGAGGACGACCAGGACCCGTGGCGCCCCGACGCGCTCACCTGGCGGGTGCTCGAGGTGCTCGAGACCGGCCTGGCCGAGCCGTGGCTCGACACGGTCGCGCGCCACCTGGGTCAGCACCACGAGGGTCCCGAGCGCGCGCTGCGTCGCGACCGCCGGCTCGGGGTGGCCCGTCACCTGGCCGGGCGGCTCCACGCGTACGCCCGTCAGCGTCCGGCCATGACCGCCGCCTGGACCGACGGTCGCGACGAGGACGGCACCGGCGAGGTCCTGCCGGCCGACGTCCGTTGGCAGGCCGAGGTCTGGCGGCGCGTCCGCGCCCTGATCGATGCCCCGTCCCCGGACGAGCGCATCGCCTCGACCGCCGCCGCACTCCGGCGTTCGCCCGAGGCCGTCGACCTGCCGCCGCGGGTCAGCCTGTTCGGTCACAACCGGCTGCCGCTGGGCGAGTTGCAGGTGCTGGCGGCCCTGGCCGGGCACCGCGACGTCCACCTGTGGCTCCCCCATCCCTCGCCCACGGCCTGGGACCGCCTCACCGCGGTCGACGCGATCGTCCCCCGCGAGCAGGACACCTCGGCCGAGCTGCTCGGCAACCCGCTCCTGGCCGCCCTCGGCCGTGACGTCCGCGAACTGCAGCGCTCGATCGCCGCCGTGGCCCCCGATCTGCAGGTGCATCCCCCGATCGCCGTCCCGCGGCCCGACACCCTGCTGGGGCGGGTGCAGTCCGACGTGGCCGCCGACCGCGCCGGCGCCGGGTCGACGCCACCGGCCGCAGCCGACCGCACGATCCAGGTCCACGCCTGCCACGGCCGCGCCCGGCAGGTCGACGTCCTGCGCGACGTGATCGTCGGCCTGCTCCAGGACGACCCCACCCTCGAGCCGCGCGACATCCTCGTGATGGTGCCCGACATCGAGGCGTACGCACCGCTGTTCCATGCCGCCTTCGGACAGGCCGAGAGCATCGACCGGGGGCGCCACCACCCCGGCCACCGCCTGCAGGTGATGCTCGCCGACCGTGCGGCGTCGCGCACCAATCCTCTGCTGGCGCTGACGGTCGCGGTGCTCGAGCTCGCCCGGCGCGGGCGTGCCACGAACGCCGAGGTCCTCGACCTGCTGGCCACGGCCCCCGTCCGGCAGAAGTTCGATCTCGACGACGCCGCCATCGAGCGGATCACCCAGTGGGTCGAGACCAGCGGGGTGCGGTGGGGCTTCGACGCCGAGCACCGGCGTCGCTTCGGACTGCCGCTGGAGCAGAACACCTGGCGCGCGGGCCTGGATCGACTCGTCTGCGGCGTGGCGGCCACCGAGGACCCCGCCCGGCCCGTGGCCGAGGTCCTGCCGCTCGACGACGTGCCCAGCGGCGACGTCGACCTGGTCGGCCGCCTCGTCACCTTCGTCGACGCCCTCGAGCGGGCGGTCGACGCCTTCGGCCGCGACGCCACGATGGTGCAGTGGGCGCGTCGCATCGACGCCCTGCTCACCGACGTGGCCGACGTCCCGCACTCGCTGGCCTGGCAGCGCCAGCAGGTCGACCGCGAGCTCGAGCGGCTCGACGACGACGCCACGGTGCTGCGCCCCGGCGAGGTCCTCTCGATGGTCCGAGACCGCTGGGCCGGACGTCCGTCCCGGGCCAACTTCCGCACCGGCAGCCTCACGGTGTGCACGATGGTCCCCATGCGCTCGGTCCCGCACCGGGTGGTGTGCCTGGTCGGTCTCGACGACGGCACCTTCCCGCGCGCGACCCACACCGACGGCGACGACGTCCTCGCCCGTCGGCCCCTCACCGGCGAGCGGGACGCCCGGGCCGAGGACCGGCAGCTGCTGCTCGACGCCGTCATGTCGGCCACCGAGACACTCGTCGTCACGTACACCGGCGCCGACGAGCACCGCGGCCAGCCGCGCCCTCCCGCCGTCCCGTTGGGCGAGTTGCTCGACCAGGTCCGGCGCACCGCCGGTGACGGGGTCGACGTCGTCACCCACCACCCGCTCCAGCCGTTCGACCCGCGCAACCTGCTGCCCGGCGCCGTCGTCCCCGACGACCGTCCCTTCAGCTTCGACCCGGCGGCACTCGCCGGCGCCCGCGCCAGTCTCGGGCCGCGCCGGGAGCCCGGCCCGTTCCTGCCCGCTCCCCTGCCGGCGCCCCCGCGCGAAGACCTGGTGCTGAGCGACCTGGTGGCGTTCGTCCAGAACCCGATCCGGTCGTTCTGGCGCCAGCGACTCGACGTCTCCCTGACCGGTGACGACGACCTGCTCGACGAGGACCTGCCGATCACGCTCGACGGTCTCCAGCAGTGGCACATCGGCCAGCGGCTGCTCGACGACGCCGTGCGCGGAGTCGGCGCGGACGACGCGTGGTCCGCGGTGTGGCGCGCCGGGATGCTTCCGCCCGGACGCCTCGGCACGGCCGTCGGCGCCACCGTCGGCACCAGGGTCGCGACCCTCGTCGCCGGCACCGCCGCGCTCAGGTCCGGCGACGCCACCACCGTCGACATCGACGTGGCCCTGCCCGACGGCCGGCGCCTGCTGGGCACCGTCGAAGGGGTTCACGACGACCGGCTCGTCACCGTCTCCTACTCCACCGTCCACGGCCGCCACCGGCTGCGTGACTGGGTCCGGCTGCTCGCCCTGGCCGTTCAGCGTCCCGACGTCCACTGGGTCGCCCACACCGCGGGCAAGGTGGGGCGAGGCTCGGCCCAGATCGTCACGGGTCTGCCGTCCGACCCCGATGCGGCCCTCGGGCTGCTGGCCGACCTGGTCGACCTGCGTGACGCGGGCCTGCTGCGGCCCCTGCCGTTGCCGGTCGAGCTGGCCCTGACCTACACGACCCAACTGCGCTCCCGGGGGCCCGAGGCCGCCGCGCGGATCGCAACCCGCGAGTGGCAGCGCGACGCCAAGGCGTTCGGTCCCCCGCCCGACCGCGACGCCGACGAGATCGTCCGGGTCTGGGGCGCCCAGGCCCCGTTCTCGGCACTGGTCGACGACGGCTTCACGACGCTGGCGCCGCGGCTGTGGGACGGCGCCCTCGATCACCAACGCGAGGCGGCCCTGTGACCGACCCGGACCTGCAGTCGTTCGACATCACCGACCCGCTGCCGTCGGGCACGGCCCTGCTCGAGGCCAGTGCCGGCACCGGCAAGACCTGGACGATCGGTGCGCTCGTCACCCGCTACGTCGCCGAGGGCGTCGTCACCCTGCCCGAGCTGCTCGTCATCACGTTCGGCCGCGCCGCCAGTCGCGAGATGCGCGAGCGTGTCCGGGACCAGCTCGTCGCCGCCGAGGCGGCCCTGGCCGAGCCCGCCACGCACCGTGACGGCGCCGACCCGCTGCTGCGGCTGCTGACCGCCGTGCCCGACGCCGAGGTCGCCGCCCGCCGAGCGCGGGTGCGCGCCGCGCTGGCCGACTTCGACGGCGCCACCATCGCCACCACGCACCAGTTCTGCCAGACGGTCCTGCGCAGCTTGGGCACCGCCGGCGACTCCGACGGCTCGGCTGAGCTCACCGACGACCTGACCGAGCTGGTCGACCAGATCGTCGACGACCTCTACGTCGCCAAGTACGCCCGCGAGGACGACCCGGTCCTGTCGCACGGCCAGGCCCGGGCCCTGGCCCACGCGGTCGTGGCCGACCCCCACGCCGCACTCGTGCCCGTCGACGCCGACCCCGACTCCTCCGCGGGCGTCCGGGTCCGGTTCGCCGAGGTCGTGCGGCGCCGCCTCGACCAGCGCAAGCGCGAACTGGGGCTGCTGGACTACGACGACCTCCTCCGCCGGCTCGAGTCCGTGCTCGAGGAACCCGACTCCCCCGCCCGTGCGCTGATGCGCGACCGCTGGCGCGTCGTGCTGGTCGACGAGTTCCAGGACACCGACCCGGTCCAGTGGAACGTCCTCGACCGCGCCTTCGGGGGCGTCGCCACGCTCGTGCTGATCGGCGATCCGAAGCAGGCGATCTACGCCTTCCGCGGTGGCGACGTCCACACCTACCTGCGGGCCGCGGCCACCGCCACCGAGCGACGGACTCTGCCGGTCAACTGGCGCAGCGACGCCCCCTTGGTCGACGCGCTCGGCGCGACGTTCGCCGGCGCCCAGCTCGGCCACCCCGACATCGCCGTGCGCCCCGTCCGGGCCCAGCACGCCCGGAGCCGACTGCGCGACCTGCCCCGACCGGCGGCATTCCGGCTCCGGGTGATGGACCGCGACGGGGCCGATGAGCCTCACCGCGAGCTCGCCGTCGCGGCGGCACGCAGCACGATCGCCGACGACCTGGCGGTCGACGTCGCCGAGGTGATCGGCTCCGGCGCCACCTTCGACAGCGGCGCCGCCGGAGTCCGCCCCGTCGCGGCGGGCGACATCGCCGTGCTGGTCGCCACCGGTGTCGAGGCCGACCTGGTCCGGCGCACCTTCGCGCGCCATCGCATCCCGGCGGTCCTCGGCGGTGGCAGCAACGTCCTGCGCAGCAGCGCCGCCGACGACTGGCTCACCCTGCTCGAGGCCATGGAGTCGCCACAACGCTCCGGCCTCGTCCGGGCGGCCGGCCTCACGGACCTGCTCGGCCAGGACCCCACGACCCTCGTCGTCGGCGGGGACGAGCTCACCGACCGGATCGCCACGCGCGTCCGCGACCTCGCCGACCTGCTCGCCGCCCACGGAGTGGCCGCCGTGGTCGAGTCCCTCACCGACGAGGCGTTCGCCGCCCGCATCCTCGCCCGACCCGACGGCTACCGGCGGATGACCGACCTGCGTCACGTCGCGCACCTGCTGCACGAGGTCGCCCTGCGCGAGCACCTCGGACTGTCCGGGCTCGTGCAGTGGCTGCGCCGCCAGCGCAGCGAGAGCGGCGACTCCGCCGAGCTCACCCGCCGGCTCGACAGCGACGCCAAGGCGGTCCAGGTGCTGACCATCCACGCCAGCAAGGGCCTGGAGTTCCCGATCGTCTACCTGCCCTTCCTGTTCAACCGCTGGCGTCCCGACCGCGAGGAGCGACCTCGCTTCCACGACGCCTCGGGACAGCGGTTCCTCGACGTCGGCGGCTCGGGGCACCCTGCCTTCGGCGAGCACTCGCGCGCCGCCCAGGCCGAGGACGCCGGTGAGGTGTTGCGGTTGGCCTACGTCGCGATGACGAGGGCGAAGTCCCAACTCGTCGCGTGGTGGGCCCCGACCCGCGACGCCCGCAACTCCGGCCTGCACCGGTTGCTGTTCCGCCCCGACCCCGCACGACCGGACGTTCCCGAGGTGGCTCCCGTCCCCGACGACGCCACTGCGCTCTCGGTGCTGCGGGGCTGGCAGGACCGTGGCGGACCCTCGCTCGAGCGCGTGGTCCCCCGCGCCGTCGCCGACGTGCCGCTCACCGAGAGCCCCGGCGACCTCGCGGTGCGTCCGTTCGACCGCGAGCTCGACACCGCGTGGCGCCGCACGTCGTACTCGGGTCTCATCCGCGCCGAGCAGGACGCGCCCCACGTCGGCAGTGAGCCCGAGGCCGAGGGCACGACGGACGAGGACGAGTCGCTCCCGGCGGTCGTGACGGACGCGGCGGACACGCGTCCCTCCCCCATGGCCGAGCTGCCGAAGGGCGCCACCTTCGGCAGTCTCGTCCACGCCGTCCTCGAGGAGGTCGACGTCACCGCCGAGGACCTGCCCGCCGAGATCGAGGCGCGGGTCCGCGAGCAGCTCGACCTGTGGCCGGTCGAGATGGACGTCGCCACCGCCGTGCGCGCGTTCGAGGCCATCCTCACCACGCCCCTGGGTCCGCTCGCTGGAGACCTCGACCTGCTCTCCCTGCTGAGCGAGCGCCAGCTGAAGGAGCTCGATTTCGAGATCCCGATGGGCGGCGGCGACCACCCGGTGGCCGGGCTGGCACGGTTGGGCGATCTCGCCGACGTGTTGGAGTCCCACCTGCCGATCGACGACCCCCTGCGCCCGTTCGCAGCACGCCTGAGGTCCCCGGGGTTGGCCGACCAGTCGCTGCGGGGCTACCTGACCGGATCGATCGACCTGGTGCTGCGGCTGCCCACCGGAGGGTTCCTGGTGGTCGACCACAAGACCAACTGGCTGGGTCCCACCGACGTGCCACTGACGATCGCCGGCTACCGCCCCGACGCGCTGGCCGAGGCGATGAACGCCGGCACCTACCCGCTGCAGGCCCTGCTCTACTCCGTGGTCCTGCACCGCTTCCTGCGGTGGCGGGTGCGCGCCTACGACCCGCAGCGGCATCTGGGAGGCGTGCTGTACCTGTACCTGCGCGGCATGGCCGGGCCGGATGCGCCGCGCCAGGCGGACGTGCCGTACGGCGTCTTCTCGTGGCGCCCGCCGGCCGCCCTCGTCGTCGCCCTGTCCGAGCTGCTCGACGGAACCGGAGCGAACCGATGACGACGCACGCCAGGATCGACGACTTCGTCGCCGCCGAGGTCCTCACCCCCGGTGACGCACTGGTGACGGCGCGACTGGGCCGGATCACCGGCGAGTCGGCGGACCTGCCCCTGCTCGCGCTGGCGTTCGCGGTCCGGGCCGTCCGGCACGGGTCGACCTGCTTCGACCCGCGCCACGATCCCGAGGTCCCCGGCCTGACCTGGCCCGAACCGGACGCCTGGTTGCGCGCCGTCGAGGGCAGCGCCCTGGGCCGGGTGCTCGTCGTCGAGCACGGGTTGCTCTATCTGGATCGCTACCGGCGACTGGAGGTGGCGCTCTGCGACGACCTCACTGCACGGGCGACTCTCTCGGCGCCCCCGCTCGACGAGGATCGCCTCACCGAGGACCTGGACCGGCTCTTCCCCGACGCCGAGCACGCCGACCAGCGCGCCGCGGCCGAGCGCGCCGCCCGGGTCGGCACGATCGTGCTGACCGGCGGCCCCGGCACGGGCAAGACCACGACGGTCGCCGGCGTCCTGGCGATCCTGCAGGCGCAGTCGCTGGCCATGCACGGACGCTCGCTGCGGGTGGCCCTGACGGCACCGACGGGCAAGGCCGCCGCCCGCATGCGCGAGGCCGTCGCGGCCACCGCGAGCCGGCTGGCCCTGACCGACGACGAGCGGACATGGCTGACCGCCCTCCCGTCCTCGACCATGCACCGGCTGCTCGGCTGGCGGCCCGACAACCACACGCGCTTCCGGCACGACCGCCTGCGCCGCCTGCCGCACGACGTGGTCGTGGTCGACGAGACCTCGATGGCCTCCCTCGAGCACGTCGCCCGGCTGCTCGAGGCGCTCCGGCCCGACACCCGGCTCATCCTGGTCGGCGACGCCGACCAGCTGGCCTCGGTCGAGGCCGGGGCTGTTCTGCACGACGTCGTCGCCGGGTGGTCCGACGAGCACGTCGTCCGGCTCACCCGCAGTCATCGGTTCGGGGCGGGGATCGGCCGCCTCGCAGCGGCGGTCCGCGACGGTGACGCCGATACCGCAGTCGAGCTGCTCACCGCCGGCGACCCGGCGATCCGACTCGTGCAGCCCGACCAGGGCGTGTCACTCGTGGAGTCGACCCTCCTGCCGATCGCCCGCGACCTCGTCGCCGCCGGACGCCGCGACGACGCGGACACCGCGCTGCGACGGCTCGGCGAGCACCGTCTGCTGTGCGCCCACCGTGACGGACCGTACGGAGCCGCGACCTGGAACGAGCGCGTCACGTCCGGCCTGCGTCACGACGTCGGCTACGGCGACTGGTACCCCGGACGGCCCGTCCTGGTGACCCGCAACGACGCCGGGCTGGGTGTGTTCAACGGCGATGCCGGGGTGGTCGTCGAGCGCGAGGGCCAGCTGGTGGTGGCCGTCGACGGCGAGCCCGTGCGCGAGTTCGCCACGTCGCGTCTGCCCGACGTCCAGACCGGCTACGCGATGACGATCCATCGCAGCCAGGGCAGCGAGTTCGCCCAAGTCACCGTGCTGCTGCCCGACGCCGACTCACGGGCCATGACCCGCGAGCTGCTCTACACCGCGATCACGCGTGCCGTCGACGCCGTGACGGTGATCGGCACGACCGACGACATCAGAACGGCGATCGGGCGGCGAGTCGCCCGATCCAGTGGGATCGCGGAACGACTCGCCGCCCGTCAGCCGGCAGCGCGCTGAATCAGCGCTCGGCGCCGCTCACCGCCCCGGCCGCATCGAGCGTCTGCTCGCCCAGCGACTCGTCCGTCTTCGCCACCTCGATGGTGTGGTGCAGCGGCTTCTCGTGGACGAACCACAGGACCGCCGCCGACACCGCCGCGAACGGGACCAGCCACAGGAAGATCGGCATGAGCGCGTCGTTGTAGGCGCCCACCACGACGTCGTGGAGCGCGGGCGGCAGGTCCGCGACCGCGTCGGGGGTCAGCGACGAGGATCCGCCGCCGGCGCCGGACTCGGGCAGCTCCTTCGCGAGGGAGTCGGTCAGCCGGGTCGTGAAGATCGAGCCGACCGCCGCGGCGCCCAGGGTGCCACCGACCTGACGGAAGAAGTTGTTCGCCGCGGTCGCCGTGCCGACGATCCGGTGCGAGAACGAGTTCTGCACGATCAGCGTGAGCACCTGCATGCCCAGACCGATGCCGATGCCCAGGACCAGCAACGCGCCCTCGATGTGCCAGCGGGCGTCGCCGATCTCGATCGTCGACAGCAGGAACAGACCCAGGCCCGTCACCACGGCGCCCGCGATCGGGTACCAGCGGTAGCGCCCGGTGCGGCTGACGGCCTGGCCGACGACGATCGACGTGACGAGCATGCCGCCCATCATCGGGATCATCATGAGGCCGGCCTTGGTGGCGTCGACGCCGACGGACATCTGCAGGTAGGTGGGCAGGTACGACAGCGAGCCGAACATGCACACGCCCAGGATGATGACGCCCACCGTGGTCAGGTTGAAGTTGCGGTCGCGGAACAGACCCAACGGCATGACGGGCTCCTCGGCCCGGCGCTCGACCGCGACGAACGCGAACGCGGCCGCGACGGTGACGACGCCCAGGGCGATGATCTGCGGGCTGGTCCAGGCGTACTGGTGGCCGCCCCACGTCGCGCCGAGGATCAGGGCGCTGGTGGCGATGGCCAGCAGTGCCATGCCGAGGTGGTCCACGCGCGTCTTGGCGCGCTCGACGGCCGGCTTCTGCAGCAGCAGGACGACCGCGACGAAGGCCAGCACGCCCAGCGGGACGTTGATCCAGAAGGTCCAGCGCCAACCGGGCCCCTCGGTGAACCACCCGCCCAGCAGCGGGCCGGCGACCGAGGACAGGCCGAAGACGGCACCGAGGATGCCCATGTACTTGCCGCGCTCGCGCGCGGGCACGACGTCGGCGATCGCAGCCTGCGACAGCACCATGAGGCCACCGCCGCCCAGGCCCTGCACGGCACGGGCCGCGATCAGCAGGCTCATGTCCTGCGCGATCGCGCCCAACAGCGAGCCGACGGTGAACAGGACGATGGCGATCAACAGCAGCGGCTTGCGGCCGAGCCGGTCACCGAGGCGGCCGTAGATCGGCATCGTGACGGTCATGCCCAGCAGGTACGCGGTCATGACCCAGGCGATGTGGTCGGCACCGGCGAGGGAGCCGACGATCGTCGGCAACGCGGTCGACAGCACCGTCTGGCTCAGCGAGGCCAGCAGCATGACGAGCATGAGGGCCGCGAAGACGAGCAGGACGGTGCGCTTGTCGGACGTGTGGGTGGAGGGAGTCGTCGTGGTCATAGTGCGGTGGAGGTGACCTTTCTGAAAGTGTCGATGGCGGCGGCGAGAGCAGGGTCTCGGTCGTCGTTGAAGAACTCGGGGTCGCCTGTCCAGGCGAGTGTCACGACCGCTCCGGCCAGCAGGACGAGCGCGCGAGCCTCGAGCGGGTCGGTGGGCAGGCCCTCGACGCCCATCCATCGCGGCTCGGCGTCCTCGACCATGCGGGCGTTGACCAGCTTGCGACTGTCGGTGAACACCTGCGTCAGGCGGACGCGCAGTCGTGGGTGCGCAGCGGCGATCGAGCGGCGCTGCACGAGATCGACGCCGGGGCCGATGGTGCTCGCCGCGACCTCGGTCACGAGTTTGCTGACCCGCAGCAGGGCCGGCTCGTCGGACGAGTCACGCAGCATCGCGACCGCCTCCTCGGTGATGCGCGGGGTGCGGACGCCGAGGATCGCGTCCTCCTTGGAGTCGAAGTAGTTGAAGAAGGTCCGCGTCGAGATCCCGGCCGCGCCGGCGATCTGGGCGACGGTGACCTCGTCGGGACCCTGCTCGAGCGTGGCCCTCGCGGCGGCGTGATGGATGGCCGTCCACGTCTGCCGCTGACGCTCGGCCACCAGGGAGTTGACGGAGTCTGTTTGCACCTATGCAGTCTATGCACTCGTGCAATGTTTGCACGGCTGCAATGGCTCGTCTCCTCAGATTGCAGCCGTGTCCTTGCTCACCTACGGTCGAAGGGTCGCAGTAGACCTCCAGGGTTCTGCGGACACGAGAGATCGGGTCCCGGGGGCGGTGCATCCCCCGGGGCCCGGTCCACCCTCCCGGTCAACCCAGCGCCGCCACCTCCGCCGGGTCGACGCGACGCCCCACCATCGCGCGCAGGGTGTCGCTCACCTCCCAGATGCCCACGTTCATCGCGGCAGTCAACAGCCCCTGCCGGTCGAACCAGCACGCGATGAAACGGTTCGCCGCCAGGTCGCCGTGGATCTCGAGCCGGTCATCGGGCGCCGACCGGCCCACGTACTCCATCGAGAACTCGAACTGGTCGGTGAAGAAGTACGGCAGCCAGTCATAGGGCGTGTCCCGGCCCAGCAGCACGTCCGCGGCCGCCCTGCCCTGGCGGATCGCGTTGTCCCAGTGCTCGACCCGCAGCCGGTCGTCCAGCGTCACGTTCCAGGCGTTGGCGACGTCCCCGATCGCCATGACCCGCTCGTCGTGGGTCTGGAACCACTCGTCGACCACGATGCCGCCGTCGACCTCGAGACCGGAGTCCTCCGCCAGGACGACATCGGGGACGGCCCCGACGGCGACCAGGACGTGATCGGCCTCGAGGATGCCCTGCGACGTGCGCACCCCCGTCGGACGTCCCGACCGGACCGTCACCTCCTCCACCGTGACGCCGGTGCGCAGGTCGACGCCGTGCGACCGGTGCAGCGCGGCCAGGTGCTCGGCCAACTCGACCCCCAGGACACCGGCCAGCGGCACGTCCGCCTGCTCGAGGACCACGACGTCGACCCCGTGCTGACGCGCGGCGGCCGCCACCTCCAGACCGATCCAGCCCGCGCCGATGATCACCAACCGGCCGCCGGCCTCCAGCGCCGCCAGCACCTGCGCCGAGTCCTCGCGGGTCCGCAGGTACAGCGCGGTGTCCGCACCCGGCAGGTCGGGGACGCGGGGCTGGGCGCCCGTCGCCAGGACCAGCAGGTCGTACGACACCCGCTCCCCCGAGTCCAGCGTGACCCGCCGCCCGTCGCGGTCCAACGAGGTCGCACGGTCCCCGGTCACCAGCCGGACGTCGTGCTCGGCCCACCAGCGCGGGTCCAGCACGAGCGGGTCCGTCTCCCGGCCGAGCAGCAGGTCCTTCGACAGCGGCGGGCGCTCGTAGGGCGCGTGCGGCTCGGCGCCCACGACGGTGATCGACCCCTCGTAGCCCTCGTCCCGGAGCCGCTCGACCGCCTTCGCAGCGGCCAGGCCCGCCCCGACGATCACCAGACTCTCCATTCCTCCATGCTGCGCCGCGCACCGCGCCGCGCAACCCCGTGGCCCGCACGCGGCCGGGAGGTGGGCACGCGAGGCCGGGGTTACGTTGGCTCACATGGCGGTCCTCGACCTGGTCCAGGTTGTCCTCGCCGGAGACGATCCGGCGGGATTGCTGCCCGCTCGCCAGCAGATGGCCCTGTCCCTGGGGTGGCACATCATCCTCGCCTCCTTCGGGGTCGCCTTCCCCGCGATGATCTTCGTCGCGCACTGGCGCGGCGTGTACCGCGACGACGCCAACGCCCTGACCCTGGCCAAGCGGTGGGCCAAGGTCTCGGCGGTCCTGTTCGCGATCGGTGCGGTGTCCGGGACCGTCCTGAGCTTCGAGATGGGCCTGCTGTGGCCGGGGCTGATGGGTCCCTTCGGCGACGTCCTGGGCCTGCCGTTCGCGTTCGAAGGGCTCTCGTTCTTCACCGAGGCGATCTTCCTGGGGATCTACCTGTACGGGTGGGGACGCATGCCCCCGCGGCTGCACCTGCTGATGATCCTGCCGATGGCCGTCGCCGGGGTCGTGGGGACGTACTGCGTCGTCGCGGTCAACGCGTGGATGAACATGCCGGTCGGCTTCGCCATCGAGGACGGCGCCGTCGTCGACATCCGGCCGTGGGCGGTGCTGTTCAACCCGGGCGCCGTGCTGCAGTTCGCGCACATGTGGGTCGCGGCGTACATGGTCGTGGGGTTCCTGGTCGCCGGCGTCTACGCCGCCGGGATGCTGCGCGGACGGCGTGATCGGCACCACCGCCTGGGATTCACGATGGCGTTCGCCTTCGCGAGCGTCGCCGCCATCATCCAACCCTTCGTCGGGCACCTGCTGGGTCTGCGCATCGCCACCCGGCAGCCCGCGAAGCTGGCCGCCTTCGAGCTGGCCACCGAGACCGAGAGCCCGTCGCCGTTGCGTCTCGGCGGGCTGCTGATCGACGGTGAGGTCCGTTACGCCCTGGACATCCCGTACCTGGGCTCGATCATCGCCAGGAACTCCTTCACCAAGCCGGTCGTGGGCCTCGAGGAGATCCCGGTCGCGGACCAGCCGCCGATCAACATCACGCACCTCGCCTTCCAGACCATGGTCGGGATCGGGACGCTGCTGTTCGTCGCCGTCGTCGTGTACTGGTTCGTCCGGTGGCGCGGGCGCGACCTGCTGGCCAACCGGTGGACGCTGCGGGCCGCGGTGGTGGCCGGACCACTGGCGGTGATCGCCCTCGAGGCCGGCTGGATCGCGACGGAGGTCGGGCGCCAGCCGTGGGTGGTGCAGAACGTGCTCAGGACCCCGGACGCGGCCGGGGACAACCCCGACCTGTGGATGCTGCTGGTCGCGACCACCATCTTGTACACCGCCCTCACCGTCGGGGCGATCACCGTGCTGAGATCGATGTCCCGGCGGTGGCGCGCGGGCGAGGAGGACCTGCCCAGTCCGTACGGACCCCAGCTCGAAGGGCCGAGCGTCGACGAGCGCCCGGTGGGCTCGTGACCCTCCAGACGGCGGTCGCCGCTGCGCTGTTCGTCGGCGTCGTCGCGTACGCCCTGTTCGGCGGAGCGGACTTCGGCTCGGGCTTCTACGACCTGACGGCAGGCGGCTCGCGGCGCGGCGCCGAGCTGCGCACGCTGGTGGACCACAGCATCGGCCCGGTCTGGGAGGCCAACCACGTGTGGCTGATCTACGTCCTGGTGATGTGGTGGACCGGCTTCCCCGAGTCGTTCGCGGCCGCGATGAACACCCTCATCCTGCCGATGCTCTTCGCCTTGCTCGGCATCGTCCTGCGCGGCTCGGCGTTCGCGTTCCGCAAGTTCGCGCCGACCATGAGCCAGGCTCGCCTGTACGGCGCGGTGTTCGCCGGCTCCTCGCTCATCACGCCCTTCTTCCTCGGGACGGTCGCCGGCGCGATCGCCTCCGGACGGGTTCCCGCCGAGGGCCGCGGCGACCTGTGGACCTCGTGGCTCAACCCGACGTCGATCCTCGGCGGGATCATCGCCGTCGGGACCTGCGCCTTCCTCGGCGGGGTCTTCCTCACCGCCGATGCCGACCGCGGCGGCCGCACCGCTCTGGCCGAGAGCCTGCGGCGGCGCACCATGGTGGTCGGTGTCGGCACCGGAGTCGTGGTGTTCGCCGCGCTCGTGCCCATCGCCGAGGACTCCCCCACCCTGGCCGCGGGCCTCGAGGGACGTGCCGCCCCGCTCATCGTGGCCTCAGCGCTGGCCGGTGCGGCGACGTGGGTGCTGCTGTTCCGCCGGAGCTACAGCCCGGCCCGGGTGACCGCGGTCGTCGCCGTGGCGTCGGTCATCACCGGCTGGGGCGCCGGGCAGTACCCGTGGCTGCTGGTCGACCAGGTCCGCATCGCCGACGGCGCCGGCGCGGACGCCACGCTCGTCGGCCTGCTCGTCGTGGTGGGACTGGCCGCCGTGCTGGTCGTGCCGCCACTGGCCTACCTGTTCAGGCTGACCCAGACGCAGGAGTGGACCCGGGACTGATCCCCTCCGGACGCGGGCCGGCCCGGACCCTCCGCGAGGAGAGTCCGGGCCGGAACGAGGGGCGGCTGCACCTGCCGCCGCCTCGTGATCAGCTGCAGCCGCTGGTGCTGCCGCAGCCCTCGCACACGTGGCAGGAGCCGGCGGGACGCATCTTCGTGCCGCAGGTCATGCACAGCGGGCTGTCGACCGCGGACCCGGTGATCTCCTCGAGGAGCTCGGCCGAGGTGTGGGCCCGACCCGAGGCCGGACGCGCGGTCTCGACCTGGATCGCCACCGCTTCGGCGTCGGCGATCTGCGCCTCGGCCCTGATCTCGGCAGCCGCCTCGGGCGAGGGACCCGCCGCCTCGTCGGTGACCAGCTCGGCCGCGGTCGAGCCGTCGCCCTTGACCGGCTCGTAGGAGCCCGTGTCCAGGTACCGCTGACGCTCGTCGACCGAGAAGATCGACATGGCCGACCGGGTGTCGAAGTCGATGTAGTCCAGCGCCAGGCGACGGAAGACGTAGTCCATGATCGACTGCGCCATCCGCACGTCCGGGTCGTCGGTCAGACCGGCCGGCTCGAACTTGAGGTTCGTGAACTTGCTGACGAACGTCTCCAGCGGCACGCCGTACTGCAGACCGATCGAGACGGCGATGCTGAACGCGTCCATCACGCCGGCCAGGGTCGAGCCCTGCTTGCCGAGCTTGAGGAAGATCTCGCCCAGCGTGCCGTCGTCGTGGGCACCGGAGGTCATGTAGCCCTCGGCGCCACCGACGCTGAAGCTGGTCGTGATCGCAGCGCGCGACTTGGGCAGACGGCGACGGATCGGCTTCTCGACGATCTTCTCGACGATCTTGACCTCGGTCTCGGCCGCGGCCTGACCGCTGGTCGCCTTGTCCTGCGTCTTCTGGCTGGACAGCGGCTGGCCGACCTTGCAGTTGTCGCGGTAGACCGCCAGCGCCTTCAGGCCGAGCTTCCAGCCCTGGAAGTACACGTCGGCGATCTCCTCGACCGTCGCGGTCTCGGGCATGTTGACCGTCTTGCTGATGGCGCCGGACAGGAACGGCTGGCAGGCCGCCATCATCCGGACGTGGCCCATCGGCTTGATGGCCCGCTCGCCCACGGCGCAGTCGAAGACCTCGTAGTGCTCCGGGCGCAGGCCCGGGGCATCGATGACGTGGCCGTTCTCGGCGATGAACTCGACGATCGCCTCGATGGTCTCGCCGGTGTAGCCCAGCTTCTCGAGAGCCGCGGGGACCGTCTGGTTGACGACCTGCATCGAGCCGCCGCCGACGAGCTTCTTGAACTTGACCAGCGAGAA
This sequence comes from Aeromicrobium sp. 636, assembly GCF_024433585.1. NCBI lineage: Bacteria > Bacillati > Actinomycetota > Actinomycetes > Propionibacteriales > Nocardioidaceae > Aeromicrobium > Aeromicrobium sp. 636. The sequence goes on from NZ_WNJU01000001.1 coordinate 728,122, forward strand.
GTCCGGCTCGATGCCGGTCGTGTCGCAGTCCATCATGAAGCCGATCGTGCCGGTGGGCGCCAGGACGGAGGCCTGGGAGTTGCGCCAGCCGTTCTTCTCACCGATCTTCAGGTTGGCCGCCCACTGCTTGGTGGCCTCCTTCTGCACGGCGATGTCGATCGCGTGCTTGGTGCGGATCTCGTCGTTGGCGGCCTGGTGCTTGCGCATGACGCGCTGGTGGCCGTCGACGTTGGCGGCGTAGCCCTCGTAAGGGCCCACGACGCCGGCGAGCTCGGCGCTGCGGCGGTAGGACGTGCCGGTCATCAGCGAGGTGATGCCCGCGGCCAGCGCCCGGCCACCCTCGGAGTCGTACGCCAGGCCCGAGGCCATGAGCAGCGCGCCGAGGTTGGCGTAGCCAATGCCCAGCTGACGGAACTTGCGCGTCGTGTCGCCGATGGCCTCGGTCGGGAAGTCGGCGAAGCAGATCGAGATGTCCATCGCGGTGATGATGAACTCGACGCTCTTGACGAACTTCTGGGTGTCGAACGTGCCCTCGGCGGTGAGGAACTTCAGCAGGTTCAGGCTGGCCAGGTTGCAGCTGGAGTTGTCCAGGTGCATGTACTCGCTGCACGGGTTCGAGGCGGTGATCCGGCCCGACTCCGGCGTGGTGTGCCAGTCGTTGATGGTCGAGTCGTACTGGATGCCCGGGTCGGCGCACGCCCACGCGGCGTGGGCCATCTTGCCCCACAGCTCGCGGGCGTCGATCTCCTCGATGACCTCGCCGCTGGTGCGGGCGCGCAGACCGAAGGAGGTGCCCTCCTCGACGGCCTCCATGAACTCGTCGCTGACGCGCACCGAGTTGTTGGCGTTCTGGTACTGGACGCTGGTGATGTCCGAGCCGCCCAGATCCATGTCGAAGCCCGCGTCACGCAGCACGCGGATCTTCTCCTCCTCGCGCTCCTTGGTCTCGACGAACTCGACGATGTCGGGGTGGTCGACGTCGAGCACGACCATCTTGGCGGCGCGACGGGTGGCGCCACCGGACTTGATCGTGCCGGCGGACGCGTCGGCGCCGCGCATGAAGGAGACGGGGCCCGAGGCGGTGCCGCCGGACGAGCGCAGCAGCTCCTTGCTGGAGCGGATGCGCGACAGGTTCAGGCCGGCGCCGGAGCCGCCCTTGAAGATCAGGCCCTCCTCGCGGTACCAGTTCAGGATCGAGTCCATCGAGTCGTCGACGGCCAGGATGAAGCACGCGCTGACCTGCTGAGGGCTGGAGGTGCCCACGTTGAACCACACGGGGCTGTTGAAGCTGAAGATCTGGTGCAGGAGCATGTACGTCAGCTCGTGCTCGAAGATCTCGGCGTCGGCGTCGGTGGCGAAGTAGCCGAAGTCCTTGCCGGCCTTGACGTAGGTCAGGACGACACGGTCGAGCAGCTGGCGCAGGCTCGACTCACGCTCGGGGCTGCCCACGGCGCCACGGAAGTACTTCGTGGTGACGATGGTCGAGGCGTTGAGGCTCCAGAAGTCGGGGAACTCCACGCCGCGCTGCTCGAAAACGGTCTCGCCGGTCTTCCAGTTGGTCTGGACGACGTCACGCCGCTCCCAGGTGACCGCGTCGTACGGGTGCACGCCCTCGGTGGTGTGGACTCGCTCGATCTTCAAGCCGTTCTTCGCGGACTTGCGGCTGGTGCGAGGGGCGGATCCCGAGGTCCCGCCGACCGTTTCGGTCATGTGGTGCTCCTGTCGTGGTGTGCAGCGTGGATGTGTGTCGTCTGGGGACTGCGGGTCGGTCAGGACCCGGAGTCGGGGTGCTTCGGCGAAGAGGCCTCGGCGGCGCGGTCGAGCACGTGGGCGATGTCGGCCTGGTCGGCCATGAGCCCGGCGATCTCGGCGACGAAGTCGTCGGCGGAGTCGAAGGACTTGTAGACCGACGCGAAGCGCAGGTACGCCACCTCGTCGAGGGCGCGCAGGGGTTCGAGGATGGCCATCCCGATGTCCTGCGTGTTGATCTCGGCCTGGCCGGAGGCGCGCAGGGCGTCCTCGACCTGCTGGCCCAGGCAGGCCAGGTCGTCGGTGGACACGGGTCGGCCCTTGCAGGCCTTGGCGACGCCGGCGACGGCCTTCTCGCGGACGAACGGCTCGGTGGCCCCCGAGCGCTTCACGACCATGAGCTGCATCTGCTCGATCGTGGTGAAGCGCTTCTCGCATCGCGAGCAGGCCCGGCGACGGCGAATGGAGCCGCCCTCATCGGCCACGCGCGAGTCGAGCACGCGCGTGTCGGTGTGCTTGCAGAACGGGCAGTGCATCGTTTCCTCCTCGCATCGGACCGAATTCCGCTCCCGGTGGATGAACCTGGGGACGGAGTGTGGACATCTTCACATGTGATGTGGGTAACAGGGCTGAACCTGTGGACCTATATGTGGAGAATCACATCTGTGTAACTACTAGATGTAGTGGTTACTCTACGTGGCGTGTCACCGGTAAGCAACAACTTCGCAAAGAAGTCCGACAGAATTGGAGGCGATGTTCGCAAGGACGACGTTTGCGCAGGTCAGCCCGGGGTCGGGGCCGGTCGACTCGCGGATCACGGGCGTGTCGGCGACCATCGAGGGGTCGCATCGAGTTTCCCCGTCCATCACGACCGGCAGCACGGAACGAGAGGAGTCGCCTTGTCCCTTGCGCACCTTGGACACCGCGACACCGACATGACCCACTCCGTCTCCCTCCCCCGAGAACTTCGCTCAGCACGCCTGCGCGCACTGGGGGTGCTCGCCGTCCACGTCGGCGACCTCGGGGAGGCCCTGGACGCCGTGGACGACGTGGTCGCCGCAGTGCGCCATGATCGGCCCTCGGCCGACTCGTTGCTGGAGCAGGCCTGGGCCAGCTCAGGACGGACGGACCCGGTGCCCCACGTCCCCGAGGACGACGCGTCGGCCGTGCTCACCGTGCTCTCGGCCTGCTCCCACTCCTCCTTGCCGATGGCCGCCCGGATCGCCCTCATGCTCGCCGTCGCCGGCGGCTTCCCGACCGACGAGATCGCGCGCAGCTTCGCCGTTTCCGACGCGACCATGGCCCGCCGGCTCACCTGGTCGCAAGACCGCGCCCGAGGCCTGCTCGGGCAGCGCATCCCCCCGGAGCTCACCGCCCAGCACCTCAACTGTGTGCTCGACGTGCTGATGCTGGTCTTCGACGACGGCATCGTCCACCCCCACTGCCACCTGGACCTGCCCTATGAGGCCGTCGAGACGATGCGGGTCCTCGTGGAGCAGTTCCCGGCCGAGCCCGAGCCGCGGGCCGCGCTGGCCATCATGCTGTTGACCCGCGCGCGCCGCGACGCCCGGGTGGCCCCCGACGGCTCGCTCATCCCGTTCGGGGAGCAGGACCGCAGTCGCTGGCACCGCGACGAGATCGACGAAGGGCTGTTCCTGCTGCGCGCCAGCCGGCGTCAGAACCCCACGGGGCCCTACCAGGTCCGCGCCACCATCCAGGCCGAGCACGTCACCGCCGCGAGTGCCGCGGACACCGACTGGGACCGGATCCTGGCCCTGCACGACCAGCTCATGATCCTGGCGCCCTCCGATCTCGTCGCCCTGAGCCGCGCCACCTCGCTCGCGGAGGTTCGCGGCGCCGACGTGGCGCTTCAGCTGGTCGAGGGCTTCGACCTCGACAGTCACCTCTACCACGCCACGCGGGCCGATCTGCTGGCCCGGCTGGGCCACCACGAGGAGGCCGACCGCGCTTGGACCGCTGCGGTCGCCCGGGTACGCAGTGCACGTGAGCACGCCCGGTTGCGGGGCGCTCTCGAGGGCTGAGGACGTCACACTCGCTGCGGTTGCGACATCGGTTGATCGCTCTACGGTGGAGGCATGGCCACCAAACCCAAGTACACGGTTCCCGGTCTCAGCATCGCCGACGGCGAGAGCCTGGCGAAGACGCTGCAGGATCGGTTGAACGCACTCAACGACCTGATGCTCACCCTCAAGCACGTGCACTGGAACGTCGTGGGCCCCCACTTCATCGCGGTGCACGAGATGATCGATCCCCACGTGGTCGAGGTTCGCGACATGGTCGACGAGACCGCGGAGCGCATCGCGACCCTGGGCGCCGTCCCCCTGGGCACCCCGAAGGCGATCGTCGACGGACGCTCGTGGGAGGACTACCCGCTGGGCCGGGCGACGACCACCGAGCACCTCAAGGCGCTTGATGCCGTCTACACCGGCCTCATCGACGACCACCGCAAGGCGCAGGCTGCCGTCGAGGACCTCGACCCGGTGACCGAGGACATGATCATCGGGCAGATCAAGACGCTCGAGCTGTTCCACTGGTTTGTGCGAGCCCACCTCGAGAGCGCAGGCGGACAGCTCAAGAGCTGACGCCCGCACCCTGAACACGGGAACGCCCCGGTCCTTCGACCGGGGCGTTCGTTCGTCCTTCGGTGGCAGCGGGGCCGGAGTGCCGGTCAGACCGCCGGGACCTCGCGCCGCCGCGCCGCGAGCACGGCCAGTCCGTGTCCGGCCAGCGCGGCCAGGACCTGCAACGTCATCGAGGTGACGACCACGCCGACGCCGAGCCACCAGTAGACCGGCCCTTCGCCCGAGCCCGCCGTCACGACCAGCGCGAGGGACACGAAGGCCAGTGCTCCCCCGGCCACGACCCAGGCCAGCGCGCCCATGTCGGCCGGACGCACCCGCTGCCACGCGTAGCCCGCGGCCACGAGCGCCAGCAGGACGACGACGCCGACGGCCGGGTGTGCCTCGGTCACGGCACTGCCGAGCCAGCGCGCCGGAGCATCGACACCGTGCGCGCCCTCGCGCCCCGGCAGCACCCAGGTCGCTGCACTGGCCGTCAGCAGGACGGCGGCGCGACACAGCACCTGCCCCCGGTACCGGGTCATCACGTGGAAGTGGTGGTGATGGCCATGAGCGGCGATCGTCATGCGGACCTCCTGAAGTCGATGTCCTCACTGCACGCTACGCCGCGGACAGCGACAAGGGAACGAGTCGGCGATGAACGCGTGTCGAACCCTGACACAACGCGACGCGGCGCCCACCGCCCCTTCCCCAGGGCATCGATGGGCGCCGCGCGCGGGCTCGGGAGTGAACGGTCAGTCGGTGGTCGGCACGGCCAGCGTGGTGCCGATGGGGAGCGCGACCCCGTCCTCGAGGGCGTTGAGCTTGACGATCTCGTCCACGGTGGACCGGATGTCGGCGTCGGGACGTGCCTCCGCGGCGATGCTCCAGAGAGTCTGACCCGGCTGGACCGTCACCGTGGTGACGATGCCCGGCTCGGCGGCGGAGTCCGAGGCGACCACGGCGGACCCGAAGACGATCACCAGCGCGCTGATCACGGCGAGGGCGACGGCCACCAGGGCGATCCGGCCACGACCGGTCAGGCGCAGCGGCGCGGCGGGAGCGGCGCCGGCGGCCCGGTACGTCGTGCGGGTCACCAGCGGGCGACGCGGCAGGTCGATGACCGGGAAGGAGCTGTGGTCGAGGGTGATGCTCATGATGGCCTCCGGGGAAGTGCGGCTGTTCGATTCGATCACGTGTTCTATCGAACACATGAACGACTGTACGGGTGGCCTCCGACAAAATCGAGCATTGTCGAAATCTTGTTCGAACGGGCGTGTCGTTCCGGCCGGAGCGACGGGCGCTCCCCCGGCGGAGCCCGATACCGTCGGGCCATGTCCCTGCTGCAGACGCTGGTCACCGCGTGGCGGCAGGCATCGGCCAAGCAGGCGTCGCTGCTGGCTGCCGGAGTCGCGTTCTTCCTGTTCACGTCCCTGTTCCCGGCCCTCATCGCCATGGTGTCCGTCTACGGACTGGTGGCCGATCCGGACACCATCGCGGACCAGGCGGACCGACTGACCGCCGCCTTGCCGCCCGAGGCCGCATCCTTCATCACCGACCAGATGGACCAGCTCACGGCGGCGGACGCCGGCTCGCTGGGCGCGAGCGCCGGCGTCGCCGTCGCACTGGCCCTGTACTCCGCGTCGAGCGGGATCTTCCACCTCGTCACGGCCATCAACCAGCTGTACGGCCTGCCTCCGCGCGGGTGGTACGTCGTGCGCCGCCTGTCCGGACTGGCCCTGACCATCGCGGCCCTGGTGTTCGGCGTCCTGTCCGTCTCGGTCGTGGCAGTGGTCCCGGTGGTCCTGGACCTGACCGGCGCCGGCACCGTCACGCGCGTGATCGCGCACGTCATCCGCTGGCTCGTGCTGGCCGGCGCCGTCCTCGTGGCCATCGGCGTGCTCTACCGCCAGGCTCCCCAGCGACCCCCGACCGGCCCGCTCATCAGCCGGGGCGTGGTCCTGGCCGCCGCGATCTGGCTCCTGAGCTCGGTCGGCTTCTCGATCTACGTCGAGACCTTCGGCACCTACGCCCGCACGTACGGCGCGCTGGCCGGCGTCGTCGTGCTGCTGCTGTGGCTGTGGATCGGGATGTGGGCCATCTTGTTCGGTGCGTGCGTCGAGGCCACCCGCCAGCACATCGTCAGTGACGAGACGATCGCACAGGAGGCGAGGCTCGCCCGGGAGCGTGCCACTCGCGCCAGGCTGGCCGTCGAGGCCGAGGAATCCGGCGAGCCGCGGGGTCGCGTGGACCCCCGTCGAACCCGGCTCAGCCCAGCGCGCGACCCACGAGGAACGCGATCGCGCCGACCACGACCACCAGCGCGATGAGGCCGCTGACCAGCTCGACCGGGCCGAGACCGTGGCGCGGGACGCCCTGCTGCTGCAGGTCGACCTCGAAGTCCGGCAGCAACAGCTGCAGGTCGACCGTCGCGAAGTCGGCGACCGCGTGCTCGCGCAGGACGTCGCGCGCGACCGCCTCGATCTGGCCGAGCTCGGCGGCCATGGCCGATCCGACGCCCGACACCTCGACGTTCCACTGCTGACCGGAACGGGTCCCCACCACCACGTAGCTCACGTTCCTCACCCTAGGCCACCACCGGGACACGCCGTATCGAACACCTGTTTGATCCCACCGCCCGCCCCGGCTACGGTCGTCCCATGAGCGAGAACCTGGACGAACCGGTCGACCTGACCGGACTGACCAAGCGCCAACGTCGCATCCTGGTGTTCCTCAAGGAGCACATCGAGGCCCAGGGGTACCCGCCCAGCATGCGCGAGGTCGGCGCCGCCTGTGACCTGGCCAGCACGTCCTCGGTCTCGCACCAGTTGCGGATGCTCGAGCGCAAGGGGTTCATCCGCCGCGATCCCCACCGCCCGCGGGCCCTGGAGATCTACCTGCCCGACTCCAAGCCGGCGATGCGCGCCCGCCCGGCCGACCACGACGAGACCGACAGCGGCGACGCGGCTCCCGAGCCGGCCTACGTGCCCATGGTCGGTCGGATCGCGGCCGGCGGTCCGATCCTGGCCGAGCAGCGCGTCGAGGAGGTCATGCCGCTCCCGCGCTCGCTGGTCGGCGACGGCACGCTCTTCCTGCTCGAGGTCAAGGGCGACTCGATGATCGACGCCGCGATCTGCGACGGCGACTACGTCGTGATCCGCCAGCAGCAGGTCGCCGAGAACGGCGAGATGGTCGCCGCCATGATCGACGGCGAGGCGACGGTCAAGACGCTCAGCCGTCGCGACGGCCAGGTCTGGCTGCTGCCGCAGAACCCTGCCTACGACCCGATCGACGGCACCGACGCCCAGATCATCGGCAAGGTCACCGCAGTCCTGCGCCGGGTCTGACGGGGCGGGTCAGGCCGTCGCGTCGCCGGGCCTCGCCCGCCAGGCGCTGGCCACCATGTCGTCGAGCGTGTGCCGCATCTTCCAGTCCAGGTCGCGCGTGGCGCGCTCCCCCGACGCGACGATGCGCGCCGGGTCCCCGGGGCGGCGGTCCGCCTCCTCGGGCTCGAAGTCCACACCGGTCGCGGTGGCGACGGCCTGCATGATCTGACGGACCGAGACGCCGTCGCCGCTGCCCAGGTTGTAGACCGGCTCCAGCTCGTCGCCGTCCAGCAACCGCCGCACTGCGGTGACGTGCGCCTCCGCCAGGTCGGCGACGTGCACGTAGTCACGCACGCACGTGCCGTCGGGCGTCGGGTAGTCGGTGCCGTTGATCCGCGGTCGCTCGCCCCGACTCAGCGCACGGATGACCAGCGGGAACAGGTTGTGCGGGCTCGAGTCGTACAGGTCCGGCTCACCGGAGCCGACGACGTTGAAGTACCGCAGCGACGTGTGGCGCAGACCGGTGGCCACCGCCTGGTCGCGGATCATCCACTCCCCCACCAGCTTCGACTCGCCGTACGGCGACTCCGGGGCGGTCGGCGTGTCCTCGGTGACCAGATCGATGTCGGTCGTGCCGTAGACCGCCGCGGAACTGGAGAACACGATCGCCCCGATGCCCAGCTCGGCCATCGCCTCCAGGAGGCTCAGCGTGCCCCCGACGTTCTGCTGCCAGGTGTGCACGGGCCGCTCGACCGACACCCCCGCGTACTTGAAGCCGGCCAGGTGGATCACGGCGTCGATGCGGTGCCGCGAGAGCTGCTCGACGAGGCCCTTCGTGTCGAGGATCGAGAGGTCGATGAAGGGCACCTCGGGCCGGACGAAATCGCGATGCCCGCTGGACAGGTCGTCGACGACGACCGAGTCCAGGCCCGCCCGTTCGAGCGCCCGAACGACGTGCGCACCGATGTAGCCGGCCCCACCAGTCACCAGAATCGCCATGAATCCAGCCTAGGGCGACTGGTCGCCCGGACCGGCCCCCGGGGTCACTGACGGAAGGTCAGCGTCCCCACGGACTTGTTCTTGCCGCGCTTGACCGTCACCGTCTTGGGACCGGAGAACGCACGCGAGATGCCGCGCCACGAGTCGGCGTTCACGACGATGCGGTACCTGCCCGACGCCAGGCCGGTGACCTTGAACTTGCCGGCGCCGTCGGTCATCGCCGTGCGGTAGACCTTCTTGCCGTCGGTGGAGGTCAACCGGACCATCAGCTCGGTGCGCGGCTTGATCTTCTTCGCGGTGACGCGGCCACTGACGGATCCGCCCTTGGCGTTCTTCAGCACGACCCGCATCGACGAGCCCTTGACGTAGACCAGCTTGTACGTGCCGGCGGTGTAGGCGCGGCAGTGCTGGCGGTACATCTTGTGGTTCTTGGCCTTCCACTTCTCGAACCCGCGGTCGAGACCGTTGAAGTAGCCGTCGTTGTTCTTGTAGCGGCTCTTGTACCAGGCCGAGCAGCCCGTGCGGCGGCCGATCTCGAACCAGTAGTGGCCCTCACCCAGGCTGACCTTGCGGCCCGAGCCGGCACGCACGACGTCCGAGGACAGGATCTTGCGACCCTTGGCGTACTCGCGCACCGTGAGGTACCGGTCGACCTTGGCCGAGCTGGACGGTCCCTGGTAGCCGCCGACGGCGACGCTGACCGTGGTCCGGCCGCGTCCGACGTTGTGGACGCGGTTCGCCAGGCCGGCCGCGGGCAGCGGCAGCATGCGGCCGGTGGAGGCCGTGTCGGCGCGGTTGTTCACCACGGCGTGGCACGTTCCCCACGAGCGGTCGCCCGAGCCGAACCACAGCCCACCTGCCGGCTTGACGGCGTAGATCCGCGCCGTGGACGTCGGCAGGAAGCCGACCTCGTAGTTGCCGTTGCCGTTGGTCGTGGTGCGTCCGTAGACGTTCGCGCAGGACATGAAGTCCAGGTCGCGCAGCACGCGCGAGGAGGAGGACCAGTACGGCGGACGGCCGACGATCGTGACCTCGGTGCCGGCGACGGGCTTGGCGCCGTTGCGCACCTGGCCCTTGATCGAGGCGTAGCGGGCGTTGGCGACGTAGCGGAACTTCTGTCCGCGGGTGACCTTGATCGCGGTGCCCGCGCCCATGTCGCGCGCTCCCCCGGCGAAGCCGCCGTTGCCGTTGCCGCGCCACCACCACGAGCGGCGCTCGCCGCCGGAGGTGCCGACGACGTGCAGCTTGTACGTGGCCGACGCGCCGTTGTTGGCGCCCATCGCCACGCGGAAGGAGAACCGGCCGCCGTTGCGCTCGACGTCATTGACGGTGGAGACCAGGACGTTGCGGTTGCGCGACCCGATGCGCCACAGCTCGACCTTCACACCACTGGCGCCGGCGCCGCTGGCGCGGGAGACCGTGCCCGAGATGGTGCCGTACGCGACCTTCGCCTCCTGATGGATGCGCTTCGGGGAGGCGCCGGTCATCCGCAGCACGGCGGAGGGACGGGCCTTCCACCCGGTGTTGCGGAAGGTGACCCATCGCGCGGACCGGGCCTTGACCTTGAAGCTGCGCTTCTGGGCCGCGGCTCCCTCGACGTAGACCGTGCCCGAGCACGCCTTCTTCTTGGTGCAGCGGGCCCAGACCGAGCCGTAGCCGGCCTCGCTCATGGCGACGACGGAGGTCTTGGTCGACAAACCCGCCGCCTGGGCGGGCGCGATGCTGACGATGAGAGATCCGACGAGCGCCACGAAGGCAGCGGCGAGCGAAGGAAGGCGGAACGGCATGGGATCCCCGAGGTGTTGAACGATGAGTCCGGGCCACGGTATCAAACTGCGGCGGAATTCCCGTCCTTCGCCGCAGCGTCGAGTCGCCGCAGTGCCGCGGTGACCACGGCCCGGTCCGTCGTGCGCCACAGGGGCGGCAGGGACGACGCCAGGAAGCCGCCGTACCGCGCGGTCACGAGGCGCGGGTCCAGGACCGCGACGACCCCCCGGTCGGTCGAGCGCCGGATCAGTCGGCCGACGCCCTGCGCCAACAGCAGAGCCGCGTGCTGGGCCGCGACCTGCATGAAGCCGTTGCCGCCGCGACGCTCGACCAGTCGCTGCCGGGCGCTGCTCAGCGGATCGTCCGGACGAGGGAACGGGATGCGGTCGATGATGACCAGGGTGCAGGTGTCGCCGGGGAGGTCGACGCCCTGCCACAGGCTCAGCGTCCCGAACAGGCAGGCGCTGGGATCCTCGGCGAAGCGGCGGGCCAGCTCGGGCAGCTGCGCGTCGCCCTGGCACCACACGTCGAGGTCGGGCAACGACGCGCGCACGTACTCGGCGGCCTTCTCGGCCCCGCGGCGGGACGAGAACAGGCCGAGCGTCCGCCCGCCGGCGGCCTTGATCAGCGCCGTGATCTCGCCGAGCTGCTCGGCGTCGGCACCGTCGCGACCCGGCGGCGGCAGGTGCTTGGCGACGTAGAGGATCCCCTGGCGCGTGTAGTCGAACGGCGAGCCGACGTCGAGCCCGGTCCAGTCCGACCCCTGCAGGTCCAGCCCCAGGGAGGCCGCGACCGGCCCGAAGGACCCACCGAGGGTCAAGGTCGCACTGGTCAGCACGACCGTCTTCTCGCCGAAGAGCTTCTCGCGCAGCGCGCCGGAGACGTCGATGGGCGCGATCTTCAGGTGCAGGCCGCTGCGACCCTCCCCGAGCCACAGGACCTCGGTCTCGCGACCGGCGGCCATCCGCTCGGCGACCAGGCGGACGTCCTCGATCGTGCTGCGTGCCTGCTGGCGTCCCGGGTCGGCGTCCTCGCCCTTCTCCTTGGTGAAGTTCGAGAAGCACGCGCGGGCGCTGTCGCGCACCAGCGCGAGCGCTCCGGCCAGCGCGGGCTCGATCGCGTCGATGCGGCCGGGCTGGACATGGGTGAGCGCGTCGGCCAGCGCATCGGCGGCGTCGCTGAGGTCGTCGGCCGTTCCGGCGTCGTCGAGATACGACCGGGCCCGCCGCGCGGCCCGCTCGATGAGACCCGGGTCGAGCTCGTCGGTGGACGCCTGCGTGACCCGGGCCGCCAGCTCGTGCGCCTCGTCGACCACGACGGCATCGAACTCCGGCAGCATCGGCACGCCCTCGATCGCGTCGATCGCGAGCATCGCGTGGTTGGTGACCACGACGTGGGCCTTCGAGGCGTCCTCGCGGGCCCGCTCGGCGAAGCACTCGGTGGCGTACTCGCAGCGGGATGCGCCCAGGCACTCGCGTGACGTGACGCTGACCTGGCGCCAGGCGCGGTCGCCGTGGGTCGGGGCGCCGTCGCGGTCACCCTGGTGTCCGCCCTCGGCCTGCTCCTCGGCCCACTCGCGCAGCTTCACGACCTCGGCGCCCAGGGAGCCCTCGGGCACCTCGACGAGGATCCCCTGCTCGTCCGGCGCGCCCATGCGGACCCGGTGCAGGCAGGCGTAGTTGGCACGGCCCTTGAGGACGGCGTGGTGGGGCACCGTGTCCATCGTGTCCCGGGCGGCCTCCTTGAGGGCCGGGATGTCGCGCTCGACCAGCTGGTGCTGCAGGTTCAGGGTGGCGGTCGCGACGACGACGCGCTTGTCGTGCAGCAGCGCGGGCACGAGGTAGCCCAGCGACTTGCCGGTGCCGGTGCCGGCCTGGACCAAGAGGTGGCGCTCGTCGCGCAGCGCCTGCGCCACGGCCTCGGCCATGGCGACCTGGCCGGGCCGCTCGGAGCCGCCCACGGAGGCGACCGCGGCGGCCAGGACGTCGGTCACGGCGGGGCGGGAGGGCATGAGCGAACGCTACCCGGCCACGACAGGCGCGGGAGCACCGATCCACAGTGCGGCACCGCCGCGCCGGTGTGCTCTCAGCGGTCGGCCGAGGCGAACGGGGCCAGCTCGGCGGCCAGCTCGGGGTGGGCCCGCGCGACGACGTGGGTGCCGTCGGCCACGTGCTCGAGGACCTCGATCTCGGCGTGCAGGTGCAGCTGGTTGACCAGGTCGCCGCGCGAGTAGGGCACGACCGCGTCCACGAGCACCTCGGGAACGGGCAGGTCGGCCTCGATGGCGCTGAGCAGCTCGTCCATCCCCTCGCCCGTGCGCGCGCTGACGACGACCGCGTGCGGCTCACGCGCCAGCAGTCCCTTGAGCACGAGCGGGTCGGCCGCGTCGGCCTTGTTGATCACGATGATCTCGGGCACGCCGAGCGCGCCGACCTCGGAGAAGACCTCGCGCACCGCGCTGATCTGACCCTCGGGATCGGGGTGCGAGCCGTCGACGACGTGCAGGATCAGATCGGATTCGGCCACCTCCTCCAGCGTCGAGCGGAACGCCTCGACCAGCTGGTGCGGCAGGTGCCGGACGAAGCCGACCGTGTCCGAGAGCGTGTACACGCGCCCGTCCGACGTCTCGGCCCGGCGCGTGGTGGGATCCAGGGTCGCGAACAGCGCGTCCTCGACCAGCACGCCGGCTCCGGTCAGCCGGTTGAGCAGGCTCGACTTGCCCGCATTCGTGTACCCCGCGATGGCCACCGAGGGGATCTTGTTGCGCCGGCGCTCGGCCTTCTTGGTCTCGCGCGTGCCGCGCAGCTCCTTGAGCTCGCGGCGCAGCTTGGCGATGCGGGCCTGGATGCGTCGGCGGTCGGTCTCGAGCTTGGTCTCACCGGGGCCACGGCCACCGATGCCCTCGCCCCCTGCGGCCTGGCCGCCGGCCTGACGCGACAGGTTGCCGCCCCAGCCGCGCAGGCGCTGGGTCTGGTACTGCAGCTGGGCCAGCTCGACCTGGGCCTTGCCCTCGGCGCTCTTGGCGTGCTGGGCGAAGATGTCCAGGATCAGCGCCACGCGGTCGACGACCTTGACCTTGACCCGGTCCTCGAGGTTGCGCAGCTGGCTCGGTGCGAGCTCGCCGTCGCAGATCACGGTGTCGGCCCCCGTGGCGCGGACGGCCTCGCGGAGCTCCTCGACCTTGCCGCTGCCGATGTAGGTGGCCGGGTCGGGCTTCTGGCGACGCTGGATCAGGGCGTCCAGCACCTCCGAGCCCGCGGTCTCGGCGAGCGCCTTGAGCTCGGTCAGCGAGTTCTCGGCGTCCTCGACGGTGCCCTCGTTCCAGACCCCCACCAGCACGACCCGCTCGAGTCGCAGCTGGCGGTACTCGACCTCGCTGATGTCCTCCAGCTCGGTCGACAGGCCCGCGACGCGGCGCAGCGACGACCGGTCCTGCAGGTCCATCTCACCGCGGTCGAGCTCGTGCTCGGGGACCTCGTCGGGTCGGTTCTGGTCGGTCATGCGCTCCACTCCATCGTGCCGCCGGCGACGATCACGGCCGGGCCGGTCAGCACCGTGCGGTCGGGTGAGACGGTCACGTGCAACGTGCCGCCGGGGACGTCGACGCGGTAGGTCGCCGGTCCGCTCTGGCGGTCGGCCTTCGCGGTGGCGATCGCCGTCGCGCAGGCGCCGGTGCCGCACGACCGGGTCTCGCCCGAGCCTCGTTCGTGCACGCGCATCGCCACGTGCTGCGGGGCCAGGCGCTGGACGAACTCGACGTTCACGCCCTCGGGGAACACCGCCTCGTCGTGACGGGGCGGCTCGGTCAGCGCGCCGGCGTCGGCCAGGGAGTCGACGAAGGCCACCGCGTGCGGGTTGCCGGTGTGGACCTCGAGGGCCTCCCACGTGCGGTCGTCCGCGCTGACCTTGGTGTGGCCGCCGGTGGTCCAGGCGCCCATGTCGACCGAGAGCTCGTCGCCGACGACCGACAGGAACTTGAGTCCGTCACGGGTGTCGATCGGGAACTCGGGACCCTCGACGAGGCCCTGCTCGAGCAGATGGCGGGCGAAGACACGGATGCCGTTGCCGCACATCTGACTCAGGGTGCCGTCGGCGTTGCGGTAGTCCATGAACCACTCGGCGGGCGAGTTGTGCCCCAGCGCGGTGCACCGGACGACGCGCATGACGCCGTCGGCGCCGATGCCCCGGCGCCGGTCGCACAGGGCCGCCACGAAGGCCGGATCGAGGTCGCCGTGCACCGTGCCGTCGTGGTCGGGCAGCAACACGAAGTCGTTCTCGGTGCCATGACCCTTGAACCACGCGAATTCCATGGGCCCAGCCTACGGGGAGCCGACGAGGGACACCGCCCGCGCGAGCAGGTCGGGGGCGTCGAAGGGCAACCAGTGGATCCGCGGGTCCTTGCGCATCATCCGATCCTGGCGCCGGGCGAAGCGCCGCGTGCCGGCCTTCGTCTCGGCCCGGGCCTCGTCCTCGGAGATCTCGCCGGCCAGGAAGGCCAGCACCTGCTGGTAGCCCAGGGCCCGCGAGGCGGTCGGCGATCCGGCCAGCCCGGGCAGGGAGCGGACCTCCTCGACGAATCCGTCGGCCCACATCTGGTCGACGCGGGCGTCGATGCGCGCGTCCAGGACGTCGCGAGGGACGTCCAGGCCGATCATCGCGACGTGGGGGTAGATCGAGACGGCCGGGGGCATGGTCGCCATGAACGGCTGGCCGGTCAGCTCGCCGACCTCGAGCGCCCGGACGATCCGCCGGCCGTTGGTGGGCAGGATCGCCGCGGCCGCCGGCGGGTCGCGGCGCGCCAGCTCGGCGTGCAGCGCCTCGGGGCCGATCTCGTCCAGTCGGGCCGCCCAGCGCTCCCGCACCTGAGGGTCCGTGCCGGGGAAGTCCAGGGGGTCGAGCACCGCCCGCACGTAGAGCGACGAGCCGCCCACCAGGATCGGCAGCCGGCCACGGTCCCGGATGTCGTCGATCGCGGCCCGGGCCCACTGCTGGAACTGCGAGACGTTCGCCTCGTCGGTCACCTCGAGGACGTCGAGCAGGTGGTGGGGCACCCCGCCCCGCTCCGCCGGGGTGGCCTTGGCGCTGCCGATGTCCATCCCGCGGTACAGCTGCACCGAGTCGGCGTTGACGACCTCGCCGTCCAGCTCCTGCGCCAGGGCGACCGAGAGCCCGGTCTTGCCCGACGCCGTCGGGCCGACGATCGCGACCACGGGACGGCTCATGGGTCCAGTCTTCCAGCCCCGGTCAGGCGCTGGTGTCGACCGGCTCGTCCCGGTACCGCCGCCTCGCCCACAGGAAGTACGCCAGTCCCCCGCAGAACACGATGATCGAGGTCCACACGTTCAGGCGGAACGGACCCAGGTGGTTCACCGTGTCGATGCGCAGCATCTCGATCCAGCCGCGGCCCAGCGTGTAGAGCATCACGTAGAGCGCGAAGACCTGGCCGTGCGCGAGCTTCAGGCGACGCTCCAGCCACACCAGCAGCGCGGCCGCGGCGAGGTTCCACAGCGCCTCGTAGAGGAACGTGGGGTGGAACGTGGCGAACTGCTCGTACCCGTCGGGGCGGAACTGCCGGTCGATCTCCAGGCCCCAGGGCTGCGTCGTCGGCTTCCCGAAGAGCTCCTGGTTGAAGTAGTTGCCGAAGCGGCCGATGGCCTGGGCCACGAGGAGCCCGGGCGCCAGGGCGTCGGCCATCTTCAGGAAGTCGATGTCGTACCGGCGGCAGGCGATCCACGCGCCCACGCCGCCCAACGCGACGGCACCCCAGATCCCGAGTCCGCCCTCCCAGATCTTGAGGGCGTCCAACGGGTCGCGGCCCGCGCCGAAGTAGAGCTCGGCGTCGGTCAGGACGTGGTAGATCCGGCCGCCGATGATCCCGAACGGGATGGCCCAGATGGCGATGTCGCCGATGGCGCCCGCCCGGCCTCCGCGCGCGACGAACCGGCGCTCGGCGATGAAGATCGCCGCGACGGCTCCGGCAATGATGCACAGCGCGTACGCGCGCAGCGGGAACGGGCCGAGGTGCCAGACCGCCTGGTCCGGGGAGGGGATGTACGACGCGATGGTCATGTCAGTCCCGCTCGACGCCGGCCCGCAGCTCGGCCGCGAGCTCGCGCAGGGAGGCCAGGGCGGACGCCTCGTCCGGCTGGTCGAGCAGGCACCGCACGAGAGCCGATCCGACGATGACCGCGTCGGCGAACTCGGCGATCTCGTGGGCCTGGGCACCGTTGCTGACGCCGAGTCCCACGCCGACGGGCTTGTCGGTGACCTTGCGCAGTCGCGCGACCAGCTCGGGCGCGAGGCTGCTGGTCTGCGCACGCTGGCCGGTGACGCCCATGACCGCCGTGGCGTAGATGAAGCCGCTGGCCGCGTCCGCCGTCATCGCGAGGCGCTCGTCGGTGGACGACGGCGACACGAGGTACACGCGGTCGAGGTCGTGGGCCCGCGAGGCGCGCTCCCACTCGATGCCCTCGTCGGGGATCAGGTCGGGCGTGATCAGGCCCGCTCCCCCGGCGGCTGCCAGATCGGCGGCGAACCGGTCGACGCCGCGACGCTCGACCGGGTTCCAGTAGGTCATGACGACCGTCGGCGCACCGGTGGCGGCAGACGCCTCGACGACACGGAACACGTCGTCGACGCGGGTGCCGTTGACCAGGGCGGCCTCGGCGGCCGCCTGGATCGTGGGTCCGTCCATCACCGGATCGCTGTACGGCAGGCCGACCTCGACCAGGTCGACGCCACCCTCGACCAACGCCTGGATCGCGGCGATCGAGCCGTCGACCGTCGGGAAGCCGGCGGGCAGGTAGCCGACCAGGGCGGCGCGGTTCTCGGACCGGGTGCGCTCGAAGAGGTCGTCGATCACGGTCATCGGTCGGTCTCCGCCCGGTCGTTCTCGTCCAGCAGCCCGAAGTACTTCGCGGCGGTGTGCACGTCCTTGTCGCCGCGGCCCGAGAGGTTCACCAGGATCGTGGCGTCCGGGCCCATCTCCTCGGCGAGCATGATGGCGCCCGCCAGCGCGTGCGAGGACTCGATCGCGGGAATGATGCCCTCGGTCTTGCACAGCAGGTCGAACGCGGCCATCGCCTGCGCATCGGTCGCGGGCCGGTACTGGGCCCGGCCGATGTCGGCCAGGTGGGCGTGCTCGGGGCCGACGCCCGGGTAGTCCAGGCCGGCGCTGATCGAGTGCGACTCGATCGTCTGCCCGTCCTCGTCCTGCAGCAGGAACGAGCGGGCGCCGTGCAGGACGCCGACCTCGCCGGCGGTGATCGTGGCGGCGTGACGACCCGTCTCGAAGCCGTCACCGCCGGCCTCGATGCCGATGAGCCGGACGTTCTCGTCGGGCACGAACGCGGTGAACAGCCCGATCGCGTTCGAGCCGCCGCCCACGCACGCGACCGCGGCGTCGGGCAGCGTGCCCAGCAGCTCCAGGCACTGGGCCCGGGCCTCGTCGCCGATGCCGCGGGTCAGCTCGCGCACCATCGTGGGGAACGGGTGCGGGCCGGCCGCGGTGCCGAACAGGTAGTGCGTCGTGTCGACCGTGGTGACCCAGTCGCGCAGGGCCTCGTTGATCGCGTCCTTGAGGGTCGCGCTGCCGGTGGTGACCGGGATGACCTCGGCGCCCAGCATCTGCATGCGGGCGACGTTGAGCGCCTGGCGCTCGGTGTCGACCTTGCCCATGTAGACCGTGCAGTCCAGGTCGAGGTAGGCACAGGCGGTGGCTGAGGCGACACCGTGCTGACCGGCACCGGTCTCGGCGATGCACCGCGGCTTGCCGATCCGCTTGGCCAGGAGCGCCTGACCGATGACGTTGCGGATCTTGTGGGCGCCGGTGTGGTTCAGGTCCTCGCGCTTGAGCAGGATGCGCGCGCCCACGGCCCGCGAGAAGCGGTGCGCCTCGTAGAGCGGGCTGGGGACGTTGGCGTACTCGCGCAGCATCCGGTCGAGCTCGCCCCGGAAGGTGGGGTCGGCCTGGGCGGCCTCCCACTCGCGGGTGATCTCGTCGAGGGGGGCGATGAGCGCCTCGGGCATGAACCGGCCGCCGAAGCGGCCGAAGTGGCCGGGGCCGTCGGGAAGAGCCGATCGCGACCGCGATCGGTCGGGAGTGTCAGTCATGGTCGTCCTGGGTGAGAGATGGTGTGCCGGCGCGGTTTCAGCTCGGCTGCCATCGGTGCTGCAAGGCCGGGTGCTGACCGGCCGCGACGAGGTCCGCGACGGTGGCGCGGGGGTCGTCGCCCTTGACCAGGGTCTCGCCGACGAGCACCACGTTGGCGCCGGAGCGAGCGTACTCGATCACGTCGTGCGGACCGCGCACACCGGACTCGGCGACCTTGACGACCGAGTCGGGGATCTGCGGGGCGAGCCGCTCGAAGGTGCCACGGTCGACCTCGAGGGTCTTGAGGTTGCGCGCGTTCACCCCGATGAGGTCGGCGTCGGCCTCCAGGGCTCGCTCGACCTCGGCCTCGTCGTGGACCTCGACCAACGGCGTCAGACCCATCGAGCGGGCCCGGTCGATCAGCGAGGCGAGCGCGTTCTGGTCGAGGGCGGCCACGATCAGCAGGGCCATGTCGGCACCGGCCGCGCGGGCCTCCCAGAGCTGGTACGACGTCGTGATGAAGTCCTTGCGCAGCACCGGGACGTCGACGCGCGCCCGGACGGCGCGCAGATCGGCGAGGGTGCCGTTGAAGCGACGCTGCTCGGTGAGCACGCTGATGGCGGCGGCGCCACCGGAGGCGTAGTCGCCGGCCAGCTCGGCCGGGTCCTTGATGTCGGCCAGGGCGCCCTTGCTCGGACTCGCCCGCTTGACCTCGGCGATCACCGACACGCCGTCGGCACGGAAGGCCGGCATCGGGTCGAGCGCCGGCGGCTGCTTGGCCGCCTGTTGCTTGAGCTCATCCAGGCCGACCCGAGCCTGACGCTCGGCCAGGTCCTCGGCCGCGCCGGCGAGGATGTCGTCGAGTACGGACATCGCACTGTCCCTTCCCCTGTTCGGTCTCGGCTCCGAACCGACCACCAGCGTATAGCCGGTGGCACACAAAGCGGCACGCACCCTCCGTTTCAGGACGAGTCGACGGCGGCGCGGTGTACGTCGCGGGAGATCATCCCTAGGCTCGGCGCATGTCGACCCACGAGCCGCCCACCGGACCCGAGCCCCAGGACCCGGACCAGCCGGTCCCGCCGCCCCCGCCCTCGTACGGCAGCACGTATCCCCCGCCTCCGGGCGACGGTCCCGGTGCCGGCTCCGGGGGCTACCCGCCTCCACCCGGCGCGGGCGGCGGCTACGGGTCCGGCGGGTATCCGCCCCCGCCCCCGAGCGGCCCGGGTTACGTGCAGCCGTTCAGCGCCACCGACGCGATCGGCTACGGATTCACCAAGTTCGGGTCCAACGCCGGCCAGTGGCTCCTCGCGGGCCTGGCGATCGTCCTCGTGTCGATGGCCTTCAGCGTCCTGAGCTGGATCGTGCAGCCCGACGACCTGAGCGACAGCAACCCGTTCGCCGCGCTCAACCTCGGCGGTGCGGTGGTCAACCTGCTCTCGACCCTGGTCGGGTACCTCATCACGGCCTACGTCTACCGGGGCGCCCTGGACGAGACCGAGGGCCGGCGCTTCACCATCTCGGGCATCTTCGAGCGCGTGCCGGTCGGCAACGCCATCCTCACGTCGCTGCTGGTCTCCATCGGCGTCACGATCGGCCTGCTGCTGTGCGTGGTGCCCGGCATCGTGTTCGCGTTCCTGAGCTACTTCGCGCTGCTGTTCGTGGTCGACCGGAACGAGTCCCCGATCCAGGCGATCAAGTCGAGCATCTCGCTGATCTCGGCGAACGTCGGGTCGTCGCTGCTGCTGGCGCTGCTGTCGATCCTGATCCTGATCGTGGGCATCTGCCTGTGCTTCGTGGGACTGTTCGTGGCCTACCCCGTCACGGCCATCGCCACGGCGTACGCCTACAAGAAGTTCCAGAACCAGCCCGTTCTCTGAGCGGCCCGTGGCGCGGCCGGTCCGACGGCCCGGCCGCGCCGCCCTATGCTCATCGCGTGAGCAGCTATCCCCCGCCGCCCGGCGGCCCGTCCCCGTGGGGCTACGGACAGGCCCAGCCGCAGGACAACCAGGCCGTGTGGGCACTCGCCACCGCGCTCATCAGTCTGTTCGCCAGTTGCTGCTGCGGCCTGTTCTCGATCGGCGGCGGGATCGCCGCCATCGTGCTGGCCCGCGGCGCCCGGACCCGGGCACAGGAGCTCGCCGGCCCGCAGGCCGACACCACGATGGCCACCGCCGCCTTCTGGGTGGGCGTGGGGTCCATCGCCGTCGGCGTGATCTCGGTGCTGGCCGCGGCCGTCAGCATCGGCCTGGACGTGTGGCTGAACGGCTGGTACTGACCGACAGGTCGGCCACCGGGACTCAGGGAGCGAGCCAGGCGCCCCACGGCGTCAGGCGCACGATCCCGAAGGCGACGACCGCCAACGCGGCGAACGTGACGGTCCGCGCGGACCAGGTCAGGTAGGGCGCGGGGATCGCGCGGGCTCGCCGCAGGAACCAGACCAGCCACGCCACCGAGGCCACGAGGACCAGGCTCACCGCGAACAGGTTGCTGGAGACGGCTCCGGCCACGTCGCCGCGCGTCAACAGGTTCATCGCGCGCAGACCGCCACATCCCGGACAGGGCTGACCCGTCAGGACGAGGAACGGACAGAAGCCGTACGCACCCTCGACGTGCGGGTCGCGCAGGTGCAGCAGGGCGAGCGCCCCCACTCCGGCCGCAGCGGCGATGAGCGGGGCGCGGACCAGCCGACCGCGCGAGGCGGCCGGTGGAGTGACCGGGAGGGTCAGTGACCCTTCACCCGGTCGGAGCCGAAGCCGGCGAGGCTCATGACCTTGCCCAGGGGCAGGGCGCCCACCGCGAGGACGACACCGATCGTGAAGACGACCCAGTTCGGCTCGGGGATCAGGCCGATCCCGCCGACGAGGAAGCCGGCGAGGCTGACGAGGACGGCGGTCCAGGCGGCCGGCGACGATCCGTGCGACATGGGGTGTGCTCCTAGGGATGCTCGGGGTGGTTCGGACGACAGCCTACTGGGTGGTCAGGCCGTCGGATCCACGCCGTCGTCCATCGCCTTCCACAGGTCGCTCGATTCGGGCTCCCGGGCGGCCGGCGTCTCGTACTTGCGGCCCATCGTCGCCCAGCGCGGGCCGAGCCAGGCGACCAGGATTCCGGTGATCACGATGAGCACGAAGCCCACGACGGAGAGCGCCTGCGCGGCGGTGGTGCTCCAGTCGACGGCGACGCCGGAGACGGCCGCCTCGTCGATGGCGCGGGCGCGGGCGGTGCGCATCGCGTCGTCGGTCCCGACCGACATCACGACGCCGACCGCGCCGGCCAGGGCGACCACCGCTCCGACGACCCGGCGCAGCCGCGGACCGGCCGCCAGCACTCCGGCGCCCGCGGCCATCGCGAGCACGGCGAGGCCGGTGGCTCCGGGGACGACGTCGGCGCCGGACACCGCGAGGTCCACCTCCGGCAGACCGGCCGCGGACACCGTCGCGCGGGCCCAGGTGGCGCGGACGGCGGCCAGCGTGCCGCCACCGACTGCCAGGAGCAGCAGGACGGCCGGGGCCAGCAGATTGCGTCTCACGTGAGCAGACCCTCGTCGAAGCAGGTCGTGGCGCCGGTGTGGCACGCGGGGCCGGTCTGGTCGACGACGAGCAGCAACGTGTCGCCGTCGCAGTCGAGCCGGACCTCGCGCACGCTCTGGGTGTGCCCGGACGTCTCGCCCTTGACCCAGTACTCGCCGCGGCTGCGGCTCCAGAACGTGGAGCGTCCCGTGGTGAGCGTGCGGTGCAGCGCCTCGTCGTCCATCCAGCCGACCATCAGCACGGCCAGGGAGGTCGCGTCCTGCACGACGGCCGGCACCAGTCCGGCCGGGTCGCGCTTCAACCGGGTCGCGATCGCGGGATCCAAGGAAGTCACGTCTCCCAGTGTCTCAGGGCGGCGGTGGTCGGTTTACCACGGGACCGTGGTGTTCTGGCGCCTCCCCGACGAAGTTTCCCTGGGGAGGCGCGGGTTTACCACGGGACCGTGGTAAACCGTCACGCCAGCGAGGCCTGCGCCACCCAGGACGCGTGCAGCCGCGAGTACACGCCGCCGGCTGCCACGAGGTCGGCGTGCCGGCCGTCCTCGACGAGCCGGCCCTGGTCGAACACGAGCACGCGGTCGGCATTCTCGGCGGTGGACAGGCGGTGGGCGATCGTGACGCTGGTGCGGCCCTGCAGCAGACGGTCGAGCGCGCGCGTGGCGCGCAGCTCGGTCTGCGGGTCGACGGCGCTGGTCGCCTCGTCCAGGACGAGGAAGGCGGGGTCCGCCAGCGCCGAGCGCACGAGGGCGACCAGCTGGCGCTCCCCGGCCGACAGCGACTCGCCGCGCTGGCCGACCCGGGTGCCGAGGCCGTGCGGCAGAGCGGCGAACCAGTCGGCCAGGCCCAGCTGCTCGACCGCGTGCACGAGGTCCTCGTCGGTGGCCGTCCGTGACCCGTACCGCAGGTTCTCGGCCAGCGTCGCGTCGAACAAGAACCCCTCCTGGGGCACCATCAGCACGTGCCGGCGCAGGTCGTCGAAGGGCACCCGGGCGATGTCGACACCGCCGAGCAGGACCCGCCCCTCGGCGGGGTCCATCAGCCGGGTCAGCAGCTTGGCGAACGTCGTCTTGCCCGAGCCGGTCTCGCCGACCACGGCGACCCGCTGACGCGGCGCGATCGTCACGTCGACGTCGGCCAGCACCGTGGGGCCGTCGGGGTACGCGAAGGACACGTGCTCGAACCGGGCGTCCAGATCGCCCTCGGGGAGCCGCTCACCGCCCGGACCGGGATCCACGACGTCGGCCGGGGTGTCCAGCAGGTCCAGGACCCGGCGCCACGACGAGATGGCGTTCTGGGCCTCGGAGATCACCTGGGTGGCCATCTGCGCGGGACCGGTGAACAGTCCGACGAGGAACACGAACGCGACGATCGTGCCGACGGAGAGCTCGCCGACGACTCCCAGCCACACCCCGATGCCCAGGACGGCCGCGTTGGCGATGCCGGCGACCACGATGGCCGCGGAGAACGCGCCCGCCGTGATCGTCTGGGCGCGGATGTTGTTGCGGTAGTTCGCGCGCACGGCGACGTCGACACGCTCCTGCGTCCGGGCCTCGATGCCGTAGGAGCGCACGACGGCCGCTCCCACGACGGGCTCGGCGATGACGGCGAGCATCTCGCCGACGCTGGCGCGCACGCGGTCGTAGGCACGCGACATCGCGCCGGCGAGCCAGCGCAGGCTCAGCGCGAGCGGCACGAAGCTGATCAGGACGACCAGGGTCAGCTGCCAGGACAGGAACGCCATGACGATCGTCGCCACCAGCATCTGACCGATGCTGACGATCATCATGATGCCGGTGAACTGCAGGAACTGGCTGATCTGGTCGACGTCGGACGTCACGCGCGAGACGAGCGAGCCGCGACGCTGGGTGTTCTGGGTCAGCATCGACAGGTCGTGCACGTGCCGGAACGCCGCGACGCGCAGGTTGGCCAGCCCGCGCTCGCTGGCGGTGAAGATCCGCACCTTGGACCAGTAGCCCGTGGCGGCGATCGCGACCATCAGCACGGCGGCGATGACCACGTACCGCGTGATCGTGGAGGTCTGGACGTCGCCGGAGGCGAAGCCCTCGTCGAGCGCCGACCGGACGACGATCGGCACCAGCGATCCGCCGGCCGTGCTGATCAGGGCCAGCACGAGAGTCAGCCAGATGCCCTCGGTCATCTCCGGGTTGTGACGCATCCCCCGCACGAGGACGGCGACACCGCCCTCACGCTCATGCTCCCGCGCGGGTGTCTCATTCATGGTCGACCTCCTCACGGGCCTGGTCGTAGGCGTCGACGAGATTGCGGTAGGCCACCGATCGCTCACGCAGCTGCGCGTCGGTGCCGTGGTCGGCGACCCGGCCGCCGTCGAGGAAGACGACCTCGTCGGCCAGGGCGATGGTGGCCTTGCGGTAGGCGACCACGACGGTCGTCGGCGATCCGTCCCGGTCGGCCAGCGCCCGCAGGATCCGCTGCTCGACCTCGGGGTCGAGCGCGCTCGTGGCGTCGTCCATGACCAGCACGCGCGGGTCGCGGACGAGGGCGCGCGCCAGGGCCAGTCGCTGCCGCTGGCCACCGGAGAGCGAGGTGCCCCGCTCCCCCAGCTCGGTGTCGAGGCCGGCGGGCAGTGCGGCGACGAAGCGGTCGGCCTGCACGATGCGCAGGACCTCCCACACCCGCTCGTCGGGGACGTCGAGGTCCAGCACGACGTTGGCGCGCACCGTGTCGTCGAACAGGAACGTCGACTGCGGGACGAGCGCGACCGCCCGCGTCAGCTCGTGCTGGGACAGGTCGCGGGCGTCGGTGCCTCCGACGAGGACGGCACCGGAGTCGGGGTCGACGAGGCGGGTCACGAGCGACGCCAGCGTGCTCTTCCCGCTGCCGGTGCCGCCGACGATCGCGGTGACCGTGCCGGCCGGGACCGTGAACGAGATGTCGCGCAGCACCGCGGTGTCGGGCTCGTCGGGATGGCTGTAGTCGAGGTCCTCGACGTGCAGGTCGACCGGTCCGGTCCCCGGGACCCGGGCCGTGCCGTAGTCCATCGCCTCGTCCTCGTCGATGACGCGCGAGACACGGTCCCAGCCGACGACGGCACGGGGCAGCTCGCCCAGCACCCAGCCGAACGAGCGGATCTGCATGCCGATGACGGTGAAGAGGTAGGCGACCTGGACGACGTCGCCGGCGTCCGCCGCGCCCGACTGCACCCGCAGCGCGCCGATCAGCACGACGGCGAGCACCGCCAGGTTGGGCAGCATCTCGATCACCGGGTCGAAGACGGCACGGATGCGGCCGATCCCGATCGCCGCGTCCCGCAGACGCTCGCTGGCGGCGCGGAAGCGGGCGGTCTCGTCGGCCTCGCGGCCCAGCGACTTGACCACGAGGGCACCGTCGAACGACTCGTGCGCGACGGTCGAGACGTCGCCGCGCAGGCTCTGGGCCAGCGCGATCCGCGGCCCCTGGGCCCGCTGGTAGACCGCGTTCGCCACGAAGAGCAACGGGATCACGACCAGCCCCACGAGCGTGAGCACGGGGTCGGCCACCACCATCGTCGCGATCGCCGCGACGAGCATCGCGATCGTGCCCAGCGCCATCGGCAGCGGCATGAAGACCGACCAGGTGGCCTCGACGTCGGCGTTGGCGTTGCTGAGCAGCTGGCCGGCGGGGTGGCGGTGGTGCCAGCGCAACGGCAGTTGCAGGTACCGCCGGGTGACGCGCAGCCGGTCGTCGCGCACGAGGCGGTAGAACACCACTCCGCCGAGCAGGCGGCGACCGACGACGCCGACGGTGCGCAGCAGGGCGGCCAGCAGGAACAGGCCGATCCCGGCCCACAGGGTCGACCAGGTGATCGCCGCGTCCTCGACCGACGGGGTGATGACGTGGTCGGTGGCCCAGCCCAGGACCCAGGCGTCGGCGACGGTCATGACGCCGAAGAGCAGGGAGGCCAGCGCGGCCCACGTGAACATGACGCGCTGGCGCATGATGCCGCGACCCACGACGGCGAAGCCGCGTCGGGTCAGGTTCTCGGTGCCACCGCCCCCGAGGGAGTCCAGGATCGGGGTGGTCACCGAACCACGTGTCCCGCGGCTCGCAGCGTCTCCTTCACCGCGGGGATCGTCAGCGAGCCGAAGTGGAAGACGCTGGCGGCCAGCACCGCGTCGGCGCCGGCCTCGACGGCCGGCGGGAAGTGCTCGAGGCGGCCGGCGCCGCCGCTGGCGATGAGCGGGACGTCCGTGACGCCGCGCACCGCGCGGATCATCTCGAGGTCGAACCCCGCTTGCGTGCCGTCGGCGTCCATCGAGTTGAGCAGGACCTCACCCACGCCGAGCTCGCTGGCCCGGCGCACCCACTCGATCGCGTCGATGCCGGCCGAGCGGCGGCCGCCGTGGGTGGTCACCTCGAACCCGCTGGGTTGATCGCCTGCACGTCGAGCGTCAACGCTCAGCACGAGGACCTGATTCCCGAAGCGGTGCGCGATCTCGGCGATCACCTCGGGTCGGGCGATGGCCGCGGTGTTGATGCCGACCTTGTCCGCGCCCGCCCGCAGCAGCCGATCGACGTCGTCGACCGTGCGGACGCCGCCACCCACGGTCAGGGGGATGAAGACCTGCTCGGCGGTGCGGCCCACGATGTCGAACGTCGTGGAACGGTCGCTGCTGGAGGCGGTGATGTCGAGGAAGGTCAGCTCGTCGGCGCCCTCGGCGTCGTAGACGCGGGCCATCTCGACGGGGTCGCCCGCATCACGCAGGTCGACGAAGTTCACGCCCTTGACGACTCGGCCGCCGTCCACGTCCAAACAGGGGATCACACGGACAGCTAGGCTCACGCGCATGAGCGTAGTCCGTGGGTCCCACGTCCGGTCGAGCCGCCTGTGGGTGGTCGCGGTGACGACAGCGCTGACCCTCGCCGCCTGCTCGGACTCCCCGGACGAGGAGCCCGCGCCGACCCCCAGCAGCCCTTCGGCCAGCGCCACCTCGTCACCGACCACGACGCCGGCCACCGAGTCGCCGACCACGCCGGCGCCCGAGGCGCTGCCGCCCCTCGCCGAGCTCGTGGTGTCCCCCGGACGCGTCGGCCCCGCCGCGGCGGGCATGACGCGCGACGAAGCCCTCGCCACCGGCCTGTTCGAGGCCGACGCACCGGTCCGGGGTGAGGACTGCGGCCGGGTCGCGCCGCTGGCCTGGAAGCCCGACTACGCCTCGTCCCTGGACGTGCTGGCCCAGGAGGACGGCACGATCGTGTCCCTCGGTGTCCGCGGCGAGCAGCCGCGCACGGCGGACGGCCTCGGTGTCGGCAGCACCCTGCGCCAGGTCTCGGGCGTGCACGAGACGGCCGAGCTCACCGAGGCCGGCTACGGCCAGACGGGCGTGCTCGTGACCGACGGCGACCGCTGGCTGGGCTACCTGTTCGACGCGGACCCCGAGTCGGTCGGCCCGAACGACAAGGTCGTCCTCGTCGAGGTCACGCAGGGCACCAGGCCCGACCTCATGCGCGACGGCTGCTGAGCCTCACGCGTCGCCGTCGTCCTCGCGATCTGCGTCCCTGCGCCGGCCCAGGCGCCGCGCGATCCTGCGCTCGTGGTGCTCGATGCGCTGGCCGCGGTTCACCACCTGCATGAGCCAGCCGACGCCCACGCCCAGGATGGGGAAGATCGGCCAGAAGAAGTACACGTCACCGTTGAAGACGCTGGTCGCGCCCCAGATCCCGGTCGTCATGGTGCCGACGGTCAACACCGCGTTGCGAGCGTCGCGCGTCTCGCGACGGTAGCGCCGCACCGCCTCGTCGCGCACGGACAGCGCCGCTGGAGCGGGAGCCTCGAGGTCCTGCAGCAGCGGCGCGAACTCGCCCAGCAACGTCGCCGAGAGTGCGGCCTGGGAACGGCGGTCGAACTCCGTGCGGTCGAGCCGCCCGTCGGCGTACGCCTCGCGCAACGCCTCGACGGCCGTCTCACGGTCGCCGTCGGAGGCACGGACGCCGGCCACCTCCGTACGGCGTGGATCGGCGCTGAAGCCGTCCCACCGCACGAGGCCGGCCACGACTACTCCGCGACCGCGGCGAGGGCGTCGGGCAGGGTGAAGGCCCCGGCGTACAGGGCCTTGCCGACGATCGCACCCTCGACGCCGATGTCCGCGAGCGAGGCGATCGCGCGCAGGTCGTCCAGGCTCGAGACGCCGCCCGAGGCGACGACCGGCTTGTCGGTCTGCTCGCAGACCTGGCGGAGCAGGTCGAGGTTGGGTCCCGAGAGCGTGCCGTCCTTGGTGACGTCGGTGACGACGTAGCGGGCACAGCCGTCCGCGTCGAGCCGGGCGAGGGTCTCGAACAGGTCGCCGCCCTCCTTGACCCAGCCGCGCGCCGCCAGGGTCCGTCCGCGCACGTCGAGGCCCACGGCGATCCGGTCGCCGTAGCGGGCGATGGCCGACCGGCACCAGTCCGGGTCCTCGATCGCGGCGGTGCCCAGATTGACCCGGCGGCAGCCCGTGGCCATGGCGGCGTCGAGCGACGCGTCGTCGCGGATCCCGCCGGAGAGCTCGACGTCGATGTCGAGGCGGCCGATCACGTCGGCCAGCAGCTCACGGTTGGAGCCCTTCCCGAACGCGGCGTCCAGGTCGACCAGATGGACCCACTCGGCTCCGTCGGACTGCCACTGCAGGGCGGCGTCGAGCGGGGATCCGTAGGAGGTCTCGCTGCCGAGCTCGCCCTGGACCAGGCGCACGGCCCGGCCCTCGGCGACGTCGACGGCGGGGAGCAGTTCGAGAGTCACCCCGCGATCGTATCGACCGCCCTCCGTAGAGTTGGTGGGCCATGACTGACAGCCAGCACGAACCCACCTCCCCCGAGTCCTTCGACACCACGGAGCCCACCGCGGTCACCATCCCCCACACGCCCGCCGAGGACATCCTCGGCGTCCTCACCGGGACGTGGCTGGCCTCGCTGGGTCTGCACCTGCTGCACGAGGCGCATGCGGTCACGGGCGGCACGGCCGGTCTCTCGCTGCTGCTCACCTACGCGTTCCCGGTGGCGCTGCCGCTCATGCTGATCGTGGTCAACCTGCCGTTCTTCGCGCTCGCGGCGTGGAAGAAGGGCTGGCGCTTCACGTTCCGGTCGATCGTCGCGGTGGGGCTGCTGTCGGCGTTCACCTCGGTGCACGGGCAGCTGATCCCCTCCCCCGACCTCGCACCCGTCTACGGCGTCCTCACCGGCAACATCCTGGCCGGTGTGGGCATCCTCATCCTGTTCCGCCACGGGTCGAGTCTGGGCGGCTTCAGCGTCCTGGCGTTGATCGCCCAGGAGCAGGCCGGCCTGCGCGCCGGGTACGTGCAGATGGCGCTCGACGTGCTCGTCGTGGTCGCCGCGCTGCTGGTCGTGCCGTGGGACAACGTGCTGCTGTCCGCCGCGGGCGCGGTCGTC
This sequence comes from Aeromicrobium sp. 636, assembly GCF_024433585.1. Lineage (NCBI taxonomy): Bacteria > Bacillati > Actinomycetota > Actinomycetes > Propionibacteriales > Nocardioidaceae > Aeromicrobium > Aeromicrobium sp. 636. The sequence goes on from NZ_WNJU01000001.1 coordinate 757,549, forward strand.
CTCAACCTCATCCTGGCGTTCAACCACCGCCCGGAGCGCTACCGCGCCTGATCGGCCCGAGGGCCGCGCCTCAGAGGGTCGCGATCCAGTTCTCGAGCAACCGGCGACCCGCGTCGCCGGACTTCTCGGGGTGGAACTGGGTCGCCCAGAGCGGGCCGTGCTCGACGGCCGAGACGAACCGGTCGCCGCCGTACTGCGTCCACGTGACACCCGGTGCCTTGAACGCCGTGCCCTCGGCGTCGAGGTGCCACTCGCGCACACCGTAGGAGTGCACGAAGTAGAAGCGATCGTCCTCGATCCCGGCGAACATCGCCGAGTCGGCCGGCGGCTCGACGGTGTCCCAGCCCATGTGCGGCACGATCGGCGCCTGGAGCTTCTCGACCGTCCCGGGCCACTCGCCGCAGCCCGTGCTGCGGACCCCGTGCTCGATGCCCTCGGCGAACAGGATCTGCATGCCCACGCAGATGCCCAGGACCGGGCGGCCGGCGATCAGCCGGCGCTCGATGATCCGCTCGCCGTCGACCTCGCGCAGGCCGCGCATGCAGGCCTCGAAGGCCCCGACGCCGGGCACGAGCAGGCCGTCGGCGTGCTCGGCGACCCGGGTGTCGGAGGTCAGCTGGACGTCGACGCCCCGCGCCTCGCCCGCGCGCTCGACGGCGCGCACGGCGGAGCGCAGGTTGCCCGATCCGTAGTCGAGGACGGCGACGGTGGTCATGCGCGGGCTCCGGTCACACGGGTCACAACGCGCCCTTGGTCGAGGGGATTCCCGTCTCGCGGGGATCGGGCTCGACGGCGGCGCGCATCGCCCGGGCGAGCGCCTTGAACTGGCACTCGGCGATGTGGTGCGGGTCGCGACCGGCCAGCAGGTTCATGTGCATCGTGATGCCGGCGTGGTGCGCGATCGACTCGAAGACGTGCGAGGTCAGCGACCCGATGTACGAGCCGCCGATGATCGCGGTGATCTGGCGCTCGGGCTCGCCGGTGTGCACGAAGTACGGGCGTCCGGAGACGTCCACGACGCACTGGGCGATGGCCTCGTCCAGCGGGACCAGGGCGTTGCCGTAGCGGCGGATGCCGGACTTGTCGCCGAGCGCCTCGCGCAGGGCCTCGCCGATGCAGATCGCGGTGTCCTCGACGGTGTGGTGGGCGTCGATGTGCAGGTCGCCCTCGGACCGGACCGTGAGGTCGATCAGCGAGTGGCGGCTGAAGGCGGTGAGCATGTGGTCGTAGAAGCCGACGCCGGTGCTGATCTCGTGACGCCCGGTGCCGTCCAGGTCGAGCTCGACGACGACGTGCGACTCGGAGGTCTTCCGCTCGATCCGTGCGGTCCTGCTCATCGGGGATCCACCTCCATCAGTGCGGTGCGAAACGCCCGCATCTCGTCCGGGGTGCCGATCGACACCCGGAGCCAACCGTCGGGTCCGACCTCGCGGATCAGGACCCCTCGATCGACCAAACCTTCCCACACCGCGTGACGATCGGCGAAATGCCCGAACAGCACGAAGTTCGCGTCGGACGCGGCGACGTCGTACCCGCGATCGGCCAGCCAGGCCGAGGTCTCGTCGCGGGTGCTGCGCAGCTCGTCGACCCGTGCCAGCAGTTCGTCGGTGTGCCGCAGGGCGCCCAGCGCCGTCGCCTGCGTGACCGCCGACAGGTGGTACGGCAGCCGCACGATCCGCAGCGCGTCGACGATCGCCGGATCCGCGGCCAGGTAGCCCAGCCGGCCGCCGGCCAGCGCGAAGGCCTTGCTCATGGTGCGCGTGACGATCAGGCGCGGGTGCTCGGCGAGCAGCTCCAGGGCCGTCGGGGTGCCGGCGCGGCGGAACTCCGCGTACGCCTCGTCGACCACGACCACGCCGGGCGCCGCGGCCAGGACCGCGTGCAGCTCCTCGACCCCCAGCGCCGTGCCCGTGGGGTTGTTGGGCGAGGTGAGGAAGACGACGTCGGGTCGCTCGGCCTCGATCAGCGCGACGGCCGCGGGGACGTCGATCGCGAAGTCCTCCCGGCGACGTCCGGCCACCCAGCGGGTGTGGGTGTTGCGGGCGTACTCGGGGTACATCGAGTAGGTCGGCGCGAAGGACAGGACCGTGCGCCCGGGACCGCCGAAGGCCTGCAGGATCTGCTGCATGACCTCGTTCGAGCCGTTCGCGGCCCAGACGTGCGCCGCGGTGAGTCCGTGACCGAGGTAGCCGGCCAACGCCTCGCGCAGCGCCCACGCCTCGCGGTCGGGGTACCGGTTCAGCTCGAGCGCCGCCGCCTGCACGGCCGCGGCGATGTCGGCCGCCGCCTCGGCGCTGGGGCCGTACGGGTTCTCGTTCGTGTTGAGCCGGACGGGCACGTCGATCTGCGGGGCACCGTAGGGCTCCTCGCCGCGCAACTCCTCACGGATCGGCACCCACGCCGGAACACTCACTTCTCGCGCTCCAGCCGGACCGTGACGGCCGCACCGTGCGACGGCAGGTCCTCGGCCTCGGCCAGCGTGACCACCCGGTCGCCGACGTCGCGCAGGGCGTCCTCGGAGTACGTCACGACGTGCATGTTCTTGAGGAACGCGCGCACGGACAGACCCGAGGAGTGGCAGGCGCACCCGGCGGTGGGCAGCACGTGGTTCGAGCCGGCGGCGTAGTCGCCCAGCGAGACCGGCGCGAAGGAGCCGACGAAGACGGCGCCGGCGTTGACGATCCGGTCGGCGACGGCCGATGCGTCGGCGGTCTGGATCTCGAGGTGCTCGGCCGCGTAGGCGTTCGCCACGTCGACGCCCTGGTCGACGTCGCGCACCAGCACGGTCGCGGACTGCTGGCCGGCCAGAGCGGTGCGGATCCGCTCCTGGTGACGCGCCGTGGGCACCTGGCGCTCGAGCTCGGCGTCGACGGCGTCGGCCAGCTCGAGCGAGTCGGTGATCAGCACGGCGGCGGCCAGCGGATCGTGCTCGGCCTGGCTGATGAGGTCGGCGGCGACGAACTCGGGATCGGCCGTGGAGTCCGCGACGATCGCGATCTCGGTGGGACCGGCCTCGGCGTCGATGGCCACGACACCTTGCAGGTGGCGCTTCGCGGCCGCCACGAAGATGTTGCCCGGGCCGGTCACGAGGTTGACCGCCTCGTTCTCCTGGGTGCCGTAGGCGAGCATCGCCAGGGCCTGGGCGCCGCCGGCGGCGTAGACCTCGTCGATGCCCAGCCGCGCGCACGCGGCCAGGATCGTCGGGTGCGGCAGACCGCCGAACTCCGCCTGCGGCGGGCTGGCGAGCGCGATGCCCGGCACCCCGGCCACCTGCGCCGGGACGGCGTTCATGATGACGGTGCTGACCAGCGGCGCGAGGCCACCGGGAACGTAGAGGCCGACCCGCTGCATCGGGACGATCCGGCGCTCGACCGTCGCGCCGGGCGCGACGTCGACGGACACCGAGCGCTCCAGCTCGGCCTCGCAGGTGAGCCGTAGGCGGGCGATCGACTCGTCGATCGCGGCCAGCACGGCGGGGTCGACGTCGGCGAGTGCCTGCTCCAGCGCCTCGGTGGGCACGCGGAGGCGCTCGGGGCGCACGCCGTCGAACTTCTCGCCCGCGTCCAGCACCGCCTCGGCACCCCGTGCGCGCACGTCGTCGCAGATCGGCACGACGGCCGCGAGCGCATGCTCGACGTCGACCTCCGCGCGGGGCACCGCGTCGCGGTATCCGTCGGTCTGGTCACGCAGGTCGAGTCGTCTGAGCACCCCGCAAGTCTAGGTCGCGCGATGGCCTAGCCTCACAGCGTGTCCCCCTCCCCCGCGGCGCACGACCGGCTGCAGCCGATCACCGCCGGAGTCGTCACCGCGCTGGTGGGCTTCACGTCCTCGTTCGCCGTCGTGTTGGCGGGGTTGCGCGCCGTCGGCGCGTCGGAGTCCCAGGCCGCCAGCGGGTTGTTCGCGCTGACCGTCGGGTTCGCGCTGCTGATCATCGTCCTGGCGCTGACGCACCGGGTCCCCGTCACCCTGGCGTGGTCCACCCCGGGAGCGGCCCTGCTGGCCTCCACCGGAGGTGTCGACGGAGGGTGGTCGGCCGCGGTCGGCGCCTTCGTCGTCACCGGCGTGCTGATCGCCCTGATCGGTGCCGTCCCGTTCCTGGGCGCTCTCGTCGCCCGGATCCCGGCGGAGATCGCCCAGGCGATGCTGGCCGGGATCCTGCTGCCGTTGTGCCTGGCACCGTTCGTCTCGTTGGCCGACTCGCCCGGATACGTGGCCCCGGTCATCGCGGCGTGGCTGGTCGTCAGCCGGGTCCGGCCACGCTGGGCGGTGCCCGCGGCGCTGCTGGTCGCGGTGGCGGCGATCACGGTGTCGGTGCAGCGGTCCGGCCGGGAGTTCGACACGGGCGCCCTCGTACCCACGCTGGAGTGGACCACGCCGACGTGGACCTGGTCGGCGGTCGTGGGGATCACCGTCCCGCTCACGATCGTCACGATGGCCTCGCAGAACCTGCCGGGTGCGGCGGTCCTGCGCAGCTTCGGCTTCGCGGTGCCGTGGCGATCCTCGGTCGTCGCGACCGGGGTGGGCACCGCGATCGTCGCCCCGTTCGGTGGGCACGCCATGAATCTCGCGGCCCTGTCCGCCGCCCTGGCCGCCGGCGACGAGGCCGGCCCGCGCGAGCGACGGTGGCTCGCGGCGGTCTCGGCAGGCGTGGGGTACCTGGTCATCGCGGGCGCAGCCGGGGTCGTGGTCGCCCTGGCCGCGGCGGCACCGGCCGGGATCATCGAGGCCGTCGCCGGCCTGGCCCTCATCGGCGCGCTCGTGGCGGCTCTTCAGGGCGCGCTGACGCCGGCGCGCCACCGCACCAGCGCGGGCGTCACCTTCCTGTTCGCGGCCTCGGGCGTGACGCTGCTGTCGGTGGGATCAGCGTTCTGGGCCCTGCTGCTGGGACTTCTCGTTCGTGTCGTACTGGAGCGCGACGACCCCGAAGACAGGTAGCCTCGCGCTCGTGGCAAAGAAGAACTCCGGTGAAGCGACCCCGGCCCTCGTGGCGCTGCACCGCGCCGGCGTGCCGGTGACGGTTCATGCCTACGAGCACGACCCGAGAATCCGCTCGTACGGACTCGAGGCCGCCGACGCGCTCAAACTGGATCCCGCGCGCGTCTTCAAGACCCTCATGATCGACATCGACGGCACGCTGGCGGTGGCCGTGGTCCCGGTCTCGGGGAGCCTGGATCTCAAGCGTGCCGCCGCGGCACTGGACGGCAAGCGCGCCCAGTTGGCCGATGCGGCCGCCGCCCAGCGGGCGACCGGCTACGTGCTCGGCGGCATCAGCCCGTTCGGCCAGAAGAAGCAGCACCGCACCATCGTCGACACCAGCGCCCTGGCCCATCCGACGGTCTTCGTCTCGGGTGGGCGGCGGGGCCTGGACCTCGAGGTCGCTCCGGCCGACCTGATCGCCCACACTCAGGCGGTCACGGCGCGGATCGCTCGCTGACCTCGGCGGACGGCTCGTCGTCCTCGTCGACGCCGTCCGAGCTCAGGTACAGCGTGATCGTGTAGCCCAACACCGCGGCGAGCGGCCACAGCAGGAACGGCACGATCGTGTCGACGGCGAACTGGTCGCGGACGACATCGCCCACCTCGAGCCCCGTGGCGTCACGGACCGGCTGAGGACCGAGCCAGACGCCGAGGCGCCAGCACACCAGCGAGGCCGCCGACGCGGCCCCCGCCAGACCCACGACGGTCTGCCACTGAGCCGACCGCGTGATCCGCTGGACCAGGACACCGGCCACCAGCCCCAGCACGACCCCCACGAGGGTGAAGACGGCGACCACCTGGAATCGCCCGGTGGCGTTCTCCTCGGTCAGCACCAGGCCGCGCTCGGTGGCCAGCCACTGCGACGGACGGCCCAGGCCCCACCACACGAAGGCGGCCGGGACCCCGGACGCCATGACGCCCAGCAACGACCACGAGACGCGGTTCACGTGAGACACCCCGGACCGAGCAGTTCCTTCAGGTCGGCGAACAGGGACGACGTGGTCGAGACCCGCAGGCCCTGGTCGAGCCGCATCGTGGTGGTCTTGCCGTTGCCCGAGAGCCGCAGGTGGACCTCGGTGACGCCGGGATGGGCGGCGAGCACCTGCTTGAAGGCGTTGATCGTGTCGAGCGTGCAACGCGAGGTGGCCAGACTGACGACCAGCGGCTGGTCGGTGCGCCCTTCGCCGATCGCGGGACGGGTGACCTCGTTGGCCGACAGGTCCATGCCCTCGTCGTTGCGCCGGACCCGCACCTTCGCCACCACGAGCGAGTCCTGCGTCAGGACCGAGGCGGCCAGGTTGTAGGCGGCCGGGAAGACGGCGATGTCGACCGATCCCTCGAGGTCCTCGAGCGTGATCGTGGCCCAGGTGTCGCCCTTCTTGCTCATCCGGCGCTGGACGTTGGTGACGAGGCCGCAGAGCTTCAGGACGTCGCCGTCGGGCCGGTCGCCGTCGAGCAGCGTGCCGATCGAGGTGTCGGAGTTGGCGGCCAGGACGTGCTCGAGGCCGCCCAGCGGGTGGTCGGACACGTACAGGCCCAGCATGTCGCGCTCGAAGGCGAGCTTCTGGGTCTTCTCCCAGTCGGCGATGTCCGGGACCGTGATGCCCAGGCCGTCGAACTCCTCCTCGAACGCACCGAAGAGCGAGTCCTGACCGATCGCGGCATTGCGCTTGATGTCGATGTACTGGTCGACCGCCTCCTCGGCGATCGACGCGAGCGCGCGCCGGCCGTGGCCGAGCGAGTCGAACGCACCGGCCTTGATCAGCGAGTCCAGGACGCGCTTGTTGCACACCTGGGTCGGGACCTTGTCGAGGAAGTCGGCGAAGTCGGTGAAGGCGCTCTTGGTCTCGCGTGCCTCGACGATGCCGGCCACGACGTTGGCGCCGACGTTGCGCACGGCCGTGAGCCCGAAGCGGATGTCGGGACCGACCGAGGCGAAGTTCGCGACCGAGTCGTTGACGTCGGGGGGCAGCACCTTGATGCCCAGGCGGCGGCACTCGGCCAGGTACAGCGCGGACTTGTCCTTGTCGTCCTTGACGCTGGTGAGCAGCGCCGCCATGTACTCGGCCGGGTAGCGCGCCTTGAGGTAGGCGGTCCAGTAGCTGATGACGCCGTACGACGCCGAGTGCGCCTTGTTGAAGGCGTAGTCGGCGAACGGGACGAGGATCTCCCACAGCGTCTTGACCGCGTCCTTGGAGAAGCCGCGCTCGATCATGCCGGCCTCGAAGCCGACGAACTCCTGCTGCAGGACCTCGCGCTTCTTCTTGCCCATCGCGCGACGCAGGTTGTCGGCCTGTCCGAGCGAGTAGCCGGCCAGCACCTGGGCGATCTCCATGACCTGCTCCTGGTACACGATCAGCCCGTAGGTCGTGCCCAGGATCGGCTTGAGCGCCTCGGTCAGCTCAGGATGGATGTAGTCGATCTCCTGGCGACCGTTCTTGCGCTTGGCGTAGTTCGTGTGGCTGTCGGCGCCCATCGGTCCGGGACGGTAGAGCGCGATGACGGCGCTGATGTCCTCGAAGTTGTCGGGCTGCATCTGCTTGAGCAGCTGGCGGATCGGCGGCGAGTCGAGCTGGAAGACGCCCAACGTGTCGCCACGGCACAGCAGCGCGTACGCCTCGGGGTCGTCGAACGCCAGGTCCTCCAGCACCAGGTCGATGCCGCGGTTGGCCTTGATGTTCTCGATCGCGTCGTTGAGGACCGTGAGGTTGCGCAGGCCCAGGAAGTCCATCTTGACCAGGCCCAGCGACTCGCACATGGGGTAGTCGAACTGGGTGATGACCGAGCCGTCGGCCTCGCGCTTCATGATCGGCACGATGTCCAGCAGCGGGTCGCTGCTCATGATCACGCCGGCGGCGTGGACGCCCCAGTTGCGGATCTGGCCCTCGAGGCCGAGCGCGATGTCGTAGACCTTGCGCACGTCGGGGTCCTGCGAGTGCAGGTCGCGGAAGTCCTTGCCGTCGTTGTAGCGCGGGTGCGACTCGTCGAAGATCTCGGCCAGCTTGACGCCCTTGCCCATGACGTCGGCGGGCATCGCCTTGGTGATCTTGTCGCCCATCGCGAACGGGTAGTCCAGGATGCGGCTGGCGTCCTTGATCGCGGCCTTGGACTTGAGCCGGCCGAACGTGGCGATCTGGGCGACCTTGTCGGTGCCGTACTTCTGGCTGACGTACTGGATGACCTCGCCGCGGCGACGCTCGTCGAAGTCGATGTCGAAGTCGGGCATCGAGGGGCGCTCGGGGTTGAGGAAGCGCTCGAAGATCAGGCCGTTCTTCAGCGGGCACAGGTCGGTGATCCGCAACGCGTACGCGGCGATCGAGCCGGCGCCCGAGCCACGGCCCGGGCCGACCCGGATGCCGTTGTCCTTGGACCAGCCGATGAAGTCGGCGACCACGAGGTAGTACCCGCAGTAGCCCTTCTGGGCGATGATGTCGAGCTCCATCTCGGTGCGGGCGCGCACGTCGTCGCCGAAGTCGGCGCCGTAGCGTGACTCGATGCCGCGCCAGACCTCCTGGCGGAACCAGGACTCCTCGGTCTCGCCGGCGGGGATGTCGGCGCGGGCCATGTAGCCGCCCGTGGACTCGGTGAACTCGACCTCGCAGCGCTCGGCGATGAGCAGCGTGTTGTCGCACGCCTCCTTCATCCCGTGCTTGTCCTCCCACAGCGAGCGCATCTCGGCCGCGGACTTGATGTAGTAGCCGCCGCCGTCGAAGCGCAGCCGCTTCTCGTCGCTGATGCGCTTGCCCGAGGCGACACAGATCAGCGCGTCGTGCGCCGCGGCGTCCTGCGGGTGCGTGTAGTGGGAGTCGTTCGTGGCCACCGGCGGGATGCCCAGCTCGCGGCCCAGGCGCAGCAGGTCCTCGCGGACCCGGCGCTCGACCGAGATGTCGTGGTCCATGAGCTCGAGGAACAGGTTCTCCTTGCCGAAGATCTCCTGCAGCTCGGCGGCCTCACGACGGGCCTCCTCGTACTGGCCCAGCCGCAGCCGGGTCTGGACGGCACCGGACGGGCAGCCGGTGGTGGCGATGAGCCCGGTCGAGTACTTCTCGAGCAGCTCGCGGTCGGCGCGCGGCTTGTAGTAGTAGCCCTCGAGGCTCGACAGCGACGACAGCCGGAAGAGGTTGTGCATCCCCTCGGTGGACGACGCCCACATCGTCATGTGGGTGTACGCGCCACCGCCCGCGACGTCGTCGCCGCCCTCCTCGGCGGCGTTGCCGCGGCCCCAGCGCACGCGCTTCTTCTCGGTGCGGTGCGTGCCGGGCGTCAGGTAGGCCTCGAGGCCGATGATCGGCTTGACCCCGTGCTTCTTGGCCGTCTTCCAGAAGTCGTACGCGCCGTGCACGTTGCCGTGGTCGGTCATCGCGATGGCCGGCATCTGCTGCTCGGCGGTGCGCTCGAAGAGCCCTCCGAGCAACGAGTGTCCATCGAGCATCGAGTACTCCGTGTGGACGTGCAGGTGCACGAAGCTCGAATCACTCGCCATGGTCGCCGTCGGCCTCCGCTACATCGTCAATCCCGGTCCGGGGACAGGTGGTCGGGCCGCCAGAGCTGCCGGACGGCCGAGGGATCGGGGAAGGACTCCAGACTACGTGAGCGACCCGCGACGATCGCGGGGGCACGCCCGAGCCGGAGCCCCTCCCTCGGGTGCTACTTGGTGGTCGCCCTCTCGTAGGCCCGCACCGACAGCGGCACGAAGACCGCCACGATGGCGACGACCCACATCAGCGTGTAGATCACCGGGTGCTGCAGGCTCCACACGTCGGGAACCGGCACGCCGTCGGGCACGTTGCCGAACAGCTCGCGCACCGCCTGGGTCACCGCCGAGACGGGGTTCCACTCGACGAACGGCTGCAGGAACTTCGGGAAGGACTCGGTCGGCACGAACGCGTTCGAGACGAAGGTCAACGGCATGATGACGATGAACGACGCGTTGTTGATGACGTCGACGCTCGGCACGATGAGGCCGACCCAGGCCATGATCCAGCTGACGGCGTAGGCGAAGACGAGCAGCAGCGCGAAGGCGCCCAGCAGCTTGAGGATCCCGTGGTGCGCTCGCCAGCCCACCAGCAGGCCCGTGAGCGCCATGATGATGAGCGAGAGCACGTTGTAGACGACGTCGGCGCCCGTACGCCCGACCAGCACCGCCGAGCGCGCCATCGGCAACGACCGGAACCGGTCGATGAAGCCCTTCTGCATGTCCTCGGCCATCGCCGCTCCCGAGAAGGTGGCGCCGAACACGACGGTCTGGGCGAAGATCCCGCCGATCAGGAACTCCTTGTAGTCCAGTCCGGGTCCGGCGTCGATCGCGCCGCCGAAGACGTACGCGAACAGCAGGACGAACATGATCGGCGAGATCAGGACGAAGACCATGATCTCGGGGACGCGCTTGATCTTGATGAGGTTCCGCCGCGCGCAGACCCACCCGTCGGTGAGCGCGCGGAACGGTCGGCGTTGCTGCGTGATCGTGCTCATCGGACCTGCTCCTGTTCGGTCGTTCCGTCCTCGGCCTCGTGGCCGGTCAGGGACAGGAACACGTCGTCGAGGGTCGGGCGGCGCAGCCCGATGTCGAGCACGTCGATCCCGCCGGCCCGGATGTTGCCGAGCACCTGCATGAGGTCGTCGGCGCCCGATCCGCTGACCGCGACCGAGAGGGCGCGATCGCGGACCGAGACCTCGCCCTTGGCGACCTCGGCCAGGAACTCGCGGACCCGAGGCGCGTGGGCCGGATCCTGCAGGACCACCTCGATGCGGTCACCGCCGACCTGTGACTTGAGCTGGTCGGCCGTGCCCTCGGCGATCGCGCGGCCACGGTCGATCACGATGATGTTGTCCGCCAGCAGGTCGGCCTCCTCGAGGTACTGCGTCGTCAGCAGGACCGTCGCGCCGGAGTCGACGAGGTCGGAGATGACCTCCCACATCTGCTGACGACCGTGCGGGTCGAGGCCCGTGGTGGGCTCGTCCAGCACGATCACCGGCGGCTCGGCCACGAGGGCTCCGGCGAGATCCAGCCGCCGTCGCATGCCCCCGGAATAGGTCTTGGAGGGACGGTCGGCCGCGTCGGCCAGGTCGAAGCGCCGGAGCAGGTCGCGGGCGCGGGCCCCGGCGGCCTTCGCCTTCATCCCATAGAGTCGCCCGACCATCTCGAGGTTCTCGTAGCCGGTCAGGTACTCGTCGACGGCCGCGTACTGACCCGACAGACCGATCTGCCGTCGCACCCCGTCGGGGTCGGCCGCCACGTCGACGCCGGCCACCGTGGCCTGCCCCTCGTCGGGGGTCAACAAGGTGGTCAGGATGCGGACCGCAGTGGTCTTGCCCGCACCGTTGGGCCCGAGCAGACCCAGGACGGTGCCCTCGGGCACCGCCAGGTCGAGTCCCCCCAGGGCCTCGACGTCGCCGTAGCGCTTGACCAGTCCGGTCGCGCGGATCATGTCGCTCATCCCTCGATCATGGGACACACCGCCGACAGAAATCACCCCTACGAAGGTCGAAACGTCGCGATCGGTGGTAGGAATGTGCCAGCAAAATCCAGATCTCGGGGGGGAAGCATGACCGCGGAGCTGCAGATGGTGACCAGATTCCATCCCGACGCGATCGCGTTGCCGGGTGATCCCGACCGGCTGCACCAGGGCGCCGAGCGCCTCCAGGACCTGGTCGCCGAGGTCAAGGACCTGGCCCAACGACTGCGCCAGGCGGACGCGCCGAAGGAGACCCGCGGACCGACGGTTCGTGCCATGTCGCGGGTCGCCGGCCAGCTGGGCCGGGTGCTCGAGGCCGATGCCGACCAGCTGACCGAGCTGTCCGAGCTGGTCCGCCGACAAGGTGACCTGCTCACCGATGCGCAGGTGGCACTGGAGGACACCCGCCGGCGCTGGCGGCTGGCGCGCCAGGAGCTGCGCACCGAGATCGACTCGCTCAACCAGGCCGCCGAGCGGGCCGAGCGCGAACGGGCCGAGCGTCGCGCCGAACGCGAACGGGCCGAGCAGGCCGAGCGCGAGCGCGCCGCGAAGGGCGAGCAGACGGAGCGGGGCCCCGCCCACCTCGATCGTGAGTTCCGCGCAGGCGGTCACCACGACGACCGCGAGATCGATCCCCCCACCGAGGCCCGCCAGCTCATCCGCGCGATGGACCAGCAGGTCCTGGACCAGTTCGACGGGCCGCTGCGTCGCCTGACCGGACTGGAGTTCACCGACCGGCACGGCGCCGTGGCCATCATGAACGGCAAGGCCGAGCAGGCCGCCGAGCGTTACCGCCAGAGCGTCCACGCCGCCTTCGAGGAGCTCGTCGAGGCGCTGCGCCCCGTCCACCGGCTCGACCAGCAGGTGATCGAGCAGCTCCCCCGCCACGAGAAGGCCATCGCCACGGCGATCGTCTCGGGAGGCGAGCAGGCCCCCGATCCGATGCGGCTGTCACGGCCGGACGACATCGCCTCGGTGGGCGAGCAGATCCAGGAGTGCGCGCGCGCCATCGCGCAGCTGAGCGAGCGACTGCCCGGCATCCGGCTGTCGATCCGCGAGGGCCGCATGACACCCGAGGACGAGCGTGTGGGCAGCATGAACGGCTTCCAGCGCACGTGGAAGGACCACTTCGAGCAGATCCGCGAGGACCTCGCCCACGCGCATCGGACCAGCTCCGAGATCGCGACCCAGTTGCGCGAGCTCGACGAGCGCGGCGCCCGCGAGATCCGCCGGACGTTCCGCGCCGCAGATTGACCCCGGGCGCCGCCACCGCATCGGCCGGCCGGGCGCGTACTCTGTCGACCATCCACCGGCCGGCCCGCGGCCCGTACCCTCGGAGAGCACATGACCGACCCCACCGTCTCGCACGAGTCCGATGCCGAGCGCGAGTCGTACTGGAACGCCTACTACGCCAGCACCCGCACGGCGCGGCGCCCGCTGCCGTCGCAGTTCGCGACCTTCGTGGCCGGCGAGCTCGAAGGACCGACCCGCATCCTCGAGTTCGGCAGTGGCGCCGGGCGGGACTCGCTGTTCTTCTCGTCCCACGGACACGACGTCACCGGCGTCGACGGGTCCAAGGCGGCCGTGGACGCGTGCTCGGCCCTGGCCGCGACGCTGGGCGAGGGGGCGACCTTCGTCGCCGCCACGATCGACCAGCCCGACCTCGCGTCCCAACTGCGGGTCGAGGCGGGCAACACGCTCGTGTACGCCCGGTTCTTCGTGCACGCGATCACCGACGAGGAGGAGACCGCCTTCCTCGACCTCGCGGCTCGGCTGACGTCCCCGGGCGACCGACTCGCCGTCGAGTACCGGACGGTGCGCGACTCCAGTGGCGCGAAGGTGACCGGCGCCCACTACCGGCGCTTCGTCAACCCCTCGTCCTTCAACGCCAAGGCCGTGCTGCACGGCTTCGAGGTGACCTACGCGGTCGAGGGCTTCGGCTTCGCGAAGTACAAGCAGGATGACGCCTATGTGGCCCGGGCGCTGTTCGTGAGGCGCTGAGCGTGTCGGGGCTCGAGCAGGCACTGCGCGGCACGATCCGTCAGGCGCGTGAGCGGTTCCCCGATCTGGACTTCCTGTCCCCCGGTGGCGAGCTGCGGGTGGACGTCACCCCCACGACCGTCGACCGCGTCCGGGTCGACGTCGGCGCCCACGTGGCCCTGCAGCTGCAGTCCGTGGGAGTCACGACGACCGAGGGACTCTCGACCGAGCAGCTCGTGGCCCGCAGCACCGTCACGGCCAGCAGCTGGCACGGCGACACGCGCGCCGCGTTCGAACCGGTCCGGCTGCTCGACGCCGAGCATCCCAGCGGCATCGCCGTCCACACCCAGGCCGAGCAACAGCCGTGGGTCGAGCTGACCTTCGAGCCCCCGGTCGAGATCACCGGAGTGCGACTGCGTGGACTCCCCGGACGCGCCGTCGTGCTCAACCGCGCCATCCGCGTCCAGATCGGGTCACCCGGCGAGCCTCTCGTGACCGTTCACGAGGCCGACCAGCGCGCCGCGCAGGTCCGGGCGTTCGTGGACGAGTCGGTCGCCGCCGTGCCCGTCGAGGCCCGCGACGAGTACGCCCGGCTGGCAGGTCCCCTGACCCAGACGCTGACCGGCCGTTACGGCGAGGCGCGTGCGGCCGTGAAGGAGCTCAAGCGGACACTGTCCGACGACGGCCGTCGCGCGTACGTGGCCGCGGTGAACGACGAACTCCTGCGCGAGCGCTCGCTGGAGTGGACGGCCCATGGTCCGCTGCGCTCGTTCCGGTTCTGGTCCGAGTCCGAGAAGCTGGACTACATCGAGTTCGCCGTGTCGGTCGCCGACGCCCTGCGTGACCTGACGCCGAACGTCTGCTTCGGGTACGGGGCCGCTCTGGCGGTGGTCCGCGACGGCGACCTGATCCCCCACGACGACGACCTCGACCTGATCATCGCCTTCGAGCCCGACGAGGCCGCCACGCTGCCCGAGGCACACGCCCGCGTCGAGGAGTTCCTCCGGGCCCGCGGCTTCGTCGTCAAGGGCGACTTCTTCGGCCACCGGCACGTCGCGCGGCCCGGCGGCAAGCACATCGACGTCTTCTCCGGCCTGTTCGAGGGTGATCGCGTCTCCTGGTACCCCGGGACCCGCGCCGCCCTGGCCCGATCGAGCATGTTCCCGATCAGCCGGGGCGAGTTGCTGGGGATCTCGTGTCCCCTGCCCGCCGATCCGGTCACCTACCTGGAGACGATCTACGGCCCGGGCTGGAGCACGCCCGACCCGGCGTTCAAGCACACCTGGCGCAAGCGGGACTTCGCCGATCAGGCCGCACCGCCACCGGTCGCCGTCGAGGTCCCGGACGCGCCCGCCCTGGACGCGCCCCGCCGCGGCTGGCTCGACCGGATGCGAGGACGCTGACCGACGTCAGGCCTGGCGGTAGCTGCTGAGGAAGTTGCCCATCCGCTGGATCGCCTCGGCCAGGTCGCGCGACCACGGCAGGGTGACGATGCGCAGGTGGTCGGGATCGGGCCAGTTGAAGCCCGTGCCCTGCGTCAGCAGGATCTTCTCGCTCATCAGCAGGTCCAGCACGAGCTGCTGGTCGTCCTTGATCGGGTAGACCTCGGGATCCAGACGCGGGAACGCGTACAGGGCGCCCCGCGGCGCGACGACGCTGACGCCCGGGATCTTGCGCAGCTCGTTGACCGCCGTGTCGCGCTGCTCGAGCAGGCGCCCGCCGGGCAGGATCAGCTCCTTGATCGACTGGTAGCCGCCGAGCGCCACCTGGATGGCGTTCTGGGCCGGCACGTTGGGGCACAGCCGCATCGAGGCCAGCAAGGTGATGCCCTCGAGGTAGTCCTGGGCCCGCTCCAGCGGACCGGTCACGACGACCCAGCCGGCGCGATAGCCGCAGACCCGGTAGGCCTTGGACAGGCCGTTGAAGGTCAGGGTCAGGACGTCCGGGGCCACGCTGGCCATCGGGATGTGGACCGCGTCGTCGTAGAGGATCTTGTCGTAGATCTCGTCCGACATCAGGACCAGGTCGTGCTTGCGGGCCAGGTCCGCGATCGCCGTCAGCGTCTCGCGGCTGTAGACCGCGCCCGTGGGGTTGTTCGGGTTGATGACCACGATGACCTTGGTCCGGTCGGTGATCTTGGACTCGAGGTCCGCCAGGTCGGGGTTCCAGTCGTTGGCCTCGTCGCACAGGTAGTGCACGGGACGGCCGCCGGCGAGGTTCGTGACCGCGGTCCACAGCGGGTAGTCCGGCGCGGGGATCAGCACCTCGTCGCCGTTGTCCAGCAGGGCCTGCAACGCGACCTGGATCAGCTCGCTGACGCCGTTGCCGAGCCACACGTCGTCGATGTCGAGGGCGGGGAAGCCCTCCTGCAGCTGGTAGTGGTGCACCACGGCGCGGCGCGCGGACTGGATGCCGCGGGAGTCGGAGTAACCCTGCGAGGTCGGCAGGCCGGCGATCACGTCCTGCAGGATCTCGGCGGGCGCATCGAAGCCGAACGGCTGGGGGTTGCCGATGTTCAGCTTGAGGATCCGGTGACCCTCGGCCTCCAGCTGGGCAGCTCGCGCGCTGACGGGGCCGCGGATGTCGTACAGGACATCCCTCAACTTCTCCGACTGGCGCACGACATGGCTCATGGGCCCATTGTGCCGGACGCGTCCGGCGCCTCGGCTCCGCACCGGGTGTCGCGGAGCGGCTCGGCTCAGTCCAGGTCGCGGATGAGGTCGAGCGCGTGCTGCAGGTCGGCCGGGTACGGGCTCTCGTACTCGACCGGCTCGCCGGTGCCCGGGTGGATGAAGCCCAGCCGGACGGCGTGCAGCCACTGGCGCTCGAGGCCGACGCGCTTGGCCAGCACCGGGTCGGCGCCGTAGAGCGGGTCGCCGACGCACGGGTGCTTGATCGCGGCCATGTGCACGCGGATCTGGTGGGTGCGGCCGGTCTCGAGCTTGATGTCGAGCAGCGACGCGTACCGGTGCGCCTCGAGCGTGTCGTAGTGGGTGATGCTCGGGCGGCCGTCGGCGCGGACCGTGAACTTGAAGTCGTGCTTGGGATGGCGCGCGATCGGCGCGTCGATCGTGCCGGTGTGCGGGTCGGGATGACCCTGGACCAGCGCGTGGTAGGTCTTGTCGACCGTGCGGTCGCGGAACGCCTGCTTGAGGATCGTGTACGCGCGCTCGGACTTGGCGATGACCATCAGGCCGCTCGTGCCGACGTCGAGTCGCTGCACGATGCCCTGGCGCTCGGGGGCGCCACTGGTCGAGATCCGCACGCCGACACCGGCGAGATGGCCCGAGACGGTGGGCCCGTCCCAGCCGATGCCGGGGTGGGCGGCGACGCCCACGGGCTTGTCGACCACGACGATGTCGTCGTCCTCGTGGACGATGCTCATCCCGTCGACCGCGCTCGGCACGATCACCGCGCGGCGCGGCGCGGGGATCGTGGCCTCGAGCAGGGCGCCGGCCTCGACGCGCTCGGACTTGATCGGCTGGGCGCCGTCGAGCAGCACCAGTCCGTCGGCGACCAGGTCGCCGGCCCGCGTGCGGGACACCCCGAACAGCCGGGCCAGGGCGACGTCGACCCGCTCGCCCGCCAGCCCCTCGGGGATGTACACGCTGCGCTGCTCGGTCGGGTCGTCGTGGGTCACGTAGGCTCTCTCGTTCCGTCGAAGCGGTGACCACGCCACGAGCGCCAGATGATGACGATCGCCGCCACGGTCAGGGCGATGTCGGCCACGTTCCCCACGAAGAATCCCGCGTAGTCGATGAAGTCCACCACGTGACCACGCAGGAACGCGGGCTCACGGAACAGCCGATCCATCAGGTTACCGACCGCTCCACCCAGGAACAGCCCCAGCCCCACCGCCCACCAGGTGTCGCGCAGCCGGGGGGCGATCACGATGAGGGTGATCGTCACCGCGATGGCGATCGCGCTCAGCACGATCGTGTAGCCCGCGCCGGTGCCGAGCGCGGCGCCGGGGTTGAGCACGAATCGGAAGGTCAGCAGGTCGCCGACCACGGGGATCGGGTCATGGCCGTCGAGCCGCTCGACCGCCCACCACTTGGTGAGCTGGTCCAGCGCGACGACGACGACGGCGACGATCGAGAACAGGGCGACCCGGCTCCGGCCGACGGGCGCGGCCGCCGGGTCCGCAGAGGAGGCCACGGTGCTCAGCGACGCTCCTCGCGGCGCTTGCAGTCCATGCACAACGTCGCGCGGGGGAAGGCCATGAGACGCAGCTTGCCGATGGGCTCGCCGCACAGCTCGCACACGCCGTACGTGCCGTCGTCGAGACGCGAGAGGGCCTTCTCCGTCTGGAGCAGCAGCTCGCGCTGGTTCGCGGCGAGCGAGAGCTCGGCGTCACGCTCGAGGCTGTTCGATCCGACGTCGGCCTGATCGTTGCCCGCGCCGTCGACGCCACCGGCCAGGATGTCCTGCAGATCCCGGGCGGAATCGACGAGTTCGGACTTCAAACGAGCGAGATCCTCGGTGAGTTCCTCGCGCACGGCCGTGGCCTCGGCGGTGGTCCAGGGCGTCTCGTCCGAGCGGACGGCCAGCGTGGTCTTGGGCATGCCCGGGACACTAAACCGACCACGAAGCCGGTGCAAGTCGGCTCACCGTAGAATCGACCGGGTGAGTCAGGACACCCCGAACGCCCCCGCAGCGCAGCCTGCGACCGCCCTCTCCGGCACCGCCGGAGAACCGCTGCGCTACCGCCCGGTACCCGCCCATGTCGACCTTCCGGCGATGGAG
Organism: Aeromicrobium sp. 636; assembly: GCF_024433585.1. Lineage (NCBI taxonomy): Bacteria > Bacillati > Actinomycetota > Actinomycetes > Propionibacteriales > Nocardioidaceae > Aeromicrobium > Aeromicrobium sp. 636. Next base: position 775,707 of record NZ_WNJU01000001.1, read on the forward strand.
CGCGAGATCCTCGATCTCTGGGCCGAGCAGGGCACGTTCGCGGCCAGCCTCGACACCCCCGCCGACGCTCCGCGCTGGACCTTCTACGAGGGACCGCCCACCGCCAACGGCGTCCCCGGCACCCACCACGTCGAAGCGCGCGTCTTCAAGGACGTCTTCCCGCGCTTCAAGACGATGCAGGGCTACCACGTCGACCGCAAGGCCGGCTGGGACTGCCACGGCCTGCCCGTCGAGATCGCGGTCGAGAAGGAGCTGGGCTTCAACGGCAAGCCCGACATCGAGGCCTACGGCATCGCCGAGTTCAACGCCAAGTGCCGCGAGTCGGTGCTGCGCAACGTCGACGTCTTCGAGGACATGACCGCGCGCATGGGCTACTGGACCGACATGGCCCACCCCTACCGCACGATGGACGCCTCCTACGTCGAGAGCGTCTGGTGGGCGCTGTCGCAGATCCACGGCAAGGGCCTGCTGGTCGAGGACTACCGGGTCGCCCCGTACTGCCCGCGCTGCGGCACGACCCTGTCGGACCACGAGCTGGCCCAGGGCTACGAGACCGTCGTGGATCCGTCGGTCTACGTCCGCTTCCCGCTGACGTCCGGCCCCTGGGCGGGCACCGACCTGCTGGTGTGGACCACCACGCCGTGGACGCTGGTCTCGAACACCGCGGTCGCCGTCCACCCCGACGTCACGTACGTCGTCGCGACCGACGGCTCCGACCGCGTCGTCGTCGCCGAGCCGCTGGTCGGCAGCGCCCTGGGCGAGGGCTGGGACGTCACCGAGACGATGACCGGCCGCGACATGGAGCGCTGGACCTACCGCCGACCGTTCGACCTGGTCGAGATCCCCGACGCGCACTTCGTCGTGCTGGGCGACTACGTCACGACCGACGACGGCACGGGCCTGGTGCACCAGTCCCCCGCCTTCGGCGCCGATGACATGGCGGTCTGCAAGGCCTACGGCCTGCCCGTCGTCAACCCGATCACGCCCGACGGCCACTTCGAGGCCGATGTCGACCTGGTCGGCGGAGCGTTCTTCAAGGAGGCCGACCCGACGCTGGTCGCCGACCTCGACGCGCGCGGGCTGCTGTTCCGCAAGCTCGACTACGAGCACAGCTACCCGCACTGCTGGCGCTGCCACACGCCGCTGATGTACTTCGCCCTGCCGGCCTGGTACATCCGCACCACGGCGCGCAAGGACGAGCTGCTCGCCCAGAACGAGCAGACGAACTGGTACCCCGAGACCATCAAGCACGGCCGCTACGGCGATTGGCTCGAGAACAACATCGACTGGTCGCTGTCGCGCAATCGGTTCTGGGGCACTCCCCTGCCGATCTGGCGCAACGACGCCGACCCGAGCAAGGTCGTGTGCGTCGAGTCGCTGGCGCACCTGTCCGAGCTGACCGGCACGGACCAGTCGAACCTGGACCCGCACCGCCCGTACATCGACGACGTCACCTTCACGATCGACGGCGAGCCCGGCACCTACCGCCGCGTCCCCGAGGTCATCGACGCGTGGTTCGACTCCGGCTCCATGCCGTTCGCCCAGTGGGGGTACCCCCACGTCGAGGGCTCGAAGGAGAAGTTCGAGCAGGCCTACCCCGCGCAGTACATCTGTGAGGCCATCGACCAGACCCGCGGCTGGTTCTACTCCCTCATGGCCGTCGGCACCCTGGTGTTCGACCGCTCCAGCTACGAGAACGTCGTGTGCCTGGGTCACATCCTGGCCGAGGACGGCCGCAAGATGAGCAAGCACCTGGGCAACATCCTGCTGCCCATGCCGCTCATGGACGAGCACGGCGCCGACGCACTGCGCTGGTTCATGGCTGCCTCCGGCTCGCCGTGGTCGGCCCGCCGGATCGGGCACAACGCCCTGACCGAGATCGTCCGCAAGGTGCTCCTGACCTACTGGAACACCGTGGCGTTCCACGTCCTGTACGCCCGCGCCGAGGAATGGAGCCCGGCCGACGGCGCCGCTCCCCCGGTCGCCGAGCGCGGTGTGCTGGACCGCTGGCTGCTGTCGCAGACGCAGGACCTCGTCCGCGACGTCACCGCGTCGCTCGAGGACTTCGACACCCAGCGAGCCGGCGCCCTGCTGTCGACCTTCGTCGACGAGATGTCCAACTGGTACGTGCGCCGCTCGCGCAAGCGCTTCTGGCGCGGCGACGCAGCCGCCCTGGCGACCCTGCACGAGGTGCTGGACGTCCTGACCCGCCTGATGGCTCCGCTGGTGCCGTTCGTCACCGAGCGGGTGTGGCAGGACGTCATCGTCCCGGTCACCCCCGGCGCCGCACCGTCGGTCCACCTCGCCTCCTGGCCGCAGGTCGACGAGTCGCTCGTCGTCGACGGCCTGGCCGGGCGCGTCTCCCTGGCCCGCCGCGTCACCGAGCTCGGTCGCGCCGCGAGGGCCGAGGCGAAGGTCCGCACCCGGCAGCCGCTGCGCCGCGCCCTCATCGGCTCGGCGCACTTCGACCACCTCGGCCCGGAGCTGCGCGAGCAGGTCTGCGAGGAGCTGAACATCCTCGAGCTCGGCTCCCTGGCCGACGCCGGCGCCGACCTGGTCGAGTTCTCGGCCAAGGCGAACTTCCGCCAGCTCGGCAAGCGTCACGGCAAGCAGACCCCCGTGGTGGCTCAGGCGATCGCCGCGGCGGACGCGGGCGAGCTGGCCGCCGCGCTGGAGTCCGGCTCCGCCACCGTCACGGGCGCCGACGGCGCGTCGTGGCAGGTCGAGGCCGACGACGTCATCATCACCGAGCGCCCGCGTGAGGGCTGGTCCGTCGTCAACGAGCAGGGCGAAACCGTCGCCCTGGACCTGGCGATCGACGACGAGCTGCGCCTGGCCGGGCTGGCCCGCGAGGCGGTCCGCGTGATCCAGGAGGCCCGCAAGTCCGCCGGCCTGGAGATCACCGACCGGATCACCCTGACCTGGGCCGCCGAGGGCGAGACCGCCGAGGCCCTGCGCCAGCACGGTGCCAGCATCGCCGAGGAGGTGCTCGCGGTGTCGTTCGAGGCTGGAGCGGCCGACGACGTGCGCGACGAGGACCTCGGCCTGTCGGTCAGCCTGCAGCGGGCCTGACCGCCGGGAACGCCAACGGCGCCCGACCCCTCAGGGGGTCGGGCGCCGTTGTCATACGACTCAGTACGCGGCTCGGGCGAAGGTCACTCGGACCCGCCGTCGAGCGCGGTGCCCTGCTTCGGCGCCACCGGAGCGCTGCCCTCGAGCTGGGCGAGCTGATCCTGGAAGTACGCCTTCAGACGGGCGCGGTACTCGCGCTCGTAGGCACGCAGGTGGTCGATCTCGCCCTGGAGCTCCTGACGCTCGCGCTCGAGGTTGGAGATGACCTCCTTGCGACGCTGCTCGGTCTCGACGTCCAGCTGCTCGGCGCGCTTGCGCGACTCGTACTGCAGCGTGTCGGCGTTGCGACGGGCCTCGGCCGAGAGCTGCTCGGCCTCGACACGGGCCTCACCGATGATGGAGTCGGCCTCTTCCTTCGCGGCGTCCATGAGCTGGTCGGCGTTGGCCGACGCGATCTCGAGCAGACGCGCGGCGGCCGTGGAGGCCTCCGAGGTGGAGGTGACGCGCAGCTCCTGGGGAGCGGCGGGCGCCGGGGCGGGCGTGGGCTCGGGAGCCTTGACCGGCTCGGGGGCCTTGGCCGGCTCGGGCTTGGCAGCCGCGGGAGCGGGCTGGGCCTTCGAGGCCTCCTCGAGGGCGGCCTCGAGCTCGGCGACCTTCGCCTTGAGCTCGGAGTTCTCGTTGACGAGACGCTCGAACTCGACCTCGACCTCGTCGAGGAACTGCTCGACCTCGCCCATGTCGTATCCGTCGCGCAAGCGCACGGCGGTGAACTGCTTGTCGCGAATGTCCTGGGGCGTGAGCGCCATCTGGTCACCTCTGCGTGTGAGTCGTATGTTTCGGTCTGAAAGCTTCGGAGCCGTCGTCAACGGTACCGCTTCATCTTAAGCACCGAGCAGTCGGATGGCGCTCAAGTCTCAACGGTCACCTAAAAGATGACCAGCACCAACGATTGGGCGATGAACAACAGCAGCAACAACACCATCGCGGAGACGTCGAGCATGATGCCGCCGAGCCGGATGGGCGGGATGACCTTGCGCAACGCACGCAGCGGCGGGTCGGTCACGGTGAAGATCGCTTCGCACAGCACGGCGATCGCACCGCGGGGCTGCCACTGGCGCGCCAGCAGCTGCACCCAGTCCACGACGAAACGGGCGATCACGAAGATGATCGCCAGGTAGATCAGGTTGTAGAGGATGGAGCCGATCAGCGACACGGAGCCTCAGCTCTGGTTGTAGAAGCCGCCGGCGGCCAGCGTGGCCCGGTCCTCGTCGGAGACCTGGACCCCCTCGGGCGACAGCAGGAAGACCTTGGCGGTGATCCGGTTGATCGTGCCGTGGACCGCGAACACCAGGCCCGCGGCGAAGTCGACGAGCCGCTTGGCGTCGTCGTCGCCGATGTCGGACAGGTTCATGATCACGGGCACGCCCGAGCGGAAGGACTCGCCGATCGTGCGGGCGTCGTTGTAGGTGCGCGGCGTGACGGTCTCGATCCGGGCGAGGTCGGCCACGGACATGCCGGGCTGACGTCGGTCGTCGAGCGCGGTCACGGTGCGCGGCGCCACCTGCTGGGGCGCGGCGGCCTGACGCACGGGTGCAGCAGGGCGCGCCGAGGCCTCCGGCTCGTACTCGAGCGCGTCGTCGTACTCGGCCTGCTCGACGAGTCCCAGGTACTCGCCCATCCTCCGCATTGCGCCAGCCATGCTCACTCCCGATCCTCGGTCTTGACGTTGTTGAGACTACTGCAGTAAGGACCGCTGCCCGAGCACCGAGCGACCCACGCGTACGTGTGTCGCCCCGTGGGCGATGGCGGTCTCGAAGTCCTCACTCATCCCGGCCGAGATCGTCGTCGCCGACGGCACGGTGCGGGTGAGCTCGGTGCTGATCTCGCGCAGGTGCGCGAAGCTCGGTGCGGGGTCCTGCCCCAGGGGTGCCACGGTCATCACGCCGCCGAGCTCCAGGTGCGGGCACTCGGTCACGACGACCTCGGCCAGCGCGGCCACGTCCTGGGGCGGCACCCCGGCCCGGCCGGGATCGGTCGTGTCGAAGTCGACCTGGATCAGGCACCGCAGGGTGCGCCCGGCCGCCTGCGCGCCGCGGTCGAGCGCGCGCGCCAGCTTGGGCCGGTCGAGGCTCTGGACGACGTCGGCGTACCGCGCGACGGCGCCGGCCTTGTTGGTCTGCAGCGCGCCGACGAAGTGCCAGCGCAGGTCGATCCCGGCCTCGACCACCTGGCGGTGCTTGTCGCCGGCCTCGGGGTGACGGTTCTCGCCGACGTCGGTGACGCCGAGCTCGGCCAGGATCGCCACGTCGGAGGCGGGATGGGTCTTGGTGACGACGATCAAGGTGACGTCGTCGGCCGCACGGCCGTGCTGCTCGCACGCGCGGGCGATGCGCTCGCGCACGGCGGCGAGGTTGTTCTCCAGCTCGTCACGGCGCCGCATGGTCACCGGCCTCCCCCAGCACGACACCGGCGCCGAAGCGGCCGGCCGCGTCGCCCTGGCGTCGGTGGGACCAGAAGGTGTCGTCCTCGATCGTGCAGCCACCGAGGTCGTGGACGGTCACGCCGGCGCGCTGCAACTGGGCGATGACACCGGCACCGATGTCGAGGCCGGGCGTGCCGCGGCGCGTGGTCGCGCGGGCGGCCGGCTCGAGCGCCGCAACGTCGTCGGCCATCTGTGCGGGGACCTCGTAGCACCGGCCACAGGCCCGCGGGCCGACCCACGCCTCGAGCTGCTCGGCGCCGCGGCGACGCAACTGGTCGACCGTGGCGGTGACGATTCCGGCGGCCATCCCGACCCGGCCGGCGTGCACGACGGCCGCGAGCGGCCGGTCCGGCGCCACCACGACGACAGGGGTGCAGTCGGCCACGCGCACGATCGCGACGATTCCGGGCCGGTCGACGATGAGCGCATCGGCCTGCGGCGTCGGCGCGTCCGGGTCCGCGACCGCCACCTGGGCTCCGTGGACCTGACGCATGAGCGCCGGGCGTCCGCCCAGGGCCGCCCCGAGGGACTGGACCCCCGCGACGGCCGACCCGTCAGCGGCGGGTCCGCGACCGAGGTCGGTCCGCGCGTCGGTGAAGCCGAGCCGCGCATGACCCACGTCGGCCCGGAACCACAGCGGAGCGGGAGCGGGCGTCACGATCAGCGCAGGAAGTCCGGGATGTCCAGGCCGTCGCCGAACTCCTGGCCGGAGGGCCGTCCCACCGGCACGGGCTCGGTGACGACGCGCTGCTCCGTCGGGCGCTCGCGCTCGGCCTGCGGCCGGGCGGCGGGGGCGGACTCCTGTGCGGTACCGCTGGAGGACTGCTGCGCCTCGCGGCCCCGCAGCGCCGGCTGGGCCGTGTCGCGCTGCTTGGGCTCGCCACCGTCGAAGCCGGCCGCGATGACGGTGATCCGCACCTCGTCGCCCAGCGAGTCGTCGATGACCGTACCGAAGATGATCTTGGCGTCCTCGTGGACGGCCTCCTGCACCAGCTCGGCCGCCTCGTTGATCTCGAACAGGCCCAGGTCGGACCCGCCCGCGATCGACAGCAGCACGCCGCGGGCGCCCTCGATGGACGCCTCGAGCAGCGGGCTGGAGACGGCGAGCTCGGCGGCCGTGGCGGCGCGGTGCTCGCCGCGCGCCGAGCCGATGCCCATGAGGGCCGAGCCGGCGTCGCTCATGATCGACTTCACGTCGGCGAAGTCGACGTTGATCAGACCGGGCGTGGTGATGAGCTCGGAGATGCCCGAGACGCCCTGGTAGAGCACCTGGTCGGCCTGGCGGAAGGCGTCGAGCAGGCTGATGCTCTGGTCACTGATCGACAGGAGTCGGTCGTTGGGGATGACGATGAGGGTGTCGACCTCCTCGCGCAGCCGCTGGACGCCCAGGTCGGCCTGCGCCGCGCGGTTGCGTCCCTCGAACTTGAACGGGCGCGTCACCACGCCGATCGTCAGCGCGCCGAGCGAACGCGCGAGGCGCGCCACGACGGGGGCACCGCCGGTGCCCGTGCCGCCGCCCTCACCCGCGGTGACGAAGACCATGTCGGCGCCCTTGAGGGCCGCCTCGATCTCCTCCGCGTGGTCCTCGCACGCCTTCTTGCCGATCTCGGGATCGGCGCCGGCACCGAGGCCGCGCGTCGAGTCGCGACCGACGTCGAGCTTCACGTCCGCATCGGTCATGAGCAATGCCTGGGCATCGGTGTTGATCGCGATGAACTCCACACCCTTGAGCCCGGCCTCGATCATGCGGTTCACGGCGTTGACACCACCGCCGCCGATGCCGACGACCTTGATCACCGCAAGGTAGTTCTGGACCGCCATGTCGTTCCCCTTCAACCTTAACCTTCAAGTCGAGGCTTATAGTTATGTCAACCTCGTCGATGTCTAGACACTAGGGGCGCGCGCGAGTCGTTCAGTGGTGACACGCCGTGTCACCGGCGTGTTGTTGTGACGGATGGGGAGAGACGCGTCACTTGAGGGTCGTCGGGCGCTCGGGCGCACTGACGTCGTAGCTGCGTGCCTTGATCTGCAGCAGGGGCCGCAGCACGGCCAGCTTGGGGCGCGCCTGCTCGGCACTCCCCCACACGACCGTGCGGCGCTTCGTCAGTGCCAGCTCGATCGAGTCCGTGGTCTCGGCCCGGATGACGTCGGTGTCACCGAGCAGCTCACGGTCGCCGTCCGCGATGTCGGCCGCGACGCGGGCGACGGCCGCCACGACCTCACGGTCGTCGACGTCCACGTCGAGGCGCGGCAGGTGCGTCGGTCGCGAGTTCAAGGGACGGTAGGCGATCCCCGACTCGTCCACGGCCCAGGGCGTGCCCGACCGATCGACCCAGGCGACGGCCGAGCGCTCGGTGACGACGATCCGGATGGTGTGCGGCAGGTCGCGCTCGATCCGGACCGACTCGACGGGCTTCAAGGTGGCGACCCGCTCGGCGACCGCGTCGGTGTCGATACGCGGCACCGGGGTGCCCAGCGGTACCTGGGCCGACCGGACCACCCACTCGGCGGGAAGGTGCTCCACTCCTGTGACCTCGACCGTCCGGGCCTCGAGCAGGCTGGAGAACCACACCGCCCAGCCGGCGGCGACGAGGGCCAGCACGGCAGCCACGACACCGGCGATCCGCCATCGCGACCGGCGGCGCCGTTGTCGCAGCTTCTCGGTGAAGCGATCACTCATCGGCGGAGTCCCGCAGCAGGTCCAGCAGCGCCGGCCCCACCGTCGTCACGTCGCCGGCACCCAGGGTCAGCACGAGGTCCCCGGGTCGCACGAGCGAGGCCAGCAGACGCGGCACGTCCTGCACCGAACCCCCGGCGAGCGCACCGGGACCCGCGGCCCGCACGACCAGGTCCGACGTCACGTCGGGGTCGGCGGCCTCACGGGCCAGGTAGAGGTCCGCGACCACGACGACGTCGGCGGCGGCGAGCTCCTGGCCCATCCGCTCACCGAAGAGCCGGGTGCGGCTGACCAGGTGCGGCTGGAACACCACCACGAGACGGTCGTCGCCGGCCAGGGCGCGGGCGGCGGCCAGGTCCGCGGCGATCTCGGTCGGGTGGTGGGCGTAGGAGTCGACGACGCGCACGCCACCGGCCGCGCCCTTGGGCTCCATCCGGCGCGCGGCGCCGGTGTACGCGGCCAGGCCGTCGATCAGGCCGGCCGCGTCGTGGCCCAGCTCGATCCCGATCGCCAGCGCGAGCAACGCGTCGGCGGCGTAGTGCCGACCGGGGACGGCGAGCACGACCTCGGTCGGGCCGAGCCCGGCGCCGGAGACCGTGAAGCGCGTGGTCGAGCCCTCGACCACGACGTGGGTGCCCCGGACGTCGGCGTCCGCGGCGAAGCCGGCCGTCACGAGTCGCGCGGACGTGCCCGCCTCGACCAGCCGGCGGCAGCCGGGGTCATCGGCCGAGACCGCCACGACCTCCTCGACCGTCGACGCGAAGTCGGCGAACGCCTGCTCGTAGGCGTCGACGGTGCCCCACGTGTCGAGGTGGTCGGCGTCGATGTTGGTGACGACCGCGGCGTACGGGCGGTAGTGCAGGAACGCGCCGTCGCTCTCGTCGGCCTCGACGACGAACTCGGGCCCGGCGCCGCGACGCGCGTTGGTGCCCAGACCCGCGACCTCGGCACCGATCGCGAAGGACGGATCGGCTCCGGCGCCGCGCAGGGCGAACGTCAGCATGGCCGTCGTGGTCGTCTTGCCGTGCGTGCCGGCCACCGCGATCCGGCGGTCGGACAGCATCGTCGACATGAGCCCGGCCGAGCGGGGCCACAGCCGCAACCCCCGTCGGCGCGCCTCGACGACCTCGGGGTTGTCCTCCGGGACGGCGGTCGAGGCGACGACGGTGTCGCGGTCGGCGAGGTGCTCGGCGGCGTGGCCGACGTGGCAGACGATCCCCGCCGCCCGCAGCCGCTCCAGGACGGCGGAGTCGCGGGCGTCGCTGCCCGTCACGTCGACCCCGGACTCGTGCATGAGCAGGGCGATCGCGGACAGGCCGGCGCCGCCGATGCCGATCAGGTGCACGCGGCCGAGCCGGTCGGCGGGCAGGACCTCGTCGGGCAGGTCGATCCTCACCGGCCGGCCTCGCCGGCTCGGTGCACCATGGCCGCCAACTGCTCGGCGGCGTCACCGCGCACGATGCCGGACGCGGCCCGGGACATGCTCGCGAGACGTTCGGGCGAGGTCACCAGCGGCACCACGGCACTGTCCACCCAGGCGGGGGTGAACGCCGCGTCGTCGATCAGCAGCGCTCCCCCGGCACCCACCACGGGGTGGGCGTTGAGGGCCTGCTCGCCGTTGCCGATCGGCAGCGGGACGAAGACGGCGGGCAGTCCGACCGAGGAGACCTCGGTGACCGTGTTGGCGCCGGAGCGGCACACGACGAGGTCGGCGGCGGCGTAGGCCAGGTCGATCCGGTCGATGTACTGCTCGACGACGTAGGGCGGGTCGCCGGGACGGCGCGACAGCTCGACCTCCTCGGGGCGCCCGGCCGCGTGCAGCACCTGGATGCCGGCGTCGGCGAGGTCGCGCGAGGCGGCCGCCATCGTGGTGTTGATGCGGCGGGCCCCCTGGGAGCCGCCCGTGACCAGGATCGTGGGGCGATCGGCGTCGAGGCCGAAGTGCTCCCGGCCCTGCGCCCGGGACGCCTCGCGGTCGAGGTGGGCGATCTGGCGACGGATGGGCAGCCCCACGTAGGTGGCGTGCCGCAGGGGCGTGTCGGGGAAGCTCGTGGCGACGTGGCGGGTCAGCCGCGCCCCGAGCTTGTTCGCGATCCCGGGCAGCGCGTTGCCCTCGTGCACGACCAGGGGCAGCTTGCGCTTGCGAGCGGCCAGGTAGGCCGGCACCGAGACGTAGCCGCCGAAGCCGACGACGACATCGGGGCGGAACGTGTCGATCACCTTCAGCGTGGCCGAGACCGACCGGCGCAGGTTGCGCGGCAGTCGCACCAGGTCGCCGTTGGGGCGGCGCGGCAACGGCACGGGCGGGACGAGCTCGAGGGCGTAGCCGGCCTGCGGGATGAGGGTGACCTCGAGACCGCGCGGCGTGCCCAGGCACAGGACGTCGTCGCCCGCCTCGGCCAGGACGGCCGCGGTCGCGAGCAACGGAGAGGTGTGGCCGGCGGTGCCTCCGCCGGCGAGCAGGACCCGCATGGTCAACGACCCACCTTGCGCTGCTTCTTGCGGGCCTTGGCCCGACGGGAGGTCGACAGGGCACGGGCGGCCCCGGGTTCGGTGGTGGCGCAGTTGGCGAGCAGGCCGAGCGCGGCGAGAGTGGCGAGCATGCTGGATCCACCGTACGAGATGAGCGGCAACGGCACGCCGATGACCGGCAGCAGACCCAGCACCATGCCGATGTTGATGACGGCCTGCGTGGTGATCCAGATGGTGATGCCGGCCGCCAGGTAGCGGGCGAAGCGGTCGCGGCTGCGGTGCGCGATCCGGAAGCCGGTGTACGCCAGCAGACCGAACAGCGCCAGGACGACGAGGCTGCCGGCCAGGCCGAGCTCCTCGCCGATCACGGCGAGGATGAAGTCGGTGTGCGCCTCGGGCAGGGCGCCCCACTTCTGGCGGCTGCTGCCCAGGCCCAGACCCCAGAACCCGCCGCGGGCGAAGCCCATCATCGCCTTGATGGCCTGGTAGCCGGACTTCTCCGGATCGGCCATCGGGTTGAGGAACGACATGAAGCGGTCGACGCGGTGCTGGGCGGTGGCGACGAAGAACAGCAGGATGACCACGAGGCCGGCACCGAAGGCCAGCATGGGCTTGAGCGGAAGGCCCGCGATCCACAGCAGTCCGGCGATGATCGCGAACAAGATGACGGCGGTGCCCAGGTCCTTCTGGAACACGACCAGGGCCGAGACCGCGCCCGCGATGGGGACGACCGGGGTGATGACGTAGCGCGCCGTGCCCAGGTACTTGTGGCGGCGCGTGTAGACATCGGCGATCCACAGCACGATCGCGAGCTTGGCGAACTCCGAGGGCTGCAGGTTGAAGCCGGCGAACAGCGGGATCCAGTTGCGGTTGCCGTTGATCTCCATGCCCAGCGGCGTGAAGGTCAGACCGATCAGCAGCACGACGCCGAACAGGGCCGGTCGGGCGAGCTGGCGGACGCGGTCGAGCGGGATGCGCATCGCGATCACCATCGCGGTGACGCCGACGACGGCGAAGATCGCCTGACGCAGGAAGATCTCGAAGGAGTTGCCGTAGACCCGCAGGGCGAGCACCGAGCTGGCACTGAGCACCATGATCAGCCCCAGGCCGAGCAACAGCCCGGTCGTGCCCAGCACGAGCTGGTACGACGCGAGCGGACGCTCGAGCAGGGTCCGCACGGCCTCGAGCTTGCTCGACGACCGCCGAGAAGCGGTGGTACTCATGGCGTTCCTTCGGGGAAGAAGAAGAGAAACTCTCATCAGTGTGGCCCGTGGGGCGTCGACGGACCTGCATCTGGGACGCGTGTCGCGTCCCCGTCCCGGCTCAGCCGGTGACGCGGCGAACGGCCTGCGCGAACGCGTCGCCGCGGTGGGCGTAGTCGCGGAACTGGTCCATCGACGCGGCGGCGGGAGCCAGGAGGACCGTGTCGCCGGGCCGGGCCAGGCGCCCGGCGGCGGCCACGACGGCGTCCATGAGCGCCTCGGCGTCGGCGGCGTCGACGATCTCGACCGGGACGTCCGGCGCGTGCTCGGCCAGGGCGGCCGCGATCAGGTCACGGTCGGCGCCGATCAGGACCGCTCCCCGCAACCGGTCGCGGACGTCGCGCGCCAGATCGGCGTAGGTCGCGCCCTTGGCCAGTCCCCCGGCCACCCAGACCACGTGGTCGAAGGCGAGCAGCGACGCCCGGGCGGCGTGCGGGTTGGTGGCCTTGGAGTCGTCGACCCAGCGCACGCCGCCACTCTCGGCGACCGTGCTGATCCGGTGGGGTCCGAGGCGGAAGGCACGCAGGCCGTCGCGGACGGCGACCGCCGGCACTCCGTGCGCGCGGGCCAGGGCCGCGGCCGCGAGGGCGTTCTCGACATTGTGCGGTGAGGCGTCGTCCAGGTCGGCCAGCGAGGCGAGCTCGGCGGCGCTGGTGACGCGCTCCTCGACGAACGCCCGGTCGACCAGCAGGTCGTCGACGATGCCGACCATGCCGACCTCGGGGATCGCCCGGGTGAAGCCGATCGCGCGGGCGCCCTCGACGACGTCGGCCTGCTCGACCAGTCGCATCGTGGCCTCGTCGGCGACGTTGTAGACGCAGGCGATCTGGGCCCGCTCGTAGACCTTGCCCTTGGCGGCGGCATAGGACTCGGCCCCGCCGTGCCAGTCGTAGTGGTCCGGCGCGAGGTTGAGCACGGCGGCCGCCTGGGCGGACATCGACCGGGTCCAGTGCAGCTGGAAGCTCGAGAGCTCGACGGCCAGCACGTCACGGCCTGCCGGGTCCATGACCGCCTCGACGACAGGGGTGCCGACGTTGCCGACCGCCTGGGCGCGCAGCCCGGCGGCCTGCAGGATCGACTCCAGCATCTGCACGGTCGTGGTCTTGCCGTTCGTGCCGGTGACGGCCAGCCACGGGGCTGGATCCGGTCCGCGGAGTCGCCAGGCCAGCTCGACCTCGCCCCAGACGGGCACCCCACGCCCGGCGGCCTCGACCAGCAGCGGAGCGGTCGGGCGCCACCCCGGCGAGGTGACGACGAGGTCGACGTCCTGCGGCAGCGTGGCCGTGGAGCCGGGGCCCAGCCGCACGTCCGCGCCCAGCACCTCCAGCAGCTGTGCCTGCTCGGCACGGTGCCCGTCGCCCTCGGACTCGTCCAGGACGATGACGTCGGCGCCCAGGTGGTTCAGCGTGTCGGCGGCCGCGAAGCCGCTGACGCCGAAGCCGGTGACGACGGCGCGCACTCCCTCCCAGGCGTCCTCGCGCCCGAGCGATGACACGTCGCGGTCAGAAGGCACCGGCGACCCACTCCCAGTAGAAGAGGCCGATTCCGGAGACGACGCAGATGCCGCTGATGATCCAGAACCGGACCACGATCGTGATCTCGGCCCAGCCCTTGAGCTCGAAGTGGTGTTGCAGCGGGGCCATGCGGAAGATCCGTTTGCCGCCGCTGAGCTTGAAGTAGCCCACCTGCAGGATCACCGAGAACGTGATGATGACGAACAGGCCGCCGATGACCGCGAGCAACAGCTCGGTGCGGGTCATCAGGGCGAAGCCGGCCATCAGGCCGCCCAGGGAGAGCGAGCCGGTGTCGCCCATGAAGATCTTGGCCGGCGAGGCGTTCCACCACAGGAAGCCGAAGCACGCGCCGGTGACGGCCGAGGCGACGACGGCCAGGTCGAGCGGGTCGCGCACCTCGTAGCACTTGGGGCCGGCGTCGGGCATGAAGCAGCTCTGGTTGGACTGCCAGACGTTGATCAGGACGTAGGCGCCGAAGACCATCACCGAGGCACCCGTGGCCAGGCCGTCGAGTCCGTCGGTGAGGTTCACGCCGTTGCTGGCGCCGGCGATCATCAGCAGCACCCACAGGACCAGCAGGACGGTGGGCAGGGTCCAGGGCAGATCCCGGGTGAAGGAGATCGCGTGCGTGATCGGGGTCTGGCCGTCGCCGTCCTCCCAGCCGATCGCCAGCACGGCGAACACCAGGCCGACGAGGATCTGGCCGATCATCTTGGCCTTGCTGCGCAGGCCGAGGCTGCGCTGCTTGCTGACCTTGATCCAGTCGTCGAGGAAGCCGATGGCGCCCAGTCCCACGAACAGGAACAGCAACAGCAGCGCCGAGGCGCTCGTCTCGTGCCCGGTGATGAGCTTGGCGATGGCGTAGCCCAGGACGGTGGACACGATGATGACGAGTCCACCCATGGTCGGGGTGCCGCGCTTGACGTGGTGCGACGTGGGGCCGTCATCGCGGATGAGCTGCCCGTAGCCCTTCTTCACGAGCACGGAGATCGCGAATCGGGTACCGACGAGCGTTCCCACGAGCCCGACGACCCCCGCGATCAATACGGCCAGCATCGCTTCCGTTCGTTCCTTCCGTGACGTGATTCAGTCGCGCAACAGCGCTTCGGCGACCCGCTCGAGGCGGGCGCCTCTCGATGCTTTCACAAGCACCACAGCATCGGGGTCCAGGCTCGCGGAGACGACGGTCACGGCCGTCTCGACGTCCGGGACCGACTCCCCGACCGGACCGGCGCCCTCCGCGATGTCCGCGGCGGCCGCGCCCACGGCGACGACCCGCGCGATTCCGAGGTCGGCTGCGAGCCGACCGATGCGGCGGTGCTGATCCGGCGATTCCTCGCCCAGTTCCAGCATCTCACCGAGGACGGCGACGCCGCGTCCCGGGGCCAGCTCGGCCAGGGTGCGCAGGGCCGCGGACATGGACTCGGGGTTCGCGTTGTAGGCGTCGTTGATGACCACCGCACCCGTGCTGGTCCGGTGGCGCTCCATCCGCATGGGCGACGCCGCGTGGGCCCCGGCCAGAGCGGCCACGGCGTCGGCGACGGGCACGCCCGCCGCCGTCGTGGCGGCCACCGCGGCGGCGGCGTTCATGGCTTGGTGGTCGCCCAGTTGGGGCACGGCGGCCTCGTACCGCTCACCGTCGACCTCGAGGACGAAGTGCGGGTACCCGTCCTCGTCGAGGGTGACGTCCCCCACGAGGCGGACGTCCCCGGCCCGGCCGAAGGTCACGACGCGGCCGCGCGTGCGCGAGGCCATCGCGGCCACGCGCGGGTCATCGGCGTTGAGGACCGCGATGCCGTCGGGACCGAGGGCCTCGACCAGCTCGCCCTTGGCCTGCGCCGTGCGGTCGAGACCGCCGAACTCCCCCGCATGGGCGCTGCCGACGTTCAGGACGACCGCCACGTCGGGCGGGGCGATCGCGCAGAGCGTGGCGATGTGGCCGATGCCACGCGCCCCCATCTCCAGGACCAGGTTCCGGGTGCCCTCGTCGGCACGCAGCACCGTCAGCGGCACGCCGAGCTCGTTGTTGAAGGAGCCCTCGGGTGCGACGGTGGCGCCGCGTGTCGAGAGGACGTGCGCCATCAGGTCCTTGACGCTGGTCTTGCCCTGCGACCCCGTCACGGCCACCACGGTGACGTCGGCCCCGCGGCGCAGCGCCGCCAGCCGATCGGTCGCCAACAGGCCGAGGGCGTGGACGGGCTCGTCCACCAGCACGTGCGGCCCGGGCACCTCGCGGGTGGCCAGGCTCGCGACGGCGCCGGCGTCCAGGGCCGTCCCGACGAAGTCGTTTCCGTCGACCCGCTCACCGGGGATCGCGACGAACAGCGATCCGGGCACGACCCGGCGGGAGTCGACGACGGCGGGACCGTGGACGGCGAGGGTGTCATCACCCTCCACGCGTCCGCGCGTCGCCTCGGCGATCTGCGCCAGTGTCGTGCGGATCACCGGACGTCCCCGATCAGCTCGGCGAGCACCTCGCGGTCGTCGAACGGGTGGACGACGTCGCCCACCTGCTGGCCGCGCTCGTGCCCCTTGCCCGCGACGACGACGGTGTCGCCGGTGCGCGCGAGATCGACCGCCGCGGCGATCGCCTCGCGGCGGTCGCCGATCTCCAGCACCTGGGCGGCACCCGACTCGGCACCGGCCAGGACCTCGGCCCGGATGCTCGCGGGGTTCTCGCTGCGGGGGTTGTCGTCGGTGACGACGAGCACGTCGGCCAGCCGGGCGGCCACCTCGCCCATGAGGGGGCGCTTGCCACGGTCGCGGTCGCCGCCGGCGCCGAGCACGACGATGAGCCGACCGGCCGTGACGGGGCGCAGTGCGTGCAGCACGGCCTCGACCGCCTCCGGCTTGTGGGCGTAGTCGACGATCGCCGTGAAGGACTGGCCCTCCTCGACCCGCTCCATCCGGCCCGGGACGCCGCGCGCGGTGGCGATGCCGTCCGCAAGGCGCTGCAGGTCGTGCCCCTCCCCGGCGAGCGCCACGACCGCCGCGACCGCGTTCGAGACGTTGAAGGCGCCCGGCAGCGGGACGGACAGCTCCGTCTCGCGGCCGTCGGGAGCGAGCAGCGTGACGTCGCTGCCCAGTCGGTGCGCGCGGATGTTGACGGCGCGCCAGTCGGCCGCCGCGCCCTCGGTGGAGAAGGTCGTCACGGGCAGGGTCGTGAGCTCGGTCAGCCGGCGACCGTGGGCGTCGTCGAGGTTGATGACGGCGCGACGGGCGTGCTCGGGGGTGAAGAGCGCGGCCTTGGCCTGGAAGTACGACTCCACGTCGTGGTGGAAGTCCAGGTGGTCGCGCCCGAGGTTCAGGAAGACCGCCGCGTCCAGCACGAAGCCGTCGACGCGACCCTGGACGATCGCGTGGCTCGAGACCTCCATCGCGCAGGCCGCGACCTGCTCCTCGGCCATGACGGCGAAGAGCGCCTGGAGGGCGGGCGCCTCCGGCGTGGTGAGGCTGCTCGCGGCGGGACGGCCCGCGATCCGGGTGCCGATCGTGCCGATCACCGCCGCGTCGGACTCCCCCAGCGCCGCCTCGGCCAGGTAGGTGGTGGTCGTCTTGCCCTGGGTCCCCGTGACGCCGATCGTCGTGAAGCGCGTGCTCGGGTGACCGTAGAAGTCCGCCGCGAAGGCGGCCAGGCGGGCTCGCGGCCGGTCCACGACGACCCGGGGCACGTCGGCCGGCAGCGCCGCCGCACCCTCCGGATCGGTCAGCACCGCCACCGCGCCGGCCTCGAGGACCTGGGCGGCGAACCGAACGCCGTGGGTCGTGGCGCCGGGCAGTGCGGCGAACAGGTCGCCCGCGACCACGTCGCGAGTCGAGAGGCTGATCCCGGTGACCGTGGCGTCCCCCGAGACGGTCGATCCCGGGAGCGCGTCGCCGACCCTCGAGAGGGTCCACACGGGGACGTTCAGCGGCCTGACCCTCATCTCATCCACTCGCCCCAACCTACCGGGCGCCACGCGGGCTACCAGTCCTGCTTGATCTTCGGCGGCTTCGCGCCGGTGGGCGCCACGCCGAAACGCTCCAGCGCCATGGACATGATGTCCTGGAAGACCGGACCGGCCATCGAGCCACCACCGGCGTTGGCCGGCGGCTTGTCGATCACGACGTAGGTGATGAAGCGCGGGTTGTCCGCGGGCGCGAAGCCCATGAACGAGATCGTGTTCTGTCCGCGCACGTACCGGCCGGTGGTCGGGTTGACGCGCCACGCCGTACCGGTCTTGCCCGCCACGCGGTAGCCCTCGATCTGCGCCGCCGGGGCGGTGCCGTCGTCGGCCGTGACCGCTTCCATCATCCGCGTGACCTCGGCGGCCGCCCCGCGCGAGACGACCCGCTGGGACTCTCCGGCCGGGGTCTTCTCGACGGAGCCGTCGGCCTTCGTCACCGAGTCGACCACCCGCGGGGTGCACATGACGCCGCCGTTGGCGATCGCGCCCACGGCGCGGACCATCTGGATCGCGTTGACCGAGACGCCCTGGCCGAACGAGGTCGTCGCCTTCTTCGCCTTGGTCCACTCGCGCACGGGCGAGACGATGCCGACCGACTCCTCCGGCAGGTCGATCCCGCTCCGGGAGCCGAAGCCGAACTTGCGCAGGTAGGAGTAGAAGGTCGAGTCCGACATCTGCTCGGCCGCCACGATCGTGCCCAGGTTGGACGACTTGGCGATGACGCCGGCCGCCGTCAGCCGCAGGGTGCCGTGCTGCCAGTAGTCGCCGATCGGGAAGCCGTCGACGACCATGCCCGAGGGGACCTTGATCTTGGTGTCCGCCGCGACCTTGCCCTGGTCGGCCAACGCCGCCATCGTGATCGTCTTCATGACCGAGCCGGGCTCGAAGACGTTGGAGACGGCGCGGTTGACCAGCGTCGCGTCGTTGACGCCGACGCGCGTGTCCGGGTTGTAGGTGGGCGCCTGCGACAGCTGCACGATCTGGCACGTGCGGACGTCCATCGTGACCGCGAGACCGTAGTCGGCCCCCGCGGAGCTCACGACGTCGCGCAGGCGCTGGTCGGCGTACCACTGCAGGTCGCGGTCGAGCGTCGTGTTGACGTCGCTGCCCGGGATCATCTCCTTGACCGTCGAGTCGGCCATCGGGATGCGCTGGCCGGTCGAGGAGACCTCGTAGGTCGACGACCCGTCCGTGCCGGTCAGCTCGCCGTCGTACTGCGCCTCGAGACCGGCGATGCCCTTGCCGTTCTCCTCGGTGATGCCCAGGACGTTGGCCGCCAGCGACCCGCCCGGGTAGCTGCGCAGGCTCTTGGTCTGCGTGAAGACGCCGGGGTACCCGGCCTCGGCCACGGCCTGGACCGCCTTGCGCGCCTCGTAGGCCGGGAGGTCCTTGGCCAGGTAGACGAACCGGGACTTCGGGGTGCGGAGCTTGCGGATCGTGTCGAAGTAGTCGATCTCGTCGCCGAGCTTCTCGTGCAGGATCCGGGCGATCTCGGGAGCCTTGTCCGCCGCCATGGACGGGTCGCCGGTGATCGTCAGCCCCTGGGTGCTGGTGACCAGCTCCTCGCCGTTGCGGTCGACGATGTCGCCGCGCGGCGCGGGGACGACGGCCTTGCGGGTGCCGGCCTCGACCGCCATCGCGGCGTACGCCTTGGCGTCGACGGCCTGGATCTGGAAGAGCCGGCCCGCGAAGAGGGCGAACAGCGCCAGGACGCAGACGACGAGGACCCGCAGCCGGGTCCGGGTGACCGAGACGGGCATCAGCCGGCCCTCCTGACGTTGGTGCCGCGCTCGGCCGGGACGGCCTCGCCGATGACCTTGCCGTCGGAGAGGCGCAGGAAGACGGGGTTCGCGTTGGGCACCATGCCCTCGGTGAGGGCACGATCGGCCAGGCCCGAGGGACTCTGCATCCGGTCGACCTCGGTGGCGAGCTGCTCCTTCTGGGCCTGCAGCAGCGTCGAGCGCTGCTGCAGCTCGTCGATGCGGAAGGCCTGGGCCTGCATCGCGGTGCTGAGCAGGATCAGGCCGACCAGCCCGGCAGCCAGAACCGAGAGCACGACCACGACGAACGGCGCCCGGCGGGCGCGGACCCGGACCGGGCCGACGAGGCGCAGCCCGACGTCACGGGCGTCGCGGCCACGGGCGGCGATCCCCGAGGCCAGCGCGGAGGAGCGGCCGACGGCCGTGCGGGTCAGGGTGCGGGGCGAGGTGGCGGTGCTCATGGGGCGGCGATCCGTTCGACAGCGCGCATCCGGACCGAACGCGCGCGGGGGTTGTCGGCGATCTCGTCCTCGCTGGCCAGCTCGGCTCCCCGGGTGAGGGACTTGAAGCGGGCCAGCATGGACTCGGGCACGACGGGCAGGTCCCGCGGAGCCTTGGAGGTGGTGACGGAGGTGATGACGCGCTTGGTGATCCGGTCCTCCAGCGAGTGGTAGGACAGCACGACGACGCGGCCACCGACCGAGAGCAGGTCGAGAGCGGCCGGCAGGGCGCGGCGGTAGACGCCGAGCTCGTCGTTGACCTCGATGCGCAGCGCCTGGAACGTGCGCTTGGCCGGGTTGCCGCCCGTGCGCCGCGCCGGCGCCGGGATGCACCGGCGGATCAGGTCGACCAGTTGGTCGCTGCGCTCGAAGGGGCGCGTCGCGCGCTCGGAGACGATCTCCTTGGCGATCCGGCGGGCGAACTTCTCCTCGCCGTACTCACGCAGGATGCGAGCCAGGTCGCCCTCTGCGTACGTGTTGAGCACGTCGGCCGCGGTCAGCTCGTCCTCGGGGTTCATGCGCATGTCCAGCGGCGCGTCCTGGGCGTAGGCGAAGCCGCGCTCGGCCAGGTCCAGCTGCATCGAGGAGACGCCGAGGTCGAACAGCACGCCGTCGACGGTCGTGCGGCCGCTGGCCGCGACGACCTCGGGCAGCTCGTCGTAGACCGCGTGGGCGGCCTCGAAGCGATCGCCGAACGGGGCCAGCCGCTCCCCCGCGCGTCGCAGCGCCTCACCGTCGCGGTCGACGCCGATGACGTGCAGGTTCTCGTACCGGGTCAACAGCGCCTCGGTGTGTCCGCCGAGCCCGAGGGTCGCATCGATGATGACCGGACGGTCGACCCGCTCCACGACGGGCGCGAACTCCGACACGACGCGGTCCAGCATCACCGGGACGTGCCGGGCGCTCATGCGCGCGACTCCGTCGCCTGACGGGCACGACCGATGGGGCCCGATCCCCGCCTGCAGAGTTCTGACGCCGGGGAAGTGACGTCAGAACCCCTCAGGCGGGCATCGCGCCCCACCGTCCGCGCGCTCAGAAGATCCCGGGGAAGATCTCCTCCGACAAGTCGGCGAAGCCCTCCTCGTGCTCGTCGGAGAAGTCGTTCCATCGGGTGGAGTCCCAGATCTCGAAGCGTTCGCCCGTGCCCACGACCGTGCAGTCGCGCTCCAGTCCGGCCCACTCGCGCAGCAGCTGCGAGACGGGCACACGCCCCTGCTTGTCCGGCGTCTCGTGCGCCGCACCGCCGAAGAGCATGCGGATGAAGTTGCGTGCCTGCCGGTTCGTGAACGACGCCTGCCGGGCTCGCGACGAGAACTCGTCGAACGCCTCGGGCGTCCACCCGTAGATGCAGTGCTCCTGACCGCGGGTCAACACCACGCCGTCCGTGAGCAGTGGGCGGAACTTCGCGGGAAGGAACAGTCGCCCCTTCTCGTCCAGCCGCGGGGTGAACGTGCCGAAGAAGTGCGCTGATGCCGGTGCGGTCATCGCGTCCCTCCTGTTCCACGTTGCTCCCCTTCGCGGTCGAAGTTCGGTGTTTCCACCACTACGCACCACCTTAACCCACAACGCTCCACCATCCACCCACTTTTCGTCAAGGGACGGGGTGTGTCGCGTGAGACGGCATGCAAAAGGCCCGTCATCACGGGGATGACGGGCCGGTGGAGGGAAGTGGGGAGATTCAGCGCACCTGGTGGGGCATCAGGGGGAAGAACGCCGAAGGCCCCGCCGTGGCGGGGCCTGTCGAGGTGGTTTCAGCGGGGGCGGATCAGTAGCCGTCGTCCTGACGACGCTGCCACCGCTCCTCCATCCGCTCGACGAACGAGCCGGAGCCCTTCGGGCCTCGCGGCGAGGACGGCGTGGGACGAGTCGGCTCCTGCGCCCCGGAGATCCCCCGGCGCCAGGCACGGACGAACAGGTAGGCGGACGCCACCATCACGACGAAGCCCGCGGCGCCGATCCAGGTCATCTTGGACACGGCTCCGCCCAGCAACATCGCAATGCCGGCCAGGAAGCCCACGACACAGATGGCCGCGACACGACGGTTGTGCGCGATCAACTTGGAGCCGCGCAACGTGGACGCGAACTCGGGATCCTCTTCGGCCAAGGACTGCTCCAGTTGGGCGAGCAGTCGGGCCTCTTCGTCCGACAGTGGCACGGTGGACTCCTTGATCAGGGGTGTGATGTTGATTCTAGGCGGGCCATGGTCTGCAAACCAGCCGAACGTCCCGCGAACTGGGGAATCCGCCGGACCTCGCGCTCCAGCGCGTACAACTGCTCGCGGGCGCCCGCGGAGCCGTCCACCACGACACCGGGGACCTCGTCGCTGAGAACTCTGACTCCTTGGGCCAGGACGGGCGTCAGGCCGTGAGCCGACAGCAGCGCCTCGAGCTCCTCGGGCAGCCAGCGTCGCGGCCCGAGGCCGGCGAGGTCCCAGGTCGCGTCCGGAGTGGCGGCGACGAGGGCCTGCGCGCCGGCGAAGTCGCCCGCGGCCGCTCGGGCGGCGACGGCCGCGACCCGGCCCGCCACGAGCACGCTGAGCCAGCCACCGGGCCGCAGGACGGCGCGAGCGGCGTCCACGGCCTGCGCGGGGTCGACGACGTGCTCGAGGACCCCGTGGCAGATCACCAGATCGATCGATCCGTCGGCGACGTGCTCGGCGAGGTCGGCCGAGTCGCCGAGACGTCCCTCGACCTCCACGCCCGCCTCGGCCGCACGTCGCGCCGAGGCGGCGAGCGCATCGGGGCTGGGGTCGACCACGGTCACGCGGTGGCCCAGGGCTGCGACCCGGACCGCGTCCGAACCGGTGCCGCCCCCGAGGTCGAGCACGTCCAGCGAGCCGGATCCGTCCTCCGCCGCGCCGGCCTGCACCAATGCGTCGAGCACGGACTGCCACGCCAGGACGCCACGGATCGGACCCATGACGCCACCTTCCCACAGGACGGTCGGCCGGGCCGCTCGCGGTACGGTCGCGACATGGATCTCGCGGCCCTCGACCGACCCACGGATCGCCTCCACGGACCCCAGCGCGGGGTCACGGCGGACACCGGACGGAGGCCCTGAGCATGGCGAGGATCCTGGTCGTGGGCGGTGGATTCGCCGGCATGTCGGCCGCGGCGCGGCTGGCGAAGCTGCGCCACGACGTCACCGTCCTGGAGCGCGGGGCCGAGCCGGGCGGCCGGCTGCTGGGCGTCCCGATCGGTGGCGACCGCTGGGCGGCGGGCCCCGAGAGCGTGACGCTGCCGGGCGTCTTCCGCGACCTGTTCCGCAAGTCCGGCCGCCCCATGGACGCTCTCATCGCGATCAGCCCGGCCGGCCCGCGCCACCACGTGCTGCCGGCTCGTTGGCCGCGGCACACGGTGACCCTCGACCTGCCCTTCGGCACGCGCGGTGCCCAGCACGACGCCGTGGTCGCGGCGTTCGGCTCCGACGCGTGGTCGCCGTGGGTCGACGAGTCACCCGATCCGTGGAACGAGCTACGCCGCAGCGTGCTCGAGGTGGCGCACCCGCACGACTCCCCCGTTCCCGAGGTGGCCTGGAGCGACCGGTCGCTGAGCCGCACCGTCCGCGCCCTGCGTGATCCGCGGCTGCGCCGGCTCGCCGCCGACCTGCCCGGCCTCACCGAGTCCGCTCCGGGCGTCCTGGCCGTGTGGCACTACGTCGAGCGCAACTTCGGGCGCTGGCGCTTCGACGGCGGCAGTGCCGGCCTGGCGACCGCCCTGACGACGCGACTGCGCGAGCGCAAGGTGACGATCGAGACCGGCGTCGACGTCGCCCGGCCGGTCGACTCCGGCGTCGAGCTCGCGGACGGATCGATCCGCGAGGCCGACGTGGTCGTGTGGGCGACGGGGACCGATCCGCTGGCGGCCGCGCCGACGCCGAGCCTGGAGCACACCGCGGTCCGCCTGGACGGCGCCGCCGAGGTGCCCGACGACCTCGTCGTCCACGACTCCCACGTCGTGCGCGGGTGGCGCTCCGGAACCGACGGCTGGGTCTTCGAGGCTCCGCGGGGCGTGGATCCGCTGGCGGTGCTGGCCCGCCACGGACTGGACCTCACCTCGTTCGTGACCTGGCGCGGCAGCGTCCCGGCTCCCCCGACGTCCGACGATCTGCCGCGCCCGGCCAGGAGCCCGCGCCCCGGCCTGTGGCTCGTGGGCGCCGCGGCGTCGCCCGGCGCGTCCCTCGAGGTCACGGGGATGGGCACCGCCGCGCTGGCGGAGCACCTCGGCGCCGTCCCGCGCTGAGGCCCGGCAGCGGGTTCAGACCACGCCGTCGGCGCGCAACCGCTCGAAGATCTCGCGGGTCGCGGGCGACCGGTTCAGCGTCATGAAGTGCAGGCCCGGGGCCCCACCGGCGATCAGGTCGCGGCACAGCTGCGTCGCGAGGTCGATGCCCTTGGCCCGCACCGCCTTCGGGTCGTCGGCGAGCGGCTCGATCTGGTCGAGGACCTCGCGCGGCATGTCCGCACCGGAGAGCTCGGCCATCCGGGCGACCTGCTTGAGGTTCAGGATCGGCATGATGCCCGGCACGATCGGCAGGTCGCAGCCGCGCTCGCGGACCCGGCGGACCAGGCCGAAGTAGTCGTCCGCACGGAAGAACAGCTGGGAGATCGCGAAGCACGCGCCCGCCCGGGCCTTGGCCACGAGGACGTCGGCGTCGGCGTCGAGACCGTCCGCGTCCGGATGTCCCTCGGGGAAGGCCGCCACACCCACCGCGAGCCCGCCCACCTCGCGCACCAGCTCGACCAGCTCGATCGCGTGGCTCATGCCGTCGGGGTGCGGCTCCCACGGGGCACGGGGACCGCCGGCCGGGTCGCCGCGCAGCGCCAGCACGTGCCGCACGCCGGCGGCGACGTACTGCTTCAACACCGTCTCGATCTCGCCGCGGCTCTGTCCCACCAGGGTCAGGTGTCCGACGGGCGGCATGGGAGCCTCACGGGCGATCCGCTCGGTGATGCGGACGGTCCGGTCCTGGCTGGTCCCGCCGGCGCCGTACGTCACCGAGACGAACGTCGGCTCGAGCGGCGCGAGGTCGTCGATGGTGCGCCACAGCTGCGCCTCGCCCTCGTCGTCCTTGGGCGGGAAGAACTCGAACGAGACCGCGGGCCGGTCGGAGGCCAGCGCCTGCAGGATCGGGTCCTGGCGTGCGGCGTCGTCGGTGTCGGGCATGACGTCAACGGTATCGTCACCGAGGTGACCAGCCCGGCAGATGATCCCACCTTTCGGACAGCCGTCGCCCGACAGCTGGACTCCTTCGTCGCGGACCAGCGCGGCCTGCTGACCGAGGTCGACCCGGCCGTGGGCGACCTCGTGCAGGCGGCGGTCGACTTCACCGTCGGCGGCAAGCTGTTCCGGCCGACCTTCTGCCACGCCGGCTGGCTGCTCGCCGGCGGCTCCCCCGCCGAACCGCGCATCGCCGCCGCCGGTGCCGCGTTCGAGTGGCTCCAGGGCAGCGCCCTGGTCCACGACGACCTCATGGACGGCTCCGACACGCGTCGCGGCCGACCGAGCGTGCACCGCGACTTCGAGGCGCGACACGTCGCCGCCGGCGCGGTGGGCGACCCCGAGCAGTACGGGGCCCGCGTCGCGATCCTGCTCGGCGATCTGATGCTGTCGTGGGCGGACGAGCACTTCCGTCGCGCCGAGCCCGACGCCCGGACGGCCCGACTGTGGGACGCCTGCAAGTCCGAGGTCGTCTCCGGGCAGTTCCTCGACGTGCTGGCCCAGACCCGCGAGACGGTCGACGTCGCCAGCGCCATGCACGTCATCCGGTTCAAGTCCGCCAAGTACACGATCGAGCGGCCGCTGCACGTGGGCGCCGCCCTCGCCGGGGGCGACGACACCCTGTTGTCCCGCCTGACCGACGTGGCCCTGCCGCTGGGCGAGGCCTTCCAGCTGCGTGACGACGTGCTCGGGGTCTTCGGCGATCCCGCCGACACCGGCAAGCCGGCCGGCGACGACCTGCGTGAGGGCAAGCGGACCGTCCTGGTGGCCCGGACGGCCGACGTGGCCGGCGACGCGCACGTCCTGTCCCTGCTGGGCCGGCCCGAGGGCGTCGACGAGCTGCGGGACCTCATCGAGGCCAGCGGCGCGCTGACCGAGGTCGAGCGCGACATCGATCGGCTCGTCGCGCAGGCCGAGCGGGCCATCGCGGTGCTCGGTGACGAGGCCGCCGAGGTGCTCGACCCCCTGGTCGACGCGGCGACCCGACGCGTCCGCTGATCCGCCGGACCACCGGACTTCGGGGAGCGACCCCTAGAATCAAGGTGTTCCAGGAGGCGCGCATGACGGTCACGGATGACGACGCACTGGTCGGGCGGACGCTCGACCAGCGTTACGTGATCCACGAACGCATCGCCCGTGGCGGCATGGCCAGCGTCTTCCGCGCCACCGATCTGCGCCTCGACCGGGTCGTCGCCGTGAAGATCATGCACCCCGACACCGACTTGGCCGACACCCCCGAACGGTTCGTCCGTGAGGCCCAGTCCGCCGCCAAGCTGAACCATCGCGGCATCGTCTCGGTCTACGACCAGGGCGTCGACGGGGACACCATCTACCTCGTCATGGAGTACGTCCCCGGCCGCACCCTGCGCGACGTCCTGCGCGAGGAGGCCCCGATGCCCCCGCGCCGCGCGCTGTCCTACCTCGAGCCCGTGCTCATGGCCCTGTCCGCGGCGCACGACGCCCGGCTCATCCACCGCGACATCAAGCCCGAGAACGTCCTCATCTCCACGACCGGCGAGGTCAAGCTGGCCGACTTCGGGCTGGCGCGCGCCATCAGCACCGAGTCGACGCTGGACAGCGTCCTCGTCGGCACGGTCTCGTACCTGGCGCCCGAGGTCATCACCCACCAGGGCGCCGATCCGCGCACCGACGTCTACGCCTGCGGCGCGATGCTCTTCGAGATGCTGACGGGCCGCAAGCCCCATGTCGGCGACTCGCCCCTGGCGGTGGCGCACCTGCACGTCAACGAGGACGTCGAGCCGCCCTCGAAACTGCAGCCGGGCATCCCCCCGTACCTGGACGCGCTCGTGATGCGCGCCATGACCCGCGACCGCGGCCGCCGCTCCCCCGACGCCCGCGTGCTGCTGCACCAGGTCCGTCAGGTCCAGCGGGCGCTCGCCGCCGGACTGGCCGACGATCCCGATCTGACCAGCGACCTGCTGCCCGGAGCCGGACCCACGCCCGCCGAGATGCCGACGCTCGACCGCGTGCCGGCCGACGTCGAGCTGACCGCTCCGGTCGCCTCCTGGACGGACGGTCCCCCGACGCAGGCGACGACCTCGGTCAGCGAGCCCACCACGACCTTCGGTGCGGCCGCGCCGCCTCCCGTGGTGCCGCCCGAGCCGGCCGTCGCGACGGCACGCAGCCGACGCGGCCCGGTGCTGCTGATGGCTGCGGTGGGCGCCCTCGCCGCCACCGCCCTGCTCGGTTGGTACCTCGCCATCGGCCGGTACGAGACGGTCCCGAACCTGGTGTCCATGGATCGCCAGGAGGCGGTCGAGGCCGCCGAGTCGGCCGGCTTCGCCGTCGAGGTGGGCGACCCCGCGTTCTCCGAGGTCGTCGAGAAGGGCGCCGTCGTCTCGACCGACCCCGACGCCGGCTCGCGCCTGCTGCCGGACGAGACCATCACCCTGACCCTCTCCAAGGGCAAGGAGCGGTACGAGATCCCCAACATCCAGGGCCGCACCGTCGCCGAGGCCGAGACGATCCTGGGTGCCCGGCACCTGCGCGTCGGCGAGGTGACCGAGGAGTTCAGCGACAAGGTCCCCACCGACGGGATCATCAAGTCCTCGAGCCACAAGGTCGGCGATCAGGTCAAGCGCGACACCGAGGTCGACCTCGTCGTCAGCAAGGGCCCGCGCCCGATCAAGATCCAGGACCACACCGGCGATCCGGCCGACGAGGCCACCGCCGAGCTCCAGGGCCAGGGCTTCACGGTCCGCACGGTCGAGGAGAACAGCGACTCGGTCAAGAAGGGTCGCGTCATCTCCCAGACGCCCTCGTCGGGCACCGGCGTGCGCGGGGACACGATCACCCTGACGGTCTCGCAGGGTCCCCCGCTCGTCGTGGTGCCGAACCTCAAGGGCAAGACCGAGGACGAGGCACGCGCCGCTCTCGACGCACTCGGGCTCAAGCTGAACGCCGCGCGCAACCCGTTCGCCGGTGCCGACGCGCGGGTCCAGTACCAGATGACCGACGCGGGCAAGAAGATCAAGCGCGGGTCGACCGTGACGGTCTTCCTGTCCTGAGCCTGTCGGCCCGGTCCCCCGGGTGGGGCGCCGAGGGCGCCCCGATCCTCAGGAGCGGCCGGCGAGCATCTCCGCGACGAGGAACGCCAGCTCCAGCGACTGCGCGCGGTTCAGGCGCGGGTCGCACAGCGTCTCGTAGCGGTGCTCGAGGTCCTGCGCCGACAGCTTCATGCCGCCGCCCAGGCACTCGGTGACGTCGTCGCCGGTCAGCTCGACGTGCAGACCGCCGGGCCACGTGCCCAGCGAGCGGTGCACCTCGAAGAAGCCGCGCACCTCGTCGATCACGGCGTCGAACTCACGGGTCTTGTAGCCGTTGTCGGTGGCGAACGTGTTGCCGTGCATCGGATCGGTGACCCAGGCGACCTCGGCACCCGCGGCCGTGACCTTCTCGACCAGCGTCGGCAGCAGGTCGCGGATCTTCTCGGCGCCGAAGCGGGTGATGAAGGTGACCTTGCCCGGAACGCGGTCGGGATTGAGCTTCTCGTAGAGGGCGAGCGCGTCGTCGGCGCTGCTGGTCGGGCCGAGCTTGACGCCGATGGGGTTGGCGATGCGGCTCAGCAGCTCGACGTGCGCGCCGTCGAGCTGGCGCGTGCGCTCGCCGATCCACACGAAGTGGCCGGACACGTCGTACGGCAGATCCGTGCGCGAGTCGATGCGGGTCAGGGCGTGCTCGTACTCGAGCACGAGCGCCTCGTGCGAGGAGTAGAAGTCGACGGTGTGCAACTCGTCGGGATCGGCGCCGATGGCCTCCATGAACGCCAGCGCGCGATCGATCTCGTCGCCGATGCGCTCGTAGCGCTCGCGGACGGGGCTGTTGCGCACGAAGTCGGTGTTCCACGTGTGCATCTGCTTCAGATCGGCGTAACCGCCGGTCGTGAAGGCGCGCGCGAGGTTCAAGGTGGCGCTGGACGCGTGGTAGACGTCGAGCAGGCGCTGCGGGTCGGGGTGGCGCGCCTCGGGCGTGAAGTCGAAGCCGTTGACCGCGTCGCCGCGGTAGGCCGGCAGCGTGACGCCGTCGCGCGTCTCGGTGTCGCTGGAGCGCGGCTTGGCGTACTGGCCGGCGAGACGGCCGACCTTGACCACCGGGACGCTGGCGGCGTACGTCAGCACGACGGCCATCGACAGCAGGACCCGCAGCTTGTTGCGGACGTTCTCGGCGGTGACGCCCTCGAAGGTCTCGGCGCAGTCGCCACCTTGGAGCAGGAACGCCTCACCGCGGGCGACGGCCGCCATCTTGTCGCGCAGCGCGTCGCACTCGCCGGCAAAGACCAGCGGCGGCATCTTCCTCAGCTTCTCGACGGCACGATCACGCGCGTCGAGGTCGGGGTACGTCGGCTGCTGTGCAGCACCGATCGCACGCAGTTCTTCCAGGCTGGGGATGCTCACCGGGCAAGGATACGCGACCGGCCTGTGGGCCCGACACGATGTCCAGCCCACGAGAGCCGGTCGCCACGAACCGCGGCGCCGCGGGGGCCTACTCGGCGATCTCTTCCCAGATCTCCTGCGCCTCGGCCCGCTCGCGCTCACGGGCGGCCTGCTTCTCCAGCTCCTTGTCGCGCTTCTTCGCGTCGGGGGCGTAGAGGTCGACGTACTCCTGGCCGGACAGGTTCATGATCTCGTACATGATCTCGTCGGTGACCGCGCGCAGGATGTAGCGATCGTCCTGCATGCCGTCGTAGCGCGAGAAGTCCAGCGGCTTGCCGAAGCGCACGCCCGGACGGGCGTACCGGCCGAAGATCTTGCCCGGAGGAGCGACGATGTCGGTGTTGATGACGGCCACGGGGATCACGGGGACCTTCGCCTCCAGCGCCAGCCGCGCGACCCCGGTGCGGCCGCGGTAGAGCTTGCCGTCGTGCGAGCGGGTGCCCTCGGGATAGATGCCGCAGACCTCGCCGTCGGCCAGCAGCCGCAACTGCGTGCGGATGGCGCCGGCGGCGGCAGTGCCGCTGCTGCGGTCGATCGGGACCTGACCCGACCCGGAGAAGAACTGGCGCTGCAGGAAGCCCTTGAGACCGGTCCCCTCGAAGTACTCGGCCTTGGCCACGAACGTCACCCGGCGCGGGATGACCAGCGGCATGAAGAGCCAGTCGCTGTACGACAGGTGGTTGCTGGCCAGGATGACGGCGCCCTCGCGCGGGACGTTCTCGGTCCCCTCGGCCCATGGCCTGAAGATCAGCTTCAGCACCGGACCCAGCGCCAGGAACTTCAGGAACCAATAGAACACGCACGAGACATTACCGCGCCGCTCCGCGACCGAGCGTGACATGGGGCACGATGGCGTCATGTCCGACTCCTCCGTGCACGGCCACTCCCCCGTCCGGACGGGCGCCGAGCCCTTCTACGCACCCGGTGGGCGCGTCGGGATCCTGCTGAGCCACGGCTTCACCGGGTCGCCGGCGTCGATGGCCCCCTGGGGCCGATTCCTGGCCGAGCTGGGTCACACGGTCGCGGTGCCTCGCCTCCCGGGTCACGGCACCACGTGGCAGGAGATGAACACGACGACGTGGCGCGACTGGTACGGCGAGGTGGACGACGCGCTGACCGAGCTGCGCTCACAGTGCGAGTGGGTCGCGGTGTGCGGCTTGTCGATGGGCGGGGCCCTGGCGCTGCGCCTGGCCGAGCAGCGACCCGAGGACGTCGACGCCCTGGTGCTGGTCAATCCCGCGATCGCCCTGAAGCGCCGCGACCTGCTGGCCGTCCCTTTGCTCAGCCGCTTCGTGCCCTCGCTGGCGGGCGTCGGGAACGACATCAAGCTCGCCGGCCAGGACGAGGTCGCCTACGACCGGACGCCGTTGAAGGCCCTGGCCTCCCAGCTGCAGCTGTGGCGCGACGTGCGCGAGAACCTCGAACAGGTCACCGCTCCCCTGCTGATGTTCCGCTCGGTCGAGGACCACGTCGTCGACGAGATCACGGCCCGGCTGGTCCTCGACGGCGTCTCCTCGTCGCAGGTCGAGCTGATCGAACTGCGGGACAGCTTCCACGTCGCGACGCTCGATCATGATGCGGAGTTCATCATGGAGACATCGGCGCAGTTCATCGCCGATCACGCACCCACCCCCTGAGGGTGGCCGTATCCACCGGGAGGCCGTCGTGACCGACGCATCCTCGTCACCCGACGACTTCGACCGCATCGTCGAGGGCTTGGACCTGGACCTGACCGGCCTGGAGGACTTCGACGCCTCCGCCGCCCGGGTGACGGCCGAGCGTGAGCGCGCCGAGGCGCAGGCTCGCGAGGAGTGGCGCCGTGCGGCCGAGGCGCAGGAGAACGCCGACGACCAGTTCTACCGTGAGGTCGGACCGGCCCAGCTGCGCTCGCGGGGGCGGGTCCGCTTCGCCTGGTTCGTCTTCGTGGGCGGTCCCGCGCTGCTGCTGGTCACCACCATGGCGTCCATGCCGTTGCCGACGTTCGTGGCCGCCCTGGTGGTCATCGCGATCGTCGTCGCCGTCGTCTATCTGATCTCGCAACTGCCGGACCGCGGACCGAGTAACCCGGACTGGCCAGACGACGGCGCCGCGCTCTGAGCCGAGCCAGGTCGGCCGCGCCGACCAGTCCGGCGTCGTTCCCCAGGTGCGCCGCGACGATCCGCGCCTCCGAGCGGTAGCCCCGTCCGGTCAGGTGATCCGCGAACGCGTGACGCGCGGGACGCAGGAGTGCCTCGCCGTTCTCGCTGACACCGCCGCCGATGACGAAGATCCCCGGGTCGAGGGCCGCCGCGAGATTGGCCAGCCCGATGCCGAGCCATCGGCCGACGTCGCCCACCCAGGCGATCGCCTCCTCGTCCCCGGCCATCGCCAGCCGACCGACGATCGTGCCGTCGACCTGCTCCGGGGTACCGGCCAGGTCGACCAGGGCCCGGCCGATGTCCGAGCCCTCGGCGACGGCAGCCGAGGCCCGTCGCTGGAGCACGCGCCCGCTGGCGTACTGCTCCCAACATCCGCGATTGCCGCACGGGCACGGCCGGCCGTCCTCGACGACACGCTGGTGACCGAACTCCCCCGCCATGCCGGAGTGGCCGCGGTACAGGCGCCCGTCGAGCACCATGGCGCCGCCGATGCCCGTGCCGAGATTGACCATCACGACGTCCGGGTGGTTCTGCGCGGCGCCGAAGCGCCACTCGGCCCAGCCCGCCGCGTTGGCGTCGTTGTCGACCAGGACCGGCAGGGCGGTGCGTCGCACGAGGGCATCGCGCAAGGGCTCGTTGCGCCAGGCCAGGTGGGGCGAGAAGACGACGGTGGAGCCCGTGACGTCGACGTACCCGGCCGCACCCACGCCGACGGCCCGGACGACGTACTGGGCGCGGAACTCCGCGACGATCTCGGTGATCGCGTCCAGGACGGCCGTCGGGTCGGTGGTCGGGGTCGCGCGGCGCGCGCGAGCCACGACCCGGCCGTCCTCGTCGACGACTCCGCCGGCGATCTTCGTACCACCGACGTCGATGCCGACCGCGAGCCGCTCAGACACCGGTCCGGCTCTCGACGCGTTGCTTGAGGCCCTTCAGGGCGGTGTCGACGATGACCTTCTCGGCCTTGCGCCGGAGCATCCCCAGCAGCGGCAGTCTCAACTCGACCGCCAGCTGATAGGTCACCCGCGTCCGCCCGCCGGCGACGGCGTCGAGCGTGTACGAGCCGTCCATCGCCGAGAGCATCGTCTCGTCCTGCGGCACCAGACTCCACGTCACCAGCCGCTCGCCGCGCCAGTCGTAGCGCAACGTGAACGTGTCGCGGATGGGAGCGGAGTCCACGACGAAGCGGACGTCGCGCGGCCGGCCCTCGTGGTCACGCTCCAGCACGGTGACTTCACGCATCCCGGTGGCCCAGTCGGGGTAGGCGCCGAACGCCGATATGACTGACATCACAGCACTGGGCGGAGCATCGATCACGATGTCACTGACGGTGCGCGCCATGTCCACCTCCCTCGACTGCCGCACAGCCTATCGGCGCATGACCGCCGTCGGCGGGAAGGTACGGTGCTGTCTGTGAGCACGCAGAATTCCCCCGCCGTGACCGTCGATGACTGGGGCACCCTCAGCCAGGACATCCTCGACCGGCTCGAGGCCGATCGCGACAAGGTGGCCCTGCGCCGCGTGGTCGACGGAGACTGGGTCGACGTCACCTTGGCCCAGTTCCACGCCGAGGTGACCGCAGCCGCCAAGGGCCTGCTCGCCGACGGTGTCGGCCACCGCGACCGCGTCGCGATCCTGGCGAAGACCCGGTACGAGTGGACGGTCCTGGACTACGCGAACTGGTGGATCGGCGCCGTGACCGTCCCGATCTACGAGACCTCCTCGGCCTCGCAGATCGCCTGGATCCTGGCCGACTCCGGTGCGACGCACATCTTCTACGAGAACGAGGAGCACCGGCTCCGCATCGAGGAGGCGCGCCCCGAGACGCCCGAGCTGCGGTCGATCCGGCCGCTGGGCGACGTCCTGACGTCGCTGGCCGCCGAGGGCGCGGACGTCGACGACGACACCGTCGAGAAGCGTCGCGCGGCCGTCAGCCCCGACGACTTCGCGACCCTGATCTACACCTCGGGCACGACGGGTCGTCCCAAGGGCTGCGAGCTGACGCACGCGAACTTCCGCGCCGAGCTGTTCGGCGCCAAGGTCCGGCTCGAGGAGATGTTCGCCGCCGAGGGCGCCTCGACGTTGCTGTTCCTGCCGCTGGCGCACGTGTTCGCCCGGATCATCCAGGTCGGCGCGATCCGCTACGGCTCGGTGCTGGGCCACACCGCCGACATCGCGAACCTCGTCGATCATCTCGGCCAGTTCCGCCCCACCTTCATCCTCGCCGTCCCGCGCGTGTTCGAGAAGGTCTTCAACTCCGCGAGCACCAAGGCCTACGCCGAGGGCAAGGGTCGGATCTTCGACGCGGCCGTGCGGACCGCGATCGCCTACAGCCGTGCTACCGAGTCGGGCCGCCCCTCCCTGGCGCTCAAGTCCAAGCACGCGCTGTACTCCAAGCTCGTCTACAGCAAGCTGCGCAACGCCCTGGGCGGCCGCGCCGAGTTCGCGATCTCCGGCGGCGCGCCCCTGGGCGACCGCCTCGGCCACTTCTACCGCGGCATCGGCGTGAACGTCCTCGAGGGCTACGGCCTGACCGAGACCACGGCGGCGCTGACGGTCAACCACCCCGGCGCCCAGCGCATCGGCACCGTCGGGCCGCCGCTCCCGGGCGTCGAGGTCCGCATCGCCGAGGACGGCGAGCTGCAGTTCCGCGGCCCGCAGGTGTTCGTCGGCTACTGGAACGCCGAGACCGCGACGCGCAACGTGCTCAGCCAGGACGGCTGGTTCTCGACCGGCGACCTCGGCGAGGTCACCGAGGACGGCTTCGTCAAGATCACGGGCCGCAAGAAGGAGCTGATCGTCACCGCGGGCGGCAAGAACGTCTCGCCGGCGATCCTCGAGGACCGGGTGCGGTCGCACTCGCTGGTCAGCCAGTGCCTGGTCGTCGGTGAGGGCAAGCCCTTCGTCGCCGCGCTCGTCACGATCGACCGCGAGGCGTGGGAGGGCGACCTGGACGACCCCGCGCTGCTCGAGCAGGTCCAGAAGGCGGTGGACGACGCCAACAGCCAGGTGTCGCGCGCCGAGGCGATCCGCAAGTTCGCGATCATCGAGGAGGACTGGACCGAGGAGAACGGCTACCTGACGCCCTCGTTCAAGGTCAAGCGCCACATGGTCGTGCGCGATCTGCACGACCGGATCGAAGCGCTCTACGTCCGCTGAGAAGACGCAGCAACGAGGAACGGCCCCCGGCGCAGTGCGCCGGGGGCCGTTCTCTGTGCTGCGTGGGTCGGGCTGCTGCGTCGGTCAGGAGACGCGGGCGTAGACACCGAAGCCCGAGGACAGGCTGGTGATCTCGACGCTCTTGCCCGGACGGGGAGCGTGGATGACCTTGCCGCCACCGAGGTACATGCCGATGTGGGACATGCTCGGGTAGGCCACGAGGTCACCGGGCTGCAGCTCGCCGGCCGAGATCTTGCGACCGGCGGCGATCTGCGGGCCGACGACGCGCGGGATCGAGACCCCGGCCGCCGCGTAGGCCTTCATCATCAGACCGGAGCAGTCCCAGCCGTCGGGGCCGGTGCCGCCGTAGACGTAGGGATCGCCCAACTGGCTCATCGCGAAGGCGATGGCCGCCTTGGCCGCGCCCGAGCCGGAGTTGCTGACCGGCTCGACATCGCCGCCCTCGTTCATGGCCGACTGCTGCGGGGCCGAGAGGCGGGCGAAGTCGGCCTTGGCCTTGCGGTAGGACTCGGTCAGCTGGGCCTTGGTCTTCTTGGCCTTGGCCACCTTGGCCGCGAGCTCGTCCTCGTGCTCGGCCAGCTGGGCCCGGCGCTTCTGCAGCTCGACACGCGTCCGCGTGAACGACTCCAGGGCGTCGGCACGGGTGGTGTTCAGCGCGTCGATGGCACTGAGGCCCTCGATGAACAGATCCGGGTCCTGGCTGCCGAGCAGGCCGACGGTCGGGCCGAGGGGCTGCTCCATGTGCTGCTGGACGATGTCGGCGCCCAGCTCGTTGCGCTGGACCGTGTAGACCTTGCGGATCTTGGCGATCTCGGCGCTGACCTCGTCGATGCGGGCGTCGAGGTCCTCGGCGTCCACGGTGAGTTGGTTGAGCGCCTCGTTGGCGGCCTCGGCGCGGTCGAAGGCCTTCTCGACATCGGCGCGAGTGACCTCGGGATCGGCGTTGGCTGGGGAGACGATGATGAACGAACCGGCCACGACGGCCGACGCAGCCATGGCGGCTGCAGTGGTGCGAAAGCGCACGAAAAGAACTCCTGATTACCTCGACGCCTACCAGGTGAGCTGACGGATTCGGGCCTCGGTATTTGCCCTACGACCGGCAAGCCGGTCGATTCACCCCACGTACCTTGGTTCCCCGGCTCGTCGTCGACCACGAGGGTCTCGGACGATTCGGCGGTGTCGCCGTCGGCGACACGGTGGCAACTGTACGTCGGCCGGCCGGGCCGATTCAACCCGCGTCGCGGTGTGGCTCCGGATCGTTCAGCCCCACCACGAGGCGCAGCGGGGGCACGAGCCCCGAGGCGGCGAGGGTGTCGAGGGCGGCACGCTCGTCGGCGTCGAAGGCGACGTCGCTGGGCGGTCCGAGCAGCACGGAGACAACGCAGTCGCCGCACACGGCGGGGCAGCGGACGAGGCAACTGTCACAGTCGACGACGACCGGTGCCGTGGGTTCCATCTCGTTCATGGCCGCGACGCTAGGTGTGACGACCGACAAATTCCGTCTGCGGCACCGCCTGCCCGGATTCGTCGGACCCGCGACCTACGGTCTGATCCATGGCACCGCACCAACCCGCCTTCGACGATCCCGACATCGATTGGGGCGGTCGCCCTCTCCACGACACCACGTTCTGCGTGGTCGACCTCGAGACGACGGGCGGGTCGCCGGCCAAGGGATCGCGGATCACCGAGATCGGCGCGGTCAAGGTCCGCGGTGGCCAGATCCTCGGCGAGTTCCAGACCCTCGTGAACCCCGACCAGCTGATCCCCGCGTTCATCACGGTGCTGACGGGCATCACCGACCAGATGCTCGTCGAGGCGCCCCGCATCGCCGAGGCGCTCCCCAGCTTCCTGGAGTTCGCCCACGGCACCGTCCTGGTCGCCCACAACGCGCCCTTCGACGTCGGCTTCCTCAAGCACGCGTCCAAGGAGCTGGGCATCACGTGGCCGGGCTTCGACGTCATCGACACTGTCCCGCTCGCACGCCGGGTCCTGCTGCGCGACGAGGTCCCGAACGTCAAGCTCGCGACCCTTGCCGCCCGCTTCTCCCCCGTCCAGCCCGATCACCGCGCGCTCACCGACGCGCGGGCCACGGTCGACGTGCTGCACGCCCTCTTCGAGCGGCTCGGCACCTGGAACGTCGCCACCGTCGAGGACGTGGCGACCTTCACCGCCAAGGTCACGCCCCAGCAGCGCCGCAAGCGCCACCTCGCCGACAACGTCCCGGACGCTCCCGGGGTCTACCTCTTCCGTGACGCCCGCGACGAGGTCCTCTACGTCGGCACGTCACGGTCCCTGCGCACCCGCGTGCGCTCGTACTTCACCAAGGCCGAGACCCGCACGCGGATGGGCGAGATGATCGCGCTGGCCGAGCGGGTCGACACGGTCGTGTGCGCCACCGACACCGAGGCCCGCGTGCGCGAACTGCGCCTGATCGATCGCCACCGCCCGCCGTACAACCGCCGCTCCAAGTTCCCCGACCGTCTCTCCTGGCTGCGCCTGACGGACGAGCCCTGGCCGCGCGTCTCGATCGTGCGCAAGGTCACCGAGGGCGCAGCCACCCACATCGGGCCCTTCGGCAGCCGGCGTCAGGCCGAGGCGGCGCTGGCGACCCTGCACGACGCGTTCCGGATCCGCCAGTGCACCGGGCGGCTGCCGATCCTGCCGAGCCGGGCGGCCTGCGTGCTGGCCGAGCTCGGACAGTGCCTCTCCCCCTGCGACGGTGCGATCTCCCCGGCCGACTACCTGCACGAGGTGGGGCGCGTCCGCACGGCGATGACGGCCGACCCCGTCGAGGTCGTGACGCACCTGGAGCGCCGCATGGCCCACCTGGCCGAGTCCCAGCGGTTCGAGGACGCCGCCGTCCTGCGCGACCGCGCCGCGAGCCTCATCCGCGCGGTGCGCCGCACCCAGCGGCTGGACTCCCTCGCCCGCGAGCCCGAGGTCATCGCCGCCGCCCCGCACCAGGACGGGTGGCAGGTGCACGTGATCCGGCACGGACGCCTCGCGGCCGCGGCCATCCTGCCGCGGCAGGTCGCGACCACGCGCGGCGCCACGGCCGGATGGGTCGACACGCTGCTGTCCACGGCCGAGACGGTCGAGCCGGCCCTGCGGCCCGTGCCGTCGGCGCTCATCGAGGAGACCGAGACCCTCCTGCGCTGGCTCGAGTCCCCCGGGGTGCGCATGGTCCGTGGCGCCTGGCAGTCACCGTGGCCCGCGGCGGCGCGGCACCTCGAGCGATTCGACGTCGACCTGGAGGTCGCGCGGCTGGCCTGAGGCCACCGTTAGGCTGGCGGGGTGATCACCGCCATCGTCTTCATCCAGGCCGAGGTCTCGTCGATTCCCGAGACCGGCGCAGCGATCGCCGACATCCCGGGCATCAGCGAGGTCTACTCCGTCACCGGCGACCACGACCTCATCGCGATGGTGCGCGTGCGCGATCACGACGAGATCGCGAACGTCGTCGCCGACCGCCTCAACAAGGTGCCCGGCGTCTTGTCGACCCAGACCCAGATCGCCTTCCGCACCTTCAGTCGTCACGACCTCGAGGGTGCGTTCAGCATCGGTCTGGACTGACCGGCGCCGGCGCGCTCAGCGCGCGTGGCGCGACGTGGCGTCGACCCAGCGGGCCAGCGCGTCGCGAGCGGCACCGGAGTCGATCGACTCGGTCGCCCGCCCCACACCTGCGCCCAGACGCTCGACCAAGGTGCCCTCGGCGCCCTCGTGAGCGGCGATCGCCGCTCCGGCGTTGAGGACCACCGCGTCGCGGACCGGACCGGACTCACCGTCGAGCACCCGCCGGAACACGTCGGCGTTGTACTCGGGCTCACCGCCGCGCAGCGCGTCGGCCGGCGCGAGCTCGAAGCCCAGGTCGCGCGGATCGAACACCTGCTCCTCGATGCCGTGCTCGCCCGGGACCCAGAACCGTGTGGTCGTGGTGACGGTGATCTCGTCGAGACCGTCGTCGCCGCGGAACACGAAGGCGCTGCTGCCCCGACGTGCCAGCACGTCGGCCATGAGCGGCGCCATCCGCGGGTCGGCGCACCCGATGGCCGAGGCGGCCGGCCGCGCCGGGTTCGTCAGCGGGCCCAGGAAGTTGAAGAACGTCGGAATGCCCAGCTCGCGCCGGGCCGGGCCGGCGAAGCGCATGGAGGCGTGGAACACCGGAGCGAAGCAGAACGTGATGCCCGCCTCGCGGTAGACGTCCAGCACCCGCTCGGCGGGCACGTCCAGGCGCACCCCGAGCCGCTCGAAGACATCGGCCGTGCCGGACTGGCTGGAGGCGGCACGGTTGCCGTGCTTGACCACGCCGATCCCGGCGCCGGCGGCGGTGACGGCGGCCATGGACGAGATGTTGACCGTCTTGGCCATGTCGCCGCCGGTGCCGACGATGTCGACGACGCGATCGGTCAGGTCGAGCGTGGTGGCCTTGGCGTACATCGCGTCGACCAGGCCCTGCAGCTCAGCAGCGGTCTCGCCCTTGGCACGCAGCGCGACGGCGAAGCCCGCGACCTGCGCACCGGTGGCGTCGCCGGAGAGGATCTCGTTCATCGCCCATGCCGTGGCCGCGGCGTCGAGGTCGCGACCGGCGATCAGATCGGTCAGGACGGACGGCCAGGTCAGGGCCGCCGGACGGGCGCCGCTCAAGGACGCGAGCCGGACACGGCGGCCCCGCGCAGCAACGCGATGACCGACTCGGCCAGCCGGAACGGGTCCAGCGGCTGCGGCACGACGGCGTCGGCGCGCGACCACGTGGCGAGCCACGCGTCCTGCGGGCGGCCGGTCAGGACCAGACTCGGCGGAGCCTGGTAGAGCTCGTCCTTCATCTGGCGGGCGATGCCCATGCCGCCGGCGGGCCGAGCCTCGCCGTCGAGGATCGCCAGCGCGATGCCGCCGGCATCGAGCTGCTGCCAGACCACCGGCTCGGTCGCGCACTCGACGTACTCAAGGGGCGGAAGGTCAGGGTGGGGTCGGGCGCCCAGCGCGGCGACGACGGCAGATCTGACGTCGCGATCGTCGCTGTAGAGCAGGACTCGAAGGGGCTGGTGCTGGCTCACGATCGCATCGTACATAATGAGCGTGTGGCAACTACTTCTGCGATCCCCGCGTCCCGTCTCCACGGCGTCGAGGGCCGTCCGTCCTACGTGACCGTCGGCACCATCGTGTGGCTGGCCAGCGAGCTCATGTTCTTCGCGACCCTGTTCGCTGCCTACTTCACGGTGCGCAGCGTCGCCCCGGATCTGTGGGCGACCGAGACCGAGTTGCTGAACATCCCGTTCGCCACCGC
Organism: Aeromicrobium sp. 636; assembly: GCF_024433585.1. Lineage (NCBI taxonomy): Bacteria > Bacillati > Actinomycetota > Actinomycetes > Propionibacteriales > Nocardioidaceae > Aeromicrobium > Aeromicrobium sp. 636. The sequence goes on from NZ_WNJU01000001.1 coordinate 815,668, forward strand.
CAACACCACGATCCTGGTGCTGTCGTCGGTCACCTGCCAGCTCGGCGTCTACGCCGCGGCCAAGGGCAACGCGGCCGGCATGCGCAAGTGGTTCATCATCAGCTTCGTCATGGGCTCGGTGTTCATCGCCGGCCAGGTGACCGAGTACGCCGAGTTGATCCACGAGGGTCTGACGATCCAGAGCTCGGCCTACGGCAGCCTCTTCTACCTCGCCACCGGATTCCACGGCCTCCACGTCGTCGGCGGTCTGCTGGCCTTCCTCATCGTCATCGCGCGTACGTACGCGGCCCGCAAGTTCACCCACGAGCAGGCCGTCTCCGCCATCGTCGTGTCGTACTACTGGCACTTCGTCGACGTCGTCTGGGTCGCCCTGTTCGCGGCCATCTACATCATCCGCTGACCCTGCGCCGTATAGGCGTACCTAACTTCACAGACTGAGCCCGGCGCTCGCTACTCTGATGCGAACGCATGGGCCCACATTTTCTGGGGACGACAACTCGTGCCGTCCCCCTCTGGTCCCATTTTTGATCCTTCAGGAACGAGGTTCTCGGTGCGGAAACTGTCGACACGCCGCCGGCATCCCATGGCGCTTCTGGCGCTGCTGGCACTGGCGCTCTTGCTCACCGGCGCGGCCTACGCGACGGTGGCACCGGAACCGGCCACGGCCGAGTCCGCCTCCTCCGTCTCCGAGGTCGAGGCCGGACGGCAGCTCTTCGTCGTCGGCTGCGCCAGCTGCCACGGCCTGAACGCCCAGGGCGTCACGACCCGCGGCACGGGCGACAACCCCGGCAACTACGGTCCCTCGCTGATCGGCGTCGGCGCTGCCGCCGTCGGCTTCCAGATGGAGACCGGCCGTATGCCGATGGCGCAGACCGCGCCGCAGGCCGTGAAGAAGCACGTCGAGTACAGCCAGGACGAGATCAACCAGATCGCGGCCTACGTCGCCTCGCTGGCTCCCGGCCCCTCGCGTCCGTCCGACGAGGACCTCGACTGGCAGAACGTCGACAAGGAGGGCATCTCCGAGGGTGGCGAGTTCTTCCGGACGAACTGCACCGCGTGCCACAACTCCGTCGGCGCCGGCGGTGCGCTGCCCAGCGGCCGCTTCGCCCCGACCCTCAAGGGCGTCGATCCCATCCACATCTACGAGGCCATGCTGACCGGCCCGCAGCAGATGCCCGTCTTCTCCGATGACGTGCTGACCCCCGAGGACAAGCGCAACGTCATCGCGTACGTCAAGACGGTCCAGCAGCAGGGCAACGCCGGCGGCATCGGCGGCGGCGGTCTCGGCCCGGTCGTCGACGGCATGTTCGTCTGGCTGATCGGCATGGGTGGCCTGACGGCCTTCGCCATCTGGATCGGCATGCACGGAACGAGGTCGAAGAAGCGATGAGCACCGAAATCGAAACCACCGGCGATCCGATCCCCGACCCGGGGATCCAGCCCCACCAGTACCGGCCCCAGGACGTCGACGTCGCTCAGGAGCGCCGCACCGAGCGCCAGATCGCCGCGATGTTCGGCCTGGCCACGCTGCTGCTGATCGGCTTCTGCTTCGCGTACTTCATGATCGACGCGGACGAGCGGATCTTCGCCGTCGGCGACCCCGCGTCCGGCAACGCCTTCGGCGGCTGGTCGGCGCAGAACTTCGCGTTCGGCACCACGCTCGGCGGCGGCCTGCTGCTGATCGGCGTGGGCATCATCCAGTGGGCCAAGAAGCTCATGGGCGACCACGAGATGGTCGAGATGCGCCACCCGGCCCGCTCCAGCGACGACGATCGCTCCGCGACGATGGCCGACATCAACGCCGGCATCCAGGAGAGCGGCATCGGCCGTCGTCCCCTGATCCGCAACAGCCTGCTCGGCGCCGTCGGCGCCATGGGCCTGCCGGCCATCGTGCTGCTGCGCGACCTCGGCCCGCTCCCCCATGACCAGGACGTCACCGTCTGGAAGAAGGGCATGCGCGTCGTCAATGACGTCTCGGGCCAGCCGATCAAGCCCGCCGACCTCGAGGTCGGGCAGCTGGTCAACGGCGAGCCCGCGGTCTTCTTCGAGACCGACGGCGAGGGTCACCCCGTCATCCACGGTCACGACCTGCTGGCCGCCAAGGCCAAGGCCGCGGTCATCATCGTGCGCATGCGTCCGCAGGACATCACGCCCGCCAAGGGTCGCGAGAACTGGGGCGTCGACGGCATCTTGTGCTACTCGAAGATCTGCACGCACGTCGGCTGCCCGATCAGCCTGTGGGAGCAGCAGACGCATCACCTGCTGTGCCCGTGCCACCAGTCGACCTTCGACCTGGCCGACAACGGCAAGGTCATCTTCGGTCCCGCCGTCCGTCCGCTGCCGCAGCTGCCGCTCGCGGTCGACGGCGAGGGCTACCTCATCGCGGTCAGCGACTTCCCCGAGATCGTGGCCCCGAGCTACCCCGAGCTCGCTCGCGACCAGAAGAAGCTCAACGAGAAGTTCGGCGGTGACCTGTGAGCGCAAACACCTTCACCCGAGTCGAGGACTCCCCGACCGGAAAGAAGCTGGCCGGCCCCGTCGGCTGGCTCGACGACCGCCTCGGCCTGGCCGCGGCCGGCAAGAAGAACCTGCGCAAGGTCTTCCCCGAGCACTGGTCCTTCATGCTCGGCGAGATCGCGCTGTGGAGCTTCGTCGTCCTGCTGCTGACCGGTGTCTTCCTGACGCTGTGGTTCGTTCCCAGCATGGGCGAGGTCGAGTACACGGGCTCGTACGGTCCGCTGTACGGCATCGAGATGTCGCAGGCCTACGCCTCGACGCTCGACATCTCGTTCGACATCCGCGGCGGCCTGCTGATGCGCCAGATCCACCACTGGGCGGCTGCGCTGTTCGTGGCGGCGATGATGGCGCACGCGCTGCGCGTGTTCTTCACGGGCGCCTACCGCAAGCCGCGTGAGGTCAACTGGCTCATCGGTGTCGGCCTGCTCAGCCTCGGCATGGTCGAGGGCTTCGCGGGCTACTCGCTGCCCGACGACCTGCTGTCGGGCACGGGCCTGCGCTTCGTCGACGGCCTGATCCGCTCGATCCCGCTGGTCGGCTCCTACCTCGAGTTCTTCGTCTTCGGTGGCGAGTTCCCGGGTGAGATCATCATCCCGCGCCTGTACATGGCCCACATCCTGCTGATCCCGGCGCTCCTGCTGGGCCTCATCGGCGCTCACATGCTGCTGCTCGTCTACCACAAGCACACGCAGTGGCCCGGCGCCGGACGCACCAACGACAACGTCGTGGGCTACCCGATGCTCCCCGTCTACATGGCCAAGGCCGGCGGCTTCTTCTTCATCGTCTTCGGCTTCCTGGCGCTGATGGGCGCGCTGATCCAGATCAACCCGGTGTGGGCGTACGGTCCGTACAACCCCTCCGAGGTCACCGCCGGCTCCCAGCCGGACTGGTACATGGGTCTGTCCGAGGGTCTCGTGCGTCTCATGCCTCCGCTGGAGACCACGTGGTTCAACCGCACCTGGACCTGGAGCGTCTTCCTGCCCGGTGTGGGCGGCCTGGGCATCTTGTTCACGTCGCTGGCCCTGTGGCCGTTCATCGAGCGGTGGATCACCGGTGACCAGCGCGAGCACCACCTGCTCGAGCGTCCCCGCAACGCGCCGGTCCGTACCGCGCTCGGCGTCGCGGCGATGACCGCCTACGGCGTCGGCTGGATCGCCGGCGGCAACGACATCATCGCGCTCAAGTTCGGTCTGGACATCTTCGCGATCACCTGGGTGCTGCGGTTCGGGTTGTTCATCTTCCCGGTCATCGCCTTCATCATCACGAAGCGGATCTGCATCTCGCTGCAGCGCAAGGACAACGAGACGTTGACCCACGGCTGGGAGACGGGTGTCATCGACCGCTCCCCCGACGGCGGCTACTCCGAGCGCCACGCGCCGCTGCCCGAGACCGAGGCCTACGCCCTCACGGCTTCTCGTGAGCGTCTGCCCGAGCTCGAGGACGAGGTCGTGCACAAGACCGACGCCTACGGTGTTCGCAACCCGAACTACCGCAAGGAGTCGTTCCGCGAGAAGCTGCGCCGGTTCTACTACGACGGTTCGGTGGACAAGCCGACCCGCACGGACATGGAGCACGCGGCCGAGCACCTCGCCCACAGCGGTGAGCACCCGGTCGACCTGGGAGACGACTTCCAGGGCGTGTCCGAGACGGGCGTCCCGCGCGTCCACTGATTCATCGCACCACGCACGAGGGCCCCGACCGTCACGGTCGGGGCCCTCGTGCGTTGTCGACGGCTGGACGCGACGGGGTGCGAGTCCGCAGCAGCGGGTCTTGTCAGCGGGTGGGCTGCGCGATGTCGGACGCCAGCACGCCCGGCCAGCGGAGCACGTCCGCGCCGGTCTCGGCGACCTGCAACGTGGCGCGGGGCATCAGCTCGACCAGCGCCTCGGCGGTCGAGATCGGGTGGGCCGGGTCGTCCACCCACGCCAGCACCGTGGTGGGGACATCGATCCCGGCGATCATCTCCGGCGCCGGCAGGTCGCTGCGGGCGGCGCCGCGCAGGACCGACGGCAGCAGCGCGGCGCTCACGTCGGGCACGGTGTCGGGGTGTCCGACCGTGGCCGGCGGCTGCGGGGCGGCTCTCCCCTCCTCGATCACGCGCTCGACACCCTCCGCCTCGACGAGGTCGGCCAGGCGCAGGTAGTCGCCCGCTCGCGCCGCACGCGTGGCCCAGGCCGTGGGCGGCAGCAACAGGGTCAGTCCACCGAAGCGCTCCGGATCGCGGACCGCGGCGTGCAGCAGCGTGGCGGCGCCCATCGACGGGCCGACACCGTGCACCCGCTCCCCCGGGAACCAGTGGTCCAGCAGGCGCAGCAGGTCGTCGGCGAGCGACGGCCACCGGTAGTCGTGCGGCTCGGGCCGACCGGAGGAGTGTCCGTGTCCGCGCGCGTCGTAGCGCAGCAGCCGGGTGCCCGAGAGGCCTCGGCCCAGGTCGAGGTCGAGCACGCGGTCGCGCGCCCGGCTGGACGTGAGGCCGTGCAGCTGCACGACCGCGGGCCCGGACTCGTCGCTGAACGCCCAGGCGAGCTCGGCGCCCGGCACCGTGAACCTGTGCACGCCGCCTCCTGCGCTCGGGTGGGATCAGGGGAATAGGTTACTGGCATGCGTCTCACGCACGTCGCGCACCTGCGCCTGCCGTTCGGCCCCCTGCTGAGCCACGATCTGACGTTCTCGGCGCCCGGCGCTCCCCTGCCCGTGTCGTTCGACCAGGCGCGGCACGTCGGCGCCGGCGACCGGGCCGGCTCCTGGATGGCCCTGGCGATGCGCCTGGACGCCCCGGTGGCCCGTGAGGACCTCGCCGCCGCGTGGCGGGCCGTCGTGGCCTCCCACGGCACCCTGCGCTCGGTGTTCGTGCCCGGGGACGACGCGACTCCCGCGCTGCACGAGGTGACGGTCGGCGACGGCGGCTGGACCGAGCACGAGGTGCGACCCGGGCAGGCCATGAACGACGCGCTGCACGCCGTGCTGGACGCCGGCTGCCGTCCGTACTCCCAGCCCTCACACCGGTTCTGCGTCATCGAGACCGCGGACGGGCCGACGCTCGTCGTGGCGGCCGACCACGCCCACGTCGACATGTGGTCCATGCTCGTCATCGCGCGCGACGTGCTGGCGGCGCTCGACCAGTGCCGTCAGGGCGTCGCGCCCACGCCGCGTCAGGTGCCGACCTTCGCCGAGCACACGGTCGCACTGCAGCAGCGCTCCCCCGCCCCTCCCGAGATCCACCGCCGCTGGGCCGAGGTCATCGAGGCCGGCGGCGGGGCGATGCCCCGTTTCCCCCTCCCCCTGGGCGATCCGGCGCCGCAGCCCGAACGCGTCGTCATCCGCGACGTGCTCGACCTCGACAGCCTCGCCGCCTTCTCGGCGCGGGCCGCCGCCGAGAAGGCCACGACGCTGGCCCTGGCGGTCTCGGCGATGACCTCGACGACCCGCGAGCTGGCGGGCACGGCCCTGCGCACCGTCTTCCCCGTGCACAGCCGGTACGAGCAGCGGTGGCACGACTCGGTCGGCTGGTTCATCACCAATGCCGTGCTCGAGTCCGAGGACCCCGACCCGAGGGCCTGCGCCGATGCCGTCCGCGAGGCGATCCGGCTCGGCTCGTGGCCGCTGGCCGAGCTCATGGCCCCGTGGGGCGGGATGCCCGAGGCGCCGGGCATGTTCGCGGTCTCCTGGCTCGACATGCGCCGTCTGCCGGTGCGGATCGACACCGCCGGCCTGGACGCGCAGTACGTCAGCGCCGCCATCTCGACCCACGGCGTGATGCTGTGGTTCATCATCGACGACTCCGGCGTGCACCTGCGCTGTCGCTACCCCGACACGGCCACCGCGCGCCGCAACGTCGGTGCCTGGCTCGACGCCCTGGTGGCGCGCATGCGCGCTCTCGCCACGGGCGCCTCCCCGGGGCCTGGGGCGGCAGTCGAGCCGCGACCGGCGAGGATGGGGGCATGAGCCTCTCCATCACCGGCGACGCCGCCGCGGACCAGTTGCTGACCGACGACCCCTTCGCGCTCCTGGTCGGAATGCTGCTCGACCAGCAGATCGCCATGGAGACCGCGTTCGCGGGTCCGGCGAAGATCCGCGAACGCGTCGGCACGCTCGAGCCCGCCGAGATCGCGGCGCAGGACCCCGAGGCCTTCGAGGCGGTCTTCCGCCAGACGCCGGCCGTGCACCGCTACCCCGGTTCGATGGCCGGCCGGGTGCAGGCCCTCGCGGTCGCCGTGCGCGACACCTGGGGCGGCGACGCCTCCGCGATCTGGACCCAGGGCTCGCCGGACGGGGCCGAGGTGCTCAAGCGGCTCAAGGCGCTGCCGGGCTTCGGCGACCAGAAGGCCAAGATCTTCCTCGCCCTGCTGGGCAAGCAGTACGGCTACGAGGGTCGGGGCTGGCGCGAGGCAGCCGGGGACTACGGGCAGCCGGGACACCGCAGCGTCGCCGACATCACGAGTCCCGAGACCCTGACGAAGGTGCGCGAGTTCAAGCGCGAGCAGAAGGCGGCGAAGAAGGCCGCCCAGTCCGGCTGAGGCGCACGCTCACGCCGCGTCCGCGTCGCCCTGCAGCGCTGAGCCCTCGAGCCAGTCGCCCCAGGACACGTTCCAGTCCGTCCAGCCGTTGGCCGGCTCGAGCCGACGCGGGCTGCCCACGTAGCGGACGACGTCGCCACGCTTGCTCTTCGAGAAGAGCCACCCCGCGTTCGCCGTGCTCATGCCGACGCAGCCGTGACTGACGTTGGCGTTGCCCTGGGAGGCGACCGACCACGGCGCGGCGTGCAGGAACTCGCCCGAGTTGGTGACGCGCATCGCGTACTTGACGCCCGTGAGGTTGTAGTAGCCCGGGTCGTCGGAGTCCACACCGGTCGTGGCGGCGTCCATGTCGATCGACTCGTGCTTCTCCATGATGATCTTGGTCCCGTTGCGGCTGCGGTGCGACGCGTCGCCGGTCGACACCGGGATCGTCCGCCGGACCTTGCCGTCGATCTTCACCGTCATCTGGTGACGCTTCGTGTCGACGACCGAGACCACCGATCGGCCGACCGTGAACTTCACGTGCTGGTCCTGCTGACCGTAGACGCCGCCGCCGGCGGGAACGCTGTTGAGCGCCAGGTCGACCGAGACCTTGGTGCCGGGCTTCCAGAAGCTCTTCGGCCGCCAGTGCGCGGTGTTGTCGCTGAGCCAGTACCAGCCGCCGACCGTCGCCGGCTCCGCCGTGACCTTCATCCGCTTCTCGAAGGCCGCCCGGTCCTTCACCGGGAGGTCGAAGCTGACGATGACCGGCATCCCCACACCGACGGTCTCGCCCTGGAGCGGCGCCACCGCGGGGTAGGTCTGCTCGTCGAGCGTCAGGGCCCGCGTGGTGAACCGCGTGGTGGACGTGACCTTCTTGCCGTCGTCACCCGTGCCCACCGCGGTGAGGACGTACGGGGTGCCCGGCTCGAGGAACTCCTGAGCGGTCCACCGCACGCCACGGATGTCGCCGGCCACCGTGGACTTGCCGTCCTGCGAGGCCAGGGTCACGTCCGACAGCTGCCCGTCGAACCCGTCGACGGTCACCACCGTGTCGACCGGGACTGAGGACGCGCCGTCGTCGACGCTCGTCTCGATCGTCAACGGGTCCTTCGGCGCGACGGACTCGGTGGCGGGGTCGCTCGCTCCCCCGCCGTCGGTGCAGCCCGACAGGACGAGCACGGCGAGCAACACGATCGTGACCAGGCGTCCCACACTTCTCACTCCAGAAGTGTAGGCAGCGCACCCCGATCCCCGAAAACGCAACGCACCCGGTGTCGAGGACACCGGGTGCGTTGCGTGCGGGAGAACTGCTCAGTGAGCGTGCTCTCCGCGGTAGTACTCGAACAGCCAGCCGATGACGCAGATCGCACCGATCGGCAGGGCCATGATGAACATCCACCAGCCGAAGACGACACCCAGGACGAGCAGTCCGAACGCCATCGCCGCGAACAGCGGCCACCAGCTGTAGGGCGGGAAGAAGCCGAGCTCGCCGGCACCCTCCACGATCTCGCCGTCCTTGCGGTCCTCAGGACGCTCGGGGATGGCCTTGGTGACGAACCACAGGTAGAAGCTGATCATGAAGAACAGCAGCATCGCCATGGTCAGCGCGGTGGTGCCGGTGACCTCGTGCGTCAGCGCCCAGTAGACGGGCGTGACGATCACGAAGAACACGCCACAGCTCAGGAAGAGCCAGAACTCCTTGCGCATCGGTCACTCACCAGCCTTGGGGTTGTTGCCGCCGAGCGCCTCGCGGCGACCCTCCACGTCGGGAGTGTCCGCCAGGGCGTCGTTGGCGTCGGGGTTCTGGGCCATCTCCAGCTCGACCACGTCCGGGTGGTGCAGGTCGAACGCCGGGCTCTCCGAGCGGATCCGCGGCAGCGACACGAAGTTGTGACGCGGCGGCGGGCTCGAGGTGGCCCACTCCAGCGAGCGGCCCCAGCCCCACGGGTCGTCCTGGCGGACCAGGGGCGCGTTGCGGGACTTCCACACGTTGTAGAGGAACGGCAGCGTGGAGGCACCGAGCAAGAAGGCGCCGATCGTGGAGATCTCGTTGAGTCGCGTGAAGCCGTCACCGGGCAGGTAGTCGGCGTAACGACGCGGGAAGCCCTCGACACCCAGCCAGTGCTGCACCAGGAAGGTCAGGTGGAAGCCGACGAACAGCAGCCAGAAGTGGATCTTGGCCAGCTTCTCGTCGAGCATCCGGCCCGTGATCTTGGGCCACCAGTAGTAGTAGCCCGCGAACATCGCGAACACGACCGTGCCGAACACGACGTAGTGGAAGTGCGCCACCACGAAGTAGGTGTCGGACAGGTGGAAGTCCAGCGCCGGCGAGGCCAGCACGATGCCGGTCAGACCGCCGAACAGGAAGGTCGTGAGGAAGCCCAGCGAGAACAGCATCGGCGAGTCGAACGAGACCGATCCGCCCCACATCGTGCCGATCCAGTTGAAGAACTTCACACCGGTTGGCACACCGATCAACAGCGTCATGAAGCTGAAGAACGCGAGGTTGACCGCCCCCGTGACGAACATGTGGTGAGCCCACACCGCCGCCGAGAGCACCGCGATCGCCAGGGTCGCGCCGACCAGGCCGACGTAGCCGAAGACCGGCTTGCGGCTGAAGACCGGCAGGACTTCGGTGATGATGCCGAAGAACGGCAGGGCGATGATGTACACCTCTGGGTGTCCGAAGAACCAGAACAGGTGCTGGTACATGATCGGTCCACCGGTCGATGGGTCGAACACGTGAGAGCCGAGCATGCGGTCCGCGCCCAGCGCGAGCAGCGCCGCGGCGAACACCGGGAACACGACGATGATCAAGATGCTGGTGACCAGCGTGTTCCACACGAAGATCGGCATCCGGAACATGGTCATGCCCGGAGCGCGCATGCAGAAGATCGTGGTGATGAAGTTGACGGCGCCCAGGATCGTGCCGAGGCCCGACATGTACAGGCCCATGACCCACAGGTCGCCACCGACGCCGGGGCTGTGGATCGAGTCCGACAGCGGCAGGTAGGCGAACCAGCCGAAGCTGGCGGCGCCACCGGGGACGATGAAGCCCGAGACGGCGATCAGCGAGCCGAACAGGTACAGCCAGTAGCTGAACATGTTCAGTCGCGGGAACGCGACGTCGGGAGCACCGATCTGCAGCGGCATGATCATGTTGCCGAAGGCGAAGAACAGCGGCGTCGCGAACATCAGCAGCATGATCGTGCCGTGCATCGTGAACAGCTGGTTGTACGTCTCGTCGCCGACGAACTGCGTCCCCGGACGGGACAGCTCGGCGCGGATGATCAGCGCCAGGATGCCGCCGAAGATGAAGAAGAAGAACGTCGTCACGGCGTACATCTGACCGATGACCTTGTGGTCGGTGGTCGTCAGCAGCGTGAAGGCCTTCGTCCCGAGCGAGCGCTCCTTCTTCGCGGGAGTGCTACGTGCCTCGGGGGCATCGAAGGTTGCGGTGGCCATCAGTCCTCCGGTTCGGTCTCGCCGCTGGCCTGCAGGCCGGCGACGGTTTCAGCTGTGGTCGAGCCCTTCGGGGTGCCGATCTGGCCGGCAGCCTCGAGGTCGGCCAGGTGCGCCTGGTACTCCTCGGCGGAGACGACCTTGACCTTGAACAGCATGCGGGTGTGGTAGACGCCGCACAGCTCCGCGCAGCGACCCGTGAAGGTGCCCTCGCGGTCCGGCGTCATCGTGAACGAGTTGTTGCCATCCTTGCCCGGGATGTTGCCCGGAACCACGTCCATCTTGAAGTAGAACTCCGGGACCCAGAACGAGTGGATGACGTCCGGCGAGATGAGCTCGAACTTCACGGACTCGTTGACCGGGAGCCACAACTCGGGCAGCTCGGCGGGGTTGCCCTGGTCGTAGACCGGCTCACCGCCGGGGGCGCCCTCGAGGTAGTTGAAGGTCCACTGCCACTTGCTGCCGACGACCTCGATCGTGTGATCGGGGTTCTCGACCTCGCGCAGCTGCTCGTTCTGCGACTCCACGGTGTGGAAGAAGAACACGGCGACGACGATGACCGGGGCGATCGTGTAGAGCGCCTCCAGCGGCAGGTTGTAGCGAACCTGGACCGGGGCCGGATCGTCGCTGTTCTTGCGACGGTAACGGATCGGCGCGTACAGGATCATGGCGAACACGACCACGAACACCACGAGGACGGCGATCCAGGTGCCGAGCCACAGGTTCCACATGTAGATGGACCGGTCAGAACCGGCCACAGGGAGCGCGAGCCGGCTGACATCCGACTTGTCCCAGGGGGAGCAGCCGCCGAGCATGACAGCGGCCAGGGCGGTCAGAGCCGCCAATTTCATCCGACCCACGGAGCGCCTTTCTCAGAAGATTTCGACCCACACAGGGTTTTGGCCAACAGTAACGCAGGCGACGGGGCGCCCAGCGAGGAGGTCAGCCTGACTCGACCGTCGCCTCGTGCCCGATCGAGAGCGCCGCGGCGATCTCCTCACGAGCCTCGTCGCCGTAGGTCGAAGCCACGCGATCGAGGAACGCCGAGCGTTCCAGCACGTACTCCTGGGTGCCGATCGTCTCGACGACACTGGCCGCGATCGTGCAGCCGACCTGGGCCGCGCGATCGAGCGGCAGGCCGGCCGCGACACCGGCCATGAAGCCGGCGCGGAAACTGTCGCCCACGCCCGTGGGGTCGACCGCGGTGACGCCGTCGATCGCTCGGACCTGGTGCGTCGTGCCGTCGGCCTCGTGGACGATGCAGCCGTCCTTGCCGTGCGTGACGACGCGGACACCGACCCGCTCGGCGATGTCGGCGTCGCTCCAGCCGGTCTTCTGGGCGATCAGGGCCGCCTCGTAGTCGTTGCTGAACAGGTACGCGGCGCCGTCGATGAGATCGCGGATGAGCTCTCCCCCGGCCCACGCGAGCTGCTGGGACGGGTCGGCGGCGAACGGGATCCCCAGCTCACGGGCGGTGCGCGTGTGGCGCAGCATGCCGTCCGGGTCGTCGGGGCCGATCAGCAGCAGGTCGATCGGGTTCTCGGCATGCAGCGCGGCGACGTCGATCTCACGCGCCTTGGCCATCGCCCCGGGATAGAACGTCACGATCTGCGCGTGCGCCTCGTCGGTGGTGATGGTGCACAGCGCCGTGTGCAGCGTGGGATGGACCAGGACGCTCTCACAGTCCACACCCGCGCCCTGCAGCCACTCGCGGTACCCGAGGTCGAAGTCTCGACCGACGGCCGCCACGAGCGTCGGGTGGAGCCCCAGGCTGCCCAGTCCGAAGGTGATGTTGGCGGCACACCCCCCTCGGCGGACGTCCAGGTCCTCGACGAGGAACGACACCGACAGCTTGTCCAGCTGATCGGGGACGAGCGAGTCGGAGAACTTACCGGCGAAGGTCTGCAGGTGGTCGGTGGCTACCGATCCGGCGATGGCGAGGTGCACGGCCGCCACCATATGCGATCGGGGCGCACCCCCGGAAACCCCGGTGGTACGCCCCGATCCACGTCGGTGGCCCGACGACTCAGTGGAAGGAGTCGCCGCAGGCGCAGGAGCCGGTCGCCATCGGGTTGTCGATGGTGAAGCCCTGCTTCTCGATCGTGTCGACGAAGTCGATCGTCGCGCCGTGCAGGTACGGCAGGCTCATGCGGTCGACGACGACGTTGACGCCGTCGAACTCGCGGATCTCGTCACCGTCGAGCGTGCGCTCGTCGAAGAAAAGCTGGTAGCGCAGGCCGGAGCAACCGCCGGGCTGCACGGCGATGCGCAACGCGAGGTCGTCGCGTCCTTCCTGCTCCAGCAGGCTCTTGACCTTGCCGGCCGCGCCCTCGCTCAGCGTGATGCCGTCGGCGGGGGTGGTTTCGGTGCTGGTCTGGTCCGTGGCGGTCATCGAGGCTCCTCGGTCTACGGATGGATCGTGCGGCTGACGTGGTCAACACCGCACGATCCGGTTCGATTCCCATCCTACGCGCGTCGCGAAGCCCGGAGCCAGCGCGGCGGGCCGAACGGGTCAGGCCGACCAGGACCGCGCGACGCGGGCGGCGAGGTCGCCCAGGTGCCGAGCGGGCTCGGCCATCGCGGCCTCGACACCCACCCGGTCGACCAGGCTGTAGGCCGACTCGACCCCGAGGGCGCGCATCTCACGGCTGCCGACATCGACCCGGCCGGCCAGGACCACGCAGGGCACCGCGTGCCGCATCGCGACGGTGGCGACGCCGTGGACGACCTTGCCCGCGCGGGAGGAGTAGTCGAACGCCCCCTCCCCCGACAGCACCAGGTCGGCGCCGTCCAGGAGCTCGTCGAGTCCGGACTCCTGCGCGACCAGTCCGATGCCGGACGTGACCTCGGCGCCCAGGACCATCAGGGCGAAGCCGAGCCCGCCCGCCGCGCCCGCGCCCTTGAGATCGGCGACGCGCCGCTCGGCGGGCGTGCTGCCGCACACCGCCTCGACGAAGCGGTCCAGACGGTGGTCGACGGTGAGGATCTGCTCGTCGCTCAGACCCTTCTGCGGGCCGAACGTGCGCGCGGCGCCGAACATCCCCAGCAGGGTGGTCTCGACATCGGCCGCCACGACCAGCTCGACACCGGCGAGCCGCTCACGGACCGGTCCCAGGTCGACGACGTTGACGCCGTCGAGCCCGGCAGGTCCGGCGTCGAGCGGCACGTCGGCCGTGGCCCCGAGCGCTGCCAGCAGGCCGGCGCCCCCGTCGGTCGTGGCGCTGCCGCCCAGGCCGATCACGATCCGCCGCGCTCCCCCGTCGACCGCGGCCGCGAGGGCCCGGCCGACACCGACGGTCGTGGCGTCCATCGGACGCTCACCGCCGACCAGGTGCAGCCCGCACGCCTGCGCGGACTCGAGGTAGGCCGTGTCACCGTGCAGCAGCAGCCCGACGGGCGTGGGCTCGCCGAGCGGGCCGGGCACCGTGACGACCTCGATCCGCGAGGCGTCACCGAAGGCGCTGTGGAGCGCATCCGCGAACCCCGGTCCCCCGTCGGCCATCGGGGCCTCGACGAGCTCGTCCCCCGGGGCGGAGCGACGCCATCCCTCGGCGATCGCCCGAGCCGCCTCGGGTGCGGTCAGCGTGCCCGCGAACTTGTCGGGCGCGACGACGATGCGCACGTCAGGCGGCGAGGGCCTTCTCGGCCGCGGCGAGCAGCACGCAGGTCGTCAGTCCCTCCATCGCCTGCGTGAGTTCGTCCAGCGGCGGGAAGGAGGGGGCGATCCGGATGTTGCGGTCCCGCGGGTCCTTGCCGTACGGGAACGAGGCACCCGCCGGGGTCAGCGAGATGCCGGCCTCCTTCGCCAACTGCACGACCCGCGAGGCGGTGCCGTCGACGACGTCCAGGCTGACGAAGTACCCGCCGCGCGGCTCGGTCCAGGTCGCCACGCCGTGCGGGCCGAGGCGCTCGGACAGCAGCCGTAGCACGGTGTCGAACTTGGGCCGCAGGATCTCGCGATGGCGGGCCATCAGGTCGAGCACGCCCTGCGGGCTGCCCAGGAACCGCGCGTGCCGCAGCTGGTTGACCTTGTCCGGACCGATCGTGCGGAACGCGGTGTGCGACAGGTACCAGGCGACGTTCGCGGGCGAGCCGGCCAGGAAGCTCACACCGGAGCCGGCCAACGTGATCTTCGAGGTCGACGCGAACACCAGGGCACGCTCGGGATGACCCGCGGAGGCGCACAGGCCGAGGATGTCGACGGGCTTGGCGTGCTCCTCGGTGAGGTCGTGGACCGCGTACGCGTTGTCCCACATGATGCGGAAGTCCGGGGCCGCCGTCTGCAGGGCGGCCAGCTCGGCGGCCACCTCCTGGCTGACGACCGCACCGGTGGGGTTGGCGTACGTCGGGACGAGCCAGATGCCCTTGACGGCCGGGTCGGTGACGTGCTCGCGCACGGCCGCCATGTCCGGCCCGTCCTCGAGCATCGCGATCGGGATCATCTCGATGCCGAGGTGCTCGCAGATCCCGAAGTGGCGGTCGTAGCCCGGCGACGGGCACAGGAACTTGACGGGGCCGTCGCGCCACGGCGCCGGCGACTCCGGGGTGCCGTGCAACAGCGCGAAGACGATCGAGTCGTGCATCATCGACAGGCTGGCGTTGTTGCCGGCCAGCAGCTGATTGACCGGCACGCCCAGGAGCTCGGCGAAGATCGCGCGCAGCTCGGTCAGACCGGTCCCGCCGCCGTAGTTGCGGACGTCGACGCCGTCCGAGAGGTGATCGGTCAGCGGCGCCGTCAGCAGGTCCTGCGAGAGGTCGAGCTGGGCCGCCGAGGGCTTGCCGCGGGTGATGTCGAGCTTCAGTCCGGCCTGTTGCAACGCGGTGTACGCCTGCTGCTGCTCGGCCAGGAACGCTTCGAGCTGGTCTCGGGAGAGGGAGTCGAGGGTCACGTGGCCAAGGTATCGCGCACCTCCCGAATCTCGGCGTCGGCACCGCAGCACCGCGATGCTGCCCTACCATCGGCGCCATGACGAGGGCTGCGGACGACCGCCTGCGACGCTGGCTGCTCCGGTGGTCCCGCACCGTGACCCTGCGCCAGACACTCCTGGCGATCGCCGCGGTGGCCGTGCTGGCCTCGGGCCTGTTCGGAGGCCTGGCCACCGCCACCCCCGAGGGTCCCGCCGAGCTGAAGGTGGGTCGGACGATCCACGCCGAGCCGTTCGACCTCTCGATCGAGCGGGCCCGCCAGGTCGACGATCTCGGACTCGGCGGCGAGCCCCGCGGCCGTTCCATCGCGGTCGTCGCGAAGCTCACGAACACCTCGGACCATCCCGTGTACGGCAGCCAGATCGGCCGGACCCTCCAGCTGCGCGGGCTAGACGGCGTCTACCGGGGAGCCTCCGGCGACGAGACGGGCCCCAGCGAGCAGGCGACGCCCCAGGTCCTGGTCCTCGCGGACGCGAGCATCCTCGGCACCGCCGCTCCGGGGCTGGAGTACGAGGTGGCGTTCGTGTGGGAGCAGGCCGAGTCCGAGCCCGTGCCGACCCGGGCGACGGTCGCCGTCGCCGCGCACACCTGGCGCAAGAGCCGGCTCGACGACCAGTTCCTGTGGTTCGACCCCGTGGTGACCCACTCCGGCGACCTCGCCGTCGAGCCGGGACGTGAGTCGTGAGCCGGCTGGTGCCACGGCGCCCTCCCGCGACCGCCGGCGTGCTGGTCGTGCTCGCCCTGGTGCTGGGTCAATGGCTCCACCAGCAACTGCCGGAGCGCGTCTCGTCGTCGCGGCCGTTCGAGGAGCAGGTCGCGGTGGGCGACACGGTGAGCCTGCGGACCGGTGACGTCGAGGTCCTCTCCGTCGAGGGCGCCACGTCGGTCGCGCCCGCGGGCGGGCAGGTCCTGGTCTCCCCCGGTGTCTTCGTCGCCGTCGAGTTCACCTTCACGCCGCGTGGCGAGTCCTCGTCGTTGCGGTACGCCGCCCTGCGCGACAACGCCGGCCGGGTCCTGCCGTTCTTCGGCTCCAGCGGACGCAGCTCGATCACCTGCACGGGCCGCCTCGTGGACCGGCCGACCCGGTGCCTGGCGGTCGTCGAGGCCGATCCCGCCACGGTGCCGGGGGCCCGGATCGCCGTCGCGCCGAGCGACATCGACGAGCGCTGGGACTCGATGGCCGTCATCGACCTGGGGGCCACGCGCCAGTTGGTCCAGAAGTGGAGTGCCCGCACCGAGCCGCTCGAGCTGCCCGAGGCCGGCGTCATGACCCGGACGGAGGCATCGTGACCGACACCGTCGAGCACCGCCGCACGTGGTGGCAGCGCAATCGCATCGGCCTGCTGGCGCTGCCGCTGGCGCTCGCGCTGGCCCTGGCCGCCGGCAGCTCGCGGCTGCACGACTACTGGTGGACGCACGGCTTCCACGACCCGGTCCCCGTCTCCGGCGGCGCCGCGTCCCTGGTCGACCAGTACGACGACGGTCACCTGCGCTACCCCATCGAGGCCGAGTACTCCGTGGCCTCGTTCGTGCCGGCGGAGGACCTGCGCCTGCTCGGCGGAGATCCGCTGCCGGACGGTGTGCGCGCCTGGCGACTGAGCCTGGCGGTCGAGGCCGATCCCGACACCGTGCTGACTGGTTGCACCGTCGCGATCGTGGACACGGCGGGCAGCCTGCACCGCGAGTCCGATGCGGGGATGACCCTCGACGGCTCGCGCTTCTCGACCTGCGTCCCGGCCGACACCCCGGGCCCTCAGCCCGAGTTCGGCAGCGCCGCGGCCCCGCGGCTGCTCGAGGAGGACGACGTCCGGCCGCCCACCTTCACCACCGACACCGTGTTCCTGCTGCCGCAGGAGGCGGTCCCGGCGGCGGTGCGGCTCTGGTACTCGCTGCCTCGCCACGTCGAGCTGCCGCTGGAGCCCTCAGGCGTCTGAGCCCGCTGCGGCCGTCTCCTGCGCCCACCGGCGCTGGTTGGTCAGGATGCGGTCGATGGCGGCGGCCAGGAGCCCGGCCAGGACGACGTACTCCAGCGCCGACGCCGTGATGTCCAGCCACGGGGCGAACGCCAGGGCCGTGTCGCGGTCCCGCGGTCCCAGCACCAGGCGCCACAGCTCGTTGACGAGCGCGTTGGCCTGGTCGGCGATCACGAAGACCAGGCAGAACATCACCATCGGCACGAGCCCGCCCAGGGCCAGGACGCGGAACCCGTCCCGCAGCCCGCTGAAGCGGCCCCGGAACCCCGAGGTCGCCTCCCCCGCCCACCGCCTGACCACGGCCGGTGTGCGAGCACCGACGGCAGCCAGCCTGCGAGGCGCACGCAGCCGGGTCGCGCGGGGCGGCGGCGGGGCGATGCTGCTGCCGAAGACGACCGCGGCGACGGTCAGCCAGGCCAGCGGCACGAGCACCACGTCGTCGGCGTTGTCGATGAACGTGCCGACCCATCCCACGACGGTCGCCACCGGGTCGCCGATCGGCCCGAGGACCTCGATCACCTCGGCCCAACGGTCCTGCACCCAGTGGACGAACCGCCGCTCGGTGATCCACTGCCAGGCCCGGTCCTGGTAGCTCGTGAACGTCACGCCCAGGGTGACGATCCACAGCGTCTCGACGTAGGCGGCGCCGAACGCGAGGGGCCGGCTGCGCGCCGGCAGGTCGAACCGGTCGAACAGGAAGCGCAGCACCAGCGCGACGACCACGATCCCCACCAGCAGCCAGCCGGTGGCGATCGCCGTGCGGTCGACGTTCGCCGACTCGCCGTAGAAGACCGCCGCACTGCCGTAGAGCTCGTCGTAGGTGGCCTCGTTCACGTAGGCCTCGACGTCCTGCTTCAGCATCCCCTGCGCGGCGTAGACCGTGAGGAAGGGCAGCAGGGCTCCTGCCACGACGCCGAGCCAGCCGTTCGTGCGCGGGGCCGTCCCCGGCGACGGCGCCGAGGTGTCGGCGACCAGCGACGTCAACGAGGTCGAGACGACCAGCAGCATCGCGATGATCGCGACGAGGGTCGACAGCGGCGCCAGCGGGATGACCAGACCGGCCAACGTCGAGTGGTTCTCGCTCAGGGCGACGGCCAGCCACAGGAAGCCCCAGCGGCCGGCGGCCCCCAGCAGAAAGATCGTGGCCAGCACGGGCCAGTGCGCCCCGACGAGCCGGAAGCCGTTCCACACAACCGCGATCGCGTCGCGCAGCACCCCCCGGACCTCGCCCATGGGCGGTGAGTCTAGGGCCATCGACGCAGTGCCTAGACCGGAATGCTCACAGTCCGGGAGCTCCCCAGATGGCGAGCCATCGGCCCAGATCGGGCTCGATCGGCACGTCCTTCTCGATCAGGGCCCGCATCCGCAGCTCGGTGGGGTTGTCGCGCCGGCGCGCGCCCGAGGGATCGGGGACGAACGGGTAGAAGGTGCCCCGCTTGAACAGGTACACCAGGGCCAACCGGTGACCCTCGTGCTCGAACACCACGGTGGAGCACAGCATCGCGGTGTCGAAGCCCTGGTCGGCCATCGTGGAGTTCACGGCGTGCAGGTCAGTGACGAGGCCCGCGACGTCGCCCGACGGCCGGGCGACCTCGAGCCAGGAGAACCCGAACTCGTCGTGGTTCAGCTCGACGGACGCGGTGGGGTCGGTCCGGATCATCTCCTGCGCCGACGCGATCACCTCGTCGTCGGCACGCCCCTCGCCGTCGCGGAAGCACACCGCACCCTGCCCGGTGAAGGCGAAGCCCTCGGCCTGCAGGGTCAGGGCCGCCTGCGGGACCGAGAACAGGACGTCCAGGTTCGCCTTCGGGGGCTTGCTGCGGCCGAGCAGACCGTCGAGGAAGCCCACGTCAGCGTCGCTCGGACAGGTCGGCGCCGATTTGGGCGAGCTGGTCGAGGCGAGCCTGCAACGGCGGGTGCGTCGACATCAGCTCCTGCACGCTCTGCCCGTTGACGGCCGGGGCGATGAAGAAGGCGTTCATCGACTGCGCCTCGCGCAGGTCGGAGGTGGGGATCCGGGCCATGTCACCCGAGATCTTCACCAGCGCCGACGCCAGCTTCGACGGACGGCCCGTGAGGTAGGCGCCCGAGCGGTCGGCACTGAGCTCGCGGTACCGCGACAGGGCGCGCGTGAGGATGAAGCTGATCGCCGACACGACGACGCTGACCAAGATGACGACGATCATCGCCGGGCCGCTGTTGCGGTCGCGGCCGCCGCCGAACCACATGCCCCAGCGGGTCAGGAAGCCCGCCAGCAGGCCGAGCGAGGACGCCACCGTCATGACCGAGACGTCGCGGTTGGCGACGTGGGCCAGCTCGTGGGCCAGCACGCCCTCCAGCTCGTCGGCGTCGAGGCGCTGCATGATGCCGGTCGTGACGCACACGGCGGAGTGGCTCGGCGAGCGACCGGTCGCGAAGGCGTTCGGCATCTCGGTCACCGCCACGGCGACGCGCGGCTTCGGCATGTCGGCCAGCGCGACGAGCCGGTCGATCATCGCGTGCAGCTCGGGCGCCTGCTCGGGCTCGACGACGTGGGCGCCCATCGACTTGAGCGCGAGCGAGTCGGAGAAGTACCACTGTCCCCACGACATGCCGAGCACGACGACCAAGCCGAACACCATGTTGGTGCTCGAGATCAGGAACGCGCCGAACGCCACGTAGAGCAGGACCAGTCCCAACCCGACCCCGCCCATGCGCAGGGTCAGGCCGCGGTCACTGCGAAATCTGGTGCGGGCCATGGTCGTCTCCCTCCACGCGGCGCGGCTCGGTGGGGACCGAGTCGAGCGCCTCGTCGAATCGTCGCAGCAGCGCCTCGTCCTGCGACTCCCCCGGTCGCGTGAGGATGCCCTCGTTCATCAGCTCGTCCACCGCGTCGGCGGTGGCCTCCAGCTCGCGGGTGTGCCGCTCGGCGTCGGCCATCACCCGGCCCACCTCGCCGCTCGTCGCGCCGATCCCGGCGGTGGCGCCTTGGATCTCCTGGCGCGCCTGGGCGGCGGAGTACCGGGCCGCGAGCGTGTCCTTGCGGACCCGGAAGTCCTCGATCTGGCGCTCGATCGACGCGGCCGAGCCGTTCAGCCGGTCCTCCTCGGACCTCAGCTGCGCCCGGCGCTCGTCGAGCTCGGTCGCCGCCTTCTCCAGCGTCACCTGGCGTTCGAGTGCGCGGCGGGCGTCGGCGTCGTCGCCGCGGCCGACCGCGGCCTTCGCCTCGGCGCCGGCGGTCTCGATCTCGCGGCGCAGCCCGGCGAGCTGGATCTCGACCCGCTTGCGACTGGTCGAGACGTCGGCGACGCCACGGCGCACCTGGGCCAGCAACTGGGACTGGGTGCGGTACGCCTCGTCGAGACGCTCGCGCACCTCCTCCAGCCCAGGGCCGTCGCCGCCGTTCTTGCGCGCGCGGAACAGCCGCGTGACACGTCCCCAGATCCCGCCGTCAGCCATGGCACCACCCTAGCCGTGCGCACCAGCATGGGGCCCGGCCTTGTAGGGTCCATGGCGTGAACGACGCAGCCGATCCGACCCCTCAGCGCAAGAGCGGACCCACCCGCAGCCGCAAGGAGGCCGAGGCCGCCCGCAAGGCCCAGATGAAGCGCCCCCTGACCCGCAAGGAGCAGGCCGAGCGCGAGCGCCGTCGTCGTGCGGCCGCTCGCGACAAGCAGCGTCAGGCGCTCATGGGTGGCGGCTCGACCGCCGACCTGCCGGCCCGCGACCGTGGTCCGGCCAAGGCCCTCGCCCGCGACGCCGTCGACCGACGCCGCACCGTCGCCGAGTTCATGCTGCCGATCCTGGTGGTCATCCTCGTGCTCAGCTTCTTCCCGTCACTGGCCTCGGTCGTCTTCAGCCTCTGGACCGTCACGATCTTCGCGACGATCCTCGACGAGGTCTGGCTGCTGATCACGCTCAAGCGCGAGCTGACCAAGCGCTTCACGAAGCCCGAGCGCCGCGGCGCGATGCTCTACGCCGTCCTGCGCAGCACGCAGATCCGTCGCATGCGCCTGCCGAAGCCCGCCATCGAGGTCGGGCAGCCGCTGCGCGAGCACTACTGAGCCGGGGGCCTACTCCGGCCGCAGCGACATCGGCCCGTAGACCTCGGTCCCGTCCTGCAACAGGCGCACGCGCTCGACCCCGTCCTCGAGCAGGTCCTCGAAGCTCGTGCCGATCCAGGTCTCGGCCTCGCTGCGCTGGTCGAACGTCTCGGACGTGCCGGTCGCCTCGCCGGCGCTGTTCTCGTACTGCCAGGACCAGGTCATCTCAGCTCTCCTTGGTCGATGCTCGGACGAACGGGGGCTTGGTGACCGTGAAGGACTCGGCGCGGCCGCGCACGTCGACCGTGACGGTCGAGCCGTCCTCGACGGACGGCTCGAGCAGGGCCAGGCCGATGCCCTGACGCAACGTCGGCGAGAAGGTGCCCGACGTGACCTCGCCGAGGGTGGCGCCGTCCGCGTCGTGGACCGCCATCCCGGGACGCGGGATGCCGCGTCCCTGCGAGAGCAGGCCGCGCAGCGTGCGCACCTTCTTCTCGGCGCGCTGGCGCTCGAGCGCCTCCTTGCCCCAGAACGTGGGCTTGGACCACCCGATCGCCCAGCCGGTGCGCGCCATGACGGGCGTGACCTCGGCCGACAGCTCGTGACCGTGCAACGGGTAGCCCATCTCGGTGCGCAGGGTGTCGCGGGCGGCGAGCCCACAGGCGCGGATGCCCAGCGACTCCCCCGCCGCCATGGCGGCGTCCCAGACGGCGACGGCGTCCTCGGCCGGGACCACGAGCTCGTAGCCGCGCTCGCCGGTGTACCCCGTCCGGCAGACCGTGAGCTCGACACCGTCGACCGTCCCGGTGGTGAAGGACATGTACTCGTGGTCGGCCCGCGCGCCGAGAGCTGCGAGCAGCTCGTCACTGGACGGCCCCTGGATCGCCAGCACGGCGTGGTCGCGGTGCTGGTTCTCGACCTCGATCCCCTCGGGCGCGGCTGCCTGCAGCCGACGCACGACCTCCGCGTTGTTGGCGGCGTTCGGGATCAGGAAGACCTCGAAGTCACTGCGCAGGTAGGCGATGAGGTCGTCGATCGTGCCTCCGTCCTCGGAGCAGCACAACGTGTACTGCGCCTTGCCCGGCGTGATGCGGCCCAGGTCGTTGGTCAGGCAGGAGTTCACGAACCCCGCCGCACCGGTGCCGCGCACGAGGGCCTTGCCCAGGTGGCTGACGTCGAACAGGCCGACCGCCTCGCGGACGGCCTTGTGCTCGGCGAGCACACCGCCACCGGCGTACTCGAGGGGCATCGACCACCCACCGAACTCGGAGAACTTGGCGCCGAGCGCCTCGTGTCGCTCGCGCAAGGGCGACTGGAGCAGGTCCATGCGGGCCAAACTACCGCTGACTACAGTGGCTGCATGTCCACGGTCCAGTTGCGTGCCTCCCTGCCCACCGTCGATGCCGTCGTGGCCCTGTTGCCGTCCGGTGCGGAGCTCCCGAGCGGAGTCCCGTGGGCGGCCCTCGGCTTCACCGGCGAGGCCGGCGACGTGGCCGTCGTCCCCAGCGGGGACGAGCAGGTGACGGCGTGGGTCGTCACCGCGGCCGAGCCCGACGCCGAGCAGCAGCGTCGTGCCGTCGCCAAGGGTCTGCGCGCCGTGCCGAAGGCCACCCGGATCGGCATCGATCCCAGCCGCCTGCCCGAGCCCGACCTGGCCGCCATCGCGGAGGCTGCGGTGCTGACGACCTACACCTACCTCGACTACAAGGGCACCGAGGCCCGCGAGAAGACCACGGTCGTCGACACCGTGACGATCCTGAGCCCCGACGCCCGCAAGGCCGCGACCAAGCGACTCGTCGACGAGGCCGTCGTGGTCGCCGAGGCCACCTGCGTGGCCCGCGACTGGGTCAACACTCCTCCCGGCGACCTGCGTCCGCCCTCGTTCGCCGACGCGATCAAGGCAGCGGCTCCGGCCGGTGTGCGCGTCACCGTCTGGGACGAGAAGCGCCTCGCCAAGGAGAACTGCGGCGGCATCCTGGGCGTCGGGGCCGGCTCGGACGCCCCGCCGCGCCTGGTCCGCCTGACCTACAACCCCGAGGGCGCCACGAAGCACCTCGCGCTCGTGGGCAAGGGCATCACCTTCGACTCGGGCGGCCTCTCGCTCAAGCCGGGCGCCTCGATGATGACGATGAAGTGCGACATGGGCGGCGCCGCCGCGATCGTCGCCGCGACGAACGCCATCGCGCGCCTCGGCCTGCCGATCCGCGTGACGGCGTACGCCTGCATCGCCGAGAACCTGCCCAGCGGAACGGCCACGCGCCCCGGCGACGTCCTGCGCATGCGCTCGGGCGCCACCGTCGAGGTGCACAACACCGACGCCGAGGGCCGCCTGGTCCTGGCCGACGGGCTGGCCCTCGCGGTCGAGGACGAGCCCGACCACGTGATCGACGTCGCCACGCTGACCGGCGCCGCGATGGTCGCCCTGGGCACGCGCACCACCGCCGTCCTGGGCAACGACGACGACCTGCAGGAGCGGGTGCTGGCCGCGGCCGAGCTCGCGGGCGAGCCGATGTGGCGCCTGCCCATCACCGAGGAGATCGGCGCGGCCGTGAAGACCTCGTCGATCGCCGACCTGCGCCAGCACAACCCGAAGCCCTACGGCGGCACGCTGTTCGCCGCCGCCTTCCTGCGTGCCTTCGTCGGCGACGCCTCGTGGGCCCACCTGGACATCGCCGGACCGGGGTACAACGACGGCGGTGCGTTCGACTACACGCCCGGCGGCGGCACCGGTGCCGGCGTGCGCACGCTCGTCCGCCTCGCCCGCGACCTCGGCTGACCCGGTGTCAGCCTTCGACGACCTCCTGCTCGCCGAGCAGGAGGCCTCCGGCCAGGCGTCCGTCACCGCCGCGCTGGTGCGCGACGGCGCGCTGCAGTGGTCGGGCGCGGTCGGCACGGTCGACGGACGCGACGGTGCCCCCGCGACGCCCGCGACCGCGTACCGGATCGGCTCGATCACCAAGACGTTCGTCGCCGTCGAGGTGATGCGGCTGCGTGACGAGGGCCGGCTCGATCTCGCCGATCGCATCGACCGGCACCTGCCCGACGTGCCGTTCGGCCACGTCACGATCGCCCAGCTGCTGTCCCACACGTCGGGGTTGCAGGCCGAGACGAACGGACCGTGGTGGGAGCGCACTCCGGGCGGCGACTGGGACGAGCTCATCGGCTCGGGCCTGGAGTTGGTCCACACTCCCGGGACGCGCTTCCACTACTCGAACGTCGGCTTCGCCGTCCTGGGCCGTCTCGTCGCGGTGCTGCGCGGGACCTCCTGGTTCGACGCCGTCCGCGTGGGGATCCTCGAGCCGCTCGGGATGCAAGGCGTCACGCTGCAACCCGGCGACGGTGCGGCCGTGGGCCTGTCCCACCACCCCCTCGACGATCGCCTCATGGTCGAGCCCCATCACGACGCCGGAGCGATGGCGCCCGCCGGGCAGCTGTGGGCCGGCGCCGAGGAGCTGGCCCGTTGGGCCGCCTTCGCCGCCGGTGACACCGGCGACGTGCTCTCGGCCGCGACCTGGGCCGAGATGGTCGTCCCGCTCGCGGTGGACGATCGGCCCGGCGTCCCCTGGGCGACCGCGCAGGCACTGGGTTGGCGCATCTGGCCGGGCAACGGATCGGGCCGTCTGATCGGCCACGGCGGCTCGATGCCCGGATTCCTGGCCACCGCCATCGCCGAGCCGGAGAGCGGTTGGGGCGTCGTCGTCCTCACCAACGACACGCTGCGGCTGGGCGACCTCGCCACCGGGCTGCTCGAGGCGGCCCGGATGCTGGACCAGCGACCCACGCCCGCGACCGCCGTGGAGCCGGCGCCCGACGTGGCCGACCTGGTGGGCGACTGGTTCTGGGGTCCTGTCCCGTACCGGCTCGAGGCGACGGCCGACGGCTTCCATCTCTCCGACGCCATGGCCAACCGGCGCTCGCGCTTCGTGCGCGACGGTGACGGCTGGCGCGGGCTGGACACCTACTTCGCCGGCGAGCGCCTGGTGGTCCGGCCCGACGGGGCCCTGGACCTGGCCTCGTTCATCCTCAGCCGCGAGCCCTACGACCCGGCGGTCGCGCACCCCGGCGGCCTGGACCCCCGCGGCTGGCACTGAGGCCGGGGCCGACGCTGCTCAGAGACCGAGCGTGCGGGCGGCCTGCTCGACCTTGTCCCAGCGGGTCCGGTCGCCGCCGGTGCGGTCCGGGTGGGCCTGGGCGCGCGCCGCGCGCAGGACCCGCTCGAGGTCGGACTTCGACGGGTTGCGCGGCAACGGGTCAGTGCCGGCGATCGTCTCGAGCGTCATGATCGCGCCGAACTGCGACGGGCTGTAGTCGCCGCGCTCGACCTCGACACTGGTCTTCTTGGCGCTGGCGCGCGCGTTGTAGTCGCGCATCCGCTGGGGATAGCCCACGCGATTCGCGTCGTAGACCGGGATCTTCAGGCTGCGCGCCAGGTCGGCGGCGGCCTTCTCGTTGGGGATGCGGCGACGGGTCCACTCGCCGTCGGAGGCGACGAACACGACCGTCGTCTGCGTGACGGTGGTCTTGGGCTCGACATACGCCTCGACCCCCGTCCGGGTGGTCGCGAACTCACGCAGGGCGGCCAGGTCGGCCCGCGTGGCGTCGCGGTCGGACACGACGGCACCGGCATCGGTGCGGCGGCGACGCTTGAAAAGACCCACGGCGCAATTCTGCCGGACGCGGCCCACTGACGACGCCAACCTCGCCGCAACCGGGCCATCCGCGGCTCCCCGGTGGCAGTCGTCACCGAGCAGGTGACAAGATGACATGAGACCACCTACCCGGAGGACATCGTGCCCGACGACGCACCCCATTCGTTCGACATCGTCATTCTCGGAGCCGGAAGCGGGGGCTATGCGTGCGCACTGCGCGCCGTCCAGCTCGGCAAGACCGTTGCCATGATCGAGAAGGCCAAGGTGGGTGGCACGTGCCTCCACGAAGGCTGCATCCCCACCAAGGCGCTGCTGCACGCGGCCGAGGTCGCCCAGACCGCCCGCGAGGGTGACTCGATCGGCGTCCACACCAGCTTCGACGGCGTCGACATGACCAAGGTCAACGCCTACAAGCAGGGCGTGATCGACCGCCTCTACAAGGGACTCACCGGCTTGGTGAAGTCCGGCGGCATCACCGTCATCGAGGGCGAGGGCAAGCTCGTCGACGCCAAGACCGTCGAGGTCGACGGCCAGCGCTACACCGGCACGAACGTCGTGCTCGCCACGGGCTCGGAGCCGCGCACGCTCGGCATCGAGATCGGCGGCCGGGTCATGACCAGCGACCAGGCCCTGCGCATGGACGAGGTCCCGAAGCGCGCCGTCATCATCGGCGGCAGCGTCATCGGCGTCGAGTTCGCCTCCGTGTGGAACTCCTTCGGCGCCGAGGTCACGATCATCGAGGCCCTCCCGACGCTCGTCCCGCTCGAGGACCCGATCCTCAGCAAGGGCCTCGAGCGCGCCTTCCGCAAGCGCAAGATCGGCTTCAAGACCGGGGTGAAGTTCACCGGCGTCGAGCAGAACGACGACGGCGCCGTCGTCACCCTCGAGAACGGCGACACCATCGAGACCGACGTCGTCCTGGTCGCCGTGGGCCGTGGCCCGCGCTCGGCCGGGCTCGGCTTCGAGGAGGCCGGCGTCAACGTCGAGCGCGGCTGGGTCCCCACCGACGAGCGCCTGCGCACCAACGTCGACGGCGTCTTCGCGGTCGGCGACCTCGTGCCCGGCCTGCAGCTGGCGCACCGCGGCTTCGCCCACGGCATCTTCGTGGCCGAGGAGATCGCGGGCCTCAACCCGCGCCCCGTCATCGACTCGAACATCCCCCGCGTCACCTACTGCGAGCCCGAGTTGGCGTCGGTCGGTCTGACCGAGGCCCAGGCCAAGGAGAAGCACGGCGAGGTCGAGACGGTCGAGTACAACCTCGGCGGCAACGGCAAGAGCCAGATCCTGCAGACCGCGGGTGTCGTGAAGGTCGTCCGCGAGAAGGACGGCCCGATCGTGGGTGTCCACATGCTCGGCGCGCGCATGGGCGAGCAGATCGGCGAGGCGACGCTCTGGGTCGGCTGGGAGGCCTACCCCGACGACGTCGCGGAGTTCATCCACGCCCACCCCACCCAGAACGAATCCCTCGGCGAGGCGGCTCTCGCCCTGGCCGGCAAGCCGCTGCACTCGCACGCCTGAGATCAAGGACAACGACACATGGCAACCGAAGTCACCCTTCCCGCGCTCGGCGAGTCCGTCACCGAGGGCACCGTCACCCAGTGGCTCAAGTCCGTCGGCGACACGATCGAGGTCGACGAGCCGCTGCTGGAGATCTCGACCGACAAGGTCGACACCGAGATCCCCTCCCCCGTCGCCGGCACGATCCTCGAGATCCGGGCCGAGGAGGACGACACCGTCGAGGTGGGCGCCGTGCTGGCGATCATCGGCGACGAGGGCGAGTCCTCGTCCGACGGTGGCTCCGACGCCGCCGAGGCCGCGGGCGACACGAACCTGGACGGCGACGAGGCCGAGGTCGAGCCCCAGTCCGAGGAGCCGGCCGCCGAGGCCGAGGCGCCGGCCGCCGAGCCCGACGAGGAGGCGCCCGCCCCCGAGCCCGAGGCCAAGCCGGCGTCGTCCGGCAGCGCACAGGGCCAGGCCGTCACGCTGCCCGCCCTGGGCGAGTCCGTCACCGAGGGCACCGTCACCCAGTGGCTCAAGTCCGTCGGCGACACCGTCGAGGTCGACGAGCCGCTGCTGGAGATCTCGACCGACAAGGTCGACACCGAGATCCCCTCGCCCGTCGCCGGCACGCTGCTGGAGATCAAGGTCGCCGAGGACGAGACGGTCGAGGTCGGCGCCGAGCTGGCCATCATCGGCGAAGAGGGTGCGGCTCCCGCCGAGTCGCAGCCCGAGCCCGAGCCGGAGCCGGAGCCCGAGCCCGAGCCCGAGCCCGAGCCCAAGGCTGAAGCGCCCAAGGCTGAAGAGCCCAAGGCCGAGGAGCCGAAGGCTGAAGAGCCCCAGCAGGAGCAGCCGAAGGCGCAGGAGTCCGACTCCTCCGACGGTTCGAGCGAGGGCTACGTGACGCCGATCGTGCGCAAGCTGGCCAAGCAGCACGGTGTGGACCTGGCGACCGTCACCGGCTCCGGTGTCGGCGGCCGCATCCGCAAGCAGGACATCCTCGACGCCGCCGAGAAGAACAAGGCGGCCCAGGCCCCGGCCCAGGAGTCGGCACCGGCCGCTTCCGCGGCGCCGGCGTCCGAGCCGTCCCCGCTGCGTGGTCGCACCGACAAGCTGACCCGGCTGCGCAAGACCATCGCCACGCGCATGGTCGAGTCGCTGCAGGTCGCGGCGCAGCTCACGCAGGTGCACGAGGTGGACGTCACCGAGGTCGTACGACTGCGTGCCCAGCACAAGGACGCGTTCCTGGAGCGCGAGGGCGTCAAGCTGACCTACCTCCCGTTCTTCGCGAAGGCGGCCATCGAGGCGCTCAAGCAGTACCCGCAGGTCAACGCGGCGCTCGACCTCGAGGGCGGCACCGTCACCTACCCCGACGGCGAGCACCTGTCGATCGCGGTCGACACCGAGCGCGGCCTGCTGGCTCCGACCATCAAGGACGCGGGCGACCTCAACATCGCCGGACTGGCACGCAAGATCGCCGACATCGCCGCCCGCACCCGCAACAACAAGGTGCTGCCCGACGAGCTCTCCGGCGGGACGTTCTCGATCACGAACCTGGGCAGCAACGGGGCCCTGTTCGACACGCCGATCATCAACCAGCCGCAGGTCGCGATCCTCGGCGTCGGCTCGATCGTCAAGCGCCCGGTCGTCATCACCGACGCGAACGGCTCCGAGTCCATCGCGATCCGCTCGATGGCCTACCTGGCCCTGACGTACGACCACCGCATCATCGACGGTGCCGACGCCGGTCGCTTCCTGACGGCGATCAAGGAGCGGCTGCAGGCCGGCGCCTTCGAGGGCGAGCTGGGCTGACCATGCAGGTCGTGGTGGGGGGCGCGTCGGGATTCCTCGGCGCGCCCCTCGTCCATCATCTGCGCCAGCGCGGACACGACGTCACCGCGCTGGTCCGCCGCACGGCGGGCACCGGGGAGTCCTGGTGGAAGCCCTCCGAAGGCCTCGTCGACCAGGAGCTGATCAACTCGGCCGACGCCGTCGTCAACCTCTCCGGCTCCCCCATCCAGCAGTGGCCGCGCACCCCCGGGCGCAAGGCCGAGATCCTCTCCTCGCGCCTGGGCGCCACGGGCACGCTCGCCCGGGCCGTGGCCGCCGCACCCACGCCTCCGGCGTTCCTCTCGGGCTCCGGGATGTCCTGGTACGGCATCGATCGCGGCGCCGACGAACTGGACGAGACCTCCGAGCCCGGGACGGGCTTCCTCGCCGACGTCGCCCAGCAGTGGGAGGCCGCCGCCGCGCCCGCGGTGGAGGCCGGCGCCCGCGTGGCCTACCTGCGCACCTCGGTCGTCCTGGACCGCTCCGGCGGCGCGCTCCAGCTGATGCTGCCGCCGTTCCGCCTGGGCCTGGGCGCTCGGCTCGGGGACGGCGACCAGTACTTCTCGACCATCTCGCGCCGTGACTGGGTGACCGCGGTGACGCACGTGCTCGAGGGCGAGCTGAGCGGTCCGGTCAACCTGGCCATCCCCGACGACGTCACCAATCGCGACTTCACCAGCACGCTCGCCTCGACCCTGCGCCGACCGGCCGTGCTGGCGGCACCGTCGTTCGCCGTCCGGCTCGCGCTCGGCGGACTCGCCGACGACCTGCTGGGATCGCTGCGCCTGCGTCCCGCCGCGCTGATGGCCGACGGGTTCTCCTTCGCCGACCCGGGCATCGACCGCGTGCTGCGCACGGCGCTCGGCCGGGGCGCCTGAGCCTCACGACACCCGCACGATCCGCCACCGCCCGCCCTCGCGCTCGAGGTCGACGGTGCGCCGGCTCCACCCGTCGGCCGGGAGCCTCCTGCGCGCACCGTCGGGCAGCACCGCCACCGTCGGACCGAGCCGCTCGACGACCTCGATGCCCGCGGCACCCCTGTCACGGCATGACGCGCGGATCGTCCGCGCCCCCTCGACGGTGACCCCGCGCTCATGCCAGGCGCGCAGCCGCTCGACGTCGGCGCGACCCGCGTCGGAGCCGTAGATCCCGGACAACAGGCCTTCGTCGGCGGTGGTCCACGCGGCCGTGCGCACCGTGTCGAGGGCCGTGAGGGCATCGCACCCGCCGGTGCCCGGAACGACCAGCGCGACGAGAGCCGCGATCAACTCCCCCATGGCCGCAGCCTCGCGCCACGGGCCACGGATGTCGACTCTTCCTCCACAGCCCTGAGACGATGGACCCGTGGCGACCATCCGTGAAGCGACCCCCGCCGACCTCCCGGCGATCCTCGACATCCACAACGAGGCGATCCTGAACACCACCGCGATCTGGGACGAGACGCCTGCCGAGCTCGCCGACCGGGTCCGCTGGTACGAGAACCTCGTCACGGCCGGCTACCCGGTGCTGGTCGCCGAGACCGGGGGCACGGTCGCCGGGTATGCCTCCTACGGGCCGTTCCGCACCCGCAGCTCCTACCGGCACACCGTCGAGAACTCCGTCTACGTGCACCGCGACCACCGACGCCGCGGCATCGCCCGCGAACTGCTCGTCGCGCTGCTGGGGCACGCCTACGACGACGCCGACGTCCACGTCGTGCTCGCCCTCATCGAGTCGGGCAACACCGTCTCGATCGAGCTGCACGAGGACCTCGGCTTCGAGCAGACCGGGCACCTGGCCGAGGTCGGCCGCAAGTTCGACCGGTGGTTGGACCTGACGGTCCTGCGCTGCCCCGTAGGCTGATCGCGTGCGCTTCCTCCAGGACTGGTACGGCGACGCCGCGCTCGAGTACACGCAGGCGTGGGACCTCCAACGCGAGGTGCACGCCGACCGGGTCGCCGACCGCATCCAGGACACGGCCCTGCTCCTGGAGCACCCGCCGGTCTACACCGCCGGCCGGCGCACCGAGCCGCACGAGCGTCCCCAGGACGGCACCCCCGTCGTGGACGTCGATCGCGGCGGCAAGATCACCTTCCACGGCCCCGGGCAGCTGGTCGGCTACCCGATCGTGAAGCTGCCCTCGCACGTACTGGTCGTCGACTACGTGCGCCGGATCGAGGAGGCTCTGATCCGCACGCTCGCCGAGCTCGACGTCGCCACGGGCCGCGTTCCCGGCCGTTCGGGCGTCTGGTTGCCGGCCGCCCCGGGTCGCCCCGAGCGCAAGATCGCCGCGATCGGCATCCGCGTCTCGCGGGGGGTCACCATGCACGGCTTCAGCCTCAACTGCGACGTCGACATGGGCTGGTACGACCGCTTCGTCCCCTGCGGCATCGCCGACGCGGGCGTCACCTCGCTCGACCGCGAGATCGGGCGCGACGTCCGCCCGGCCGACGTGGCGCCCCGGGTCATTACCCACCTGCGGGACCTGCTGGCGTGGGGGCCGTACGCCCCCTCCCCCGACATCGAGCGCGTCGAGCACGCCTCGGTGCCCCTGCTCTGAGCCTCCGCTCAGTCGATGACGGCGTCCGCGTCGGGCGCTTGGAGCCGCCAGCCCAGCACCCCGGCCACGACACTGGCCAGTGCCACACAGGCCAGGAACGGCGCCAGGATCTGCTCGGGGCTCCACGTGGTCGCCGCCCAGCCCGCCAGGATCGTCGGCACCGCCATCGCGGAGTAGGCCAGCACGTAGAAGGCGCTCATGACCTCGCCGCGATGACCCGCCGGCACGACGTCGCCCAGGTGACGCAGCGAGCTGCCGAACGCCATGCCGAAGAAGAACCCGAGCACGGTCGAGGTGGCCAGGATCGCCACCGCGGAGCCGGTGTGGATCGCCACGATGCTGACCAGCAGCATCACGGCCGTGCCGGCGTCGCCGGCCACGGCCGCCACCCGGGGCGTCCACCGGACGGCGACCAGCTGGCTGATCGCGGCGGCGAACGCCGACAGGGCCACCACGGATCCACCGAAGACGAGGTTGTCGGTGCCGACGGCGTCCGAGGCGATCTTCGGGAACAGCGACAGGAAGACCCCCAGCACCGACCACGAGGCCATGACCCCGATCGCCGCGAACCGGAAGTCGGCCGCGATCGACCCCGGCACCCGGGGCCGGGCGATCCGCAGGTCCTCCGCGCCGTGGCCGTCGTGCGGTTCCCTCATCACGAGGATCGCCACCAGCAGGGCGGTGATGAGGACCGCGAGCAGCACGTACGGCGTGACCAGGGGGTGAGCCCCGTATTGCGCGATCAACGCCGTCGCCATGATCGAGATCGCGATGCCGAGGTTGAACGCCACCCCGGTGCGCTTGCCCGACCGCGCCCCCTGATCGGGCTGCAGGTCCAGCAACGCGGCCGACGCGGTCACGACGATCGCGCCGACGCCCACCCCGTGGATCGCGCGGGCCACGATCAGCCAGGCGACGGACTCCGCCAGGACGAAGAGCGCGAGTCCGGCCAGCAGCGCCAGGACGGCGGCGATCAGGACGGGACGGCGCCCGATCCGGTCCGACACCGGCCCGGTCAGCACCACGCTGACCAGGGCGCCGAAGGCGTACACGGCGAACACGACGGTCGTCGTGAGGGGCGCGAAGTCCCACTCCGCGGCGTACACCCCGTACAGCGGGGCCGGCGCTCCGGAGATGCCCAGACCCACTGCCAGCAGCACCATGATCACCGGATAGGCCCATCGCTGCGTCGTGTCGACCCGAGTTCTCACCGGCTCAGCCTAGGGGGTGAGAGGCACTTCACAGATGCGATCACCACCCCCGCGTAGGGTGGTCCCCGTGACCATCGCTCCCGAAGGACGCAAGATGTTGCGGCTCGAGGTTCGCAACGCCGAGACGCCGATCGAGAAGAAGCCCGCGTGGATCAAGACCCGCGCCAAGATGGGCCCCGAGTACAACGAGCTGATGAAGCTCGTGAAGAGCGAGGGCCTGCACACGGTCTGCCAGGAAGCCGGCTGTCCCAACATCTTCGAGTGCTGGGAGGACCGCGAGGCCACCTTCCTCATCGGGGGCGAGCAGTGCACCCGCCGCTGCGACTTCTGCCAGATCGACACGGGCAAGCCCTCCGACCTCGATCGTGACGAGCCGCGCCGCGTCGCCGAGAGCGTCCGCACCATGGAGTTGAAGTACGCCACGATCACCGGCGTCGCCCGCGACGACCTGCCCGACGGCGGCGCGTGGTTGTACGCCGAGACGGTGCGCAAGATCCATGAGCTGAACCCGGGCACGGGCGTCGAGAACCTCATCCCCGACTTCAACGGCATCCCCGAGCTGCTGACCGAGGTCTTCGAGTCGCGCCCCGAGGTGCTGGCCCACAACGTCGAGACCGTGCCGCGCATCTTCAAGCGCATCCGCCCGGCCTTCCGCTACGAGCGCTCGCTCGATGTGCTGACGCAGGCGCGCGCGTTCGGCCTGGTCACCAAGTCCAACCTGATCCTGGGCCTGGGCGAGACCCGCGAGGAGGTCTCGCAGGCGCTGCGCGACCTGCACGCCGCCGGTTGTGAGCTCATCACGATCACCCAGTACCTGCGTCCGTCGGCACGTCACCACCCCGTCGAGCGGTGGGTCAAGCCCGAGGAGTTCGTCGAGCTGCAGCAGGAGGCGGACGAGATCGGCTTCTCCGGCGTCATGTCCGGGCCTCTCGTCCGTTCGTCCTACCGCGCCGGAAGGCTCTACCAGCAGGCCATGGACGCCCGGGCCTGACGTAGAATCGGGCTCATGTCCAGCCCCGCATCCGCCGTGCCCACCGGTCGCCTCGCGCAGTTGCGCAATGCGTACCAGATGACGAAGAAGACCCAGCCGCGCATCGGCCTGCTGCTGCTGGGCGTCTTCGTCCTGTCCGCAGCCGCCGTGGCCGCCCTCGGCGTGCTCCTGCTGGGCACCGCCTGGTTCTCGATCATCATCACCGCCGTGCTGGCGCTGACGACCTCGCTGCTGGTCACGATGATCGTGTTCGGCAAGCGCGCCGAGAAGTCGATGTACCAGCAGGCCGAGGGCCAGCTGGGCGCCGGCGCAGGCGCGCTGCAGATGCTCCGCCGCGGCTGGGACGTCAAGCCCGCCGTCGGCTTCACCAAGCAGCAGGACGTCGTGCACCGTCTCGTCGGCCGCCCCGGCGTCGTGCTCGTGGGCGAGGGCCAGCACGCGCGGGTCAAGAACCTGCTCGCCTCCGAGGCCAAGAAGCACCAGCGCATCGTCGGCGACGGTGTCCCTGTGACGACGCTGATCGTCGGCCGTGGCGAGGGCGAGGTCCCGCTGCCCGATCTGGTCAAGCGGGTCAAGAAGCTGCCGAAGGCGATCAAGCCCGCCCAGCAGACCGACGTGCTCTACAAGCTCAAGGCGCTTGACGCGATGCGTCCGGCCGCCCCCATGCCGCGCGGCCCGATGCCCACGAGCATGAAGGGCGCGCGCAAGGCGATGCGCGGCTGACTCAGGCCCGGACGACCTTGCTGCCGGCCGCGAGGTCGTGCAGTCCGCGCTTGTCCTCGGTCATGATGATCGCGGGGATCACGAAGCTGAGCAGGACGGTGCGCAGCACCGCGCGGGGGATGCCGATCGGCCTACCGTCGGGGTTGATCAGTCGCAGACCCATGACGCGCTTGCCGATCGAGAAGCCCACGAGGCCGAGCAGGATCGACACCTCGAGCACGAACACGCCGTTGATGATCAGCTGGTCGCGGATGCCGGCGGGCGGGAACCGTACGCCGGCCCACCCGAACAGGGCGACGGCGGACAGGCTGGCGATCACCCAGTCGATGAGCAGCGCGACGATGCGCCGGCCCAGCGAGGGCTCGTCGTAGGTCTCGGTCACGTCTCCAAGCGTAGGCAGCGGCGTCAGCCGGCCCGGGCGAGGGTGGTGTCGTGGCGGTGGGTGTGGCGGTGGCAGGCGGTGCAGAGTCCGACGAGGTTGGCCAGGTCGGTGGGGCCGCCGTCGGACCACCGTCTGCGGTGGTGGACGTGGTCGATCGAGTTGCGGCAGTGGTCGGTGTCGCAGCGGCCTTCTTGTTGCACCCAGACTGCGTGGCGTTGCTTCGCGGTGGCGTCACGGTGACGACGCCCGACGTCCAGGACGGTGCGGTTCGGTCCGATGTGGTCGACCAGGACGGGGATGAGGTCGGCGCCGCAGGTCAGGTGCGCCAGCAGGTTCGGTCCGATGTGGCCGAAGCCGTGCAGGACGGCCGGCTCGACCGGCTCGAACGCGCTCTCGGTGCCGGGTGCGAGCGCGCGTTGCAGGGTGCCGGCATCGACCAGGACGTGGATCTGGGGACGGACGGTGCCGTCGGTGGGCAGACCGTCAGCCAGGACCCGGGTGAGCAGTTGGTCGAGGCCATCGATGCGACGCTCGGATGCCGACCGCCGGTCCCCCGCCTCACGTGGCACCGAGACCGCATCGAGCACGACCTTGAGCTTCGCCCCGACGTCGATGGGCAGGAAGCCGGTGACGTGCCACCCGTCCTGCAGCGCGTTCAGCGTCAGGTGCGCCTTGTCGGCGCCGGCGATCCACGCCTCGTCGAGCTCCTCGGCATGGAGGATGGCCCGCAACCGGTCGACCAACGCCTTGACCCGCGACGGCGGATGCAGCAGCGCCACGGCGACCAGGTGTGACTCCCACCGTCGCACCTCGACCTGGTCGACATGGGCCAACGCGAACGAGAACCGCGCCACATGATCGATCGAGATCCGACCGGCCCTTGCGGCCTCCCCCACCTCGGAAAGCTCGCGCATCGTCCCCGCCGCGGTGATCAGCTGACGCGTCCGCCGTGCGTCCTGACGCAACTCACGCCGGGCCCACGTCGACACACTCGACGCGTCCTCAGCCACGTACCCCTGGGTCTGCTCGAGTTCCGCGAGGCGCTCGGCCATCGCAGCCTCGGCGGCATCTCGGGCCGCGGACAACGCGCGCAACTCCTCGGCCACCGAGCTGGTGACCGATCGCACCGTCTGAGCAGCCGTGCGCAACGCGCCGACCAGCTCGTCAACCCCCGAAGACATACCCACACCTTATTGGGTCATGTGTTCGAATGTCCAGTCTTTTTTCCTGCTATCTCGGTGCCTGCTGAGCGCTCGCTGCTTACCACTCGCCACCGACACCGGGTCAATTTGACGAACTGCGGCAGCGTAACCTGCATGTAACAATCCGGTGATGGACGGGAAACTGCCCCCACCTAGCCTCTAGGTGGACGCAGGGAGATGCCGTCCGAACCGATCTATCCGCTGCATCGCGGTCGAGGAGGCCACATGTTCGGCAATGCCGACGAGTTCTTCAAGTTTGTCCGGGACGAGGGCGTCGAGTACATCGACATCCGGTTCACCGACCTTCCGGGCATCCAGCAGCAGGTCACGATGCCGATCTCGGCATTCGATGAGGACACCGCCGCCGAGGGCGTCGCGTTCGACGGCTCGTCGATTCGCGGGTTCCAGACCATCGACCAGTCGGACATGAAGCTGCTGCCGGACTACGGCACCGCGTACGTGGATCCCTTCCGCAACCCCAAGACGATCGCGATGGACTTCTTCGTCCACGACCCGATCACCGGCGAGGCCTACTCGCGCGACCCGCGCAACATCGCCCGCAAGGCCGAGGCGTACCTGAAGACCACCGGCATCGGCGACACGGCGTTCTTCGCCCCCGAGGCCGAGTTCTACATCTTCGACCGCGTCGCCTACGGCACCGGCGCGAACAAGAGCTACTACGAGATCCAGTCCGCCGAGTCGGCATGGTCGACCGGTGACGACCTGGCGGACAACCGCGGCTACAAGGTCCGCTACAAGGGTGGCTACTTCCCGGTCCAGCCGACCGATCGCTTCGCCGACCTGCGCAACGACATGATGACGAACCTGGCGAACGCCGGCCTCATCCTCGAGCGCGGCCACCACGAGGTCGGCACCGCCGGCCAGGCCGAGATCAACTACCGCTTCGACACGCTGCTCAAGGCCGCGGACGACACGATGAAGTTCAAGTACCTCGTCCGCAACACCGCGTGGGCCAACGACAAGACCGTGACGTTCATGCCGAAGCCGATCTTCGGCGACAACGGCTCGGGCATGCACGTGCACCAGTCGATCTGGAACAACGGCGAGCCGCTGTTCTACGACGAGGCCGGCTACGGCGGACTCTCCGACACGGCCCGCTGGTACATCGGCGGCATCCTGAAGCACGCCCCGTCGCTGCTGGCGTTCACCAACCCGTCGGTGAACTCCTACCGCCGCCTCGTGCCGGGCTTCGAGGCTCCGATCGCTCTGGTCTACTCGGCCCGCAACCGCTCGGCCTGTGTCCGCATCCCGATCACGGGCGCGAACGCCAAGGCCAAGCGCATCGAGTTCCGCTGCCCCGACCCGTCGAGCAACCCGTACCTGGCGTTCTCCGCGCTGCTGCTCGCCGGCATCGACGGCATCAAGAACAAGATCGAGCCGGCGGCCCCGATCGACAAGAACATCTACGAGCTGCCGCCGGAGGAGTACGCCGAGATCGACATGGTCCCGACGTCGCTCGGCGCCGTGCTCGACAGCCTCGAGGCCGACCACGAGTTCCTGACGGCGGGCGACGTGTTCACGCCCGACCTGATCGAGACGTGGATCGACTACAAGCGCACCGAGGAGATCCTGCCGATCCAGCTGCGGCCGCACCCGCACGAGTTCGAGCTGTACTACGACATCTGAGCCGACTGGCCCAGTCAACCGGCCCCTGAACTGCGGAAACGCAGGATCGGGGGCCGGTTTCGTGGTTTTCAGTCCGCGTTGGTCGTCGAGGGCCCGCCGACCCGGCCCACGGCTCCCCCGGCGGCTCCACGAGAATCGGCGGGTGCCCAAACCCATCACACTCCTCGTCGAGGGCGAGTCCGACCGCGGCGCCCTCGTCGCCCTCGCTCCGCGTTTCGGGGTCGACCTCGAAGCGGAGCAGATCACCGTCACCGCCATCGGGGGCGCCGGCAACTTCGGCCGTGCGATCGCCGAGGCGGCTGCGCAGGGACACCGCGTGGGCGGCCTGTACGACGAGGCCGAGGAGCGCTTCGTCGCCGGCGCACTCAACCGCCAGGAGGGCGAGGACCTCACCCGGCAGGGATTCTTCGCCTGCCGCCCCGATCTGGAGCTGGAGCTGGCTCGCGCGATGGGGGTGGCCGCGATGACGTCGCTGCTGGAGGCGAACGGCGACCTGAAGACGTTCCGCGACTTCCAGAACCAACCGGCGCACCGCGACCACGAGGCGCTGGACCAGGTGCGCCGTTTCGTGTCCGCGACCGGATCCCGGAAGGCCAGGTACGCCGCCCTGATGGCCGAGACCGTGCCGTTCGAAGCGGTCCCGGAGCCCATGGCCGGACTGCTCGGCTGGATCTGGAGCAACTGAGGCGCCTCAGCCGTCCGGGTACGAGACCGGCCGCCCGGAGGTCGTCGCGCCGCAGTCGGCTGGTGCGGACGAGACCCTGCTCGTGCCACGCTGAGCGGACAGACCCAGACCCGCCTGACTGCAGGCTCACCGAGGAGGGGCCCGCGCGATGACCACCGAGGTGCTCCACTACGCCGCGTTCACGACGGTCGAAGGGGGCGGCAACCCCGCGGGCGTGGTCCTCGACGCCACCGGGCTCGACGATGCGACGATGCTGACGATCGCGCAGGACGTGGGCTACTCCGAGACAGCCTTCCTGTCGGTCGGCGCGACCGATGAGGGCACGACCCGGGCGGACGTCCGCTACTTCAGCCCCGTGGCGGAGGTCGCGTTCTGCGGTCACGCCACCGTCGCCACCGCCGTGGCGTTCGCCGAGCGTCACGGCCCCGGGCGTCTCGCCCTGAGCACCGCCGCCGGTGACGTGGCAGTGAGCACCCGCAGTGAGGCCGGCCGTCTCGTCGCCACCGTGTCCTCGCCCCCGACGCACACCCGTCCGGTCGACCCGGACGTGCTGACCGAGGCGCTGGCCGCGCTCTGCTGGACCGCCGCCGACCTCGACCCCGTCCATCCCCCACACGTCGCCTTCGCCGGCAACGACCATCTCGTCCTGGGCGTCCGCAGCCGCGAGACGCTGGCCGCGCTCGCCTACGACTTCACGGCGCTCGAGGCACTCATGGCCCGGGAGGGCTGGACGACGGCGCATCTGTTCTGGGCCGAGGACGAGGTGACGTTCCACGTCCGCAACCCGTTCCCGCCCGGCGGCGTGGTCGAGGATCCCGCCACCGGCGCGGCCGCCGCGGCGTTCGGCGGCTACCTGCGCGACCTCCACCTCGTGTCGACGCCGACCCGCGTGACGATCCATCAGGGCCACGACATGGGACGACCGAGCGAACTGCTCGTCGACGTGACGGACGACGATCCGAGTGTCGCTGTCACCGGCCGCGCCGCCGCGATCCCCGCCTGAGATCACCCGACGCGTCCGGCGAACTCCGCAGACCAGGCGGGCGCGCCGCACGGCGCCCCGAACGATGTCTGAGCCCTCTGGCACGCTCGTGGGCATGGACGATCCCGACCAGCGGTCGACGTATGCCGCCGAGGACATGGTGACCGCG
Source organism: Aeromicrobium sp. 636 (assembly GCF_024433585.1). NCBI lineage: Bacteria > Bacillati > Actinomycetota > Actinomycetes > Propionibacteriales > Nocardioidaceae > Aeromicrobium > Aeromicrobium sp. 636. The sequence goes on from NZ_WNJU01000001.1 coordinate 855,574, forward strand.
TGGCTGGACGCCGTCTCCCCCGACTCCGGGACCGTCCAGGTGACCCTCACCCGCGGGGGCAAGCGTCGCGTCGTCGACTTCTCGCCCGAGACCGAGCCGCGCTTCTCGAAGCCCTCGGACGTGACGGTCTTCGTCGACCAGGTCCTCGACCGACTGCGTCAGCAGGCCCGCGACTACGGCTCCCGCTATCGCGACCGCGAGCGCAAGCCCGTCGAGGTGGTGACGTACCGCGGATGGAAGAAGGCCACCTACCGCGACGGCCAGATCTGCCTGCCTGAGCGAGAGCGCGGCGGCGCCTGGGCCCTGCGGGGCTTCGTGGTCGTGCACGAGCTGGCCCATCACCTGAACACCGGTGTCGAGGGCGCGATCATCGACACGCACGGCGCCGGATTCCGGGCCACGATGCTGCAACTGCTCGAGGACATCGGCTGGACCGAGATCGCGGCGATGCTCCGTGAGGCACACCGGCAGCTGGGGCTCGACAGCCAACGACCCGAAGGCGACGGCATGCTCGCCAAGGTCGGGAAGATGCTGCGCCACGCCGAGGGCGCCAGCACCGAGGCCGAGCGCGACGCCTTCCTCACCAAGGCGCAGCAGCTCGCCACGAGCCACTCGATCGAGCTGGCGGTGGCGCGGGCCGCGCACGAGCAGACGGAGTCGTCGCCGACCCCCTCGTTCGAACCGGTCCGGCTTGGGCACCGTGGCCAGCAGTCGAACGTGCGATACATCGAGTTGATGCTGGCCGTCGCCCGCGCCAACGACCTGCGCTGCACCATCCGCGGCGACAACACCGGGGTGACCTTGTACGGGTTCCCCGACGACATCGCCGTGGTGAAGACCCTTTACGTCTCCCTCGTCGTGCAGATGGTGGCCGACGCCGACGCCTACATCCGCTCCGGCGCCCATCGGCCGGTGCACGGGCGCACCGCGCGCGCGGCCTTCTACTCCGGCTGGACCGCACGGATCGAGCAGCGGCTCCAGCGAGCCCAGTGGGCGGCGCAGTCCAGCGCCGGGGTCTACTCGAACGGCATCAACTTGATCACTGGCACGGCCAAGGGCACCAAGCTGCCCGCGCTGGTCGCCAAGGACGTCGAGGTGCGCGACTACTTCGACTACATGCGCCGCCAACACGGCGTCCGGGGCACGTGGCGCGGCAGCAACGCCGTGGCCGATGAGCACTCGACCGCCCGGGGACGCGCCGCGGCCGAGCGCGCTCGCCTCGGCCGCGCCGCCGAGCTCACGACCTGAGGGCTCCTCAGGAGCCGCTGGTCACTGCGGGACCAGGCGCAGCGTCGTCGACACGACGTCCTCGCTGGTCATCGGGCCGATGTACGCCGGACCGTAGTGGCCGTACTTGTGCACGTAGGCGGCGTTGATCGCGGCCTGGTCGTGGTCGCCCACCGGCTCGACGCGAACCTCCAGCTGCCTGCCCCCGATGCCGAGCATGGCCTGTCCCGCCTCCCGGACCCGCCGGTACCACCGGCCGGTCGGACCGCGGTACGAGCGGACATACAGATCGTTGCCGCTCTTGACGATCCAGATCGGCACCTGGTCCGGCGGTTGCCCGACCCCGGAGATCGTGACCTCGTCCGATCGTCCCGCCTCGTCCACCAGCGTCGTGTTCTCGCTCGACATGACAACCCCCGTTGCTTCGGCGACCGACTCCCCCATCGTCACACCGCGGGGCCGTGATGTCAGACGACCGCGACGGCTGCAGTCGCCCGCGCCCCGAGGGACGCCGGGGCTCGTCGTCTGCCACGATGGTCGGACCGCGACCTGATCCAGCGCAAGCGATCCCCTCTCGAGAGGAGCGACATGTCGGCCGATGCCACGTCCGAGGGGGCGAAGCGAGGAGCGTTCTCCTCGCGCAAGGTGTTCATCTTCGCCGCGATCGGCTCCGCCGTCGGGCTGGGGAACATCTGGCGCTTCCCCTACGTCGCCTACGAGAACGGTGGCGGCGCCTTCCTGATCCCCTATCTGGTGGCGCTGTTCTGCGCCGGGTTGCCGTTCCTGTACCTCGATTACGCGCTCGGCCACCGGTTCCGCGGCTCGGCTCCCCTGTCCTTCGCACGACTGAGCCGGCCCGCCGAGGCCGTCGGCTGGTGGCAGGTCGGCGTCTGCTTCATGATCGCCACCTACTACGCCGCCGTGATCGCGTGGGCCCTGCGCTACACGTTCTTCTCGGTGAACGAGGCGTGGGGCGACGATCCCGAGACGTTCTTCATGAAGGACTTCCTGCAGACCGGGGACGTCACCGTCGACCTGACGCTCGTGACGGGTGTGCTGATACCGATGGCGATCGTGTGGCTTGCCGTGATCGTCGTGATGGTGGTCGGCGTCGAGAAGGGCATCGGCCTGACCTCGGTGGTCGCGATCCCCGTGCTCGTCGTGGCCTTCCTCGCCCTCGTGATCCGCTCGCTCTTCCTGCCCGGCGCGATCGACGGGCTGGAGGCCTTCTTCACTCCCGATTGGAGCACCTTGACCCACGGCGGGGTGTGGGCGGCGGCCTTCGGCCAGATCTTCTTCTCGCTGTCGATCGGATTCGGCATCATGATCACCTATGCCTCCTACGTCGACCGCGACACCGACATGACGGGCTCCGGCACCGTCGTCGGCCTGGCGAACTCCAGCTTCGAACTGCTGGCGGGTATCGGCGTGTTCGCCGCTCTGGGCTTCATGGCGCAGAGCCAGGGCGTGGAGGTCGGCGAGGTCGTCGAAGGCGGCGTCGGGCTGGCGTTCATCACCTTCCCGACGATCATCAGCGAGGCCACCGGCGGCGCCCTCATCGGCGTGTTGTTCTTCGCCTCCCTCGTCGTCGCGGGGATCACCTCGCTGGTCTCGGTGCTCGAGGTGGTCGTCTCGGCCATCCGGGACAAGTTCGACCTGTCGCGGGGCGCAGCCGCTGCCGTGGTCAGCATCCCCGCGGCTCTGCTGAGCCTGGCGTTCTTCTCGACCGCCAGCGGACTGTACGTCCTGGACATCCTCGATTACTTCATCAACCAGTTCGGCATCCTGCTGGTCGCACTCGTGTCGATGGTGGTGGTGGCGTGGTCCCTTCGGGCGCTCCCCGAGCTGGCCGACCACATGAACCGACGCGGGTCGATCAAGCTGAGGCTCTGGTGGCGGCTGCTGGTGGGAGGCCTGGTACCGATCGCGCTGGCCTACCTGGTCTTCGACTCGTTCCGCACCGTCGTCGAGACGCCCTATGGCGGCTACCCGACCTGGATGATCGCCGTCTTCGGCTGGGGCGCCGCTGCGGTGGTCATGGTCGCAGGGTACGTCCTGGCCCCCACCCCCTGGCGTCCCGGCACCTCGCTGGACGGCCCCGACGAAACCGCCGACGAAGCCCCTGTCGACCACACCGAAGGAGTCGCACGATGAACGCCGAGGCCGTCATCATGATGATCGTCGCGATGGTCGTCCTCTGGGGCGGCCTGGGCCTCGCGATCCTCAACCTCATGCGGCACGATCCGGGTCCCGAGGAGTTCCGCCGCGACCTCTGAGCCCGACCTCCCTCGCAGAGGCGCGTGGCTGCGCGTCGACGGTCCTAGGATGGGGACGCTCATGCCTGTCCACCACGCCCCTCCCCGCAAGCTGCTGCTCGTGGTCGACGCACCCTCACTGCTGCACCGCAATCACCACGCCCGCGCCCACACCGGGCTCATGGACCGGTCCGGACGGCCCGCATGGGCGATCCACGGCATGTTGCGGCAGATCATCGAGGCGATCGAGCGGTTCGCTCCCGACGCCGTGATCTTCGGGCTCGACGACCGCAAGGCGTCCGTGCGCGAGGAGCTCTATCCCGCCTACAAGGCCGGGCGCGCCGAGAAGGATGCGGCGCTCGTCGACCAGCTCGACCGCGCGGGCACGTTCCTGGACGCCTTGGGCCTGGCCACCCTCACGCCCCCGGGACTCGAGGCGGACGACGTCAGCGCCTCCGGCGCCCGGTGGGCACGCGACCACGGCTGGAACTGCGTCATCATCACGTCCGACCGGGACGCGTTCAGCCACATCAGCGAACACACCCGCGTCCTACGCCTCATCAACGGAGGCATCGACGCGTCGCCGCTGCTCGACCCGACCCGGCTCGTCAGCATGTACGGCATCGCCGCCGAGCACTATCTCGACTTCGCCGCCCTGCGCGGCGATCCCAGCGACAACCTCCCGGGAGTCTCCGGGATCGGGGAGAAGACCGCGGCGGTGCTCCTCACGCAGGCCGGCTCCATGCAGACGGTCTGGGCGGACATCGACCACAACGAGGGACGCACCCTCGCAGCGACCCTGGACTCCTGGGCGGTGGAGACGGGCACGCGTCGGATGGGTGCCACCATCGTCCGCAAGCTCGCCGCGCCCGAGGCACGCGAGCGCTACGAGTTCAACATCCAGATGATGTCGGGCCGCGACGACCTCGACCTCGGTCTCACGCCCGACGTGCCGGGCACACCGGGACTGCTGCCGCTGGACCTCGGTCGGGTCAACACGGTCGTGGGCTACCTGGGGGTCGAGAGGACGACGGCGCTCGCGGTCCGGGTGCTGAGCACCGATCCGGCGTCCGCAGCGCTCCGCTGAACCCACCTGCCGTGCACCCGAGTAAAATCGGGTGGTGTCCGACAAACGCCCCCGCCGCACCTTCGCCGTGATCAGTCACCCCGATGCCGGCAAGTCCACCCTGACCGAAGCGCTCGCGCTGCATGCCCGAGTCATCAACCAGGCCGGGGCCGTGCACGGCAAGGACGACCGCAAGGCGACCGTGTCGGACTGGATGGACATGGAGAAGGCGCGTGGCATCTCGATCACGTCCGCAGCGCTGCAGTTCACCTATCGCGATCACGTGATCAACCTCGTCGACACCCCGGGCCACAGTGACTTCTCGGAGGACACCTACCGGGTGCTCTCGGCCGTCGACTCGGCCGTGATGCTGGTCGACGCCGGCAAGGGCCTCGAGCCGCAGACCCTCAAGCTCTTCCGCGTGTGCGCGCTGCGTGGCATCCCGGTGATCACCGTCATCAACAAGTGGGACCGGCCGGGCCTGTCGCCGCTGGCCCTGATGGACGAGATCGAGCAGCAGATCAAGCTGCGCCCGACTCCCCTGACCTGGCCCGTGGGCGAGGCCGGCGACTTCCGGGGCGTCCTGGACCGCCGCACCGGCGAGTTCGTGAAGTACACCCGCACCGCCGGTGGCGCCGAGCGCGCACCCGAGCGCCGGATGACGGCGGACGAGGTCGAGGACGTCGACGCCGACGTCTGGGCCGCCGCGACCGACGAGAGCGAACTCCTCTCGCTCGACGGCGCCGATCATGACCAGAAGCGCTTCCTCGCCGGCGAGACGACCCCGGTCATGTTCGCCTCGGCGCTGCAGAACTTCGGTGTCGCCCAGCTGCTGGAGCTGCTGCTCGAACTCGCCCCCGGCCCGAGCGCGACCGCCGGGGTCGACGGCACGGTCCGCCAGGTCGACGACGAGTTCAGCGCGTTCGTCTTCAAGGTCCAGTCCGGCATGAACAGCGCTCACCGCGACCGGCTCGCCTACGCCCGCGTCGTGTCCGGCACCTTCGACCGCGGGATGATCGTGACCCACGCCTCGACCGGCCGGCCCTTCGCGACGAAGTACGCCCAGGCGGTCTTCGGCCGGACGACCTCCTCGGCCGAGCACGCCTCGCCGGGCGACATCATCGGCTTCGTCAACGCCCAGGCGCTGCGCGTGGGCGACACCGTCTACGTCGGCGACCCGATCGACTATCCCCCGGTGCCCAGCTTCGCGCCCGAGCACTTCATGACCGCGACCGCCCGTGACATCGGGCGGTACAAGCAGTTCCGGCGCGGCATCGAGCAGCTCGACCAAGAGGGCGTCGTCCAGGTCCTTCGTTCCGACCTCCGCGGCGACCAGAGCCCTGTGCTGGCCGCAGTCGGCCCCCTCCAGTTCGAGGTCGTCGAGGAGCGGATGAAGAACGAGTTCAACTCCCCGATCCGACTCTCGCGCCTGGAGTACCAGGTCGCCCGTCGCACCGACGCCGACGGCGCGAAGGCGTTGGCCGGAGTGCGCAACGTCGAGGTCCTGCAACGGGCGGACGGCACCTACTTGGCGCTCTTCACGGACAAGTGGCGCGCGAACAAGGTCGCCCGCGACAACCCGGACGTTCTGCTGGAGGAGCTGCCGGCCGGAGGCGACTGAGGGGCCCGCGCGGCGAGTCAGCCGCGCGGGAGCGCCGGCGGCCAGCCGGAAGACGGGCGATACCGGTGCGCCACTCGGCGGGGTCGCTCGTGTCGCGGGGACCGCCAGCTCCATCGGAGGCAGCGTCACCGGCCGGACCCGCCCCGACACGACGAAGGGCCCGGCAGCCGTGGCTGCCGAGCCCTCCACCCGTGAGGTCAGCGGCGGGGCTTGACCTTGGCCTTGACCTTGCCGCTCTTCGTGACGGTCGTGAAGCCGGGCTTGCTGATCGTGACGCGGTACGAAACGCGCTTGCCCGCGTACCCCTTCTTCAGCCGCAGCTTCTTGGCGTTGCCGACCCGCTTGCCGCCGACGTACCAGCGGTAGGTGACCCGGTGTCCCGAGCCGAACCGGGTCACGCTGAGGCCGAGCTGACGGCCGACCACCGGCTTGCCGACGACCTTGACCCGGCCGCGCGGCAGCGTGGCGCGCGCGACCGGCGCGGTCGCGACGCTGACCTTCGAGCCCGACTCGTATCCGGCCCGGGAGCCGGTCACCTCGACGGAGATCCGCTTGCCGAGGTCGGCCAGACCCGACCGGTAGGTCGCGGTGGTCGCACCGGCGATGGGAGCGCCGTTGCGACGCCACTGGTATGTCAGCGTCACGCCGGCGTCCCACGTGCCCGCCGTCGCGCGCAGAGTCGACCCGAACCGGGCGGTGCCCGCGATGGTGGGCACCGGCGTGGCCGACTGCTCCGCAAGGGCCACCTCGACCGCAGCACTGGTCCGCGTCACCGAGGCGTACCCGGCACGCTCGCCGGTCACGGCCACGGTCAGCGGCTTGCCCGCATCGGCGGCCGTCGGGGTGTACGACGCGCCGTTGCCCACCGACTCGCCGTCGACGAACCACTCGCGCGTCAGGCTCACCCCGGCGTCCCACTCCCCCGGGACCACCGAGACCTCGGCGTCGACGCGCGGGGTGCCGCTGAGGGTCGGCACCGGCGTGGCCGCCTGCATGCCCTCGACCACGGCCTCGGTCGGCGCGCTGACCCGGCGCGTCGCGGAGCGGCCGGGAGCGACGCCGGTGACGACGACGCTCACGGTCTTGCCGATGTCGGTCGGCTCGGGAACGAACGTGCGCTCGGTGGCACCGGTGCGGACGACGCCGTCGACCGACCACTCGTGGGTCAGAGTCGTGCCCTGGGGCCAGGCGCCCTCGGCCGTCAGCGTCGCGCCGACCGTCGGCGTGCCCGAGACCGTCGGCTTCGGGGCGGACTTCAGACCGCCGCAGGCGACGCAGGCCCCGCCCATCGTCACGGGGTCGGCCTTCACGAAGAGGTCGTCACTGGCGGCTCGCGTCGTCACCGTGAAGGTCGTCGATGCCGTCGCGCCGACGGCGGTCTCGGGGACGGTCCAGGTGAGCGTCTCACCGGCGCGGGTCACCCCGGCCGGCAACGTGCCGAGGCGACCGTCGTCGACGACGTCGCCGACGTCCACTGTCACGGTCGCGCCCGGCAGCGGGACCTTGCCGGAGTTGACGGCCTTCACGGTGAAGGCGACCTCCGCGCCGCCGGACACGGTGCCCTGGGCCGGCTCGGAGCTGACCGACACGTCGTACTTGCTGGGCCACGCCGGCTTGTCGGCGTCGTAGATCCAGTCCTGCCAGAAGGCGTTGAGGTCGTGGCCCGAGATCTCCTCGGCGAGCTCCTTGAGCCGGTCGGCGCGCGGGCTCGTCCCCGCGTACCGGACCTGCCACCGCTTCAGGACCCGCAGGAAGTCCTCGTCACGCAGGACCGTCCGCAGCGCCTCCCAGAACTGGGCGCCACGGGTGTAGGTCTGGTAGCCGTAGAGGCTCCCGGGGTTGGTCTGGGCCCCGGGCGGAGTCCTCCAGTTCGGGTGGCTGGCCGCGGTGCTGTTCCAACTGTTGTAGTACGTCGTCTCGACCGCACCCGGGTTCGGCGTGGGCGCCGCCAGGGTGCTGCTGTAATAGGTGGGGGCCCACGTGCCCATGCCCTCGTTGATCCAGATGTCGGTCCACAGTCCCGGCGAGACGTTGTTGCCGTACCACTGGTGCGCCAGCTCGTGCAGCAACGTGTTGCCGTTGACGGAGCCAGCCGAGGGGAAGAAGGAGCGGTCCTGGGTCTCGAGGGCGTAGTTGATGCCGGAAGGCACCGTGTCGATCACCACGCCGGTGCTGTTGCCCGGGTAGAGGCCGAAGACGCCCTCGAAGCGCCGCAGCATCTCGCCGAGCAGGGCGCGCCGGTTGTTGATCGTGGTCTTGTTCGCCTCGGAGAGCGACGAGTCCACGAAGGACCACTCGGGGATGACTCGCCCGCCCGAGAGGGTCACCTGGGACTCGTGCACGTCGTACTTGCCGATCGAGATGAGCGCCAGCTCGCTGGCCATCTGCTCGCGCTGCACCCACTCCCACGTGGTGCGCTCGCCGCCGGGGCTGACGGTCTTCGAGGCCAACTCACCATTGCTGACGGCCGCCGCGGGGCCCGTGCCGGTCGCGCTGGTGATCGTGGAGGGGACGTCCAGCGTGAACGACCAGGTCGCCTTGTCGCCGGGCGTGTTGTTGTGCGGGAAACCCGCCATCGCGCCGACCGGCTGGCCCATGAAGATCGCGCCGTCGGTCGTGGGGACCCAGCCCTCCCACGAGTTGTCGGGATCGACGTGGGTGCTCGGCGTGCCGCGGTAGGTCACCTCGGTGGTGAACTCGCCCTCGACGGGCTCGGCCGGGGTGACGATCAGCTTGAACTTGATGTCCGCCGCGCTCTGCACGCGCTCGTACGTGGCGGGGGCGCCGTTGACCGTGACGGAGTCGATCTGCAGGCCCTCGAAGTCGAGCGAGAAGGTGCGCAGCGGGGCGCCGGTGGTGCGCGCCCGCATCGTGGTCGAGGCGTCGGTGAGCTCGCCGCTCATGATGTTGCCGACGAGGCCGTTCGCCTGCCACGCGATGTCGACGTCGTAGTGCAGGGCGTCGTAGCCGCCGTTGCCGACGTGCGGGAAGATCGCGTCTCCCGCGGTCTGCGCGCCGTCGACCGGCGCGAGCGGTTCGGCCTGGGCCGGCGTGCCGAGCAGGGTGCCTGCCACCAGCACGAGGGGAACGGCCCGGGCGGCGGCGCGGCGCCAGCGGGCTCGTTCGAGGGTGGATGCGCTCACGGGTTTGCCTCCGTCGGTCACGGGTCCTTCGCGAGCCCCCTCGCACAGCGACATCCCCTGGGTTCGTGCCGACCCTAGCGGTTGCCCGCCCCCGCGCGGAGACATTCGCCCAGACCGAGTAGCAAATTGGCTCCACGTCCCGGTGCTGGCCGACCAGCTGCGACGTCCCCGGCGGCGTCGCGGACCTGCGTTACCGGGTCACGATGGCCGGTGATCGGATCGCGGAGCTCGTCATCACCGCGTGAGGGCCCGAGCTCAGCCGAGTGCGGTGACGAAGTCCGCGATGAACCGCTCGTAGAACTCCTCGTGATCCAGGCCCGGGGTGGGCACCTTGTTCTCCGGGAGTGGCCACATGAAGTCGAAGTGGCCCACGCCCTCGTAGGTGCGCAGTTCGAGCCAGGTCGGAGCCGGCCACAGGACCTCGGCCGTATCCGGCGGGGTGACGTCGTCCTTCGCACCGATGAACACCGTGATCGGGACGCTCAGGTCGTCCAGTGCATCGCGGCCCTCGAACCACCCGGTCGCCGGCGCGAGCACCACCACGCGGCCGACCCGCGGCTCTCGGGGCACGTCGATCACGGCGCCCTGGCTGTTCCGCGGGCGCACGCCGGCCAGGCACAGTGCCGCGCAGCCGCCGAGCGAGTGACCGGCGGCCACCACGGGAAGGTCCTCGTGCCCGAGACCCTCGAGCCCTGCAGCGAGGGCCGTCACGCGCTCCCGCACGACCTCGTCGGAGAAGGTCTCGTCGAGGTCATGCTCGGGCGACATGACGATGAACCCGGCTTCGTTCGCGGACGTCAGCAGACGTTCGTAGCGGGTCGGGTCGCCGGCGGCTCCGGGCGCGAACAGCAGGATGCCGCGAGGGTCCTCGGACGTCAGCAGGATCGAGGTCATCCTCGAACCCTACGCACCGAAAGCCGCGGCGGCAGGTGGGAGCGCTTGACCTGAAGTCCGGTTGAGGTTGTCCGATGAGGTCATGCACGCGATCCGTCATCACGAGTTCGGCCCCGCCGACGTCCTGCGCCTCGAGACCCTGCCCGACCTCGTCCCGGGAGAGGGGCAACTGCGCATCCGCGTGGACGCAGTCGGGGTCCACCTGCTCGATACGTCCATCCGGGCCGGGGACGCCTTCGGCGCCGGCGACCGCCCCACGCTGCCGATGATCCCGGGCCGCGAGGTCGCGGGCGTCGTCGACGACGTGGGCGCCGGCGTGGAAGGGACCTGGCTGGGGCGCAGCGTCGTCGCCCACCTCGGCTTCGCGAGTGGCGGCTACGCCGAGCAGGCCGTGGTCGACTCGCACCGGGCCCATCTCGTGCCCGCCGGTCTCGACGCCGCCACCGCGGTCGCCACCATCGGGACGGGCCGCACGGCCACCGCCATCCTCGAGCTGGCCGAGCTGAGGCCGGAGGACGTCGTGGTCGTCACCTCCGCCGCCGGTGGGCTGGGTCCGCTGCTGCTGCAGGGCGCGGCCACCGCGGGGGCGCGGACCGTCGGACTGGCGGGCGGTCCGGACAAGACGGCGCTGGTCGCTCGCTTCGGCGCGACCTTGGCGCTGGACCACCAGCGTCCCGACTGGCAGTTGCGACTGCGTGAGGTCGGCACGCCGACCGTCGTCCTCGACGGCGTCGCGGGACCGATCGGTCGCGCCCTGTATCGCAGCCTCGCGCCGGGCGGCCGGCTGGTGCGGTTCGGCTGGTCCTCCGGAGAGCCGAACGACTACGCCGATCCGAGCCGGCCGGTGATCGACGTGCTCGGCCCACCGATCCTGGACCGGCTCGACGAGTTCGAGCGGGCGGCTCTCCGCGCGGCGGCCGACGGGACACGGGTTCCCCACGTCGGGACGATTCTCCCCCTGTCCGAGGCGGCAGCGGCCCATCGCGCGCTGGAATCGAGGGCGTCGGTGGGCAAGGTCGTGCTGCTGGTGCCCCGCTGATCTCCCCCCGTGGCGGGCGCGCACGATCGGGCTCGTGCCCCGTCGACGACATGCCGCCCTCGGCGAACCGTGGCACCGTGGACCGGATGCACTCCGCACGAATCCGGCTCCTCGACCTCTGGGCGAGCCACCCCCGGTTCGCGCTCGCGCTGCGTGCGGCGTGTGCCGCGGCGATCGCCTGGAGCCTCGTCCGCTTCATCCCCGGCGCCCAGGACTACCCGTACTACGCTCCGTTCGGGGCGATCATCGCCACGACCTCGACCCTCGCCGGATCGGTCCGCGAGTCGATGCAGGCCGTGGGTGCCATCGTCGTGGGCGGCACCATCGCGTGGCTGGTGGACCTCGTCACCGGTGACACCGCTCCCCTGACCGTGGGCATCGTGGTCGCGCTCTCGGTCTGCGCGGCCGGCTGGCGACCACTGGGCGTGATGGGTGGCTGGGCGCCCACGGCGGCCCTGTTCACACTGATCATCGGCCACGGCGAGGCGTTCTTCATCGGCGCGTACGGCGGCCTGACCCTCTACGGCGCCGCGGTCGGCATCCTGATCAACGTGATGGCTCCCCCGCTGCCGTTGGCTCCCGCCCGGTCCGCGGTGGGACACACGCGGCACGTCCTGGCCTCACAGCTGCGCGAGCTGGGCGACCTCATGGTGGCGTACGAGCTGCCCACCCTGGAGCAGTGGCACCGGGACCACTCCGAGCTCCGTCGCGCACGGGCGCAGATGCGTGACGCCGTGCTGCGCGCCCAGGAGTCACTGACGGGCAACGCCCGTGCGCGCCGCCACCGTCAGGCCCTGAGGAAGCTCACCGAGGAGGCGGACGCTCTCGACCGCGTCGCGCTGCTCGTGGCCGATGTCAGCGACCTCGTGCTGCGATCCCACGGCGCACCGGGCGACCCCACCGGTCAAGCGACTCTGGCCGACTCCGTCCGAGAGCCGATCGCCCGCGCGATGCACCGGGTGGCCGATGCGCTCGACGCCTACGCCGACGGGGCGGACACGGACCCCGATCTGAAGGCCGCCGACGAGGAGCTGACCGAACTGCTCCACTTCCAGGCTCGCGAGACCCACGAGCAGCTGGTGGTCAACAGTGTCGTGCTCTCGCTGCGACGAGCCCTCGACACGTTCGCCTGAGTCAGCGGTTCCTGTTCTTCCGCCAGATCGCGGCGGTGAGGACGGTCGCGAAGGTGTTCCACGCCGTGTACGGCACCAGCGCCCACCCGGCTCGCCTCGAGGCTCCCCCGGCGGTGCGTGCCAGGTCGGCCGAGCTGGCAGCCAGGGCGCCCGCCACCGCGATCGACGGGACCAGTTGGTGTCCGCGGAAGAACGACCAGCACCAACCCGCATTGAGGGCCATGTTGAGCGCGAGCTTGCGGCGGTACGTGCTCGCCTCGTCCGGCGTCATCTGTGCCTGCGCATCAACCGACGCCCAGGCCGTGGAGGCGTAGAGACCGGTCCACACGACCGGGAACACGGGCCCGGGCGGTTGGATCGACGGCTTGCGCAGCGTCCGGTACCAGAGGCTCTTCATCCCGGTGGACGTCGCGACGGACCCGAGGACGGCCGCGGCGACCGGCGCGGCGATGCTGCTGGCGAGGGTGCGGCTCTTCATTCGGCCACGGTAGGCACGGTCCACCGGGCTCGCGACTCGACGCGTCTGCTGGAGGAGAAGCGGACGGGCCCGCCGCGGCCGAAGCCGGTGGCGGGCCCGCTCGTACCGAGACTCAGCGCTTCACCTTCACCGCCTTGGTCCGGGTGGACGTCGCGTACTTCGCGTCGCTCGGGTCGAGGACGACCGTGACGACGGCTCGACCCCTGGCACGCTTCGGCACCGCGCCGAGCCGCACCGTCGTCTTGCGACCGGCCTTCACCGTCACGGTGCGGGTGAGCTTCTTGCCGCCCGCCCGGACGGTCACGCGAACCTTCCCGGTGACGCTGGGCCGCACGGCCACGGCGGCCTTCCTGCCGGCCTTGACCGTCGCCTTGCCGACGGCGACCTTCGACGCGATCTTGCGGTCGGGGGCCACGATCACGGTCGTGGGCAGCGAGTGAACCGTCCGCGTGCCCGAGGTCACGGCCACCCGATACTGCTGACGGCCGGTGTTCGCGGTGACGTCCTCCAGCACGAGGCTGGACTTGTCCTGGTTCACGATGTCCGTCCACGCGTTCTTCCCGACCGGGCTGCGCTGCCACTGGTAGGACAGGCCGCCCTCGCCACGGGCCTCGACGGCCAGGCGCACGGTGCCGCCGACCTTCGTGTGGACCGTGGTCGGCGACTGCTTCACGATCTGCGGTGCCGGGGTGAGGTCCTCGAACTCGGGGACCGGGGCACCGGCCTCGGTGACGACCTTGCGGCCGTCGTCGTGCTTGGTGACGACGAACTCGTCCCACACGCCACCGACCGGGACATCGGTCGTGGACGACGCGGTCTTCTCGGCGATGTACGACGTGTAGTGCAGGCGGTCGTCGGTGACCTTCACGACCGCGAAGCTCGAGAAGTCCTCACCCTTGCGCACCTGGGTCGCACCGTTCTTCGTCCACACGTTCCGCTCGTCGGTCTCCAGGTCGTAGTGCTTGGCGCCGGAGTTCTGGACGATGTAGACCGGGCCGTCGGTGACACCGTCGCGATCGGTCCGGTTCTCGTTGTTGAAGCCGCGGGCGTAGACGTGGTCGTGGCCCATCTGGACGAGATCGATGTTGTGCTTCTGGAAGACCGGCACCCACGGTCCACGCAGGTGCGGCTCGTCGCGACCGGCCGACGCCGAGTAGACCGGCTGGTGGAACGTGACGACGTTCCACTTCGCGGGCGACTCGCCCAGGATGTGGTCCATCCACGCGGCCTGGTACTCGGCCCACAGCGCGGCGACCCGCTTCGACGGGCACTCCTCACCCGAGCAGGACGGCAGGTTCTGCGGGGTCAGGAACGTCGAGTCGGTCGTGGCGTTGATCGTGATGAAGCGGATGCCCTGGTAGTCGCTGTAGTAGACCGTCTCGTGCGCGAACTGCGACCAGTGGTCGAAGTAGGCCTGGTACTGGCGCGCGACCTCCGTGTCGCCGACCGAGCGCTGGGCCAGGTCGCCGATCGTGGAGGAGTTCGGCTGGTTGTCCGGGTACTCGAAGTGCGCCTTCCACGACTTCAGCAGCCGATCGCCCGAGTACTCGTGGTTGCCCGGCGCGGCGAAGATGTTCGTCGTCGCGGCGGACTCCACCATGCCGGTGAACCAGTTCTTCCACTGGGTGTCGTTGCTGGAGGTGTCGATGAGGTCGCCGGCATGCACCGAGCCGATCGAGTTCGGCGCCTTCTCCCGGGCCAGCTTGACGACGTTCGGCCAGGTCGAGTCCAGGCCGATCTGGGCGTCGCCGTAGTAGACGTACTCGGTCTCCTCCGCGTCCGGGTCGGCGGTGGTGAACGTCTTCCACTGGCTCCAGGCGTCCGGGTTGCCGACGCGGTAGGTGTACTCCGTGTCGGGCTTCAGGCCACGGACCGTCGCGGAGAAGTGCGGGTTGCCCTGGTTGACGGCCGTGCCCTGACTCGTGGCGCCGACCGTCCGAATGGGGCCGTCGCCGACCCGCAACTGGACGCGGCCCACGCTGACGTCCGGTGCGCCCGCGAGCCAGGTGAAGCTCTGCGAGGTCTCGGGGGTCTCGGTCGGCGTCAGGATGACGCGGCTGGGTGCGCCGACGGCGGGGCCGGAGGGCGGGGGCGGAAGCTCGCCGCCCAGGTGGTCCAGCGAGAACCAGATGTCCGAGCTCGCGGCACGGTCCTGGTGCAGCCGCACGGCGATGGTGTTGCTGCCCGTCCGGAACTTCGACGCGGGGATCGTGAACGCGAGCTCCTCGCCGGTGCCGCTGTCGTACGCGACGTTGGGTGTGCCGTCCTCGACGAGGTGACGCTTGACCTCCTCGCCGTTGATGAAGATGACGGCCGCGTCGTCGATGTACCCGTCGAAGCCGATGTCCTCGCCGGTCGCGAGCTGCTCGGCGGTCACATCGAAGGTGGTCCGGAAGAAGTACGTGGGGATGTTGTCGCCACCGGTCGGTCGCATCGGCAGCACGGTGGTGGCGCGCATCCCGTCGTCGAAGTCGGCGGTCTCGACACCGCTCTCCCACTTCGCACCGAATCCACCCTTGCCGGTGGCCCAGGTGCTGTCGTCGAAGCCGGGCTGGGCCCAGGCGTGGCGGTCACCGGTCGGCGAGGGGTCGACGCCGGTGGCCAGGTAGCGCCACGAGGTGCCGGCGTCGATCAGCGGCGCGAAGTAGGTCGGCTCGTCCGCGACCCGGACGATGCCCGGTGCCGCGGTCGACGAGGCCGTGGCGGTCGCGACCGGACTCAGGCAACCGACGCCGGCGACGGCGAGCGCCACGGCGGCCAGTGACATGCGCCGGGATCGCGCCCGGCCCATGGGGTTCTTCATCTGGATTCCTCTCGGTACGTGCGCGTGGATGCGCACCCTGAGAGCTAGTCAGCCCGAGACGGATGAACACCGGTGGGCTGGACGGGGACGGTGCTACGGCGCGTGGGAGAAGAAGTCGCGAACCCCGGGTGAACGCTCCGTCCCCTCCGTGGCCCGGCGCACCTCACCCGTCGATCTCACCGGGCGGGTCCTCCTGCGCGCCCTCCGCCGGCAGCCGGACCGTGAAGGTCGTGTCCCCCGGCCGGCTGTCGAGCGTCACACTGCCGCCGTGCGCCTCGATGATGGCCGCCACCAGCGCGAGCCCCAGCCCGACGCCACCCTCTCGGGTGCGGGCACGGTCGCCGCGAGTGAACCGCTCGAAGGCGTGCTCGGCCAACTCGGGTGAGAACCCCGGCCCGTCGTCGTGGACGGTGAACCCCGACGGGTCGGCGGCCACGGTCACGGTGGTTCCTGCGGGCGTGTGCTTGCGCGCGTTCGTGAGCAGGTTGGTGACGACCTGGTGCAACCGCTGCTCGTCGCCGAGCACCTCGATCGGCTCGTCCGGCAGCGTCAGCCGCCAGACGTGGTCCGGCGCGATCACCCGCGCGTCGGCGACCGCCTCCAGCAGCATCCGCGTCAGGTCGACGGGCTGGCGAGCGAGCGGACGGCCGGCGTCGAGCCGCGCCAGCAGCAGCAGGTCCTCGACGAGAGCCGTCATCCGGTGCGACTCCTCCTCGACCTTCTCCAGGGCCCGGCGCAGCGCCTCCTCGTCGTCCGGTCGGCTGCGGGCCAGCTCGGAGTAGCCCGCGATGGTCGCCAGGGGCGTCCGTAGCTCGTGTGACGCGTCGGCCACGAACTGGCGCACCTGCTCCTCGCTGCGCTGACGTGCCTCGAGGGAGGACTCGACGTGGTCCAACAGCGTGTTCAGCGCGCTGCCCACCTGACCGACCTCGGTCGACTCGTCGGCGAGGTCTGCGGGCACCCGCTCCGCCAGCTCGATGTCCCCCCGGGCCAGCGGCAGCCGCGCCACGGCGTTCGCGGTGCCGGCCACCTCGCGCAGCGGCCGCAGCTGGCGGCGCACCAGGACGAGGGCCCCGCCCAGTGCGGCGACCGCGCCGAGCACCGTCAGCACGCCCTGCCAGCCCAGCAGCGTGGCCACCGCGGCGTCCACGTCACGGGTGGGCAGGCCCGCC
Source organism: Aeromicrobium sp. 636 (assembly GCF_024433585.1). Lineage (NCBI taxonomy): Bacteria > Bacillati > Actinomycetota > Actinomycetes > Propionibacteriales > Nocardioidaceae > Aeromicrobium > Aeromicrobium sp. 636. The sequence continues at coordinate 872,405 of NZ_WNJU01000001.1, forward strand.
GCCAGCTTCCCCGCCGAGGTCTCGACGACCACGACGCGGTAGCCACCGAACTCGTCCAGCCGCACGGTGTGGGGACCGTCGTCGGCCGAGACCTCGTCGAGGGCCTCCAGGTCGTCCTCGGACAGTGGCGACCGACTCGTCCGGCCGTCCTGCCCCTCGACGATGACGTCGCCGACTGCCACGTCCCGGTCCGGGATCCACACCGCGGTGAGGGTGCCGACGCCCTGGCCGCGACGGTCGTCGAGACCGTCCGGGCCGGGCCCGTCGCCGAACGACGGCGCACGCTGGGCTCGCTGCAGCGACGCCGTGACCTGGTCGTCCAGCTGGGCGAGCAGGTACGACCGCACCGCGACAGCGCTCAATGCCCCGACCAGCACGGTCACGCCCACGACGAGCAGCACCGTCGTGGCCACCAGTCGCGCCGTCAGGGAGCGCGGCCCACCCGGTCGCACGTCACTCCGCCGGCTTGAGGACGTAGCCGGCGCCACGCATCGTGTGGATCATGGGCGCACGGCCCGCGTCGATCTTCTTGCGCAGGTAGGAGATGTACAGCTCGACGACGTTGGCCTGTCCGCCGAAGTCGTAGTTCCAGACCCGGTCGAGGATCTGCGCCTTGCTCAGCACGCGCCGGGGGTTGCGCATCAGGAACCGCAGCAGCTCGAACTCGGTCGCGGTCAGGGTGATCTCGTCGCCGCCGCGGAAGACCTCGTGACTGTCCTCGTCCAGGGTCAGGTCGCCGACCACGAGCACCGACGACGACTCGGCCTGCTGCGCGCCGGCGCGCCGCATCAGGGCCCGGACGCGGGCGACGACCTCCTGCAGCGAGAAGGGCTTGGTCACGTAGTCGTCCCCGCCCTCGGTCAGGCCGGCGACGCGGTCCTCGACGGCGTCGCGCGCGGTGAGGAAGAGGACCGGCACGTTCGGGTCGAAGGAGCGCATCCGGCGCAGCACCTCGAACCCGTCGAAGTCGGGCAGCATGATGTCGAGCACGACGGCGTCGGGACGCAGCTCCCGCGCGAGGTCGACCGCCTTGCGGCCGGTGTGGGCCATCGTGACGTCCCAGCCCTCGTAGCGCAGCGCCATCGCGATCAGCTCGGCCAGGTTGACCTCGTCGTCGACGACGAGCACCCGCAGCGGGGATCCGTCCGGGCGCGTGAGCCGGGAGGACTGCGATGCCTTGGGGTCCACCTTTCCGACGGTACCCGCGGGCGGGTTCGGCGCGCACGGGGACGAGGACGCGCGACGTGGATTCATGCTGACTCCTCACAGAGCTCGGTGACCACCACCCTTGCAGCGCGCGCTGTCGCCGGACCCCCACCCGCCTGTGAGCAGCCTGTGAGCGGCCGGGAGCTCCCCCGCGACGGCGTCCGGGACCCTCACAGCCCGCTCACATCTGGACTCCATCACGGCGACAGGTCGGCGCAGCACGATCGAGACAACGAAGCACCGAGCCCGTCCCGAAAGGACCCTCATGAAGACTCACAGGTTGCGGAGCGTCCTGGTGGCGACCGCGTCGCTGGCGCTCATCGCCGGCTGCGGCGCGTCCGAGACGCCATCCGGCGACGCCCCGCACGACCCGACCACGATCACCGACGCCACGACCGTCCGTGCGGCCCTGGCCGACAACGTCGACGTCGAGACCGGAGACACCTCCGAGGACGCCGCCGACGCCGTGGACGTCACCCTGTCCGGCGCCACCGCCTCCTCCGACAGCGACGACGTGTCCGCGAAGGACGGCACCGTCACGATCTCCGCACCGGGCACCTACCGGCTGCACGGGAGCCTGACCGGCCAGGTCGTCGTCGACAGCAACGCCGAGGGTGCCGTGCGGCTCCTCCTGGACGGCGCCTCGATCACCTCCGGCACCACCGCCGCGCTGCACGTGGCCGAGGCGGACTCGGTCGTGGTCGTGCTGGCGCAGGGCAGCCAGAACCGGCTCGAGGACGCCACGACCTACGCCGACACCTCCGACGACGCCCCCACCGGCGCCCTGTTCTCGACGGCCGACCTGACCATCGGGGGCACCGGCTCCCTGAGCGTCGAGGGCCGCAGCAACAACGGCATCGTGAGCAAGGACGGGCTGGTCCTGGCCGGCGGCACGATCTCGGTCGACGCCGTCGACGACGGGATCATCGGCAAGGACTACCTCGTCGCATCGGGCGCCGACGTCAGCGTGACCGCGGTGGACGACGGCCTGAGGTCCGACAACACCGAGGATCCTGGCGCGGGCTTCGTCCTGGTCGAGGACGGCTCCGTCCGCGTGGACTCCCGTGACGACGCCCTCAAGGGCGTGCAGGTTCTGGTCTCCGGCGGCACCGTCGACGTCGCCGGATCGACCGAGGCGGTCGAGGGCTCCGTCGTCATCGTCGACGGCGGCGACCTGGACCTGCGCTCGGCCGACGACGCCGTCAACGCCTCGTCCTCGGACGAGGAGTCGACGAGCGCGCACGGCGGCACCGGCTCCATGGAGCCCGACGACTCACTGCGCATCGTCATCAACGGCGGCACCGTCGACGTCTGGTCCAGTGGCGACGGCATCGACTCCAACGGCGACCTCACGGTCACCGGAGGCACCGTCACGGTGCACGGCCCCACGAGCGGCGAGGACGGCGCTCTGGACGTGAACGGCGACTTCGAGATCTCCGGCGGCACCCTGCTCGCGACCGGCAGCGCCACCATGCTGACCGCGCCGTCCGGCGAGTCGGAGCAGGCGTGGATCGCCGTGCCGCTCGACCGCACGGTGAGTGCGGGCGAAAAGGTCGTCATCACCGACCCGAAGGGTGATGAGGTCGCCACCTTCACGGCCCGCAAGGACCTCGCAGCAGTCGTCTACTCATCGCCGCAGATCACGACCGGCCAGACGTACACCGTCACCGCGGCCGGGCACACGACCACGGCCACCGCCGGGGAGGCCCCTGCGGGCGGCCCCGGATCCGCGGCCCACTGACCCCCCCCACCCAGAGAGGAACACCACCAACATGAGCACCAACGAGAACCCCACCACCCCCCAGCCCACCACCCCCGCCGAGAGCGCGCCCGCGGCCGCCGACTCCCCGGCCGAGCCCCGCAGCTCGACGTGGCGCGAGCGCCTGCCCCGAGGCCGCAAGGCGACCATCGCGGGCGCCGTCGCCGGCGGCGTGGTCCTCGCTGCGGTCGGCTTCGGCGCCGGCTACGCGGTCGGGGACGATGACGGACCCGAGCGCGGCGGGCACGAGATGTCCCAGCAGTTCGACCGCCAGGGCGGTCCGCACGGCGGCGAGCAGATGCCCGGCGGGCCCGGGCAGGGCCACCGCGGGCAGTTCCCCGGCGGCCCGGGCCAGAACCAGGACCAGGGCCAGGGCCAGGGCCAGGGCGAGCGGCCCGACCAGGGCCAGGGCGAGCGGCCCGACCAGGGCCAGCGCGGTGACCGGTCCCAGCAGTCACCCGACTACAACGGCGACGGCCAGCCCGACGGCGACTCGGCCACGCCGAAGCAGGACGACACGGCGAAGTTCTGACGACCGGCCCATCCGCACCGCGACGTCGGGCGGCCCGCACCATGCGGGCCGCCCGTCGTCGTGTCGCGTGGGTGCGACCGCCCGACTGCGTTCAGTCCCCGTGCGTGAAGAGCTTCTGCACCTGCCGGCGCATGACCTTGCCGATCTGCGAGCGCGGCAGGTCCTTGAGGATCTCGACCCGGCGCGGCAGCGCGTAGCGCGCGAGATGGGTCTCGCCGTGGGCGCGGACCTGCTCGAGCGACGGCGCGACGGCGCCCTCCTCGAGCACGAAGGCCGCCAGCACCTGGTCGTCGCCGGCGCTCGTGCGCACGCCCACGACCGCCACGTCGGCGATGCCCGGCATGAGGCGCAGGTGGTCCTCGACGTTCGACGGGTAGACCTTGAACCCGCCGACGATGATCATCTCCTTGACGCGGTCGACCAGGGTGACCCAGCCGGTCTCGTCGACCTCGACGACGTCGCCGGTGCGCAGCCAGCCGCCCTCGAGCAGCTGGTGGGCGGTCTCCTCGGGCCGGTTCAGGTAACCCGAGAACACCTGCGGACCGCGCACGAGCAGCTCGCCGCGCCGGTACCCGTGCTCATCGGGCGTCACCTCGCGGGTGTGGTCGTCGATGTCGACGATCTTCATGTCCGTGTTGGGGAACGGCACCCCCAGCGTGCCCGGGCGACGCGCCGGGCTGCACGGGTTGCCCAGCGCGATCGGGGCGCACTCGGTCATCCCGTAGCCCTCGATCAACAGGCCTCCGGTCAGGGCCTCCCAGCGCTCGACGGTCGATTCCGGGATCGGCATGGCGCCGGCGAAACCGAGCCGCACCTGGCGCAGCCCTTCCGTGGGCGGGTTCTTCGCCTTCTCGACGGCCAGCGCGATCCGGTCGAACATCGGGGCGACGCCGGCCATGAACGTCGCGGGGCGGCGGTCGAACGCGGCCAGCACGGCCTCGGGATCGAAGTTCGGGAACATCACGAGCGTCGCCCCGATGTACCCGGGCAGGTTCAGGCAGAAGGTCAGACCGAAGGCGTGGAAGAACGGCAGGACGCCGTAGACGGTTTCCTCTCCTTCGCGGAACGAGACCCAGGCCTGGCCGTGCACCACGTTGGCCACCAGGTTGCGGTGCGTCAACATCGCGGCCTTGGGCGTGCCCGTCGTGCCGCCGGTGTACTGCAGCAGCGCCAGGTCGTCGCCATGCACCTCGGCGGCCGCGACCTCGCCGCGGGCCTTCTTCACCAGGGTGTGCCAGTCGAGGATGTCCGCCGGGACGGTGCCCCGGAGCGCGTCGCGCTTCTCGCGGGCCGCCTTGACCGGCAGCTTGAGCAACAACTGCGCCGAGGCCGGCAGGTCGCGGCTGATGTCGACGCTGACGACCTTGACGCGGGTCTGGCCGCGCGCGGCCAGGACGGTCTCGACGGCCTTGTGCCACACCAGCGCGTACGTCGCGCCGCAGTCGGCGAGGAGGTGGGTCAACTCGGCCTGCGTGTAGGTCGGATTCAGGTCGACGACGACCGCGCCCAGGCGGAGGGCGGCGTGATAGGCGACCAGGTGGCTGGGGCTGTTCGGCAGCACCAGGGCCACCCTGTCGCCGGCCTTCACGCCGAGGTCGCGCAGCACCACCATGGCCCGGCGGACCGCCTGCTCGGTCTCGGCGTAGGTCGCGGTGGCACCGAGGAAGTCGGTGGCGATCCGGTCGGGCCACTTCTTCGCTGCACGCTCCAGACCCGCCGTGATGGGCTCGTCCGGGATGTCGATCTGCGTCGGTACGCCGGGGCCGTAGTGGACGGACCAGGGGCGCTCACCGTGCTCGTACATCGTTCCTGCCTTGCCGTTCGAAGGTCGGACCCGAGCGGCCCGACGTCACCCTTCGAGTCTAGGAGCCGCTCGGTTCGCTCCGGGGCGAGGTCCCGTGGGCCGACGGCGATAACAGAGCGACTGCAGCTCGCGCCGGCGCCCGGTCGGCAGGTCGGACACCTGGGTTTCCTCCGGGCCTCCGCGGCCGATCTGCTGTGGCGACCTGTCCTGGACTGGACGAACGCCAGACCGAGCGGGCGCGCGCCTCACGGGGCTGAGCTGCCACCACTCTTTGGGAGGCCCAGAGGCCCCACTCGTGCGATCCTGAAAAGCAGAGTGATCAGGCGTATCACTCTGCAGGGAGGCTGTCGTTCCGCGTGACCAGTACCTCCAGCACGGATGAGCCACGCAGTGAGCCGTCGGCGACTTAGGCTCACCCCGAAGGAGGTGCAAGGACCATGGCGCGACTGCATGCCGAGGAGCGGCGCAAGCAACTTCTCGAGGCTGCCCGTGAGGAGTTCCTGCGGGTCGGACCCGGGAGCGCCCGGGTCAGCGACATCGCCGATCGCGCCGGAGTGAACGTCGCCCTGCTCTACCGCTACTTCGACTCCAAGGAGCAGCTGTTCGAGGAGGCGATCGTCGAGCCGCTCGACCAGTTGATGCGCACCCGACTGGTCAGCACGCCCGTTCCGGGCGTTCCCGACATGATCGATGCGTTCTACCGGGCGCTGCTGGGCGTCTTCACCGACTACCTCGAGGTCTTCCACGTGGTCCTGTTCAGCGACCGCGCCAACGGCCAGGACTTCTACCTGCGCCGCATCGCGCCGTACATGGACGCGATCGCCGCCCAGACCGCCGCTGCCGACACCGTGTGGTCGCAGACCCTGGACCCGAAGCTCACCACCCCGATGTGCGTCGGCATGTGCTGGGGCGTCGCGATGGACGCCCACTTCCGGGGCGTCGAGGTCGATGCCGACACCGCCGTCGCGGCGCTCACCGCGATCACGATCGGCGGCCTCAGCCTCGCCGCCGAGATCGATCCGTCGTCGCGCGGGACCGCTGGCTGAGCGACGCGCCGGTCGCGTCGGTCCCCCGGAACCGCAGCGCTCAGAGCACCGCGGGATCCAGATCCAGCACCGTGCGGTCCAGCGACGCGAGCAGGTCGAACTGCGGATCGACCTTCGGCAGCTCGAACGCGAAGAAGTACCGGCCGGCGGCCCGCTTGCCGTCGTAGAAGGCGTCCGTGCGGTCACCGACCGCGAGCAGCTGCTCGAGCCAGATCCACGCCATCACGACATGGCCGGCCGCCTCCAGGTAGACCGCCGAGTTCGCCAGCGCGACGGCCGGGTCACCCCCGGCCCACAGCGCGCCGGTCACCTCGACGAGCCGGTCCACCCGCGCGTCCAGCTGCGCCGCGTACGCCGCCACCGTCTCGTCGCCCTCGGCAGCACGGGCCGTCGTCGCCTTGATCGTCCCGACCAGCGTGCCCAGGGCCGCGCCACCGCCCGCGACGACCTTGCGGCCGAGGAGGTCCAGACTCTGGATGCCGTGGGTGCCCTCGTGGATGGGGTTCAGCCGGTTGTCGCGGTAGAACTGCTCGACCGCGTAGTCGCGGGTGTAGCCCGAGCCGCCGTGCACCTGGATCGCCAGGTCGTTCGCGGCGAGGCACCACTGCGAGGGCCAGGACTTGGCGATCGGCGTGAGCACCTCCAGCAGCTCGCGCGCCCGGTCGCGTGCGGCGTCGTCCGTCCCGCTGACCTGCTCGTCGATGAGTCGCGCGCAGTAGAGCAGCAGGCCGAGGCCGCCCTCGACGTACGACTTCTGGGCCAGCAGCATCCGTCGCACGTCGGCGTGCTCGACCAACGGCACCTGCGGCAGTGCCGGGTCCTTGGCGCCGGCCACGCGCCCCTGCGTGCGCTGCTTGGCGTACTCGAGCGAGTGGAGGTACCCGGTGTAGCCCAGCGCGACCGCGCCCATGCCGACCGAGATGCGCGCCTCGTTCATCATGTGGAACATCTGGGCCAGACCTTGGCCCTCCTCGCCGACGATGTCGCCGACCGCACCCGCCACGCCGCCCGGGGTCGCGAGGCCCTCGCCGAAGTTCAGCAGCGTGTTGGTGGTGCCGCGCCAACCCATCTTGTGGTTGAGGCCGACCAGGGCGACGTCGTTGCGCTCACCGAGCGACCCGTCCGCCTCGACCAGGTACTTGGGCACGATGAACAGCGAGATCCCCTTGACGCCCGGGGGCGCTCCCTCGACCTTCGCCAGGACCAGGTGCACGATGTTCTCGCTCAGCTCGTGGTCGCCGCCCGAGATCCACATCTTGGTCCCGAACAATCGATACGTGCCGTCGGGCTGGCGCACCGCGCGCGTGGTGATGTCGCCGAGCGACGACCCGGCCTGGGGCTCCGAGAGGGCCATCGTGCCGTACCAACGGCCCTCGATCACCGGGAGCGCATACCGCTCGACCTGCTCGGCGGAGCCATGGGCGACCAGCAAGTTGGCGTTGCCCGTGGACAGGAACGGGTACGACGCCGCAGCCGCGCTCGCCGCCTGCAGGAAGGCGAACGCACCCTGCCCGACGGTGAAGGGCAGCTGCATGCCGCCGACCTCGGCGTCGAACGTCGCGGCCGGCATCCCCGACCGCGCGTAGACGCGCAGCGCGTCGGCGAGCTCGGCCGGCAGGACGACCTTGCCGTCCTCGCCCACGAACGGCTCGTGCGTGTCCAGCAGCCGGTTGATGGGGGCGAACCGCTCGGTGGCGATGGCCTCGGCCAGGTCGATGACGGCGTCGAAGGTCTCGCGGGAGTGCTCGGAGTACCGCTCGCGCGTGGTCAGATCGACCGCGTCCAGCCACTCGAACAGCAGGAAGTCGACGTCTCGACGGGACAGCACCACGGACATGGGATTCTCCTGACTAAGCGCTTGCTTAGTCAGACTGTAACGGATCCCACATCACTACAGGGAGCCGATCTCCTCGCGCAGGCGTCCCATCTGCGAATCCAGATCAGCGGCGGTCGCGGCGACCTCGGCCAGTTTGGCGCTCAGCTCGCCGGGCACGTCGGTGCGGTACTTGTAGTAGATCTGGTGCTCGACGCTGGCCCAGAAGTCCATCGCGATCGTGCGGACCTGCACCTCGACCGGGACGTGCACCGTGCGGTCGGAGAGGAAGACCGGCACCTCGACGATCAGGTGCAGGCTCCGATAGCCGTTCGGCTTCGGCCGGGCGATGTAGTCCTTGGTCTCCAGGACCGTGATGTCGTGCTGCTGCGAGAGCATCTTGGCGAAGCGGTAGGTGTCCTCGACGAAGACGCACGACACCCGGATGCCGGCGATGTCGCGGATCCGCTCGCGGATCGTGGGCAGGTCGCGGGGACAGTCGATGCGGTCCACCTTGTCCACGAGGCTCTGGAGGGTCTTGAGACGCGACTTCACGTGCTCGATCGGGCTGTACTCGTGGGCCAGCTCGAACTCCTCGCGCAGGATCGAGATCTTCGTCTCGATCTCGTCGAGGGCGAACTTGTACTCCATCAGGAATCCCGAGATCTGCCGCTGCGCCTCGCGCAGGCGGTGCCGGAACTCCACCGGCCCGTGAGGGCTCCCCGCCAGCTGGCGAAGGACCCCGAGGTCAACTGAGTCGGACGCCCCGGAATTCGTCATGGTGTCCATTGTGTCCACCGGCCGGTGATCGCCCTGCGCGTGTCAGCTGCGCCAGTCCTCGAAGCCGAGCACGATGAGCCGCATCTGGCGCCGGGCACCCTCGCGGATGCGCTCCTCGAGGTCGGGACGCCCCTCGGGCATCTCGACGACCTCCTCGGCGTTCGCCACCATGTTGCGCACGAAGAGCCGCGACACCATCTGCACGTCGTCGGCGCTCCACGTCTCGATGTTGGGCAGCCGCGCCAGCACGACGGCCAGCTCGGAGACGAACAGGTCCAGCTCGTGGCCGATCGCGCGCCGCACGACCTCGGACCCACCGACGCGCTCGCGAGCCACGAACGCGAAGTCGGCCTTGTTCTGCTTGACCGCGTCGACCAGGATCTCGGCGGCCGCGTCGATGATCTGCAGGAAGACCTGGGGGTCGCGCGAGGCGTCGCGGATCATGGTGCGCAGCGTGCCGAAGCACCGCTCGACCAGGGCCAGGCCCAACTCGTCCATCGAGGCGAAGTGCCGGTAGAACGCCGCGGGGACGACCCCCGCACGCTTCGCGACCTGCCGCAGGCTGGTCTGGGCGAAACCCTGCTCGCTGCTGAGCTCGAGCGCAGCGTCCAGGAGAGCCGCACGGGTGCGCTCCTTCTGTTGCTGACGCGCACTGACGGCTTCGGACACGGTCCCAGCCTAGGGCGTACGGTCGGCCCTCGGTTCGGTGAACACGTGTTCCACGACACGGCCTGTCCTGTTGACCACAGGTTGCTTCACCTGACATTCTTGGGTGAACAGATGTTCACTGATTTCGCTCACGCGACGTCGCCCCACCCGACAGGAGCTCCATGGGACTGATCCGCAGGGCCCTGGCCTCCCCGGCCGTCGCCAAGGTGACGTCCCCGCACCACCCCGACGAGTACCTGACCCTCGTCCACCCCATGCTCACGGTCCAGGCCGTGCGGGGCCGCGTCGTGGAGGTCATCCGCGAGACCGGCGCCGCCAGCACCGTGGTGATGCGCCCCAACGGCGCCTGGACCGGATTCGTCCCGGGCCAGCACGTCGAATTCGGCGTCGAGGTCGACGGCACGCGCCGCGTGCGCGTGTTCAGCGTGTCGAGCTCCGCCGAGCGCAAGGACGGACTCTTCAGCGTCTCGGTCAAGGCCCATCCCGACGGTTACGTCTCGCAGTTCCTGCACGCCGGCCACCTCAAGCCCGGCACCGTCGTCTACCTGTCCCCCGCCTCCGGCGACTTCGTGCTCCCGAAGCAGGTGCCCGGCGACATGCTGCTGATCAGCGGCGGCTCGGGCATCACCCCGGTCATGAGCATGCTGCGCACGCTGGCCGACCGTGGCCACACCGGCCACGTCACCTTCTTGCACTATGCGCGCTCGCGCGAGGACGAGATGTTCTCCACCGAGCTGGACGCCCTGGGCGAGCTGCCCTTCGTCGACATGGTGCGCGTCTACACGCGCGACCCCGAGCCGGGTGCCGACCTCGTCGGCCGCATCACCCTCGACCACCTGCGCCACCTGGGCATCGACCCGCTGACCACGCCGACCTGGGTCTGCGGACCCGCCGGTCTCATCGCGACGGTCCGCGACCTGTACGAGGACCTCGGCGCCCAGGACCAGCTGACGGCCGAGTACTTCAAGGTCCCCTCGGTCGACCTGGATGCCGCGGACGCGACCGGCAGCGTCACGTTCGAGGCCAGCGGCGTCGCCGCCCCCAACTCCGGCACCACGATCCTCGAGCAGGCCGAGGCCGCCGGACTGTCCCCCACGTACGGCTGCCGCATGGGTGTGTGCAACACCTGCGCGGTCAAGAAGCTCCATGGCGCAGTGCGTCACGTCATCAGCGGTGAGGTCTGTGCCGACACCGACGAAACCATCAAGGTCTGCGTCAACGTCCCCGTGGGCGACGTCGCGGTCGATCTGTGAGGAGAAACAGATGCCCCTGTTGAAGCGCGCCAAGCACGCACCGATCGAGCGATTGAGCGCATCGGAGCACAACCAGGCTCCCGTGCCCCTGGTCGACACCTACGACCCGAATCGCAAGTCCACCATCGGGCTCGAGTACATGACGTACGAGGAGCTCGAGGAGTTCGGGCGCGAGCTCGACGCCGTGCGCCAGCGCGTCCTCGACGACCTGGGCCAGAAGGACGCCGACTACATCCGCCGCGTCATCCGCCTGCAGAAGTGGTTCGAGGTCCTGGGCCGCATCGGCATCTTCCTGCCGATCTTCCCGCCGGCCTTCATCGCCGGCGTCGTGTTCCTGTCGCTCTCGAAGATCATCGAGAACATGGAGATCGGGCACAACATCATGCACGGTCAGTACGACTGGATGAACGACCCGATGATCGATGGCAAGCGCTACGAGTGGGACAACGTGGCCCCCGCGCAGGACTGGAAGCACGGCCACAACTTCATCCACCACACGTACACGAACATCCACGGCATGGACCGCGACATCGGCTACGGCCTGCTGCGGATCGACCCCGACCAGCCCTGGTACCCGAACCACCGGTTCAACCTGCCGTTGTCGTTCATGCTGATGCTGTTCTTCGAGTGGGGCGTGATGTACCACGGCATCGAGCTCGACGAGTACCTCGGCGGCAAGATGAGCAAGGAGGAGTTCCAGGCTCGCAAGAAGCGCGCGTACGTCAAGGTCCGCCGCCAGCTGTTCAAGGACTACGTCGTCTACCCGGTCATCGCCTGCGCCGCGATCCCGTTCGTCGGCTGGTGGGCCCCGGTGGCCGTGCTCGGCGCCAACTTCGTCGCCAACCTGGTGCGCAACATCTGGACCTTCCTGGTCATCTTCTGCGGCCACTTCCCGGCCGGTGCCGAGACCTTCCAGGAGGAGGACGCCCAGAACGAGACCCGCGGCCAGTGGTACCTGCGCCAGCTGCTCGGCTCGGCCAACATCTCCGGCTCGAAGCCGTTCCACGTCTTGACGGGCAACCTCAGCCACCAGATCGAGCACCACCTGTTCCCCGACATCCCGGCCCGCCGCTACAGCGAGGTCAAGGTCGACGTGCAGCGTCTCGTCGAGAAGTACGGCCTGCGCTACAACGAAGGCCGGCTGTCCAAGCAGCTCGCGAGCGTCGTGCGTCAGCTGGCGATCTACTCCAAGAAGCCGTCCGACCCGTACAAGGTCGGTCGCTCGCCGGAGTCGAAAGCCCTGCGCCGGGCCAAGCGTGAGGCGATGAAGGCCCACCAGGCCGCCTGAGTCCCACGATCCGGGCCGTGTGCCCTGATCGACACAGCACCCGCGAAACGCACCGAGTCCCCCTGGGGATTCGGTGCGTTTCGGCGTGTACGCCGCCAGGCCCAGGGGGGCTCACGCAGGGCTGGTGACCGCTGTTTCCGGAGTGAACACTGACTTGTAACAGGCGGTTGCACTTTCGTAACCTGCGCCCTAAGTTGTGTGGTGTCTGTCACAGCCAACTCTCCCGAGAGCACCTCTCGCGCCCTCAGCGGAGTCGGCCCAACTCCCATAGAAGGACACCCTGTGAAGAAGATGACAACAACCGGAAGGGTCCTGGCGACAGGGGCAGTTGCAGCCCTCAGCGCAGGAACCCTCACTGTAATCGGAGCCGCGGGCGCCAATGCCGCGGACCTCGAAGAGAACTTTGACTACACGTGTGTGGTTCGGGCAGGCGGCCTGGGCCTCGGCACGCACGTCATCAACGTCCTGGCCGAGACGTCCGTTCCCGACGCCGTCTCGCCCGGCGAGGTGATTCCCCCGACCCCGGTGACCATCACCCTGACGCTGCCCGAGTTGCTGCGCAGCTCCACGGCAGGTCTCCTCGGTGGCACGTCGGCCTCGGGTGCGTCGACCGACTCCGCGGTCACCATCACCACCGCTGGTCAGACCCAGACCATCCCGATCCCGAACCTCGGCGCGCCTGACACGCCGATCCCGCAGGTGGTGGACGAGCCGTGGATCATCCCGGCGTCCGGCACCGTTCCGGCGATCACGACTCCGGACAACGCGGTCGACACGGTTGTCGTCGGCATGCCTGCCGCGTTCTCCATCACGGCCACCATCACCACCCCCGATGGTCCGGTCGACTCGACGCTGCGGTGCACCGGTCCTGCCGACCTGACCCTCGGCTCGATCGCCGTCACGACGCCGACCACCGAGCCGACCACGGATCCGACCACCGAGCCGACCACGGAGCCGACCACGGAGCCGACCACGGAGCCGACCACGGAGCCGACCACGGAGCCGACCACGGAGCCGACCACGGAGCCGACCACGGAGCCGACCACCGAGCCGACCACCGAGCCGACCACGGAGCCGACCACGGAGCCGACCACGGAGCCGACCACGGAGCCGACCACGGAGCCGACCACGGAGCCGACCACGGAGCCGACCACGGAGCCGACCACGGAGCCGACCACGGAGCCGACGACGCAGCCGACTGCTGAGCCGGTCAAGGTCTCGTTCAACCTGAAGGGCAACACCACGATCAAGGCCGGCAACGGCACCGCCCCGCTCACGGGCAAGATCGCGGCTGACTTCGATCTGGCCAGCGGCAAGTTCGTCGCCGACCTGACGCTGAACAAGACCACGGCCAAGCTGAAGGCCCTGGGCTTCCTGCCCGTCGACGCGGACCTCACCTTCAAGTCGGTCGGCAAGACCACAGGTGCCATCAACCTGGCCAACGGTCAGCTGACGGCCAACTCGAAGGTCGACATCTTCATCCCGACGGTCAAGTCGTTCGGTCTGAAGATCGGTGGCGGCGCGCAGTGCAAGACGTCGTCGCCGTCCAACATCCCGCTGACGTCGACCGGCCGCTTCGATCCCCTCAGGGGTGGCTCGGTGACCGGTACGTACTCGATCGCGAAGCTCCAGGGCTGCGGTCTGCTGACGCCGGTCCTGTCGGTCTTCGCGTCGGGCAGCGGCAACCAGATCAGCGCCACGCTCACTCCTTGAGCAGTCTGATCATCACCAACTGAATACCGGGGAGGGTCCCGCCGCTGTTGCGGCGGGGCCCTTCCTCAGTTCCGAACACACCGAAAGGCACACCATGAACAGGACGACCCGGGCCACCTTGGCCCTGGCGGCACTCGGTCTGGCACTCAGTGGGTGCACGGGCAGCTCCGGCGAGGACCCGAAGCCCCAGGCCACGCCCCAGGAGAAGTGGGCCCAGTCGCTGTGCGAGGCGCTCGAGCCGACGACCGCCGCCGTCTCTCCCCCGGCCACCGACGGGGCCGCCACCCCGGCCGAGTCCAAGAAGGAGATCGTCAAGTTCCTGCGCACCCTGCGCGACCGTCTCGACTCCCAGGCCCAGGTTCTCGACGAGGCCGGCGCTCCCCCCGAGGTCGACGCGGCTGCCTACGAGAAGGCCAAGAAGTCGGTCGCCGACGGCTCCCAGACCTTGCAGGGTGTCATCAAGCGTCTGAAGAAGGCCGACCCGAAGAACGCCGACCAGATGCAGGCGACCCTGCTGCAGGTCGGCGAGTCCCTGGCCGAGTCCTCGAGCTACCAGGGCCCGTTGGCCGAGCTCAGCGCGAGCAACGCCGAGCTGAAGAAGGCGTTCGAGAGTGACAAGACCTGCAGCTCGATCATGAGCTGATCTCGTCCACGCGCGTGCGTGCCCCGGTGCCCTAGCGGTACCGGGGCACGTTCCGTTCGGATGGCTTCGGCCAGGGGTTGAACGTGCACCCGTTGCGGCCCTTGGACTGCTGCATCATGACCGGCGCCTTCTGCCCCTTGCCACCGCAGCGCGCGTGGCCCCAGCCCAACCAGTGACCGACCTCGTGATTGACGACCATGTGCCGGTACCCCAGTCGGGTCGTCCCCTTGGCCTTGTTCCACGCCGGCGACGCGTGCTTCCAGCGCTCCTGGTTGATGATGACGTGACGGCCGACCCGGCAACTCCACGTCGACGAGCATCCGCTGGAGTACGTCGGCACCTTCGATGCCTGGGCCAGCACGATGGTCATGGACCCGCCGGACGTGACCCGCTTGAACGCGATGCCGGCCGCCCTCCAGCCCCGGGGGTCGTCCAGGATCTGCTGGACCTGACGCCGGAAGGCCGGGACGCTCGTGGTCATCTTGCCGTTCGTCTTGACCGAGTACTTCACGGTCTTGCGCACGTCGCGCGCGTGCTTGACCGTCCTGCGCGGCGACCGCGGCGCGATGGTGGTGTATCCGGGACGGCTCACCGTCACCCGGACCGCGATCGTGTGCCCGACGTCGCGGACCCGGGGCTTGTAGGAGGCGCGAGTGGCGCCCTTGATCGCCTTGCCATTGCGCAGCCACTGGGTCCGGAACCGCAGGCCGCCAACCGAGTAGCGCCCCACGCTCCGCTGCAGCGTCCGGCCGAAGCGTGCCGTGCCCTTCACCCGGGGGCGCTCCGTCATCACGATGCGCTGGGGCGCGGGCGCCGCGGTCGGGACCACGGCCGGAGGTGGCGTGGTGGGGGCGGGCTCGGCGGAGGCGACCGCGGGAACCGCCGAGAGCAGACCCGCCGTCAGCAGGACGGGGAGCAACCGGGAGAGCATGTGCTCAGGCTAACCCCCGGCCGGCCGCTCCCCCTCGGCTCGAGCCGTCACTCGTAGAAGACGCGCTCGACGACCTGACGCGCACGCCGCGTGATGCGCATGTAGTCGTTCACCATCTCCTCGGTGTGGTCCTGTCCGATGCCCAGCAGATGGGCCAGGCCGGCCCGGTCGGTGGCCGTCTCGACCATCGACTCGGCCGGCTTGGCCCGCCACAGGACGACGCCGTTGCGGATCCGTGCGACGAGGCGCCACGACTCGATGAGCGCCTGCGCGTCCTCGGTCGACAACAGGCCGGCCTCGGCGGCGGCCTCCAGCGCGGCGAGGGTGCGGGTGGTGCGCAGCGCCGGCACGCGATGGGCGTGCTGCATCTGCAGCAGCTGGATCGTCCACTCGACATCGGCCAGTCCACCGCGCCCCAGTTTCAGGTGCGTGTTCGGATTGGCGCCTCGCGGCAGCCGCTCGGAGTCGACCCGCGCCTTGATCCGCCGGATCTCACGCTCCTGGGTGGTCGACAGGCCGTCCTCGGGATAGCGCAGCGGATCGATCAGGGCCGTGAAGCGCTCGCAGAGCTCCGGGTCGCCGACGGCCGCCTCGGCACGCAGCAGAGCCTGCGCCTCCCAGGTGTCGGACCACTTCGCGTAGTAGGCCGCGTAGGCGTCGAAGGTCCGCACGAGCGGGCCGTTCTTGCCCTCGGGCCGCAGTCCGGCGTCGATCTCGAGCGCGGGGTCGGCACCGGCCTCGCCGAGCATCTTGCGAATCAGCTGCGCAACCCACAGGGCGCACGCCTTGGCCTCGTCGACATCGGCGCCCGCGATCGGGTCGTGCACGAACATGACGTCGGCGTCGGAGCCGTAGCCCGCCTCGTGGCCGCCGAGACGCCCCATGAGGATGATCGCGTTGCGCGTCGGCACCGGCCGGTCGTGCTCGATGGACCACGCCAGCTGCGCCGTGCGCAACGTGGCGGCGATCGTGGCGGTGTTGATCGAGGTCAGTGCCTCGCCGACCTCGGTGATGTCCAGCCGGCCCAGCACGTCGGACATCGCCACGCGGCACAGCTCGCGGCGCCGGATGCGCCGGATCGCGCGCACCGCGCCCTCGGGGATCGGGTGTCGCCTGGCCGCCAGCGTCATCTCGGTGTCGAGACGTTCCAGCTCGCGCGGGACCAGGGCCTCGTCGTCACCGAGCAGCGCCACGGCGTCGGGCGCCCGGCGGATGAGGTCGGTGACGTAGGTGCTGGAGGACAGCATCTGGGCGAACTGCTGGGCACCGGTGCCCTCGTCGCGCAGCTTGCGCAGGTACCAGGGCGAGTCGCCGAGCTCCTCGGAGATCTGCCGGAAGGCCAGCAGCGCCGCGTCGGGCTGGGGCGACTCGGCGAACCAGCTGAGCATCGCCGGCAGCAGCGAGCGCTGGATCACCGCGCGGCGCGTGACTCCCGAGGACAGGGCACTGATGTGCGCCATGGCGCCGCGGGGATCGCTGAAGCCGAGGGCGGCGAGCCGGTCCTCGGCGGCCTGCGTGCTGAGCCGCAACCGATCCTCGGGCAGCGAGGCGACCGCCTCGAGCAACGGACGGTAGAAGATCTTCTCGTGCAGCCGGCTGACGATCCGCCGGTGCGCCTGCCACTCCTTGACGAGGTTCTCGGCCGGGTTCGTGGTGAATCCCATGCTGCGGCCGATGCGGCGCAGGTCGTCGGGGTCCTCGGGCACGAGGTGCGTGCGCCGCAGGCGGAAGAGCTGCAAGCGGTGTTCGAGTGCGCGCAGGAACTCGTACGACTCCTCCAGCGCCGAACCGTCGCGCCACCCGACGTATCCGCGCTCGGTCAGCGCGCTGAGCGCCTCCAGCGTGTTGGGGCTGCGGATCTGCTCGTCGACGCGACCGTGCACCAGCTGCAGCAGCTGGACCGCGAACTCGACGTCGCGCAGACCGCCGCTGCCGAGCTTGAGCTGACGGTCGCGGTGCGCCGCCGGGATGTTCTCGATGACGCGCCGGCGCATCCGTCGCACCTCGGGCACGAAGTTCTCGCGCTCGGCGGCCTTCCACACCAAGGGCTGCAACGCCGCGAGGTACTCGTCGGCCAGCTCGCGGTCGCCCGCGGCATACCGGGCCTTGAGCAGCGCCTGGAACTCCCAGGTGACCGCCCACCGGTCGTAGTAGGCGATGTGGCTGGCCAGGGTGCGTGACAACGGACCCTGCTTGCCCTCGGGCCGCAGGTTCGGGTCGACCTCCCAGATGGTGCCCTCGGCGGTGTGCTCACCGCAGATCTTGATGATCGCCGAGGCCAGGCGTGCCGCAACGGCCGTGGCGCGGTGGTCGTCGGCGCCCTCGGTCGGCTCGTGCACGAAGATCACATCCACGTCGCTGACGTAGTTCAGCTCGTGGCCGCCCGTCTTGCCCATCGCGATGACCGCGAGCCGCACCAGGTCGGCCTCGGGCTCGTTGGCCACCGCGATCCGCAGGGCCGCCTCGAGCGTGGCCACCGCCAGGTCCGACAGCTCGGCCGACGACTGCGCGAACGTCGTGTGCGCGTTCAGGTCGCGCGCGGCGATGGCCGCGAGCTCGCGGTGGTACCGCACCCGCAGCGTGTCCGGGTCCGTGGCGTCGGTGAGCCAGTCGCGGTACTCCGGCTCGGTCGCCGGGCGCTCGAGCAGGTTCTCGCCGACGAGGTCCATCACGTACTGGGGGTGGCGCCGCCAGAAGTCGCCGATGGCGCGACTCGTGCCGAGCACCACCATGACCCGCTGACGCAGCACGGGGTCGTCGTCCAGCGCCTCGATGACCCCGCGGCCGTCGTCGGTCTCGGCCAGCGCCACGAGGGACGCCAGCGCGGTGTCGGGATCGGCGACGGCAGAGATCTGGTCGACGAAGTCCACAGAGACCTCGCCCAACCGGGCCAGGTTGGCCCGGGCGGACTCCGGGTCGGCGAACCGCGATCGGGACACGGCGACGCCTAGAGGACCGGCATGAGACGGTCGATCTCGAACTGCGTCACCTGCGAGCGGTAGTCCTGCCACTCGGCTCGCTTGTTGCGCAGGAAGAAGTCGAACACGTGCTCACCGAGCGTCTCGGCGACCAGCTCGCTGGTCTCCATCGTCCGGATCGCCTCGTCGAGGTTGCGCGGCAGCGGCGAGATGCCCATCGCGCGTCGCTCGTTCTCGCTCAGCGACCACACGTCGTCCTCGGCCTCGGGCGGCAGCGGGTAGTCGTTCTCGATGCCCTTGAGGCCCGCGGCCAGGATCAGCGCGTACGCCAGGTACGGGTTGCACGCCGAGTCGGGGGCGCGCAGCTCGACGCGGGCCGACCCGGACTTGTGCGGCTTGTACATCGGGACCCGCACGAGGGCCGAGCGGTTGTTGTGGCCCCAGCAGACGTAGTTCGGCGCCTCGCCGCCCCACGCCAGACGCTTGTAGGAGTTGACCCACTGGTTCGTCACGGCCGTGATCTCGGGCGTGTGGTGCAAGATGCCGGCGATGAACGCGCGCCCGGTCTTGCTGAGCTGGTACTTGGCGCCGGCCTCGTAGAAGACGTTCTCGTCGCCCTCGAACAGCGAGACGTGCGTGTGCATGCCCGAGCCCGGGTGGTCGGTGAACGGCTTGGGCATGAACGACGCCCACTTGCCCTGACTCAGCGCGACCTCACGCACGATCGTGCGGAACGTCATGATGTTGTCGGCCATCGACAGGGCGTCGGCGTACCGCAGGTCGATCTCCTGCTGGCCGGGGCCGCCCTCGTGGTGGCTGAACTCGACCGAGATGCCCATCGCCTCGAGCATCGAGATGACCTCGCGGCGGAAGTCCTGGCTGGCGCCCTGGGCCGTGTGATCGAAGTAGCCGCTGTCGTCGACCGCGACCGGGCGCGTGCCGGGGTCGGGCTTGTTCTTGAAGACGAAGAACTCGATCTCGGGGTGCGTGTAGAAGGTGAAGCCCGCGTCCGACGCCTTGGCCAGCGCGCGCTTGAGCACGTACCGGGGGTCGGCGTACGAGGGGCTGCCGTCGGGCATCGCGATGTCGCAGAACATCCGCGCGGTCGCCGGGGTCTCGCCGCGCCACGGCAGGATCTGGAACGACGTCGGGTCGGGCTTGGCCAGCATGTCGGCCTCGTGCACCCGGGCGAAGCCCTCGATGGCCGAGCCGTCGAAGCCGATGCCCTCCTCGAACGCGCCCTCGAGCTCGGTCGGGGCGATGGCCACCGACTTCAACGATCCGAGCACGTCGGTGAACCACAGCCGGACGAAGCGGACGTCCCGCTCCTCGATCGCGCGTAGGACGAAGTCCTCCTGCTTACTCATGCGGTCAGTGTAGGGCCCGGTCCCGGTCGCTCGTGGGCGCGGTTTACCACGGTCCCGTGGTAAACCCGCGCCTCCCTAGGGAAGTTTCCCTGGGGAGGCGCCAACTTCCCATGGCACCGTGGTAAACCGTCACCCAGCCCGCCCCACGGGCACGTCCTACGCTGGGTGCCGTGCCTCAACTTCGTCTCGCCCTCGCCCAGGTCAACCCCGTCGTCGGAGACGTCGACGGCAACCTCGAGATCGTGCTGCAGCAGGCGCGTGAGGCGCACGCTGCCGGGGCGCACGTGCTCGTCACACCCGAGATGGCGCTGACCGGCTATCCGATCGAGGACCTCGCCTACCGTCGCTCCTTCATCGAGCGCTCGCAGGCCGCCGTCGCGTCCCTGAGCGAGCAGCTCGTCCAGGAGGGTCTGCAGGACCTCGTCGTGATCGTCGGGCACCTCGATCGCGCCCGGGACATCCCCGACCGCCTCGGCGTCCCGAAGAACGCACCGGTCAACGCCGCCTCGATCATCCACGACGGCGCGGTCGTCGCCCGCTACGACAAGCACCACCTGCCCAACTACGGCGTCTTCGACGAGTTCCGCCACTTCGTGTCCGGTGAGCGGCTGCAGATCGTCCAGGTGCACGGCGTCGACATCGCGATCGCGATCTGCGAGGACATCTGGCAGGAGGGCCCCTCCCGGGCCGCGAAGGCCGCCGAGGCCGGCCTGCTGGTCGTGCTGAACGGTTCCCCGTACGAGGCCGCCAAGGACGACGAGCGCCTCGAGCTGTGCGCCCGGCGCGCCGTCGAGGGCGAGTGCGCCCTGGCGTACGCCAACCTCGTCGGCGGACAGGACGAGCTGGTCTTCGACGGCGACTCGCTGGTCGTCGACACCCGTGGCGAGCTCGTCGCCCGCGCCGCGCAGTTCCAGACCGAGCTGCTGGTCGTGGACCTCGACCTGCCGGCCGCCACGGCAGCCATGCCGGAGCCGGGCACCCGCTTCGAAGGGCTGCTGGTCGAGCGCACGATCATCAGTCAGGAGCCGCTGCCGGCCTACGAGCCCGTCGCGCCCTCGGTGGCCGAGCGGTGGGACGACCTGGGCGAGCGCTGGCAGGCGATCGTCCTGGGCCTGCGCGACTACGTCGAGAAGAACGGCTTCCGCTCGGTCCTGTTCGGCATGTCCGGCGGCATCGACTCCACCCTCGTCGCGGCCCTCGCCTGCGACGCCCTGGGACCGGACCGCGTCTTCGGCGTCTCCAACCCCAGCGAGTGGTCCACCGAGCACTCGCGCTCCGACGCCGCCGACCAGGCCCAGCGCACCGGCCTGGACCTGCGCACGATCCCGATCGCCCCGATCTTCGACGCCTACCAGGACGCGCTGCACCTCGAGGGCATCGCCGAGGAGAACCTGCAGGCCCGCATCCGCGCCGTCATCTGGATGGGGCTGTCGAACGCCGAGAACCATCTGGTGCTGGCGTGCGGCAACAAGTCCGAGCTGGCAACCGGCTACTCGACGATCTACGGCGACGCGGTCGGTGGATACGCCCCGATCAAGGACGTGCCCAAGACGATCGTGTGGGAGCTGGCGAAGTGGCGCAACGCGTGGGCCGAGTCCCGGGGCGAGACGCCCCCGATCCCGCCGAACACGATCTCGAAGGAGCCGTCGGCCGAGCTGCGACCGGGCCAGCGCGACTCCGACAGCCTGCCGCCCTACCCCGTGCTGGACGGGATCCTCGACGCCTACGTCGAGCGCGACCTCAGCTCGGCCGAGGTCGTCGCCGAGGGATTCGACGCCGAGATCGTCGAGAAGGTCGTCACCCTGGTCGACCGGGCGGAGTACAAGCGTCGCCAGTACCCGCCGGGCCCGAAGATCAGCAAGCGCAACTTCGGCCGCGACCGGCGGGTGCCGATCACGAGCCGCTGGCGCGAGCAGCTCTGAGCCGGCGGGCGAGGCTCACTCGTCGCGGACCGACACCAGGACGCGGATCTCGCCGTCGCCCTCGTCGGTCAGCAGCGGGTAGGTGAACGTCTCGTCGGCCGGCTCCTGCGGATCGGCCCAGCCGGTGTCGCCCGCGCGCTCCTCGAATCGCACCACGACCCGCTGGCCGTCGATGTCGCGCGGCCGGCGGTGGTCGTCGTCGGCGGACTTGGGCCACCAGGACTCGTAGTAGACGTCACGTCCTTCGACGATGAGCTCGTGGGACACCGCCGGTCCGACGCTGCCCCAGGCCGTGAAGCCATGCCCTCGAGCTGGACCGGCAGGTCGGCGTACGGCCACTTCTGCAGGACGGGCACCAGCTCGTCGAGCACGAGCCGGGCCTGCTCGGTGTTGACCTCGTTGCCCGCCTCGACGAAGGTCCGGACCGAGGCCCAGCCGCTGGTGGCCCCCACCGCCGGCAGGACCAGCGCAGCCGCCGCGGCGAAGCGGCCCCACTGCTGCAGGCGCGCGGGCGTCTCGCCGCGCTCCTGCAGCGTCAGCCGGGCGCGGTGGAAGCCCCACAGCGCGACCGCGGCCGTGAAGAACACGGGCCCGGCCATCGTGAAGTCCAGGTAGACGATGCGCAGGTCGCCTCCGGTGCGCGTCCCGGCCCAGAAGCACGCGACGAGGGCGAAGAGCCCCACGACGACGGCGCTGGTCGCGGCGTCGACGTCCGGATCGATCCGGCGACGGAGACGGCGGTCGCGCCACCGCCACGCCACGGCCAGGACGGCGACCGCCAGCAGCACGAGGGCGGGCCAGGTGGCCTCGCCCGCGTCACGCCACCGGCGCGTCCACGGGAACATCATCTGGCTGAGGTGGACCCATGCCTGGCCCCGCGCCGTGTCCTCGGTCTTCTCGGCGGTGGTCAGCGCCAGGATCTCGCCGATGTTGTTGGGTGAGTAGGTCACCACCTCGATCATCGGACCCGCCCAGCACACGAGTGTCACCATCAGGGTCTTGCTGACAGCGCCCGGTGCGCTGCGGTAGCCGCGCCACCACCGCCGGAGGGTCAGCGCGAGCATCCACACGCCCAGCAGGCCCACGACCGGCGTGACGCCCAGGTGCGCCTGGCCCGTCCAACTGACGCACACCATGAACAACGGCCACAGCCCTCGGTGGCCCAACAGCATCCGCCAGGCGACCGCGAGGCTCGCCAGCAGGCCGAAGACGGTCGGCCACGGGTTCCACGGCAGCACCAGCACCGAGCCGAACAGTCCGTAGAGCGTGATCGTGGCACCGGCCATGACGAGCAGCCCGGGCCGGCCGGCGGCACGGTAGCCCGACCACAGCGTCACGCCGACGAACGCCGCCAGCACGAGGGCGCAGCCGAGCAGCAGGCCCCACACGTGCCACCCGGAGAGCAGGTAGGGCAGGCCGATCACGTAGAACTCCAGCGGCCCGGGGTGGTACGCGAACACGCCGTCGACCGTCTGGTCGCTGGTCGAGCGCATGCCGACCAGGGGCCAGTGTCCGGTCCACGCGTCGTGGGCCCGGATGGCGATCATCGCGTCGTCACCCTGGGGCAGCCAGCCCTCGCCGAGGCGCGAGACGAACCACCAGGCGACCGGCAGCAGCAGGACGGCGAAGACCGTCCAGAACCAGAGGTGTTCTCGTACGGCGAGGCGGCGGCCGATCCGGGTGCGGATCGAGGCGGGCGAGGTCGGCACGGGTTCCTTGCGCGGGACGGGGTCGAGGACCTCGGCAGTCTACGGGCCGTTCGCGACACGTGCCGGGGACTACTGTGATCGCCATGACTGAAGAGCCCGCACCCTACGGTTCCCGTCCGACGACCTCGCCCGACGTGCGCAAGGTCCGCACCCACCACCTCGCGAAGTGGAAGTCCGAGGGCCACAAGTGGGTGATGCTCACCAGCTACGACCAGTACACCGCGCAGATCTTCGACGAGGCCGGTGTCCCGGTCGTGTTCATCGGCGACTCCGCCGCCAACAACGTGTACGGCTACGAGTCGTCCCTGCCGATCACGGTGGACGAGATGCTCGCCCTCACGAAGGGCGTCACGCGCTCGGTCCGGCGCGCCTTGGTCGTCGCCGACCTGCCCTTCGGCTCCTACCAGCGCTCGCCCGAGCAGGCCTACGACACCGGCGTCCGGTTCATGAAGGAGGGTCTGGCGCACGCGGTCAAGCTCGAGGGCGGCGCCGAGATGGCCCCCCAGATCCGCAAGCTCACCGAGGGCGGCATCCCGGTGATGGCGCACATCGGCTTCACGCCCCAGTCCGAGCACAACCTCGGCGGCTACCGGGTCCAGGGTCGCGGCGACGCCCGCCAGAAGCTCATCGACGACGCCCTGGCCGTCCAGGACGCCGGAGCCTTCAGCGTCGTGATGGAGATGGTCCCGGCGCCTGTCGCCGCCGAGATCACCGCCACGCTGCACATCCCCACGATCGGCATCGGCGCCGGCGCGGACTGTGACGCCCAGGTGCTCGTGTGGCAGGACATGCTGGGCCTGCGGTCGGGCAAGGCGCCGCGCTTCGTCAAGCAGTACGCGGATCTGCGCGGCATCATCGCCGGCGCCGTCGACCAGTTCCAGAGCGAGGTCGCCGACGGGACGTTCCCCGGCCCCGAGCACGTCTTCGAGAGCTGAGCCGCCCTCACCGCGGCGGGGTCAGGACCAGGTCGACGTAACGGTCGCCGCCGGGCGCGGGGGCATCGGGCCGCTCGGGCAGCTCGACCCGCTCGACCACGGCCCCCTCCGGTGCCGGCTGGGGCCGATCCGCGTAGCTGTCGACGAGCAGCGTGCGGTGCGGGGCGTCCAGGTGGCGCGGGTGACGGAAGTCGTCCTCGCGCTGCCCGTCGACCCGGGGCTCGAAGTAGACCTCGCGCCCGTCGGCCAGGAGTGCGGCATAGACCGCTGGAGCGATGTCGGCCCAGGCGGTACTCCCGGTCGACCGGATCACGACCGGCCCGTCGATCCCCCGCGCCACCTGGCGGGCGCGCTCGACCACGACCGCCGCACGATCGGCGTCCGCGCCGATGAGCCGCTCGAACGGTCGAGGGACCAGCAGCAGACCGAGGGCCACCACGGCGACGAGGACGCCGGCGGCTGCGCGGGCGTGCCGGGACCGGCTCCACCAGCCCACGACGGGCCACGTCAGCAGGATCAGCACGGCCGGCAGCCCGATGGCGATGTAGCCGGCCCGTCCACCGCCGGCGCGGGTCGCCGACAGCAGCAGGACGGCCGTGACGATGGCGACCCAGGGGACGACGACCGACGGCCTCCCCGAGGCCACTCCCCCGCCATGCCGATGGAGCCACCACAACAGCGCGCCGGCCCCCGCCAGCACGACGACCGAGAGGACGGGCGCGCCGTCCCCGGCGCCGGCGACCCGCAGCAACAGCTCCAAGTTGTGCGGACGACGCGTCGCGACGTCCGCGAGCGGGGCGACCCAGCAGACGAGACCCAGGGCGGCGGTCAGGATGACGGTGCCTCGGCTCATCTGCAGCCGGCCGGCACGCCACAGCACGACCGAGGCGACGAGCGCGACCACCCCCAGCACGACCGACGCCGGCGCCAAGGCCAAGTGGGACTGCGCGGCCACGGACACCGTCACGATGAAGACCGGCCACCACCCGCCGCGGCCGACGAGGATCGCCCAGCCGGACGCGACGGCCGCCGTGAACGCGACCATGGCGACCCACGGGTTCCACGGGGTGACGAGGCCCGCGCCCACCACCGGGAGCGCGACCGCCTGTGCGACGGCGACCGCGATCGCCCCGCGCCGGCCGCCGGCGGCGTTCGCGGCGGCCAGTGCCAGCGCCAGCAGGGTCGCGATCAGGACGAACGACCCCACGACGAGGGCCCACGGCGCGTGACCGGTCAGGGCGTACAGCGGCGCCAGCAACTGGAACTGCAGCGGCCCCGGGTGGTGGGCGTGGACGCCTTCCACGGCCAGCCCGCTCGTGGAGGGCATACCGAGCAGTGGGGTGTGCGCCCCGAACACGTCGTGGACCCGCACGGCGGCCACCGCGGTGTCACCGTGCGGGACCCACCCACCTGCGACGAGCTGCACGGTCCACCACGCCAGCGGCAGCACCAGGAGGATCCAGGCGATCAGCCAGGGCCGGGACCGAAGGTCGTCGCGCAGCGTCACTCAGGCGAGCCCGGCTCGGGCACGTCGTCGTTCCACGTCGGGTCCTCGTCCCACGCCTTCGTCTTCTCGCGGGCGATCTCCAGCGCGCGCGACGCCTCGTCCTCGGTCTCGTACGGCCCCATGCGGTCGGCGGCCTTGCAACCGTGATCGCCTTCGACGGCATGGTGCTTCAAGCAGTAGTAGTAGGCCATGGGCACATCGTGCCCGATCGAGGCGCGGCGCGCGCTGGGACCTCAGCCTTCGGGGACCCAGCTCATCTCGTCGGGGTCGGCGCCGATCCGGCGGCCGGCGTCCAAGGCCGAGATCGCGCCCATGTCGGCGTCGGAGAGCTCGAAGTCGAACAGGTCGAAGTTCTGCTTCAGCCGCTCGACCGACGAGGCCTTCGGGAACACGATGTCGCCGCGCTGCAGGTGCCAGCGCAGGACGACCTGCGAGACGCTGCGGCCGGTGCTGCGCGCGATGGCCTCCAGCGCCGCGTCGTCGAACACCTGGCCCTGGGCCAGCGGGGACCAGGCCTCGGTGGCGATGCCGAGCTCGCTGTTCACGGCGCGCAGCTCGTCCTGGGTGAAGTACGGGTGGATCTCGATCTGGTTGACCGCGGGGACGACCGTGGCCTCCTGGACGACGCGACGCAGGTGCGACGGCTGGAAGTTCGAGACGCCGATCGCGCGGGCCTTGCCGGCGGCGTAGGCCTCCTCCATGGCGCGCCACGTGTCGACGAAGTCGATGTCGATCATGGGCAGCGGCCAGTGGATGAGGAACAGGTCGACCCGCTCGAGGCCGAGCTTGTCCAGCGACTCGTCCAGCGCTGGTCCGACGCGCTCGGGATCGTGCCGGTTGTTGTTCAGCTTCGTCGTGACGAAGACCTCGTCACGCGCCAGCCCGGAGGCCGCGATCGCCGCGCCGACGCCTTCCTCGTTGCCGTACATCTGCGCGGTGTCGATGTGCCGGTAGCCGATGTCCAACGCCTCGGCCACGCGGTCCTGCGCCGTCTCCGGCGGCACCTGCCACGTGCCGTAGCCGAACTGGGGGATCTGGACGCCGTTGTTCAAGGTGAGAGTGGGAACCGTCATGCGGTCCACGCTAACGGGGGGTCGCCGGGCTCGCGTCCCGGGAACTTCCGGACAGCGACGCGGCGCCATGACATCGTGCCGTCATGCCTCGCTTGATCCCGTCCGCACCACAGTTCACGACCGCCTCCGAGCAGGAGGTCTGGACGCGGCTGCGGGACGGACTCGGCCCCGATGACGTCCTGATCGCCAACCTGCGGCTCACGGACGAGACGAAGGACCACGAGGCCGACCTGGTCGTGCTGATGCCGGACGTCGGGATCGTGGTCGTCGAGGTCAAGGGCGGGAGCGTGTGGCACGACGGCGACCGCTGGCTCATCAGCCGCAACGGACGTCCCACGGTCATCCACCCCGTCGACCAGGTGCGCGGCACCAAGTACGCCATCCGGAACTACGTGGGCCACGACGAGCGGTGGAGCCGGCGCAACCACGTCGCCTGGGGCCACGCGGTCGTCACCCCGTACTCCGCCTTCGATGACGAGTTCGACCTGCCCGAGTGTCCCCGCTGGATGCTGCACGACCGGGACGACCAGCACGACCTCGTGACGCGCCTGCGCGACAACGCGGCCCGGCAGCAGCACGGCAAGCTCCCGCCGACGGCGGACGAGGTGGACCTGATCGTCGAGATCCTGACCGGGCGCCTCACCACGAGGTACGACATCAACGCCGACTCCGACGAGCGCGCCGCCGCCGCGGACCGCCTCACGCAGGAGCAGTCCGCGATCCTCGGGGTCACCCGACTGCTGCACCGGGTCGAGGTGCGCGGCGGGGCCGGCAGCGGAAAGACGGTCCTGGCGCTGCAGCAGGCCAAGCAGCTGACCAAGGGCCGCAGCGGTCAGCGGCCCCAGCGCGTGGCGATGCTCTGCTACTCCCTGGGCCTGGCCGAGTACCTCAAGCGCGAGGTCCAGTCGTGGAACCGCAAGGAGCGGCCGGCGTTCGTGGGCACTTTCCACGAGTTCGGCAGGCAGTGGGGCGCCCCGGACGGCGACCGGACGGACAGCGACTTCTGGGAGCGCCGGCTGCCCGCGCTCATGTCGGACCTGGCCGACGACCTTCCCCAGAGCAAGAAGTACGACGCCGTCATCGTCGACGAGGCCCAGGACTTCGCCGACGACTGGTGGCAGCCCGTCCTGAAGTCCCTGCGCGACGAGAACGAGAGCGGCCTTTTCGTGTACTCCGACGAGAACCAGCGGATCTTCGCCCGCTTCGGCCGCCCGCCGGTGCACCTGGTCCCCCTCGTGCTCGACCACAACCTGCGCAACACGCGCCAGATCCACGAGACCTTCGGTCCCCTGGCCCCCTCGCGCATGTACGCCCGCGGTGGCGAGGGTCCGGGCGTGCGCTTCCTGCCCGCCGAGGCGGGCGACGCGCTGGCGGTCGCCGACGACGCGATCGACGCGCTCCTCGACGAGGGGTGGAAGGCGGGCAACGTCTGCCTGCTGACCACCGGAAGGCGCCACCCCATCCAGGTGGAGCGCACCGATTTCCACGACCAGAGCGGCTACTGGGAGACGTTCTTCGACGACGACGACGTCTTCTACGGGCACGTGCTGGGGTGCAAGGGCCTCGAGCGGCGTGCCGTCGTGCTGTGCGTCAACGAGTCGAGCGTCCAGGAGCGCTCCCGGGAGCGGCTGTACGTGGGGATGTCGCGCGCCACGGACGAGCTGATCGTGGTCGGCGATCCCGAGGTGATCCGGGACATGGGCGGCCTCGAGGTGGCCAAGCGCCTGGGCATCGAGTGAGGCGCGCCCCGGCGCTGGGCCGGGGCGCGAATGAGCCGGCCGGTAAGCCGGATTCTGTCCTGCCGAAGCAGGGGCGGCCATCCATCTGGGATGCCCATTGCTGGACACCTCGGTGCGACCTACCTGCCACGTCGGACGAGCAGCCCTGTGGCACGACCCCGCGAGGGGCCAACTTGGTCTTGCTCCCGGTGGGGTTTACCTAGCCACGGCGTTCGCCCACCTGCTGGCCGCCGTCGACCTCCTCGTCGGGCCGGTGACCGAGGTCGCCGTGGTCGGCGAGCGGCCCGACCTGGTCGGCGTCGTGCAGCAGGCGTCCCGCCCGCGGACCGTGCTGGCGTGGGGCGAGCCGAGGGCCGCGCCTACGTGTAGGAGGCGTTCGCCTGCCGCCAGTCGGTCACCGAGCCGGCGGCGCTGGCGGCCCAGCTCGAAATCAGGTGATCCCGGCGGCCACCACCGCCTGCGTGACCCGGTCGTCGGCCGAGCTCAGCGGGGCCTCCACGTTGACCCACGGGTCACCCCCGAAGTGACGGGTGAAGATCTTCTCCGCCGTGCGGGTGGCGAGAGCCTGGGTGGTCAGCGTCGGGTTCACGCCGCCGACGCTGTTGGGGAGCGCCGAGTTGTCGGCGATGAACAGGTTCCGCACCGCCCGGGCCTCGCCGTCGGCGTTCAGCACGGAGTCGGAGGCGCGGTGGCCCATCCGCATCGACGACTGCGTGTGCAGCATCAGCGGCGCCATGTCGATGCGGATGACCTTGCGGGCGCCGGCGGCCCGCATGATCTCCACCGCCTTGGCCGCCAACCACTCGCGGTTGCGCAGCGTCCGGGCCGAGCGGACCCGCTTGTACATGCGGGCCTTGGGCATCGGACCGTTGTGGTCGGGCGGCAGCGGCGAGCGGAGCACCCGGTTCTTCGCCTCGACGTCGTCGTCGGTGAGGATGAGCATGTTCAACAACTTGTTGTTGTCGCGCATGGTGTCCTTCAGCTCGAGCCCGAGGGGACGGCCGGTCTTCCCGTCCCACGGCCCCGTGACCCCACGGCCGTTGCCGTAGGCGCCGCGGACGCCGCTGTCGCTCAGCAGCATGCTGAGCACCTGGGTCGCCGGACCGAGGCCGACGTTCTCGATGGCCCCGCGGCCGGGGAAGTCGGCCCGGCACGCCGAGTCCTGGCCCTTGTCCTGGTCGGTGTCCTCGTCGAAGATCCCGGTCACCCAGTCGAGGGCGTGATCGGTGAGGCCCCGGCCCACCCAGCCGTTCGGGTTCGGCAGGCCGCTGTTCAACCACAGCCGGGGGTTCTCCACGACGCTGCCGGCCATGACCACGACCTTGGCGTCGGCCCGGGTGACCGCACCGGTCCTGGTGTCGCGCCAAGTGACGCCGACGGCCTGCGGGGCGCCGAGCAACGTCGTGCGCGTGTGGATCTTCGTCACGAACGCGTCGCTCACCAGCGTCACGGCGCGTCCGCCCGGCGCCCACCGGTCGGCGGTCAGGGCCATGGGCACGTAGCTGTTGTCGGTCGAGCGCTTGGCTTTGAGGTTGCGCGGTGCCTGCCTCGGCAGGTTGCAGCCCTGCAGGCAGCCCCCGCACATGGTGCAGCCCTGGGCCTGGGGGTACGTGAGCAGCGCCGGGTCGGTGGTGCGGCCGGCGGTGCCCGCGGGCTGCAGGATGGCGTTCTCCTGCGGGCGGTAGGAGTCGTGGGTGGTGTCGCGCTGACGGAGCACCGGTAGGCCGATCCGCTCGCACCCCCGGAAGAAGATCTCCTCCTTCGTACCCATCGGCGCCGTCAGGATCGGGAGGGTGTCCTCGACCCACTCCAGGTACGGCCGGAACTCCTCGTAGGTGAAGGGGAAGCGGTGCGCCGTGTCGTAGGCGCCGGCGTCGGGGCCGGCGTACCCGGCGAAGACGCCCGGTGGCGTCCGCGGGCTGTTGCCGAAGTAGTGCGCGGTCGTGCCGCCGACGCCGGCCACATGGAAGACCTGGGAGTTCTGCGGGTGGTCACGCTGCCACCACGGCATCTCCCGGTCGTCAGCGCCGAAGCGGAGGTAGCCCCAGAGCGGGTTGTTGGCGTCGTCCTCGAGGCGTGTCCACTTGGCTTCGATGTTCGCGTTGCGGCTCCCCCCTTCGAGGAGCAGGACGTCGAGCCCGCGCTGGGCGAGCTCCTTGGCGACGACGGGCCCGCCACCGCCCGCTCCGATCACGATGACGTCAGGCATCGACGCTCGACCTCCCCTGGTAGTAGCCCCGGAACTCGTCCCATCCGTCGACCGGCCACAGGCGGCCGGGCAGGTGGTTCGACAGGTCCCAGCCGATCGGCCGATCCACCAGCCGCCGGGCGGCACGGTCGTACACGAGCGTCTCGCTGTAACCGAAGAACCCGGCGAGCATCGGCGCCACGCCGGACGCGTACTCGATGATCCCGCCGAGCGTCTCGTTCAGCTCGAGGAGCCGACCCACGACCGGCGCCTCCATGGCGGGGTACCGCGGCTTGAGCAGCCGGGGGACGTCCTGCTCGAGTCGGCGCCACGTCTCGGCCTTCTCGGCCCAGCTGAGGCGGGCGAACGGCGCCGCGTGCGGGCCCGCTGCGCTCGACGGGCGGACCGAGACGGCCACGGCGTTGACCAGCGCCACGATGACCGGCGCCAGCGGGACGGCGCCCTCCTGCTCGATCGCCGAGCCGATCCGCTCGCAGGCGGCGACGTCGTCGGGCAGCTCGACCAGCTGGAAGAGGTCGGCGAGCCGGTCGAGCAGCAGCGTGATCGCCGTGGGGTCGAGCAGCACCTGGTTGAAGGCCATGGTGAGGAACTGCGGTGCGCCGGCGGCCACGGCTCCCGGGCGGGGATCGGTGACGCCCTGGGTCGCGGAGTAGGCGTCGTCACCCGGCAGCACCCAGGCGGCGAGCCCGGCCATCGTGTCGTAGGTCGGCCGGCTCATGCAGTACGTCGGCCCCGTCCCTCCCGGGGCGACGTGGTCGGCGAGGAGCGCGGCGTCGGCGGGCGCCACCCGCCAGAGCGACGACGGCGCCAGGCCTGCCACCACGGCGGCGCCGAGGCCGAGCAGCAGGCGCCTTCGTTCGAGCCCGTGCGACGAGAGCGGTTCTTCCACGGCGGTCCCCTACTCGGATCGACGGCTCATTCCTGGTGACGCTACCGAGTGCGGGCCAACGAAATCAACGGTTTTTTTCGGGAAATCAACGGTTTCGTCGGGTTCGTCGTCAACGTGCTGGTCCCGGGCGTAACAGCGTTCACTCGGCCTCCAGGTTGGCCCGCGCTCCCAGCAGGCGGGGCTCCTCGAGCGGCTCGTCGACAACGCACGGCGGGCCCAGCACGGCAAGCTCGTGCCGACGCAGGACGACGTGGACCTCATCGCCGAGATCCTGACCGGGCGCCTGCCCACCTCGTTCGACGTGAACGCCGCGGCCGACGAGCGCGCGGAGACAGCCGACCGGCTGACGCAGGAGCAGGCGACCATCCTCGGCGTCACGCGGTTGCTGACGCGCGTCGAGGTGCGCGGCGGTGCCGGAAGCGGCAAGACCGTCCTCGCCCTGCAGCAGGCCAAGCAACTGAGCAAGGGGCGCGGCGGCGTCAAGCCTCAGCGGGTGGCCGTCCTCTGCTACTTGCTCCGGACTGGCCGCCCACCTCGGTCGCGAGGTGCGGTCGTGGAACCGCAAGGAGCGGCCGGCGTTCGTCGGCACCTTCCACGACTTCGGTCGCCAGTGGGGCGCGCCGGACGGCGATCGCACCGACAGTGACTTCTGGGAGCGACGACCACAACCTGCGCAACACGCAGCAGATCCACGAGGCGTTCGGGCCGCTCGCGCCGTCGCGCATGTACTCCCGTGGCGGCGAGGGGCCGGCCGTCCGGTTCGTGGCCGCCTCGCCGGACGACGCCCTCGCGCCGCCGATGACTCCGTGGACGCCCTGCTGGACGAGGGCCGGAATCCCGACCACGTCTGCCTGCTCACCACCGGTCGACGCCACCCGGTGCAGGTCGCGCGCACCGACTACCACGACCAGGCGGGCTACTGGTCGACGTTCTTCGACGAGGACGACGTCTTCTACGGTCACGTGCTCGGCGCCAAGGGGCTCGAGCGCCGCGCCGTCGTGCTGTGCGTCAACGAGGACAGCGCCCAGGACCGTTCGCGCGAGCGATGTAGGTGCCCGGGCCCGGGAAACCGAGGGTGCGAATGAGTCGGCCTATAAGCCGGATTCTGTCCTGCCGGAGCAGGGACGGCCATCCATCTGGGATGCCCATTGCTGGACACCTCGGTGCGACCTACCTGCCACGTCGGACGAGCAGCCCTGTGGCACGGCCCCGCGAACGGGGCTCACTTGGTCTTGCTCCCGGTGGGGTTTACCTAGCCACGACGGTCACCCGCCGTGCTGGTGAGCTCTTACCTCACCGTTTCACCCTTACCCGCACCACCCGGAGGTGGCCGCTGGCGGTCTGTTCTCTGTGGCACTGTCCCGCACGTCGCCGTGGGTGGTTGTTAACCACCACCGTGCTCTGTGGAGTCCGGACTTTCCTCGACGCCCGAAGACGCCGCGACCGCCCGGCCGACTCATTCGCGTCCCCATCCTATGCCGAGACACCGCCGTGCCCCCCGGCCCGGTACGCTGGAGTCATCGAAAGGGAGTAGTCCCCAATCGCTGTGTCGACACACTGAGGCCTCGGCCTCCGGTACAGCGGGCCAGAGAAATCTGGCGGACGAGACTTTCGACCGGATTCGTGTACACGAGCCCGGTCGAGGCTCGTCGCGAACATGGCTCCTCGTCCGGGTGGACGAGGAGCTTTTCTGATGGAAGCCGTCTTCATCGCGGCAGCACTGGTGTTCGTCGCCGAGCTCGGCGACAAGAGCCAGCTCATGGCGATGACCTTCGCGACGCGCTACCGCGCCCGCACGGTCGTGCTCGGCATGGGCATCGCCTGCGCGATCATCAACCTGGCCTCGGCGCTGGCGGGTGAGGCGCTGGGCAACTTCATCCCCGAACAGGTGCTGCAGGTCGTGGCCGGCGTGGTCTTCCTCGTCTTCGCGGCCATCACCGCCTGGTCGCTGTTCGGCGATGAGCACGAGGACGAGCCCGACGTCGTCCCGCACAGTGGTCGGGCCTTGGTCACCGTGGGGCTGGCGTTCGCCTTGGCCGAGTTGGGCGACAAGACGATGTTCGCGACGATGACCCTCGCGACGCAGTACTCGTGGGTCTGGGTCTGGGTTGGCAGCACGCTCGGCATGCTCGTCTCGATCACCCTGGCCGTCGTGCTGGGCAAGCAGATCCTCAAGGTCCTGCCGGTGCGCGCCGTGCACGCCGTTGCCGCGCTGCTGTTCGCGGCCCTCGGCATCTGGATGCTCGTGGGCTGACATAGGGTCTCCGACGTGCTGATCGTCCTCCCCCCGTCCGAAGGCAAGACCCGGCCGCAGACCGGTCCTCCGCTGGATCTCGCCTCGCTCTCGTCGCCCCGGCTGACACGCACCCGCGAGCAGTTGCTGAACGCCCTCGTGCGGCTCAGCTCGACCAAGCGTGCCGCCGAGATCCTCGGCTTGGGGCCCCAGCAGGCCGACGACATCGTCCGCAACGCGCGGCTGCGCGAGGAGCCGACCGCCCCGGCCATCGAGGTCTACACCGGTGTCCTCTACGGCGAGCTGGGCTGGGCGGACCTCGACGAGACCGCCCGGGAGCGCGGCCGGGCCAGCGTGGCCGTCGCGTCGGCGTTGTTCGGTCTCGTGCGCCCGCACGACCTCATTCCGGCCTACCGGATGAGCGGATCGGTGAGCCTGCCCCGCCTCGGGACCGTCGCCTCACGCTGGAAGCCGGTCCTGCCCGCTGCCCTGATCGACCTCGCCGACGGCGACCTGGTGCTGGACCTGCGGTCGGGCACGTACGTCGCGCTCGGCCAGGCGCCCGCCGGCTCGGTGACGATGCGCGTGCTGACCGAGGCGAACGGCAAGCGGTCGATCGTCAGCCACAGCAACAAGGCCACGAAGGGGCGCATCGTGCGCCAGCTGCTCGCCGAGGGCGTCGAGGCGAAGGACGCGGGCTCGCTCGCCGACGCCCTGCGCGATCTCGGCTGGTCGGTGGAGTCCTCGGGACCGGCCCGCCTGGACGTCGTCCTGCGCTGAGGCGCGCGACCCGACTCCTCGTCCGCCGCGCCCACCCCCCCAACTTTTGGAATCGGATCCACGTCAAACGGTCCGGTTGAGGTGGATCCAGTTCCAAATGTGGGGTGGGGTGGGGTGAGGTGAGCTCTCGCCGCTCAGGGAGCGACGGAGAAGTTCCGCAGGCTCGGCGTCCCGTCGGGCCACCACGCGATCGTCGTGATCGAGGCCGGCGACAGCTCCATGCGATGGATGACGTTCATGTCGGCGCCGAGCGCCAGCCGCACCATCAGCTTGATCGGCGTCACGTGGCTGACCACGACCACCGTGCGACCCCCGTGGGTCTGCAGCAGCCGGTCGCGGGCGGCCTCGACGCGTCGGGCCACGGCGTCGAACGACTCGCCACCGGGCGGCGGGACGGCCGTCGACGACAGCCACGCGTCGAGCTCGGCGGGCCAGCGCTTCATGATCTCGGCGAACGAGGAGCCGTCCCACTCGCCGAAGCCGGCCTCGGCGAAGCCCTCCTCGATCCCGACGGGCAGCCGCAGCCGCTCGGCGACCGCGGCCGCCGTCTGACGCGTGCGCAGCAGCGGTGAGGCGACGATCGCGTCGGCACCGCCGTGGTCGGCGATCCAGTCGGCCGCACGACGCGCCTGCTGGACCCCCTCGTCCACCAGTGGCGGGTCCTCGCCGCCCGAGCCGCTGAACAGCTTGCGCTGGGTGTGGGCCGTCACGCCGTGCCGCAGCAGGATGACGGTGGTCGGGTCGCCGTGCATCGAGCCACGCCAGCCCAGCAGGGGGTTCTTGCCCTGCGCCCGCACCGGCGCGTCGGCGCGCGGCTCGGTGAACAGGGACGGCGGCTCCGGCGGCTCGTCGGCCAGCTGCACCGGACCGGTCGAGACGAACGAGGAGACCAGACCGGGGCGGCCGGCCTTCTCGGCGTCGAGCGCGGCATTGGCCAAGGCGTCGGCCCGGGCGTTCTGGGCGCGCGGCACCCAGGTCCAGGTGACCGGCCCGAGATCGCGCACGATCTCCTGGGCCCGCATCGCCAGCGGCTTCATGTCCGGGTGCTTGATCTTCCAGCGACCGGCCATCTGCTCGATGACCAGCTTGGAGTCCATGCGCATCTCGAGCGGCTCGCCCGGGGCATGCTCACGGGCCAGCTCGAGGGCGGCGATCAGGCCGCGGTACTCGGCGACGTTGTTCGTGGCACGCCCGATCGTCTCGCCGCGGTCGGCCACCAGCACGCCGTCGCGCAACAGCGCGGCGCCGTACGAGGCAGGACCGGGGTTGCCGCGAGATCCTCCGTCAGCCTCGGCGGTCCAGCCCATCAGACGCCGGACTCGGGCGTGCGCACCAGGATGCGGCTGCACTCCGGGCACCGCAGGACCGTGTCAGCGGGCTCGGCGGCGAGCTCGCGCAGGTCGGCCCCATTGATCTCGATGTGGCAGCCGGTGCAGCGGCGCGCGCGCAGCTCGGCCGCACCCAGCCCGCTGTGGCTCCCCGCGACCTTCTCGTAGAGCGCCAGCAGGTCGGCGGGCACCCGCGGCAGCACGAGCTTGCGCGCCGCGACGAGCTGAGCGGCCTCGGCGTCGAACGTGGCGACCTTCTCGTCGCGCGCGGCAACGAGGACCTCACGGGCGGCGTTCTCCTGTGCGAGCGCGGCCTCGGCCTCGGCCAGCTCGGCCTGGGCGGCCTCGAGCTGCTCCATGACCTCGAGTTCCTCGTCCTCGAGCGTGGCGATGCGCCGCGCGAGGGCCTCGAGCTCGCTCTGGAGGCTGGACAGGTCCTTGGGGTTCGTGATGGCGCCGGACGAGAGCCGGTCCTCGTCGCGCGTGCGACGGGTCTTGACCAGCTCGACCTCGGTATCGGCCTTCGCCGCGGCGCGAGCAAGGTCCGACACGCGGGTCTGGACCTCGATGCGGCGGGCGTCGAGCTCGCGGATCCGGCCGTCGGCCGCGGCGATCTCGGCGTGCTCGGGCAGGGACTTGCGACGGTGGGTCAACTGCGCCAGCGCCGAGTCCTTCCCCTGCAGGTCCAACAGTGCCTGCTGGGCGACCGGTTCAGCCTTCACGTACGACTCCTCACGACAGCGTCCGGCTCCACGGATCGGTGACGATCGTGGAGACGTGGGTCTTCACCGTATCGCCCAAGGCCTCACGGACCGCCGCCGCCACGGTCGGCAGCCAGGTCCACTCGGCGGCCCAGTGCGGCACGTCGACGACGGCGCAGGCGCCCGACCGCTCGAGGTGCTCGCTGACCGGATGGTGGCGCAGGTCGGAGGTGACGTAGACATCGGCTCCGGCAGCGTCGGCGGTGCCCAGCAGGAAGTCGCCCGATCCCCCGCACAGCGCGACGATCTCGACGGTCCGGTCGAGGTCGCCGGCGATGCGGGTGGCGCCGGCGTGCGACGGCAGCGCCGATCGGACGTGCTCCGCGAACGCGCTCAGGGTCATGGGCTCGACGAGACGACCGATGCGTCCCGACCCGCGGTCGCTGGGCCGGGCGGCGAGCGGCCACAGGTCGTACGCCACCTCCTCGTAGGGGTGGGCGTGCAGCATCGCCGCGCGCACGCTCT
Organism: Aeromicrobium sp. 636; assembly: GCF_024433585.1. Taxonomy (NCBI): domain Bacteria; kingdom Bacillati; phylum Actinomycetota; class Actinomycetes; order Propionibacteriales; family Nocardioidaceae; genus Aeromicrobium; species Aeromicrobium sp. 636. Next base: position 909,677 of record NZ_WNJU01000001.1, read on the forward strand.
CGCGGATCCGAGCGGCGGCGACGACCTCGATGCGCGTCTCGTCGACCCACTCGACGTCACCGACGGACCCGATCGCCGGCTGGGCGCCGTCGAGCGGGCGGAACGAGCCGCGACCGTCGCTGCGGAACTGGGCCCGGTCGTAGTCGCCCATCCGGCCCGCGCCGGCGTCGTGCATCGCGGCGACCACCCGGTCGGCGTCGTCGCGCGGGACGTAGACGACCCACTTGTCCAACGGTGACTCGAGATCGGTCTCGAGCGGGCGCAGGTCGGTCAGGCCCAGGGCGAGGCCCATCGACTCACTGACGCCGCGCGGGGCGGAGTCGGCGTTCGTGTGGCAGGTGTGCAGACCGATGCCGTGCGAGATCAAGGTGTGCACGACGCGGCCCTTCGGTGTCGTCGCCGCGACGGACGTGACGCCCTTGAGGTGGAGCGGGTGGTGCGTCACCACGAGCTGGGCGCCGCGCTCGACGGCCTCGTCGACGACGGCCTGCACGGGGTCGACAGCGAACAGGATCGAGGTGACCTCGGCGTCGGGGTCACCGGCGACCGTGCCGACGGCATCCCAGTCGTCGGCCCATCGGGGGTCGTAGAGGCCGTCCAGGACGGCGATCACGTCACGCAGCGCAGGCATGGGATGAGTCTGTCACGCGGGATGCTCAGGCCTCGAAGACCTGGAAGTTGGCCGGCAGGCCCGGCTCGATGTCGGTGGCCGGCGGCTTCTTGTCCCACCCACGGTCGACCGCGCCCACCGGCTGGTCCAGGTCGTGGAACCGCACCGGGAGCCCGGCCGCGCGCAGCGGCTGCGGCCGATCCATGAGCTGGAAGTGCAGGTGCGGCTCCGAGCTGTTGCCGGAGTTGCCCACCTGACCGACGAGGTCGCCGGCGGCCACCCGGTCCCCCACCGCGACGGCCACGGTCCCCCGGCGGACGTGGGCATAGAGCGAGTGCACGCCGTCGCCGTGATCGACCACCACGTGGTTGCCGATGACAGCACCCGGACCACCGAGGTCGCGGAAGCCGTCGATCACCATCATGTACGCGAACGCGAGCCACGAGGTGCGCGAGAGGTGGTCACGCCGACCGTCCAGCACCCGGACGACCGTGCCGTCGGCGACGGCCAGGATCGGCTCGCCGAACGAGCTGAACCGGTCGGGACGCTCGAAGCCGCCGAGCAGCGGGTACGACGGTTTCGTGCCTTCGGGTCGGGGATGGATGATGTCGACGGCGTGCGACTGCCCGTAGGCGCGGACGCCGTGGCTGGGCACGGCACTCGCGGGGCTGTGCACGACGGTCCACCGGCCTCGCACCGGACTGGCGACGTGCACCGGGTCGCAACCGTCCTGATGGGGCGGCCGCACGAGCGCCAACGCGAAGAACAGCAGGGTGAACGGTCCCGCGACGGCGTAGGGCACCGGCGGCAGCAACCCCGACACCACCGCCGCCAGGAACCCCCAGGCCCAGACCGGGAACAGACCGCTGACCGCTCGGCGCCACCGGCCGGAGTCGCGGCTCGACATCCGCGACACGCGGTCAGCCGACACTGGCCAGCGCGAAGGGCAGGACGCCGGGCGCGCCGGCTCGTCGCAGCTCGCGGGCCGCGACGGTGATCGTCCACCGGCTGTCGACCAGATCGTCGACCAGCAGAACCGGCCCGTTCAGACCAGCCAACGCGGCAGCCAGCTCGGGACCGACCGAGAACCGTCCCCACACCGAGGCGAGACGGAAGGCGCTGTTGCCGCCGGTCTCGGCGCGCGGGATGTGCGGGTCGAGGTCGAGCGTGCCGAGCAGCGGCATCCGGCCCAGTCGCGAGATCGTCTCGGCCGTGGAGCGCACCAGGGTCGGTCGCGTGACCGAGGGCATCGCCACGACCGCGACGGGTCGCTGGTCCCACGGCCAGTCCCGCAGCGCGCGCACGACGGCGCCGACCAACGGCTCGGGGATCTCGCGGTCGGGCGCCCCTGCGGCGAACAGCTCACGCAACGTGCCGCCCCAGCCCAAGTCGGTCAGTCGGGCGACCACGCGCCCGGTCTCGGCGCGCTCGTCCGGCGCGATCCGGCCCTTGACGTCGACCCCGCGGCGATCGGCACCCGTGGGCCACTGGCCCCGGGGCTCGATCGGCACGCCGACCCGGTCGAGTGCCTCGGTGGCACGGCCGACGGTGGCCTCGGGGACGTCCGTCGGATAGAACGGCGCCGCGCACACGTCGCACCGACCGCAGGGCGCGGCCGAGGGGTCGTCGAGGTCCTGCTGCAGCAATTGCATCCGGCACGTCTCACCCCGCTCGTACGTCAGCATCGCCTGCTGCTCGTGCTCACGGGCCGCCGCGATCCGCTCGTACCGCTCGGCGTCGTACGTCCAGGGCTGGCCGGTGGCGACCCATCCCCCACGGACCTTGCGGACGGCGCCGTCGACGTCGAGCACCTTGAGCAGCAACTCCAACTGGGTGCGCTTGACGTCGACGAGCGCCTCGAGCGCGGGTGTCGAGATCGGCTCGGAGCCCAGCTGGTCGATGACGCGAGCCGCGCGCTCGGGATCGGGCATCGACGCCGTGGCGAAGTACCGCCAGATGTCGCGATCCTCGGGCCCGGGCAGCAGCAGCACGTCGGCGCGCTCGGTGGCGCGGCCGGCACGGCCCACCTGTTGGTAATAGGCCACGGGCGACGAGGGCGCGCCGAGGTGGATCACGAACCCCAGGTCGGGCTTGTCGAAGCCCATCCCCAGGGCGCTCGTGGCGACGAGCGCCTTGACCCGGTTCTCCTTCAGCGCCTGCTCCAGCTCCTCGCGCTCGGAGGGGTCCGTGCGGCCGGTGTACGCCCGCACCTCGAAGCCCGCCTCGCGCAGCAGCCGGGCGGTGTCCTCGGCCGCCGAGACGGTGAGCGCGTAGATGATCCCACTGCCGTCGAGGTCGCCCAGGTGGGCGACGAGCCAGCCCAGCCGCTGCTTGGCGGTGGGCAGCGTCAGGCAGCCCAGCCGCAGCGAGTCACGTGCCAGCGAGCCGCGCAGGGTCAGGACGTCGCCGCCGAGCTGCTCGGCCACGTCGGCCACGACGCGGGCGTTGGCCGTGGCGGTGGTCGCCAGGACCGGCACGTGCGGCCCCAGCGACTCGATGACGTGGGCCAGCCGGCGGTAGTCGGGCCGGAAGTCGTGGCCCCAGTCGGAGATGCAGTGCGCCTCGTCGACGACGAGCAGGCCCATCTGCTCGAGCAGTCGCGGCAGCTGCCGCTCGCGGAACGTCGGGTTGTTCAGCCGCTCGGGCGAGACCAGCAGCACGTCGATCGTGTCGGCCGCCAATCGCGCCTCGATGTCGTCCCACTCCTCGACCGTGGCCGAGTTGATCGCGGCGGCCCGCACCCCGGCCCGCTCGGCGGCGGCGACCTGGTCGCGCATCAGCGCCAGCAACGGGGAGACCAGGACCGTCGGTCCGGCACCGCGGGCGCGCAGCAGAGCGGTGGCCACGAAGTACACCGCCGACTTGCCCCAGCCGGTGCGCTGGACGACCAGCGCGCGGCGCTGCTCGTCGACCAGGGCCGAGATCGCCTCGAGCTGGCCCTCGTGAAACTGCGCGTCGGGTCGCCCGGTCAGCGCACGGAGTCGTTCGAGGGCGGCATCGGCGGTGGCGGTGGCGATCGACGTCATGCCCCGATCGTGTCAGGCGGCTCCGACAGCCGGGCGCACTCGCTGCATCAGCCGGGTCGCGCGGCCAGCCCGACGTCGATCCAGAACCGCAGATCGGCGTCCTCGCCGAGGCCGATGGGGTCGACCTGCAACCACCTCTCCCCCATCTCACGACCGTTCCTCATCGCGGCGGGGCGCGCACCCGGTCGCGCCGTCAGCTCGTCCCGGCGGCCCGGATCGATGCGCACCAGCAGGCCCCCCTCGCCACCGGCCGAGACCGCGAGCGCGCCGTCGACCATGAAGGACAGGCCGCCGAACATCGAGACCTCGCGAGTCCGCCGGCCGGCGAGCGCGCGACGGATGCGGCGCACGAGCACCTCCTGCGGCGACATCTCCCCAGCCTACAAAGGTGGGGACGAAGGACTCGAGCCCTCGACCTCCCGCCATGGCCGTGCCACAGGAGCTCTGCCGCAACCCGGGGCCAGCACTGGCCGTGCTCGCGGCCTAGCCTGAACGCATCGCGAGAAGGAGCACCATGAAGATCACCATCATCGGCGGTTCGCAGGGCACAGGTGCCGAGCTGGCCCGGCTCGCCTCGGCAGCAGGTCACGAGGTGACCGTCCTGTCACGCAGCGGTTCAGCGCCCGCCGGCGCCCGCTCGATCACCGGCAGCGCCACTGATCCGGCCAGCGCCGCTGCTGCGGTGAGCGGCGCCGACGCCGTCGTCGTCACCGTCGGTGGTGCCAAGGGGGTTCGCCACCAACGAGCGGCTGTCACCGCCGAGATCGTCACCGCGATGGAGCAGGCCGGAGTACGGCGCCTGGTGGTCCAGTCGTCGCTCGGCGCCGGCGATTCCGCCCGCCAGCTGCCCGGCGTGCTGCGCTGGATCACCCCGCTCCTGCTCGCCAGCCCTCTGGCTGACCACAACGCCCAGGAGGCGGCCGTCATGAGCTCGGGCCTGGACTGGACGATCGTGCGGCCGACCGGCCTCACCCGCAAGCCCTCCACCGGCGCATGGACCGCTCTCGAGGTCGGCCAGCCGGGAACCCTGCGCGGCACGATCACGCGCGCCGATCTGGCGGCCTATCTGCTCCAGGTCGTGCAGGACCCGTCGACCATCGGTGCCGCCATCGGGATCAGCAACAGCTGATCGTGGCGCAGAAGGTGGGCGAAGAGGGGCTCGAACCCCCGACCTTCCGGGTGTAAACCGGATGCTCTGACCAACTGAGCTATTCGCCCGAACGCAGGTGAACGTTAGCGCACCGGGTGTCTGACGAGACCCCGGAGACAGAAAGGCCGCGCCGCCGGGGTCTCGGGTCCCCGGCGGCGCGGTAGCACCATCAAACCAGATTCATATGGTCAATGTGAGTTATTCGCGCCCGATCTGGCCTGAAAAATTGCTGTGTTGTCAGGGAAGTGACTCAAGTGCCTCACGGTACGCCGCGAGGTCGCGCGCTTCACCCAGACCGTTCTCGACCTTCCAGCGCACGATGCCCTCGCGGTCGATCACGTAGGTTCCGCGTGCCGCCGCGCCGGGGCCCTCCTGGAAGATCCCGTACGCCTTGGCGACCTCGCCGTGGGGCCAGAAGTCGCTCAGCATGCTGAACTCGTAGCCGTCCTGGTCGGCCCAGGCGCGCAACGAGAACATCGGATCGCACGAGATCGCCAGGACCTCGGCGTCGGCGTCGTTGAAGACCGCCAGGTTGTCGCGGATCTCGCACAGCTCGCCGGTGCAGATGCCGCTGAAGGCGAACGGGTAGAAGACGACGACCACGTTGCGCCCGCGCAGACCCGAGAGCGAGACGTCCTGGCCGTGCTGGTTCTTGAGAGTGAAGTCCGGCGCCTCGGCGCCGACCTCGACCAGGGATCCGGTCATGGTCACCGCTTGTGCGTGGACAGCTTGGTGGCGACCCAGTTCGGGCCCACGGCCGACGTGGTCGTGATCGAGAGGCCCGCGATCGGGGCAGCCTCGCCGATGTCGGCGCCGGAGACGTGACCGTCCAGCCCGACCTTCGGGGTCAAGAGCCACACGGAGCCGCCCTCCGCGACGTCCTGCGTCGCGTCGACCAGCGCATCGGTCAGGTCACCATCGTCCTCACGCCACCACAGGATCACTCCGTCGACGACCTCGCCGACGTCACCGTCGACCAGTTCGCTTCCGGTGTGTGACTCGACCGCCGAGCGAAGCTCGTCGTCGACGTCCTCGTCCCAGCCGAGCTCCTGGATGACGGAGTCAGGTTCGAAGCCCAGCTTCGCCGCGTCCACCGCACCTCCTTCTCCCCTGCTTCTCGACAGGGTGTATCGGTTGCTTGCCGGACTCACACTAGCGAACTCCGGGTGGTTTGATGGAAGGGTCCATCCCGACACCCCAGGGAGTGCAACATGGCCCCATCCGGCCCCGACCGTCCGATCATCCACGGAGGCATGCCAACACAGCTGCCCGACGTGGATTCCGAAGAGACGCAGGACTGGCTCCGCTCACTCGACCAGATGGTCGACGAGCGCGGCCGGGACCGCGCCCGCTACGTGATGTTGCGGATGCTCGAGCGTGCCCGTGAGCGCGCCGTGGGCATGCCCGCACTGCGCAGCACCGACTTCATCAACACCATCCCCCCCGAGCGCGAGCCCGACTTCCCCGGCGACGAGGAGATCGAGCGGCGCATCCGCTCCTACATCCGCTGGAACGCCGCGGTCATGGTCTCGCGCGCGAACCGGCCCGGACTGGGCGTCGGCGGACACATCGCCACCTACCAGTCGGCGGCGAGCCTCTACGAGGTCGGCTTCAACCACTTCTTCCGCGGCAAGGACCACCCCGGCGGTGGCGACCAGATCTTCTACCAGGGTCACGCCGCCCCGGGCATCTACGCCCGCTCGTTCCTCGAGGGACGCTTCGACGAGGACCGCCTGAACAACTTCCGCCAGGAGCACTCGCAGGGCGCCGGCAAGGGCCTGCCCTCGTACCCGCACCCGCGGCTGATGAGCGACTACTGGGAGTTCCCGACGGTCTCGATGGGACTCGCGGCGATCAACTCGATCTACCAGGCCCGGTTCAACCGGTACCTGCAGCACCGCGGCATCAAGGACACCAGCGAGCAGCACGTCTGGACGTTCCTGGGCGACGGCGAGATGGGCGAGCCCGAGTCGCTCGGCGCGATCAGCGTCGCCGGCCGCGAGCAGCTCGACAACCTCACGTTCGTCGTGAACTGCAACCTGCAGCAGCTCGACGGCCCGGTGCGCGGCAACGGCAAGATCATCCAGGAGCTGGAGTCGATCTTCCTCGGCGCGGGCTGGAACGTCATCAAGGTCGTGTGGGGCCGCGAGTGGGACGACCTGCTCGCCCGTGACACGACCGGCGCGCTGGTCAACCAGATGAACCGCGTCCCCGACGGCGAGTTCCAGAACCTGTCGATCGCCGATGGCGCGTACAACCGCGAGCACTTCTTCGGCCCCGACCCCGAGCTGCGCAAGATCGTCGAGCACCTCTCGGACGAGCAGATCGAGAAGCTGCCGCGTGGTGGTCACGACTACCGCAAGGTCTACGCGGCGTTCGACTCGGCGCTCAAGCACAAGGGCCAGCCGACCGTGATCCTGGCGCACACCGTCAAGGGCTGGCTCCTCGAGTCGCTCATGGCGCGCAACGCGACGCACCAGATGAAGAAGCTGACGACGGACGACCTGAAGAACTTCCGCGATCGGCTGCACATCCCGATCACGGACGAGCAGATCGAGTCGCCCGACGGTGCGCCGTACTACCACCCCGGCAAGGACCACGAGCACATCACGTACATGCTCGAGCGCCGTCGCCAGCTCGGCGGCCCGTTGCCGTCGCGCATCGTCAAGGCGAAGCCGCCGGTCCTGCCGGCGCAGGACGCCTACGACGACCTGCGCAAGGGCTCGGGCAAGCAGCAGATCGCCACGACCATGGCGTTCGTGCGGCTGCTGCGCGAGCTGATGAAGGACAAGAACATCGGCTCGCGCATCGTGCCGATCGCCCCGGACGAGTACCGCACGTTCGGCATGGACTCGATGTTCCCCTCGGCCAAGATCTACAGCCCGCACGGGCAGATGTACGAGTCGGTCGACCGCAAGCTGCTGCTGGCCTACAAGGAGAGCCAGCAGGGCCAGCTGCTGCACGAGGGCATCAGCGAGGCCGGCGCCATGGCGTCGGCGACCGCGGCGGGCAGCGCCTACGCCACGCACGGCGAGCACATGATCCCGGTGTACCTCTTCTACTCGATGTTCGGGTTCCAGCGCACCGGCGACTCGATCTGGGCGATGGCCGACCAGATGGCCCGCGGCTTCCTGATCGGCGCCACGGCCGGTCGCACGACCCTCACGGGCGAAGGGCTGCAGCACGCGGACGGCCACTCTCCCCTGCTGGCGCGCACGAACCCGGCCGTCGTCCACTACGACCCGGCGTTCTCGTTCGAGATCGCGCACATCGTGCAGGACGGCATGCGCCGCATGTACGGCGACGAGCCCAACCCGCAGGGCGGCACGGGCGAGAACGTCATCTACTACATGACGGTCTACAACGAGCCGCTGAACCAGCCCGCCGAGCCCGAGGGCGTCGACGTCGACGGGATCCTCAAGGGCGCCTACCGGTACGCCGCCTCGCCCATCGAGGACGACGCACCGACGCGGATCCTCGCGTCCGGTGTCTCGGTGCCGTGGGCACTTCAGGCGCAGCAGATGCTCGCCGAGGAGCACGGCGTGGCGGCCGAGGTCTGGTCCGTCACCTCGTGGAACGAGCTCGCTCGCGAGGCCGAGGAGGTCGAGCGCTGGAACTTCAACCACCTCGACCAGGAGCCGAAGACGCCGTGGATCACCACGAAGCTCCAGGACGGTGGTCCGACGGTCGCGGTGAGCGACTACATGCGGGCCGTGCCCGACCAGATCGCTCGTTGGGTCCCCGGCGCGTGGATGTCCCTGGGCGCCGACGGGTTCGGCTTCGCCGACACCCGCGCGGGCGCACGGCGCTACTTCCAGATCGACGCCGAGTCGATCGTCGTGGCGGTGCTGGCGTCGCTGGGCCGTGAGGGTCGCGTGGACCTGAAGGTCGCTCGCGAGGCGTTCGAGTCCCTGCGGATCGACGATCCGACCGCCGCCAGCGGCGGGAACCAGGACGGCGGCGGGGCCTGAGTTCGGCCGACCGGCCGCCTCATCGGCGGCCGGTCGGCCACCCGTAGACTGTCCCGCATGGTCCAACGGTGGTGGAGCGCAGCACGGTCATGGCCCTACACCTTCGGTGTCCTCCTGGCCGCCGCCGTCGGCATCACCGCGATCGTCATGTCGAGCAGTCTGGGCATCGCCCTGAAGGACCCCGAGGGCTTCCTCGGACCGGCCTACGTCCGGCTCCCGGTGATGGGCCTGGGCTTCTTCGCCCTGGGCATCGTGCCGCTGGCCCTGAAGCGCGCCGGCGTGCGCCACTTCGGCCGTGGCGTGAAGGACATCATCCGTGACGAGTGGTCGTGGAACCGCGTGTTCCACATCGCGACGGGCCTGCTGACGTTCTACGTCTGCTACGTCAGCTACCGCAACATCAAGGGCTTCCTGCCCACCGTGCGCGAGGGCGTCAACTTCGACACCATGCTGTCGCGCTGGGACTACTGGATGATGTTCGGCCACCACCCGGCCGACCTGCTGCACCAGCTGCTCGGCACCGGGTTCGCCGCCCAGGTCCTGGCGACCGTGTACGTCAGCTACCTGCCGCTCATCCCCATCACGCTGGCCGCGTTCCTGGTCCTGAACCGCGACTTCACGCTGGGCGCCTGGTACGCGACCGCACTGTCGCTCAACTGGGTCCTGGGCGCCGCCGCGTACTACATCTTCCCCTCGCTGGGCCCGGCCTACACGAACGCCGCACTGTTCGACGCCCTGCCCACCACCGGCGTCACCCAGCTGCAGTACTCGTTGTTCGTCAACGCCGCCCAGAACCTCGAGAATCCGATGAACGCCCCCATCTGGGGCATCGGCGCCTTCGCGTCGCTGCACGTCTCGGTGACGCTGACGGCCGTGCTGTTCTTCCAGCGCACCGACCAGCCGCGCTACCTGCAGATCACCGCGTGGGTCTACTTCGTCCTCACGGTCATCGCCACGATCTACTTCGGCTGGCACTTCATCGCCGACGACATCGCCGGCGCGTTCATCGGCTGGATCTCGGTCGCCCTGGCCGGTTGGGCCACGGGCAACGGCTTCTGGCACCAGCGGCACCACAAGATTCAGCTGACGGCCGACGGAGACGCCTCGTCCGGCAGCGACACGCTGGCCAACCCCGCCTGATCCCCGCGCCGCAGCAACGCGCGCCACTTGCCACGGTGGTACTGCGCCGGCGACTGGCTGTGGCAGAAGTCGACGACCACCCGGGCGAACTCGTCCGGATGGTCCTTGTGCGGGAAGTGCCCGGAGTCCTCGAAGACGTGCACGTGCGAGTTGTCCATGAGCGGCAGCCGCTGGGCGTGGGCGACCGGGATGACGTGGTCGTTGCGCCCCCACACCACCAGCAGTGGCATGAGGCGCGTCAGATAGGCACGGTCGGCCATCGTGACGAACTGGCCGTTCCAGTCCAGCACGGTCCGGGTGAGCCGGCGGATCGCGAGTGACGTGGTGGGATCGGCCAGACCGTCGTAGATCTGGGCGACCTCGTCCAGGTCGCGTGCCAGCGGCATGTGCGACAGGGCGCGCATCGAGCCGCTCACGAGACCGCGCCACGGCCTGGCGGTCGCCAGCCGGATGCCCAGTCCCGCCCCGGGCAGGGTGAGGGCGCGGATCAACGGGGTGACCTCCGGGCCCAGTCCCCCGCTGGAGACCAGCACGACTCGCTCGGTGCGCTCGGGGAACTGGTAGGCGAACTGCATCGCGACGCCGCCGCCGAAGCTGTGTCCGGCGACCGTGACCTTGTCGATGCCCAGGATCGTCAGCAGGTCACGCATCCCGTTGGCGAAGCCGCCCAGGGAGTAGTCGGCGTTGGGCTTGTCGGACTCGCCGTGCCCGAGCAGATCGGGCGCGATGACGGTGAAGTGCTGGGCCAACTGGTCCATGACCGGGAACCAGGTCGTGGAGTCGCAGGCCATGCCGTGCAGGAGGAGCAGCGGCGGGCCGGTTCCTCGCATGCGGTAGGCGCGTCGGTAACCGTGGACCACGACGTACTCGACGTCGTCGACTGCTCCGCGCTCCGGGGGAAGCACCATCTTCACATCGTAGGTCAGGTGGGCGGGGGTTACGTGGTGAAGCGACTAGACTCGCCACGTGACGTCTCGACCCGACCTGCGCCATCGTGCTGCGCGCGCTTTCGGCTGGCTGGCACTCATCGGTGTGGCCCTGGGCATCGGCTTCGGCCTGTTCTCCGCGGGTGCGCTGACGGCCACCGGCGTGACGTCGGCCGACCTGCCGCCCCTGGCCGCGCCCACCAGCGAGCCCGAGACCACGGCCACCCCCGAGCCGGAGCCCACGCCGGAGGAGCCGCAGGAGGACGACACGCCCAAGCCGCGTCTGAACCGCGTGCCCGGCGACCGGGTCGCCCCCGGCGAGCGCTTCGCGATCGTCGGCGTCCTGCCGTCGGTCGACGCCGGCACCGTGCTGCAGATCCAGGTCAAGGACGGCGACGGGCCGTGGGACGACTTCCCGGTCACCGTCACCGCGCGGGACGGCGGAAGCTTCGAGACGAAGATCTACACGTCGCGCACGGGCGAGCGGAAGTTCCGCGTGATCGACAAGGCCTCCGGCGACAACACGCCGGACATCCCCGTCACGATCGGCTGATGGGTCGGGCGCGCTCGCTTCGCTTCGCGCTCACTCCCGGCTCCGCAGAGCTCCGCCGGGCCGACCCGCTCGTCGCTGCGCTCCTCGTCATGGCGAGCGTCCACCCGGTGACCTGACTTCTCAGATCACCTGGTGCAGCCAGCGCACCGGTGCGCCCTCGCCCGCCAGGCGGAAGGGCTCGAGCTCGGCGTCCCACTTGACGCCCAGGAGCCCGTCGAGTGCCTCGTCCATGGTGATCTCGCCCTGGGCGGCCTTGACCCGGAACGCCTTGATGCGGTCCTCGGGGATCAGCAGGTCGCCGTGCAGGCCGGTCATGGCGTGGAAGATGCCGAGCGTGGGCGTGAAGGAGTAGCGCGCGCCCTCGGTGGTCGCGGTGGGCTCCTCGGTGATCTCGAAGCGCAGCAGGTCCCAGCCACGCAGCACGGAGGTCAGCGCGGCGGCCGTCCCGGCGGCGGCCTGCCACGACAACTCGGCGCGGTAGGTGCCCGGCTCGGCCGGCTGCGGGGTCCACGAGAGATCGACCTTGCCACCCAGCACGCCGGCCGCAGCCCACTCGATGTGAGCGCACAGCGCGGACGGTGCGGAGTGCACGAAAAGGACACCCCGGGTCATCGGGGTGCCGGCTCGGACCGTGTTCACCGTGTTCATCGGTACCTCCCTAGGTGCGCCTTCCCCAGCGATCTCGGGTGATACCTGCGCCCATTGTGTCCCAAACACCCCGTCACGACAAGGGTGGGGCGCCACGACGCGCCGTCGGCGGCTCGCCGGGGCTCGCCCGCGACGTCACAGCAGCTCGCGGCAGGCGGCCAGGATCTGCTCCTCGGCGGCCCGCCAGTCCTCCTGCGCGCCGATCGTGTGGGTCACCGGCGCCGAGACGTGGTCGACACGGACCCCGGCCTCGCGCAGCCGCTCCACGTAATCCAGCGCCGGCGCCGTCAACGGATCGAAGTCTCCGGTGACCACGACGGCCGGCGGCAGTCCGCTCAGGTCCGGCGCCCGCAACGGCGACAGGTACGGGATCGCCCGGTTCGGGGCGTCCCCCGCGTAGTAGCGGCGCAGCGTCTCGATCCCCCGGAGGGCCTGCGGGTCCTCCAGGCCGGCCGGGTCCTCCGCGAGGTCGACCGCGGGTGCCACCAGGACCTGCATCGCCAGCTGCTGCTCACCCTCATCCTTGAGCAGCAACGTCAACGCCGCGGCGAGGTGTCCGCCCGAGCTGGTGCCCGCGACCGCGACCCGGTCCGGATCGACCTGCGGGCCGGCGCCCCGCCGCAGCCACGCGACAACGTCGCGCGCGTCGTGCAGTTGCACCGGGAACCGGAACTCCGGCGCCAACCGGTAGTCGACGTTGAGGACGACCGCCCCGAGCCCGTGACACAGCATCCGGCACGTGCCGTCGCCCAGCCGGTACCCCTGCGCTCCCCCGCCCATCCACCAGCCTCCGCCGTGCAGCACCACGATCGCCGGCGGACGGTCCCCGGGGTCGATCGGCCGGTAGACCCGCGCTGCGATCGTCCCGCCCTCGACCGGAATGTCCACGTACCCGATCGACCCGACCGGGTCGTCCCGGTCGCCCAGGAAGCCGTACCGGGCCGCGGTCTCGAGGGCCAGCGCGTCGTGCTGGGCGCGCACCCGTGCCACGCGCCGCTCCCAGTCCTCGCGGGTCTCACCCGGGGCAGGCTCGGGATCGGGCAGCGGTGGCGTGGGGCTCTCGGCCTGGGCAGCCAGTGCGCGTTCGACCAGCGAACGCAGCCGCGGCGGCATGTCGTCCGGCACCATGGTGGCTCCTCACAGTCCGTGGTCAGGTGGTCACGCCCCGCGAGAGGCGGGGCTCGAGCATGATCTGCTGCGTCGTGGTGTCCCCGTCGAGCCGCGCCATCAGCAGGCGGCGCCCGACGACGCCGGACTCGCGCAACGGCTGGACGACGGTCGTCAGCTGCAACGCGTCGGCCAGCACTCCCCCGTCGTAGCCGATGACCGCGAGGTCCTCCGGCACGCGCAGGCCCAGCTGGCGGGCTGCGGTGACGACGCCGGCGGCCAGCTCGTCGTGGTGGGCGAAGACCGCCGTCGGCCGTGGGTCGAGCTCGAGGATCTCGTGCACCGCCTCCCGGGCCCCCGCGAAGTCTGGCCCGCAGACCACCCTCCGGATCGCCCCCTCGGGCAGGCCCGCCTCGCTGAACGCCCGCTCGACGGCACGCCACCGACGCTGGCCGGGCGAGAGGTAGTCGTTCGAGACCTGCTCCTCGGCCAGGAAGGCGATGTGCCGATGGCCCAGCTCGGCGAGGTGCCGCCCCACGACCAGACCGCCGTGGTCGTCGCTGACCGACACCGACGAGAAGCCCTCGTGCTCGCTGTCGACCAACACCGTCGGCAGCCCTCGCCTCGCCTGCCGCTCGGCCAGCTCACGGTCCAGGGGCACGCCCATGATGATCAGGCCGTCGAGCCGGCCCGAGGCCGGCAGCGAGGCCAGCAGCGGGTGCGGGTCCGCCGCAACCGAGTCGTGGTCGAAGACGACGACCTCGGTCCGCCCGGACCGGTTCTCCAGGACTCCCGCCAGCCGCTGCAGGTAGGACGGGTACGACGTGAAGGGCGCCAGGACCCCGATCCGCCCCGTGCCCCGCCTCGCCCGCGAGACCGCCGCCTCCTTCGGCACGAACTGCAGGTCGTCGATCACCGCGAGGACGCGCTCGCGCGTGGCGGCACCGACCCGCTCCGGACGGTTGAGCACGTGCGAGACGGTCGCGATCGACACGCGAGCCAGCCGCGCGACGTCGTAGATCGTCGGTCGACCCTCACGGCCGGTCATCGCGACTCCTCTCGCCCACGACGGCGCTCGGGATCGCCCGCCAGAGCCGCCGGGTCACGTCCGCGACGGGGTTCTCGTGGATCTGCCGCGCCCCCGCGACCTCGACGAGCCGGCCGCCGTCGAGCACGGCGATGCGGTCGCTGAGGTGCCGCACCACCGTGAGGTCGTGCGAGATGAACACGTGGGTGAGCTGACGACGGCGTCCCAGGTCGGCCAGCAGGTTCAACACCTGTGCCTGGACCGAGAGGTCCAGGGCACTCACGACCTCGTCGCAGATGAGGAACTCCGGGTCCATCGCCAGTGCACGGGCGATGGCGATCCGTTGGCGCTGGCCGCCTGAGAACGCGTCGGGGTACCGGGTGAGCGCGTCGGCCTCGATGCCGACGTCCGCGAGGGCGTCGACGGCACGCTCGCGCGCTCCGTCCCGGCCCAGCCCCAGCGTCAGCCGGGGGCCCTCGGTGAGGGAGTCACCGATCGTCCGCAGCGGGTTCAGGGCGCTGCGAGGGTTCTGGAACACGATCTGGCGTCGTCGGGCCAGATCGCGTGAGCGGCGTCCCCGCCGCACGAGCAGCGGCGCTCCGTCGTAGGTGACGGTGCCGGCCGTCGGCGACAGCAGCCCGCCCAGGACTGCACCGAGCGTGGACTTGCCCGAGCCGGACTCGCCCACCAGGCCCAGCACCTCGCCGCGCCGCACCTCGAGGTCGATCCCCTCCAGGGCGACCACGCCTCGCCGACCGGAGCCGTACTGCACCGTGACGCCGCGCGTCGCCACGAGGGGCGCGGCATTCATGCGCGGGTCCTGTCCAGCACGTCCGCGAACCTGAGGCACCGGCTCACGCGCGGATCGCCGGCATCGGTCGGATCGTCGGGGTCCACGGCGAACAGCGGCACCGAGGCCTGGCGGCACGCCGGCGTCACGAGGTGGCAGCGGTCGGCGAACCGGCAGCCGGTCGGCCACGCCCCCGGGGCCGGAACGGTTCCGTCGATCGCGGCCAGCCGCTCCCCCGGCGTGCCGCGGCGCGGGTCCGCGGCCAGCAGCGCGGCGGTGTACGGGTGGGCGGGATGGGCGAGCAGCTCGCGGGTGGGCGCGAGCTCGACGACCTCGCCGGCGTACATCACCGCCGCGCTGTCACAGACGGCGGCGAGGACCCCCACGTCGTGCGTGATGAGGACCAGCGTCATGCCGTCGGCGCGCAGCTCGTCGAAGAGGTCCAACACCTCGGCCTGCACGGTCGTGTCGAGCGCCGACGTCGGCTCGTCCGCCACGATCAGGTCCGGATCGGTGGCCAGGGCCATCGCGATGCCGACGCGCTGCGCCATGCCGCCGGACAGCTCCCAGGGCCGGCTGCGGGCGACCCGCTCCGGCTCGGGCAGGCGCACCCGCTCGAACAGCTCACGTACGCGGGCCCGCACCTCGGCACGACCGGCCTCGGGACGATGCACGCGCACGACCTCGGCCACCTGGGCGCCGACGCGGCCGCTTGGGTCCAGGCTCGACGCTGCATCCTGCGCCACCCAGCCGACGCGCCCGCGACGACGGACCTCGCCGGCGGTGACCTGTCCGTCGCCACGGATGCGCCCGACGATCGCCTCGGCCGTGATCGACTTGCCGCATCCGCTCTCGCCGAGGATCCCCAACGCCCCTCCCGGCAGGACCGCCAGGTCGACGCCGCGGACGACGTCGATCCACTCCTGCCCGCGCGGGAAGCTGACCGTCAGTCCCCGCACGGAGACCAGGGCGTCCTCGGGGTCCGGCAGCTCGGGGGCCGGCGGGGTCACCGCTCTCGGCCGCACCCCGGTCTCGACCCGCGTGCGCATGCTGGCCGCGACCGCGTCGCGCACCCCGTCACCGACCAGGCCCAGCGCCATGACGAAGGACATGATCACGAACCCGGAGGGGACCATCAGCCACGGGTGGGCGCCCAGGTGCCGGGACGCCTCGGCCACCAGCAGGCCCCACGACGACTCGCCGCTGCCCAGCCGCAGGAAGCCCAGGGCGGTCTCGAGTCCGACCGCGGCCGCCCCGAAGAGGGAGAGCTGGACGATGACCGGGCCGCTCAGGTGGGGCAGCACGTGGCGGCGCATGATCGTGGCGGGTCGCAGGCCCATCGTCTGCGCGGCGCGGACGTACAGCTCCTCGCGCACGCCGAGGGTCACCGACCGCACGACCCGCGCCAGACCGGGTGCGCCCAGGACTCCCAGAGCGACCATGGCGATCACCTGGCGTCCCGGGAACACCGCCAGGACGACGAGCAGGATGATCGCGGCCGGGACGGCCAGCAGCACCTCGCTGGTCCGCAGCACGGCCCATTCGACCGGTCCGCGCAGGTAGCCGGCCAGCAGGCCCGCGCTCACGCCCAGCACGGCGAACACCACCACGGCGACGAGGACGCCGTACAGGGTCGTGCGGCCGCCCCACAGGATGCGGCTGAAGACGTCCAGTCCGAGCTGCCCGGTGCCGAGCAGGTGCTCGCGACTCGGCCCGGCCAGGTTGGCGTCGAGGTCCTGCTCGGTCGGTCCGTACGGAGCGATCGCGCCGGCGAACAGGACGAGCAACAGGACGAGGGCGAGATAGGCGGCGGCCGCCATGGGCACCTTCTGGCGCACGAAGTAGGTCACCCAGGAGCGGCGGGTCATCCGGCACGCACCCGGGGGTTGAGCAGCACGTAGACGAACTCGACCAGCAGGTTCACCACCACGACCATCACGGTGAACGTCACGGCGATCGCCTGGATCAGCGGCAGGTCGCTGGACATCGTCGCCTGGACGGCCTGGCTGCCCAGACCGGGCAGGACGAAGACCGTCTCGACCAGGACCGTCCCACTGAGCAGGCCGACGAAGACCAACCCCATGATCGTGATGACCGGCGCGGCCGCGTTGCGCAGGACGTGGCGGCCGATGACCGAGCGTTCGCCGATGCCGCGCACCCGCAACGCGTAGACGTAGTCCTTGTCCAACTCCGAGCGGATCCCGTCGCGGGTCTGTTTCGCGATGGGTGCGCTGCTGGTGAGCCCGAGCGTCAGGACGGGCAGCACCAGCGATCTCGCCCAGCCGGCGGGATCGGAGCCGAACGTGACGTATCCCGTCGCCGGGAAGAAGGACGTCTCGATCGCGAACAGGAAGACCAGCACGTAGGCGAACCAGAACGACGGCACGGCCAGACCGAGCAGCGCGAGACCGTCGACCAGCCGTCCCAGGAACCCGTGCTGCATTGCCGCGGCAACCCCCAGGGACACTCCGACCACGGTGGCCACCAGCAGCGACGCGACCACCAGCGTCACCGTGACCGACAGCCGGGTCGTCAGCTGGCTCGCCACCGCGGCGCCGTTCGTCAGCGAGTTCCCGAAGTCGCCGTGCAGCGCCGCCCAGGCCCAGTCGCCGTACCGCTCGAGCAGGGGCCGGTCCAGGCCCATGGCCTCGCGCATCTGCAGGTACTGCTCCTCCGTCGAGTTCAGGCCCACGACCGAGCGCGCGGCGTCACCGGGCACCAGGTCGACCAGCACGAAGGTCAGGAAGGACACCGAGACGACCAGGGCGACCGCCGTGAGCACCCATCGACCTGCCAGGCGCAGCATGTCACTTCGCCACGTCGTACCAGTCCAACGGCGTGGCCACGGGCGCCTTCGGCGACACCGCCACGCCGCCGAGGTCGTCGCGGCTCGCGTAGAGCACGGGACCGAAGGACACGGGCGCGAACCAGGCCTCGTCGGTCAGGTACGTGATCATGTCCTGGTTCAGCTTGTCGCGCTCGTCACCGCTGGCCGCGGCCGCCTTGTCGTAGAGGTCCGTGAGCTCCTTGCGCTCCGTCGCGAAGCCGTTGAAGATGCCCGCGTTCGGCAGGAACAGGCCTTGGCCCAGCAGGTACATCGGCTGCGCCCCGTAACCCACGGACATCGCCGGGTGGCTCTTGTCGGTCGCACCCTGGACGTAGGACTGCTCGTCGGTGAGGTGGTTGAGATCGGCCTTGATGCCGATCTCCGCCAGGTACGGCGCGACCGCCTCGGCCATCGTGTCGATCTCGGCGAACCGGATGGACAGGACCTTGAGGGGGAAGCCTTTCTCGTAGCCGGCCTCCTTCATGAGCGACTTGGCCTTGTCGACGTCGTAGGGGTAGCGGTCGGCCGCCTCCTTGGACCAGCCCTCACCGCCCTCCATGACGACGGTGTCGGTCGGCACGCCGTACTTGCCGAGCAGCGCCTCGGTGATCTTCTTGCGGTCGATCGCGTAGTTGATCGCCTGGCGGACGCGGACGTCGCCGAGCGGCTTGCTGACCTCGCCGTCGCGGTCAATGAGGCTCAGGCCCTGCCACACGAACGGGATCCAGACGATCTGCGCGCCGGCGCTCGTCGCCTGGTCGACGGTGTCGGGGCTGGCCGTCGCGAGGTCGATCTGACCGGTCGCCAGGGCATTGACGCGGGCCTGCTGGTCGCCGATGACGCGGATGACGACCTCGTCGTAGTGCTGGCGCTCGTCCTTGGCGTAGTAGTCCGGGTTCGCGGTGTACGTGTAGTGATCGCCCGGGACCGACTGCTTCGGGTCGAAGACGTACGCACCGGCGCCCTGGGACGGGTTGTCGGCCGTGAGCTGACCCGGCGCCTTGACCCCGGTGGGGCTGATGATCTGGCCGACCCCGTAGCTCTGGGTCAGGAACTCCGGCAGCATCGGGTTGGGCGAGCTGAGTCGCAGCGTCAGGCTGTCATCGTCCTCCGCCTCGATGCTCTTCACGTTCGCCAGCAGGTGGGCGTTGGGCCCCTGACCGTCCCGGACGTACTCCAGCGAGGCCTTCACGGCGGCGGCGTTCACCGGGCTCCCATCGGTGAACGTCACCCCGTCCCTCAGCTCGAGCTCCATCGAGGTGTTGCCGTCGCCCATCTCCCACTCCTGCGCCAGCGCCGGCTTCAGAGTGCCGTCCGAGCTGCGGTAGATCAGCGGCTCGTACGCCAGCAGCGTGTAGTTGACGAAGGCGATGTTGACGGTCGCCGGGTTGACCGACGTCGCCTCCGTCTCCATGGCGAAGGTCAGCCGCTTGCCTCGTTCGGGGGTCCCGGTCACCCCCTTCAGGTGGTCCTTCTCCTCATCGGCGGAGTCACTTCCGCCATCACCACTGCAGGAGGCCAGGGCCAAGGACGCGGCCAGGGCAGCGACGGCGACGCGGATGGATCGGAACGAGCGGATCGAAGGACTCATCGGACTCCCCTGCCGTGTGTGATGTAACTCACACTGATCCGGTGCCGGACGAGAGTCAAGAGTTTTCTGTCAAGCACTTCACAGGCCCGCGACAGCGCGCGGAATCACTGGAAGAACAGGGCTCAGACGAGGTGGACGGCGGTCACGCTGGACTCGCGCAGCAGGTCGGCGACCGCTGCGTCGTCCTCCCACGCCTCGGCCACCTGCAGGCCATCGGCGGCGATGTCCTCGAGCAGCGCGGCCTTGACCGTCGTCGCGGGACGGTAGTCGGCCGCCCAGCGCATGTAGAGCCCGTCGTGGGCGATCCCGTGACCGGCGAGCCAGTCCAGCGTCAGATCGCGCCAGACGAACTCCCGCCCGGTCCACAGCACGATCGCGAGACCACGCTCGCGGGCATCGTCCAGGGCGGCCCTGACGTCCGCCCGCGGCGGGCAGTCGGCCGACGCCGCGTGGAAGGCGGCGTAGTCGCGATCGGGCCCTTGCGTGAGGTGCTCGATCGCGGACGTGTCGCACAAGGTGCCGTCCAGGTCGAACAGTGCCGCCTCGCGCATCGTGACTCCGTCTCGCCTCGGTAGGGAGGGTGGGGCTCGAACCCACGACCCAAGGATTATGAGTCCTCTGCTCTGACCGGCTGAGCTACCTCCCCGTCGCGGTCCGAGCGTACAAGTCCGGGCGGTCCCGCCATGAAGAAGGCCCGGTTCTCGCTCGCGTGCGAACGAAAACCGGGCCTGTCCCGCTCCCCCGATTGGACTCGAACCAATAACCCTTCGATTAACAGTCGAATGCTCTGCCAATTGAGCTACGGGGGATCGGCTCCCCTTGAGGAGCACGACGAGTAACTCTAGCAAGTCCCTCACGCAGACGCGAAAGGCCCCTCCCCTCTCGATCGCGCACCTGCCACCGCGTGAGTCCGAGCCGGTCGGCGACCTCCTGGATCGTCAGTCCGACCCCGTCCTCGCACAGCAGGCCGAACCGCAGTCCGACCACCGCGGCGAGGTCGGCGGGCAGCCGATCCAGCAGGTCCGTGTCCACCGAGGCCGGCTCACGCGGCTCGCTGACGGTGACGGGCGGGGCGGGCGTCATGGCCCGGGCGATCCACGCCCAGGCGTAGGTGGCCAGGCGCGTCCCCCGGTCGGGATCGAAGCGGTCGACGGCCTGGATCAGACCCTCGACCCCCGCCGCGACCGCCTCGTCGAGGTCGTCGCCGCGGTGGCCCAGTCGCAGCGCGTGCAGGGCGACATTGCGCAGACCCGCGCAGATCAGCTCCTCGCGTGCGTCACGGTCGCCATCGGCCGCGGCACGGGCCAGCAGCCGTTCGGCATCGGGTGGGATCGGGACCTGGGCCAGGGCGAAGGAGACGAAGGGCGACACGCCTCCCACTCTCGGACGTGCGGACACGCGGGCACAGCGTCGTCGCGCCGGGTGTGGACGGCTGCGACGTCGCCCACAGGCAGCGGCTCAGGAGCCGACGGCGCCCAGGGCCCGCTCGCGCACGCCGCGGCGGCGCTGCTCGAGAGCGACCAGCTGGCCGAAGACCTCCTGGTACTCCGGAGCGGTCGGATCGGTGCGCTGCAGGCGCGACTTCACGTCGCCGATCTGACGCGAGATGGCCAGCTCCTGGAGGTGGGCCAGGACGGCCGGCACGACGGTGACCGCGGTCTGCTCGGAGGCGTGCAGCGGCTCGACCGCGGCCACCCCCAGCACCCGGCGCAGGTCGTCGCCGGGCAGCGAGTCGGCCACCGCCGGCAGCCATCCGGCGTCGGCGTGGTCGGGCAGGCCGCGGGCCACCATGTGGCGCCAGATCTCGCGCGCCACGGGGTGCACGAAGTCGTCGTCCGTCAGGTCGGCCGCGACCGTCCGTGCGACCTGGGGGTACTGGGCCAGCGCCTTGAGCGCCTCGCGCTCGGCGGCGAACTGGGGCGCCCCGAAGCTGGCGAACACGGACGCCTCGGGACGGGCCGGCTCCGGCTCGGCGGCTGCGGCCCCGGCGCGGGTCAGCTTGGGCGCGCTCGGCTTCTGGTTCTTCGCCTTGCGGTGCTCGGCGTGCACGAGGTCGATGTCGACGCCGGCGCGCGTGGCGATCTCACGCAGGAACTCGTCGACCTTGGACGTGTCGCGGACGGCCGACGCGAGCCGGACGGCCTCGCGCACGGCGTCGATGCGCTGGTCGCCCCGGTCGAGGTCGTAGCGCTCGAGGGTGTTGTCCAGCACGAACCGGTACAGCGGGATGCGCGAGCCGATCAGCTCGCGGACTGCCTCGTCGCCCTCGGCCAGGCGCAGGTCGCAGGGATCCTTGCCGGTGCCCTCGACCGCGACGTAGGTCTGGCCCGTGAACTCCTCGTCGCCCTCGAACGCCTTGACCGCGGCCTTCTGGCCGGCCTCGTCGCCGTCGAACGTGAAGATGACCTCCCCGTGGAAGGCATCGTGGTCGAGCATGAGCCGGCGCAGCACGCGCGCGTGCCCCTCGCCGAAGGCCGTGCCACACGTGGCGACGGCCGTCAGGACGCCGGCCTGGTGGCAGGCCATCACGTCGGTGTAACCCTCGACCACCACGGCCTGGCTCTGCTTGCGGATCGGGTCGCGCGCCAGGTCGATGCCGTAGAGGACCTGGGCCTTCTTGTAGATCGGCGTCTCGGACGTGTTGACGTACTTGCCGCTCATGAAGTCGTCGTCGAACATCCGGCGGGCGCCGAAGCCGATGACCTCGCCCGAGATCTCCTTGATCGGCCACATCAGGCGACCCTGGAACGCGTCGAACAGGCCGCGCGCGGACTTGCGGGCAAGGCCACCGATGACCAGCTCGTCCTCGGCGAAGCCCTTGCCTCGCAGGTGGTTCACGAGCGCCTGCCCGGACTTCGGCGCCCAGCCCATGCCGAAGAGCTCGGCCGCGGCCTGGTCGAACCCGCGGTCGGTGACGAGCTTGCGGCCCGGCGCCGCCTCGGGCGAGGACATGAGCTGCTCGGCGTAGAACCGCTCGGCTGCCTTGTGGGCCAGCAGCAGGCGCTGACGCTGGCCGGGATCGCGCCGCGGGCCGGTGGGGGCGCCGGTCTCCTCGTAGCGCAGCTGGACGCCGTACTTGTCGGCCAGGCGCTCGACCGACTCCGCGAAGGTCAGGCCCTCGATCTCCATGAGGAACTTGATGGCGTCGCCGCCGACGCCGCAGCCGAAGCAGTGGTAGAAGCCCTGGGCCGGCCGCACGTTGAACGACGGGGACTTCTCGTCGTGGAAGGGACACAGTCCCTTGCGGGCGCCGCCGCCGGCGTTGCGGAGGGTGACGTACTGCTCGACGACCTCGTCGATCCGGACCCGCTCACGGACGAGTTGGATGTCCTCGTCCTTGATGCGTGCCATGGCGTGATCCTACGCGGCGGCGCCAGAGGCCGTGCCGGGTCGTGGCCTCATCCGAGCACGCGGCGGCCCCACGCGACCGCCGAGGCATCGGTCAGGCTGGCGACCTGGTCGACGATCACGCGCAGCCGGTGCGCGTCGTCCGGCGCGGCCCGGAAGTCGGCGGCGAACTCGGGCTCCAGCTCGGCCTCCCCCACCTGCCGCAGGTGCGCCACGAGGGCGTGCAGCAGATCGCGCTGGTTCTCCAGATCCCGCACGCGCAGGTCGGCGCGCATGATGTGGTGCGCCGCGAGCGACTTCAGCACGTTGATCTCGTCGAGCGTCTCGGGCGGGACCTCCAGCTGGCCGTCGTAGCGGACCAGCGGACCGTGGCCCCACCGCTTGACGGTCGCCTCGTACGCGGCGCCCGCGAACCGGCCGATGAGGGCGCTCGTGAGGCTCTTGAGGACGGCCTGGGACGCCCGGTCGCCCGTGAACGGGCCCACGGGCCACTCGCCCATCGCGCGGAGCCTGGCGAGCGCCGCGTCGAGCCGGTCGTCGGTGGCCGTCGGGTCGTACCAGTCACGGGCGACGTGCCACGATCCCGGCGTGTCCAGGTCGCCCACGAGACTGAGCCACCCGCCGACGACACCGTCCTCGACGTCGTGCACGGAGTACGCGATGTCATCGGAGAGGTCCATGACCTGCGCCTCGATGGTCAGCCGGCCCTGCGTGCCGAGCCACTCGAAGACCGGGACGTCGTCGTCGTAGACGCCGAACTTCACGGTGTCGCGCTCGCCGCGGCGCCACGGGTACTTCACGCACGCCGCCAGCGTCGCCCGGGTCAGGTTGAGTCCGACGCTCTGCCCCTGCGGGCTGAACGTCTTGGCCTCGAGCCGGGTCAGGATGCGCAGGGTCTGCGCGTTGCCCTCGAAGCCGCCGATCGACGCAGCGACCTGGTCCAGCGCGATCTCGCCGTTGTGGCCGAACGGCGGATGCCCGAGGTCGTGCGCCAGCGCGGCGGAGTCGACGATCTCGGGGTCGCAGCCCAGACTCTTGCCCAGCTCGCGGGCCACCTGGGCGACCTCCAGCGAGTGGGTCAGGCGGTTGCGGACGAAGTCGTCGGTGCCGGCGCCCATGACCTGGGTCTTGCCGGCGAGGCGGCGCAGCGCGGACGAGTGCACGATCCGCGCCCGGTCCCGCTCGAACGAGCTGCGCCCGGATCGCTTCGGCGGCTCGACCACGTACCGCTCGCGCGCCTCGTCGCCGTAGACACCGATGGACTCCGTCACGCCGTCACCCTAGCGAGCAGACGGGCATGCGAAGGTCACCAGCGACCGTTGCGCGGGCGCGGCTGGCACGTCGGGCAGCGGTAGGAGGAGCGGTTCATGAACGGCTCGCGCACGATCATGTCGCCGCAGCGCTCACACGCGCGGCCCTCCTGGCCGTAGGCGTGCAGCGAGCGGTCGAAGTAGCCGCTCTGGCCGTTGACGTTGACGTAGAGGGCGTCGAACGACGTGCCGCCCTGCTGCAGCGCCTCGGTCATGACGTCGCGCACGTGACCGATCAGCGCCGTCGCCTCGGCGATGCGCAGTCCCTTGGTGTTACGGGCGTAGTGCAGCGGCGTGCGCCACAGCGCCTCGTCCGCGTAGATGTTGCCGACGCCCGAGACGAGCCCCTGGTCGAGCAGCGCCCGCTTCACCCCGGTCTGGCGGCGGCGCAGCCGCGCGACGAAGGCAGCGTCGTCGAACGCGGGATCGAGCGGGTCCAGCGCGATGTGCGCGATCTCGGTGGGCGGGTCGGTCTCGCTGATCGACATGCCACCGAAGATGCGCTGATCGGCGAAGCGCAGCTGGCGGCCGTCGTCGAGGTCCAGGACGACGCGCAGGTGTCGATGTGCCGGGGCGTCGGCGTCGCTGATGAGCGCCTGTCCGCTCATGCCCAGGTGCATCAGCACGCTGGAGCCGTCGTCCAGGCTCAGCCACAGGTACTTGCCGCGTCGATGGGCCCCGTCGACGCGGCGCGACACCAGTCGCGCGACGAAGTCGGTGGGGCCGGCGCCGTGACGGCGGAGCGACCGGGAGTCGAGCACCTCGACCGAGGTGATCGTGCGGCCGACGACATGGTCGTCCAGCCCGCGCCGGACGACTTCGACCTCAGGAAGTTCGGGCACCGTTGCTCTCGGCGCTGCCGGAAGCACGCGCATCGGCGTCGGCGTCGCTGTTGATCGCCCGCCAGGCGATCTCGGCAACCATCTGCTCGGCGTCCTTCTTGGACCGGCCCGTGCCGCCGTCGAACCGCAGGTCGTTCAGCAGGACCGAGGCGGTGAAGGTCTTGTCGTGATCGGGGCCGGTGCCCTCGAGCACGTACACGGGGACCCCGAGCCCGTGCAGGGCCGAGATCTCCTGCAACGAGGTCTTCCAGTCCAACCCCGCGCCCATCGTGGCGGCGTCGGCGATCACCGGGTCGAAGATCGTGTGGATCACGTCCGCGGCGCGCTCGATGCCGAACTCGATGAAGATCGCGCCCAGCACGGCCTCCATCGCGTCGGAGAGGATGGAGGGCTTGTCGCGCCCTCCGGAGGCCTCTTCGCCGCGACCCAGGCGCAGGTGGTCGCCCAGCCCCAAGGTGCGCGCGACCTCGGCCAGTGCCTTGGCACTGACCACGGCCGCGCGCAGCTTGGCGAGCTGGCCCTCGGGCAGGTCGGGATGACCCCGGAACAGCGTCTCGGTCACGACCAGCCCGAGCACCGAGTCGCCCAGGAACTCCAGGCGCTCGTTGTTCGGGATCTGGCCGTTCTCGTACGAGTACGACCGGTGCGTCAGGGCGTGGGTCATCAACTCGGGATCCAGGTCAGGAACCCCGAGGGTCTCACTCAGTGCCGCGAGATCGGGCACGTCGTGGGTCAGAGGACCTGGCGACGCTCGCCACGGGCGCCGTACTGGCCGCACTCGGCGCAGGCGCGGTGAGAGATCACCTTGCCGTTGCATGCCGGGTTCGCGCAGTCGACAGTGGCAACAGCCGTCGTCTTCCAGGCTGAACGGCGGTGCCGGGTGTTGCTGCGCGACATCTTCCGCTTCGGGACGGCCACGATTACTCCTCAGGTCGTTCGGTCAGTTGGGTCAGCGTCGACCACCGGGGGTCGATCGCGTCACCGTGTGTGTGATCGGGATCATCCGCGAGCCGAGCCCCACAGTCGGGGCACAGTCCCGGACAGTCCGGGTCACACAACGGGTTGTGCGGCAGTGCGAGCACCACCGCGTCCCGCAGGACGGGCTCGAGGTCGAGCAGTTCGTCCTCGAGGGCCAGTTCGTCCTCGCCCGCGCCCTCGTAGAGGTAGAGCTCCTGGAAGTCGCAGTCGAAATCCTCTTCGACGTCCTTCAAGCAGCGCACACACTCGCCGGCGGCGTGGACCGAGGCGGTTCCGGTGGCGAGAACACCTTCCATCAGGGCCTCGAGCCGCAGCTCGAGATCGATGGAGGATCCCTCGGGGACACCGAAGACCGGAAGACCGAGGTCCGCCGGTGCCTCGAGGACGAGCTCGAACGACTTCTCGGTCCCGACTTGTCGCCTCAACACCTGGGTGTCGAACACGAACGGTCCCGAAATCACGTCAAGCCCCTCATCGAATGCACTGAAAGAACCACGGCCCACAAACGGGCCAGCGTCAATCGTACCCCGCGCCGCCGCGGCGATGCCAATCGCGGTCCCCTCGGCGCGCGAGCCGGACTGTCGGACCCGGCTGGGACCATCCGAAGGTGGACCAGCAGGCGGACGGAGACCGGATCGGATCGATCCTGCACGCCGACCTGGACGCCTTCTACGCCTCGGTCGAGCAGCGTGACGATCCCACCCTGCGGGGTCGCCCCGTCATCGTCGGCGGCGGGGTCGTCCTGGCCGGCTCGTACGAGGCGCGCGCCCGCGGGGTGCGCACCGCCATGGGCGGGCGGCAGGCGCTGCGCCTGTGCCCCGAGGCCGTCGTCGTCCGGCCGCGGTTCGAGGCGTACGTCGAGGCCAGCCGGGCCGTCTTCGAGATCTTCCGCGACACCACTCCCCTGGTCCAGGCGCTCTCGATCGACGAGGCGTTCCTCGACGTCTCGGGTCTACGGCGGCTGCGCGGTCCCGCGCTGCCCATCGCCCGCGAGCTGCGCCGTCGGGTCCAGGCCGAGGTGGGACTGCCCATCTCGGTCGGTATCGCCCGCACGCCGTACCTGGCCAAGGTCGCCAGTGCCCTGGCCAAGCCCGACGGGCTGCTCGTCGTCCCCACCGACGGCGAGCTGCGGTTCCTGCACGCCCTGCCGGTCGAGCGGCTGTGGGGCGTCGGCGACGTCACGGCCGCCAAGCTGCACGCGGCACGACTGCGCCGCGTCGCCGACGTCGCCCGCCTCAGCCCCGCCGAGCTGTCGGCCATCGTCGGCCGGGCCGCCGGCCATCACCTGCACGCCTTGGCCACCGGACACGACCCGCGCCGCGTCGAGACAGGCACGCGCCGCCGGTCGATCGGCGCCCAGCACGCCCTGGGCGGACGCGGCACGTTCGCCGAGGCCGACCTCGCGCTGCTGGCCCTGTGCGACAAGGTCGGTCGGCGCCTGCGGCGTGCCGGACGCACCGCGGGCACCGTGACGGTCCGGTTCCGGTTCGGCGACTACCGCCGTTCGACCTCGTCACGCACGCTGCCCCGGCCCACCGAGAGCACCACGGCCGTCTCGGACGTCGCGCGCGGGCTGCTGCTGGCGCGCCGCGACGAGATCGAGCGCGACCAGATCACGCTCGTCGGGGTCGCGCTGTCGGGCCTGGACGACGAGGGCGTCCAGCTGGCCCTGCCGCTGGACGGCGAGGCCGATCCGGCGCTCGACCGCACGCTCGACCAGGTGGCCGAGCGGTTCGGGAACACCGCCGTGCGCCGCGGCAGTCACCTGGACCGCAGCTGGGAGCCACGCTCGCCCGTGCAGTGAGCCGGGGTCAGTGACCGAAGACCTCGTCGAGGGCGTTCATGACCTGCTTAGGCACCAGGCCGGTCACGTCGCCACCGTGCTTGGCGACCTCCTTGACCAGGCTCGAGGCGATGAACATGTAGTCGGGCGAGGTGGGGATGAACACCGTGTCGATGCCCGTGAGGTTGCCGTTCATCTGCGCCATCTGCAGCTCGTAGTCGAAGTCCGAGACCGCCCGCAGGCCCTTGACGATCGCCTGGACGTCGTTCTGGGCGCAGTAGTCGACCAGCAGACCCGAGTACGAGTCGATCGTGACGTTCTCGAGCTCGTCGGTGGCGTCGGCGATCAGCTCGATCCGGCGCTCGATCGGGAACAGGCCCGATTTGCTCTCGTTGACCAGGACCACGACGACGACCTCGTCGAACAGGAACGAGGCCCGCTCGATGATGTCGAGGTGGCCATTGGTCACCGGGTCGAAGGAGCCGGGGCACACCACGCGCGTCATGTCAGTGACCGTACCAAAGGCGGGTGTCGCCGTACGCCTTGTCCCGCAGACCCTCGAAGCCGTCCGGCCAGTCGAACGGGTCGCGCTTGGCGCGTTCGACCACGACCACCGCGTCCGGATCCAGGGCCGGGCGCAGTGCCGTGAGGAGCGCCTCGACCTCGGCGCTCGGCACCGCGTACGGCGGGTCGAGGAACACCAGGTCCCAGGGGCCGGACTCCTCGTCGACGAACCGTTGCGCCGTGACGGCGTGGACCTCGGCCGGCGCGCCGAGCTCCTTGACGTTGCGCTGGATCGTGCGAGCGGCCTTCGCGTGGGACTCGACCAGATCGGCGTGGACGGCACCGCGGGACAGCGCCTCCAGGCCCAGCGCTCCGGAGCCGGCGTACAGGTCCAGCACGCGCAGGCCGTCGAATCCGCCGAGCAGCGAGTTGAGG
Organism: Aeromicrobium sp. 636; assembly: GCF_024433585.1. Lineage (NCBI taxonomy): Bacteria > Bacillati > Actinomycetota > Actinomycetes > Propionibacteriales > Nocardioidaceae > Aeromicrobium > Aeromicrobium sp. 636. Next base: position 938,243 of record NZ_WNJU01000001.1, read on the forward strand.
GACGCGAACATCGACTCGCGCACCCGGTCGGACGTGGGACGTGTGCCGTCGCCCGTGGGCACGGTCAGCCTGCGGCCGCCCCAGCGGCCCGCGATGATCCTCGTCATGCTCTCTCCAGGTAGTCGGCGCGCTCGGACTCCTCGAGCCGCCTGATCGATGCCTCCAGGTCGGGTGGGACGTCGCCCGAGGCCAGGGTCGCCACGGCGGCGTCACGCGCGGAGACGATGACCTGCTCGTCGCGCACCACCGACAACAGTTTCAGGCTGGACCGGACGCCGGACTGGCGCGCGCCCAGCACATCGCCCTCGCGCCGCAGTTCTGCGTCCAGCCGCGAGAGCTCGAAGCCGTCCGTGCTGGCCGCGACGGCCGACAGTCGCTCGCGCGCGGGGGTGCCGGCGGGCGAACCGGTGACCAGTAGGCACAGGCCGGGCTCGGAGCCTCGTCCCACGCGTCCGCGCAGCTGGTGCAGCTGCGAGACGCCGAAGCGGTCGGCGTCCATCACGATCATCATCGTGGCGTTCGGCACGTCGACGCCGACCTCGACGACGGTCGTGGCGACGAGCACGTCGAGGTCGCCCGCGGCGAAGGCGGACATCACGACGTCCTTCTCGTCGGCCGGCATCCGGCCGTGCAGGCGGCCCAGGCGCAGCCCGGCCAGCGGGCCCTGCTCGAGCGCCTCCGCGAGCTCGACCAGCCCGACGGTGGGACGCTTCTCGTCCTCGCCGTCGTCCGGCGGTGGGGTGTCCTCGTCCGCGACGGCCTCGCCGATCCGGGACACGACCACGTAGGCCTGGCGGCCGCGACCGACCTCCTCGTGGACGCGCTGCCAGGCGCGCTCGAGCCACGCCGGCTGCTCGGCCACGGGCACGACGTTGGTCTGGATCGGCTGACGTCCGGCCGGCAGCTCGCGGAGGGTCGACACCTCGAGGTCGCCGAACACGGTCATCGCGATGGTGCGCGGGATCGGGGTCGCCGTCATGACCAGCACATGAGGGCTGACCCCGTCGGCGGCGGCCGCCCGGTCCGAGAGCACCGAGCGCTGCTCGACGCCGAACCGGTGCTGCTCGTCGATGACGACGAGCCCCAGGTCGGCGAACTGCACGGTCTCCTCCAGCAGCGCATGGGTGCCGATGACGATCCCGGCCTCGCCCGAGACGATGTCCAGCAATGCCTGCTGGCGGGCCTTCGCGCCCATCGATCCGGTCAGCAACCGCACGCGGGTGGCCTCGTCCGCGCCGCCGAGCATGCCGCCCTTGGCGAGGTCGCCGAGCATCCGCTCGATGCTGCGGTGGTGCTGGGTGGCCAGGACCTCGGTGGGCGCCAGCAGGGCGGCCTGGCCGCCGGAGTCGACCACCTGCAGCATCGCCAGCAGCGCCACGATCGTCTTGCCCGAGCCGACCTCGCCCTGCAGGAGCCGGTGCATCGGATGGGCGGCGGAGAGGTCCTGGTCGATCTCGGCGGCGACCTTGGCCTGCCCCTCGGTCAGGGTGAACGGGAGTCGCTCCTCGAAGGCCACGCGGATGCCGTCGCCGCGACCGGGACGCGGGAGGGCCCGGCGTTGCTGGGTGTCGAGCCGCCGGCGGGCGAAGACCGCCTGCACCTCGAACGCCTCCTCGAAGCGCAGCCGGGTCTGGGCGAACACCCAGTCCGTCCGCTTGCGCGGCCGGTGGATGTACTCGTAGGCCGTCGCCGCGTCCAACAGGCCGCGCTCGCTGCGGACCTGCGCGGGGATGGGCTCGGGGAACGTGTCGACGACGTCGAGGGCCAGGTGCACCGAGCGCTCGACGTCCCACGAGGTCAGGCCCGAGCCGGCCGGATAGATCGGCAGCGCCGTGCCGCCACGCCCCAGGTCGGCCAGCGTCTTGCCCGGGGGCAGCTCGCGCATCTGCGGCGAGGCCAGCTGCAGCCGGCCCTGGTAGACCGAGACCTCGCCGGAGAGCAGCTGCTGGCTGCCCACCGGCGTCTTGGCGATGGCGAACTGGTTGAAGAAGACGGCCTCCATCGTCGAGCTGCCGTCCGACAGCGTCACGACGACCCGGAACATGCGCGGGTTGTTGCGAAAGGACAGCTTCTTGACGTCGAGGACGGTCGCCACGAAAGCCACGATCTGGCCGGGCTCGAGATCGTCGAACGAGTCGGCGTGCTCCAGGTCGATGTACCGGCGCGGGAAGTGGCGCAGCAGGTCGCCGACGGTGCGGTGTCCGAACGCCTTCTCGAGCTTCTTGGCCGAGTCGCCCACGACCTTGGACAGGCGGGTGTCGAAGTCGATCACGAGGTCACTCCACCGCCAGGAACAGCGAGTAGGTGCCCTGGTCGCCCTCGAGGACCTCGACGTCGACGTGGGGCGCGTCGCGGCGGACCCGGGCGGCGAGCTCGTCGCTGACCTGCGGCTCGCAGTCACGGCCCAGGACCAACGTGACCATCTCGGCGGTGGCCAGGTCGAGGCGTTGGAGGATCTCGTACGCCACGTCGGCCTGCGAGGCGCCGATGATCGCGAAGTCGCCGTTGACGACGCCGAGCACGTCGCCGGCCCGGCAGGGTCCGGCCATGGTGATGCCGTCCTCGGCCGCGATCGTGATCGCGCCGTGCCGGGTCGCGCCCGCCGCGTTCGACATGGCGACCACGACGACGTCGAAGGGGCGCCCGGGATCGTGGACCGCCAGCGCGGTGAGCGCCTGGACCTGCACGGTCGTCGGCAGCACCGCCACCCGTGCGCCGCCGTCGCGAGCGGACGCCGCAGCCGCCTCGAACATCGCGATGTGGCCACTGCGGTTCGGCAGGCAGATCACCTCGTCGGCCTTGCTGTCGCGGATCGCCTCGGCCACGGTGGCGACGCTCAACGGCTCGTCGGGACCGAACAGCAGGGGGGTGCCGCCGGCGCGGCGCGTGAGGTCGGCCAGGCCCGGTCCGGTGACGGCACTGATGATGACGCGGCCGCCCGTGACGGGCGTGGCGCGGGCAATCTGGTCGGCGAAGTGGGTGACCGAGATCTGGAACGGGGAGCCGGCACCGATGCCCGCCTCGATCGCCGCGCCGACGTCGTCGACGTGGACGTGGACGTTCCACAACCCCTCGCCCCCGACCACCACGAGGCAGTCACCCAGCGGCTCGAGCGCCTCGCGCAGCGCCGGGATCCGCTCGTCGGGGGTGCGCAGCAGGAACATGACCTCGTAGGCCGGGCCGTCCTCGTCCAGGTCCGAGCCCGGCTCGATGAGGGGCACCGGCACCGTGGCGGGCCGGGGCGACGGGACGCGACCGGTCAGCGCGAAGGCGACGGAGTCCAGCACCACCACGAGGGCTCGCCCACCCGCGTCGACGACACCGGCCCGCGCGAGCTTCTCGAACTGCGTCGGCGTCAGCGCGAGGGCCTCGCGGGCGGCTCCGGCCGCCTCGTCGAACACGCGCTTGGGGTCGTCGTCGGTCGCTGCGGCCGCCCGGGCGGCCCGGGCGGCAGCGGCCGCCACGGTGAGGATCGTGCCCTCCTGGGGGCGGCCGACCGCGGCGTAGGCGGCGGCGGAGGCCGCGCCGAGCGCCTCGGCCACGTCCTCGGCGGACAGTCCGTCGACGCAGCCGCGCAGCACCCGCAGGCTGCCTCGGACCAGCTCGGCCAGGATCGTGCCGCAGTTGCCGCGCGCGCCCATCAGCAGACCCTCGGCGAAGGCCCGCATCGTCTCGAGCGGCGTCGCCTCGGCCGGGAGCGCATCGATCGCCTCGACCCCCGAGACGAACGTGAAGTACGCGTTCGTGCCGGTGTCGCTGTCCGGCACGGGGAAGACGTTGAGCGCGTCGATCTCGTCGCGGGCGACGGCCAGGGACTCGGTGCACAGGCGGGCCCAGGCGCCGAAGCGCTCACTCTCGATCCGCAGGGCCATGGGGGTGAGCCTATCGAGGAGTGGCCGGGACTCGATTCGCGCTGGCCGTGTCGTGTCAGGTATGGTGGAGAGGTTGTATTTCCCCCGATCTAGTTCAGGAGTGGTCGCCGTGGCAGCCGTCTGCGATGTGTGCGGCAAGGGACCGGGCTTCGGCCATAACGTGTCTCACTCGCACCGACGTACCAAGCGTCGTTTCGATCCGAACATCCAGCGCGTCCGCGCCACCGTCGAGGGCACTCCGAAGCGGCTCAACGTCTGCACGGGTTGCCTCAAGGCTGGCAAGGTCTCGCGCTGAGCGTTCGGCACTTTTCATGACAACGGCGGCCCTCGGGCCGCCGTTGTCTATTCTCACGGGGTGACCCGAACCCATGCCTTCACCGACGACGTCCTCGCCGACCACGACGCCGTCGCCGTGGCCCAGCTCATCTCCTCGGGAGCCATCAGCGCCTCCGAGGCCCTCGAGGCCTCGCTCGCCCGCATCGATCGGGTCGATCCGACGCTGAACGCCATCGCGCACGACGACCGTGCGCGCGCCGCCGTCCGGGCCGAGGAGCCGCTCGCCGAGGGCGCCCCGTTCGCGGGCGTGCCGAGCCTGATCAAGAACAACACCGACTTCAAGGGCCTGCCCACCCAGCAGGGCTCGGCAGCCGTGCCCGCGACCCCCGCCGACTCCCACGAGGAGTTCACCGAGCAGTTCCTCGCGACCGGCGTCAACGTCGTCGCCGCCACCACGCTGCCGGCCTTCGGTCTGACCGCCTCGACCGAGTTCGTCGACCGCGAGCCCACCCGCAACCCGTGGGACCCCCGGTACTCCAGCGGCGCCTCCTCGGGCGGCTCTGCGGCGCTCGTCGCGGCCGGCGCGGTGCCGATCGCGCACGGCAACGACGGCGGCGGCTCGATCCGCATCCCCGCCGCCGCCTGCGGCTTGGTCGGGCTGAAGACGACCCGCAACCGCCTCGCGTCGGCCAAGGCGATGAAGGACGCGCCGCTGGACATCGTCGCCAACGGCGTGATGACCCGTAGCGTGCGCGACACTGCCGTGTTCCTGGCCGCCGCCGAGCGGTACCGCCCGGTCCCTCGCCTCCCGCGCGTCGGCCTGGTCGAGGGACCCGCGAAGCGCCGGCTGCGGGTCGGTCTCGTCACCGCCACCTTGCACGGCGAGCAGCTGGACGAGGACAGCACGCGCGAGCTGCTCCGCGTCGCCGACCTCGTCTCGTCGCTGGGCCACGAGGTCGTCGACATGCCGATCCCGGTGGATCCGACCTTCGAGCGCCACTTCGTCCAGTACTGGCGCACCCTGGCCTTCTCGCTGGACTACACCGGCCGGTTCGTGGTGTCGCGCGACTTCGACCGCAGCAAGGTCGACCCGTTCACGCGCGGGCTCGCCCGGGCGTTCCTGCGCAACTTCTGGCGCACGCCCGGCGCGCTCGTCGCGTTGAAGCGCTCGGCCCGCCAGTACAGCGAGGTCTTCGCCGACTGGGACGTCGTCCTCAGCCCGACGCTGGGCCACACGACGCCCGAGATCGGCTGGCTCGACCCCGGCGTGGAGTTCGAGGAGGCGTTCGCCCGGCTGCGCACCTACGTGGCCTACACGCCGCTCAACAACGCCTCGGGCGGTCCCGCGATCAGCCTGCCGCTGGGACGCACCTCGCAGGACCTGCCGCTGGGTCTGCACTTCTCGGCCGACCACGGCGACGAGCGCACGCTGCTGGAGCTGGCCTTCGAGCTCGAGGCGGCCTCGCCCTTCGCGCGGATCCAGGACTGACTCAGGTCCAGTGCCGGTGGCCGCGGCCGCCCTCCCAGGGGGCTCCGGCGACCGTGACGCCCTCGCCCGACCGGACGACGCCGATCCGCGTCCACCCCTCGGGCAGGGTCGCGTCGGCCGGGAAGGTGGCGGCCAGGGCGTAGTCGTCGCCGCCGCTCAGGACGAAGCCCAGCGGGTCGACGCCGCCCAGCGCCCCGGCGACGGTCTGCACGGCGTCGAGGATCTCGAACGAGGTCGGGTCGACGTCGATCGCGACCTTGCTGGCTCGGGCGACGTGGCCGAGGTCGGCCAACAACCCGTCGCTGACGTCGATCATCGAGGTGGCTCCGGCGACGGCGGCCGCCGGACCCGCGGCGTAGGGCGGGTGCGGGGCGCGGTGCTCGTCCACGGCGGCCTTGGGCGAGCGGAAGCCGCGGCTGAGCGCGCCGTAGCCGGCCGAGGCCAGGCCCAGCGTGCCGGCGAACGCGACCTGGTCGCCGGGCTGGGCGCCCGATCGCGTCACGGGACGCTCGGCGTCCCCGAGGGCGGTGATCGAGATGACGACCTGGTCGGCCGCCGACATGTCTCCGCCGACGATCCGCGCGCCCACCTTGGCGCACTCCTCGACCATGCCGCTGACGAGATCGGTGACCCACGAGACCGGCGTGTCACCGGGCGCGGCGAACGCCACCAGCAGCGCGGTGGCCACCCCGCCCATCGCGTTGATGTCGGACAGGTTGGCCGCGACGGCCTTGCGTCCGATGTCGGTGGCCGTGGACCAGTCGCGACGGAAGTGCCGGCCCTCGATGAGGATGTCGGTCGCGGTGACGTAGGTGCCGTCCGCGGTCGCGATGTGCGCCGCGTCGTCCCCGGGTCCCACGAGCACGTAGTCGCTGGTGCCGAGCTGCTCCCGCACCAGGTCGATCAGCGCGAACTCGCCGACGTCGGCAATGGTCTGGTCGTTCTGTCGCTGGGTCACGGGGTCATTGTCTCAGCCCGGCGCACCCGTCCCGGGTGACTGCGATAGCGTGTCATGGCCCGAACGAAAGGACGTCCCCATGGCCGTTCACGCCTACATCCTCGTCCAGACCGAGGTCGGCAAGGCCGCCGAGGTCGCCGCCGCCATCGCCCAGATCCCCGGGGTCGAGCAGTCCGAGGACGTCACCGGTCCCTACGACGTCATCGTCCGCGCCGAGGGCCCTTCCGTCGACGAGCTCGGCACGCTGGTCGTCTCGCAGATCCAGCGCGTCCCCGGCATCACCCGCACCCTGACCTGCCCCGTCGTCCGCATCTGACCTCTCCCCCGTCCCGAGATTTGCTCTGATTCACACCTTTCAAGACCTGTGAAAGGTTGAAATCAGAGCACATCTCGGTGCCCGGGTGAGTTCGGCTGTGGACAGCGGTCACGTGCCCGGCTGACGTCGGCACGCTGGCGGGCATGGCCCGTCTCGCCGATCTGCCGGAAGAGTTCACGAACGCGGTGTTCTCGCGCCGGCAGGCACTCGCCGCCGGACTCACCGATCGCGTGCTGCGCGGTCCGAGGTGCGCGCCGGTCGCGCCCGCTTGGTACCGGTACGCCACCACCGACCTGACGCCCGAGCTGGCGGCCCGCTCCGGCCTCGGCTGGCTCGGCGCCGAGGCGGGACTGAGCCACACCAGCAACCTGGCGTGGCGTGGACTCGAGATGCGCGCCGTGGTTCCGGTGCACCTGGCCACCCGCCGTCGGGTCGACCGGGCAGCCGACGGGTTCGTGGTCCATCGGTTCCAGGGCCCGCTGTTCCTCGAGGAGGTCCGCGGGCTGCCCTTGGTCGGCGCGGCCCGGACCTTCGTCGACTGCGGCACCCTCCTGTCATGGCGGGAGCTGGTCGTCGTGGGTGACTGGATGATCTCGACCGGCCTCATCGCGCGGCTCGATCTGCTGGCGTTCGTCCACGACGTCCACTTCGACGGCGTCCAGCGGGCGCGACGCGCGATGGAGTGGGTCCGCGACGGCTCGGCTTCACCCCAGGAGTCGCGAGTCCGACTCGAGCTCGTCCGCGCCGGTCTCCCTGAACCCGAGTTGAACGCGCTGATCACGGACCGCCACGGCGGCTTCCTGGCCTACGGGGACCTGGTCTATCGCGCCGAGCGGCTCGTCGTGGAGTACGACGGCTGGCAGCACGAACGCGACGCCCGCCAGCGCCAGCACGACCTGCGCCGGCGCGAGGTGCTCGAGGGCGAGGGCTGGCGCGTCATCGTCGTCACCGCCGCCGACCTGGAGAACCCGACGATGGTGGTGAACCGGCTCGTGGCCGCCCTCCAGCGCGCGAGATTTGCTCCCATCTCGACGTTTCAGCGCCGCTGAAAGGGAAGAAATGGAGCAAATCTCGGGACGGGGCGGGGAGGTGCGGCAGAGCCGCGGGGTCAGCGCAGGCCGAGGGGGCGCTGCAGGGCCAACTGGATGAGGCGCTCGACCAACTCGGGGTAGTCCACGCCCGACGCCGCCCAGAGCTTGGGGAACATCGAGAACGGCGTGAACCCGGGCATCGTGTTGATCTCGTTGATCACCAGGCCGCCACCGACGCTGTCGGTGAGGAAGAAGTCCACCCGCGCCAAACCCTCGCAGCCGATCGCGTCGAAGGCCTGCAGCGCGTACTCGCGGATCCGCTGACGCACCGACTCGGGCAGGTCAGCCGGCACGACGTTGGTGCTGGTTCCGTCGAGGTACTTGGCCTCGAAGTCGTAGTACTCGTGATCGGCCTCGGCGGCCACGACGATCTCGCCGACCTCGCTGGCGATCGGCATGCCGTGCTCGTCCTGGATCACGGCGCACTCGACCTCGCGCTTGCCGTTCGCCGCCGACTCGACGATGACCTTGGGATCGAACGTCCGAGCCGTCTCGACCGCGACGTCAAAGTCCTCCCAGTGGTGCACCGGGGTGACGCCCGAGCTGGAGCCGGCGCGCGCGGGCTTGACGAACACCGGCAATCCGAGCGCGTGGACCCGGGCCCGGACGCGGTCGCGCTTGGCGTCCCACTCCCACGGCTGGATCGTCACGTACGGCAGCTGTGGCAGACCGGCGGCCGAGAACACGGTCTTGGTGAAGGGCTTGTCCATGCCCACGGCGCTGGCCAGCACGCCCGCGCCGACGTAGCGGACTCCGGACAGCTCGAGCATGCCCTGGACGGTGCCGTCCTCACCCCACGGGCCGTGCAGCAGCGGGAAGACGACGTCGAGATCACGGATGCGGTCCCACGAGAACGGAGGCATGTCGTCGCGGACCTTCGGCAGGACGCCGGGCTCGAGGTCGTCCCAGACGGCGGTCTCCTCGACCCACCGGCCGTCGGTCGTGATCCCCACGGGGACGACGTCGTACCGGTCGCGGTCGATGACAGCGAGCACCTCCCGCGCCGTCAGGCACGAGACACCGTGCTCACTGGACTGGCCTCCGAAGACAACGGCGATCGTGGTGCGCATCGATTCGACTCTACCCGCCTGTGACACTGGAACCATGCAGCCCGACACCGTGACCGTCATCGCAGGTCGCCCGGCCAAGCAGCCCGGCACGCCGCTGAACGCCCCCATCACCCTCGCGAGCTCGTTCCACGCCGGTGGCGACTTCGAGTACGGCCGCCACGGCAACCCGGCCTACGAGTCGTTCGAGCAGGTCGTCGGTGCGCTCGAGGGCGGCCGTGCCCTGGCCTTCGCCTCGGGCATCGCGACGGCCGCGGCCACCCTAGGACTGGTCGAGCCGGGCGCGGTCGTGGTGCTCCCCCGTCATGGCTACAACGGCACGACGAGCCTCGTGCAGAGCGGGCCGTACGAGGTGCGCCTGATCGATCCGTCGGACACCGAGAGCAGCATCGAGGCCTTCGCCGGCGCCGACCTGGTCTGGCTCGAGTCGCCCACCAACCCGGCGATGGAGGTCGGCGACCTGCCGACGCTCGTCGCCGCCGCGAAGGACGCCGGCGCCCTCGTCGCCGTCGACAACACCTTCCGCACTCCCCTGCGCGATCGGCCGCTGTCGTACGGCGCCGACATCGTGGCCCACTCGGCCTCGAAGCTGCTCGGCGGGCACAGCGACCTCGTCCTCGGCGTCATGGCGACCGCCGACGACGCACTGTTCGAGCGCCTGCTGCAGCACCGGTCGCTGCACGGCGCCATCCCCGGCGCGCTGGAGAGCTTCCTGGCCGCACGCGGCGTCCGCACCCTCGCCGTCCGGCTCGACCGTGCCGAGTCCAGCGCGGCGATCCTGGCCGACCGGCTCAAGGCCCACCCGGCCGTCGCCGAGGTCCGCTACCCGGGCTTCGGGACCATGGTGTGCTTCGTGATCGACGACGCCGAGCACGCCCAGCGCGCGACGGAGGCCAGCCGCGTCATCACCCACGCCACCAGCCTGGGCGGCGTCGAGTCGACGTGGGAACGCCGGCGCCGCTTCCCCGCCGAGCCGGAGACCATCCCCGCGGGCCTGATCCGGCTCAGCGTCGGCATCGAGGCCGTCGAGGACCTCTGGGCCGACATCGAGAACGCCCTGGGCTGAGCACCAGACACCCTCCAGCCCCGAGATTTGCTCCGCATCTCACCTTTGAGCCCGGCTCAAAGGTCAGTTTGGGAGCAAATCTCGGGACGGGGGTCAGCGGGTCTCGGCCTTGGCCGAGCGGCTGATGAGGGTCTCGACGAGCTCGGTCGGGGTCATGGTGCCGTCGACGAGGGCGCGGACGTGCTCGACGATCGGCATGTCGACGCCGTGCAGGCGCGCAAGCTCGGCGACCGAGACGCAGGACTTCACGCCCTCGGCCACCTGGCGCGTCTGCGAGGTGATCTCCTCGACGGTCATGCCACGGCCGAGCTTCTCGCCGAAGGTGCGGTTGCGCGACAGCGGCGAGGAGCACGTGGCGACGAGGTCGCCCAGACCGGCCAGGCCCATGAACGTCATCGGGTCGGCGCCCATCGCGAGCCCCAGACGCGCCGTCTCGGCCAGGCCGCGCGTGATGACCGAGGCCTTGGTGTTGTCGCCGAAGTCCAGGCCGTCGCACACCCCGACCGCCAGGCCGATGATGTTCTTGACCGTGCCGGCCAGCTCGCAGCCGACGACGTCCTGGTTCGTGTAAGGGCGGAACGCCGGGGTGTGGCAGTACTTCTGCAACTGCAACGCCACGGACTCGTCGGCGCACGCGACGACACTGGCGGCCGGCTCGCGGCGCGCGATCTCCTTGGCGAGGTTGGGCCCGGTGATCACCGCGATCCGCTCGGGACCGGCGCCGGTGAGCTCGGCGATGACCTCGCTCATGCGCAGGTGCGACCCCAGCTCGACGCCCTTCATCAGGCTGACCATCACGGCCGACGGATCGATGAGGTGGCCCCACGACTCGAGGTTGGCGCGCAGCGTCTGCGACGGCACGGCGAGCACCACGATCGAGGCGCCGGCCAGGGCCGTCGCGGGATCGGTCGTGGCGCGGATGGTCTCGGGCAGCTCGAGACCAGGGAGGTACTCGGTGTTCTCGTGACGCTCGTTGATGTTGGCGCAGGTCTCCTCACGACGTCCCCACAGGTGGACGTCGTGGCCGGCGTCGGCCAGCACGATCGAGAAGGCGGTGCCCCAGGACCCGGCTCCCATGACTGCAGCAGTGACCATCAGCTCTCCTCATATCGGGTCTTGGGCTTGCCCAGCGTGCGGACGTCGATGCGTGGCGAGGTGGGTACCTCGCCACGGATCTGCGACTGCAGCGCCGTGATGGCGTCCATCAGCCGATCGGTCGCGGCGTGGAACTGGGCCTGAGTGGGGTGATCACCCAGGTCGGACAAGTCGATGGGCGCACCGGCGAACACGTGGATCGTCTTGCGCGGGAACAGCCGGAACTCGCGCCGGTACGGCCACATGATCTCCTGCGGGCCCCACTGGGCCACGGGCACGAGCGGCACGCCCGCGGCGTGCGCGGTGCGGACGGCGCCGTCGCGGCCCGACATCGGCCATCCCTGCGGATCGCGCGTCATCGTGCCCTCGGGGTAGATCGTGACGATCGAGCCCGAGGCGGCGGCGTGGATCGCGGCCCGCAGCGACTCGGCGGCCAGGCCGGTGCCCCGGTACACCGGGATCTGCTCGGCCATCCGCAGCAGCCGGCCGATGACCGGCACGGCGAAGAGCGGGTCCTTGACCAGGAAGCGCGGCGGGATGTCGTGGTCGACGAGCCAGTGGCCGAGCAGGAACGGATCGGTGTACGACAGATGATTGGCCGCGATGACGTACCCGCCGGACGTCGGCAGATGCTCGTCGCCGCGCCAGTCGCGACGGGTCACGACCATGAAGATCGGTCGCAGGATCCACACGACCACCCGGAGCACGGGTGGCAGGGGACGCGTGCGTGACATGGGACGACCCTAGTACGGCCGTCCCATGTCAGGCGCGAGCGTCAGAGCGTCGCGGGCTTGAAGCTCGGACGCTTCGCCTCGTAGGCGGCGATGTCGTCCGCGTGGCCCAGCGTGATGCCGATGTCGTCGAGGCCCTCGAGCAGACGCCAACGCGTGTAGTCGTCGATCGTGAACGAGTCCTCGATCCGGTCGACGCCCTCGCCGGCCGAGACCGTGCGCGACTCCAGGTCGACACTGATCTGAGCGCCCGGGTTGGCCTCGAGGTACGCCCACAGCGCGGCGACGACCTTCTCGTCGACCTGCGCCGCCAGCAGCCCGGCCTTGCCCGAGTTGCCCCGGAAGATGTCACCGAAGCGCGGGCTGATGATGACCTTGAAGCCGTAGTTCTGCAGGGCCCACACGGCGTGCTCGCGCGAGGAGCCGGTGCCGAAGTCCGGACCGGCGACCAGCACGGTGGCGTTCTGGTAGGCGGGCTGGTTCAGCACGAACTCGGGATCGTTGCGCCACGCGGCGAAGAGACCGTCCTCGAAGCCCGTGCGGGTGACGCGCTTCAGGTACACCGCGGGGATGATCTGGTCGGTGTCGACGTTGCTGCGGCGCAGCGGGGCGCCGACGCCGGTGTGCGAGATGAACTTGTCCATGGTGTGCGTCCTCAGAGCTCGGCCGGCGAGGCCAGGTGGCCCGTGACGGCGGTGGCGACGGCGACGTCGGGCGAGACCAGGTGGGTCCGGCCACCCTTGCCCTGACGGCCCTCGAAGTTGCGGTTGGAGGTCGAGGCACTGCGCTCGCCCGGCGTGAGCTGGTCGGGGTTCATGCCCAGGCACATCGAGCAGCCCGCGCCACGCCATTCGGCGCCGGCCTCCTTGAAGACGACGTCGAGGCCCTCCTCCTCGGCCTGCAGGCGCACCCGCACCGAGCCGGGGACGACCAGCATGCGCGTGCCGTCGGCGACCTTCTTGCCCTTGATCAGGTCGGCGGCGCGACGCAGGTCGCTGATGCGGCCGTTGGTGCACGAGCCGACGAAAACCGTGTCGACCGTGATGTCACGCATCGGCGTGCCGGCCTCGAGGCCCATGTAGCGCAGCGCGTTGGCCGCGGCCTCGCGCTCGTCCGGGTCCGCGAAGTCGTCCGGGTTCGGGACCAGGCCCGACAGCGCGACGCCCTGACCGGGGTTGGTGCCCCACGTGACCCACGGCGTGACCTGCGAGGCGTCGATCGTGACGACCTTGTCGAAGTGGGCGTCCGCGTCGGAGACGAGGCCCTTCCAGTACTCGACGGCGGCGTCCCAGTCGGCGCCCTGCGGCGCGTGCGGGCGGCCCTGGATGTAGTCGAACGTCGTCTGGTCCGGAGCGATGAGGCCTGCCTTGGCGCCCCACTCGATGCTCATGTTGCAGATCGTCATGCGCTCTTCCATCGAGAGCTTGCGGATCGCCTCACCGCGGTACTCGACGATGTAGCCCTGGCCGCCGCCGGTGGTCTCCTGGGTGATGAGCGCCAGGATCAGGTCCTTCGCGGTGGTGCCCGGGGGCAGGTCGCCGACGACGTCGACGGCCATCATCTTGGGCTTGGCCTGCGACAGCGACTGGGTGGCCAGGACGTGCTCGACCTCGCTGGTGCCGATGCCGAAGGCGATCGAGCCGAACGCGCCGTGCGTCGAGGTGTGCGAGTCGCCGCACACGATCGTCATGCCCGGCTGGGTCAGGCCCAGCTGCGGCCCGACGACGTGGACGATGCCCTGCTCGATGTCGCCCATCGGGTGCAGGCGGACGCCGAACTCGGCGCAGTTGCGGCGCAGCGTCTCGACCTGCGTGCGCGACACGGGGTCGGCGATCGGCTTGTCGAGGTCGGTCGTCGGGATGTTGTGGTCCTCGGTCGCCAAGGTGAGGTCGGGACGACGCACACTGCGCCCGGAGAGACGCAGTCCGTCGAACGCCTGCGGGCTCGTGACCTCATGGAGCAGGTGGAGGTCGATGAACAGCAGGTCCGGCTCTCCCGGGGCGGAACGGACGACGTGGTCGTCCCAGATCTTCTCAGCGAGCGTCTTGCCCATGATTCTCTCTCAGTTCGGGGGTTGCGTCTCACAATGCGATACGGCAGTATCAAGACATGGACAACTCTAGCGGAGTCGGCGTTCTTGACAAAGCCGCCCTCGTACTGGCGGCGCTCGAGCCGGGACCGGCGACGCTGGCCGGTCTGGTGACCGCCACGGGCCTGGCACGGCCCACCGCACACCGCCTCGCGGTGGCCCTGGAACACCACCGACTGGTGGCGCGCGACATGCAGGGTCGCTTCATTCTAGGCCCGCGGTTGTCCGAGCTGGCCGCTGCTGCGGGCGAGGATCGACTGCTCGCCGCCGCCGGCCCCGTCTTGGCTCGACTGCGCGACATCACGGGCGAGTCCGCCCAGCTGTTCCGACGTCAGGGCGACCACCGCGTGTGCGTCTCGGCCGCCGATCGGCCGACCGGTCTGCGCGACTCGATCCCCGTCGGCAGCCAGCTGACGATGTCGGGGGGCTCCGCCGCCCAGGTCCTGCTGGCGTGGGAGGACCCCGAGCGCATGAACAAGGGCCTCATGAAGGCCACGTTCTCGGCCGCCGAGCTGTCCGCCGTGCGCAAGCGCGGCTGGGCGCAGAGCGTCGGCGAGCGCGAGCCGGGCGTCGGCTCGGTCTCGGCCCCCGTCCGCTCCCCCAGTGGCAAGGTCGTCGCCGCGGTGTCGGTCTCGGGTCCCCTGGAGCGCCTCACCCGCCAGCCCGGTCGCATGCACGCGCCGGCCGTCGTGGCGGCTGCCGAGAAGCTCTCGCAGAACCTGCGTCGCTGACCCCCGCGGAGCAGACCGGCCTTAGAACAGGCCGGGCTGCTCCAGCTCGAGCAGGATCGTCTTGCGCTCGACGCCGCCCGCGTACCCGGTGAGCTTGCCGTCCGAGCCGACCACCCGATGGCACGGCACGACGATCGGGATCGGGTTGGCGCCGTTGGCCGCCCCGACGGCGCGCGAGATGCCGGGCTCGTAGCCCAGGTCGGTGGCGATCTGCCCGTAGGTCACCGTCTCGCCGTAAGGGATCTTGCGCAGGTAGGCCCACACCTTCTTCTGGAACTCGGTGCCGTCGGCGGCGACCGGCAGATCGAACTCGCGTCGTTCACCGGCGAAGTACTCGGTCAGCTGTCGCTCGACCTCGTCCAGCAGGTCGTCCTCGTCGCGCTCCCCGTCGGGCTCGGCGTCGAAGGCGATGCGGGTGAGCAGCCCCGCATCGACGTACAGGCGCAGGCCGCCGACGGGTGAGTCCATCCAACGTGTCTTCATGCGGTCCTCCACAGGTGCAGTGAGGCGTACGACCGCCATGGCCGCCACCGGTCGGTGCGTGCCCGGTCGAGCCCTTCGCGCGCGAGGACACGCCGCAGCACGAGGTCGGTGTCGAGCAGGACGTCGGGATCGCCGAGCGCCCGCATCCTGACGTAGTCGGCGGTCCACGGGCCGATCCCCCGAATCGCCAGGAGCTGCTCCCTCGCCCGCTCGCGGTCGGCGCCCGGATCGAGGTCCAGCTCGCCCGCGGCGATCGCATGCGCGACCTCGAGGATCGCTGCGGCCCGGCCGCGGGGCATGGCGAACTCCTCGGGGGCCGCCTCGGCGACGGACTCGGCGGTGGCGAAGGCGTGGGTGAGCCCGTGACGACGGGCCAGCGCGAGGTCGACCTCGGTGCCACGCGAACGGGCGATCCGGCCCAGGATCGTGCGGGCGCCGGCCACCGACACCTGTTGGCCGACGATCGCACGCAGCACCATCTCGAACCCGTCGACCTGGCCGGGCAGCCGAATGCCCGGGACCTCGTGGACGAGGTCGGCCAGCAGCGGATCGGTCGACAGCGCCTCGTCGATCGCGACGGGATCGGCGTCGAGGTCGAGCAGCCGGCGACAGCGGTGCACCGCCGTGGCCAGGTCGCGCAGGTCGGTCAGCTCGAGATCGGCCGTGACGTGATCGCCGTGCAGCTCCAGCTCGACCGCGCCGACGCCGTGCGGCAGGTTGAGGATCCGGGCGTACGTGCGCTCGCCCACGGCCTCGACTCCCTCGATCGCCCGCGGGGCGAGCCACTCGAGCAGACCCGCCCCATGGAACGGCGGCCGGACGGCCAGCTCGAGCCGGATGCGACCGGCACCGTCGTGGGTCGAGCGGCGCGACCGGGCACGCAACTCGCGCGGAGTGAGCCCGAACGACTCGCGGATGGAGTCGTTGAACTGCCGCACCGATCCGTATCCGGCGGCGAAGGCGACGTCGGCCGCGCGCATCGCGGTGGTCTCGAGCAGGAGCCGAGCCGTGCGGGCCCGGTTGCTGCGCGCGATCGCCTGTGGGCCCGCACCGAGCTCGGCGGTGACGAGGCGATTGACCTGACGCTCGCTGTAACCGAGGCGGCCGGCCAACCCGCTCACGCCCTCGCGCTCGACGACGCCGTCACCGATCAGTCGGACGGCGCGTGCGACGACGTCGGCCCGGACGTTCCACTCCGGCGAGCCCGGCGTGCTGTCGGGCCGGCACCGCCGGCAGGCACGGAAGCCGGCCCGCTCGGCGGCGGCCGCCGACCGGTAGAAGCCGACGTTGGCCTCGCGCGGCGTCATGGCCGGGCACGAGGGTCGGCAGTAGATGCCCGTCGTCCGGACCGCCGTGTAGAAGACGCCGTCGAACCGCGCGTCCCGGGCACTCACGGCTCGGTAGCAGTCGACGGGGTCCATGACTCCCATCCTGTCTCAGCCCCGGCAACAGTTCTCGCGGGAATCGGACATGACCGTCGCGGGATTCAGCCGGCTCTCGCCAGGACGGTGTCGTGGCGGTGGGTGTGGCGGTGGCAGGCGGTGCAGAGTCCGACGAGGTTGGCCAAGTCGGTGGGGCCGCCGTCGGACCACCGTCTGCGGTGGTGGACGTGGTCGATGCTGTGGTGGCAGTGGTCGGTGGCGCAGCGGCCGTCTTGTTGCACCCAGACCGCGTGGCGTTGCTTCGCGGTGGCGTCCCGGTGACGACGGCCGACATCCAGGACGGTGCGGTTCGGTCCGATGTGGTCGACCAGGACCGGAATCAGGTCGGCGCCGCAGGTCAGGTGCGCCAGCAGGTTCGGTCCGATGTGGCCGAAGCCGTGCAGGACGGCCGGCTCGACCGGCTCGAACGCGCTCTAACGCGCTCTCGGCGCCGGGTGCGAGCGCGCGTTGCAGGGTGCCGGCATCGACGATGACGTGGATCTGGGGACGCACGGTGCCGTCGGTGGGCAGACCGTCAGCCAGGACCCGGGCGAGCAGTTGGTCGAGGCCGTCGATGCGCCGCTCGGAGGCGGAGCGCCGGTCTCCCGCCTCCCGCGGCACCGAGACCGCATCGAGCACGACCTTCAGCTTCGCCCCGACGTCGATGGGCAGGAACCCGGTGACGTGCCACCCGTCCTGCAACGGGTTCAACGTCAAGTGCGCCTTGTCCGCGCCGGCGATCCACGCCTCGTCCAACTCCTCGGCATGGAGGATGGCCCGCAACCGGTCGACCAACGCCTTGACCCGCGACGGCGGGTGCAGCAGCGCCACGGCGACCAGGTGTGACTCCAACCGCCGCACCTCGACCGGGTCGACATGGGCCAACGCGAACGAGAACCGCGCCACATGATCGATCGAGATCCGACCGGCCCTCGCGGCCTCCCCCACCTGCGGCAACTCACACATCGTCCCCGCCGCGGTGATCAGCTGGCGGGTGCGCCGCGCATCCTGACGCAACTCACGCCGGGCCCACGTCGACACACTCGACGCGTCCTCAGCCACGTACCCCTGGGTCTGCTCGAGTTCCGCGAGGCGCTCGGCCATCGCAGCCTCGACCGCGTCACGGGCCTGCACCAGCGCGCGCAGTTCATCGGCGGTCGACGTCGTCACCGAGCGCACGGCGTGCGCCGCCGCGCGCAGTGCACCGACCAACTCATCAACCCCCGGATCCATACCCACATCTTATTGTGCATCTGTTCGAATGTCGAGCGTTTCTCCCTGCGATCTCAGCATCCGGTACCGCGCGTCACCTGACGCCGGGAGCGGGTCCCACTACCGCTCGCAGACGGTCGTCTGGCAGGCTCGACAGATCACCACCCCCGACACGAGGAGTCATCCGTGCAGCAGGTCAAGGGCGTCATCGCGCGAGCGAAGGACGCACCGGTCGAACTGGTCACCATCAACGTTCCCGACCCCGGCCCGGGCGAGGCGGTGGTGACGATCCAGGCATGCGGTGTCTGCCACACCGACCTGCACTACCGCCAGGGCGGCATCAACGACGAGTTCCCGTTCCTGCTCGGCCACGAGGCCTCCGGCATCGTCGAGGCCGTCGGCGAGGGTGTCACCGAGGTCGCTCCCGGTGACTTCGTCGTCCTGAACTGGCGCGCCGTCTGCGGAGAGTGCCGTGCGTGCAAGCGCGGTGACCTGCAGTACTGCTTCGCCACCCACAACGCCAAGCAGAAGATGACGCTCGAGGACGGCACGGAGCTCTCGCCCGCGCTGGGCATCGGCGCGTTCATCGAGAAGACCCTCGTCGCCGCCGGCCAGTGCACGAAGGTCGATCCGCAGGCCCGGCCCGCGGCCGTGGGCCTGCTCGGCTGCGGCGTCATGGCCGGCATCGGTGCGGCCATCAACACCGGCGCGCTGACCCGGGGCCGCTCGGCGGCCGTCATCGGCTGCGGCGGCGTGGGGGTCGCCGCCGTCGCGGGTGCGGCCCTCGCCGGCGCCAGCCCGATCATCGCGGTCGACATCGACCCGGCGAAGCTCGAGGCCGCACGCAAGATGGGCGCGACCCACACGGTCGACTCCTCGAAGGTCGACCCCGTCGAGGAGATCAAGCGCATCTGCGCCGAGACCTACGAGGGCGCCGAAGGTCGCGACGTCGTGATCGAGGCGGTCGGCCGTCCCGAGACGTGGAAGCAGGCGTTCTACGCCCGCGACCTGGCCGGCACCGTGGTCCTGGTGGGCGTCCCCACGCCGGACATGACGGTCCCCGAGCTGCCCCTGATCGACGTCTTCGGACGCGGCGGGGCCCTGAAGTCCAGCTGGTACGGCGACTGCCTGCCCAGCCGCGACTTCCCCATGCTCGTCGACCTGTACCAGCAGGGCCGGCTCGACCTGGACGCCTTCGTCACCGAGGAGATCGGCATCGAGGACGTCGAGGCGGCCTTCGAGAAGATGCACCACGGCGACGTGCTGCGCTCGGTGGTGGTGCTCTGATGACCGCGCGCATCGACCACGGCGTCGTCTCGGGCACCTTCAGCCTCGACGGCGAGACGTTCGACGTCGACAACAACGTCTGGGTCGTCGGTGACGACGCCGAGTGCATCGTCATCGACGCCCCGCACGACGTGGACGCGATCATGCAGATCGTCGGCGACCGCCGGGTCACCGCGATCGTGCTGACCCACGCGCACGACGACCACTGCCGCGTCGCCCCCGAGCTGCGCGAGCGGACCGGCGCCCCGATCTGGCTCAACCCCGACGAGCGGCCGCTGTGGGAGCTGACCCACACGAACGTGTCCTGGGACCGCGACCTCACGGACGGCACCGAGCTCACGGTCGGCGGCACGACCCTGCGCGCGATCCACACGCCGGGCCACGCTCCCGGCGCGACGTGCCTGCTGGCCGAGGACCTGGGCTGCGTCTTCACGGGCGACACCCTCTTCCACGGTGGTCCCGGCGCGACGGGCCGTTCGTACAGCGACGCCGACGTCATCCGCGAGTCGATCGCCGCGCGTCTGTTCACCCTCCCGGGCGAGACGGTCGTGCACACCGGTCACGGTGACGACACGACGATCGCCGCGGAGCGCGACCGCGCGTGAACGGTCGAGGGCCCCGCACCGCTTCGGCGATGCGGGGCCCTCTCACGTCCCTGCATCACTCGGCTGCCGCCAGCTGACCGAACACACTGCGGTGGAACAACAGCGGTCCCCCGTCGGAGCGATGCTCGACCGCGTGGAGCTCCAGCAGCACCAGGATGTGGTCGCCGGCGGGCACCTCGCGATGGATCGTCGTGTCGAACGTGGCCATCCCGTCGTCGATGAAGATCGACCCTTCAGGGCTGACGCTGTAGTCGATGCCGGTGAAGCGCTGCTCGACCGCGCCGGCCAGTTGGCGGCACAACGGGCCGTGATGGCTGGCGAGCACCGTGACCCCCAGCCTGACCGCGCGTCGCAGGTCGGGCCAGGTCTTGGACGTCGCGGCGAGGTTGATCGACACCAGCGGCGGATCGAGGCTGACGCTCGTGAAGCTGCTGGCCGCGAGGCCCACCGGCGCCCCGTCGACCTCGGCCGCCACCGCCACCACACCGCTGGGGAAGTTGCCGAACGCCGTGCGCAACCGCCGCGGGTCCAGGTCCTGGTTGGTCGGGAACGCGGCCGTCATGCGACCGCCTGCAGCAGGGCCCGCACCAGCGGCCGGACCTCCTCGAGCCAGGGATCGTAGGCGGCCGGCTCCTCGTACTGCGTGTCGAGGATGAACAGCCCGCGCCCCGGAACGGTCGCTCCGAGCTCGGTGAGGACCGGACGCAGCGTGAGCTCCGACGCCAGGGCGTGCTGCGGACCCGCACCCAGCAGCAGCGGCACCGCCAGCCCTCGCAGCCCCGTGCCACCGGCGAAACGGTCGAGGAACACCTTCAGCAAGCCCGTGTACGTGCCCTTGTAGGTCGGTGAGGCCACGATGACGAGGTCGGCCCGGCCGACCAGCCCGACCAGCTCGGCGACCCGGGCCGAGCCGTGGTCGAGCACCTGCACCCCGAGCGTCGCGAGGTCGACGACCAGGTCCGGCTCGGCACCGGTCAGCTCACGGGCCACGTGCGTGGCGGCGGAGAGCGTGCGTGACGCCGGCTTCGGGTTGCCGACGACGACGGCCGTGCGGACGGGCTCGGACACCGGCTGGTCAGACAACGTGGGCCTCCTCGGTCGGGTCCGCCGCGTACAGCGACTCCGGCCGGGCCAGGCCGAAGTGGTCGCGCAAGGTGCGACCCGTGTACTCGGTGCGGAACAGGCCACGGTCCTGCAGGATCGGCACGACGCCCTCGGTGAACGCCTCCAGCAGCTGCGGGTACAGCGGCGGCATGACGTTGAAGCCGTCCGCGGCCCCGTTCTGGAACCAGTCGGTGATGATGTCCGCCACCTGCGTCGGCGTGCCGGCCACGACGTTGTGGCCCCGGGCGCCGGCGAGGCGGTGGAGCAGCCCGCGCAGGGTCGGGCGGTCGCGCTCCACGATGTTGGCGATGACCTGCAGGCGGCTGCGGTTGTTGTCCAGGACGTTCCCGGCCTCGCCGAAGATCTCGCGCGGCACGGCCTCGTCGAGCTCGAGGTGGGCCAGGGAGACGCCCGCGAGCCCTTCGAGCTGGGCGAGCCCGTACGCCGGCACCGTGAGCGAGTTGACGTAGTGCTGCAGTTCGACGGCCTCGGCCTCGGTGTCGGCGATGAACGGGCTGATGCCGGGGAGGATCTTGACCTCGTCGGGCGAGCGACCGAAGGCCACGGCGCGCGCCTTGATGTCGGCGTAGAAGGCCTGCGCGTCCTCGATCGTCTGGTGCGCGGTGAAGATCGCCTCGGCGTTGCGGCCGGCGAAGGCGCGCCCGTCGTTCGACGAACCCGCCTGGACGTAGACGGGACGGCCCTGGGGTGAGCGCGGTGCCGCGAGGGCCCCCTCGACCTGGAAGTGCGTGCCCACGTGGTTGATCGCGTGCACCTTCTCGGGATCGAAGAACACGCCCGACTCGCGGTCGGCGAGGATCGCGTCGTCCTCCCAGCTGTCCCACAGCTTCGTCACGACGTCGATGAACTCCTGGGCGCGCAGGTAGCGCTCGGACGGGCTGGGCAGCTCCTTCAGGCTGAAGTTGCGCGCGATCGCCTCCGACTGGGTCGTGACGATGTTCCAGCCCGCCCGGCCGTTCGACAAGATGTCGAGCGACGAGAACAGGCGCGCCAGGTTGTAGGGGTCGTAGAACGTCGTCGAGGCGGTGGCGATCAGGCCGATGCGCTCGGTGCGCGCGGCGATCGCCGCGAGGCGCGTGATCGGCTCGAGGTGACCGGCGGGACGGTGCGGCGTGGCCGACCACACCCCCGGCCCGTCGGCGAAGAAGATCGCGTCGAACTTGGCCTGCT
Organism: Aeromicrobium sp. 636; assembly: GCF_024433585.1. Taxonomy (NCBI): domain Bacteria; kingdom Bacillati; phylum Actinomycetota; class Actinomycetes; order Propionibacteriales; family Nocardioidaceae; genus Aeromicrobium; species Aeromicrobium sp. 636. Next base: position 960,327 of record NZ_WNJU01000001.1, read on the forward strand.
CGGCGATCTGGGCGTTCTCGACCGCGAAGTCGATGTCGAACACCCGCTCGGCGGCGGAGTCGGGGTGGCGCCACGAGGCCTCGTGGTGGCCGGTGTCGTGCAGGAAGGCGTTGAGGCTGAGGGTGCGGGTCATGGTGTCTCTCCTTGGCAGGTCAGATGGCACGCCACTGCGAGAAGCGGCGTTCGAGGGCGACGAGTCCGTAGTTGACGGCCACGCCGATGAGGGAGGTGGTGAGGATCGCGGCGTACATCTTCGGGATGAGGAAGTTGAACTGCGCGTAGTTGATGAGGAAGCCCAGGCCCGCGGTCGCGCCGATCATCTCGGCGGCGATGAGGACCAAGATGGCGGCGGCTCCCGAGATCCGGATGCCGGTGAAGATCGTCGGGACCGCGGCCGGGAAGACGACCTTGCGGAACGTCGTCACCGGTGAGAGGCCCAGCACGCGCGCCGACCGCAGCAGCTGCGGGTCGACCGTGGCGACACCGGCGATCGTCGACAGCAGGATCGGGAAGAAGCAGGCGTACAGGACGATCGCGATCTTGGAGGTCTCGCCGATGCCCAGGATCAGCATGAAGACGGGCAGGATCGCCAGCGCCGCCGTGTTGCGGAACAACTCCAGCACGGGGGTGAAGAACTCCCGGACCGGGCGGTACCAGGCGATCGAGGCGCCCAGCGGGATCGCCGTGGCGATGGCCAGCGCGAAGCCGATGACCGATCGCGTCAGGCTCGCCGACACGTGCCGCCACAGCTCGCCGCTGGTCGTCATGGACCACCACTCCTGCAGCACCACGTGCAGCGGCGGGATCGAGTAGGCGTCGACGAGCCCCACCCGGGGAGCGAACTCCCAGACCAGCGCCAGGGCGACCAGGCCGGCCAGGCCGCGGGTGCCGGCGATCGTGCGGGTCTTGCGCAGGGACGCGCCCTTGGCCTTCGCCGCCTCCTCCTGGCGCGGGTTCGGCCGGGCCTGCGTCTTCTCGGCGATGAGGTCAGACATGGGCCAGCTCCTGGCGCGCCACCGGTTGCTGCTGGCGCAGCAGCGACCAGATGTGGTGCCGGTGGTGGGCGAACTCGGGCGTGGCGCGCAGGTCGGTCTCTGCCGCCGCGGACCGGTCGAGCGAGACCGTGACGATCTCCTTGATCCGGCCCGGGCGTCCGCTCATGACGGCGACCCGCTGGCCGAGGAAGACGGCCTCCTCGATGTCGTGGGTGATGAACACGACCGTGGTGCCGGTGTGCTCCCAGATCCGGATCAGCTCCTCCTGCAGCCGCTCGCGGGTCTGGGCGTCGAGGGCTCCGAAGGGCTCGTCCATGAGCAGCACCTGCGGCTGGTAGGACAGGCTGCGCGCGATCGCGACGCGCTGCTTCATGCCGCCGGAGAGCTCGTGCGGGTACCGGTTGGCGAACTCGCCGAGACCGACGAGGTCCAGGTACTCCCGGGCGACCGCCGCCCGCTCGGAGCGGGACAGCCCGCCCTTGGCCTCGAGCGCGAACTCGATGTTCGAGGCCGCCGTGCGCCAGGGCAGCAGGGTGTACTGCTGGAAGACGACGCTGCGGTCCAGTCCCGGTCCGGTGATGGGCGCGCCGTCGATCGTCAGGGAACCCGACGTGGGCGCGGCCAGCCCGGAGATCAGGTCCAGCACGGTCGACTTGCCGCAGCCGGACGGGCCGACGAGGGTCAGGAACTCCCCCGCCGCGATGTCGAGTTCGAGACCGTCGAGCGCGACGAACTCGCGCAGCTTCTTGTCGTCGTCGCTACGGACCCAGAAGGTCTGGCCGACGTTCCTCAGTTCGATGCGTGAACTCATGGCTGCCTCCTCAGGCGTTCGGGTTGAGCTCGTTGGTGTAGACGTCCGAGACGTCGATGTCCTTGGCGTCGATGTCGCCGCGGCTGTCCAGCCAGTCGACCCAGCGCTGGATGTCCTCGTCGGCGATGGTCGGCTTCGCGTCGATGCCGAGCGTGCCCGGGAAGTTCGTGCGGATCGGCTCGATGTAGTCGCCGTAGCCCTCCTTCTCCAGGTACGGGAAGTAGACGTCGAAGATCTCCTGCTTCTCGTGGGTCTCGATGAACTCGATCGCCGCGGCGACGCCCTCGACGATCTGGCGCGAGGTCCGGGGGTTCTTCTCGATGAACTCCTCGCGCAACGTCAGTCCGCCACCGGCGTAGGGCTCGCCCACGACCTCGACGTCGCTGACCAGCGCCCGGATCTTGTACTGCTTCGCGGTCTGCTGCTTGCTCTGGAAGCTGACCACGGCGGCGTCGACCTTGCCGTTGCCGAGCGCCTCGGGCGTGTTGAGCGGGGGCAGCGGGACGAGCGTGATCTTGTCCTGCTGGGCCTGGCTCAGGCCCTCCTGGTCGAACCAGGTGTCGAGCACGGCCTCGGAGTTGGCCCCGAGCGTGTTGACGGCGACCTTCTTGCCGACCAGGTCCTTCGCGCCCTTGATCGACGAGTCGTCCAGGACGACGACCTGCGAGTTGGTGGTCCGGTTCGAGCCGTAGAACGGGATGACCGCCTTGATCGGCGCCCCGGTGGCCACCAACTGGGCGATGGCGCCGTAGAACGCCGATCCGCCGATGTCGGTCTGGTTCGAGACCAGGGCCTGCAGCGCCTGCGGGCCGCCGGTGACGTCGCCGACCCGCTTGAGCGTCAGGCCCTCGAACTCGCCGAGGGCGTCGGCGAGCAGGAAGGCGTCGACCGCCCCGGCGTAGCTCTGGTAGCGGATCGTGGTCTCCTCCCCTCCCGAGTCCGCGCCGGCGCTGCCACAGGCGGTCAGGCCGGCCGCCACGAGCGCGACGGTGGCGGCGACGACCAGGGTGCGGGCGGAGCGATGGCTGCGGGGGTGATTCATGCGAGGTGCCTTGTCTCGTGGAGGGCGGGTACTGGTCGACGACGCTAGGGACGCGCCGATCCCGTCCGGGGCCGTCTCACGCACCGGGAGATCACGTGAACGGCCCTGCCGATCACGTAGCGTCACCGGGGAATCGGGAGGAAGCCATGCGTCTGGAGCAACTGGAGTACGTCCGTGCCGTCGGCGAGCACGGCTCGCTGCGTCGGGCCGGCGAGCACCTCCACGTGTCCCTGCCGGCGCTGAGCGAGGCGGTCACGAAGCTCGAGCGCGAGCTGGGCGTGACGCTGCTGGACCGGCACCGCTCCGGCACGCGCATCAACGCCACGGGGCGCGAACTCCTCCCCCGGATCCTCGAGGTCCTCGACTCCGCCGACCGGTTGCGGTCCGCCGCGCGCGGCGAGTCCCAGTTCCACCGCCCGGTGCGCGTCGGCAGCGTGTACTTCGGCGTGACCGCGATCGTGCTGCCGGCGATGCGCAGTCACGAGGTCGACCACCAGCACACCTCCGTCGACCTGCGCCAGCTGCGGCACGAGGAGGTGAACGACGGTTTGCGCGACGGCTCGCTCGACATCGGCCTGATCAGCCTGCTGCCCGGTGACGACGTCCATCCCGACCTCGTGGCGACCGAGCTCGTCCATGGCCGCCCGGTGGCCGTGCTGCCCGGCGGCGCGCCCTTGGCCCGGAAGGAGCGCGTGTCCGTCGATGACCTGCGCCAGGAGGTGTTCGTCGGGGCCCGCGCCGGTTACCTCATGCACCGCGTGGCCCAGCGCGTGTTCGGCGACTCACCGCCGCTGACGTGGCACACCGCCGACAGCGCCGACGTCTGCAAGCAGATGGTGTCGTCGGGGATCGGCGTGTCCCTGATGCCCGACTTCGCCCTGCACGACGACCCCCTGGAGGCCAACGGCACCTTGGCGTTCCGGCCGATCGAGGACGAGGAGACCGTCATCCGGATGGTCATGCTGCGGCGTCGCAGCGCCCGGCCCACCCCGTCGGCCCGCGCCCTGTTCGACCTCCTGGCCCATCACGCGGGCCTGCACGTCAACGCGCCAGCCTGAGTCCCGTTCCGCACCTTCGCTGCGCACCGTGTCGCCTGTCACGCGGGCGCGGCCCGCACCGAATATCTGTAAGTCGTGCGGTTTACTTGACAACATGCCCGGTCGCCCGCCCACCCGTCCCACCGTCGTCCTCGTCGGTGGTGGTGCCGCGGGCTCCCTGACGGCGTTGCACCTCGCGCGTGAGGCGACGCACGGTGTGGATCTGGTGGTCATCGACCCCGCCGCGGAGCTGGGAACCGGCACGGCGTTCGGCACGACCGACCCGACCCACCTGCTGAACGTTCCGGCGTCGGGCATGAGCGCCCTCCCGGACGATCCCGGCCACTTCGCCCAGTGGCGCGCGGCGACGACGGGCGCCGAGGTCGACCCGCACGAGTTCGCCCCTCGGGCCGCATGGGGCCGCTACGTGGCCGAGACGCTCTCGAGTGCCCTGGCGGACGCCGGGCCCCGCGTCACCCTGAGCCATCTGCGCCGTCGCGCTGTCGCGGTCGAGCCCCACCCCGGCGGCGTCACGGTGACCCTCGACGACCGCAGCACCGTCACGGCGCAGTCCCTCGTCATCGGCACCGGCCTCCCGGCTCCCTCGGTGGTCTGGGCGCCCCCGGCGCTGCGCGACAGCGAGCGATTCCTGGCCGACCCGTGGGCACCGGGGATGCTGGAGCGGGTGCGCTACGACGTCGCGTCCCTGCCCGACGTCCTGATCGTCGGCACCGGCCTGACCATGGTCGACATCGCCTCGACCGTCACCACGAACGCCCGCGGCGACCGCTGCGTCCACGCCGTGAGCCGCAGCGGTGAGATGCCCCGCCGCCACGCGGACGGACCGCAGGCGCCCGCCGTCCCCGACATCAGCGAGTGGGGCCACGGGCTCGACACCATCGTGTCCCACGTCCGCGCCCATCTGGCCGATGCCGAACGGCTGACCGGCGACTGGCGCCCCGGCGTCGACGGCCTGCGCCATCTCGTTCAGGACCTCTGGGGACGGCTCGACGATGCCGACCGGCTGAGGTTCCTGCGCGACCACGCCGGCGAGTGGAACCGGGTCCGGCACCGCATCCCGGCGCCGAGCGCGCGCCGCATCGACGACCTGCACGTCGGCGGCCGGCTGACCACGTCGGCGGCCCGGGTGACGGACGCCGAGGCCCTGGACGACGGGCTGCGCGTGCACCTTTCGAACGGCAGCGTGCGCGACGTCGGGTGGGTCGTGAACGCCACCGGGCCCGACACCGACGTCCGCAACCTCCACGACCCGCTGCTCGACGACCTCCTGCGGTCCCGCCCCGACGGCAGCCTCGCCGTCCCCGCCACCGCGGGCATGGGCTTTCGCACGCGCGGCGGTCGCCTCGTGGGCTCGTCCGGCCGGCCGCAGGCACCGATCTGGGTGCTGGGCGCGCTGCGCCGCGGCGAGCTGTGGGAGTCGACGGCCGTCCCCGACATCCGCAACCAGGCACTCGCGGTCGCCGGTGCCGTGCTGTCGGCCAGCGCCTCCGGAGCCGTGACCGAGGGCGTCTCTCCCTGAGTCAGCCGTTCCGCGACGCCCGGTAGCCTGCGGCGCGCGCGGCGCCCTCGGTCCGGAAGCACTCCTCAGCGATCGTCGCCTCGTAGTACCGCCCACCGGGGACGTGGTAGATCATCGAGTCGCCATTGCCCTTGATGGGGGCCCAGGACGGGCACTCCCCCCAAGCATCCGGGTCCGCCCGGTTCGGACGGGGACGTTGTTTAACCGTCAAGGACTGGCTCTTCTTCGTCGTCTTCATGCCGCTCCACGTCGTCACGGTCTTCTTCACGGTGACCATGCGGAGCTGATAGAGGTCGTAGCCCGGGCTGAGAGTGAGGGAGAACCGGGCACCTTCCGACGCCATGGTGGCCGGTCCGCTGATGTAGCTCCCCCTGGAGTCCCAGGCCCAGATGGTGCCGGAGCCGTCGTCTGTCACATCGTAGAAAGTGTGCGTGCCGTCGAAGAGTGCACCTGTGCACGCCAGGTCGTAGGTCAGCGGACCGAACTCGCCACGGACGTTGTTGGCGACACAGGTCACCGGCGTGTCGTGGTAGGCCGGGACGGTGAGCACGTTCTTCGCGACCTTCGACTGCGTCGTGCGGTCCTTTCTGATGCGGAACCTGACGGTGGTGGTCACCTTGTACTTGCCACTCTTGAGTCGGACCGATGCACGGTTCTTCGCGATCGTCTTCTTGCCAACCTTGACTGTCAGACGCTTCGACACGACCTTCGTCGTGCGCGCGGCACGCACGGATGGCTTGATCGTGGCGCGGGCGCCATAGGCGACCTTCTTGTTGGAGATCTTCTTGATGGACACCGCAGGAGCGGCGCTCGCCACCGGTGCAGTGACAAGTCCTCCGAAGAGGGCAGCGCCCAGGAGAGCGACGAGAGCAAGATTGCGGCGGAACATGAAACCCATCGTCGCCCCAGATTCCAGGCTTCGAGGCGTTTCCGCAAAAGTCACGCCGGCGTGCGGACACCTCCTGCCCACCGGAACGGTCGGCGCCGCGTGACAGGGTGACTCCCGTGAGAATCCGAGCTGCGATCCTCGCTCTGCTGCTCCTGCCGCTCGCCGGTTGTGAGCTGTTCGATCAGTTGAGCGACGCCGTCGACGACACCGAGGCGGTGGCGCCCGCCCCGTCGTACTCGCCGTCGACCGCGCGGGAGCAGCTGCCGGCCCTGCGCGTCGCCGAACGACGCCCCGCCGGAGTTCCGGACTACTCACGCCGCGAGTTCGGCACCGCGTGGAAGGACGTCGACGGCAACGGCTGCAACCAGCGCGACGACGTGCTGCTGCGCGACGCCGTCCCCGGCACGACGGTCGTGCAGGTCCAGCGCTCGTGCCCGCATGACGTGCTCGCGGGCACCTGGGTCGACCCGTACAGCGGCGCGCAGCTCACCTTCACCGACCTGAAGGACCAGCGCCAGGCGCAGGCGATCCAGATCGACCACGTGGTCCCCCTCGCCGAGGCATGGTTGTCCGGTGCTCACGCGTGGCCGGCCGAGCGGCGCGAGCGGTTCGCCAACGACCTCGGCGTCCTGCTCGCCTCCGACGGCCCGACCAACGCCTCGAAGGGATCGGGCGATCCCGCGGCCTGGCGCCCCAAAGGGCCGTTCCAGTGCGCCTACGCGACCCACTGGATCGACGTGAAGCACCGCTGGCAGCTGGCGGTCGATCGCAGCGAGGCGCGCGCGCTCACCGAGATGCTGGCGACGTGCGACCCGAGCTAGCCCGCGCCTTGCGCACCTCGTCGCGGACGGCCGGGGCCACCTCGTGGGCGAACAGCTCGGTGGTGGCCGTGTCGTCCGAGGCGAGGATGAACCCGGTCGTCCCGTAGGTCAGCGTCGTGTCGACCAGCTCCTCGACCCACTGCTCCGGCGGGCCGTCGAGGAAGCCGCTGCTGGTCGTGCTGAACCGGCCCACGATGTTGAGCATCCGCCGCACGTCGCGCGGGCTCCGACCGGCGCCCTCGGCCGCGCCGTCGATGCGCTCGTTCATCTCGGCAAGGTCGGCGACGCCACCGGGCAGGTACTGCAACGACGGCAACCACCCGTCGGCGAGCCGGCCGGTCAGGCGCAGGATCCGAGGCTTGTACGCGCCGACCCAGATGCCGGGCTGGTGCGCGGGTGCCGGGCCGCGTTTCGCGCCCGCGAGGACGTAGTGCTGCCCCTCGTAGCTCAGTCCTCCGCGCGTCTCGGTGTCCCAGATGCCCCGGATGATGTCGATGGCCTCGCCCAGCGCGACGATCGACTCGCCGGGCGTGCGCCGCGGTCCGCCCATCGCCTCGATCGGGTCCCAGAAGCCACCGGCGCCCAGGCCGAGCTCGATGCGCCCGCCGGACAGCAGGTCCGCCGTCGCGACGCTGCGGGCCAGGACGGCGGGAGGACGCAGCGGCAGGTTCGTGACGTTCGCCGTCAGGTGGATCCGCTCGGTGCGGGCGGCGGCGTAGGCGATCAGCGTCCACGTGTCGTGGAACCGCGCCACGTAGGGATGGTCCTGGAAGGTCACCAGGTCCAGTCCGGCGCGCTCGGCCACCACCGCCTGCTCGACGGCCTGGTGCGGCGGGTGGTTGGTCGGCGTGACGAACGTGCCGAACAACAGGTCGTGTCCATAGTCGGTCATGAGGCGCTCCCGGCGGTGAGGGGTGTCGCGACGTTGAAGTTGTCGCGGAACAGGTTGGAGGGGTCGAGCTCGCGCTTCAACGATCGCAGGCGGGCGAGGGTCGCGGGCGGGAAGGCGTCTGCGACCCGATCGGGGCCGACGCGGGTGTCGAAGCTGAGATAGGTCCCGTTCAGGTACGGGGCCAGTTGCTCCCAGGCGCGGTCCAGGGACGCGTCGTCGGCACCCATCGCGGTGATCTGGAAGCGAGCTCCCCGATGGGCGAAGGCCGTCGCATCCGGCGCGACGTCGGACACCGCGGCGCCCATGCTGCGGATCTGGAAGAAGTAGACGGCGCCGCTGTTCATCAGCCGCGCGCTGGCGGCAGCCACCTCGGGCGACAGGTCGTCGACCAGTCCCGACCGCGCGATCGGCTCTCCCGCGGCCTGGTGCGGCGTGTCGGGGTACATGTCCATCACGTCGGCGTAGGGGGCGATCACGACCTGCTGCTGGACCATCGGCGCGATCTGCGCGAACGGCTGCAGCTGCGACACGATCACGTCCGGATCACCGGAGTCGACCATCGCCGTCACGTGAGCGATCCCGGATCTGCCGAACACCACGAACGGTGTCGTCTCGCGAGGCGCCGCCTTCGTGACGCGGCCGAAGTCGGCCAGGAACGCGGCCGGGTCCGCCACCTCGAATCCGAGCTGGGCCCATCCCACCGCGGGGACCTCGTCGACGACGAACTCGAAAGCCGTGGCGATCCCGAAGTTCGCCCCGGCGCCGCGGGCGGCCCAGAACAGCTCTGCGTTCTCCTGCTCGGTGGCGCGCACGACGGAGCCGTCGGCGAGCACCATCTCGACGGCGCGCAGATGGTCGATCGTCAGGCCGTGCTTGCGCCCGAGGAACCCGATGCCGCCGGCGGTGGCCAGTCCGCCCACGCCGACCCCGCCGTAGTCGCCGGAGCTGAGCGCCCAGCCGTGGGGCTGCAGCGCTCGCGCGACCTGCTTCCACCTGGCCCCGGGTCCGATGCGGACGAGCCGACGGGAGGCGTCGAGGACCTCGATCTGGTTCAGGGCGCCGACGTCGATCACCAGGCCGCCGTCGTTGGTCGAGCGGCCGCTGATCCCGTGGCCGCCGCTGCGGACGCCCAGCGGGACGTCGCGGTGGCGCCGCGCGAAGGCCACGGCGTCGACGACCTCGGCGACGGAGCGCGGACGCAGCACGAGTCCCGGCCGACCACCGCGCAGGTACGTCGAGCGGACGCCCGAGTAGCGGAGATCGCCGGGTTCAACGGCTCCGGCGGCCAAGGACTCCGGCAGACCGTCGTAGTCGATGCCGGGACGCCGATGGGCGCGCACCGTGGCGCGACGCAGCGGTCGCGCTGCCACGAGCCCCGCGGCGACCGCTCGGCGAGCCGACTCCTCCAGAGCCGGCACGACCTCGTCGGCGAACCACTCGAGCCGCTCGACGGGCGCCCACTCCCCCACGCGCAGGACGAACGTCGTGACGCCGTGTTCGGCGAGTGGCCGCAACCTCTCCACCCACTGCTCGGCGGTGAGTGTCTCCCGGTCGAACGCCGTGACGACGCGCCGGAGCTCGCGGAGGTCCCGACCCGCGTCGGTCGCGTGCCGACGCAGGGCATCGAGACGAGCCAGGAGCGGATCGACCTCCATGCCGAGGTGCCCGATCCAGCCGTCGGCCACGCGACCCGCGACCTCGAGCAGACCGGCATCGTCACCGGACACCCAGACCGGGACCTCGTGCGCCGGCGCGGGCCCGGGCTCCGCTCCGGCGACGCGATGGCGGCCCTCGCGATGCACCGCCGGGGCGGACGGGTCCCACATCCGCCGCGCGACGGCGACCGCGTCGGCCACCGCCTCAGGGTCGTCGCCGGACAGGCCGAGCGTCACCCGCCCGCCCGACAGGAGGTCCAGGCCGGCGGTCGCCCTCGCCAGCACGGTGGCTGGCCGGGTGGCGTCATCGGTCACCGGCACCAGCGCGATGCGCTCGGTGCGGGCGGCGATCCACGTCGCCATGGTCCACGCATCGGCGAACCCCGCCCCGCCGTCCGCGACGACGACCAGGTCGTAGCCCAGTCGCTCGGCCGCGACCGCCTGCTCGACGGCGGCCGCGGGGTCGCCGCGGCCGTCGAGCTCGACGCCGAGGCGGATCGCGTGTTCGTGCACCATGTCGGATCTCCGTTCGGTCAGGCCGCGCGGCGGGCGGCGAGAGCTGCGCCGGCCTCGACCGCCGCCTCTTCTGCGGTCTTGCGCATCTGGGTCGCGGTCTCGGTGAACTCGTCGAGAGCCGGGTTGACACCGACGAGGGTGAACTCGCGCTCGATCACGGTCAGGTCCGCTCCCCAGATGTCGACGAGGATCCGCCGCAGGAAGTCGGTGTTGTGGTCCCAGCCCTCGCGCGGGGTGCCGGGGCCGTAGGCGCCGCCTCGGGTGGTGACCAGGACGGTGGGCTTGCCCTCGAGCAGTCGCGTGCCCTGCGGTCCACCGGCGAGCGCGACGTCGATCCAGGTCTTCGCGTGCTGGGAGATGCCGAAGTTGTACAGCGGCAGCGCCAGGACGACGGCCTGGGCCTCGCGTAGCTCCCCCGCGACCTCCTCGGCGATCGCCAGGGCCTCCCGCTGGTGCTCGCTTCGCTCGTCCTCGGGCGTGAACCCGGCGGCGTGAGCCGTGGCCCAGACGTCGGCGGGCAGCGGGTGCTGGCCCAGATGACGCCGCACGACCGGCACCCCCGGGTGGCTGGCGACGAACTCGTCGACGACGAGATCGGCCAGCGCGCTGCTGGCGGACATCTCGCCCTGGATGCTGGCGTCGACACGGAGCAGAGTCATGGGGTTCTCCTCATTGATTTGAATGTTCAAGTGGAGCCTACGTGCTCTGGCTTGAACATTCAACCCGGGGTACCATCGGAGACGTGTCCACTGAAATCGCCCCCACCACAGCCGCCGCGGACGACGTCCCGTGGCTGTCGGACGAGCAGCAGGACCACTGGCGGGCCTTGATCGACCTGCTCGCGATCCTGCCGCCGGCCCTGGATGCGCAGCTCAAGCGCGACGCCGGGCTGAACTCGTACGAGTACCAGGTGATGACCGCCCTGTCGGAATCGCGCGACCATGAGCTGGGACTGTCCGATCTGGCCACCCGCGCCCGCTGCTCCCTGTCGCGCCTCTCCCACGCGCTCACCCGACTCGAGCGCAACGGCTGGGTCGAGCGCTTCCCTGGCACGGAGCCCGGTGGCCGCCGCATGCGCGCCCGACTGACGGACGACGGCATGACCCAGGTCGAGAACATCGCACCGGGGCACGTGCGCGAGGTGCGCCGGCTCGTGATCGACACGCTCTCCGACGAGCAGTTGGCGGCCCTGGCCGATGCCGCGCGTGCCATCACGGCCGCGGCGTTGGACCCCGAAAGCGAGAGCTGCCGCGAGATCGCCGACTGCTGAGCCTCATCGGGGAGTCCCGAGGTCACCGGGCGCTCCGGAACTCCCCGATCACCGCGTATGGCTCCCGTCACATCGACCACGCCCCTGACGGCTCTTCGTTGCCCTCCCGCCACGCCCGCCTCACTCCTGCCGCCTCACGCTGCCCCGACCCATTTCCGCCGCGCAAGAACGACACTTCGAGCCCCTAGGCTGACGGTCGCCGAGCGCGCTTGGCGTTCGGGGGGAATCAGATGGGGGATGCATGAAACGCATGATGATGGCGCTGGTGCTCGTGGGAGGCATCGCGCTCGGGGGGCTCGGAGGCCTGGAAGGCGGCCCGCGGCCTGCGGAGGCGCAGGCCCAGTTGCCGCCGGCCGGGGGGAACAACGGCTGGAAGACCGTGTTCGAGGACGACTTCGACCCAGCGACGCACGTCTTCGAGGGCAAGAACTTGTCTGTGGTGAATGCAGACGGGACAGCGACACCCGTTTGGCACAACGACCACGGCGAGGTGGCGATGGACATGAGCAGATGCGCGTCCATCAGGGACGACGGAGTCCTGGTCGTCGTCCCTCGACGAAACGACCATCGGACTGACCCGAAGGGCACCGAATGGCGGTGCCGAATCACGTCGCTCTTCGAGGTGAAGCCAGGCTCCAAGGCAACACCGAAGACGCACATCTTGGCTGCGCGCGTCAAGCTGCACAAAACTACCGGTCATCTCAGTTCGTTCTGGGCGAACGGCAGTCGAGGGACGGGTGACAATGTCGAGTTCAACGAGATCGACGTCATCGAGAACTCGGGCAAGTCGAACGAACCCCGAAACTGCAAGAGCACAGCGACCGTCTCGGCCAACAAGCCTGACTTCTACGGACTAAACCACTCCTTCTACAGCAAGTACGACCCCCGCACGGGGCACAAGCACTGCCTCCTGAAGGATGAAGCCAACCCGCTCTACAACAGCAATGACGGATGGCACACGTTCCACGTCGTTTGGACGCCGGGCGAGAAGTTGGTCTTCTTCATTGACGGGGTACGTTCGACTGGATTCGACCCCAAGCTCGCGAGCGCCATACGAGTCCATGCTGTTCTGACGAACATCGACGAGCGCCACCAGGACGCCACACCCGGCAACTTCGAGGTCGACTGGGTCAGGATATGGGAGAAGAAGAGCGGTACCGGAACAACAGACCCCCCTGCGCCCCCGGCGTGCGCGGACAACGACTGCTTCCGGGCCCAGCTCGGCGCTTACGTCGGCTACTACTACCGCCCGGGCTCGAACCCGAGCAGCCCGCTGCAGAACCGGATGGTGTTCGACAGCAAGTTCTACCTCGATGCCTACCCGGACGTCCGCCCGTGGGCGGATCAGAAGGTGGCCGAGCAGGGCGGCACCGTTTACGACCATGCGCAGTGGCACTGGCTCAACTACGGCATTCCGTGGGGCCGTGCGGGATCGGCGACCTTCGACCCGATTTTCTACATGAACAACCACCCGGACATCGTCGCGGCGTACGGCTGGAACAACTACGACGCAGCCATCCGTCACTACGTGCAGTTCGGCAACGCTGAAGGGCGCCGGGCGTCAGTGTTCTTCGACCCGGTCCACTACAAGGCCCGGTACGGCGACATGGCCGGGGCGTCCAACGTGGCGGTGACGGACCACTTCACCGTGTTCGGGCTGGACGAGGGACGACAGGGCTCGGCCGACTTCGGTCCTGCCTACTATCTGGGCACCAACCCCGACGTGCGGGCGGCGTTCGGCAAAAACTACCGCAAGGGCATGACGCACTGGATCACCAACGGTCGCGCCGAGGGCCGCAAGGGCGCTCCGTGACCTGAGCACCGGCAAAAGGAAAGGCCCCCGATCCGAGGATCGGGGGCCTTTTCGCTGGTAGCCCCGACGGGATTCGAACCCGCGCTACCGCCTTGAGAGGGCGACGTGCTAGGCCGCTACACAACGGGGCCAGCAGTGAGTAACGCTATCAGATTGCTCTGGGAGCGTTCTCGCTGGGGTACTAGGACTCGAACCTAGAATGGCGGTACCAGAAACCGCTGTGTTGCCAATTACACCATACCCCATGGGGGTATCGGATCAGTGCCTCTCGGTACCTCTCCGAACCAAGAGATCACTTTACCGGACACCCTCGCGCGGGCCCAAACCGGGCCCGCGCATCGGTCACAGGACCGCGTCGAGACGCGCCAGAGAAGCCTCGCGTCCCAGCAATTCCATGGACTCGAACAGCGGCGGCGAGATGCGCTTGCCCGTCACCGCGACGCGCACCGGGCCGAAGGCCAGGCGCGGCTTCAGTCCCCGCTCCTCGATGAGCGCCTGACGCAGCGCCGCCTCGATCGACTCGGTGGTCCACTCCCCCACACCCGCGAGCGCCTCACGCGCCGCCTTGGCGACCTCGAGGCCGTCCTCGTTGAGCTGCTTGGCCGCGTCGTCGGGATCGACCGTGAAGTCGTCGCCGGCGAACAGGAAGGCGAGCATGTCGGCGGCCTCGGTGAGCAGGTTGCTGCGCTCCTGGACCAGCGGCGCCGCCGCGGTGACGAGGTCGACGTCCACGCCCTGGGGCAGGTACGGCAACAACCGCTGCACGAAGACCTCCGGCGACAGCATGCGCACGTGGTCGCCGTTGATCGCCTCGCACTTCTTGAGGTCGAAGCGCGCGGGGTTCGGGTTGACCCGCTCGATCTCGAAGGCGGCCACCATCTCGTCGAGCGAGAAGATGTCGCGGTCCTCGGCGATCGACCAGCCCAGCAGCGCCAGGTAGTTCAGCAGGCCCTCAGGCAGGAAGCCCTGGTCGCGGTAGCCCAGCAGGTTCGACTCGGGGTCGCGCTTGGACAGCTTCTTGTTGCCCGAGCCCATGACGTACGGCAGGTGGCCGAACCGCGGCGTGAACCCACTGCCCACGCCGATCTCGGCGAACGCCTCGTACAGCGCCATCTGACGCGGCGTGGAGGACAGGATGTCCTCGCCGCGCAGCACGTGCGTGATGCCCATGAGCGCGTCGTCGACGGGGTTGGTCAGCGTGTAGAGCGGCTGACCGTTGGCCCGGACGATCACGAAGTCCTGGACGTTCTCGGCGCCGAACGTGATCTCGCCGCGCACGAGGTCGTCGAAGGTCCAGTCGCGCTGCGGCATCTTGAACCGGATGACCGGCTGGCGGCCCTCGGCCTCGAAGGCGGCCTGCTGCTCGGGCGTGAGGTCGCGGTGCAGCCCGTCGTACCCACTGGGACGACCGGCGGCGCGGGCGGCGTTGCGGCGCTCCTCCAACTCCTCGGCGGTGTCGTAGGCCTTGTAGGCGAACCCGGCGTCCATGAGGCGCTGCGCGACGTCGGCGTAGACGTCCATGCGCTGGCTCTGGCGGTACGGGCCGTTGGGGCCGCCGACCTCGACGCCCTCGTCCCAGTCCAGGCCCAGCCACCGCATGACGTCGAGCAGCAGATCGTACGACTCCTGCGAGTCACGGCTGGCGTCGGTGTCCTCGATGCGGAACACGAACCGGCCGCCGTTGTGGCGGGCGAACGCCCAGCTGAACAACGCCGTGCGCGCCATGCCCACGTGCGGGTTGCCCGTCGGGGACGGGCAGAAGCGTGCGACCACGTCGCTGCCGGTCGCGGTCGTCCATCGGGTCTCAGTCATCGGCCACCACCGGGTTGGTCAGGGTGCCCAGGCCGTCGATCGTCACGGCCACGTGGTCGCCGGCCTGCATGGGGCCGACTCCCTCGGGGGTTCCGGTGAGGATGACGTCGCCGGGCAACAGGGTCATGAAGCTGGTCACGTACTGCAGGATCGAGGGGACGTCGAAGACCATGTCCGACGTGTTCCCGTCCTGCTTGGTCTCGCCGTTGAGGGCCGTGCGCACGCGCACGTTCGACGGGTCGAAGTCGGTCTCGATCCACGGGCCCAACGGGCAGAAGGTGTCGAAGCCCTTGGCGCGGGCCCACTGCCCGTCCTTGGACTGCAGGTCGCGGGCCGTCACGTCGTTGGCGACCGTGTAGCCGTAGATCACCTTGGGGGCGTCCTCGGCGTTGAGGTTGCGGCAGATCCGGCCGATCACGATGGCCAGCTCGCCCTCGAAGTGCAGGTCCTGCGTCTGCTTGGGGTAGAAGATCGGCTCGCCGGGGCCGATGACGGAGGTGTTGGGCTTGAGGAAAATCAGCGGCTCCTGCGGCACCTCACCACCCATCTCGGCGGCGTGCGCCACGTAGTTCTTGCCGACGCAGACGACCTTGCTGCGCGGGATGACGGGCGCCAGCAGGCGCACGTCCTCCAACGGCAGCTTCTCGCCGGTCAGCTCCAGTGGAGCGTAGAGGGGGTCTCCCTTGAGAGGAGCGATGATCGGTGTGTCGCCATCGGTTCCGACGACCCCGTAACGGGGGTCGTCGTCGCCGGCGAATCGGGCCACGCGCATGGCCTCCACACTACCGAGCGTCGGCGGCACCGCCCGACGCGACCGCCTCGACCGTCAGGAAGCGTCAGTCGCCGGTGAACGGGTTCGACTCGGTCTCGGCACCCGGATCGGCGAGGTACCGCACCGCGCTCGCTCCGGCGGCCTGGCCCGCTGCCGCGGCGGCGAGAATCGAGGGCATCGGCACGGGCAGTTCCTCGACGTGGGCGAGGTCGCCGGCGGCGAACACCCGGGGGTGGCTCGTCCGGTTCAGCACGTCGACCCGGACACAGCCCGAGGGCAGGATGTCCAGCCCCAGCTGGTCGGCGAACGGAGCGGCCTGCGACGTGCTGGGGTGCAGGAAGAGTCCTGCCAGCTCGACCGCGTCACCGTCGGTGCGGTGGGCGAGCAGCCCTTTCTCGGTCTGCTCGACCTTGGCGAGGTCGTCGTGCCCGAAGGTGATGACCTCCGAGCCGATGGGAGCGAGCATCGCCGCCAGCTGATCAACGTGCGGCCCGTCGCCCAGGATCCCGATCGGGCGGTCCGCGTACTCGTGGCCGTGGCAGAACGGGCAGCTCGCGACCTCCGCGCCCCAGGCCTCGGCCAGGCCCGGGACGTCGGGCAGCTCGTCGCTCATCCCGGTCGCGAGGACGACCGTGCGCGCCTCGATGGACCCCGCGTCGGACTCGGCGACCAACCCGTCGTCGGTCTCTCGGAGTGTGGCCACGGTCCCCTCGCGCAGCTCGACCGTCGTGTACTTGGCGAGGTCCTCGCGAGCGAGCCGGCGCAACTCGTCGGGGGCACGACCGTCGTGGGTCACGAAGTTGTGGGCGTACTCGACCGCACCGTTGCGGTACCGCCCCGAGTCGATCAGCACCACGCTGCGGCGCATGCGCCCCAGGGTCAGGGCAGCCTGCAGGCCAGCCGGTCCCCCGCCGATCACCAGTGCGTCGAACATGTGTGTCCCTCCGTCTGCGTCAGCACGACCGGAGGTACCCACTCGAGACCCGATCAACCGGGATCCGCTGGACGATGTCGGCTCAGGCCGAGCCGTAGCGCCGCTGGCGGGTGGCGTACTCCTCGACGGCCGCCCAGAGGGCACGCCGGTCGACGTCGGGCCAGGCGATGTCGCTGAAGACGAGCTCGGCGTAGGCCGACTGCCACGGCAGGAAGTTGCTGGTGCGCTGCTCGCCCGAGGTGCGCCAGAACAGGTCGACGTCGGGCATCCACGGCTCGTCGAGGTACCGCGCGAACGTGGCCTCGGTGATCTTGTCGGGGTTGACGCGGCCGGCCTTCACGTCGCGCGCCAGGGCGGCCGCCGCGTCCGCGATCTCGGCGCGGCCGCCGTAGTTGACGCACATCGTCAGGGTGCAGACGGTGTTGTCCTTCGTCAGCTCCTCGGCGGCCTCGAGCTCGCGGATGACGCTGCGCCACAGCCGCGGCCGGCGGCCCGCCCAGCGGACCCGGACGCCCAGCTCGTGCATCTCGTCGCGGCGCCGGCGGATGACGTCGCGGTTGAAGCCCATGAGGAACTTCACCTCTTCGGGCGATCGCTTCCAGTTCTCGGTGCTGAAGGCGTAGGCACTGACGGCCTTGACGCCCACCTCGATGGCGCCCTCGACGACGTCGAACAGGGCGGCCTCGCCGGCCTTGTGGCCCTCGGTGCGCGGCAGTCCGCGCTCCTTGGCCCACCGGCCGTTGCCGTCCATGACGATCGCGACGTGCTGGGGCACCTGCTCGGGGGCGAGGCGTGGGGCGGTGGCACCCGAGGGGTGCGGTGTGGGGAGTCGGGGCATCAGCGATCCACGTGAGCCAGGGAGCGCAGTCCGCGCTCGAGGTGCCAGGACAGGTAGTTGGCGACGATGCTGCCGGCCTCGCGCCGGGTGCGGTCGTCGGCCAGGGCGACCGAGTTCCAGTCACCCACGAGCAGGGCCGCCAGCAGGGCGACCGTCGTGGCCGCCGGGACGGAGGAACCGGGCACGCGGCAGGCGTCGCACAGCATCCCGCCCGAGCCGGCGTGGAAGTGGCGGTGCGGCCCCTCCAGCCCGCACCGGGCGCACCCGTCGAACGAGGGGGCGTAGCCGGCGATCGCCAGCGAGCGCAGCTGGAAGGAGTCCAGCAGGACGCCCGGGGGCTGGCGGTGCTCGGTCAGGGCGCGCAGGGCGCCGACGAGCAGCTGGTACTGGGGCACCGAAGGCTCGGCCGTGTCGGAGACGAGCCGCTCGGCCGTCTCGAGCATGGCGGTGCCGGCGGTGTACGCGCCGTAGTCCTCGCCGAGGTGGGAGGCGAAGGGATCGATCGTGACGACCTGGGCCACGATGTCGAGCGTGCGTCCCTCGACGAACTGGACGTCGACGTGCATGAAGGGCTCGAGCCGGCCACCGAAGCGACTGGACGTCTTGCGGACGCCCCGGCCCACGGCCCGGACGACCCCGCGGCCGCGCGTGAGCATCGTGACGATGCGGTCGGCCTCGCCCAGCTTCTGGGTGCGCAGGACGACACCGGTGTCGCGATAGGTGCCCACCGTCCCATTCTGCCCCAGCGCACCGTCCCTTCTCGGGACGGCACCCCGCCGGGGTCAGCCGAAGTCGACGCCCTGGGCCAGCGGCAGCTCGGTCGAGTAGTTGATCGTGTTGGTCGCCCGGCGCATGTAGTTGCGCCACGCGTCCGAGCCGGACTCGCGCCCGCCACCGGTCTCCTTCTCGCCACCGAAGGCGCCGCCGATCTCAGCACCCGAGGTGCCGATGTTGACGTTGGCGATGCCACAGTCCGAGCCGGTCGCCGAGACGAACAGCTCGGCCTCGCGGACGTCCATCGTGAAGATCGCGCTGGACAGGCCCTGGGCGACGCCGTTGTGCAGCGCGATGGCCTCGTCGAGGTCGCGGTAGGTCAGCACGTACAGCACGGGCGCGAAGGTCTCGGCCCTGACGATGTCGGTCTGGGCGGGCATGTCGATGATCGCCGGGTGCACGTAGTGGCCGCCCTCGACCCCGTCGGCCTGCGTGCCACCGGTCAGGACCGTGCCGCCGTCCGAACGGGCCTGGTCGATCGCCTTCTCGAAGCCCGACGCCGCGGAGGCGTCGATCAGCGGGCCCACGAGCGTGCCGCCGTCCAGGGGCGAGCCGATCGGCAGCGTCTCGTAGGCCGCCACGAGGCGGGCGACGAGGTCGTCCTTGATCGACTCGTGGACGATGACGCGGCGCAACGACGTGCAGCGCTGTCCGGCGGTGCCGACGGCGGAGAACACGATGCCGCGGACGGCCAGGTCCAGGTCGGCGCTGGGCGCGATGATCGCCGCGTTGTTGCCACCGAGCTCCAGCAGGGTCCGGCCGAGTCGGGCGGCGACGCGCGGCGCGACCTCCTTGCCCATGCGGGTCGATCCGGTCGCCGAGACGAGCGGCACGCGCGGGTCGTCGACCAGGGCCTCGCCGACCTCGCGGGCACCCACGACGACCTGGAGCAGGTCCTCGGGCGCGCCCGTGCGGCGTGCGGCCTCGGCGGCGATCGCCTGGCACGCGAGAGCCGTCAGCACCGTCTTCTCGGACGGCTTCCACACGACGCTGTCGCCGCACACGAACGCCAGCGCGGCGTTCCACGACCACACGGCGACCGGGAAGTTGAACGCGCTGATGACGCCCACGACCCCCAGCGGGTGCCACTGCTCCATCATGCGGTGGCCGGGACGCTCGCTGGCGATCGTGAGACCGTGCAGCTGGCGCGACAGTCCGACCGCGAGGTCGCAGATGTCGATCATCTCCTGGACCTCGCCCTGGCCCTCCGAGACGATCTTGCCCGCCTCGATCGTGACGAGGGCGCCGAGATCGTCCTTGTGCTCACGCAGCAGCTCACCCAGCTCGCGGACGAACGCGCCGCGCGCCGGCGCGGGCACGGTGCGCCACTGCTCGAAGGCGGCCTGCGCCGCCCCCACCTTGTCGGCGACGGAGGCAGCGGTGTCAGCGGTCAGCCGGCCCAGCTCGGAGCCGTCGATCGGCGTGCGGCAGACGATCTCGCCGTCGGCACTGAACCCGACCGGGGCGCCGATCCGCTCGAAGATCTCGGTGACGTGCTCAGTGATGCTCATGCATCGACCTTTCCATGGGTCTCGAAGAGTCGGCCGGAGTGGGTGCCCAGCAGGTCGTCCAGCGAGATGTCCTCCTGGCGGACGAAGCCACTCGCGGGGAGCCGGCCACCCGCCACGAGCTCGACGACGGCGACCGCGCTGGCCGCGGTGGTCCAGCTGATCGCTCGCCACGTCTGGCCGTCGATGTCGATCGGCCGGTACGTCCGGACGTGGTTGCGACGGAACGGCTGACCCTCGCAGACCCCCTCGACGGCGGCGTGCAGGTAGACGACGTCGTCGTTGACCGGCGGCTTCGCGTCGACGAGGATCCGGCCCACCAGCTCGCGCTCGTCCCGCAGGTTCAGCTCCTCGAACAGGAACTGCATCTGGCGGAAGTGGCCCGGGTACCGCATCGTCTTGTAGTCGAGGCGCTGGACGCGGCCCTCGTAGGTCTGGCACATCGTGCCCAGGCCGCCGGACGTCAGCGCCGCCTCGAGCTCGATGCCACCGATGAGGACGCGCTCGGTCTCGGTCATGGCCGGGACCATCCGCCGCTCGCCGGCGCGCACGACCTCGCAGTCGTTGAGGTACTCGTTGACGACGCCCTCGGCCGACCAGTTGAAGGAGTAGCCCAGCAGCCCGGTGGGGTTCTGCGGCAGTGCGCCGACCTTGAGCTCGATGCTGCGGATCGAGTCGAACGTCGCCGCCAGGCTGGCACCGACGATCCCGATGAGTCCGGGCGCCAGTCCGCACTGCGGCACGAAGGCGCTCTCGGCCCGGTCCTTCGCCAGCTCGATGACGCGGTTCGTGGTCGGGACGTCCTCGGTGAGGTCGAAGTAGTGCGCGCCGGTGTCGTGCGCGGCCTCGGCCACGGCGATGTTCAGGTGGTACGGCAGGCACGACACGACCGCGTCGACCCGGCCGAGGGACTCGCGCAGGGCGTCCGCGTCGGTCACGTCCAGCACGCTGGTCCGCAACGACGGGATCTCACGCTCGCGGGAGTCGAATCCCACGACCTCGAAACCCGCGCGGGCGAGCAGGTGCGCGACCAGCTCCCCCACCTTGCCCAGGCCGAACACGGCGACGCTCTCGATCATCACGGTTCCATCGTCCTGCCTGATGGGGCACACTGTCCACCATAAGTTGTGCTTATGCCTCAAGGAGGTCTCGTCGTGAAGGACCTGCCCGATCCGACGCGCCTGCGGCTGCTGGTCGACGTGGCCCACCACGGGTCCATCGCCGGTGCCGCGAGGTCGAACGCGATCACCGCGTCGGCGGTCTCGCAGCAACTCACGACCCTCGAGCGCGAGTGCGGCGTGCCCCTGCTCGAACGACTCCCCCGCGGCGTGGCACTGACGGCCGCCGGCGAGGTCCTGGCCGAGCGCGGCCGTGCCCTGGTCCGCCTGCTGGAGGCCGCGCGCGGCGACATCGACGGGTTCGACGACCTGCTCGTCGGCCGGGTGCGCATCGGGACCATCGCCTCGGCGGCGCAGGCCCTCATCCTGCCCGCGCTCGCCCGGCTCGGCACCGAGCACCCGGGCATCGACACGACCGTCACGGTGGCCGAGCCCCAGTCCAGCCTGGCCGCCCTGCACGAGGGTCGCATCGAGCTGGCTCTCGTCGACGTCTACGAGCACGCCCCCATGGCGCTCCCGTCGCGAGTCACGGCCACCACCGTCCACCGCGAGCCCCTCGTGCTGATCGGCCGCGAGCCGTTCGCGGCGGGCACCACGCTGGCCGACCTCGCGGACGAGCGCTGGGTCATGCCGCCCGCGGAGGCCGCGTGCGGACAGGCTGTCCGCTATGCCTGCCGTCAGGCGGGATTCGAGCCGCAGGTGCGCTGGGAGACCGACGACCTGCAGCTGCTGTCGCAGGCCGTCGCCGCCGGGCAGGGCGTGACGATGCTCCCGCGGCTGGCGATCGACGTCGACCGGCCCGGCCTGCACGTCGCCGTGCCCGCGGGCGGGCGCCTGGGCCGTGAGATCCGCGCCGTCGTCCGCTCGGGCGAGCGCGACCGCCCCCTGCTGCGCGCGGTGACCGACGCACTGCGGCTGGACTGACCGGCCCTCGTCCCCGGCCCTCGATGTGGCGTGCGCCACAGCAAAACGGAGGCAATTTCGGTGCACCACGGGTAACTTGAGACACACTGTCACCAACATTCACAGGGGGAAATACCGTGCACACCGCTCGACCGATCAAGGCCGCCTTCGCCGCCGCCGCCACCACCGCACTGCTCACGCTGAGCGCCTGCGGCGGCTCCGACGACGAGCCCGCCCAGGAGGAGACGACCTCCGCCGCGTCCGAGGCGCCGTCCCAGGAGCCCTCCGCGTCCGCCGACGCCGAGGCCGCGTCGGGCGACCAGCCCGACTGGGCGAACCCGGTGGTCACGAAGGGCGACAAGATCTCGAGCTTCGAGGCCGGCGACATCACGGTCGACGTCTACCAGGTCGGCACCGCGCCGGCGCCCAAGCAGGGCATGTGGGTCGACCCCAAGACGAACAAGCCGCTGATCGCCAAGGGCGACCCGATCGTGTTCGTCAACTACGTCGTCACCAACAAGGGCGACGCCGTCGACCTGGGCGCGTCCCTGGTCAGCATCTCGCCGCGCTACGAGGACTGGCAGTACGCCCAGGGCATGGGCGGCATCACCGACTTCGCGCTCTACGAGGCGCAGGGCATCAACAGCGCCGCCATCAAGCCCGGCGGATTCCAGGAGTCGGGCGTCTACACGCTCGGCGCGGGCCAGCAGTACTCCTACGGCGAGAACTTCCACCACCAGGCGGGCTCGAAGATCACCTTCAAGGCGCGCGTCGTCCCGGTGGACGCCGAGGGTGAGCTGATCCACGACAAGGGCATCGAGGGCGAGGGCACCGGCACCATCAAGTGACCTGCCCCGTGGACAGACCACCGGCCCGCCAGCGCTGCTGGCGGGCCGGTGGTCCGTCGGGACTCAGTGGGTGGGGATCGTGGTGGCCTCGGCCCGGTTCGCGGCGCACACGACGGCGTGCAGCGAGGCGGTGACGATGTTCTCGTGGATGCCCACGCCCCACACGACCTCGCCGGCGATCTCGCACTCGACGTACGCGGCGGCCTTCGCGTCGCCGCCGGAGCTGAGGGCGTGCTCGCTGTAGTCCAGCACCCGGATGTCGGCGCCGGCCTGGCGCATGCCGTCGACGAACGCCGCCACGGGCCCGTTGCCCTCGCCCTTGAAGGAGCGCTCCTCGCCGCGGACGACGAGGTCGACGACCTGCTCGTCGTTGCCGTCCTCACTCGTGACCGAGCTGTACCGCGTCAGCGCGTACGGCTCGTCGCGCTCCAGGTACTCGCGCGTGAACGCGCCCCAGATCTCCTCGGGCTGGATCTCGCCGGCCTCACCCTCGCTCATCGACTGGATGGCGCGGCTGAACTCGATCTGCAGGCGGCGCGGCAGGTCCAGCTGGTGCTCGGACTTCATGATGTACGCGACCCCGCCCTTGCCGGACTGGCTGTTGACGCGGATGACGGCCTCGTACGTGCGGCCCACGTCGTGCGGGTCGATCGGCAGGTAGGGCGCCTCCCAGGTCATCTCCGAGACCGGCACGCCCTGCTCGGCGGCGCGGCGGTCGAGGTCCTCCAGACCCTTCTTGATCGCGTCCTGGTGCGAGCCGCTGAACGCCGTGTAGACCAGGTCGCCGGCGTACGGGTGGCGCGGGTGCACGGGCAGGTTGGTGCAGTACTCGACCGTGCGACGGACCTCGTCGATGTCGGAGAAGTCGATCTGCGGGTCGATCCCCTGGCTGAACAGGTTCATGCCCAGCGTGACCAGGTCGACGTTGCCGGTGCGCTCGCCGTGGCCGAACAGGCAGCCCTCGACGCGGTCGGCGCCGGCCATCATCGCCAGCTCGGTGGCGGCGACGGCCGTGCCCCGGTCGTTGTGCGGGTGCAGCGAGATCGCGACCGCGTCCCGGCGGCTGATGTTGCGACCGAACCACTCGATCTGGTCGGCGTACGTGTTCGGGGTGGCCATCTCCACGGTGGCGGGCAGGTTGAGGATGATCTCGCGGTCGCCCTCGGGCTGCCACACGTCCATGACGGCCTCGCAGACCTCGAGGCTGAAGTCCAGCTCGGCGGAGGTGAAGATCTCGGGGCTGTACTGGTAGCCGAACGCGGTGTCGCCCAGCAGCTGCTCGGCGTACTTCATCACCAGCTCGGTGCCGCGCGTGGCGATGGCGCGGCACTCGTCACGGTTCACGTCGAACACGACGCGGCGGAACAGCGGCGCGACGGCGTTGTACAGGTGGACGTTGGCACGCGGCACCCCGACCAGCGACTCGACGGTGCGCTCGATCAGGTCCTCGCGGGCCTGGGTCAGGACCGAG
The DNA here is from genome assembly GCF_024433585.1 of Aeromicrobium sp. 636. Classification (NCBI taxonomy): domain Bacteria; kingdom Bacillati; phylum Actinomycetota; class Actinomycetes; order Propionibacteriales; family Nocardioidaceae; genus Aeromicrobium; species Aeromicrobium sp. 636. The sequence goes on from NZ_WNJU01000001.1 coordinate 984,586, forward strand.
ATCGTGACGTCCTCGGGCACCGCGTCGCCCTCGATCAGCGAGCGGACGAAGTCGAAGTCGGTCTGGCTGGCCGACGGGAAGCCGACCTCGATCTCCTTGTAGCCCATGCGCACGAGCAGGTCGAACATGCGGCGCTTGCGGGCGGGGGTCATCGGGTCGATCAGGGCCTGGTTGCCGTCGCGCAGGTCGGTGGAGAGCCACCGGGGCGCCTGGGTGATCTGCTGGCTCGGCCACGTGCGGTCCGGCAGGTCGACGGGAGTGAACGGCTGGTAGCGCCCGAACGGCATCGGTGAGGGCTGCTGGGGCGAGACGGGGTTGTTCTTCACGGAAGGATCTTTCCTCGGGGGCTCGACGTCGAGCGGTGGTCAGCGGTCGGAAACGCCGAACTCCGCGCCGAGGGGTCCGACCTTCAGTGGACCTCGGCGCGGCGACGAAGGAGCCCGCGGAGCAGGCTCGACTCGAGAAGATTCACGATCCGCATGATGGCGTCAGCGTATCACCGGCGTTCGGGGCGCGGTCCGGGCTCGGTGGCTAGGGTCGAAGCATGGCCGACGACTCCCCCCTCTCCACGTCCGGTTCGTACGTCAAGGCCGGCGCCGCCTTCGACCGCGACATGAACTACATCCCCGACCGGATCACCCGCACGGGCGGAGCGCCGGTCGACGACCGGGCCGGCACCGGCAAGCCGCCCGTCGCCGACGCGCCCACCTGGCCCGTCGAGCCCGGCCGCTACCGCCTCATCGCCGCCAAGGCCTGCCCGTGGGCGACCCGCGCGCTCATCGTGCGGGACCTGCTGGGTCTGCAGGACGCCATCAGCGTCGGCCTGCCAGGACCCACGCACGACGCCCGCAGCTGGACGTTCGACCTCGACCCCGGCGGTGTCGACCCGGTGCTGGGCATCGAGCGGCTGCAGGACGCGTACTTCGCCCGCTACCCCGACTACCCGCGCGGCATCACGGTCCCGGCGATCGTCGAGGTCGCCACCGGCGCGGTCGTCACGAACGACTTCCCCTGGATCACCCACGACCTGTTCTTCGAGTGGCGCGACCTGCACGCCCCGGACGCCCCGGACCTGTGGCCCGCCGACGTCCGCGACGAGATGGAGGACGTGATGCTGCGCGTCTTCACCGAGGTCAACAACGGCGTCTACCGCTGCGGGTTCGCCGGCTCCCAGGAGGCCTACGACGCCGCCTACGAGCGGCTGTGGACGGCGATGGACTGGCTCGAGGAGCGGCTGGCCGACCGCCGCTACCTCATGGGCGAGCAGATCACCGAGGCCGACGTCCGCCTCTTCACGACCCTCGCGCGCTTCGACGCGGTCTACCACGGCCACTTCAAGTGCAATCGGAACCAGCTGATCGACCTGCCGAACCTGTGGCGCTACGCCCGCGACCTGTACCACCAGCCGGCGTTCGGCCAGAACACCGACTTCGAGCAGATCAAGCAGCACTACTACGTCGTGCAGACCGACATCAACCCCACGCAGATCGTGCCCCGCGGGCCCGACCTGTCCGTCTGGGACTGACTCAGCGCAGCAGCGACCGCGGGGCGATCCGGGCCAGCCACCGGGCCCGGCGCCCGCGGGACGCCTGCAGCGACTCGACGACCTGCTGCGCCTCCCCCACGTGCGACCTCGTCGTGACGGTGCCGGCGTAGCGGTCCTGCTCGACCGCGCTCACGACCCGGTCCATGGCCGTCACGTCCACCCCGTACGTGCCCAACCGGCGGGCGAACCCGCGCGGCGTCTCGGCCGGGTCGGGGTCGATGCCCAGATCGCGCGCCGTGTCGGCGATCTCGCTCCACAGCGGCTCGCTGGCCGACTGCCCGGCGGTCCAGCGGCGGCGCCGGCGCACCTGGCGGACGACGGCGGGCACGGCGCCCAGGACGGCCAGCACCACGATCGCCACGAGCGCCGGCCTCCACGAGGCCGCCGGCGCCTCCTCGGCCTGTGCCGTGGTGTCGTCGTCACCCGGATCGAGGCTCTGCTCCGAGCCGCCGCTGCTCTCGGGCACCTCGGCGTCCGAGCCCGGCGCGTCCTGCGGCTGGGCCTCCTCGGCGAACTCGGTCGCGTCACCGATGCCCGGGGTGGCGTCGAACCCGATCCAGCCGATGCCGGGGAAGTACGCCTCGGTCCACGCGTGCAGGTCGTCGGAGTCGACGCCGTAGGTCGTGCCCTCGGTCGTGCGACTCAGCAGGTTGTCACCCGGGGCGTAGCCCACCGCGACCCGCGTCGGCACGCCGACGACGCGGCCCATGACGGCCAGCGTGGAGGCGAAGTGGACGCAGTAGCCCGACTTCTTGCGCAGGAACTCCTCCATCACGTCCAGGCCGTTGCCGTCGTACCCGTCCTCGACGGGAGACTCCACCGAGTACGAGAAGTCCCCACGGAGCCAGTCCTGCAATGCGACCATCCGGTCGTAGTCGGTGCGTGCGTTCGCTGACCTCGCCCGCGCGAGACGGTCGACGGTGTCGGGCACCGCCCGCGGCAGGGTGCGGTAGACGTCCAGGCTCGGTCCGGCCGGACCCGCCGCCCGGACCTGCTCGGCCGTCGGCTGGCGGTCGACGCTGCTGACCGTGTACCGCTGGTCCTCGGTGTTCGTGCGGCCCTCGCCGCGGACGGTGCTGCCGTCGCGGAGCCACCGCCACTGGCCCTCGAGCCCGCGCACCCGCGTGGCCGGGTACGGCACCGGCAGCAGGTTCGAGCGGAGGCTGTCGATGCGGACCCGCGTCGAGATCTCGCGGGTCTCGACGTCCTCGGCCAGGTCGTCGATCCCCTCGATGTCGGCGTCGCCCAGCACAGGGCTCGGACCCCACGTGCGGCCGGTGAACTGACGCAGGGTCGCGACCTTGAGGTACTGCCCCTCGCCGGCGTCGGAGGTGTACGTCAGCACGCGCCGCGCCTTCGACTGCCGCAGGTTCTGTCCGAGCTCGATCATCGGGTTGATGCCCGCACCGAAGACCTCGCTCTCGGTCACGCCGAAGTCACTCGAGGTGGGCTCGATGTCCGGGCCGAGCACGGGCAGGGCCAGCGCGACCAGGAGCGCACCGGCACCGGTGAGAGCGGCGGCGCGCGTGGGCAGGTGACCGACGTGCGGCGACTCCGACCACCACAGCCACAGCCAGGCCGCGGCCACCCCCAGGAACACCGGCCACTGCGGCATCTGCATCGAGATGACACTGGGGACGACCAGCATCGTCGCCCACAACAGGCCCAGCAGCGGCACGCGCCACGTCTGCCGTGCGACGGCGTCGGCCAGGACGAACGTGACGAGGAAGGTCGCCGCGAGCAGCAGCACGATCGAGTCCGGCGGCGCGATGGGCGCGACCTCCTCGAGGATCACCGAACGCGATCGGCCCAGGAGGCCGCCCAGGGCGGTGAACGACCGCGGGGTCGGCAGGCCGAAGGCGGTCGTGCCCGGGACGAACACCCAGACCAGCATCAGCGCACCGGTCAGGGCCGCCACCGGCGTGCCCCACGCGGGCGCGCGCAACCGGACGAGGGCCGTGACGGCTGCGACCGGCACCAGGACCGCGAGCACCGTGACCGCCCAGCGGTACCCGTCCAGCAGCGGCGCGAATCCGGCCAGCAACACCGCCGAGGCCACCAGGACGACGATCGTGTCGCCGAACTCGTCCACGCGTGACCGACTCATCGCGAGGTCACCCCCATCGCGGTCTCCCACGTCGCGGCGAGGTCGTCGCCGGAGTCGCGGACGACGACGTGCCAGCCGGCGGCGACCAGCACCGAGCGGGCCTCGGCCGTGGTGGAGCGGGCGACGAAGGCGATCGTGTCGCGCGACGGGACCGCCGCGACGAGTCGGGTGGCGGCCGCGCTGTCGAGCGCTCCGCTCAGGACGATGGTGGTGCGCTCGCGGCTCGGGACGATCAGGGGCGCGGTGTCCGGCTCGGCCAGGGCCAGGGTCACGAGGGCGTCCTGCACCCCGTGACCGGACTCCAGCGAGACCAGGGACGGGCCGCAGGCCAGGTCGACGTCGAAGCCGCGCTCGCCGTAGTGCGCCACGACCGAGGCCGCCGCCGAGACGCTCCACTCGAAGCCCGCGTGGTCGTGCACCCGCGGATCCGCGTCGAGGACGACCAGCATCGTGGGCCGCATCTGCGACTCCTCCTGGCGGACCATGGGCTCGCCGTGGTGCGCCGTGGCCTTCCAGTGCCACCGCTTGAGGGCATCGCCGGGCAGGTAGGGCCGCGCGATGACGTCGTCCTGGCCCAGGCCCGAGGTCGCGCGCAGGCGGGTCGTCCCCTCCGTGGTGCCGGCCGGACCACCCCGGACGTCCAGGACCCGGCGCCTGGGCAGGACCACGAACCGGTCGCGCTCCCCCGCACTCAGCGATCGCTCGACCAGGCCGAAGGCGTCACCGACCACCACCGAGAACGGACCGACCTCGTGGCTGCCCCGGCGTCGCCCGCGCACGTCGTAAGCGATCCGGACCCGAGACCCCTGCGCGACCGGGACGGTTCCGGTGGCGGTGCCCAGGACGGTGCTCGGTACCCGGTCGCGCCACCGGCCGGTCACGACGGGGACGCCCGAGCGCACCGCCAGGTCCACCACGACCTCGACCGGCTCGTCGGGCTCGACGATGGCGGGCTCGATCGTGCGCCTGACCTCAAGCCGGGGACGGGCCAGCACCGCCAGAAGCAGCGCCACCACCACGAGCCCGGCGCACAGGCCGGTGACGTAGAGCAGGGCGGGGATCCCGGCCAGGAACGCCAGCGACAGACTCAGCGCCGCGGTGGCGATGAGGGCGACGGACCGACCGGTGAGCCACATCGTCAGACCGGGACCCGGCGCAGCACGTCCGCGACGACCTCATCGGTCGAGCCGCCTCCGCGCAGGGGGACCAGGCGGTGGGCCAGGACCAGTGGGGCCAGCTCGGCGACGTCGTCCGGCAGCACGAACTCGCGATCGCGCAGGGCCGCCAGGGCCTTGGCGGCACGGACCAGCTGCAGCGTCGCGCGCGGGCTGGCGCCGAGCCGCAGGTCGCCGGACTCGCGGGTGGCTCGAGCCAGCGCGACGATGTAGCGCTCGACCGACTCGGCGACGTGGACCGCGCGGACGTGGATGATCATCTGCTGCAGGTCGTCGGCCATGACGACCGGCTGGAGCAGGGCGGCCGGATCGCTCAGGTCGCGGTCGCGCAGCATCGCCAGCTCGGCGTCGGCGTCGGGGTAGCCCAGCGAGATCCGGGCCATGAACCGGTCGCGCTGGGCCTCGGGCAGCAGGTAGGTGCCCTCCATCTCGAACGGGTTCTGGGTGGCCACGACCATGAACGGCGCCGGCAGCGGGTACGTCGTGCCATCGACCGAGACCTGGCGCTCCTCCATCGCCTCGAGCAGCGCGGACTGGGTCTTGGGCGAGGCCCGGTTGATCTCGTCGCCGATCACGATGTTGGCGAAGACAGAGCCGGGCTTGAACTCGAACTCGGACACCGCCTGGTTGAAGACCGAGACTCCGGTGACGTCCGAGGGCAGCAGGTCGGGGGTGAACTGGATGCGGCGCACGGAGCAGTCGACCGAGCGGGCCAGGGCACGCGCGAGGGCCGTCTTGCCCACCCCGGGCACGTCCTCGATCAGCAGATGTCCCTCGGCCAGCATCACGACGAGAGCTGTCTCGATGGCGTGCTGCTTGCCATCGATGACCGTGGCGACGTTGTCGAGAACGGACTGTGCTGCTGCGGCGAAGTCCATGCGCTGATCGTAGGCACACCGAGCAACGTCGGGCACGTCGTCGAGAAAGTCCGGCGGTACCGTGACGCCATGGCTCGCCTCCTCGTCGTCCAGCACTGCCCGACCCCGCGCCTGGCCCGGATCGGCGACGCGGTGCTGGCCGGGGCCCGCGACGACGCCATCGAAGGCGTCGAGGTCGTCGTGCGGCCCGCCCTCGAGGCAACGGTCGAGGACGTGCTCGCGGCCGACGGCTATCTGCTGGGCACGAGCGCGAACCTGGGCTATCTCTCCGGCGCGCTCAAGCACTTCTTCGACACCGTCTACGACGACGTGCGCGAGCCCACCGCCAAGCGGCCGTTCTCGTACTGGATCCGGGGCGGTTACGACACGACCGGCGCCGAGCGCGCCATGGAGTCGATCACGACGGGTCTGCAGTGGACGCCGGCGGCCGGCCCTCTGGTCTTCACCGGGGACGTGGAGCCGCACCTGGCCGCGGCGACCGAACTGGGCGGCACGCTGGCCGCGCTGCTGATGGACTGAGGGTCAGCGCGAGCGGTCCAGCCAGGTCCGCAGCCGGTCGAGCGGCCACGTCGTGACGATCCGGTCGGGGTCGATGTCCCGGGCGGCGGCCCGGGCCGCCCCGTGGTCGAGGAAGTCCAGCTGCCCCGGCGCGTGCGCGTCGGTGTCGATCGCGAACAGGCAGCCCAGCTCGTTCGCGAGGTCGATGAGCTCGTCCGGCGGATCCTGGCGCTCGGGCCGCGAGTTGATCTCGACCGCCACGCCGTGATCGGCGCAGGCCCGGAAGACCTCCTCGGCGTCGAACTGCGACTGGCGACGCGTGCCGCGACCGCCCTCGACCAGGCGACCCGTGCAGTGGCCCAGCACGTCGGTGTGCGGGTTCGCCACGGCGGCCAGCATGCGCCGGGTCATGGAGGGTGCGTCCATCGCGAGCTTGGAGTGGACGCTGGCGACCACGACGTCGAGCCGGCCCAACAGGTCGTCGTCCTGGTCCAGGGAGCCGTCGAGGTGGATGTCGACCTCGATCCCCGTCAGCAAGGTGAGGTCGTCGAGACGGGCGTCGACCTCGGCGATGACCTCCAGCTGCACCTCCAGCCGTTCGCGGCTGAGACCGTTGGCGACGGTCAGGCGCGGTGAGTGGTCGGTGATGGCCTGGTACTCGCGGCCACGCCAGGCCGCCGCGCCGGCCATCTCCTCGATCGAGCTGCCGCCGTCGGACCAGTCGGAGTGGCTGTGCAGGTCGCCGCGCAACAGTTTCCGCACCTCGGTGCCGCCGCTGGCCAGCGGCTCGGTGTTCCGCTCACGCAGGTCTGACAGATAGGCCGGGACCTCGCCGGAGAGGGCCTGCTCGACGACCGTGGTGGTGCGGGGACCGAGCCCCTTCATCCGACCGAGGGCGCCTGTCCGTGCCCGCTCGGAGATCTCCTCGGGCGGCAGGTCGCCCAGGGCGGCGGCGGCCTTGCGGAAGGCCTCGACGCGATAGCTGGAGGCTCGCTCTCGCTCGAGCCAGAACGCGGTCTCACGCAGTGCTTCGACGGGGTCCACGGACCCCATCGTGCAAGAACCGGACAAAACTCACCAGATCAGGCTCGCGGCGATGACGAACATGACGACGCCGATCAGCAGGTCCAGCACCTGCCAGGCGCGCGGGCGAGCCAGCAGCGGTGCCAGCTTCGTGGCGCCCAGGCCCAGGCACGAGAACCACACCACGCTGCCCAGACACGCGCCCGCCGCGAACCACCAGCGGTCGACGGGCCCGTGGGTCTGCGCGATCGAGCCGAGCAGGACGACGGTGTCGAGGTAGACGTGCGGGTTCAACCACGTCAGCGCCAGTGCCTGCAGCGCGACCGCCCGGCGCAGGCCCACGGTGCGCCCGGTGGCCTCCAGCCGCTCCGGGCGGCTCGCCCGCCGGATCGACGCGATGCCGTACCAGACCAGGAAGGCGACGCCGAGCCACGTGACGACGTCGATGACCCAGCCCGCGCGGTCGACGATCGCCCCGATGCCGACGACACCGGCCAGGATCAGGACCACGTCCGAGGTCGCGCAGATCGCGACGACGAGGACGACGTGGGCCCGCCGAATCCCCTGGCGCAGGACGAAGGCGTTCTGGGCGCCGATGACGACGATGAGGGACAGACCGGTCACCATCCCGGTGACGAGAGCGTGCAGCACGTGTCCGACGCTAGGCCCGGGCCCGGGTGAAGTCCAACGAATCATTCTGAAGTTCGTGAAGAGATGCTTCACTGGACGGGTGGACCTCTCCCCCGCCCAGCTGGCCACCCTCGTCGCGATCGCCGATCACGGTTCCTTCGAGGCTGCGGCCCAGCGCCTGCACATCACGCCCAGCGCCGTGAGCCAGCGCGTCCGGGCCCTCGAGAACGCCGTCGGCCGCGTGCTCGTCGGCCGCGGCTCGCCCTGCACGCCCACCGAGGCCGGCACCGCACTCGTCCGGCTCGGTCGACAGCTGGAGCTGGTCTTCGCCGAGGCCCTGACCGACGACGGACCGACCGACCTGGCCTTGGCGGTCAACGCCGACTCGCTCGCGACGTGGTTCCGTCCGGTCCTGGCCGAGGTCGCCGCCTGGGGCGACGTCGCACTGAAGCTGCGGGTCGAGGACGAGGGTCACAGCCACGACCTGCTGCGCCGCGGCGAGGTCGTCGGCGCGATCACGAGCGACCCGGCGCCCGTCCAGGGCTGCTCGGTGACGCCGCTGGGCACGATGCACTACCTGCCCGTCGCCCACCCCCGCCTGCTGGACCCGTTTGGCGGACGCCCAGACCGGGCGGCCCTGCCGATGGTCGTGTTCAACAGCAAGGACCGGCTGCAGCACGAGGAGCTGCGGCGGCACACCGACGCCGACCCGCGGGTCGTGCACGAGGTGCCGTCCTCGGACGACTTCCGGGCGGCGATCGAGGCCGGCCTGGGCTGGGGCCTGCTGCCTCGCGACCAGGCGACGGCCGGGATCGAGGCCGGCGCCCTGGCCCGGCTGGGGCGTTCGACGACGCGGGTCGCGCTGTACTGGCAGCGCTGGAAGCTCGACTCGCCCCTGCTCGACCGGATCAGCGAGCGCCTGCGGCAGCACGCGCCGCGCTGAGTCCGGCCGGGTTCAGAAGCCGAGCTTGCGCAGCTGCTTGGGATCGCGCTGCCAGTCCTTGGCCACCTTGACGTGCAGGTCCAGGTGCACCGGCGTGCCGAGGAGCCGCTCGATCTGGCCGCGGGAGTCGATCCCGATCTGCTTGAGCCGGGCGCCCTTCTTGCCGATGATGATGCCCTTCTGGCTGTCGCGCTCGACGTAGACGTTGGCGCGCACGTCCAGCAGCGGCCGGTCGGCCGGGCGGTCCTCGCGCGGGACGACCTCCTCGACGACGACGGCCAACGAGTGCGGCAGCTCCTCGCGGACGTCCTCGAGCGCCGCCTCGCGGATGATCTCGGCGATCAAGGTGGCCTCGGGCTCGTCGGTCAGCTGTCCCTCGGGGTACAGCGCCGGGCCCTGCGGCAGGGTGTCGATCAGCAGCGAGGCGAGCAGGTCGACCTGCTCGCCGGAGACGGCGGACACCGGCACGACCTCGCGCCACGTCAGTCCGGCCTCCTCGCCGGCCGCGGCGATGTCGGACAGGTGCTGGATCAGCCGCTCCGGCGACACCAGGTCGGTCTTGGTCGCGATCGCGAACACCGGCTTGCGGCGCAGCGCGGCGATCTCCTTGATCAGGTAGCGGTCGCCCGGGCCGATCTTCTCGTTCGCGGGCAGGCACATGCCGACGGTGTCGACCTCGGCCCACGTGGTGCGGACCAGGTCGTTGAGCCGCTGGCCCAGCAGGGTGCGCGGCTTGTGCAGGCCGGGGGTGTCCACCAGGACGAGCTGCGCGTTCTCGCGGTTGACCAGCCCGCGGATGGCGTGGCGCGTGGTCTGCGGGCGCGACGACGTGATGGCGATCTTGCCGCCGACCAGGGCGTTCGTCAGGGTCGACTTGCCCGCGTTCGGCCGGCCGACGAAGCAGGCGAAGCCGGACCGGAATCCCTCGGGCGTGCTCATGTGGTCAGCACCGTGTCGACCGTGCCCTTCGGATCGGCGACCACGACCGTGACGCCCACGCCGCCGAACTCGATGACCGCGTCCAGACCGACGGGCACGTCGCCCTCGGTCACGAGCGCGACGGCCTCGAGGCCCTTGGCGCCCGAGGACACCGCCATGGCGACGGCCAGATCGACGGCCGAGATCGTCAGGGTGTCGAGGTTGACCGTCGCGGCGGCGTAGGTGCGGCCGTCGAGGTCGCGGACGGCGGCCCCCTGGGCGACGTCGAGACGGGCTCGCGAGGTCCGGGCGAGCGTCACGAGCTTCGCGTCCTCTGGGGGAAGATCCATGCCTCGAATGTACCGCCCGGGACTCACGCTCAGGCGTCGGCGGTCACGTCGAGCGGCTCGACGCGGGACACGACCACACGGCCGATCCGGTTGCGTCGACCCACCGGCGCCTGTGCCTCCAGACGCAGTCCGTCGACCTCGACGACCGCTCCGGGGATGGGCACCGTGCCCAGGTGCTTGGCCATGAGGCCGCCCACCGAGTCGACGTCCTCGTCGCGCACCGGGATGCCGAAGAGCTCCTCGAGATCGTCCACGTCGAAGCGCGCGCTGACCCGCCACGCGCCGTCGGCCAGCTGCTCGCGCTCGTCCGGCTCGTCGTCGTACTCGTCGGTGATCTCACCGACGATCTCCTCGAGGATGTCCTCGATCGTGACCAGTCCGGCCGTGCCGCCGAACTCGTCGATGACGATGGCCACGTGCGTGCGCTGGGCCTGCATCTCGCGCAGCAGGTCGTCGGCGGGCTTCGTGTCGGGCACGAAGACCACGGGCCGGCAGATCGAGTCGACCTTCTCGGTCGTCTCGGCGGCGTGGTTGTCGAAGACGCGCTTGGTGATGTCCTTGAGGTACGCCATGCCGATGACGTCGTCGAGGTTCTCGCCCGTGACCGGGATGCGCGAGAAGCCGCTGCGCAACCCCAGGGACATCGCCTGGCGCAAGGTCTTGTGGCTCTCGATGTAGACCAGGTCGGTGCGCGGGACCATCACCTCGCGCACGATCGTGTCGCCCAGCTCGAAGACCGACTGGATCATCTTGGACTCACCGGACTCGATGACCGATGAGGCGGCGGCCAGGTCGACCAGCTCGCGGACCTCGACCTCGGAGGCGAACGGGCCCTCGGCGAAGCCACGGCCGGGGGTCAGCGCGTTGCCGAGGTGGATCAGCAGCCGGGGCACCGGTCCCAGCAGGACCGTCAGCCAGATGACGGGCCCGGCCGAGGCGACGGCGATCTTCTCGGAGTGCTGGCGGCCCAGGGTGCGCGGCCCGACGCCGATCGCGACGAACGAGACGACGGACATGATGCCGCCGGCGATCAGGACGTTGTGCCAGTAGCCCGCGACCCGGTCGGCCACGACCGCGGCCACCAGGACCACGCCGGCCGTCTCGGAGACGATGCGCAGCAGCAGGACCGAGTTCAGGTAGGGCGCGGGGTCTTCGAGGATGCGCGCGAGTCGCTTGGCGCCGCTGACGCCCTCCTCGGTGAGCTCGTCGGCGCGGGCGCGCGAGAAGGTCGAGATCGCGGCCTCGACCGCCACCAGCAGACCGGCGAGGAAGACGAGGACGACAGCCAGCAACAGGGCGCCGGTGCCGGTCATCGGCTCACGGTTCCCGCAGGGCCGGGTCGGCCCACTCCAGCAGCAGCCGGCCCTGGATGCCGAACATCTCGGCATGCTCCTGCGGCTCGGCATGGTCGTACCCGAGCAGGTGCAGCATGCCGTGGACGGTCAACAGGGCCATCTCGTCGTCGCGCTCGTGACCCGCGGCCGGCGCCTGCTGCTCGGCGATCTGCGGGCACAGGGCGATGTCGCCCAGGTAGCCCGCCTCGCCGCGGTCACCGTCACCGTCGCCGGGGGTCAGCTCGTCCATCGGGAACGACAGGACGTCGGTGGGCCCCTGCTTGCCCATCCACTGCTCGTTGAGCACGGCGATGGTGTCGGTGTCGACCAGGCGCAGGGTCATCTCGGTCTGCGGGTGCAGGCGCATGCGGCGCATGACGAACCGGCACAGCGACGTCAGGTCGGCGACGTCGACCTCGACGCCGGACTCATTGAGAACGTCGACGGTCATGTGCTCCCCCGGCGGACTCGGCGGCGGGCCGGCCCTTCGCCTCGTAGTCGTCGTAGGCGGCCACGATGCGGCCGACCAGCTTGTGGCGGACCACGTCGTTGCTCGTCAACCGGCTGAAGTGCACGTCGCGCACGTCGCCGAGGATCTGCTGCACGATGCGCAGGCCGCTCGTGGCGCCACCGGGCAGATCGACCTGCGTGACGTCGCCGGTGACGACCATCTTGGAGCCGAAGCCCAGACGGGTCAGGAACATCTTCATCTGCTCGGCGGTGGTGTTCTGCGCCTCGTCGAGGATGATGAACGCGTCGTTGAGCGTGCGGCCGCGCATGTACGCCAGCGGCGCGACCTCGATGACGCCCGACGTCAGCAGCTTGGGGATCGTCTCGGGATCGAGCATGTCGTGCAGCGCGTCGTAGAGCGGACGCAGGTACGGGTCGATCTTCTCGCTGAGCGTGCCGGGCAGGTAGCCCAGCCGCTCGCCGGCCTCGACCGCGGGCCGGGTCAAGATGATGCGGGTGACCTCCTTGGCCTGCAGCGCCTGCACGGCCTTGGCCATCGCGAGGTAGGTCTTGCCGGTGCCGGCGGGCCCGATGCCGAACACGATGGTGTGCTCGTCGATCGCGTCGACGTACTTCTTCTGGTTGAGCGTCTTGGGACGGATCGTGCGGCCCCGGCTCGACAGGATGTTGTGGCTCAGCACGTCGGCCGGGCGCTCCTGCGTCTCGGTGCGCAGCATGGTGATGCTGCGCTCGACGGTCTCGGCGTTGAGCGCCTGACCCGTGCGCAGGATCGTCACGAGCTCGTCGAGGAGACGCTCGACGAGCGCCATCTCGGCGGGCTCGCCGATGAGGGTGACCTCGTTGCCACGGGCATGGATCTTCGCCTCGAAGGCGGACTCCATCAGACGCAGGAACTCGTCGGCCGGACCGAACAGGGAGACCAGGGGGACGGAGGCGGGGATCGTGACCGTGTGCCGGGCCTCGGAGATGTCTTGTGTCATACCCCTCCAGTCTACGGTTCGGACGCAGTCGACGCAGCCACGTCGGCTCAGGCCAGGAAGAGCTTGGAGACGTCGACCCCGGCCAGCACGTGGGCGTGGGCGTGGAAGACGGTCTGGCCGGCGTTCGCACCGGTGTTGAAGACCAGGTTGTAGTCCTCGTACCCCTCCTGCGCCGCGATGGCCCGCGTCTGGGCCAACAGCTCGGCGGCGATCGCCGGCTCGGCCTGCGCGAGCGCGGCGGCGTCGCGCTGGTGGACCTTCGGCACGACCAGCACGTGCACGGGCGCCTTGGGGTTGATGTCGCGGAACGCCAGCGTGTGCTCGCTCTCGGCGACGACGTCGGCCGGGATCTCGCCCGCGACGATCTTGCAGAAGATGCAGTCAGCAGCCATGCGCCGACTCTAGCGACCTCCCGAGATTTGCTCCGCAACTGACCTTTCAGGAGCTCTGAAAGGTCAGTTTGGGAGCAAATCTCGGGGCGGGGAGGTCACTTGAAGGCGTCGCGCAGGCGACTGAAGACGCCGCGGGAGCTGTGGCTGACGACCGGGTCGACGTGCTCCTCCTGGCGCGCGGTGGCGAGCTGCTCGAGGAGCTCACGCTGCGCGGCGTCGAGGTCGCGCGGCGTCTCGACCACGACCTGGACCGTGAGGTCGCCGCGACCCGAGCCGCGCAGCCGCGGGACCCCGAAGCCACGGGTGACGATCGTCTCGCCGGACTGGGTGCCCGCGGGCACGTCGATCGCGACGGACTTCTCGAGGTCGGGGAGGTCCTCACGCTCGGCGTCGAGCGTCGGCAGGTCGATCCGCGTGCCCAGCGCCGCAGCGGTCATCGGAACGGTGACCTGGCAGACCAGCGCGTCGCCCTGGCGGGTGAAGACGGGGTGGTGCGCGACCTTGATCTCGATGTAGAGGTCGCCGGCCGGTCCGCCACCGGCGCCGACCTCGCCCTCGCCGGCCAGCTGGATCCGGTTCCCGTCGTCGACGCCGGCCGGCACGGTGACCTGCAGGCTCCGACGCGACCGCACGCGACCTTCGCCGCCGCACTCGCGGCACGGGTCGGGGATGACGGTGCCGTAGCCGTGGCACGTGGGGCACGGACGCGAGGTGCGGATGTCGCCGAGCAGCGAGCGCTGCACGTGGTGGACGCTGCCGTGTCCGTGGCACGTCCCGCACGCGACCGGCTCGGAGCCCTCGTTCGCACCGGAGCCGTCGCAGACCTCGCACGTGACGGCCGTGTCGACCTTGATCTCACGCGTGACGCCGAACGCCGCCTCGGCGAGGCTGACCGAGAGGCGCAACAGCGCGTCCTGACCGCGCTGGACCCGGGACCGCGGACCACGCGACGACGTCTGCCCGAAGAACGCGTCCATGATGTCGTCGAAGCTGAAGCCCTGGCCGAAGCCGCCGCCCATCCCGCCGCCGGACAGCGGGTCGCCGCCGCGGTCGTAGACGGACCGCTTCTGCGGGTCCGACAGCACCTCGTAGGCCGTCGTGACCTCCTTGAAGCGCTCGGACGCATCGGGAGCGTCGTTGACGTCCGGGTGCAGCTGGCGCGCCAGCCGGCGGTACGCCTTCTTCAGCTCCTCGGGGGTGGCCTCGCGGGAGACGCCGAGCAGTTCGTAGTAGTCCAAGATCTCTTCTCTTTCGCAGTCAGTCGCGAGGTGGGCGCTCAGCCGTCGGCGAGGATGCGGCCGACGTAACGGGCGACGGCGCCGACGGCGGCCATCGTGGCGGGATAGTCCATGCGGGTCGGTCCCATCGTGCCCAACTGGGCGTAGGACTCGCCATCGGGGCCGTACGTGCTGGCGACGACGGCCGTCCCGGACAGGTCGTCGCGGCCGGTCTCGCGACCGATGCGCACGTGGGGACCGGTCGTGGCCTCGCCGAGCAGACGCAACAGGACGACCTGCTCCTCCATCGCCTCCAGCACGGGCCGGATGGCGGTGTCGAAGTCGGCGCCGAACCGGGCCAGGTTCGCGGTGCCGCCGACGGCGACCCGCTCGTCGGACCGCTCGTTGGAGAACGTGTTGGCCAGGGTCGTGACGATCGAGGACACGACCGGGCGGTCGTCGACGTCGAACGTGTCGATGAGGTCGGCCAGGTGCAGGGAGGCCTGCGGCAGTCGCTCGCCCAAGGTAGCGCGCACGATGCGCGACTTCAGGTCGGCGAGCAGCTGGTCGCCCGGGGTCTGGGCCAGCTCGACGATGCGCTGCTCGACGCGACCGCTGCTGGTGATGACGACGATGAGGACGCGCGAGCCCTCGAGGGCCACGAGCTCGACGTGGCGCACGGTCGAGCGGGTCAGCGACGGGTACTGCACGATCGCGACCTGGTTGGTCAGCTGGGCCAGGATCTTGACGCTACGCATGACGATGTCGTCCACGTCGATGGCGCCGGACAGGAAGGTCTCGATGGCGCGGCGCTCGGCGACGGAGAGTGCCTTCACCTCGGCCAGGCGGTCGACGAACATCCGGTAGCCCTTGTCGGTCGGGATGCGGCCGGCGCTGGTGTGCGGAGCGGTGAGGTACCCCTCGTCCTCCAGGGCGGCCATGTCGTTGCGGATCGTGGCGGACGAGACGCCGAGGCGGTGGCGCTCGACCAGGGCCTTCGATCCGACCGGCTCCTGCGTCGCGACGTAGTCCTCGACGATCGCACGCAGGACGTTGAGACGGCGGTCCTCGATCACGCTGTCACCTCCACGCTGCTGGCACTCGACCCGGGTCAGTGCCAGTCTACCGGCGAGTCACACGGCGGTGCGCCTGCACGAACCCCTCGCCGACATGGCAATCTGTCGGGGTGAGTGAGGTGTCCGTGCGCGACGACGGTTCGATCGAGGTCGTCGACGCCGATGAGGTCCTGATCTACACCCCCTATGCCGTCACGGCGCCCGACGGCACCACCGTCGAGCACGAGTCCCGTGGCGGGACGATGGCCTCGGTGTGGGCCACGTCCGTGGGCGAGACGTTCGTCGAGGTCTCCCACCTGGGCCACGGTCCCGCCGGTGGCGAGCTGGTGATGGTCGTGACGCGTCCGGGCCACTCCCCCGACGTCGCCCTCGGCGCCCTGGTCACCGACGAGGTCCCCGACACCGTTCCGGACTCCTGGCCCGCCGCCGTCGACCTGGCGATCGGCCTGATCGTCGACGACACCCTCGACAGCGGGTCCAAGGACGACATCGAGGCGTTCCACCAGCGACTGCTCGGCGTGTGGTTCGGGCATGGCTGACCGGTACGGCTCCGACGTCCTGTCCGGCGACTGGCGCAAGCCCAAGCGGGGCCGCTCGACCGAGCTGGCCGCCGACCTCGGTCTCGTCGTCGAGGAGGCCTCCAGCGGCTTCGTCGGCGAGATCACGCGCGTCGAGCGCGACCTGGGCACCGTCGAGCTGGAGGACCGCCGGCTGCGCCGCAAGGTCTTCCCGCTGGGGCCCGGCTTCCTGATGGAGGGCAAGCCCGTCGTCCTGGTCGCGCCGACCCCGAAGGCCGCCACCGCGCCCACCCGCACCGCCTCGGGATCGCGCCTGGCCGCCGACACCCGCGCCAAGGTGGCACTGCCCAGCCGCATCTTCGTCGAGGGTCGCCACGACGCCGAGCTCGTCGAGAAGGTGTGGGGCGACGACCTGCGCGCCGAGGGCGTCGCGGTCGAGTACCTCGGCGGGATCGACGACCTGGCCGCGATCGTGCGCGACTTCCAGCCCACCGCGAAGCGGCGCCTCGGCGTCCTGGTCGACCACCTCGTGCCCGGCTCGAAGGAGCAGCGTCTCGCCGACGAGGTCAAGCACGTGCCGCACCTGCTGGTGGTCGGCCACCCCTACGTCGACGTGTGGCAGTCGGTGAAGCCGCAGCGCCTCGGGATGGAGGCGTGGCCCACGATCCCGCGCCACGTCGAGTGGAAGAAGGGCGTCTGCGCCCACCTCGGCTGGCCCCACGCCGAACAGGCCGACATCGCCCGGGCCTGGAAGGCGATCCTCGGACGCGTCGACTCCTGGACCGACCTCGAGCCCGCCTTCCTCGGCCGGGTCGAGGAGCTCATCGACTTCGTCACCCAGCCGGCGTAGGACTCAGTCCACCGCGTCGCGGATCAGCGGACCGGTCATGCAGTGGCCGCCGCCGCGGCCGCGCCCCAACTCGGCGCCGACGATCTCGATGACCTCGAGCCCGGCCTGGCGCAACAGCGAGTTGGTGTGGGTGTTGCGGTCGTAGGCCACCACGACGCCCGGCTCGAGGGCGACGAGGTTGTTCCCGCTGTCCCACTGCTGGCGCTGGATGTCGTACTCGCTGCCGCCGGTCTCGACGACCTGGAACTTCCCCACCCCCAGGGCCTTCGCCACCACCTCGAGGAACGGGGTGTCGTCGTGATCGATCACCTCGATGCCGGGTGCGACGTCCGAGGGCACGATCGTGAAGGCATGGATCGTGTTCACGATCTCGGGATAGACCGTCACGACGTCACGGTCGGCGAACGTGAAGACCGTGTCGAGGTGCATCGCCGCCCGCAGCTTCGGCATCCCCGCCACGATGACCCGCTCCGCCGCGCCCTGCTCGAACAGAGCCTTGGCCAGCTGCGTGATGCCCTGCCGCGAGGAGCGCTCGCTCATCCCGATCAGCACGACGCCCCCGCCGGGCACCATCACGTCGCCGCCCTCCACGGTGGCGGTGCCCCAGTTGATCTCCGGGTCGCCCCACCACACGGTCGACCCCACGAACTCCGGGTGGAACTCGTAGATCGCCTTCATCAGGAGCGTCTCGTCCTTGCGCGCCGCCCAGTAGAGCGGGTTCAGCGTCACCCCGCCGTGGACCCAGCAGGTCGTGTCGCGGGTGTAGAGGGTGTTGGGCAGCGGGGGCATCAGGTACTCGTGGCCGCCGTGCGCCTGGCGGACGAGGGCGCGGTACCCCGCAGAGAGGTCGCTGGGCAGCTCGCGGGTCGACAGGCCGCCGATGAGGTAGCGGCTGAGGTCGGCCGCCGCGAGGCCGTCGAGGTACGCCCGGGTCTCCTCCACGAGCCCGATGCCGACCTCGTTCGGGACGATCTTGCGGTCCAGCAGCCAGGTGCGCGCGGCGGGGTCGGCCATCGTCTGGGCGAGCACGTCGTGCAGCTCGACCACCTCGATGTCGCGCGCTCGCATCATCGCCACGAAGTCGGCGTGGTCGCGCTGGGCGTGCTCGACCCACAGCACGTCGTCGAACAGCAGGTCCTTGCAGTTGGACGGCGTGAGCCGCTCGTGGGCCAGCCCCGGCTCGCAGACCAGGACCTTGCGGAGCCGGCCCACCTCGGAGTGGACGCCGTAGGCGTCGGACGGCTGGGTCATCGGAGGTCCTTCCGGTGGTGGCGGGTCACACGTCGATCCCGCCGGTCACGAGCGTGTAGACGCCGGCGATCGCGCCGACGCAGATGATCAGGAAGAGCACGAGCTCGGCCCGGGTGAAGATCCGTCGGCCACGTTCGGTGCGCGCCCGGACGTACAGCAGTGCTGCCGGCGCGTAGACCAAGCACGACAGGAGCAGGAAGGGCGGCCCGGCCGCCACGAAGAGGAAGATCGCGTAGGCCACGGCCAGCACGGCGATGACGGCGTGCCGTCGCCGGTGGCGTGCGTCGTGCTCGTAGGTCTCGCCCGTGACGGCGAGCTTGAGCGCGTAGGCGGCGGCCAGCAGGTACGGCACCAGCACCATGCACGTGCTCAGCGCCAGCATGAAGTCCAGCGAGTCGCTGATCAGCAGCGTGAGGCCCAGCAGCACCTGGGCGCCCACGGTGGTCGCCAGCAGCGCGCCGACCGGCGTGCCGTGGTCGTTCTCGCGCCCCAGCGCGGCTGGCATGTCCTCCGCCCGGGCGGGAGCGTGCATGACCTCGGCCGCCATCAGCGTCCACGCCAGGTAGGCGCCGAGCACGGACACCACGACGCCGGCGCTGACGAACCACTCGCCCCACGGCCCGACGACGCCCTCGAACAGGCCGACCATCGACGGCTCTCGCGTCTGGGCGATCCGGGACCGGTCGAACGCCCCGTAGGAGACCATCGTCACCAGGGCGAACAGCGCCAGGACGCTCAGGAAGCCCAGCACGGTGGCGGTGCCCACGTCCTCACGGCGCTGGGCGTGGCGCGAGTAGACGCTGGCGCCCTCGACCCCGATGAACACGAACGTCGTGATGATCATCGTGTTCTTGACCTGGTCGGTCAGCGAGCCGAGCTCGTCCCGGGCGAGGAAGTTGGCGCGGAACACCTCCGGATCGAACTGCGTGGCCAGCACGACCACGAACACCAGGATCGGCACCAGCTTGCAGATCGTGACGATCCGGTTGACGACCGCCGCGTCCCGCACGCCGCGGGCGATGAGGAAGTGGAACACCCACACCCCGACCGTCGAGACGGCGACCGCCAGCAGCGTGCCGCCGCTGCCGAACCCCGGCAGGAACGCACCGATCGTCGCGGTGATGAACACCCAGTAGAAGGCGTTGCCGGCCACGCCGCTGGCCCAGTAGCCGATCGCGGAGTTGAAGCCGACGTAGTCGCCGAAGCCGGCCTTGGCGTAGACGAAGACGCCGGCGTCGAGCTCGGGTCGGCGCAGGGCCAGGTTCTGGAAGCACAACGCGAGCATGAGCATGCCCGTGCCGGCCAGCGTCCACGCGATGAGCGCGCCGGCCACGCCGGTGGTCGTCGCGAAGCCGCCCGGCAGTGAGAAGACCCCGCCGCCGACCATGGAGCCGATCACCATCGCGGTCAGGACCGGGCGGCCGACCTTGGTGACGGTGGAGTGATGCGTCGTCGTGCCCGCCTCGCCCATGGAGTTGAACGTAGCCGAATCAGGGCCGGTCCGCGCTCAGCCGAGCGCCTCGACCGCCTCCAGGACGACCCGGTCCGCCATGAGGCGCCCGGTGCGGGTGAGCACCATGCGGTCGCCGACCGGCGTCAGCCAGCCGGCGTCGACCAGCCGATCGGCGCCGCCCAGCAACGCGGTCTCGATGCCCTCGGCGAGACGGATCCGCAGCATGACGTCCTCGAGGTGCCGCGCTTCGGCATCCGGGCGCTCGCCGTCGGCGCGCGGCGACTCCCCCGCGGTCAGCCGCTGGGCGTAGGCCGCCGGGTGCTTGACGTTCCACCAGCGCTCACCGCCGACGAAGGAGTGCGCTCCGGGACCGACGCCCCACCACTCGCCGCCGTTCCAGTAGCCGATGTTGTGACGGCACCGCGCGGCCTCGTCCCGGGCCCAGTTGGACAGCTCGTACCAGTGCAGTCCGGCGGCCGCCATGAGGTCGTCGGCCAGGAGGTACTTGTCCGCGGTCTCGTCGTCGTCGGGCATGACGACCTCGCCGCGGCGGACCTTGCGGGCGAAGGCCGTGCCTTGCTCGACGATCAGGGCGTAGGCGCTGATGTGGTTCGGTTCCATGGCCAGCGCGGACTCCACGGAGTGCCGCCAGTCGTCCATCGACTCGGTCGGCGTGCCGTAGATGAGGTCGAGACTGACCTGCTCGAATCCGGCCTCGCGCGCCCAGGCGACGGCCTGCGGGACCCGCTCGGGATCGTGGGTGCGCTCGAGCACCGACAGGACGTGGGGCACCGCCGACTGCATGCCGAACGAGATCCGGGTGAACCCGCCCTCGCGCAGCTCGGCCAGCGACTGCGGCGAGACGCTGTCGGGGTTCGCCTCGGTCGTCACCTCGGCACCGGGCGCCAGGCCCAGCCGGTGGTCGACCGCGCGCAGGAACCGCACGAGGTCGCCGGCCGGAACCTGCGACGGTGTGCCGCCCCCGACGAACACGGTGTCGACCGTGCGCTCGGGGACGAGCGACAGCTCCGCCAGGGCCGCCTCGATGTAGGTGGCCCTGGACGCGCCGATCACGTCGGGTCCGCCGAGCTCGTCGGCGGTGTACGTGTTGAAGTCGCAGTAGCCGCACCGCACGGAGCAGAACGGCACGTGCAGATAGATGCCGAACGCCACGCTCCCAGAGTACGCGGCCCCGAATCAGGCCTCGACGTAGAAGCTGTTGAGCAGGTCGGCGTTGCGCTCCTCGACGACGCGGCGCTTGACCTTCATGCTCGGGGTGATCTCACCGGACTCGATCGACAGGTCGTGGTCGAGCAGGGCCCACTTCTTGATCGTCTCCCAGCGGTTGAGCCGCGAGTTGAGCTCGTCGACGTACCCGGCCATCTCGGCCTGCATCCGGTCCGACGCGGCGATCTCGGCGTAGGACGCACCGGCCATGCCGTGGCTCTCGGCCCAGGCCTCGGCCGCGTCCGGGTCGAGCGTGATCAGGGCCGAGCAGAAGTTGCGGTCGTTGCCGTGGACGACCATCTGGCTGGCCAGCGGGCACACGGCCTTGAACGTGCCCTCGACGTGCGAAGGGGCCACGTACTTGCCGCCGGAGGTCTTGAACAGGTCCTTCTTGCGGTCGGTGATGCGCAGGAAGCCGTCGGCGTCGAACTCGCCGATGTCGCCCGTCGCGAGCCAGCCGTCCTCGGTCAGCGCCGAGGCCGACTCACCCTCGAGGTTGTGATAGCCGCGCATGACGTTGGGGCCCTTGATCATGACCTCGCCGTCGGCGGCGATCTTGGCCTCGGTGCCCGGGAACGCCCGGCCGACCGTGCCGATCTTGAAGTCGTCGGGATCGTTGACGAACGCGCCGGCCGACGTCTCGGTCAGGCCGTAGCCCTCCATGACCAGCACGCCGGCGGCGTGGAACCACTCGGCGATCTCGGTCGACAGCGCCGCGGCGCCGGAGATGAAGAAGCGCACGCGCCCGCCGAAGCGGTCGCGGATCTTGCTGAAGACGAGCTTGTCGGCGATGCGGTGCTGGATCTTCAGCCCCACCGGGATCGGCTTGCCGGCGCGCTGGAGGCGCGAGACCTGCAGGCCGACCTTCTCGGCCCAGCGGAACAGCTTGAGCTTCGCGCCGCCCTCCTCGACCATCATGCCGACGACGCGGCCGTAGGCCTTCTCGAAGATGCGCGGGGCTGCGCCCATGAACGTGGGGCGGACGACCGCGAGGTTGTCGACGATCTTGGGCACGCGCCCGTCGACCGCACACGGGTAGCCGATCGTGAGCTGAGCGGTCAGCAGCACCTTGCCGAACGAGTGCGCCATCGGCAGCCAGCGGTACTCCAGGTCGGACTCGGACAGCGATCCCGGGGCGGCGACGGCGGCGCCCTCGAACGTCCAGCAGTCGTGGACCAGGCGCACGCCCTTGGGGCGCCCGGTCGTGCCCGACGTATAGATCAAGGTGGCGAGCGACTCCGGCTCGGTGCCGGCGATGCGCTCGCGCACGACGTCGGGGTGGTCGAGCAGGTACTTCTCGCCGCGCTCGATGAGGTCGTCGAGGGTGATCACCCAGTCGCCGTCGGCCTCGCCGTCGTAGACGACGACGCGCGAGACGCTGGGCAGCTCGGAGCGCTTCTCGCGCAGCTTGGCCACCTGCTCGTCGTCCTCGGCGAAGACGACGCGGCTGTCGCTGTCGGACAGGATGTAGGCCACGTCGTCGGTGCTCGAGGTCGGGTACACGGTGGTCGTCGCCGCGCCGGCCGCGTTCACCGCGAGGTCCGAGAGGATCCACTCGATCCGCGTGCCCGAGGCGATCGCGACGCGCTGCTCGGGCTCGATGCCCAGGTCCACGAGCCCGGCGGCGATCTTGGAGACCTTGTCACCGGTCTCACTCCACGTCATCGAGATCCAGTTCTCGTCGGCGTCGGGGTAGCGGAACGCCTCGCGCGGCCCGGACGCCTCGACCCTGCCGAAGAAGAGCTCACCCACGTTCCGGGCGCGGTTCTCGACGATCGTGAGCTGGTCGGCGGTGGACACTGCCATGAAGTTCTCCCGGGGACGTGGGGCGAAGTGTGATTCAGGTCACCCTAGCGCCCATGAGCCGTCCAGACGAGGACTTGAGCCTTTCGCCTTGCGCTGTAGCAATCAGCGCGCGACGGCCGCGGCCCCCGCCCCCGGGTTGTCGGCGAAGAACCCGTCCATCCCCACCGCGCGGAAGGCTCGGATCTCCCCCGCCAGATCACCGATCCCGGCCGGATCGGCGCCACGGCGGAACTCCACGGGCAGGAACTGGTTCTCCCGGCGGAACGTCCACCCGTGCACCGTCAGCCCCGCCGCGTGCGCATCGATGATCGCCCGCGTCGGTCGGCCCAGCCGACCGTCTGCGGTGCGCGGGATCATGCGGTCCTTGCACAGCCCGACACCGTCGGCGTACCGGCTGATCGCCCGCAGGCCCTTCCGGCTGACGAGGTCGGCATAGGTGCGCGGGTCCCCGGCGGCCACGAGGTCGTACGGCGCGCCCGCGCAGTCGACGAGCTGGACGATGCGGGCCCGGCTCCGCCGGTCGAGCTCGCGCAGGTTCTGCGTCTCGAAGCTCTGCAGCACGACCCGGGCGCCGGGCCGGTCCAGCCCGGCGCGGCGCAGCCCCTCGACCAGCGGCTCCTCGAGCGAGAGGCCGATCGAGTCGAAGTACGTCGGGTGCTTCGTCTCGGGGTAGACCCCCACCGGCCGGCCGTCGCAGGTGCGCGAGCGACGGGCGAGGTCGAGCACCTCGTCCAAGGTCGGCACCGGGTACAGCCCGTCGAAGGCCGTGTTGGCGGGGCGCAGGGCCGGGATGCGCTCCTTCGCGCGCAGCGTCCGCAACTCGGGCAGGGTGAAGTCCTCGGTGAACCAGCCGGTGATCGCCCTCCCGTCGATCGTCCGGGTCGTGCGCCGGCCGGCGAACTCGGCCCGCGCGGCGACGTCCGTGGTGCCGCCGATCTCGTTCTCGTGCCGCGCCACCAGGACGCCGTCCTTCGTCGAGACCAGGTCCGGCTCGATGTGGTCGGCGCACTCGCGGATCGCCTCGGCGTAGGAGGCCAGCGTGTGCTCCGGCCGGTGCCCGGAGGCCCTGCGGTGGGCGACCACCAGCGCACCGTTCGCGGACACCCGCTGGCGCCTCAGCTCGACCACCGCGATCTCGGTGTCGTCGGGCTCGCCGGGGACGCGGGCGTCGTTCCCGGGGAAGTTGTTGTCGTTCCCGATCAACAGCCGCCCGTCGCGCAGCTGCACGATCGTCTCGAAGGACTGCACGGGTAGCGAGAACGGATCGCCCGTGCCGTACCCGTCACCCGCGCCGATCCGCGCGGGGTTGGCGATCTTGAGCGCGTCGAGCACGAGCTCCTTCTGGACGAAGCCGTCGCGGTCGCGGCGGTCCAGGTCGACCCGGTACACCCGCTTCACGACCGCCTGCTCCCCCTCGAAGTCGTCACGCTCCGCGACCAGCAGCTCGTGACGGCCGACCGTGAAGGCGTCCGCGACCAGGGAGGCGTCCGTGTCGGACTCGTAGGCCCACCGACGCGGGGTGTAACGCTTCGCGCGGGTGTCGAACTCGTGGATCCACCGCCGCCTGGGCTGCGCGTCGTCGGTCCGGGCCCCTTCGAGGATCGGGTACAGGTAGCGGCCGTCGGCGCTGGCGGCCATCGCCTCGAACCCCTTGCTGTTCGGCAGGTTCGCGGCGCCGGCGGGCGTCGGGTGCGACGGGGACTGCACGCCCGGCAGCGGCACCGGAGCCTCGAGCAGCACGCCGGTCGCGTCGACGTGCAGCAGGAACGGACCGAACTCCTCCCCGATCCAGAACGTGCCGTCCTTCGCCCGGACGATCGACTCCACGTCGAAGTCAGCTCCCGTCAGCAGGCGCTCCCTCGTGTCCTCGTTGACGATCGGGAAGCCCGCCCGGCGGTGCGGGTCACGCAGGGACACGAACCGGTCGAGCCGGATCCGGCCGGGCCCGCCCCGGGCGGTCTCCCACTGCGGCGTGATCCGGTAGATCCGCAGCAGGAAGTCCGCCGAGTTCGCCTTCGACCCGAAGCCGTTGTCCGGCAGCGCCCAGAACGTGCCGTCGCGGTTCTCGATCATCGCCGAGAAACCCGGGACGACCTGGCCACCGAACGGTCCGGTGCGGCCGTTGGCCGCCGTGGCCTTGGCACCCGACGGCGGGCCGGGAGCCAGGTGGTCGGCCGACAGCGTCGCGCGGGCGACCAGCGTGGGAACGGTGGTCGCCCGCTGCGTCGGTCGCGGCTCCGGTGTGGCGTGGGCCGCGGCGGCGGTACCGGCCAGGAGCGCGCCGGTCGTGGTCAGTGCGAGCAGGCTGCGGGCTGCTCGTCCCCCGATGTGAGTCATGGTCCGAGGCAATCGGACCGGGCGAACCGTGGAACAAGATCCAGGTGAAGCGTGCGTGAACGCTCGCCCACCGCGCGCGCCCGCCTTCCGCCGGCCCCGTGCCCACTTTTGGAAGCCGATCCACGTATTCCGTCCGGGAAAAGGTGAAATGACGTCCAAAAGTGGGCACGCTGGCGCGTTCGTCCCCACCCGCGGGCGGGACCGTGCTGCTGTCCCCAGCCTCGGGGCGGGGACTGGTCCGGTGAACTTCGGCGGTCGAGGCTCGGTTCGTGCGGCCGATTCCCGAGTCCTTGCGTGGGCGGCCGTTCACGACCGGCGAGGCCGCCGCACTCGGCGTGACCCGACGGATGCTCGAAGGGCGCCGCTTCGAGGCGATCCACCCGGGTCGCGGCGTGTGGGCGGTGGCTGAGGAGTCCCGCGACCTGCGCTTCCTGCTCCGGGCCGACCTCCTGGTCCTGCCCCGGGATGCCGCGGTGAGTCACGTGACGGGGCTGCAACTCCACGGCCTCGACATCGATACGAGTCTGCGGCACTGGTCGACGAACACGCCGCACCGCCGCGGCCTGCGCTCAGTCACGCTGCACCGCCGCCAGGCGCCGTTGCGTCCCGTGGGCATCGACGGCGTCCCCGTCCTGCCGGCACATCGCTGCCTCGTGGATGCGGCCATCATGCTCAGCCACCGCGACATCGTGCGGTATGCAGATGCCCTGATCGCCGCCGACCAGATGACCGCCGAGGGCTTCGCGCACTACGCGTGGACGCGGCACCTTCACGGTGTGCGACGGTCTCGTGCCAACCTCGACCTGCTGCGCGAGCGCGTGCGCTCCTTCCGGGAGACCGATCTGCGCTTGCTTCTCGCGATCGCGGGCCTGCCGGAGTTCGAGGTCAATCTCGACATCTTCGATCCGCGCGGAACGCACCTCGGCTGCGGCGACCTCGTGCTTCCGCGGCACCGCATCGTGCTCGAGTACGACGGCTGGTACCACGAGCGGAGTGCCGCACAGCGGCGCAAGGACATCGCTCGCCGCGAGGGACTCGAGGCCGAGGGATGGCTCGTGATCGTGGTCGTCTCCAGCGACCTCGACCACCCGGCCGGCCTGATCGGTCGGGTCTGGCGAGCCTTGGTCTCACGCGGGCACAGCGGTCCGCCGCCGCGCTTCGTCCCGTGGGCACTCGAGGAGCTCAGCCGCAACCCGAAGGGCTAGCGAACGCCGGCGCCCACGGGACCACTTTTGGAACCGGATCCACCATGTCCGCCCGAAATAACGTGGATCCGCTTCCAAAAGTGGGGGTGGGGCCGGGGCCGGTCAGGCCTGCTTGGTCTCGCCGGTGGAGAGGGCGGCGATGAACGCCTCCTGGGGGACCTCGACGCGTCCGACCATCTTCATGCGCTTCTTGCCCTCCTTCTGCTTCTCCAGCAGCTTGCGCTTGCGGCTGATGTCGCCGCCGTAGCACTTGGCGAGCACGTCCTTGCGGATCGCACGGATGTTCTCGCGGGCGATGACGCGCGCGCCGATCGCGGCCTGGATCGGCACCTCGAACTGCTGGCGCGGGATGAGCTCCTTGAGCTTGCCCGCCAGCGAGACGCCGTAGGAGTAGGCGTTGTCGCGGTGGACGATCGCGCTGAACGCGTCGACGACCTCGCCCTGCAGCAGCACGTCGACCTTGACCAGGTCGGCGGCCTGCTCGCCCGAGAGCTCGTAGTTGAGCGAGGCGTAGCCCTTCGTGCGCGACTTCAGCGCGTCGAAGAAGTCGAACATGATCTCGCCCATGGGCAGCGTGTAGCGGATCTCGACGCGGTCCTCGGACAGGTAGTCCATCCCGCCGAGCTTGCCGCGGCGCGACTGGCACAGCTCCATGATCGTGCCGATGTAGTCGGTCGGCGCCAGAATCGTGGCGGACACGACGGGCTCGTAGACCTTGGCGATCTTGCCGTCGTTCGGGTACTCGCTGGGGTTGGTGACGACGCGCTCGCTGCCGTCCTCCATCTCGATGCGGTACACGACGTTCGGCGCCGTCGAGATGAGGTCGAGGTTGAACTCGCGCTCGAGCCGCTCGCGCACGATCTCCAGGTGCAGCAGCCCCAGGAAGCCGATGCGGAAGCCGAAGCCCAGCGCGCCGGAGGACTCCGGCTCGTAGACCAGGGCGGCGTCGTTGAGCTGCAGCTTCTCCAGTGCGTCGCGAAGCGTCGAGAAGTCGTCGCCGTCGATCGGGTACAGGCCGGAGAAGACCATCGGGTTCGGGTGCTGGTAGCCGCCGAGCGCCTCCTCGGCGGGCTTGGTGGCCGAGGTGACGGTGTCGCCGACGCGGCTCTGGCGCACTTCCTTCACGCCCGTGATCAGGTAGCCGACCTCGCCGACGCCGAGATGATCGGCCTTGACCGGCTCGGGGCTGATGACGCCGACCTCGAGCATCTCGTGCACGGCGCCCGTGGACATCATCTTGATCTTGTCGCGGTGGCTGAGCTTGCCGTCGAACACCCGGACGTAGGTGACGACGCCGCGGTACGTGTCGTAGACCGAGTCGAAGATCAGGGCGCGCGGCGGCGCATCGGGGTTGCCCTGCGGCGGGGGCACCTCGTCGACGATGAGGTTCAGCAGCGCCTCGACACCCTGGCCCGTCTTGGCCGAGACCCGCAGCACGTCGTCGGGCTCGCCGCCGATGATGCCGGCGATCTCCGCGGCGTACTTCTCGGGCTGGGCGCCGGGCAGGTCGATCTTGTTCAGCACGGGGATGATGTGCAGGTCCGCGTCCATCGCCAGGTACAGGTTCGCCAGCGTCTGGGCCTCGATGCCCTGGGCCGCGTCGACCAGCAGGATCGCGCCCTCGCACGCCTCGAGCGAGCGGCTGACCTCGTACGTGAAGTCGACGTGCCCGGGGGTGTCGATCATGTTGAGCACGTAGGTCGTGCCGTCGTCGTCGCCGTCGGACTTGGTGAACGGCATCCGCACGGCCTGGCTCTTGATCGTGATGCCGCGCTCGCGCTCGATGTCCATGCGGTCGAGGTACTGCGCACGGGCGGCGCGCTCGTCGACGACACCGGTCAGTTGCAGCATCCGGTCGGCGAGCGTCGACTTGCCGTGGTCGATGTGCGCGATGATGCAGAAGTTCCGCAGCAGCTCGGGCGGCGTGGCACCGGGGCTCGGGGCGGGAGTGGGGCGCGTCATGATGCGTCCATTCTCGCACCCGTGAGCACGGGTGCGGTCATCGTCAAGAGGTCACCAGAGGATGGCGAGCAGGATGTTCAGGCCGACGAGGCCGAACAGGATGCCGGCGGCCTTGTTCGGCGTGGGCTTGTTGGTCTGCACGAAGGCGTAGACCGTCGCCACGACCGCGACCAGCAGCTTGATGCCGATCTTCATGTGGTTGTAGTCCTTGTCGAGCGACGCGACGGACTCGCCCAGGCCGACCAGGATGATGCCGGTGACCAGCGCGGTGGCGACGGCGTGGGCGGCTCCCTTGCGGATCACGCCGGCGCGCGGATCGATGAGCGCGAGCGCTCCGAGCCACGAGAGGATGTGCAGGCCGACGATGACGGTGTACAAGGTTTCCACGAGCAGAACCCTATCCGGGCCCTGCGATTTGAGGCGCACGGCCATGCGCTGGTAGAGTTGCTCCTTGCGTGTCCAGCCCACCGTACGAGGGGCTCGGATACGACCAAGACTTCTCATCACCGGAACGACGAAAGAACAGGTTTGCCGTGGCGAACATCAAGTCGCAGATCAAGCGCAACCGGCAGAGCGAGGCCGCTCGCGAGCGCAACAAGTCCGTGCGCTCGGCACTGAAGACCTCGGTTCGCCGCTTCCAGGAGGCCGTCGAGGCCGGCAACGCCGACGAGGCCAAGAACCTCGCCGCCGACACCGCCAAGAAGCTCGACAAGGCCGCGTCCAAGGGCGTCATCCACAAGAACCAGGCCGCGAACCGCAAGTCCGCGATCGCCAAGAAGGCCGCCGCTCTCTGAGCCGCTGACAAGGCCCCGCACCCGATGGGTGCGGGGTCTTTTCACGTGCCCGGACGCGGGTCGCTCAGCTGCGCGAGCGGGCGACGGCGACGTCGATGATCATCTGCTCGACCGCGTGACCGGGCTCGGCCGAGCCGCCCTTGACCTGCAGGTCGGCCCGGGCCACCGCGTCGAGCGCGTGGCGCAGTGAGGTCTCGTTCCAGCCGCGCGCGCTCTGGCGCAGGGCCCGGATCTTGAACGGCGGGGCACCGATCTCGCGGGCGAGGTCGGCGTCGCGCAGGCCGGGGTCGGCCGTGACCACACGCGCCAGCTGACGCAGGCCCGAGGCGAGGGCGGCGGTGATCAGCAAGGGCGCCACCCGGGCGGCCTCGGCCCACCGGGCCCGCTCCAGGGCGAGGTCGAGCCGGCCGTCGAGGGCGGCGTCGGCGATCTCGTAGCCGCGCACCTCGGCCCGGCCGCCGAAGTAGCGCCGGACGACCGTGGCGTCGAGGCTCTCGCCCTCGGCCAGGGTGGTGACGAGCTGGTCGACCGCCGCGGCCAGCGACCGCAGGTCGGAGCCCACCGCCGCGACGAGCACCGAGGCGCCCTCCTCGTCGATCGACCGACCGAGTGCTCGCGACTCCTGACGCACCCACGCCACCAGGTCGCGCTCGTACTTCGGCGCCTGCTGGGAGACCTCGGAGACGGCAGGCAGCTTGCGCAGCTTGTCGAGCAGGCCCTTGCCCTTGGCTCCCCCACCGTGGATCAGGATGACGGCGGTGTCGTCCGACGGGGCCGCGGCGTACTGCAGCAGCTCGGCGGCCACGGCTTCGCCCAGGTCCTGCAGGTCGGTGAGCACGACGGCCGCGGCCGTGCTGAACAGCGAGGCGCTGGTGAGCGCGGTGAACTCGCCCGGCGCGAGCGACGACGCCACCGCGTGGGCGACCTCGGCCTCGGGCGCGGCGGCGCGGATCTGCTCGACCGCCTGGCGCCGGGCTCGGTCGGAGAGGAACTCGGAGTTGCCGGTGATCAGCCAGACCTTGCCGAACGGGTTCGCCACGTCCCGAGAATAGGTCACCGCGCCGACACGGCGAGCGCCCCGTCGCGTTCGACCACCGCGACGGTGCCGGACCGGTCCGTGCGCCACACGGCGACGCCCGCGTCGGACAGCGTCGACAGGGCCGCCGGAGCGGGGTGTCCGTGCGGGTTGTCGGCCCCCACCCCGATCAGGGCCACGGACGGCCCGACGCGCTCGACCAGCTCGGGCCAGTGGTCGGCACTGCCGTGGTGGGCCACCTTGAGGACGTCGGCCGCCAGGTCGGGATGCAGCCGCGCGAGGCCACGCTGGGCCTCCTCCCCCAGATCGCCGGTGAACAGCACCCGGTGTCCCCGCACCGTGGCACGGACGACGACGCTGGCGTCGTTGCGGGCCTCGGCCGGGACCCGGTCGGCGTCGCGGCGGGGCCACAGCACCTCCAGCCCGACCGCGCCCACGGTGACGTGTCCCCCCGACACCAGCCGCACGCGACGGCCGGCCGGGACCGCGGGCCCGCCCGAGGGTCCGTCGGCGAGGACGTCGACCCGCCGGCCTCGCACGGCGCCGCGCCAGCCGTCGACGTGGTCGGCGTCGCCGTGGGTGAATATCAGCAGCGCGATCCGGTCGATGCCGAGCTCGGTCAGGCAGCGGTCGATGGGCGCCGGCTCCTCGCCGACGTCGATCACGATGGCCTCGCCCGGTGCCGTCGGCACGACGAAGGCGTCGCCCTGACCCACGTCGCACGCGACCACCACGACGTCCTCCGGCGGCCAACCCGGCGTGGGAGGACGCAACACGGCCACCAGCAGGCCCAACGTCACCCCCACGGCGAGGGCGGGTCGCCGCGCCAGGTGCCACAGGACCACGCCGGTCACGGCCGCGACCGGCACGAGCGTCCAGGCCGGCCAAGGCCAGGTGATCGCGGCGCCGGGGGCGGCGGCCCCGACCCGGGCGACCTCGACGATGCCCCACGCCGACGCCCAGGCGACGGTTCCGGGAACCACGGCGACCGCCGGCACCACGAGGTCGATCAGACCGGCGGCCAGACCGGCGACGGTCGCGGGCGCCACGGCCGGGGCCACCACGACGTTGGCGAACACCGCCACCAGCGAGACCTCGCCGCTGAGCGAGGCCACGACCGGCAGGCACGCCAGGTGCGCCGCGACCGGGACCGCGACGGCCTGCGCGGCGGGCTCCGGCAGCCAGGCCAGGCGCCGGGCCAGCGGCGGCGCCAGGACGATGATGCCCGCCGTCGCGCAGACGGACAGGACGAAGCCGGGCCGGGCGGCCAGCCACGGGTCCAGCACGAGCAGGACGATGACCGCCCACGCCAGCGCCCTCAGGCCCGCGCCGGTCCGGCCGACCAGCAGACCCGCCAGCGCGACCGAGCCCATCACCGCGGCGCGCTGCACGCTCGGCTCGGGACGCGCCACGAGGACGAACGCGACCACCGTGAGCGCCCCGGCCAGCAGCAGCACCCGCCGTGAGGCCCCCGCTGCACGCAGCCCCAACAGGACGACGCCCAGCACGATCGTCAGGTTGGCGCCCGACACCGCGAGCAGATGGGTCAGACCGGTCCGGGTGAACTCCTGCTTCGTCTGCTCCGAGAGGCGTGCGTCGTCCCCGGCCACGAGCGCCGGCACGAGCGCGGCGGGCTGGTCGTCACGATGATCGACGCCCCCGCGGATCCCGTCGCGGACCACCTCGGACGACCGCCACCACCACGGCCCGCCGCCGATGACCCGCCAGTCCAGGAGGCGCAGGACGGCAGCCTCGTCGGTGCCGTCCGCCGGCTCCAGATCGGCCCGGACGGCCAGCCGGATGCCCGTGACGAAGGCATCGGCCGACCCGTCGACGAAGGCCGTCGCCCGCACGCGGACCCGCCAAGTCCGCTCCCCCGACTCGACGATCCGCACGGTCACGGGCACGACGACGCCCGGTCCGGCCCGGCCGTCGTAGGCGCGGCCGTCCTCGCGCACGACGACCTCGGCGCGGACGACGGCGCCCCGCTCGGCCAACCGGGTGACGGGAGACGCCTCCACGGCGGCGGCGCGCCATCCGCAACAGGCCGCCACCAGGACGAGGCACGCAGCGGGGAAGGCGAGGGCGGGACGACGCCAACCGCACGCCCCGACCAGGGCCGCCGCGGCGACCACGACGAACGCCCACCAGGGCCGGAGGTGGGATACGGCTGCGGCCGTCCCCCACACCGCCACGGCGGCCGGGACGACCCGCAGGTCAGACCGTGACGCGGTCACGCAACTCGGCCAGCGTGGCCTCGCCGATCCCCTTGACGTCCAGCAGGTCCTCGACCGAGCGGAACGGTCCGTTCTCGTCGCGCCACGCCACGATCGCCTCGGCCGTGACCGGTCCGACCCCCGGCAGCGTGTCGAGGGCCACCAGGTCGGCGGTGTTGAGGTTCACCTGCCCCGCCGGGGCCCCGGGCGCGGCGGCCGATCCCGAGGACGCGCCCGGAGCGGCGGCCGCAGGCGGAGGTGCCGACCCGACCACCACCTGCTCGCCGTCGTTCAGGACGCGCGCCAGGTTGAGCGCCGTCGTGTCCACCCTGCCCTTCACCCCACCGGCCGCCGCGATCGCCTCATGGACGCGTGAGCCGGGCGGCAACGTGACGATGCCGGGCCGACGCACCTTGCCGGCCACGTCGACGACCAGCTCACCCGTGGCGGGGGCCGACGCCTCCGTGCCCGCGACCTCGACGGTCGACGCCGGCGGTACCGCCGTCTCCTGCGGGCGGCCGGCGAGCAGCCACCACACCGTGAGGACGGCCGCCAGCCCGGCGGTGACGCCCGCGAAGCGCACGTGCACCGGACGCAGGCGCCGGCGCGCGGGCTCGGGCTTGCGGCGCCGGCCGGCGCCCGTCTGGTCCTGCGGGTCGGGCAGGGTGGCGTCGAACGTCGCGGCGAGCTCGGCGAGCCGCTGCCGGGCGACCTGGGCGCGGGTCTCGGGCGGGACGGGGACCATGCCGCGACCCTAGGAAGTCCGCCTTCCCGACGGAACCTCCCGCGGCACGGCTGTGGACAGGCGACGGGGCGGAGGCGGGGTGTGGACCGTCAGCGGGCGCTGACGGTGACCGCGATCATCCCCGGTCCGACGTGGGCGCCGATGTCGGCACCGACCTCGTCGATCGCGATCGCGGGACGGTCCAGCTCCTGCGCCAGCGACTCCGCCACGGACGTGGCCACGGTCTCGCTGGCCAGGTGCAGGATGCCGATGTCGTAGCCGTCCGGATGGGAGCGCGCGGCCTCGACCCCCAGGGCGACGAGCCGGGCCAGCGCCTTGGACGAGGTGCGCACCTTCTCCAGCGGCGTGACTTCCCCGTCGTCGATCGTGAGGATGGGCTTGACCGCCAGCGCCGAGCCGATGAGCGCCGCGGCCCGGCCGATCCGGCCGCCCCGGCGCAGGTACTCGAGGGTGTCGACGTAGAGCAGCACGCGGGACGACCGAGCCGACTCCAGCGCGGCGGCGGCCACCTCCTCGACCGTGGCGCCGGCAGCGCTCGCACGCGCGGCCTGACCGGCGGCGAACCCGGTGGCCAGGCCCACCTGGAGGGTGTCGACGACGTGGACCGGGATGTCGACCCGGTCGGCCGCCAGCCGCGCCGCGTCGACGGTGCCGGAGACCTTGGAGCTGATGTGGACCGAGACGATCGCGTCGACCCCGGTGGACGCCAGCGCGCGGTACACCGCCTGGAACGTCTCGGGCGAGGGGCGCGACGTGCTGACCGGCACGTTCTGCGTCAGTGCGTCGGCGATCATCTGCGAGGTCACGTCGACGCCCTCGGTGTAGACCCGGGCCCCGATGATGACCGTCGTCGGGACGACGCTGATGCCCTCGCGCGCGGCGTCGTCGGCGTCGAGCGAAGCGGTCGAGTCGGTCACCACGGCCACGGTCATGGCCGAAACCCTACTGCGTGCCGGGTGCTGCGAGTCGGTGTCGGTGGACGTCCTCGGCGTACCGCCCTGCGGCCGCGAGGTCCGCCAGGCACGAGCCGTGAAATGCTCCGAATTCCACCTTTCACCCCGGGTGAAAGGTGGAATCGGGGGCAAATCTCGAGGGCTCAGACGACGACGCTGACGAGCTTCGGCGCGCGCACGATGACCTTGCGGATCTCGCGGCCGTCGATCGTGCGGACGACGTTGGGCTCGGCCAGCGCCAGGGCGGTGAGGTCCTCGTCGCTGATGTCGGCGGGGACCTCCAGCTTGCCGCGGACCTTGCCCTGGATCTGCACGACGCACGTGACCAGGTCCTCGACGAGGTACTGCTCGTCGGCGGTGGGCCAGGTCTCGTACGTGAGCGTCTGGTCGTGGCCCAGCCGCGACCACGCCTCCTCGGCCACGTGCGGGGCGAACGGCGCCAGCATGAGCACGAGCGACTCGATGACCGAGCGCGACCGCACCGACTCCTTGGTCAGGTGGTTCGTCAGCTCGATCAGCTTGGCGATCGCGGTGTTGAACCGCAGCTCGGCCATGTCCTCGGTGACGCCGGCGATCGTCTGGTGCAGGGCACGCAGCGCGGCGGTGTCGGGCTCGCTGTCGTCGACGACGACCACACCGGTCTCCTCGTCGACGATCAGGCGCCAGACCCGCTGCAGGAACCGCTGCGAGCCGACGACGGCCCGGGTCTCCCACGGCCGCGACTGCTCGAGCGGACCCATCGACATCTCGTAGACGCGCAGGGTGTCGGCACCGTACGCCTCGTACATCTCGTCGGGCGTGACGGAGTTCTTGAGGCTCTTGCCCATCTTCCCGTACTCGCGGTTGACGGGCTTGCCCTCGAAGAAGTACTGGCCGTCGCGCTCCTCGACCTGCTCCGCCGGCACGTAGACCCCGCGCTCGTCGGTGTAGGCGTAGGCCTGGATGTACCCCTGGTTCACGAGGCGCTGGAAGGGCTCCTCGCCGCTGACGTGGCCGAGATCGAACAGGACCTTGTGCCAGAAGCGGGCGTACAGCAGGTGCAGGACGGCGTGCTCGACGCCGCCGACGTACAGGTCGACGCCGCCGGCGCCGCCGGGCGTCTTCGGGCCGAGCCAGTAGCTCTCGTTCCGCGGATCGGCCAGGACCTCGGTGTTCGTCGGGTCGGTGTACCGCAGCTCGTACCAGCTGGAGCCGGCCCAGTTGGGCATCGTGTTCGTCTCGCGGCGGTAGCGCTTCGGGCCGTCGCCGAGATCGAGCTCGACCTCGACCCACTCGGGCACGCGCGCCAGCGGGGGCTCGGGCATGCTCGTGACGTCGTCGGGCTCGAACGTCTTGGGCGAGTAGTCCGGCACCTCGGGCAGGTCGACCGGCAGCATCGACTCGGGCAGCGCGATGGCGCGGCCGTCCTCGTCGTAGACGATCGGGAAGGGCTCGCCCCAGTAGCGCTGGCGGCTGAACAGCCAGTCGCGCAGGCGGTAGGTGGTGGTGCCCTCGCCGACGCCGCGCTGCTCCAGCCACGCGATGATCGCGCGCTTCGCCTCGTCGACGGCCATGCCGTCCAGGCTGACGCCCTCGTCGCCGAAGATGTCGTGGTTGTCGGAGTTGATCGCGACGCCGTCGCCGGTCCACGGCAGGACCGCGTCCTCGGGCGACTCGACCACGGGGGTGATGCGCAGGCTCAGCTCGGTGGCGAACTCGAAGTCGCGCTCGTCGTGGCCGGGCACGGCCATGATCGCGCCCGTGCCGTAGCCCATCAGGACGTAGTCGGCGATGAACACCGGCACGGCCTCGCCGTTGACCGGGTTGGTGGCGAAGGAGCCGATGAAGACACCGGTCTTCTCCTTGTTCTCCTGACGCTCGACGTCGGACTTCGCGGCCGCGGTGCGACGGTACTGCTCGATCGCGGAGATCGGGTCGGGGGCGCCTCCGGTCCACCGCTCGTCGACGGCCTCGGGCCACGTCTCGGCAGCCAGCTCGTCGACCATCGGGTGCTCGGGCGCCAGCACCATGTAGGTGGCGCCGAACAACGTGTCGGGACGCGTCGTGAAGACCTCGATCGGGCCGGCTGCGGACTCGAAGCGCACCTTCGCGCCGTGCGAGCGGCCGATCCAGTTGCGCTGCATGAGCTTGACCGGCTCGGGCCAGTCGACGCGCTCGAGGTCGTCGATCAACCGGTCGGCGTACGCGGTGATCCGCATCTTCCACTGACGCAGGCTGCGCTTGAAGACCGGGAAGTTGCCGCGCTCGCTGCGGCCGTCGGCGGTGACCTCCTCGTTCGCCAGCACGGTGCCCAGACCCGGGCACCAGTTGACCGGCGACTCGTCGATGTAGGCCAGCCGGTACTGGTCGATGACCGCGGGGTCGTCGGTGCCCAGCTCCTCGATCAGCTCGGCGATCGGCCGGGCACGGCCCTGTTCGGCGTCGTACCAGGAGTTGAAGATCTGCAGGAAGATCCACTGCGTCCAGCGGACGAACTCGGGCTCGATCGTGGCGAACGAGCGGCGGTTGTCGTGCGCCAGGCCCAGTCGGCGCAGCTGGCGCCGCATGTTGGCGATGTTCTCCAGCGTCGTCTCGCGCGGGTGGCGGCCGGTCTGGACGGCGTAGATCTCGGCGGGCAGACCGAAGGCGTCGTAGCCCAGGGCGTGCAGGACGTTGTCGCCCTTCATCCGGCGGAAGCGCCCGATGACGTCGGTGGCGATGTAGCCCAGCGGGTGACCGACGTGCAGGCCCGCGCCCGAGGGGTACGGGAACATGTCCATCACGAAGAACTTG
The DNA here is from genome assembly GCF_024433585.1 of Aeromicrobium sp. 636. NCBI lineage: Bacteria > Bacillati > Actinomycetota > Actinomycetes > Propionibacteriales > Nocardioidaceae > Aeromicrobium > Aeromicrobium sp. 636. The sequence goes on from NZ_WNJU01000001.1 coordinate 1,021,249, forward strand.
GGCCCGTGCGCGTTGTGCGCGGAGCCGGGCAGGGCGAGCTCGCCGACCGGGTTGGGCGCCTCGAACGTGCCCTCGGTCTCCCAGCGGTCCTGCCATGCCGTCTCGATGCGGCCGGCGAAGTCACTGGTGTACCGGTGTGCGGCGCCCTCGGGTGCCGCACCCTCCTGGGTGTCCTGGTTGCTCACCGGTCAAGGTTATCCGCAGGGCACGGGCGCCCCACGCGGGCTACGTGTAGCTCAGGGCGCAGAAGCTCTCGACCTTCTTCGTCGGGCCGGAGACGATCAGCTCGTCCGAGGTCTCGATCGAGGTCTCGGGCCGGGCGTACGTGAAGTCCTCGCCGCGACGCTTCACCCCGACCACCGTCACGCCGAAGCGGGCGCGCAGCTGCGATTCGAGCAGGGTGCGTCCGGCGGCGAGCTTGGGCGCACGGGTGCGCGCGATCGAGAAGCCGTCGTCGAACTCGATGTAGTCGATCATGGCGCCGGTGACCATGTGGGCCACCCGCTCGCCCATGGCCGACTCCGGTCGCACGACGTGCGTGGCACCGACGCGCTCGAGGATGCGGGCGTGCTTGGCGTTGATCGCCTTCGCCCACACCTCGGAGACGCCGAGCTCGACGAGGCTCAGCACCGTCAGGACGCTGGCCTCGATGTCGGTGCCGATGCCCACGACGGCGCGGTCGAACTGGTCGGCACCGATCTGCTTGAGGGCCTCGCTGTCGGTGGTGTCGGCGGACACGACGTGGGTGAACTCGCTGGCGAAGCGCTGCACCAGGTTGGGGTCCTCGTCCACGCCGAGCACGTCGTGGCCCAGCCGGACCAGCGACCGCGCGACGGCGGAGCCGAACCGGCCCAGTCCCACGACGAGGACGGGTGCGCTGAGGGGGTCGTTGTTAGCCAATGATCGGTTGCTCCTCGGGAAGGTGATACCTGGATTGGCGGCGCCGCAGCACGAAGGCAGAGGCTGCCGTAATCGTGCCCACTCGGCCGATGAACATCAAGAAGATCAAGACCAGCTGGCCCGGCACGTTCAGCAGCGGGGTCAGCCCGGTCGACAGCCCGACGGTGCCGAACGCCGAGGTCGCCTCGAAGAGTCCCTCCGCGAACGAGACCCCGGAGAAGATCATCAGCAGCATCGATCCCATGGCCACCAGGCCCACGGCGATCAGGGCGATGCTCAGCGCCGTCCGAATGGTGCGCGGGCTGATCGAGCGCGAGCCGATGCGCACCTGCTCCTCACCGCGGATCTCGGCCAGGATCACGTAGCCCAGCAACAGGAACGTGGTGACCTTGATGCCGCCGGCGGTCGAGGCGCTGCCGCCGCCGATGAACATCATGATGATCGCGGTGTTGAGGGTGACGGGCTCGACGCTGCCCCAGTCGAAGCTGTTGAACCCGCCGGACCGGGGCATGATGCCGCCCTCGATGCCCGTGATGAACTTGTCGATCGGGCTCAGACCGCCGATCGTCGCGGCGTTGTTCCACTCGGCCGCGATGAACAGCGTCGAGGCGACCACCAGCAGGAACAGCGAGCCCCACACGGTCAGGCGGGTGTGGATCGTCCAGGTCTTGGGCGAGCGCCACTCCTTGTAGAGCTCGGCCAGGACGGGGAACCCCACGCCGCCGGCGAACACCGCGACCGAGATCGGCAGGATCACCGCGTAGTCGCCGGCATAGCCCGTGAGGCTGTCGGCGTGCAGCGAGAAGCCCGCGTTGTTGAACGCCATGACGGCGTCGAACACGCCGTGCCACAGCGAGTAGCCGAACGAGTCGAAGTAGTGCAGGTAGTAGCGCAGGGTCAGCACGATGGCCGTGAGGCCCTGGAACAGCAGCATCGTGACGGCCACGCGGCGGAACAGCGGGCCGACGTCGCCCAGGCTCACGACGTGCATGTCGGTCTGGGCGGCCAGCCGGGTGCGCAATCCGAGGCGGCCACCGACGAACAGGCCCAGCACGGTCGTCATCGCGATGATGCCGATGCCGCCGATCTCGACGAGCACGACGATGATCCCCTGCCCGATCGGCGACCAGTAGGTGCCGGTGTCGACCGTGGCCAGGCCCGTCACCGTGACGGCGGAGGCGGAAGTGAAGAGCGCATCCATGAACGAGGGATCGTGCTCGCCCTCGCGCGCGAACGGCATCAACAGCAACAACGTGCCGATCACGATCAGGGAAAAGAAGGCCAGCGGCAGCAATCGCACGGGATGAGCGATCGACGCCGGGAGGCGATAACGGCGGCGCCAGGGCACGCCCCGACGGTACACCGGCTGCGCGTGAGCGACCCGGTAGATTGCCGCCATGGCTTCCCCGGCGAGTTTCCTGCGTGCGCTCGTGGCCCGACTGGGGCGGAGCTCGGAGCTTCCGGGCCTGCTGCTCGTCAACGGCACGATCATCCTGGCGCTGCTGCTCGTGGCCCTCGGCCAGGACCTCGCCGCCGTCATCACGCTGCTGGTCTCGATCGTCTCGGAGTGGTGGCTCGAGCGGCGCTCGCCGACGACCACGCTGTTGCTGCGTCAGGCCTCGGCCGGTCCCCCGCTGCGGTTCGCCCTGCGCGCCCTCGTGGCGGTCGCGGCATCCTCGCGGTTCGACGACCGCGCGGCCCTCTACTCCTTCGTCGCCGTCGCGCTGCTCGTCGTCACGGGCCTGTGCGCCCGCGCCCTGCACGCGGAGTACCGCCGCATCGGCCCGCTCAAGCCGATGCGCACCCGCCACATCCCCGGCGCCACGCGCATCGACGAGGAGCCGACGAGCCGTCCCGTGCTGGTGGCCACCGTCGAGCTCGCCGCCGTCATGCCGGCCCTCTTCGGAGCCGCCTGGTACGACGTCCTGCTGGTGGGCGCCGTCGCCTTCGGCGCCCTCATGGCCGGGACCGTGCCGGAGTTCCTGGACAGCTGGCGCATGCGCGCGGCCAAGCGCGCGACGGGCTTCACGCCGCAGCTGTCGGCCGTCCAGGAGTTCATCGACGAGTACCAGCCCGAGGTGGTCGTGCACCTCTCCGGCCCCGACACCGCGGCCTACCAGATCAACACCTGGATCGAGGCGCTCGAGAGCCTCGACCAGCGCGTCTTCGTCATCCTGCGCGACCACCCGCTCTTCGAGAAGATGGCGCCCTCGACGCTGCCCACCCTGTCGCTGCCGGCGCCGAGCGAGCTGCTCATGCTCGACTTCTCGTCGGCCCGGGTCGCCCTGTACCCGAGCAACACGGGCAACAACATCCACCTGCTGCGGCTGCCGACCATGATGAGCGCCTTCATCGGGCACGGCGACAGCGACAAGAGCGCCTCGAACAACCCGTTCTCGCGCGTCTACGACGAGCTGTGGGTCGCGGGCGAGGCCGGCGCCGACCGGTACCGCCGGTCCGGGATCAACATCCCCGAGGCGCAGTTCCGGTTCGTCGGGCGCCCCCAGGTGCACGCGATCGAGCCCACGCCGCGCATCGGCGACACCGAGATCCCGACGGTGCTCTACGCGCCGACGTGGGAAGGCGTGAACCAGCTGCAGGAGTACTCCTCGCTGCGCGCGATCGGCGTCGAGCTGATCGACGCCCTGCTGGCGGACGGCTCGGTGCGCGTCGTCTACAAGCCGCACCCGTTCACGGGCCAGCGCGACGCCAAGTACCGCGCCGCCCACGCGTCGATCGCCCGCCGACTCAACGAGGCGAAGCTGCGTACCGGCATCGACCACCGCGTCGTGTCCAGCGGCTCCCTGACCGACTGGATGAACCAGTCCACCGCCCTGGTCAGCGACATCTCCAGCGTCCTCTCGGACTGGCTCGCCGGCGAGAAGCCCTACGCGGTGTTCAACCACACCGGGCTCTCGACCAAGCAGTTCCGCGAGCAGTTCCCGTCCAGCGCCGCCGCGACGATCCTCGACCGCGAGGCGCGCGGCGTCGACGAGCTGATCGACGTCGTCACCGGCCGTGGCCCCGACCAGCTGGCCGAGTACCGCTCGAAGCTGGCGACGTACCTGCTCGGCCCGCCCGAGCAGCGCACGCTCGAGGCGTTCCGCGAGGCGGTCACCGCGTTCGTCGCCCGCTCCGAGGCCGAGCGTGCGATGTACCGCTGAGATCGGCACCGGCGTGCCGACGCGTCGGCCGGATTCACTCATCGTGCACCGCGGCAGATAGCCTGTCGTGGTGAGTTCGACGACCGGCCCCCTGGCGATCGCCATCGTCACGTTCAACCGATCTGCCCTGCTCGACGAGCTGTTGCAGAGCGCTTCGACGATGACGACGGCACCCGATCGCATCATCGTCGTCGACAACGCCAGTACCGACGACACCCAGCAGGTCGTGTCCGCCTGGGAGTCGAAGTTCCCTCCCGGCGTGCTGGTCAACCACCGCATGGAGACCAACACCGGCGGCGCCGGCGGCTTCAGCGAGGGCACCAAGGTGGCCCTCGAGCTGGGTGCCGAGTGGGTCTGGCTGATGGACGACGACGTCGAGATCCTGCCGGACGCCCTCGAGCGGTTCGCCCCCTGGATGGAGCGGTTCAAGGTCATTCACGGCCGCCGCTACGACGTGGACGGCACCCCGTTCTACTGGCAGGCGAAGTTCAACCAGTTCCTCGGCGTCCCGCTGCCCTACTCGATCAAGACCTTCAACACCGACGGTTACGCGCTGACCAACTCCGGCACCTTCGAGGGCATGCTCGTGCACGCCGACGTGGTGCGCCGGATCGGCCTGCCCGACCCGCGGTTCTTCATCTCCTGGGACGACGCCATCTACGCCTGGCTGGCCTCGCTCGAGACCGAGGTCGTTTACGTCGACGAGTTCGTCCTGCAGAAGAAGCGCGAGCAGAAGCAGGTCAGCCTCGGCATCCGGCACCTCAACGACTCCAGCCCGCTGGCCAAGTACCACGTGATGCGCAACCGGGCGTACGTCGGCCGCTACTTCGAGGAGCACGGCCGGCTCAACCGCCTCGGCTTCGCGCTCGGCACCTTCCTGACCTTCGCCAAGGAGGTCGTGCGGCTGGTCGTGGTCGAGCGCTCGGCGAAGGGCTTCATGTCCCTGGTGAACGGCTGGCGCGACGGCCGCAAGATCTGGGCCGACCGCTCGTGGCGGCCCATGCCCGCGCTGACGGGCGGCGCCGATGACTGACGTCCTGGTGGTCGGGTCCGGCTTCTTCGGCCTGACCGTGGCCGAGCAGCTGGCGAACGACCCCGGCCTGAAGGTGCACGTCATCGACCGGCGCTCGCACGTGGGCGGCAACGCCTACAGCGAGGCCGAGCCCACGACGGGCATCGAGGTGCACCGCTACGGCGCGCACTTGTTCCACACTTCCAACGAGCGGGTCTGGGACTACGTCAACCGCTTCACGACCTTCACCGACTACCGCCACCACGTCTACTCGACGTACCGGGGCGAGGTCTTCCCGCTGCCGATCAACCTCGGCACGATCAACCAGTTCAACCGGTCGGCGATGAGCCCGGCCGAGGCTCGCGCGTGGGTGACCGAACAGGCCGGCACGGCGTTCTCGGGCGGTGCCGCTGCGGCGGCGAACCTCGAGGAGAAGGCGATCAGCCTGATCGGGCGGCCGCTGTACGAGGCGTTCATCCGCGGGTACACCGCCAAGCAGTGGCAGACCGATCCGACCGAGCTCTCGGCCGACATCATCACGCGGCTGCCGGTCCGGTACACGTACGACAACCGCTACTTCAACGACCGGTACGAGGGCCTGCCCACCGACGGCTACACGGCGTGGCTCGAGCGGATGGCCGACCATCCGAACATCACCGTCAGCCTCGACACCGACTTCTTCGACGAGGGCCAGCCGCTCAACAAGGCCGCCACGGTCGGTCAGCTGCCGATCGTCTACACCGGCCCGGTGGACCGCTACTTCGACCACGCCCATGGCCCGCTGGGCTGGCGCACGCTGGACTTCGAGTCCGAGGTGCTGCCGATCGGCGACTTCCAGGGCACGCCGGTGATGAACTACGCGGACGAGGAGATCCCCTACACGCGGATCCACGAGTTCCGCCACTTCCACCCCGAGCGGGACTACCCGTCGGACGCCACCGTCATCATGCGCGAGTTCAGCCGCTTCGCGCGCGCCGGCACCGACGACGAGCCGTACTACCCGGTCAACACCGCCGACGACCGCACGGCGCTGAAGGCCTACCGCGACCTGGTCGACGGCGAGAGCGGCGTGCACTTCGGTGGCCGGCTCGGCACCTACCAGTACCTCGACATGCACATGGCGATCGCGTCGGCGCTCTCGATGGTCGACAACGTCCTGAGGCCGGGACTCGTCCGTGGCTGACTCGCGGGTCGGCCTGGTCCCCCGGCTGCGCCAGTGGGCCATCGGCCGCATCCGCCGCTCGCGCTTCCTGCCCGTCGGCATGCCCGACAAGCGCACCGACGAGGACCGGCTCGGCCGCCCGTTCCGGCAGACCGTGCTGGTCTACTTCCCCAACGGTGCCGACGCCCTGTACCAGTTGCGACCGTGGTTCACGGCCCTGCAGGCGCTCGACGCCGCGCACGGCGTGGTGGCCGTCTTCAAGGACTCGCGCACGGCGGCGATCGTCCGCGCCGAGTCGGGGCTGGACTGCGTGACGCTGGCCCGGTACGGCCAACTGGACGAGATCCTGGCCCTCAGCGACGTGAAGCTGGCGTTGTACGTCAACCACGACCCGATCAACTTCGAGTGCCTGCGGTTCACGTCGCTGGTGCACGTCTACCTGGGGCACGGCGACAGCGACAAGGGCGTGTCGGTCTCGAACCAGGTCAAGGCGTACGACTTCTGCTTCCTGGCCGGTCAGGCCGCCCTGGACCGGACGAGCGCCGGGGTGATGCTCTACGACGCTCCGGCCCACTCGGTGCTCATCGGCCAGCCGCAGCTGGACGCGCCCGCTCCGGTCCCCTCCCCCGATCCACACCGGCGCACCGTGCTCTACGCGCCCACGTGGGAGGCCTCGCAGCCGTCCGTCTCGTACGGGTCCCTGCTGACGCACGGCGCCGCGATCATGGACGCGCTGACCGGCACGTACCGCGTGATCTACCGGCCGCATCCGCTCAACGGTGTCATCGACCCGGCCTACGGTGAGGCCGACGCCGCCGTCCGCGCCCGGGCCGACCGCGTCGACACGGACGTGCCGTTGGAGCGGTCGTTCGCCGACGCCGACCTGCTGGTCACCGACGTCTCTGCGGTCACCCTGAACTGGCTGCCCCGTGGCAAGCCGGTGCTGGTCACGCGCCCGCGGGTGCCCGTGCCGCCGTCGCGTCTCATGGACACGCTGCCCCTGCTGGACGAGGGCGCCGACGTGGCGGCCGTCGTGACCGAGCACCTGACCGCGGACCCCACGGCCACCGCCCGCCGTGAGCTGCTCGAGTACTACCTGGGTGACACGACGCCGGGCGTCGCGACGCAGCGCTTCCTGCAAGCGTGCGCCGACGCGATCGAGCTGCGCGACCGCACGTGGGCCGAGCACCGACGCCTCGGCGCGACGGGACCCTGAGTCACGCCGCAAGCGGCCGGTAGCGGTGGTTGCGTCGCCAGGTGTTGTTGATCTGGAGCTCCGGCGCGACCCTCGCTCAGGCCTTGCTGCCCTGACGAGGCACCAGCAGCGCGACCATCGCGCCGGCGAAGGCCGCGCCCGCGCCGATGATGAAGCAGAGCTGGAAGGCCCCCTTGTCCGGGATCGCCACACCCGCGAAGTCCACCGTCTTGCTGGTCAGCACGGCAGCCATGACCGCGCCGGCGATGGTGGTGCCGACCGAGCGCATCAGCGCGTTGAGTCCGACGCCCGAGCCAGATTCCGACTCCGGGACGTTCTCCAGGATCAGCGTGGGCATGGCGGCGTAGCCGATGCCGACACCGGCGCAGGCGACCAGCGAGCCGAGCATGAGCTCCCACGGGGCGCTCATGAGGAAGAGCGTGACGAGGTAGCCGACCGCGATGACGGTCGCACCGACCGAGAGCGTGATCCGCGCACCGACGGAGGTGATCAGCCGGCTCGAGACCGGGGCGAAGAACATCATCATCAGGCCGCCGGGAGCCATCCACAGGCCGGCCTGCAGGATCGTCTGCCCCAGGCCGAAGCCGGTCTCCTCGGGCATCTGCAGCAGCTGCGGCAGCACGATGGACTGGGCCATCATGCCGAAGCCGATGAGGACGGCGGCGAGGTTCGTGAACAGCACCGGCGGGTGCGCGCTCGTGCGCAGGTCCACCAGCGGATCGTGGTGACGCAGCTCGAACCAGCCCCACAGCAGCAGGACCACGAGGCCGCCGACGATCGCGCCGATCGTCCGGCCGTCCGACCAGCCCCACTCACTGCCCTTGCTGACGCCGATCAGCGCGGAGACCAGACCGACGGCCAGCCCGATGACGCCGACGACGTCGATCCTGGCGGGGTGCTCGTCGTGGACCTTGGGGATGACGACCAGGGTCGCCACGAAGACCACCGCGGCCAGCACGGCCGAGAACCAGAACAGTGCGTGCCACGAGTAGTCCTGCGCGATCCACGCGGCCAGCGGCAGGCCGAGGGCGCCGCCCACACCGAGGGTCGCACTGACGGCGGCGGTGGCGGTGGCGCGCTTCTCGACGGGGGCGACCTCGCGCACCATGCTGATCGCGACGGGGATGTATCCCATCGCCATGCCCTGCAGGGCGCGCCCGGCCAGGAACGGCGCGAGCGAGCTCGACAGGGCGGCGACGATCGAGCCGACGACGAGGATGCCCGCCGAGGCCACCATGACCTTCTTCTTGCCGTACAGGTCGGCCAGCCGGCCGGTCACGGGCATCGTCACAGCGGCCGCGAGGAGCGTGGCCGTGACAGCCCACGAAGCATTGCCCGGTGCCGTGTTCAGCAACTGGGGAAGCTCGCTCTGGATCGGGATCACGAGCGACTGCATCAGCGCGCCGGCGAGGCTGCCGAAGCACAGCACGAGGATCACCGCGATCGGCGGGAACCGGGTCTCGACGGGCGCGTCGACGGCGGAGGGAGAGTGCATGGAGGGGTCGTCCTGTCCGAACAGCGATGTGTAACTTACACACGCAGCGGATATGTAGACTACACATGTCGACGCCCTCGTCCCATCGGAGCACGCATGACGTCCCTCACGCAGGCCGCCGCCCGCGCCAACCCGGCCTGGGGCGCTCTGGCGGCGATCGCGAGGATCGAGCGGGGCCGCCGAGCCGCCGACAGCCTGCGCTTCAACCATGCCGAACAGCGGCTGCTGTGGATGTTCTCCGACGGCAGGCCGCGCACGCTGCGCGAGATCGCCGACGAGCTCGGCCTCGAGCAGTCGACGGTGAACCGGCAGGTGAACGGTGCACTCAAGGCCGGTCACGTGCGCCGGTTCCGCGAACCCGGCCAGAACGCGTGGCAGTTCCTGCCCGTCGACGAGACGATGGACGAGTTCACGCAGGACCTGCAGGATCACCTGGCCCTGCTGGAGGAGGCCCTCCAGTGCCTGCCGGAGAACGAGCGATCACGGTTCCTCGAGCACTTCGGCGCCTTCGCCTCCGCCTACAACGAGGCTGCCTCGCGTCGCTGATCGCGCTTACACTCGCCGGATGCACCGGATCTTCACGACCAGCTTCGCCGACGTGTACCCGCTCTACGTGGCCAAGGCGGAACGCAAGGGGCGCACGCGAGCCGAGGTCGACGAGATCATCGAGTGGCTCACCGGGTTCGACGACGCCGCTCTGCGCCGCCACCTCGACGAGGGGACGACCTTCGAGGAGTTCTTCGCCCAGGCCCGCCTGAACCCGAACGTCTCCCTCATCACCGGCGTCGTCTGCCACGTCCGCGTCGAGGACGTCGAGGACCCGCTCATGCAGCAGATCCGCTACCTCGACAAGCTCGTCGACGAGCTGGCCAAGGGCAAGGCGATGGAGAAGATCCTGCGCGCCTGAGGTGTCAGGCGGGCGCCCAGTGCGGATCGCGTCCGGCCCGGGCGACCAGCCGGTCGAGGACGGTCGCGTCCTCGGCGACCGGGACGGCGGGCCCGAACATGCCCGGCGTCCCTGCGGGATCGAACTCCTCCACGAACTCCAGGCAGGCGGCGGCCGTCGGGGCGTCGAGGGTGTACTCCCGGCCCGTGGCGCGGGCGAGGTCCCAGCCGTGCAGGACCACCTCGTTGAGCGCCACCAAACCGGCGACCGCGCCCGGCAGATCCACTCCCCCGGCCCGCGTCATGCCCTCCCAGGCCGAGTCCGCGCACCACGCCTTCACCAACTGCGGCACCTGCTCGCGCAGAGCATCGCGCCAGCCCGGTTCGAGGTCGGGCCAGCCGCCCGCGTCCGGGCTCGTGTCGGTCAGCGGGCCGAACTCCTTGTCGGCGGCGGCGCGGAAGGCGAGGGTCAACCCGACGACGTGCTGGAGCAGCTGCCCGACGGAGACGCCCTCGCAGGGCGTGGGCCGGTCGAGGTGCCCGTCCTCGATGTCCTCGACGATCCCCATCAAGGTCCGGCAGGCCGGATCGAGCTCACACGTGTCCATACCCCGAAGTGTCGTCGTCTGCCGGCCGTCGCGGAACCCCTGGCCTTGGCACGGCGGGGATCATGGGGAGACGATGCCGGTCGACGAACGGGGGTCCGACATGACGGTCGAGGATCGTGAACGACTCGAAACGGAGCGGCTGCGAACGGTGCATCAGTTGGCGAGTCTGACCCGGGACTTCGACGCGGTCATCGAGGCGTCCAAGGACTCCAACGCAGATGACGAGCACGACCCCGACGGGGCGACCGTGGCCTTCGAGCGTTCGCAGGTCGACTCGCTCCTGCAGCAGGCCCGCCGGCACCTCGACGAGATCGACGACGCGCAATCGCGCCTCGATGAGGGATCGTACGGAGTGTGCGAGAGCTGCGGACGACCGATCGCGGCAGCGCGGCTCGAGGCCCGGCCCGTGGCGCGCACCTGCTTCGAGTGCGCGTCGGCACGGCGCTGACAGCGGTCAGGAGACGACGATGAGCTGGCCACGAGTGGGAGCGCTGCGCGGACTCGAGCTGGGGACGCCCGGCCGGATGCGGGAGCGATTGAACGGCCTGGTCCTGACCGGCCAGAAGCAGGCGACGGCGGGACTGCTGACGGAGTACGGGGCCGAGGGCGAGGAGCTCGAGCACATCGGCGAGCGGCTGGCGCTGCTGGACGACCTGGGCGACCAGATCGCGACGGTGGAGATCACGGACCTGCAGATCGTGCCGTTCATCGACGTGCCGTGGGAGTTCGCCGCCGCCGAGGGCGAGGGCGACGCCGACATCGAGGAATGGCGTGACGGGCATCGCGCCTTCTGGGCCGCGGAAGGCGCTGCGGTCGAGGACGACACCCCGATCGTCTGCCTGCGGTTCGTGCTGGTCTGACTCACGGGACTGTCTCAGGGGACGCCCGGCTCCTGGAGGTGCGCGGCGACGTTGATGACGCGACCGGTCGGGTCGCGGACGAAGAACCGGCGAATCCCCCACGGCTCGTCGCGCAGCTCGCGCACGACCTCCCAGCCGGCGTCCAGGGCGGCGCGGTGGGCCTCGTCCACGTCATCGACCTCCACGGAGACGTCGACCGTGGCCGCCTCCGGGTCGACCGCGGTCGGGCTGGGATAGGTGACGATGACCTGCGTCGTCGGGGTGCTGGGAGACGAGAACATCAGCATCCCGTCCTCGTCCATCGCGACCCGGAAGCCCAGGTAGGACTCGTAGAACGCGCGAGCGGCGGCAGGGTCGTCGGTGGTGAGCACGGGAATGGCGCGACGGATCTTCATGGTCTCAGCCGCAGAGGCAGAACGGGTGGCCCGCGGGATCGGCGAAGACCCGTGATCCGTCGGGGTTCGGCTGGTGCGCGAACCGGGTCGCGCCGAGTTCCAGCACGCGCGCCTCGGCGGCATCGAGATCGTCGACGCGGACGTGCAGGTGGGCCTGTATGGAGGACGCGGGGTCCGGCCACGCCGGCGGCTCGTGCTCGGGAGCGAGCTGGAACGAGAGGTGGAACGCCCCGTCCGGCGCACCGATCGAGTACCAGTCCTCGTCGGAGTGCAGGATCGGCCAGCCCGTGACGGCGCTGTAGAACGCGGCCAGGGCGGCCGGGTCTCGGCCCTCCAGTGCCACTCCGCTGAGCGAGCCCACGCTCCTCGCTGCCATACCTCAGGTCTAACCCCCCGGTCGTCCGTTGTCGACACCGACGACCCCGAGCCCTGTCAAACCCTCATCCCGTCCTCGTCCATGGCAACCCGGGAGCCCAGACAGGACGTGTGGAACTCACGGGCAGCCGCGGGGTCGTTCGTGGTGAGCACCGGCATGGCGCGACGAATCCTCATGCTCCACGGTGCTCCGCGGCCACTCACGCCCGCCAGAGCCTCGTGCTTTCCGCCATTCCCATCGGAAATCAGGGAGCACTGGACGCAGGGCCATCCTGAGAGGAGAGCGATACGGACCGCAGACCGTCATCCGCAGCGGGGACTTCTGGGCGCATCTTCGGGGCCGTCGGGGTCCACGCCTTCAGGTTCTGCATGACCTCCCCGTAGAACTGATCGACGGACTTCACCACGGAATCGATGAAGCTGCCTTGGCCACTGCCACGCTTGGCGCCGGCTTTCGAGTCCATGGCGACGCGGAACGAACGAAGTTCCTTCGAGGGATCCGGGGCGAGCAACTTCGGATCCTCCCGTGCCACCGACAGGAGTTCCGCGTTTCCGGTTCGGGATCGTACGGCGAAGGACTCCACCCGTGCACTGTCGGGCGCATCTCGCAGCTGGCGGAGCAACCAGTTCACGCGTGTGGTCTGTCGTCCTTCCTTGGGCGCATCGAGCTCGACGTGGCTGGTGATGAGATTGGCGCGTAGGTCGGCCGTCACCACGAGGTGCCCCACAGCATTCGGGATCCGGAGTGAACCTGTCAGGGTGCCGTTGGCTGCGAGGTCATTCATACGGTCCGCCAAGTACGCGGTGGGATTGGTCGTGCTCTTGCGGTCCACTACCTGCGACACATCGATACCGAGCCGACGGCCCAAGCGGAGCGCGAGATACTGCAACAGCGCATCGAACCGGGCGATCACCTCGGGAGCCACCTTGTCATTGGCGCGCAGTGTCCCTGCGGCCACCGCATCCCTGATGGAGACCCAATTGGGACCCATGTCGTCGAATTCCAATGCGCCGGACCGATCGTGTTCCAGATACCGGATCAGCTCACCGAGAATCCACGCTTGATCAGGGTCGGAGATGCCGCGGTGCTCTTTCTGGACAATCGCGGTGGACAAGACGTAGGACCACGACCAGTGGAAGATCTGCACCTTGCGAAGCTTGCGCTTGTCGACGGGTGTCGGATGCACGCCCGGCAACGACGGAACCTCGTTACTGATCGTGATGAGCGCATCGAAACCCTCACCCCGGGCGACGTCGAGGTAGTTGTCGAGTTGCTCGGTCTGTAGTTCGTTCTTCCCCGTCTTGACCTCCACCAGGGCGGTCCAGGTCTTGCTCCCCCGGGTCACGCGGATGAGTCCGTCGGGAATGACCTTCTTCCCCGACAGGTCGAAAGGGACCTCGATGTAGGTCGCAGGCACACGGGCCGGGGCGCCCAGTGGGCTGAGTAGAGCCTTGGAGAACTCGGGAACCGCGCCCATCACTGCCAGCAGTGCCGACGTCGCTCGCTTCTCCTGCTCCTGAGCGCCATTGATGCCGCTCGTCGGGATCAGGCGAGCCTCATGCCAGGCTTCTTCACTCAAGTAACTTCCCCCCGATCGGTCACAGGCTTGGGCCAATCAACCCTAATCACCGGACGAGGCACCCGCGAGCGCTTTTGCAAGGTCGGTCCGTGTCATCCCTGAGTCGTGGGCCGGCAGTCGCGGCGAGGTCCGGCGTGAGACGGATGAACCAGGTACCCGCCCGTGACCGGATGATCGTCCATGAAGACGATCAGGCCCGACGCCGGCACCTGGACCGCACCCAGGTCATCCCCTCGGTGGGCAGCTCCTGGCGGACGATCTGCTCCCACCTCGAGCAGGGCCGCAGCGACGAGACCGCCGTCGAATTGCCGGACTACCTGGGGCGCGCCCGCAACCAGCTCATCGACGCCTACCGCTCGCTCGACGCGGCGTCCTGAGCCCGGCGTGGCGACGCCGTCCGCCGGCGCTCATGACGCCTGGTCCTCCCCCACCGACACCATGACGTCGAGCAGCTCGGCCTGCACTCCCTGGCCCAACTCACCCCAGCCGGGCTCGTAGCCGTAGAGCTCACGCAGGGACACCTTCGAGCGCTGGCCGTCCAGGATGTCGATGTCGTCGGCCGTGATGAGGCCCGGGTGGACGACGCCGACGGCCTCGGCGACCTTGAGCAGGTCGCGGCGCAGCGCCAGGACGTAGCCGGCCAGCCGGTGCTTCTTGAGCGTGGGGTCGAGCCCGCGGGTGTAGCGCGGGTTCTGGGTGGCCACTCCGACCGGGCAGTGGTCGGTGTGGCACTTCTGCGCCTGGATGCAGCCGATCGACAACATGGCCTCGCGGCCCACGTTGACCAGGTCGGCACCCAGGGCGAAAGCCACCAGCGCGTTCTCGGGGAGGCCCAGCTTCCCGGCCCCGATGAACGTCAGGTCGTCGGTCAGCCCGGCGGCCGCGAACCGCTTGTAGACCTCGGTGAAGGCGATCCGGAACGGGTACGCCACCGAGTCGGCGAAGATCATCGGCGCGGCCCCCGTGCCGCCCTCGCCGCCGTCGATGGTGAGGAAGTCGACACCGCGGGTGCGCGGGACCATCTGCTCGACCAGGTCGTCCCAGAAGCCCAGGTTGCCCACGGCCGACTTGATCCCCACCGGCAGCCCGGTCGCGTCGGCGATCGTCTCCACGAAGTCGAGCATCGAGTCCACGTCGTCGAACGCGGTGTGCCGGCTCGGCGAGACACAGTCGACCCCCTCGGGAATGCCGCGGATCCGGGCGATCGTCGCGTCGACCTTCGCCCCCGGCAGCATCCCGCCCAGTCCGGGCTTGGCGCCCTGGGAGAGCTTGATCTCGATGGCCCGCACCGGTGCCGACTGCACCAGGTCGACCAGCCGCCCCAGGTCGAAGCGGCCCTGCTCGTCGCGGCAGCCGAAGTACGCCGTGCCGATCTGGAAGACGAGGTCGCCGCCGTGGCGGTGCGCCGGCGCGATCGACCCCTCCCCCGTGTTCTGCGTGCAGCCGGCCAGGGCGGAGCCCTCGTTGAGCGCCTGGATCGCCGGGTCCGACAGCGCCCCGAAGCTCATCCCCGAGACGTTCACGACCGAGGCCGGCCGGAAGGCGTGGCGCCGACCACGCGGGCCGCCCAGCACCTTGGCGGACGGCAGGGGGACGCCCTCGCTGCCGTGCCGCGACGTGCTCGCGCCCGGACCGGCGAACGTGCGGTGCTTGATGATCGGGTAGCCCGAGCTGTGCTCCACGTCGTTGTCGGTGCCGAACCCGAAGTAGTTGTTCTCGCCCTTGCAGCTGGCGTAGATCCAGCGGCGTTGGTCCCGCGAGAACGGCCGCTCCTCGTCGTTGCTGGTCACGATGTACTGGCGCAGCTCGGGACCGACCGTCTCGACCCAGTAGCGGAAGTGACCGATCACCGGGAAGTTCCGCAGCAGCGCGTGCTTGCGCTGGGTCAGGTCGTGCACCGCCACTCCGCCCAGCGCCGCTGCTGCCAGTCCCGTGACCGCGGCGCCGGCCCCTCGGCGCCTGCGTGTGCCTTCGTCCATCCCTCAGGTCTAACACTGCGAGGACGGCTGGGCGACCGCTCGCGGGTCCACACTGGAGGTAGCGGCCCGAACCGGCCGGCGGGGGACGATCGGAAGGACTGAGCATGTCCAAGTTCCTGATCTCGTTCGCCGAGGGCGCGATGGACATCCCGGAGGAGGAGATCCCCGCGGTGGTCGCGGCGGCCCATGCCGCGGTCGAGCAGGCCCGGGCGGCCGACGCCTGGGTCCTGGGCGGCGGGCTGATGCACCACGAGCTCTCGACCGTCGTCTACCCGGACGGCACGGTCGCCGACGGCCCCGACCCCCAACGCCACAGCCACCTCGCGGGCCTCGGCGTGGTCGACGTCGAGTCGCTCGAGGACGCCCTGGAGTGGGCGGCCACGTTCGCGGCCGCGTGCCGCTGCGTCCTCGAGGTGCGCGAGTTCATCCCCGAGCCCGAGAGCTGACGTCCCCAGATGTGCTCCGCATTCCACCTTTCGCGGGAGATGAAAGGTGAGATTCAGAGCAAATCTCGGGGGCGGTGGTCGACGTCGTCACCGCCGCCGA
Organism: Aeromicrobium sp. 636; assembly: GCF_024433585.1. NCBI lineage: Bacteria > Bacillati > Actinomycetota > Actinomycetes > Propionibacteriales > Nocardioidaceae > Aeromicrobium > Aeromicrobium sp. 636. Next base: position 1,037,426 of record NZ_WNJU01000001.1, read on the forward strand.
GTGCGCTGCAGTCCACCGACACCGCGCCCAGCGCGGCCAGCACCTCGCCCGGCCGCCGGTCGTCGGTGAACACCGGCCAGTGCTGCCGGCCGATCACCACGGGATGGCCGGGCCGTCCGCCGTAGGTGGCGCGGGCGACCGTCGTGTCGCCCGCGCCCGCCAGCAGGCGCACCACGGACCGAGGTGTCAGATCCGGGAGGTCCACGAGGGTCACGACCGCGACCTCGGCACCGCACGCGGCGAGCCCGGCACGCAGGGACGCCGCCGGACCGGCGGCCCAGTCCCGTGCCAGCACCACCTCGGCGTGCGCTGGGACCAGGTGCAGTGCCGTCTCGGCCATCGCCCCGAGGACGACGACCACGCCGTCGCAGCCGCCCTCCACCAGGGTGTCGACCGCCCGCGCGCACCACGGCCTCCCGTCGGACGCTCGGGCGAGCGCCTTGGGCATGCCGTACCGGCGCCCCTCCCCCGCGGCCAGCACGATGCCGACCGACCGGTCAGGCACGGCCCGCGTCCTTGCCGTACCGCGCCAGCACGAACGTCTCCAGCACCTGCGCAAGCGTGTAGAGCAGCAGCGACACGAGCGTCACGACGATGACCAGCGCCCAGACCTCGTTGTTCTTGGACTGCCCGGCGGCTGACACCACGGCGTACCCGATGCCCTTCCCGGTGGCGAGCCACTCGGCGATCAGAGCGCCGGTGATGGCGCCCGGCACCGAGATCCGGATCGCCGCGAAGAGCGAGGGCAGTGCCGACGGGAACGAGACCTTGAACAGGACGTCGCGCTCACTCCCGCCGTAGACCTGCACGACGTCGTGCATCTGCTTGCTCGACGAGCGCAGCCCGAACACGATGCCGACGAGCGCCGGGAACAGCACGACGATGCCACTCATCACCGCCACCGTCGAGATCCCCCGGCCGAAGATCAGCCGGATCACGGGCGCGAGGGCGATCAGCGGCACGGCACGCAGGATCATCGCGACGGGCATCACCGTGGACTCGACGCCGCGCGACAGCACGATGGCGCCCGCCAGCACGAGCGCCGCGAGCATGCCCGCGGTGAACCCGATCGCCGCGTCGCGCAGCGTCACCATCAGCTGACCCATCACCTCGGAGCGGTGCTGGGCGGCGTCGTCGCCGGTGATCAGGTACTCGGCGACGTCCCCGGGGCCCTTCGCCACGAAGGGGTTGTCGACCAGCCCCACGACCAGGATCCACAGCAGGTAGACCATGACGACGACCAGCAGGGCGTTGCCGAGGGCGCGGGCCACCCCGCGGCCGATCGTCAGCGCGACGCTCTCGCGGACCGGAGCCGCCGCGCTCATGCCGTCCCTCCCCGGAGCCACGAGGAACCCGGGATCGACGTCCCCGCCGACCACGAGGCGAAGATCCGGCCGACCAGGCCCAGGGTCGCGTAGGCCAGACCCGCAACCAGCGCGCAGACGAACATGATCCCCCAGGCGCGCTCGACGTCGAGGCTCTGCTGGGCGTTGACCAACGCCGGCCCGACGCCGCGGTCGAGGCCGCCGATGTACTCGCCCAGGATCGCGCCGAGGAACGCCGCCGGCGCCGCGACCTGCAGCGCCGAGATGATCGCCGGCACCGCCGACATGAGCTGCACCTTGGTCATCTGCTTCCAGCGCCCGCCGCCGTACACGCTGACGACGTCGAGGCTCGTCGGGTCGGTGGAGCGGAAGCCGAGCACGGCTCCGACGACGGTCGTGAAGAACACCGAGACGCCCGCGAGCACGACGGCGGTCGGCGACGGATCCGTGGGCGCCTCGGGCGGCCCGAGGACGATGTAGAGGATCGGGACCACGGCCACGATCGGTACGCAGTAGCTGATCACGGCGATCTGGGTGACGACCTTCTCGAAGACCGGCACGAGCAGCACCACGGCCGCCAGCGCCAGGGCGATCAGGTTGCCCCAGAAGAAGCCGATGGCCGCCTCGGTCACCGTGCCGGTGAAGTTGCTCCGGTAGAACTCGAAGCCGTCGTCGGCGAACCCGGTGATCACGCCCCACGGCGTCGGGATCGCCTTGTCCGCGAACACCGTCGCGGCGGCCACGGCCCACACCAGCACGATCGCCCCGAGACCGATCGAGCCGGTGAGGACGGTCCTCGTCCGGGACTCACTGGCCATCGGCAGCCACTCCGTGCACGCCGAACAACAGCTCCGAGGCCCGGTCGTGCAGGGCGTGGAACTCGGGGGTTCGCATCATCTCGGGCACCCGCGGGCGGGGCAGGTCGACGTCGATGACCTCGACGACCCGGCCGGGGCGTGCGCTCATCACCGCGACCTGGTCGGACAGGAAGATCGCCTCGGAGATGCCGTGCGTGACCATGAGCGTCGTCGCGGGCTTCTCGGTCCAGATCCGCAGCAGCTCGACGTTGAGCCGTTGCCGCGTCATGTCGTCGAGCGCACCGAACGGCTCGTCCAGCAGCAGCACCGAGGGCTTGACCACGAGCGCCCGGGCGATCGAGACGCGCTGGCGCATGCCGCCCGAGAGCTGCGCCGGCTTGGCCTTCTCGAACCCCTCGAGCCCGACCAGCTGGATCAGCTCGGCCACGAGCGCGTCGTCGGGCGTGCGCCCGGAGACCTCGAAGGGCAACCGGATGTTCGACAGCACGCTGCGCCACGGCAACAGCGCCGAGTCCTGGAACGCGATGCCCAGCTCGTGGTTGCGACGCAACTCCAACGGCGACTTCCCGTCGACGAGCGCCGTGCCGCTGGTCGGCTTCTCCAGACCCGCCAGGATGCGCAGGATCGTCGACTTGCCGCAGCCCGACGGACCCAGCAGCGACAGGAAGCTGCCCCGGTCGGTGAAGAGGGTGGCGTCGTCCAGCGCGGTGACGCTCTTGCGCCCCATCGTGAACGTCTTGGTCAGGTTCTGCAGGCGGACGCCGGTGCCGAGGGAGCCATCGGCTCCCACGGCACCGGACGCGGCCAGCACTTCGGGCGTGCGCATGGATCCGTCAGCCCTTGAGGTCGGGCTTCTCCTCGTAGAGCTCGTCCAGCAGCGACAGGTCGAAGACCTCGTCGGCCTCGACGTCGATGCCGGCACCGGCCAGCGACTTCAGGTTCTCGGCCAGCAACTCGTCGCTGATCGTGAAGATGCCGTTCGTCGCGGTCTCGTCGGTGTTGATCAGGTCCTCGCACTGCACGGTGTTCTGCTCGATCTCCTTGGGCAGCTCGAGCTTGAGGTCCTTGCCGTACTCGTCGACGGCGAGCTTCGCGCCGGCCTCGAGGTCCGCGCACGCGTCCTTCCAGCCCTTGATCTCGGCCTCGAGGAACGCCTTGACCATCTCGGGCTCCTCCTCGATGGTCTGGTCGGTCGCGATGATCGACTCGGCGACGAACGGCAGCCCGTTGTCGGCGAAGGGCAGGTTCGTGACCTCGATGCCCTGCGACGCCACCAGGATCGACTCGTTGGTCAGGTACGCGACGAACCCGTCGACCTCCTTGTTGACCAACGGGGCCGGGTCGTACTCGACGGGGACGATCGTGACCTCGTCCTCCTTGATGCCGTTGGCCGAGAGCAGCGCCTTGAACAAGATCTCGTTGCCGCCGGCCTGCACGCCGATCTTCTTGCCCTTGAGGTCCGCCGGCGTCGCGATGTTGCCCGTGTCCTTGCGCGACAGGATCGTGAAGGGGTTCTTCTGGTAGGTCGTGCCGATGATCTTCAGCGGCGCGTCCTCCTGCGTGATCACCTGGGCGGCGGTCACGGCGTTCGTCAGGCCGAAGTCGGCCTTGCCCGACGCCACCAGGTTCTCGGTCGCGCCCGGGCCGGCGTTGAGCTTCACGCTGGAGAAGCCGGCGTCGGCGAAGTAGCCCTTGGAGTCGGCCATGAACTCACCCGCGAACTCGGCGTTCTTGACCCACGACAGCTGCACGGTCAGCGCGCCGAAGTCGGCCTCTCCACCCGAACCCGAACCCGAGTCCTCGGAGTCGGAGCCGCACGCGGCCAGAGTGAGTGCTGCGGCCGACAGCGCGACGGCCCACCGCGCGCCATGACCTCGACGGAACGACATCTTCATGGTGTGAACTCCCTAGTCCGAGCGACCTGTTCGACCGCTGCGACGAAACCCCCGTGACAGGCCGTGACGCTATGAGCGGTTCGTTTCACGTCTCGACGCAGCCGATTACGTGGGCGTTAATCCTCGGCGGTCAGTAGGGGACGCGGTCGGCCTTGGACAGCCACGTGGTGAACGGTCGCTCGGCGTCGGCCGGACGGGCCTCCACCACCGCCGTCGGCCACGTCGACCGATCCCGGGCGAACAGGTCGTAGAACTCGCGATCGTCGAAGCCGCCGCGCGCCGCGTCGTCACGGTCGGCGGCGTAGACGACCCGGTCGACCCGGGCCCACAGCGAGGTCGCCAGGCACATCGGACACGGCTCGCACGACGTGTACAAGGTCAGTCCTGCCAGCGAGAAATCGCCGATCTCGCGGCACGCGGCACGGATCGCGACCACCTCGGCGTGGGCGCTGGGGTCGAGGTTCGGGGTGACCCGGTTCCGGCCCGTCGCGATCAGCTCGTCCCCGCGGACGACCAGGGCGGCGAAGGGCCCGCCGCCGGCGTCGACGTTCTCGACGGCGAGGTCGATCGCCGTCCCCAACCACCGGATGTCGTGCTGTCGCGTCATGGAGCTCCTTCGGGACGGGGCGGACGGTCATCGTCGCAAGCGGGTGTTTCCTGTCCGTTTCGTCGCCGTCCCCCGCATGAAACACGCGTCTCTTAGTGTCGCCCCATGCTGCAGATCGCCACCACCCTTCGAGCCTGGTCGGCCGAGGGCCGCCGGGTCGCGGTGGCCACCCTGGTCGCCGTGGACGGCAGCGCCCCGCGGGGCGTCGGCGCCGCCCTGGCCGTCGACGACACCGGGCGCGTCGCCGGCAGCATCTCGGGCGGGTGCGTCGAGGCCGACCTGGTGGCGGAGTGCGAGCAGGTCCTCGCGGGCGGACCGGCCCGGCGGCGCCGCTACGGCGTGGGCGACTGGCTGGAGCCGGGCCTGATGTGCGGGGGCACCGTCGAGGTCCTCATCAGCGACGTCGCCGCGCTCGACGACGCGGCCTGGCACCAGGTCGAGCGCGCCGCCGCCGGGTTGGACGCGACCCTGTCGCTGGACGCCCTCGGCCAGGGCTGCGCCGACGACCCGGTGGTGACGCTCTCCGTGCGCCGGCCACGCCACCTCGTCGTCGTCGGCGCGGTCGAGTTCGGTGTGGCACTGGGCGCCCTGGCCGCACGCGCCGGCTTCGCCGTGACCGTCCTGGACCACCGCGCCACGTTCGCGACGAAGGAGCGCTTCCCCGACGCGACCGCGGTCGTCGTCGGCCCTCCCGCCGCGTGGATCGCCGAGCGGGGCTGGGCGCCCGACGACGCGATCTGCGTCCTGGGGCACGACCTCGGGCACGACACCCCCGCGATCCTCGCCGCGCTGCGTGCCGGCGCGGGGTACGTCGGCGCGATGGGCTCGCGCGCCACGCACGAGCGCCGGGTCGAGGCGCTCCGCGAACTGGGGGCCACGACCGCCGAGATCGCGCGGCTGCGCTCGCCGATCGGGCTCGACCTCGGCGGCTCGACGCCCGAGCACACGGCCGTGGCCATCCTCGCCGAGGTCCTCGCCGTCCGGCACGGGGCGACCGGTCTCCCGCTCAGTCGGACCGGCGGTCCCCTGCACCGCTGACCTGCTGCGCCAGTCGCCACACCCGGTCCCGGGTCATCGGCAGCTCCCTTGGCCGCACACCGATCGCCTCGGTGATCGCGTTCGCCAGCGCGGGGGCCACGGGGTTGTAGGGCGCCTCGCTCATCGACTTCGCCCCTCGCGGGCCGAGTGCGTCGACGGTCTCGGCCAGGAGCACCTCGGTGTGCGGGACGTCGGCCATCTGCGGGACGCGGTAGTTGCGGAAGGTCCGGGTGACCACGATCCCGTCGTCCACCACGATCTCCTCCTGCAGCGCCGAGCCGATCCCCTGCGCCACGCCGCCCTCGATCTGGCCGCGCAGCTGCTCGGGGTTGATGACCGCACCCGCGTCGGCGGCGTGCACCGACTGCAGGATCCGGACCTCGCCCGTGGCCGGGTCGACGGCGACCCGGAAGCCGTGCACGTTGAACGCGACCGACCGCGGCGTGCCGTCGTGGCTGCCGTCGGCCGTGATTCCTTCGGGCGCGATCCGCGCGAACGGCACGAGCGTCCCGTCGGGCAGCAGGACTCCGTCGCGACGGATCGCGCAGTGGCCGCTGTCGACGCCCGCGGCCCGTGCCGCGAGGGTCAGGAGCTCCGCGTGCAGGCGCTCGGCCGCGGTCTGCACGGCGCGACCCGCAACCACCGAGCCCGTGGATCCGAACGCGCCCGTGTCGTAGCCGGAGGACGCGGTGTCGCTCTGCAGCACCCGGACGCGGTCGGGCGTCGTGCCCAGCTCGGTCGCGACGAGCTGGACGTGCACCGTCGTGGTGCCGTTGCCGAACTCGGCCGTGCCCACCGCCACCGTGTAGACACCGGCCGGGTCGACCGAGACGGTGACGTGCGAGAAGTGCCCGCGCGGCGGGATCGTCGCGATCATCGCCATGGCGACGCCGCGGCCGGTGGGCCATCCCGCGGGCGCCGGGAGGCCTCGTCCGGACGCCAACGCCTCGTCCACGAGGTCGATGCACTGGTCCAGGCCGTACGAGCCCCCGTACTGCAGGTCGCCCTGCTCGGCCGACGTCACGACGAAGGGATCGCCGGGCACGACGGCGTTGCGGCGACGGAGCTCGAGCGGGTCGATCCCCAGCTCGCGCGCCAACTCATCCATCGCCGACTCGAGTCCGAACATCACCTGACCCAGCCCGTAACCGCGGAACGCCCCTGAGGGCAGCTGGTTCGTGTAGACCGCCTCGGCGTCCACCCGCTTGTTCGGGCAGCGGTACTGCGCCACCGACTCGTGACAGCCGTGGAACATCACGCCGATCGCGTGGTTGCCGTACGCACCGGTGTCGGTCAGGACGTCGAGCTTCATCGCGACCAGGTGGCCGTCGGCGTCCGCACCCAGCGTGACCTCGACCCGCATCGGGTGTCGGCACGGCACGATCGTGAACTGGTCCTCGCGGCTGAGCTCGTACTGGACCGGGCGCCCGGTGCGCAGCACCGCCAGCGCGATCAGGTCCTCGACGAGCAGCTCCTGCTTGCCGCCGAAGCCGCCCCCGACGCGGGCGGCGATGACCCGCACCCGCTCGGCCGGCAGGTCGAACAACCGGGCCAGCTCGGCCCGCACCAGGAACGGCACCTGCGTGCTGGTGCGCACCACGAGCGTGCCGTCGTCGTCCAGCCAACCCAGGCCGCCGTGGGTCTCCAACTGGGCGTGCGAGACCCGTCCGGTCCGCCACGTGCCCGACACCGTCGCGTGCGCCGAGGCCAGTGCCGTCTCGACGTCCCCGTGCTCGTCGTGCAGCTGGGCGACGACGTTGCGGGCCGGGTCGGCGACGCGGGACTCGGCCGGGTCCTTGTCGCCGTGCAGCACCGGGGCGCCGGGACGTCGCGCCTCCTCGGGGTCGAAGACGGCCGGCAGGAGCTCGTACTCGACCTCGACCAGCGCCAGTGCGGCCTGCGCCAGCGCGACGCTCTCGGCCACCGCGACCGCGACCCGCTGCCCGTGGAAGCGCAGCACCGGGTCGAGGATCCGCGTGTCGTCCGGGTCGTCGAGCCGGTTCTCGTGACGACCGGTGGAGTACAGGACGCCCGGGACGTCGTGGTGCGTCAGTACGAGGTGCACGCCGTCGAGCGCGGCCGCGCGGCGCACGTCGATGCTCACGATGCGGGCGTGGGCGTGCGGGCTGCCCAGCACCGCCACGTGCAACAGGCCCGCGGGGGCCGGGAGGTCGAGCGTGTACGGCTCCTGCCCGCTGACGATCCGCCCCGCCGCGGGCGACCGCGTCGACGTGCCGAAGGCCTGCCCGTCCTTCGGGGTCTGCACGTTGACGGTCCCCGCGAGGGCATCGTGGATCGCGCGGTATCCCGTGCAGCGGCACAGATTGCCCTTCATCGCCCGGCACCGGGGCTCGCGGTCCTCCAGACCCTCGTCGAGGGCCGCGGCCGTGACGACCATGCCGGCGGTGCAGAACCCGCACTGGAACCCGGCCGCGTCGACGAACCGGCGCTGGACGTCGTGCAGCGCATCCGACGCACCGAGGCCCGCGACCGTGGTGACCTCGTGACCCACGGCTCGCACGGCCGGCGTCACGCACGAGTGCACGGCCTTCCCGTCCAACAGCACCGTGCAGGCGCCGCAGTCCCCGGCGTCGCAGCCCTTCTTGACCTCGGTCCCCCCGTGCTCGCGCAGGAACGTGCGCAGACACTGGCCCGGGCGGGGCGACGTGTCGACGGGGGTCCCGTTGATGCGGGTCATGACAGCTCCTCGAGGATCTCGTGCACGCACCGGCGGGTCTGGGCCCGGCGCCAGTCCGGGGCACCGTGGGGGTCGTCGTACCACCGGCCGACCAGGCCCAGGACCTCGTCGACGGAACCGCGATCGACGTCGAGGACCCACGGTCGCCGGGTCGCGCCGGTGATCGTCACGAGGACGCGGTTGCCCACGGGCCGGCCGATGACGACACCGCCGGACCGGCCCATGTCGGTGAGCGCGAAGCGCCGGAAGGCGGCCGGACGGGCGAGCACCTCGCGGTCGATCTCGAAGGACCGCACCACCTCGCCGGGGGCCAGGGAGGTCCGCCGCACCCCGCGCACCAGGTCGGCCACCGGTTCGCGGCGCTCCCCCGCCGTCCCGAGCACGACCGCCGTGGCACCCAGTCCCGCCAGCAGCGACGTCATCGCACCGGCCGGCAGCGCGAGGCAGACATTTCCGCCCACCGTCGCCGCGCCCCAGATCTTGGTCGACATCACGAGCGACTCGGCGCACGGGCGCGCGACCGTCCACGCCGGCAGGTCGGACGTCTCCGCGCGCTCGACGAGCTCGGCGACGGTGCAGGTGGCCGCGATCGACACCCCGGTGGGTTGCTCCTCCCACGCCGGCCAGCCCAGCACCGTCAGGTCGACCAGGCCGCGCACACCGGGCTGCGGCTCGGAGAACAGCCAGGTACCGCCGGCCACCCACGTCTCGCCCGGAGCCAGGCGCAGGTCGGTCCCGGCCGCCCGGAACGTCTCGACGGTGTGCAGGTCCATCAGGTCACCCGGCCTCGATCTCGCCGACGAGGCGGTAGGACGCGTCGATCGCCGCCGCCCGTGCCGTGGCATCGGGGCCCACCCGGTCCAGCACGCGCGCCGACAGGGCCGCCACGACGCTCATCGCCGCCGCGTAGCTGTCGAACGCGGTCTGGGTCGACGCCCCGCACTCGATCCAGACGTCGCCGTGGCGCGCCAGCCGTCGGCCGGACGGGTCGCCGAGCAGCACGACCGGCGTGCCCTCCTCGCGCAGCAGCCGCAGCAGCCCGGGCACCTGCGGGGGCCGCCGCCGGAACGCGACCACCACGGCGGCGTGTTCCGGCCCGAGCCCCACGAGATCGTCGGACAGCGACTGACCCGGCGCCGGCGAGACACGCACGCGCGCGCGTGCCTGGCCCAGCTGCTGGGCCAGGTGGAGCGCGACCGGATAGCTGTTGCGCAGCCCGACGACGGTGACGGACGCACTGGCCGCCAGCAGCTCCGCCGCTCGCTCGATGGCCGGCTCGGCCGTGTGCAGCACCCGTTGCAGGTGCTCGGTCTCGGCCCTGACGTGGTGCTCGACCGAGGGAGCACCGTCGACCGTGACCGGCACGCCCGAGCTGCGCATCGTGCGCAGTTGCTCGCGCACCTGCGTGAAGTCGTCGTAGTCGAGCCGGCGGAAGAGCCGGCTCATCGTCGCCTTGGAGACGCCGGCCAGCTCGGCCAGCTCGGCCGCGCGATAGATCGCCAGGTCGTCCAGGTGGTCCAGCAGGGCATCGGCCGCCCGGCGCTCCTGGGGCGAGAGCGTCGGGTAGCGCTCCGCGATCCGCGACTCGATGGGGCGCACGTCCGACGTGTCGGTCATCGTCCCTCCACCCGCTCGGCCACCGCGAGCACGGCCCGCTCGAGGGCGTCGAGGGCCCGCGCGACGTCGATCTCGCGCACGTCCTCGTCCGGGTGGTGGCTGATCCCGTCGTGGCAGCGGACGAAGAGCATCGCCACGTCCGTGACCGCGCCGATCGCCATGGCGTCATGGCCGGCCCGGCTCCACAGCCCCATCGGGTCGGGGTCGGCCGTCGCGGCGATGCCCTCGACGATGGCCTCGGTCAACCACGGCGCACAGGGCATCGCGGGGGCGCGATGGGTCTCGACGACCGTCAGTCCGAGACCGCGCGCGGCGCAGATCCCCTGCAGCTCGACCTCCAGTCGCTTCCACATCGCGTCGCGGTCCTCGTCGGTCGCGGCCCGCAGGTCCAGGGTGAAGTCGGCGCGGCCCGCGATGACGTTGACCGCCCCGGGGTGCGCCTCGATCCGGCCCACGGTCGCGATGCACCCCGAGGGACGCACCAGCCGCTCGACCGCGGTGATGCACTCGGCGGCACCCACCAGGGCGTCCTTGCGTCGCTCGTAGGGCGTGCCGCCGGCGTGCCGGGCCTGGCCCAGGACGCTGATCACGAAGCGCCGTGCACCCGCGATGGCGGTGACGTAGCCCAGCGAGGCGTCCGCCTCCTCCAGGTAGGGGCCCTGCTCGATGTGCGCCTCGAGGTATCCGACCAGCTCCTCGGGGCGACGGGCCGCCTCGCCGACGCGCTCGGGGTCGAGCCCGAAGTCGCCGAAGGCCCGCCGCAGGGTGGTGCCGTCCGCGTCCCGCAGCCGCCACCAGGCGGGATCCCACGTGCCCGCCACGGCGCAGCTGCCCAACAGGGCCTTGCCGAACCTGGCTCCCTCCTCGTCGCCGAACCCGACCACCTCGAGCGCGAAGGGCAGGTCCCCGACCCGATCGCCCAGTCGCTCGGCCACGGCGACGGCCAGGACCACCCCGAGCATCCCGTCGTAGGAGCCCGCGTCCGGCACCGTGTCGAGATGCGAGCCCAGCAGCAGCGCGGGCAACCCGGGCGCACGGCCCTCGCGCCGGCCGTACTGGTTCCCGGCCGCGTCCTGCCACGTGGTCAGCCCGGCCCGGGTCATCCACCCGGCCACGAGCGCGTTGGCCGCCGCGTGCTCGGGTGTCAGGTGCACGCGCTCGAGGTGCGTGGGATGTGCGGAGTGCTGGTCCAGCTCGGCACAACGGGCCAGGACCTCGACGGCGGTCGTCATGCGTAGACCTCCTGCGCCGCACCGACGCCGCCACCGGCCGTCACCGGGACCCCCGCCGCCCGCAGCACCTGCTCGAGCGCGGCCAGGGTGACCAGCACGGCGTCCTTGCGGGCGTTGTGGCCCATGGTGCCGATCCGCCAGACCTTGCCGTGGAGCGGTCCGAACGAGGTCCCGATCTCGATCCCGAAGTCCTGCAGCAACGCCGCGCGGGCGCCGTCGCCGTCGACTCCCTCGGGGATGTGCACCGCGACGACGTTGTGCATCTTGTGCGCGACGTCGCCGAACACCTCCAGGCCCAGTCCCCGGACGCCGGCCAGCATGGCGGCACCGTGCAGGCGGTGCCGCTCCACCGCCACGTCGAGACCCTCGTCGACCAGCAGGCGCGCGCACTCGCGAGCCCCGTAGAGCATCGCGGTCGCCTCGGTGTGGTGGTTCAGCCGGCGTGGGCCCCAGTAGTCCATGATCTGGGCGAGGTCGAGGTAGTTCGAGGCGATCGGCACACCGCGCCCGACGTCCTCGGGCTCCGCGATCCCGGCCTCGACGTGACACCGTCCCTCGATGACCCCGACGGCACGCTCGCCGATCGTGATCGGCGCGCTGCCCGACGGCCCGCCGAGGCACTTCTGCAACCCCGCCGTCGCGACGTCGACCCCCCACGCGTCGACCTCGAACCGATTGCCGCCCAGGGTCGCCGTGGCATCGCAGTACAGCAGGGCGTCGTGGCGCCGGCAGATCTCGCCCAGGTCGTCGAGCGGCTGGCACATCGTGGTGGCGGTGTCGCCGTGGACCACGGCCAGCACCTTCGGGCGCACCGCCGCCACGGCCTCCTCGATCAGCTCGGGCGTGAACACCGTGCCCCAGGGCGTCTCGATCGTGTGGACCTCGGCACCGCAGCGCCGGCCGATCTCCGCCAGCAGGTGACCGAACCGCCCGAACACCGGAACGAGCACTCGGTCCCCGGGCTCGAGCAGGGAGACCAGCGCGGCCTCGATGCCGGCGCGCGACGTGCCGTCGACGAGGAAGGTCTGCTCGTTCTGGGTGCGGAAGACCCGCCGGTAGAGCTCCATCGTCTCGTTCATGTACGCCGTCATCGCGGGGTCGTACTGGCCGACCAGCTGGGCCGACATCGCGCGCAGCACGCGCGGGTCCGCCGTGATCGGGCCGGGCCCCATCAGCAGTCGCGGCGGCGGGTTCACGGGCAGGCTGGTCATCGGTCGTCTCCGAGGTCGGGTCGGGACACCAGGCGCCCGAACGTGGGATCGAGGTCGTGCCCCGCGACGAGGCGGCCGCGCAGGACGGTGCTGGTGACCCGGCCGTCCAGGCGCATCCCGTCGTAGGCCGAGATGGGGTTGCGGTGCGCCAGTCGCTCGGCGTCGACGTGCCAGGTCGCGGCCGGGTCGTGGATCGCGACGTCGGCATCGGCGCCCACCTCCAGACGACCCTTGCGGTCGAGGCCCACCAGGTCGGCGGTGTTCCGCGACATCCACCGGCTGACCCGGTCCGGGCCGATGCCGCGTCGGGCCGCCTCGTGGGCGACCGCGCCGAACCCGACCTGCAACCCCGAGACGCCACCCCACGCCTGCTGCAGGTCGCCGTCGCCGCGGCTCTTCTCGGCCGCCGTCGAGGGTGAGTGGTCGCTGACGACGCAGTCGATCAGGCCCTCGTCCAGCGCCTGCCACAGTGCGTCGCGGTTCCCGCTGTCGCGGATCGGCGGGCAGCACGCGAACTCCGGGGCCGCGTCCGGGATCTCCTCGGCGCTGAAGCACAGGTAGTGCGGGCAGGTCTCGACCGTGAGCCGCAGCCCTTCGGCCCTGGCGCCGGCGATGACGTCGAGCGCCCGGGCGCTCGACAGGTGCAGCACGTGCACCCGCGCCCCGGTCTCGCGCGCGCCGTCGATCACCTGCCGGATCGCCGCGACCTCGGAGGCGTCCGGGCGCGAGGCCACGAAGTCGCGGTAGGACCGGCTGGCGCGGGCTGGCGTCTGCGCGAGGATCGCGGCGTCCTCCGCGTGCACGATCATCAGCCCGTCGAACCGGGCGACCTCGCGCAGCGCGGCCAGGAACTCGTCGCGGTCCAGCGGCGGGAACTCCTCGACACCGGACGGCGACAGGAAGCACTTGAAGCCGAAGACGCCCGCCTCCCACATCGGCTCGAGGTCGGCCACGTTGCCGGGCACCGCACCGCCCCAGAAGCCGACGTCCACGATCGACTGCCCCTGCGCCGCCCCGCGCTTGAGCTCGAGGCTCTCGACCGTCGTGGTGGGCGGGATGGCGTTCAACGGCATGTCGACGAGCGTCGTCACACCACCCCGGGCGGCCGCCTCGGTGGCGGACCGGAACCCCTCCCACTCGGTGCGACCCGGCTCGTTGACGTGGACGTGCGTGTCGACGACGCCGGGCAGGACGAACGTGCCGTCCGGAGCGTCCAGCACGGCCCCGTCGACCACCTCGCCGAACGGCTGGATCGCCGCGATCCGGCCGTCGCGCAGCAGCAGCGTCGCCGCCCGGAACTCACCGTCGACCAGCACCTGGCGGCCACGGATGGCATCGAGCCGCATGCTCAGCAGAACCCCGCCACGGTGGCCCAGGCCCGGGGCGCCGCCGGGGCGCCCTCGCGCTGGACGGTCGCCTCGATCAGTCCGTAGGGGCGGTCGGCGGCGAAGAACACCTCGTTCGGGTTGTCCAGGCCGAACGGCGCCAGGTCGACGAGGAAGTGGTGCTTGTTGGGGCACGAGAGCTTGACCTCGGCGACCTCCGGGAACTGCTCGAGCACCGCACGACCCATCTCGAAGATGGTCTGCTGCAGGGCCAGCGAGTGCAGGCCCGCGAAGGTCTCGAGCATGGCGTCACGGATCGCCGCGTAACGCTCGTTCCAGTCACCGAGGTCGGCCGAGGTGTACCGCCACCACGCCGTCACCGAGGTGGCCAGGATCCGGTCGTCGGTCTCGGCCAGGGTCGTGTACCGGTCGCGTGGGAAGCCGTGGAACTCCGAGCCCGTCGTCTTCATGACCGTGCAGTCGGCGAACCCGGCGAGCACCCACGTGTCGGCGCCGTCCGCCTGCACGAGCGTCGTGCGGACCTCGCGCCCCTCACGCAGGAAGGCGTGGTCGTGGGGCCGACCGTCGACCGCGATCCGGTCCCAGGCGTGCAGCTGGGACTCCCAGCGGCCGCCGGTCACCTGCTCGAAGCCGTCGACGAAGTGCCGGCCCAGCGTCGTCAGGAACTGCTCGGGCGAGCCGATCCCGTGCTCGCGGGCGAAGGCGTAGACCGTGTTCTTCTGGGTGTCGGTGGCCACGACGTGACTGTTGTCGCCCGCCGTGTGGCAGTCGGCGAAGTCGCCGCGCAGCTGGGTCGTGACGTTGAGGTCCTCGACGCGGTGGACCTCGGTGTCGCGCGTGACCCGGACCAGCCGGACCTCCGCCTTGCCGTACTGGTTGGGTCCCAGGACGATGTCGCCGTGCGCCATGCTCAGCTCCCTCGGTAGGCGGTGTAGGAGAACGGGCCCAGCAGCAGGGCCACGTGCAGGTGGGGACGATCGGGCTCGACCTCGAACGTCAGCTGGACCGACGGGAAGAACGTGTCGCGGTACTGACCGGCGAACCAGTCCCCCGTGGCGTACTCGAGCGTGTGGGCTCCCGCGGCGAGATCGCCGTCGAAGGCGATCCGGCCGTCGGCGTCCGTCTCGAGGGTCCGGGCGCCGTCGAGCGTGACCGTGATCGCGGCGGCGGGCCGGCCGCGGGCGGAGTCCAGGACGTGGGTGGACAGGGTGGTCATGAGAACGATCCCTTCAGCCGCAGCGCGGCGATCTCGCGAAGCTGACCGGCGGTGACCGCCAGCTCGGTGTCGGGGTCGTGGTCCAGCCGGCGCTCGAGCTGTTCGAGGATCTCCTCGGCGTCACGGCCTGCCGCGCGGACCAGGAAGATGCGGCCGAAGCGGTCCTCGTAGCGTCGATTGCCCTCGGCCAGTCGCGCCACCGTGTCCGTCGAGCGGTCGACGCCCGACTGCTCCTGCTGCGACAGGGAGGCGCCGGCACCCGAGCCGGGGTGGCGCTCGCCGATGCGGGGGTGGTCCGCCAGGGCCTCCTCCACCTCGGCCGCGCCCCACCGGGCGCTCAGCGCGTCCGCCCGGTCGAGCAAGGCGTCGAGGCTTCCGTACGGTCGGCCCGTGACGACGGCGTCGACCCACGACTCGACGGCGGCGCACGCGCGAACGAGCGCTGAGGCGGCGGCCGGGTCGGCCTCGTCGAAGCGGGTGACGTTCATGCGCCCTGACGCTAGGTGGGCGGTGTTACACGAGCTGCAACGATCGTTTCAGGGGCGTAAACGTTGCGCGTGATCGACGGCGAACGCCAGCAGGTCGCGGTCGCGACCCGGCGCGGCGATCAGGCTCACCCCGCACGGCAGCCCTTCCTGCGTGGTGGTCGGGATGCTGATCGCGGGAAGGCCCCCGAGTCCTGCCAGGCAGGTCAGGCGCATCGTCGCATCACGCACCCGGCCCGGATCCGAGCCCAGGGCCGGGGCGACCGAGGACGCCGAGGGCAGGACGACGACCCGGTCGCCGACCAGGTCGCGGATCGCCTGTCGCGCCTCGGCCACCCCGGTGGCGGCGGCGGACGCCTCGTCGGGAGTGACCTGCGCGGCGGCCTCGAACCGACTCCGCACGTCGGGTCCCAGCACGTCGAGCCGGTTCCGCAGCCACGACCCGTGCGTGGCCCACGCCTGCGCCGCCTGGTGCACGCGGAACGCCTCGCGCCAGGACTCCAGATCGGTCAGATCCCACGACTCCTGCCGGGCCGACTCGCCCTCGGCGAACGCCTCGACGGCGTCGGCCACGTCCGGCTCGGCCAGGGCCCAGAGCTCGGGGACGGCGACGACCTCGCGCACCGGCCGCGGAGCCGTGTCGGGCAGCAGCACTCCACCGACCCGTGCGAGCAGCTCCGCGTCCCGCGTGAGCCAGCCGACCGCGTCGAAGGCGGGCGCCAACGCCATGGCCCCTGCCGTCGGGACGGCCCCGTGGGTCGTCCGCAGGCCGTACAGCCCCTGATAGGCCGCCGGCACGCGGATCGAGCCACCGGTGTCCGTGCCCAGACCGATCGTCGCGTGCCCCAGCGAGACCGCGCTCGCCGAGCCGGAGCTCGATCCTCCGCCGATCCGCCCCGGTGCGCGCGGGTTGGGCGGCGTGCCGTGGTGCGCGTTGGTGCCGGCCAGGCTGTAGGCGAACTCGTCGGTGCGCGCGATGCCGCGGACCGCGGCGCCTCCTCCGGTCAGCATCCGCACCGCCCACGCGTCCGACGGCTCGACCCGGGCCTGGTCCAGCCACGCCGGGTTCCCCGCGCCGACCGGGTGTCCCGCGACGGCGAAGAGGTCCTTGACGGCGACGGTCTCGCCGTCGAGCGGCCCCGAGCCCGTGGGCCGCGCCAGCGGGTCGCCGACGACGCGCCAGACGCGCGAGTCGAATGCCGGGGCGGGCACGGCCACGTGGGCGGCCATGACCCGCCACCCGTCGACGCCGCGTCGCCAGACCTGGGTCTGCTGACCGCGGCCCCCGCGTTCCAGCTCGGTGATCGCGACGACGAGCGCATGCGCGGGACTCAGCGACCGGACGTGCACCTGCAGCACCGAGCGGGCCGGTGCGCCGCCGCGTCCGCCGCGGAACCGGCTGATCTGGTCGTGACCGACGAGCAGCCCGGCCGCGTCGCCGCGCAGGGTGTCGTGTCCCTGCGCGAAGAGGCGGTCGAGCATCGCGAGGTCGTCGGACATCAGGGCGCGCTCATAGGCCCAGAAGGCGTCGAGCAGCCCGTCCGGCGCGGGATCGCCGAGTACGTGGGTCATCGGAAGTCCTCCAGCCGAATCCGTGCGTGCACGCCTTTCACGAGGTCCACCACCTGGCTGATGTTGAAGTCCGTCGCGGCGCTCAGGTACGCGTAGGCGTGCGCCGGATCCATCCCGTACCGCGCGCCCAGCAGGCCGATCGCGGCCCGCACGCAGTTCTGCACCGCGACGTCGAGATCGGGGTCCATGCCGGTGGGCACGAGGAACTCGCTGGTCCGGGCCAACGGGCCGGCCACCTCCCCGAGCTCGCGCAGCGCGTCCTCGCGGGCGACGACGTCGAACCGGATCGTGGCCCGCAGCGAGGCCTCCATCGCGGTCAACGCCACTTCTCCGTCGCCCTGCGCGAAGTGGGGATCGCCCACGTACGCGAGTGCGCCGTCGACCTGGACCGGCAGGTAGAGCGTCGATCCCGCGGTCAGCAGGTTGATGTCGATGTTGCCCCCGTGCGGCCCCGGCGGGACGCTGTGCGGTCGCTCGCTCCCGGCGACCGCCACCCCCATGATCCCCAGGAACGGCGCCAGCGGGAACCGCACGGTGCGGGCGTCGTCCGGCCCGTAGGCGATGTGCCCGTACCCGTCCTCGGCGCGGGCGAACACGCTCATCACGTCGCCCGTGGCGGGGTACTCCCCCGGCAGCGCCCCCCGTCCGTGACGGTTCGAGACGACCCCGTACGGCACGCGGGGCACCGCGTCGACGACGGTCATCGCCAGCAGGTCGCCCACCCGGGCGCCGCGGACGGCCACCGGTCCGGTCACGACGTGCGGGCCGTCCACCCCGAAGGTCCGCGGGACGTCGGCGCGGGCCAGCGCCACGGCGTCGTCGAGCACGTCCACGCCGTACCGCTCGAAGAACGCGCGAGGGTCCCGGCCCTGGTCCTCGAGGATCCCCTCGTGGCTGATCGTGTCGAACACGACCGTGTCACCCGGATCGACGGTCAGCACCGGCCGGTCGGCCGCGCACGGCAGCCGACCCCACAGGACATGGTCGAGGGAGGCGGGCAGGTAGGTCGCCCTGCCCGTCAGGCCGACGCCGGTGTGCAGGACGGTCATCCCGCGAGCGTAGGCAGGTCGTGTAACGCCGCCGTGACGCGTCGATGACACTCCGGTCGCCGATGTGGACCATGATCGAGAGGTGATCCGACGCCTACCCGCCGAGCGCCAGCACCTCGTCCTCATGCTGGCGCTGACGTTCTCGACCGGCATGATCGACGCCGTCGGATACCTCGGACTCGATCGGGTGTTCACCGGGAACATGACCGGCAACGTGGTCATCCTGGGCATGGGCCTCGCGGGCGCCGAGGACCTGCCGGTGCTCGGCCCAGCGCTCGCGCTGATCGGCTTCCTCGTCGGCGCGGCATTCGGTGGGCGCGTGCTCAAGGGCGCAGCCAAGGGCTGGTCAAGGCGCACCACCGTGCTGTTGGTGCTGGTCGGCGTGGTGATCATGGGACTTTCGGTGGCGATCTTCCTCGACCCCGAGCCCACCCGGCCCGTCGCGTTGACGCTCAGCACCCTGCTCGGCACCGCGATGGGGGTGCAGGCCGCCACGGCACGCCTGATCGGGGTCAAGGACGTGACCACCGTCGTGATCACCTCGACGCTGACGGGACTGGCGGCCGACTCGGTGCTGGGCGGCGGCACGGGTGCCGACAGCGGTCGCCGGTCCGCGGCCGTGCTGCTCATCCTGGCCGGCGCCGGAACCGGGGCAGCCCTGCTGACGTGGCATCTGGGCGCCGGACTCCTGGCCGCGGCGCTCATCACCTTGCTCGTCGCGGCCGTCGGTGCGCGGTCTCCCCGGACCGACTGACGCGCTCCGGCGTCAGCCCCTGGAGCGCGGGACCGGCGGCGGCGCCGGTCTCCACCTCGTGCACGTTGTAGGTGATCTCGTCGTACTCGAGCTCGATGTAGGTGAACCATCCGTCCGGCCCCAGCCAGCGCGCGGCTCCCCGGGTCAGCACCCGCAGGCCCTCCACGTCTCGGTGGGTGCGCAACGGGGTGGACCAGGTCTGCGGGGTGAAGGAGCGGCCGTCGGCCGAGGCCCGCGACCGGTCGTCCGAGACGAAGTCGACGAGGTCGTCGCGCTCGTCGAACGTCAGGACGGCCGACACGCTCTGGGTTCCCAGGGTGAACACACCGCGGACCTGCCGCTTGCCGACGGAGGTCCACGTGATGGGAGCGTCGACGATGGCGCCCGGCGCGAGGACCACGAGGTCGTTGAAGACGGTGACCGTCTCCGCGCGGTCCATCTCCGGCCCGGCCGCGTCGGTCACCGTGACGAGGGACAGCACCTTGGCCCGCATCGTGGCCCGCCCGTCCGCGAAGCAGTGCAGGACCGTGACGGGCACGCCCGAGCGGGACGCGATCATGAGGAACGTGCGTGTCGGGTGGTCGCCGAACGTGTTCACCTGCCGACCCCGGAACGGCATCCACTCGGCGTCCGGGTCGCTGCGGATCCGGCCGTGGAACCGGGCGTGGAGGGTCGCCTCCCGCGGCTCCCCGTGCCGCAGCGAGCGGCGGATGTACGCCGCCAGCGGCTCGGGCAGCCCGGCCAGCTCGTCCTCGGTCAAGGGCCTCGGATCGGGCGCCACCGAGGCGAGCGCCTCCTTGGACCGCCGCCGCCACTGGGCCCGGAAGCTGGGTGGCCCCCGCAGCAGCAGCGAGTACACCGCGACGAAGATCAGCAGGACGTTCACCAGGGTGCCCGACTTCGAGACGCTCCAGGACGTCATGATCGCCGCCTCGGACGTCACGGCGGCGACAATCGCCAGCAGCCACCACCAGGTGGGGGCGCCGAGGGCGGCGAGCAGGGCGGCCGCCAGCAACAGGATCGCCGCGGCCAGCCACAGGACGCCGAGGCCCGGGGACCGCGCGAGCATGGGGTCGTCGACCCACCCGAACCGCTGGGCCGCAGCCAGCAGATGAACGAACCCGTGCAGCACGAGGATCGCCACCACAGCCCAGCGAAGAAGATTCGTCATGACCTTCTCCCCCTCCCCCTGGTTCCACTGTGCTCCCGTGCCGGGCCTTGCGAAAGTTCACCGCGACGGCGGCGTCCGGTCACACCAGGGCCGTCCCGATCGTCAGAGGGAGGACCAAGGGACGTGGAAGGGTGAGGACCATGCAGCAGGACGAATGGTTCGAGGCCGAGCGGCCGCGTCTGGTGAGGATCGCGAGCCGGATGCTCGGCGACGCGAGCGAGGCCCAGGACATCGTGCAGCAGGCGTGGCTGCGCTGGCACGGGACCGATGCCGAGATCGAGAACCTGCCCGGCTGGCTGACGACCGTCACGACGCGGCTGTGCCTGGACCGGCTGCGGTCGCGCACCCCGGTGCCGGTCGACGACCTCGATCCCGGTGAGACCGTCGGCGACCCCGCGGACGACGTGACCCTGGCCGACACCGTCGGGGCCGCGCTGAGCGTCGTCCTGGATCGGCTCAGCCCCGGCGAGCGCGTGGCGTTCGTGCTGCACGACTCGTTCGGCTACGAGTTCACGACGATCGCGGAGCTGCTGGACACGACCCCCGCGGCCGCGCGCAAGCTGGCGTCCCGCGCCCGGGCGAAGGTCCGCCAGCCCTCCCCCGAGGACCGTCTGGCCGACTGGGAGGTGGTCGACGCGTTCATGGCCGCGGCGAAGAACGGGGAGTTCGAGCGGCTGCTGCAGCTGCTGGCGCCGGACGCCACCGTGACCGCCGACCGGGCGGCCATCCTCGTGGGCACTCCGGAGCACATCGAGGGCCGCGACGAGGTGGCGACCTTCTTCAACGGCAGCGCCCACGCCGCCCTCCCGGTGTTCGTCGAGGACCGGCCCGCCACCGCCTGGTTCCACCTCGGCCAGGCCAGGGTCGTCTTCGACTTCACCGTCGAGGACGGGCAGGTCACGGCGATCACGTTCCGCGCCGAGCCCGACGTGCTCGCTCAGGTCGTCCGCCGCGACGGAGCGGACCCGCGCGGCTGAGGCCGGTCACACTTCACCCACCCCGATCGTCAACAGGACACAGCACGGCACCGGAAAGAGGAGAAGCCATGAAGACCATGACCTGTCGCCAGCTCGGCGGCCCCTGCGAGCTCGCGCACCGCGGCGAGACCGCCGACGACGTCATCGCCGCCCAGGACCAGCACCTCAAGGACGCCGAGAAGGCCGGCGACGCGACCCATCAGGAGGCGCGCGACGCGATGAAGGGTCGCTGGCGCCACCCCAAGAAGTCGCTCGGTTGGTACAACGACATGAAGAAGTCGTTCGCCGCCCTCCCCGCGGACTGACCGGGGTCGGTCACGCTCCCGCGCGGACCCGGACGATCTCGGACTCGGCCGGGAGGGTGGGGCCGTCCGGGCCGCGGAATCTCAGCGGGAGGCCCCGTGCGGTGTCCCACGCGAGGCTGTCGGTCACCTGGAGGTGCACGTGCGGCTCGGTGCTGTTGCCCGAGTTGCCGCAGGCGCCCACGACGTGGCCCTCGGCCATCTCGTCACCGACGGCGACCCGCACCGAACCGCGCCGCAGGTGGGCGAGCAGGACGAACGGGCCACCCTCCCCCGTCGCGATCACCACGTGGTTGCCCGCGATGGACGCCGCACCGGCCCGCACGCGCCGCGCCTGCGTGAGCGCGTAGCCCAGCAGGAACGGTGCGGATCGCCGCGCCTCGTGGTCGGGCTCGCCGTCGTGGGCCACCACCACCCGGCCCGGACAGGGCGCCAGGATCGGCGCGCCGAACCCCACGAACGTCTCAGGCGGTTCGGTGGCCACCGCCGCCCGCCACGACCATGGCGCCGACCGGCCCTGCTCGTCCACGGCGACGAAGTCGATCGCGTAGGTCGTGCCCATGAGGTGGGTGCCGTGGCTCGGCACGCGTCGCGCCGGGCTGTTGCGCGCCTGCCAGCGACCGTCGAAGGGGTACGCGAGCTCGAGGGGCGCAGGGGAACCGTCGGCCATGGCTCCCACTCTGGCACCCGCGTGGCACCCTGCGGGACTCCCGCGACCTGGTCGTGCGCATACGTCCCCGGCGACGTCTAGCGTGAGGCATGTTCCTCCCCGAGACGCCAGGAGTGCAGATGACCGACGTGTGGCCGCTGGTCCACGAGCAGCGCCGAGCCCTGATCGCCGATCTGGAGCAGGTGTCGCCCGCAGCGTGGGACACGCCCTCGCTCTGCCCGGGGTGGACCGTCCACGACGTGGCCGCGCACCTCGTCGACAGCGCGCTCACGACGCGCCGGGGATTCGCCGTGGCCCTGGTCCGTGCCCGGTTCGACTTCCACCGCCTCAACGAGCGCGGCGTCCAGCGGCGCCGGGGCCGGACGCCGGCCGAGACCCTCGACGGGCTCCGTGCCGCCGCCGACAGCACCGCGACACCGCCCGCGCCGTTGGACAGCCGACTCGTCGAGGAGGTCGTCCACGGCGAGGACATCCGCCGGCCGCTGGACATCGAGCACGTCTACCAGCAGGAGGCCGTGCTGCGCGCCATCGGCTCGCAGGTGCGCACGCCGGGATCCCTCGGCGGGGCCAAGGACCATCTGTCGGCGGTCCGCGTCGCCGCCACCGACGCCGACCTCGAGTTGGGCGACGGTCCCCTCGTCAGCGGTCCGGCACTGTCGGTGCTTCTTGCGCTCTCGGGGCGCACGGTCGCGCTCGACGACCTCGACGGCGCGGGCGTCCCCGTGCTGGCCGAGCGTCTGATGACCTGAGTCACGACGGCTCTGCCGACACCGCCTCGTGTGCCATCCGGCGCAGCGTCGTCAGGACGGGCTCGTACAAGAGCGTTCCGACGACCAGCTTCTCGGCGGCGACGATCGGGTCGGTCTCGGCCATCACCGACGGGACGTCGACGGCCGCCACGATGTCGACGGCCTCGGCATAGGCGTCCAGGATCTCGTCCGTCGCCGGCATGCCGAGCTCGCCCACGGTGTCCAGCGCGGCGGCGAGGACCCGGCGGTGCGGGCTGTCGGGTTCGATGTTCCAGCCGTGCCGGGCGATGAGCGCATGGACCTGGTCGAGCGCCTCCGGGGTCGGCTCGTCCGGACCGGGTGCGGAGAGCGGCCACTGCGCCGCACCCCGGGCGTCGTGCTCCGAGCCCGCGGCGTCCAGCGCCGCGACCACCACGCGGACCTCGTCGAGCGACAGACCGGCGAACTCGGTCAGCGCGCGGACCAGGCGCAGACGGCGCAGGTGCGTCTCGTCGTAGCGGGCCCAGGTGCTGCCCTCGGTCTCTCCCGGCGGGACGAGTCCGGACCGCAGGTAGTACTTGATCGTGGCGGTGGGCAGGCCGCTGCGCGACGAGAGTTCGGCAAGACGCATACCGACATCTTGACAGATGGGATAGCCAAGGTCTCCAATAAATGGGAGAGCACAACTATCTGAAACTGGTGATCGACATGGAGCCGTTCCTGTCCTCCGAGTCCCGCGACCTGGCCGGGATCCTGCTCCTGGCGCTCGTCACCGTCGAAACCGGCGGTCTCTACCTCCTGCGCATCGTCAGCGGCCGCGAGTCGGTCACGCCGTTCCAGGAGAAGTTCGCCCGCGCCGGGCACGCCCACGCCGGGGTGCTCCTCCTCCTGGCTCTCGTGTGCCAGCCCTTCGTCGACGCGACCGACCTGACCGGCGGGTGGGCCTGGCTGGCCCGCAGCGGGGTCGCCGTCTCGGCGCTGCTGATGCCGGGCGGGTTCTTCTTCGCATCCATGGGCCGAGGCCGCACCGAGCCGAACCGCTGGATCGCGCTCGTGCTGCTCGGCGCGCTGCTGCTCGCCGTCAGCCTGGCCACGCTGGGCATCGGACTGCTCACGGCCTGAGTCACGCCAGACCGGTTGCCGCGACGCCCCACCCTCTGCGACCGTTCGTGCAGTCGGCGGTCCGCCCGGCCCACCTCCACGACCGAGCAGGAGTGCGTGATGGCTGAGTTCGTCCCCGCGGTCGGGAACATCCTGAGCCTCATCGAGCGGCGGGACTGGGACCGCCTCGCCGCGTCCCTCTCCCCCGACGTCGTCTGGGTGACCGCGGTCGAGGAGCGTCTGCACGGACCCGACGAGGTCATCGCGGCGTTGCGCGAGGACCCGGTGCCCGGTCCCCCGGCGTTCCACGAGGTCGGCGAGGACGGCCGGCTGACCCACTGGGTCGACAAGATGGGCTGAGCCCTCACCCCACGCGCTCGGCCAGGCGCAGGACCGCGTCCGCGACCTCGGGTCCGAACATCACGGGATCGTTGTGGTCGCCGGTCAGCACGAGTCGTTCCGCCAGCACGCGGGTCTCGTCGGCCACCCGCACGCTGAGGCTCGTCGGCACGACGGAGTCGCGATCGCCGTGGATCACGGTGACCGGGACGTCGCTCGCGGCGAGGTGCTCGACGACCGGGAAGCGGTCCCGCAACAGCCACCGCACGGGCAGCCACGGGTAGTGGTGGGCGCCGACGTCGGCGAGCTCGGTGAACGGCGAGCGGAGCACCACGCCCGCCGGCGTGGTCCGGGCCTGCAGGGCGGCGACGACACCGGTGCCGAGGGACTCGCCGAAGTAGATCGTCCGCTCCGGCGGGTAGCCCAGGTCCCGGAGCGCCTCCACCGCCGCGTCGGCGTCGGCGGCCAGGCCCTCCTCCCCCGGCGTGCCGGGATTGCCGCCGTACCCGCGGTAGTCCATCAGCAGGACGGCCAGTCCGCGCCGGCTCAGCTCCTGGGCCAGCTCGGCCCGGCCGGCGCGGTTGCCGCCGTTGCCGGGCGCGAAGAGCACGGCCATCTCCGTGTCCCCACCGACGGGCGGCACGAACCAGGCAGCCAGCTCGAGCCCGTCCTCGGTGCTCAGCGTGACGTCACGCCCACCCGCCACGGCGTCGGCCGCCGCGGGCACGGGTGACGCGTCCGGGAAGTAGATCAGCTGACGTTGCAACGCCCAGAGCACGGCGACCCCCGTTCCGACGACCAGCACCACGACCAGCAGGCCCCGAGCGAGCGTCCGAGGGGTCGGCGTGGTCATCCCTCATGCTCGCCATGGCGCAGCGTCACGGCAACCTCGCTGAGCCCGTCCCCCGATTCCGGCTCATCATCGTCAGCGCCAAGGCGCCGAGGTCCAGGCTCCGGGCGCGTGCGGCGACGGCGGTGGTGATGATGCCCCGCCGCTCGAGATCGGCGATCGCGGCGTCGAGGTCGGCTCGGATCGTCGCCTGTTCGGCGTCGTCGAGCTCGGCCGCGCGGGCGGTGCGCGCGTCGAGGGCGTCACTGCCCTCGAGGGACAGGGCGCTGGACGCCTCGTGGCGGAGCTTGATGACGAGCAGGACGCATGCGTGGACACCGCTCACCACGGTGGCGAGGACGACGGGGATGATCCACCGGTCCCACGTCTCGACCCCGCCCGCGGTGCCGCGACGCCACACCGACAGCGTCGTCATCGCACCGAGCACCGCGGTGATCCCCACGTATCCCAGGTCCATGCGCGCCTTCGGGCGTCCGTTCCGGAGCCAGATGACGATGTGTGACAGCACCACGACGAGGGCACAGGCATAGAAGGATCCCGCCACGGCGATCGTCACCGAGGGGTCCGAGTCGGGTGCTGCGGTGGCGAACCGGCTGCCGTCAGCGGCGATCGCCACGTATCCCCAGATGGGGGCGCCGGCCACCACCGCGGCGAGGAGTCCCAGTGGGGCGAGCAACAGCCACTCCCGGGGCTTGGGCGGGCCCGAGCTGCCCGCCTTCGGCCCGGCGAGCACCTCGGGGTGTGCCGAGAACGCGTCGCGCTCAAGCCTGTCCCAGCGCACGACGGAGCCGGGCTGCAGCTGTCGGGCTCGGCGCAGTGCGCTCATCGATCGTCCTCTGGTCGCACTGGATTCCCCGGAGCCTAGAGGAGCAGGAGCGAGAGCGCGAGGACCACCCGTGGCGAACCGGCGCCACGATGCGCCTCCGGCGGCGGGCTGCCACAGTGCTGACATGATCCCGCTGGCCCGAGACACCCTGACCTCGCTACGACGTGCGTACCGGGCGAGCGGCGCCGATCGTCCCTTCGGCGACCCCCTGCCCGCGCACGGCGTCGCGATGGAGGGTTACTTCTGGCGGTTCACCGATCCGGCGACCGGTCGCGTGGTCATCGCGCTGGACGGCGTGAACCGGGCGGCCGACGGGACGTGGTCGACGCTGGGGCTCGCGGCACACCCGAGCGGTTTCCTGCGCACGACGGTGCACCCCGAGGGTCACGCCGACGAGGGCCGGCTGGGCGTCGTCTCCGGGACGGCGTTCCGCGGCTCCTCGGACCGCCTGCACGTCGATCTGGGCCCCGATGCCCGCGTCGACGTGGCGATCCACGACCCCGTGCCGTGGCCCCGCCGCAGCGTCGGTGGCTCCAGCGTCTTCCAATCCGTCCCGGGTCTGAACCAGTACTGGCACCCGTGGCTCCTGGGCGGCTCGGCGCGCGGCGAGGTCACCGTCGGGAACGACATCTGGGAGCTGGACGGATGGTCGGTCTACGCCGAGAAGAACTGGGGCAAGGGCGGCTTCCCCGACTCGTGGTGGTGGGGCCAGGCGCAGGGCTTCGAGGACCCGGCGGTGTGCGTCGCGTTCGCGGGCGGCGAGGTCACGGCGGGGCCGCTGCGCACGACCGTGACCGCGCTCGTCGTCCTGCTACCCGGCGGGCGACTCGTCCGTCTCGGCGATCCGGTCGTCTCGCCGGTGCACGCCGACGTGACGGACGAGCGCTGGTCACTGCACGGGCGCAGCGCCCAGTGGAGCATCGACGTCGAGGGGTCGGGCAGTCTCGCCCACGCTCACGTCCTCCCCGTGCCGCTGCCGTTCGAACGACGCAACGTGCCCGGCGCGATCGAGCACCTCGGTGCCCACATGCGCGTCACGGTCCGGCGTCGCGGCGTCGTCGTCTGGGAGGGCCAGTCCGACGTCGCCGCGCTCGAGCACGGCGGCATCGACCGCGCCCGCGCCGAGGTCACTCGGCGCGGGCACGGTCCTGACGCGGTGGACGCTCCCCCGCTGTCCTGAGTCCGGGACTCAGAGGGTGGTGACGACCTGCTCGTGCTCGAGGCGCGGCAGGCGGTCGAACCAGGCGTTCTCGCCGGGGTGGCCAATGTTGACGACGACCATCGACTTGAAGCCGGTGCCGGCCAGCAGGTCCTCGTCGATGCCGGCGGCGTCGAAGCCGGTCATCGGGCCGGCGGCCAGTCCCGCGGCGCGCACGCCCATCAGGAAGTAGCCGATCTGCAGGCCGGCGTTGAGGCGCGCCATGGCCTCCCGGGCCTCGGGGTCCGGGAACCAGTCCTTCGCGCCCTCGGCGTGAGGGAAGACCTGGGGCAGGTTCTCGTTGAAGTTCGTGTCGGCGGCCAGGACGGCCACGAGCGGAGCGGTGGCGGTCTTCTCACGGTTGCCCTCGGACATGTGCTTGAGCAACCGGGCGCGCGCGTCGTCGCTGCGAACGAGGATGACGCGCAGCGGCTGGCAGTTCATCGCCGTGGGGCCGTACTTGACGAGGTCCTGGATCGCCTCGACCTGCTCGTCACTCACCGGCTCGTCGGTGAAGGTGTTGGCGGTGCGGGCCTGACGGAACAGCAGGTCCTGGGCTTCGGGGGTCAGTTTCAACAGATGGCTCACACCAGCAAGAACGTCCCAACAGCCCCAGGCGTTCCACCCAGGAGGGATGCGCTTCGTCACACCCCCGGCGACAGTCCTCCGTGCCGGCTCAGGATGGAGGCGCCCCAGTCGCGAGCCCGGTCGACCTCGCCGTCGAGGAGCGGCCCCTCCACGGCGTCGACGAAGAAGCTCTCCTCGTCGATCAACCGCCCCAGGTGGTGCCTCTTGACCGACCGGGCGGCCGCCTTCGCGGCGGACCCGGGCAGCTTGCGCATCTTGGCGATGCGGGTGTCGAACGTGGCCACGTCGAGGTCGTCACGCCCCTCCTGGTCGTCGAGCCACTCGCGGATCCCCCGGGTGACGTGGCCCGGGGGCGCACCCTGCTCGACCGCGTCCTTGCGCGTCGCCTCGCGGCTCATCGAGAAGGCATGGGTCGGGCCGCCGAGCACCAGCAGTTCCAGCTCCGGCGGCAGGGGCTCGGGCGCGTCGATGACGTCGACGACCGGCACGTCGGGCCCGATGCCCTCGGCCACCGCCTCGGCGATGGCGCGGGTGTTGCCCCACCAGGACTCGTAGATCACCAGTGCGCTCATGTCGTGCTCCTCTCGTCAGCCTGGCGTCCGAGGTCTCGGGCCACGATCCAGATGGACACCGCGATCAACACTATGCCGAGCAGCAGGGCGAGCCCGGCGGTGACCCACAGGGCGACGGCCGAGGCCGCCACGATCGGGAACTCGGCGCCGGCGGCGATGCGGGTGTCGACCACCGGCGCGCCGTCCGCGTTCATCACGACGACGGTCCAGTCACCGTCCTTCGGAGCCCAGGTGATCTGCACGTCTTGGACACCCGCGTCCTGCACGTCCCAGAACCCCTCACCGTTGGGGGCGGTCCGCGGCGGGCCGCCGGTCGTGACGCGGTACTTCGCCTCATCGTCCTGGTCGTCCAACCCCACCAGCGTGTCGTGGCCGACGCCGGCGAGGTAACGATCGACGTCGGCGGAGGGTCCGATGCCGACGAAGATCGGGCGGCCGGTGACGCTGTCGGCGTTGAGCCGGACGTCTCCGGTGATCGCCTCCGGCAGTTGCGCGGCCTCGCCGTCCAGGTGCAGCCGCAGGCTCTCCGAGGCGATCGCGAAGGAGTTGCTCCGCAGCGGTTCGTGCGTGGTCATCCAGAACCCGTCCTCGTCCTCCGCGGCCACGTCGAACACCGTGATCACCAAGGCGACCGAGGCGATGACGAGAGAGGTCATCACCAGCACGGAGCCCACGACGAGCGGAATCGCCCGGCCCGCCGACCAGCGGGCGCGCGTGTGCACCGGCACGGGCTCGCCGGTGGGCGTCGGGTCGTTCGTGGGAGCCGGCTCCCGTCCCCCCTGGTCCAGCGCGAAGGGCGGATAGCGGTCGGTCATGAGGCACACATATCCGGCGACGCGGTAGAGCCAGCGATCCAAGCCCACGACGAGGTCGAACAGTCGCCGGGGGTAGTGCCCCTTGAACAGCAGCACGAACGCCGCGACCAGGACCAGGAGGCCGATCAGGCCCAGGCCGATGAGCGGATACCGATCGCCGCCGAGGGTGGTGCCACCCCACGTGCCCTGGAGGAGGGCCACGACGACGAAGTGCGGGATCGCCAGCAGCCACCACTTCACCAGCACGAGCCCCCGCGACAGTCGCTCGGGGTAGTCGACCCAGAGCCGGGCGGGATAGTCGGGCCGCTCGGCCAGGGTGAACGGCGGATAGCGGTCGGTGCCGAGGGCGTGGAAGCCGTAGAAGGCCACGCGCCACGACCAGCGCAGGACGCCGACGTTGAAGTCGAACAACGACCGCGGGAAGCGTCCGGTGATGAGGATCGCGAAGAACGCCAGGACCGTCGTGATCCAGAAGGCCATCCACAGGAACGCCAGGACGATGTAGTGCGGGATCAGCAGGATCCACTTGACGATCCACAGTCCGCGGCTGAGGTGCGGATCGAG
The DNA here is from genome assembly GCF_024433585.1 of Aeromicrobium sp. 636. Taxonomy (NCBI): domain Bacteria; kingdom Bacillati; phylum Actinomycetota; class Actinomycetes; order Propionibacteriales; family Nocardioidaceae; genus Aeromicrobium; species Aeromicrobium sp. 636. Next base: position 1,066,990 of record NZ_WNJU01000001.1, read on the forward strand.
GTCACCCTCGACGTGGACCGGGTAGTAGGAGGAGGCAGCCGGCGGAGCAGTCACCGTCTCCTCCGGCGCGCGCGGACCTTCGGGCGTGACCGTCATGGCGGATCAACTCCTTCTCCTCCATCGTCCGCTCGTTCGGCTGGTCGGCAAGCGGGAGTCGCGGGGGTCAGGCGGAGGCGGTCCGGTTGCGGACCTCGCGCTCCATCCGCTTCTCGTGCCGCTCGCGCCCCTTCAGGGCCTCGTTCTCGCGGGTCTTCGGCGGCGCCTTCGTCACGAGGTCGTCGAGGAGGTGGCGGGTGGCGTGCGCGATCTCGTCGACCGCGCGGTCGAAGGCCTCGGCGTTCGCCTGCGACGGGCGCGTCGAGCCGCTCACCTTCCGGACGAACTGCAGGGCGGCCTCGCGGACCTCGTCATCGGTGGTCGCCGGCTCGAAGTTGTGGAGCACGCGGATGTTTCGGCACATGCTCCGACGGTAAGCCTGCCGGGCGCCGCCGGAACACCCCTCGACCCTCGAAAACTGCTGGAATCAGGCTCACTCGGCGGCGGCCGCCACCTCGGCCTGCGAGCGCAGGATGCAGAACTCGTTGCCCTCCGGATCGGCCAGCACCAACCACCCCGTCCCGGGTCCGTGGATCCCCCGGTGGTCCTCGACCTCGCGCGCACCCAGCCCCAGCACGCGCTCGATCTCGGCGTCGCGATCACCCGAGCGCGGTCGCAGGTCGAAGTGGACCCGGTTCTTCACGGTCTTCGACTCGGGCACCTCGATGAACAGGATCTCGTGACCGGAGTCCGGGTCACGGATCGCGCACTCCTCGTCGCCCGGCTCGTTCGGGTCGTCCTCGATGTCGACGTAGCCGAGCAGTTGCTTCCACCACTGCGAGAGCTCGTAGGCGTCGGCGCAGTCGACCGAGGTGTGCGAGACGAAGGAGGTCATCCCCGCAGGCTGCCAGCAATGGCTGCGCCGGGCAATCGATGGCGCGGTGCCCTCGGTCAGCCGGCGCGGCAGGCCTCCGAGGCGGCGTCGGGGTTGCTCATGTCGACCAGCTCCGACTTCTTCGGCGCCTTGACCGGGGCGGACACGCCCGGCGCGAACCTCACGTCCACCTTCCCCGTGGCCGTGTCGAGCAGGGCCGCTCGGTCCAGGTCGTCCGGCAGCGACGCGCCGGCATCGAGGAGTGCCTCCACCGCGTCCCGGAGCTCATAGGACAGCCCGGTGATCCGACCCTCCTCGAGGGTCACCTCCGCGGTGACGGGGACCCTGTCCTCGACGTACAAGGTCCGTGCCGCCTTGGCCAGGATGATGCCCGTGAGGTTGGTGGCATCGGACTCGACCACGACGACGTCCCGCTTCTCCCCCGCGAAGCCCTGCGCGGACGCGGTCCCGAGCGCGGCCAGCGCGTACGGGATCCACGACTGCTCACCGACCTCGGCGCCGGGGAGGCTGGCCGCATCGAACCAACATCCCTGCCCGGGCACGTTCGGGACGCCGACGTAGCCACGGCCGGCGATGAATCGCGACTCCAGGTTGATCTCGGCAGGAGGAAGGGTGGCCGCCGACGCCTGCCCGGTCGTCGGCACCACGACCGAGGTGGCGGAGTCCTTGCGGGCGGCGTCGACCTGACCTTGCGTGCTCACGGTGCCGAGGCCGATCGGTGCCATGCCCGCGAAGGTGAACGGGCGATCCATCAGCCGGTCGAGCGCCGCGTTGAGCTGGGCCTCCGCCGCCGCGGCGGTGGCGCGATCGGCCTCCGCCGGCTCGAACCTCGCGGGAGTTGACGCCGTCGGAGTCGGTGTTGTCGGACCAGTTGATGTCGGACGGTCGGCCGCCGGTTCGCCGCCTGCTCCGCAAGCGGTGAGCATCGCCGTGACAGCCAGAACCCCGAGAATGGATCGCACGCGCACGTGCACATGCTAGGCACGAGCTCGGACCGGGGTCCTACGCTGGGCGCAATCTGTCCAGCCGAGGAGGACCCATGAAGTGCCCCAACGATTCGACGACCTTGGTCATGAGTGAGCGCGCCGGCGTCGAGATCGACTACTGCCCCGAGTGCCGAGGCGTGTGGCTCGACCGTGGCGAGCTGGACAAGATCCTCGAGCGCGCCGAGGTCGAGGCATCTCGCACCGCCGCTCCCACGCCCGCCCCGCCGCGCGACGACCGGTACGCGTCGCGGCCCTCCTACGACGATCGCGACCGCCGGTACGACGACCGTGGCGGTTACCGGGGCAAGAAGAAGAGCCACTGGCTGGGCGAGCTCTTCGACTGACCCACCGCCCCCGGCCGTGCGGTCGATCGCTCGTCAGCGCCGGCACCACTCCTGCGCGGTGGCCAGGCGTATCAGCTCGACGATCTGAGCCTCGTTCAGATCGGTCTGCAGACCCGCCACGAGGTGGTTCCCCGCCATGAGCTCGACATGGGGAACCTTGTCGAGAATGGCGATGCACGTCGACCGCATGGCCTCGGCGACCCGGTCCGATGCGATGACGAGCCCGGGAACGATCGGCTGCACCTGCCGGACCAGAGCGTCCTGCTCGGCGTCGGACAGATAGGCGACCGTCCGCGCCGCCGACTGGGTCTCCCCACCGCGCTCGGGCTCCTCGCTGGCACCAGAGCACCCGCACGTCGAGACCACCAGGATCGCCACCATGGCCCACCGGTGCTTCCGCACGACACGCTCCTCTCGACCGCTGACGGACGTGCCGGTCATCGTGCCACGCCACGACCACCGCGCCCAGGCCGACGTTCAACGATGTGCCAACGCTCAACAGTGGGGCGGATTAGCATCGGGCACATGTCGAAGACGAAGTGGTCGGATCTCACGACCGGACAGCGACGCGCGATCTGGCTGGCCGGAGCGGCCGAGGCGGTCATGACCACAGCCGTCCTGTGGGACCTCTCGCGGCGCCCGGCGGAGCGCGTCCGCGGGCCGAAGCTCGCCTGGGCGGTCGGGGCCTTCGTCCAACCGGTCGGACCGCTGGCGTACTTCGTGAAGGGCCGTCGCTGACGTACGGGTGCTCGGGCTGCCTGATCCCCAGCACACCGACCAGTCCGAAGGGGACATCGCCCGACGATCCGCTCGCGGCATCCGTGTACAGCGGTTCAGCCTCAGAGCAACTCGCGGCGCCACGGCGGGTCGGCGCCGGGCCGCGAGACCGTGATGGCGGAGGCCCGGACAGCCGCCTCCCCCAGCTCACACAATTCGTCGGCACTGAACTCGGTGCGGTCCACCCAGCCCTGCCGCACCAACTCGGCCAGGAGGGTTCCCATCCAGGTGTCCCCCGCCCCGATGGTGTCGGCGACCGAGACCGCCGGCACCGGCACCTCCACCTCGTGATCTCCCGAGCAGAGCACGACCGACTCGCCACCTCGGGTCATCGCGGCGAGCGCGGGGCCCGCAGTGGCCAAGCTCCCGAGCACCGACTCCGGGTCGCCGGAGCCGTCCGCGAGGACCGACGCGTCCTCGTCGCTGAGCTTCACGAAGCGGCTGCTCGCCGCGAGGTCGAAGACGCGCTGGCGCAACACCGGGACCGGCGGGCCCAGCGTGGGACGGATGTTGGGATCGAAGCCGACTGCCTGGCCCTGCGCGTGCGCCCGACGCACCAGGTCGGCGACCGCGTTCGCCCCGGGCTCCATCCACGCGCCGATCGAGCCGACGTGAACGAGGTCGAAGTCGGCCGGATCGGGCAGGTGCTCAGGCTCCCAGTGGAGGTCGAACTCGTACGTGGCCGCCCCGCCCGCGTCGATCATGGCGGTCGCCGAGGCCGTCGACCCCGATGGCCCGACGTCCAGGAGCGTCACGCCGCTGCGATCGAGGTGGTCACGGATGAGCGCACCGAAGTGGTCGTTGCCCACCTGGGCGGCCAACGTGGTGTCGATGCCCTGTCGCGCCATGGTCACGGCGACGTTCAAGGGTGAGCCGCCGGGGTGCTCGGCGACGGCGCCGTCCGGCGTGCGGGTCACGTCCACCAGCGCCTCGCCGACGACGAGTGCGCGTGGGCTCATTCGGTGCTCGCTCCCATCGGGGCCTGGAAGTCGAAAGCACGGAAGAGCTGGGCATGCTCCACGCCCATGCGTCGTCCCTCCTCGGCGGTGAAGCGCGGGATCAGCTCACGCGGCGGCGGATGCCACGGCAGTCCCGCCAGGTACTGCTCGTGCGCCTCGAGCGAGGCGATCCCCCGCTCCAGCGGCGCGCCTGTCACGTCGACGCCGTGCGTGGGCGCCTCGTCCCCGGCCACCAACAGCCACCGGGGCGAGCAGGGCTCGAGGCCCTCGGCCACCAGCTCGGGGAAGACCCATCGGTTCCCTGCATCGCGCAGTGAGTCGACCGTGGCGAGACCCGCCACGCGGTGATCGGCGTGGTTCAGCATGCCCCCGGCGAACTCCATCTCCCACGACCCGACCACCACGGCGTCCGGCCGGAACCGGCGGATGGCCACGGCGATGTCGCGACGCATTCCCAGCGAGTACTCCAGCACCCCGTCGGGGTATTCCAGGAACTCGACCGACGAGACGCCCACGACCTCCGCCGCCGCCAGCTGCTCACGCCGGCGCAGCGGTGCCGCCTCGTCCGGCGACAGGGCGTCCATCCCGGCCTCGCCACGGGTCAGCAGGAGGTATCCGACCTCGATGCCGTCGGAGGTCCAGCGCGCCACCGCGGCCGACGTGCCGTACTCGACGTCGTCCGGGTGGGCCACGACGCACAGGACACGCTCGAACGCGTCGGCCGGGAACGGCGGCAACAGCTCATCGGCACTCATTCTCGGAGCGTACGCCCGGCCCGGAGCGATCCGACAGGCCCTGCGGTGGGAGGTGGAGGGTCCAGACCTCGGCGACTGAGGATCCACGCGCTCAGAGCGAGTCGAGGACGACCGGGTCCTCGCAGGCGCGCGCCCACGCGGCGATTCGCGCCCGGATCTCGCGGCCCAGCAGCCACTGTCCGATCGGCTCGGCGATGAACCTCAGCCATGACGGGCGCACGGAGTACGTGTACTTCCAGACCGCGCGAGTGCCGGCGCGACCGTCCTTCTCCGCGGGGACGAAACGCCAACCGCCGCCGAACGACGCGAAGAACCACGGTCCGGTCACCATCGTCATGCCCACGGACGTCGGCGGCCGGTAGGAGACGTACTCCGACACCATCCGCGGCCCGACCCGAGCCCGGGTGTGTGTCCGGACGCCCTTCGCCGGCACGTCGGCGTCGATCAGGTGCTGCTCGCGGATGAACGGGTCCCACCGCATCCGGACCTCACCCGTGGTCTGCGAGACGGCGAACGCCACGTCGGGCTCGACCGGGACCCACACTTCCGCTGTGACCTGAGGCATGGCGGTCACCGTACCGGGGCGCCACGCGTTCCTCAGTCGAACAACTCGGCCCGGATACCGCGATTGACGATGTCGCTGGCCACCACGTGCAGTTTGATGTTCTTGCTCTGGGACACCCGCACGAGCGCGGCGAACGCCTGGGCGGGCGTGATCTGCAGGGCCTGCATCAGCATCCCCTCGGCCTGACCGATCACGGTGCGGTGCGTCAGCGCGGACTCGAAGTTGTCCTTGTCCTTCGCCGCAGTCATCGCCACGGCGATGTGCGATGCCAGCGCCAGGGCAGACACCCGGTCGACGGTCCCGAACGCCTGAGGGCTCTGGGAGTACAGGTTCAACGAGCCCATCGAGTCGGGTCCGACGAAGAGCTGGAGCGAGAGAATGCTGCGGATACCGAGCTCGGTCGTCGCCTCAGCAGCCCACCGGGGCCACCGCGTGTCGACACGCAGGTCGTCGGAGTAGACCGTCTCCTGCTCACGAATGCTCTGCAGGCACGGCCCGTCGTTGACGTCGTACTGCAGCTGATCGGCGCGGATCACCGTCTTGTCCGTCGGCGCCACCGTCTCGATCTTGCGACCCTTCGACACGACCGCGATTCCCGCGTGATCGCAGTTGGTGACGATCGCCAGCGCCGTCGCGGTGGCCTCCTCGATCGTCGCGGTCGCCCCGAGCGCCGCGCTGAGGGACCGGGCGATGACGTTGTACTGGTCGCCGGAGAAGTCACTCACCATGCTGCGATTCTTCCACGATCGGGGGCGGGGTGATTCGGAGCGAGGCAGCCGGGTACACAGGGGTAGGGACAACTACTGCGCTGCAGCCACCGTTGGTCCTAGGCGTCGTCGGTTCAAACCGCGAGCTGGCGGCGCTGTCCTCAGGGAATCGGTGACCGCCGGGGTGTCACGCCTAGAATCAGGCAGTGCCCCCACGTTCCCCGCTGCCGCCGCGACACGGCCTGCAGTCGGCGTGGCTGCGGACGCCGGACCGGGATCCGCAGGGATCGCCGTGGCCCACGATGACCGCCTGGCTGGAGCACGAGGTCGCGGCCCACGCCGACGTGCACGCGATGATCGCCGACGAGCGCTTCGTCTACGACGACCTGACGCCCGTACGAGCCGACGACCCCTACACCCCGCACACCTTCGTGTGGTTCCACCGCGACCTGCGCGACGAGGTCGAGGTCCCCGGCCAGATCCGGATCCTGCACCGCGATGAGCGGATCATCGTCGTCGACAAGCCGCCGTTCCTCTCGACGATCCCGCGTGGCCGGCACGTCCTGCAGAGCGTCGTCGTGCGGCTGCGCACCGAGCTCGACCTGCCCGAGCTCACTCCCCTGCACCGGCTCGATCGGGTGACCTCCGGGGTCCTGCTGCTGGCCACCGAGCGTCGCTGGCGCGGGCCCTACCAGTCCCTCTTCGAGCAGCGGCAGGTCCGCAAGACCTACCGCGCCCTCGCGCCGTGGCAGGAATCCCTCGAGTCACCGGTCGTCGTGCGCAACCATCTGCGCAAGGACCGCGGCGCGCCTCGGGCCGAGGTCGTGCCCGGTGCGCCCGTGAACGCCGAGACCTTGATCGAGATGGAGTCGCGCCTCGAGGACCTGGCCGTCTACCGGCTGCATCCCCGGACCGGTCGCACGCACCAGCTGCGGATGCACCTGGCCGGGCTCGGCAGCCCGATCGTGGGCGATCCGCTCTACCCGACGGTCACCGACGTCTCGGTCGACGACTTCTCACGGCCGCTCCAGCTCCTCGCGAGCGAGCTCGCGTTCACCGATCCGGTGGACGGCTCCGACCGCAGCTTCGTCAGCGGCCGGAGCTTCCCACTGGGTCAGTGACCCCCGCCGATGGCGGCCGGGCCGGCCTCGCGGCGGATGTCGATGACGTGTCCGGTCATGTCGGCGACGAGCACGTCGAGGGACCGGCGCGCGACCTCCTCGGACGAGAGCAGCGTGCCCTCGGGCTCGTCACCGAACGCCTTCGTGCGCATCGGGGTGCCGGTGCGCTCGGGGTTCACGCAGTTGACGCGCACCTCGCCGGCCCACTCGTCGGCCAGCGCCTGCGTCAGGTTGACCGTCGCGGCCTTCGCCGACGAGTACAGCGAGTAGCCCTTGCGGCCGCGCGTGTAGGACGACGACGTGAACAGCAGCAGCGAGCCGTTCGTCTCGGCCAGCAGCGGCCGGAACTCCTGCGCGATGAAGATCGGGGCGAGGTAGTTGATCTCGGTGGCCGACCAGATCGTCTCCTCCGACGTGTCGGCCAGGTCCCCGATCGGCAGGACGCCGGCGGTGTTGACCACGAAGTCGACCTTCCCGGCCTTCGCGACGACCTCGCGCGCGGCCTCGGCCACGTCCTCGCGGCGGTCGACGTGCGTGCCCGTGGAGGACCGCGAGAACGCGTGCACGTTCGCGCCGTACGACTCGGCCAGCTTCGCGATGTCGCCGCCGATCCCGTAGGAGCCGCCGAAGACCACCATCGTCTTGCCCTCGAGGGCGGCGCGGTACTGCTCGTCGTCGAGCGCCTCGGGCTCCTCGGCGGACGCCAGCTGGAACAGCTTGTCGGCGATGTAGACGTCGATCGGCTCGGTGACCTTCATGTTCCGCTCGTGGCCCTGCACGACGGCGATCGGCACGTCGGGCCGGTACCGCAGGACGACGGTGCAGTCGTCGGTGGCGGTGAAGTCGGGGTCCTGCCACGCCTTGTCGTAGGCGTCGCGGATGATCGACGCGCGGAAGGCCTGGGGCGTCTGGCCGCGGCGCAACAGGTCGCGGCGCAGCACGTCCGAGATCGTGTCGAGATCGCCCTCGCGCTCGGGGTGGACCGACACGACCGTGTCCGCCGACGGGATCGCCGTGTCGACGGCCTCGTAGGTGCCCAGCGCCTCGACGACGTCCTCGATGATCTTCTGCGACACCAGCGGGCGCACCGCGTCGTGGAACAGGACGTTGCACTCGTCCTCACCCAGCGCCTTCAGCGCCAGGCTCGTGGTCTCGTTGCGGGTCGCGCCGCCCTCGAGCACCTGCGTGACCTTCGGGTACTTGCCGTCACGCACGATCGCGTTGACCGGGTCCAGGTGACCCGGCGTCATGAGGATGATGATCTCGTCGACCGAGTCGGCGGCCTGGAAGACCGCGATCGTGTGCTCGAGGATCGTCTTGCCCGCGATCTTGATCAGCTGCTTGGGAATCGACAGGCCCACCCGGGTCCCGGTCCCACCAGCGAGGATCACGGCGACGTTGCGCATTTCGGTCACCCGACGAGGTTACCGGGGTGCGGCCGGTCGGATGACCGCGTCCTGCTGTTGCTTCTTCCAGGCCCGGAAGCCCTCCTCGGTCTCACCACAGCGCCAGTAGGCCGAGACGGAGATGTCCTTGCGGTCGACACGGCCGTCCATGAGGTACGGCCGCACCGTCTTCAACAGCGCCGACTCACCGTGCACGAACGCCTGCACGCGGCCCTGCGGCCACGGCCAGGCCCGCACCGCGTCGTCGAGCAGCCTCGTCGAACCGGGCGCGTCCCCGTCCCGGTGCAGCCAGACGAGGGTCAGGTCGCCGGAGGTCGGCAGGTCGATCTCGTGCTCGGGTCCGTCGACCTCGATGAAGGCGGTGGCCGCAGCGCCGGACTCCAACGCCGCCACGGACGCGCCGATCGCCGGTAGCGCCGACTCGTCGCCGACGAACAGGTGGTGGTCGGCCGTCGGATCGGGGCGGTAGGCGCCCCCGGGGCCGCGGAAGCGCAGCGTGTCGCCGGGCCGGGCCGCGGCGGCCCACGGGCCGGCGAGACCCTCGGTGCCGTGGGTGACGAAGTCGATGGCCAGCTCGCGCGCCTGCGGATCCACCCACCTGACCGTGTAGGTGCGCAGCACGTCGCCGTCCTGCGAGGGGAAGACGAGCTTGACGTACGTGTCCGTCGCGGGCAGGTGGCTGGCGAGGTATTCGTCGAACGCCGGTCCACCCAGAACCACCCGCCGCATCCGAGGGGCCAGTTCCTCCGTCCGGAGGACGGTCATTTCCACCTCGATACGATTCGCCACGCTGTGTAGCCTAACCGCGTGAGCAACGGCCTCGATCCCTCGACCTTCGACCCTTCGATCCGCGTCCAGGACGACCTGTTCCGCTACGTGAACGGACCGTGGCTGCGCGAGGCGCCCATCAAACCCGATCGCGCGACGGCCGGTGGCTTCATCGATCTGGTCGACGAGGCCGAGGAACTGGTCCGCACGATCGTCGAGCGCTGCGCCGCCGATCCCCAGGACGACGAAGAGCGCAAGATCGGCGACCTCTTCACCAGCTTCATGGACACCGAGCGCATCGAGCAGCTCGGCGCCGCTCCCCTGGCCGACGACCTCGCCAAGATCGACGCGGTCACCTCGGTCCCCGCTCTGGTCCGCACGATCGGGGCGCTCGAGCGCTCCGGCGTGAACAGCATCGCCGGCCTCTACATCGCCCCCGACCGGGGTCGTCCCGATCGGTACGTCACGCACGTCGTCCAGGCCGGCATCGGCCTGCCGGACGAGTCCTACTACCGCGAGGACCAGTTCGCCGAGATCCGCGAGGCGTACCGCGCGCACATCGCCACCATGCTCAGCCTGGCCGGCTTCGACGAGGCCGACCAGCGCGCCGACCGCGCCCTCGACATCGAGACGCGGATCGCCTCGCACCACTGGGACCGGGTCGCCTGCCGCGACGCCCAGAAGACCTACAACCTGATGACGCTCGACCAGCTCGACGCGCTCACCCCCTCCTTCGACTGGCGCGCCTGGGCCGACGAGGCCGGCATCGCCCACGAGGTGCTGGCCGAGGCCGTCGTCTCCCAGCCCTCCTACCTCGAGGGCGTGCAGACGCTGCTGACCGACGACCTGCTCCCGGCCTGGCTCGACTGGCTGCGCTGGCAGCTCGTGCACGCCGCCGCACCCTTCCTCTCCGACGACTTCGTCGCCGCCAACTTCGAGTTCTACGGCAAGACCCTGCAGGGCACCGACGAGCTGCGACCGCGCTGGAAGCGCGGCATCGGCTTCGTCGAGGGCTCGATGGGCGAGGCCGTCGGCAAGATCTACGTCCGCACCGAGTACCCCGCCGAGGCCAAGTCGCGCATGGAGGAGCTCATCGCGAACCTGCTCGAGGCCTACCGGATCAGCATCCGCAAGCTGCCCTGGATGAGCGACGAGACCAAGCAGCGCGCCCTGGACAAGCTCGACGCCTTCACGCCGAAGATCGGTCACCCCGAGAGCTTCAAGGACTACTCCGCGCTCGAGACCGACCCGGGCGACCTCGTGGGCAACGCCCGCCGCGCCCAGTCGGTCGCGATGGACCGTGAGCTGGCCAAGATCGGCAAGCCGATCGACCGCGACGAGTGGTACATGACGCCGCAGACGGTCAACGCGTACTACAACCCGACGATGAACGAGATCGTCTTCCCCGCCGCGATCTTGCAGCCGCCGTTCTTCGACGCGCGGGCCGACGACGCCGTGAACTACGGCGCGATCGGCTCGGTCATCGGACACGAGATCGGCCACGGCTTCGACGACCAGGGCTCGCAGTACGACGGCACCGGCGCCCTGAGCAACTGGTGGACCGACGACGACCGCGCCGCCTTCGACGCGCTCGCGGCCAAGATCATCGCCCAGTACGACGATCTGAGCCCCGCTAACGCCGACGGGCAGAAGGTCAACGGAGCGCTCACGATCGGCGAGAACATCGGCGACCTCGGCGGGCTCGGCATCGCGTACCTGGCGTTCAAGCTCGCCCAGGAGGGCAAGCCGGCCGAGTCCATCGACGGGTTCACCCCTGACCAGCGCTTCTTCCTGGCCTGGGCGCGCGCCTGGCAGGGCAAGTCCCGGCCGGCCGAGACGCTGCGACGCCTCACGGTCGACCCGCACTCGCCGCCGGAGTTCCGCTGCAACCAGGTGGTGCGCAACATCGAGGCCTTCTACGAGGCGTTCGACGTGACTCCGGACGACGAGCTCTGGCTCGATCCGGCCGAGCGCGTCACCATCTGGGCCTGACATGGGCTGGCCCGCCCAGCGTCGGACCGTCGGCACGCTGGCGCTGGTCCAGGTCGTCGGCGGCATCGGCAACGGTGCGGGACTCGCGGTCGGAGCCTTGCTGATCGAGGACGTCACCGGGTCGGCCGGCTGGGCGGGGATGGCCGTCGTCGCCACGACGCTCGGCGCCGCCCTGTTCACCGTTCCGCTGTCGAACTTCGCCGTGCACCGTGGCCGCCGCCCGGCACTCACCGCGGGCTGGTGGGGTGGTTCGCTCGGTGCCACGGCGGTCGTCGGCGGCGCCGCGTGGGAGTTCCTTCCGTTGCTGTTGCTGGGGTTCTTGCTGTTCGGCGCCAGCACCGCCGCCAATCTCCAGTCGCGGTTTGCCGCGGCCGACCGTGCCGAGCCCGCCGAGGTGGGCCGCTCGATCGCGCTCGTCGTCTGGGCCACGACGATCGGATCGGTCGCCGGTCCCAACCTCACCGGCCCCGGTGCCGTCGTGGCGCGCACGCTGGGCATCCCCGAGCTGGCCGGGCCCCAGGTGTTCTCGGGGTTGGCCTTCGCCGTCGCGGGAGTCCTGACCTGGCTGCTGTTGCGCCCCGACCCGCTCGAACGACGCGCCGCCTCCGCGCCCGCACCGCCGCGGATCGCCGCCGCGCTCCCCCACGTCCGAGGCGCCACCGCCGTCGCGATCACCGCCGTGGCACTCTCCCACGCGATCATGGTGTCCGTCATGGCCCTGACGCCGGTCCACATGTCCGGCCACGGCACCGAGCTCTCGGTCATCGGCTTCACGATCAGCCTGCACATCGCCGGCATGTTCGCCCTCTCGCCCCTCTTCGGCTGGACCACCGACCGGTGGGGCGCCGAGCCCACCATCGTGGGAGGCCAGGTCGTGCTCGTCCTGGCCTGTGTCGTCGCCGGCACCGCGGGCCACTCCAACATCCAGATCACCGTCGGCCTGGTTCTGCTCGGCATCGGCTGGTCGATGTCCGTCATCGCCGGCGCCGCGCTGCTGACCCGCAGCGTCGACCCCTCGGTGCGGCCGCTCGTGCAGGGCTTCAGCGACCTGTCGATGAACCTCGCCGGCGCGGCAGGCGGACTGCTGGCCGGGCTCGTGGTGGCGATGTCGAACTTCGGCACGCTGACGGGCGTCGCGGGCCTGCTGACCCTGCCGGTCGTCGCAGCGATCGTGCTGGCCCCACGGCGAAAGGAGAGCCGTCTCACCTAGTGGGAAACCGAGTGTAATTCGACGATTGTTCGAACGCCTGTTCTATACTGAGGTCATGACCTCGACCCCTGCTGACGCCTTCGCCGCAGTCCGGCGCGGGCGGGCCCAGGCCGAGTTCACCGAGTGGAACCTGGTGATCAGCCACCGCGAACGCGAGATTCGGCGGATCGACGCCACCGACGATGCCCCGATCAGCAAGGAACTCGCCCGGCGCGCCGTCACCCTGGAGATCGCCCAGCAGCTCCGGCTCCCTGAGAACGCGGTCTGGCGGATCATCGTCCAGGGCGAGGAGGTCCGTGATCGCGCTCCGACCGTCTGGAACGCGTTCCGCGACGGAGTCCTCGATGCGCGCCGGATCGGTCTCATCGCTGACGTGGTCGCCAGGCTGCGCACGCCCGAGGCGCTCGAGGCCGTCGACCAGAACGCTGCCGCGTACGGTGCCGAGCACACCCCGGGCGAGTTGCGCGCGTGGCTGAAGCGGCTGCGGGCCCGGCTCGAGCCCGAGGCCTTCGAGGACGAGGCCGCCCGAGCCACCGAGCGGCGCCACGTCGAGATCTCGCACAACGACGACGGCACGTCGTGGCTCAGCGCCCTGCTGCCCACGGGCGTGGCCGTCGCGGTCGGCAACCGCCTGCGGGCTGCAGCCAAGGCGCTCCCCCGGACCGATCCCGACACGGGCGAGCGCGACCGCCGCACCCGCGAGCAGAAGCAGGCCGACCTCGTCGCGCACTGGCTGACCTGCAGCGAGGGCACCCACACCGACATCCGCGCCGAGATCGCGATCACGATCGACTCCACCGACCTGATCGGGCTGACCTCCGGCGCGGCCTTCACCCGTGGCGACCGCGAGCCCGTTCCCGCCGCCTGGGCGCGTGAGCTGGCCGCCGGCGAGCACACGCTGTTCCGCCGGCTCGTGCTCGATCCGCTCGGCAACGTCATGGACGCCACGAAGCTCGGCTATCAGCCCAGCGAGTCGTTGCGCGAGGCGTTGCGATGGCGCGACGGCACCTGCCGGGTCGCCGGTTGCCAGGCCGACATCCGCGACACCGACCTCGACCACGAGTTGGCCTACGATCGCGGTGGCACCACCTCGGCCGACAACCTGCGGTCCCTGTGCAGGAAGCACCACAACATGAAGTCCCACGACCACCTCGACCGGCGCAGCCTCGCACCGCCGATCCGACTCGTCGACTCGTACGTCGTCGGCGCACCCGTGATCTATCGTCCCGTTCCCGCCTGAGCCCAGGAGCCCTCTCATGACCATCGACGTGCGCCCAGCCACCGAGTTCGAGGACGTCCGCACGCTGGTGGGACCCAAGCGGCCCGACGCGGAGTCCTGCTGGTGCCTCAGCTATCGCGTGCCCGGCCCGCTGAACCGCGAGCTGCGCCGCGAAGCGCGCGGCGAGTACGTCCGCGAGCTGCTGGCCCAGGGCCCGCCCGGCGTCCTGGCCTACGACGGCGACGAGGTCGTGGGGTGGGCGGCGATCCATCCCCGGGCCGACACGTCCTTCGCCACGAGCCGCAAGATCCCCCACGTCGACGACCTCGACGTCTGGAGCCTGTGGTGCGTGCGGGTGCGGCCTGGCCATCGCAAGCAGGGCATCACGGGGCGCCTGATCGCCGGGGCGGTCGAGTACGCGCGCGCCCAGGGCGCCCCGGCGGTCGAGGCCTACCCGGTGGACAACCAGGGCGCGAAGGTCGACCTGACGATGGCGTACGTCGGAACCCGCGTGATGTTCGAGCGCGCCGGGTTCGAGAAAGCCGCTGACACCGACTCGGTGCTCAGCGGCTTCCCTCGCGTCCTGATGCGGCTCAGTCTGTCCTGAGCCCCGCGGTCACTGCGGCGACGCGGTGTCCAGCGTGCGGGCAGCACGCGCCCAGCCGGCCAGCGCCTCCAGGCGTCCGTCGACCATTTCCAGCACCCGGTCGCAGTGCTCGAGGATCTCGTGGTCGTGCGTGACCATGACGACGGCGACGTTCTCGTCCCGTGCGCGGTCGGCCAGCAGCTGCACGACCTCGTGACTGCGGCGCCGATCCAGGGCCGCAGTGGGCTCGTCGACCAGCAGCAGGGTCGGATCGTTCACCAGGGCCCGGGCGATGCCCACCCGCTGGCGCTCGCCACCGGAGAGGTTGCCCGGCCGGTTCTTCGCACGATGGGCCATGCCCACGGAGTCGAGGACCGGCTGCGGGTCGACCTTGCGGTTCCCGGCCAGACGGCCGGCCAGTCGCAGCTGGTCCGCCGCCGTCAGCGAGGGCAGCAGGTTGCCGGACTGGAAGACGAAGCCGATGTTCTCCAGCCGAAACTTGGCGGCAGCGCCCCTCGACAGGGTGCTCAGATCGGTGCCGTGGACCTTGACGGAGCCGGAGTCGGGGTTCGACAGCGCGCCGGCCACGGCCAGCAGCGAGGACTTGCCCGAGCCCGAGGGGCCCACGATGGCGACGAACTCGCCGGGCTGGACCGTCAGCGACACGTGGTCCAGTGCGCGGACCTTGGTGTCGCCGTCGCCCAGTTCGAGCGTCGCGTCGACGATCTCGAGGGCGGGTGTGGTGTCGGTGTTCATCGGCGGCCTCCCAGCGCGGCGAGGGGATCGATCCGGGTGATGCGCAGCACCGAGACGGCGGCGCCCAGCAAACCCAGCACGATGGTCAGGAGCGAGGCGACCGCGATCGGGCCGGCCTCGAGTTCGAACGGCATCGCGGCGGGCATCGCAGCACCCAACGCGACTCCGGCGGCCACACCGATGCCGGTGAAGACCAGCAGCACGAGGGTGGCCTGCGCGATGCTGTCGCGGAGCAGGTAGCGGCTGGAGGCGCCCATGGCGCGCAGCACGGCCAGGTCGCCGGCCCGCTGGATCGTCCACACCGTGAAGAAGGCGCCCACGACGAGCGCGCAGATCACGTAGAGGAAGACCTGGATCATGCTCAGGGTCATCGTCTCGGCCTCGTAGCCCGGCGAGGCGTTGAACGACTCGGTGAGGGTCATGCTCGTGGTGCCGGCGGCCTTGTCGGCGGCGGCGAGGTCCACGTCTGCGTCGTCCTTCGCCTGCACGGCGACGGCGCTGAACAGGCTGTGGTCGGAGGCGGCGACGGTGGCCTCGGTGGGCACACCCGCCTGCGCGGTGTTCGAGGCGATCAGCTGCCACGTCGCGAGCGGCAGGTACGCCACGTCGACGTGACCGAAGGTCGCCTGCCCCTCGGTGAAGCCGACGACCGTCAGCTCGACGTCGATCCGGTCCAGGGTCATGACGGTGCCGATCTCGACGCCGTCGTCCTTCAGGGTCTCGGAGACGACGATGCCGTTGACCGGCCCCAGGCCATCGCCCTGTGAGGTCTCCGGAGCCAGGAAGCCGTCGGTCTCGACGCCGAAGAGCGTCAGGTCGACCTGCTGGCCCTCGCTCGTCGTGCTGTTGACGATGCTCACGCCCATGGGCTCGGCGGCCTCGACGCCCTCGGCGTCGCGCCAGGGCTGCAGCTGGTCCTCCTCGAGGACCGAGCGGCTGAAGGCGTTGTCCTTCATCGTGCCCTCGTCGAAGGCGAAGGCGGTGACAGGCATGGACTTCAGGCCGGAAACGCCGTCGTTGACCAGTCCGGACGACAGTCCGGACAGCAACACGACCAGCACGGAGATCAACGCGATCACCGTGCCCATCAGGGCGAAGCGGCCGCGTGCGAACCGCAGCTCGCGCAAGGCTAGAAACATGCGTGTCCCTCGGGTATCAGGTTACCGACACCCTGTCGGCAACAATCCCAGTCTGCCACCCCGGGCCAAGGGGCTCAGGCGCGGGGCACACCGGCCGTGAGGAGGGTGAAGACGTCATCCGCGGCCTGCACGGGGTCACCACCGCGCTGGACCAGGCTCACGCCCGAGCCGAGGGCGCTCTGGACGAGCGGCAGGAACCGATCAGGCATCCCGACCTCGGCCATCACCGCGGCCACGGGCCGCATCAGGACCTCGTGCAGGGCCATGAGGTTCTCGAACTGCGTGGGCGACAGCTCGGCCTGGCGCAGGGCCCCGGCCAGGCCGTGCTCCCCGTCGGCGGTCATGCGCATCGTCGCGTCGACCAGCGCCCGGAGTCGGGGCAGGCCGGGTTCGACATCGGCGAGAGCGGCGTCGATCTCCTGGTTCCACCGGTCGAACGCCACGATCGCCACGGCGACGACCAGGTCGTCCTTCGATGGGAAGTAGTCGTAGAAGCTCGACCGCGCCATCCCCGCGCGTTCGGTGACGGTTCGCGGACTCACGCCGGCCAGACCCGACTCCCTCAGCAGCTCCGTCGCGGCGCGCACCAGCGCAGCACGTTGTGCCTCGCGGTGCGCGCCGACGGTCGGCGCGGAGATCTTGGGCATCAGCCCATTATGACGCGCGCTCTCAGGGCACGAGCACGATCTTGCCGCGCACGTCGCCGGCCTCGCTGAGCCGGTGCGCCTCGACGGCCTGGTCGAGGGGCAGGACGCGCCCGATCTCGACCTGGAACGCGCCCGAGGCGATGAGCGGCAGGACCGCGGGGACGGCCTCCTCGCGCCAGGCCTGCTGCTGCGGCGTGAGGGGCTCGGGCGACCCGCCGGACCACGCCTGCAGGCCCAGCTCGTGGTACTGGGCGCCCTGCACGATCGTGCCGATCCGGGCGCGGTCCACGAGCTCCAGACTCGTCTCCAGCGCCTCCTGCGTGCCCGCACAGTCCAGCGAGACCGTGTAGCCCTCCGGGGACGCCTCACGCAGTCGCTCCAGCAGTCCTTCGCCGTAGGTCACCGGCGTGGCGCCCAGCTCGCGCAGGCGGTCGTGGTTGCGCTCCCCCGCCGTCGCCACGACGTGGGCACCGCGGGCCACCGCGAGCTGGACCACCGCCTGACCGACGCTGCCGGAGCCGCCGTGCAGCAGCAACCGGTCGCCGTTCTCGACCTCGAGCGAGCGCAGGGCCTGGTACGCGGTCGAGACGGGGACGCCCAGCGCGGCCGCCGTCTCGAAGTCGACGCCCTCGGGCTTGGCCGTGAGGTGGCCGGGGTCGGCCACGACGTGCGTGGCGTACGTGCCCTGGGTGTTCTGGATGACGACCTCGTCGCCGACGCCGACGCCGTCCACGCCGGCACCCACCGCCACGATGACACCACCGCCGTCGAAGCCCACGCGACGCGGCTCGGTGAAGGGCGGTGACGGCCGGATGCCGGCTCGCAGCTTGAGATCGATCGGGTTCACCCCGGCCGCGCGGATCTCGACGACCACCTTCCCGTCACCGGGCGTGGGGTCGGGCCCCTCGTGCAGCTCGAGGACCTCGGGTCCGCCGGTCCGGGAGTACGTCACATAGCGCGCCATGACCCCAGTCTGGCCCACGCCCGCACATGAGAAGAGGCCGATCCATTCTCTGGATCGGCCTCTGTTCGGTGGAGCATAGGAGATTCGAACTCCTGACCTCTTCCATGCCATGGAAGCGCGCTACCAACTGCGCCAATGCCCCGCTAACAACCTCAGCAATACTAACTGCTCCCCCTCGAGACCCCCAAACCGGGGTCCCCCTATTCGGTCTCGTCGTCCGACATGACCGGCTCCGGGAGCGATCCGGTGTTCCATTCGGACAGGCGCCACTGCGACCAGTCCTGGTACCGCGCCTCCTCCAGCACCGACCAGTGGCAGTTCGACAGGCCGCCGAACTGACGCCACGAGGACTCGGGGATGCCGAGGAACTCCAGGATGCCCGTGCGCAGGACGGCGCCGTGGGCGACGACGACGAGCGTCTCGCCCAGCGGAAGCTCGTCGAGGTACTCGCGCAGCGCGGCGGCGAGGCGGGCCCCGGCCTGGGCGTGCGTCTCGGCACCCTCGATCTGCGTCTCGTCACCGTCGGCCCACGCCTGCATCTGGGTCGGGAAGCGCTCCCAGGACTCGCGCCAGGTGAGCCCCTCGCGCGCCCCGAAGGCGAGCTCGCGCAGTCGCGGGTCGAGCTCGACCGGGACGCCCGTGCGCTCGCTCAGCGCCCCCGCGGTGTCGGCGGCACGCGACAGGTCCGAGCTGACGATGCGGACGGGCGCCAGCGACGCCAGCCGCGCCGCGGCCTCGACGGCCTGCTGGCGGCCGACCTCGTCGAGCGCGATGTCGGTCTGGCCCTGTACGCGGCCGGCGACGTTCCACTCGGTGCGGCCGTGCCGCCACAAGATGACGCGGCGACCCATCGTGCTGCCGGGCTTCACGAGAGCTGCAGGTCGATCGCCGGGCAGTCGTTCCACAACCGCTCGAGGGCGTAGAAGGCGCGCTCCTCGGTGTGCTGGATGTGCACGACGATGTCGCCGTAGTCCATGAGGATCCAGCGCGACTCGCGCTGGCCCTCGCGGCGGATCGTCTTGGCACCCAGCTCGAGGAGCTTCTTCTCGATGGCGTCCTTGACCGCGTTCATCTGCGGCGGGTTCGACGCCGAGGCGAGCAGGAAGACATCGGTGATGGCGAGCTGGTCGGAGACGTCGAAGGCGATGAGGTCGTCCGCCTGCTTGTCGGCGGCGGCATGTGCTGCGGCACGAGTCAGTTCGATCGCGCGATCGGTGGCGGTCATGAGGCGTCCTTCGTCGTTCGTTCTTCAGGTTGGTAGAGGCCGTGCTTGCCGATGTACTGGACGACGCCGTCGGGCACGAGGTACCAGACCGGCTCGCCGCTGTGGACCCGCGCACGGCAGTCGGTGGAGCTGATCGCCAGCGCCGGGATCTCGACGAGGGTGACGCGCTCGCGGGGCAGGCCCTCGAGCGTCGACTCGTTCATCTCGTGACCCGGTCGCGTACAGCCGACGAAGTGCGCCAGCTCGAAGAGCTCGCGGTGGTCGCGCCAGGTGAGGATCGCCGCCATGGCGTCCGCGCCGGTGATGAAGTACAGGTCGGCGTCGGGGTACGCAGCGGACAGG
Organism: Aeromicrobium sp. 636; assembly: GCF_024433585.1. NCBI lineage: Bacteria > Bacillati > Actinomycetota > Actinomycetes > Propionibacteriales > Nocardioidaceae > Aeromicrobium > Aeromicrobium sp. 636. Next base: position 1,086,389 of record NZ_WNJU01000001.1, read on the forward strand.
TCGCGCAGGGTGTCGATCGTGAAGGTCGGCCCCTCACGGTTGATGTCGACCCGGCTGACGTTGAACCGTGGGTTCGCCGCCGTGGCGATGACCGTCATCAGATAGCGGTCCTCCGGCGGGGAGACCTCGCGGTCGGACTTCTGCCAGGGCTGGCCCGTGGGGACGAAGACGACCTCGTCGAGGTCGAACCACGACTGCACCTCGCTGGCGGCGACGAGGTGTCCGTGGTGGATGGGGTCGAACGTGCCGCCCATCACGCCGATGCGGCGGCGACGATCGCTCATGCTCAGGTGTGCTCGCGACCCAACCCGAAGACGACGGTGATGAGGAGGAGCGCCATCAGGACAGCGAGGGCGATGGCGCCGAAGACGAACGGGTTCACCGCGGCCTCACCGTGTTCAGCCGCTTCTTCAGCGGCCAGGATCAGATCGAGCATGGCCACAATCTACCAGCGTCTCAGCGCGTCTGACCGGCACCCGTCACCACGTAGGTGGTCGTGGTCATCTCGGTCAGGCCCATCGGACCGCGAGCGTGCAGCTTCTGGGTCGAGATGCCGATCTCGGCCCCGAAGCCGAACTCGCCGCCGTCGGTGAACCGTGTGGACGCGTTCACCATCACCGCGGCCGAGTCGACCCCCATCGTGAAGCGGCGGGCCGCCTCCAGCGAACGGGTCACGATCGCCTCGGTGTGCCCCGAGCTGAACCGGCGGACGTGGTCGACCGCCTCGTCGAGGGAGTCCACGACCTTCGCCGAGATCTCCGACGCCAGGTACTCGGTGGCGTAGTCGTCGTCCGTGGCCGCGTCGACCCCGTCGAACGCCTGGAACGCGGCGTCACCGTGGATCACCACGTCGCGTCCCTGCAGCTCCTTGACGACCCGCGGCAGGAACTCGTCGGCGACGTCACGGTGGACCAGCAGCGATTCGGCCGCATTGCACACGCTCGTGCGGTGGGTCTTAGAGTTGATGACGATGTCCAGCGCCATGTCCAGGTCGGCATCGGCGTCGACGTACACGTGGACGTTGCCCGTGCCGGTCTCGATCACCGGGACGGTGGACTGCTCGACGACCGTGCGGATCAGACCCGCTCCCCCGCGCGGGATGACCAGATCGACCAGGCCCCGGGCGGTCATCAGGTCGGTGGAGGTGCTGCGGTCCTCGGCGCTGATCGCCTGGATCGCGTCGGCGGGCAGGCCTGCCGAGGCGACGGCGTCGCGCATGATCCGGGCGATGACCGCGTTGGAGCGCCGGGCCGAGCGCGAGCCGCGCAGCAGCGAGGCGCTGCCGGCCTTGAGACAGATCGCGGCGGCGTCGGCCGTGACGTTGGGACGGCCCTCGTAGATCATCCCGATGACGCCCATCGGGACGCGGATCTGCTGCAACTGCAGGCCGTTCGGCAGGGTCGACCCGCGCACCACCTCGCCGATCGGATCGGGCAGGGCCGCGATGTCGCGGACGCCCTGCGCGAAGGCCGCGACCCGGTCGACGTCGAGCGCCAGCCGGTCGATGACGTTCTCGGGCGTGCCCTCGGCTCGCGCCTCGGCGACGTCCTCGGCGTTGGCGGCCACGATGCGGTCGGTGCCGGCCACCAGTGCCTCGGCCATCGCCGTCAACGCGGCGTCCTTCTCCTTGCGCGTGGCGAGCGCCAGCACCCGCGCGGCGTCCCGCGCGCGCAGTGCGGCTTCACGAACCTCGGTACCCATGCGGCGAGTCTAGTTCCGAGTTCTACCATCGAGGCGTGCCCTCCTCCGACTCCACCGCCCTGCATCGCGCGTGGGAGTCACTGACGGCGTTCGGTCCGCACGGGGACGCGCACTGGGTCGCACTGCGCGCCGGCGTCAGCATGGGCATGCCGCTGCTCCTGCTGTGGGCGATCGGTCGCCTCGACCTGGCGCTGCCGGCCACCTTCGGTGCGTTCACGGCTCTGTACGGCCGGGCGAACTCCCACCGGCCACGCGCCCTGATGCAGAGCACCGCGGCCGTCGTCCTCGTCGTCGCGGTGGCGACCGGGACGGTGCTCTCCGCCGCCGGAGCCGGTGAGTGGCTCGTCGTCGTCGGTCTCGCCGGGATCGCGGCCGTCGCCGCCCTGGCCTCGCTGGTCTGGGCCTGGCACCCGCCCGGCGTCCTCTTCCCCGTCTTCGCCGTCGGGGCGACCGCGGGGGCGCCTGTTTCAAGCCGGGACGTCGCCCTTCACCTCGCGGTCGCCGTGGTGACAGCGCTCTTCGCTCTTGTCGTCGGGGCCATGGGCGCCCTGACGCCGGCACGTCACCGCCCCCGCCAGCACTGGGACGCGCCCCTGCACGCCGCGCTGCGGTCGCCGCGCACGGCGCCCGAGATCACCCGCGTCACGCTCGCCGTCGCCCTGGCGGCGATCGTCGCCACCGTCTTCGGGCTCGGGCACGCCTACTGGGCGTCGGTCGCGGCGGCCGCCGCCATCGCCGGGCCGAGCACCCGACACCAGGTCCTGCGCGGCGTGCACCGCGCCGTCGGCACCTTCCTGGGCGTCGTCGTCGCCGCGGGTCTGCTGGCCCTCGACCTGGGCACGCTCGCCACGATCCTGCTCGTGATCGTCCTGCAGGTCGGCGCCGAGCTGCTCATCGGCCGCAACTACGCGGTCGCGCTGATGGTCGTCACCCCGCTCGCGCTGCTGATGGTGCACCTGGGCTCGACCGCGCCCGTGACGTCGTTGCTGCAGGACCGGCTGTCCGACACCATCCTCGGCGTCGTGGTGGGTCTGGCGGTCGTCGTGGCCTGGGATCGCGCGCTGCCCCGGCGACGGTAGGTCACGCCGGCGGCAGCGGCTCGGTGCTCGCGGGGTCCGTCGAGGGCACCTGCACCGTCTCGCCCGTCCACTCCGCGATGGCCTCGCGGTACTCGGGTGTGTGCTGGTAGCCCCCGTGCGTCATCACCATCGAGCCCGGATCGCCCGAGCCGGCGCGCCGCACCTCGAGCGTGGGCCGGTCGAGGACCACGTGGTCCCGGTCGGAGTACACGCGGTACCCGAGCGGGTCGGACCGGCGGAACAGGTTCACCCAGTGCGCCGGGTCCTGCAGTCGCTCGCGGAGCCCCACCGCCATCGCCGGTGAGTCGTCGGGCGGTGTGTTCGGGACGTCGGGCCACGCCTCGCCCATGAGCGCGGGCCCGGTGGTGGGGACGTAGCCCAGTGCGTCGGGTCCGGCGGCAGCCGGGAAGACCCGCCCGTAGAGCGCCCGGATCTGGCTCCCGTACGTCAGCAGTCGCAACTGCGTCGCCCGTCCGTTCAGGCGGCTCGCCACCGCGACGCAGATCAACGAGCCCTGGCTGTGGCCGGACAGCACCACGACGCGGCCCGGGTCCTGGCCCTCCTCCCCCATCGCCCAGCGCACCCGGGTGGTGATCTCGGGGACCACCCGCTCCGCGTAACAGGGCGGCGCGAACGGATGAGCCGCCCGCGGCCAGAACGTCGTGATGTCCCACAGGACGCCCACGTTCCGTCGCGCGGTGGGTGAACGGCGGATGCGGGCGCCGAGCATCATCAGCGCGACGCTCAGGCCGAGGGCCACGTACAGCGAGAGCGTCGCGAGCGGCCGCGCCGGCTCCCACCAGTCCCACGGCGGGCGACCGGCGGAGGACAGGGCGAGCGTGATCACGGCCAGCAGCGAGGCGACGGCGCCGATCCCGTCGAGGAGCCGCTCGCCCCGGTGTGCCAGCGCCGCCGTCACGCGAGCGTTCTTCACCGCCGCCCGGTCCTGCTCGGGGACGACCGGGTCGTCATCGTCCACCCGCGCCCGGATCAGCGGAGCGGCGCGGCGGCGGAATCGCCACACCAGCAATCCCGTGACGACGGCGCCCGAGACGATGACCGCCAGCTGCATCAACGGGGTCCACACGAGGATCTGCGGCACGACCAGTGGCGTCTGCGGCGGGTCCGTCACCTCGAGCGCCACCCGCCCACCGGCGGCGTCGACCGTGAGGCATCGCCGCACCGTCCCGTCCACCTCGCACGTCGGCCTCACGATGAGCACCCCGGCCGTGCGGAAGCCCGTCGACTCACCGGTGCAGACGGCGCTGCGCTTCGCGGAGTTCGTGCCGAAGCACGCGGACACGAGCCGCACGGTGGTGACGCCCTCGGGCAGGGCCAGGGTCGCGTGCTGCACCCGTGACGACGCCATCGAGTAGGAGGAGTCGGGATCGACGCGACTGCGTCGGGTCAGCGCGTCCGTGCGCACCGTGCCGTGGGTGACCGCGACGGTCGTGTTCGTCCGCACGATCCGCGCCCCCTCGAGGACGACGTCGCCGGCCAGGGTCAGGGGGTCGGTCTCCCCCGCTGCCGACAGCGGCGCGTTCTCGTTGCGGCGGGTCGTCAGGTCGGCCACCGACTGCGAGCCGTCGTTCAGGTAGTCGGCCGCCGCGACGGCCGCGGCCGACGTGAACAACAGCGCGACCATCGTGGCCCCGCCCAGCATCACCGAGGCGCCCGCGCCGCCCCACGCGAACGCGGCCTGCTCGGGCTTCGCGGCCTGACGGTGGTGCCAGATCATCAACGCCAGCCAGACCAACGCGGTGAGGCCCGCCAGCACGAGGGTCGGGAGCTCACGGCCCCCGACCACCAGGGCCAGCAGGAGCAGGACGACGAGGAAGGTGCCGCGCAGTCGGGCCCGGCCGCCGACGAAGACGATGACGTGCACGATCGTCAGCGCGACGAACAGGCCGATGAACCACAGGTTCGCGCCGTACCAGTCCCCGTCCTCCCTGGTGACGTCCGTGGTCCACAGCAGCGCCAGATGCGCGGCGACGACCACCGCGGCCGCCAGCGCCACGGGCCGCAACGGCATCCGGCGCAGCAGCTCTCCCGGCCCCGTCATCCAGTGCATCGGCCGACGGGGGAACTCGTGCGTGGTGCCGGCGACGGAGACCTTCCACGTGTCGCGGAACTCCGGGTCGTCCTCATCGACAGAGAGCGCGCGGGCCACCACGAGCAGCGCCACGGCGGCCGCCGCGAGCGTGGTCGCCCACACGGGTCCGGTCGCCTCCCGCGCGATCAGGTGCACGCCGGAGAACAGCACGATGGTCGCGAGCGCCAGCGCGACGTGGAGGTAGAGCAGCTGGCGCGTCCGGTGCTCGCCCTGCCACATCCTCGGGTGGCCCAGGACGTTGTCGGCGCATCGGTCGTGCTCCTGGTCGCGTGTCGCCTGGGCCGGCGCGTCCGGGGTCGCCTCGTACCGGGTGACGCTCTGGCGCGTGAGGGCCACGAGGCCCAGGACCATGGCCACGGGCACCAGCGAGGTCACGGCGATCCGCCGTCCCGCGGTCAGGGAGGCGAGTCCGTCCATCCACCCCGGCAGCACCGGACACGCGACGGAGTTCGCCCGGAAGCACTGCCAGGCGATCAGGTCGATCGCGATGAAGCACGCCGTCAGCACCGCGATCGCGGTCAGGATCAGACCGCTCACGCGCACGGCGCGCAACCCCCAGCGGGCCTGACCGTTGTTCTCACCGACCTGCGTCCGCGCCCAGAATGCGAGGTTCACCAGCGCGAACGGCAGCAGCCCCAGCCAGAGCACGCGGGTCACCCACCCCCACATGCCGCGGACGCCCGACGTCAGCTCGCCCCAGGAGTACGCCTCGAGGGCCATGCCGGGCGGCAGCGTCCGCAGCGGCGGGTCGGCGCCGTCGGCGATCCGGTAGAAGCCGGTGAGCCGGTCCCCCGCCACCTGGACGACGCGGCTCTGGTCGACGCCGAGCATCGACGCGGTCGGGGTCCCGCGCACGCCGTGCACGCGCAGCTCCATGACCACCTGGGCGGTGCTGGGTGCGGGCATCGACCGACCTCCGTGACTTGACCGTGTCACCGAGAGAGAGGCCGTGCAAGGCCTGCTGATGCGACAGCGTCAGGACATGAGGACCAGATCGTCGCGGTGGATGACCGCGCGGTCGTGGTCGGCGCCCATCGTGGCGGCCAGCTCCGAGGTGGAGCGACCGAGCATCTCGGGCAGCTCCTGGCTGTCGTAGTTGACGATCCCGCGGGCGACCAGTGCACCGTCCGGACCGATCACGTCGACGGGGTCCGCGGCGGAGAACTCGCCCTCGACGGCGACGATGCCGGCGGCCAGCAACGAGGCGCCGCGCTCGACGAGTGCGCGGCGGGCGCCGTCGTCCAGCAGCAGCCGGCCCCGGGTCTCGCTCGCGTGGGCGAGCCACAGCAGACGTGTGGCGCGGCGCTTGCCGGTGGGGTTGAACCTCGTGCCGACCGGCTGACCCTCGACGGCCTCGATGGCGCGAGCGGCGGACGTGAGCCGGACGGGGATGCCGGCGGCCGTCGCGATCCGCGCGGCTTCGATCTTGGTGACCATGCCACCGGTGCCGACGGCCGATCCGACGCGGGCGACGTCGATCCCCTCGAGGTCCGCGTCGGAGGACACGGTGGCGATGGGACGCGAGCCGGGTAGGTCGGGGTGAGCGGTGTAGAGGCCGTCGACGTCCGACAGCAAGATCAGCTCGTCGGCGTGCACGAGATGGGCCACGAGCGCCGCCAGCCGGTCGTTGTCGCCGAAGCGGATCTCGGACGTGGCCACGGTGTCGTTCTCGTTGACGACCGGGACGACGCCCAGCTCGAGCAGCTTGGCGAAGGTCTGACGCGCGTTGCGGTAGTGACTGCGGCGGGTGACGTCCTCGACGGTCAGCAGCACCTGCCCGACGATCAGGCCGGCGGCCGCGAAGGCCTCGGAGTAGTGCGCGATGAGGGCGCGCTGGCCGACCGCCGCGGCGGCCTGCTGCGTGGGCAGGTCGCGCGGGCGGTTCGGCAGTGCGAGCGGGCCGAGGCCGGCGGCGATGGCTCCGGAGGAGACCAGCACGACCTCGTCACCGCGGGCGCGCACCGCGACGACGGCATCGACGACGGTGCCGATGCGGTCGGGGTCCAGATGTCCGTCAGGCGTCGTCAGCGAGGACGAACCGACCTTGAGGACGACCCTCACCGATCGTCCTCGTCGAACTCGTCGTCGCCGGGGTACTCCTCACCGATCTCCCAGTCCGGAAGGACCGTGCGGGGGTCGAACGGCTCGGGCTCGCGGCCCTCGGCCCGGGCGGCGACCGCTTCGAGCTCCCAGGCACGACGTGCCGCGAGCAGCTCGCGCCGCTCCTGGTTCGTGCGACGGGTGCTCTGGTCGATACGCAGGTCCTCGCCACGACGGCCCAGCACCTCGGCGCCGGCCGTGATGGTGGGATCGAAGTCGAACACGACCTCGTCGCGACCCAGGTCTGCCTCGCTGGCGGCACCGATGACGACGTCGTCGCCGGCCTTGGCGCCCAGCTTGAGGAGGTGATCCTCGACGCCGATCCGGTTGAGCCGGTCGGCGAGGAAGCCCACGGCCTCGTCGTTGCTGAAGTCGGTCTGGCGGACCCAGCGGGCGGGCTTCTCGCCGATGACGTGCCAGCGGCCCTCGATCTGACGGACCTCGAACTCGCGGCCGACACCGGACGGGGCCGGCGGGCGCAACACGATGCGCGTGGCCTCGCGGTGCGGCTCGGCGGCGCGACGGGCGGCGACGATCTCGGCCATGGCGAACGACAGCTCGCGCAGGCCGGCATGGCTGGCCGCGGAGACCTCGAAGACGCGCAGGCCGCGCTGGCGCAGCTCGTCGGTGACGAACTCGGCGATCTGGGCGGCGTCGGGGACGTCGGTCTTGTTCAGGGCGACCAGGCGGGGCCGGTCGCTGAAGTCGACACCGGCGTACTCGCCGTAGCGGGCGAGCTCGTTCTCGATGACGTCCAGGTCCGACAGCGGGTCACGGCCCGGCTCGACCGTGGCGCAGTCGATGACGTGCACGAGGGCGGCGCAACGCTCGACGTGGCGCAGGAAGTCGTGGCCCAGACCGCGACCCTCGCTGGCGCCCTCGATCAGGCCGGGAACGTCGGCGACGGTGAACGTGGTGTCGCCGGCCGTGACGACGCCCAGGTTGGGCACCAGGGTCGTGAAGGGGTAGTCCGCGATCTTGGGTCGGGCCCGCGACAGCGAGGCGATGAGGCTGGACTTGCCCGCCGACGGGAAGCCGATCAGACCGATGTCCGCGACGACCTTGAGCTCGAGCGTGACCGTGCGCTCCTCGCCCGGCTCACCCTTGAGCGCGAACCCGGGGGCCTTGCGCTTGCTGGACGCCAGCGCGGCGTTGCCGAGGCCGCCACGGCCGCCGGCCGCGATGACCAGCTCGGTGCCGGCGCCGACCAGGTCCGCCAGCACCTCGCCGTTGGCGTCGCGCACGACGGTGCCGTCGGGGACGCGCAGGACGAGGTCCTCGCCGTTGGAGCCGCTGCGGTTCGAGCCGGCACCGGGCGCACCGCTGGTGGCCTTGCGGTGGGGCTCGTGGTGGTAGTCGATGAGCGTCGTGACGTCGGGGGCCACGACGAGGATGACGTCGCCGCCATGCCCGCCGTTGCCGCCGTCGGGTCCGCCGAGAGGCTTGAACTTCTCGCGGTGGACGGACGCGACGCCGTTGCCGCCGTTGCCCCCGGAGACGTGCAGGGTCACCTGGTCAACGAAGCTGGGGATCGCCATGGGTTCTCCTGAACGTGGTGGGGGAAAAGAGAAAGGGCAGCCCGCATCAGCGGACCGCCCCTCCTCAGGAAGATCTGCGCGTCACTGCTCCGGAACGATGTTCACGACGCGACGGCCGCGCTTCGAACCGAACTCGACCGCGCCGGGAGCGAGGGCGAACAGCGTGTCGTCGCCGCCACGGCCGACGTTGGAGCCGGGGTGGAAGTGGGTGCCACGCTGACGAACGATGATCTCGCCCGCGTTGACCAACTGGCCGCCGAAACGCTTGACGCCGAGGCGTTGGGCGTTGGAGTCGCGACCGTTCTTGGTGGAGGCTGCGCCCTTCTTGTGTGCCATGTCGTCAGTCCCTTACTTGGAGATGCCGGTGATCTTGACCTGGGTGTACTTCTGACGGTGACCCTGGCGCTTCTTGTAACCGGTCTTGTTCTTGTACTTCTGGATGATGATCTTCGGGCCCTTGAGCCCACCGATCACCTCTGCGTCGATCTTGGCCTTGGAGGCGTCGGCACCGGCCGTCACCTGGTCACCGTCGACCACCATGACCGCGGCGAGCTGGACGGTGTCGCCCTCGGCCGCCTTGACCTGGTCGATCGAGATGACGTCGCCGACCGCGACCTTGGCCTGGCCGCCGCCATTGCGCACGATTGCGTACACCACGGGATTCCTCACTTCGTCCTGAAAAAGTCGGGAGGTGCGCAATGCGCACCGACTGTCGATTCTACTCGGGCGCACCATCGTCGGTCAAAACGGGTGCCTCAACCGCCGCCGGCTCCTGCGAAGGAGCCTGCGACGACTCGTCGTTTCGGGGTTCTTCGGTCTTCACGGCATCGTCGTCGGACTCGTCGTTCCGGTCCTGACGCGGCGGGCGTCCCCCACCGTTGCCGTTGCTGCTCCCGCCAGCGTTGCCGCCACCACTGCGGCCGGAACGACCGCCTCGGCGTCCGCGGCGCTGGCCGTCGTCCTTCTTCGGCTCGACCGGCGCGTCCTCGATGACGACGCCACGGCCGTGGCAGTGCTCGCACTCGTGGCTGAAGGACTCCAGCAGGCCCGTGCCGATGCGCTTGCGCGTCATCTGCACCAGACCCAGCGAGGTGACCTCGGCGACCTGGTGGCGGGTGCGGTCGCGACCGAGGCACTCGACCAGGCGACGCATCACCAGGTCGCGGTTGCTCTCGAGCACCATGTCGATGAAGTCGATGACGATGATGCCGCCGAGATCGCGCAGCCGCAGCTGACGCACGATCTCCTCGGCTGCCTCGAGGTTGTTCTTGGTGACGGTCTCCTCGAGGTTGCCACCCGAGCCGGTGAACCGGCCCGTGTTGACGTCGACGACGACCATCGCCTCGGTGCGGTCGATGACCAGCGAGCCACCCGACGGCAGGTGGACCTTGCGGTCCAGCGCCTTGTGGATCTGCTCGTCCAGGCGCCGCTCGGCGAAGATGTCGTTCTCGCCCTCCCAGCGCTTGACCCGCTCCTCCAGATCGGGGGCGACATGGGCGATGTAGCCCGCGACCATGTCCCAGGCCTCGTCGCCCTGGATGGTCAGCGTCGCGAAGTCCTCGTTGAACAGGTCGCGGATGACCTTGATCATCAGGTCCGGCTCGGAGTACAGCAGCTGGGGCGCCTTGCCGGCCGCCGCCTTGCTCTCGATGTCCTCCCAGCGGGCCGTCAGCGCGGTGATGTCACGCTGCAGCTGGTCCTCGGTGGCGCCCTCGGCGGCCGTGCGCACGATGACGCCGGCACTCTCGGGCAGCGCCTCCTTGAGCAGACCCTTCAGCCGGGCGCGCTCGTTCTCGGGGAGCTTGCGGCTGATGCCGTTGCTGCCGCCGCCGGGCACGTAGACCAGGAACCGGCCGGGCAGGCTGATCTGGCTCGTGAGCCGTGCGCCCTTCTGGCCGATGGGGTCCTTGGACACCTGGACCAGGACGGTCTGGCCGGGCTGCAGCGCGTCCTCGATCTTGCGCTGCTTGCCGTTCTGGATGTTCGACCAGTCGACCTCGCCGGCGTAGATCACCGCGTTGCGGCCGGCGCCGATGTCGACGAAGGCGGCCTCCATGCTGGGCAGCACGTTCTGGACCTTGCCCAGGTAGACGTTGCCGATCAGCGAGGTCTGCGACTCGCGGGCGACGTAGTGCTCGACCAGGACGCCGTCCTCGAGCACGGCGATCTGCGTGTAGTCGTCACGCTGGCGCACGACCATCTCGCGGTCGACGGCCTCGCGGCGGGCCAGGAACTCGGCCTCGCTGACGATCGGGGCGCGGCGACGACCGGCCTCGCGACCCTCGCGGCGGCGCTGCTTCTTGGCCTCGAGGCGGGTCGAGCCGGTGACCCCGGTGATCTCGTCCGAGGCGGTGCGGCCCTCGCGGACCTTGACGACCGTGTTCTCGGGGTCGTCGGGAGAGCCGTCGGCTCCCTCGCCGGCCCGCGCACGGCGCCGGCGGCGACGGGTGGATCCGGACGAGGACTGCTCCTCGTCCCCCGTGTCGCCGTCCTTGGCCTCGGTCTCGGTCGCGTCGGCATCGGAGTCGTCCGAGCCCTCGGCGCCACCGTCCTGGTCGCTCTTGCGACGGCGGCGACCACCACGGCGGCGACGGCGGCGTCCGCCCTCGCTGCCCTCGTCGTCACCGGACCCGTCCTCGTCGTCGGAGGCGTCGAGGTCGCTCGTGGCGGCGTCGGAGTCGTCGTCCTGGGGCTCGACGCGCTTCTTCTCGCGCGGCGGAGCCAGCTCGGCCGGCGGCGGTTGGAACATCGCGCCGACGGGCGGCAGCTTGCGGGCCGTCGGGGTGGTCGGGGCCGTCTCCGGTGCCTCGTCCTCGTCCGGCTCCTCCTCGTCGGTCACGGGCGGCTCGGGAGCCTCCTCGACCGGGGGTGCGAACACCGCGGCCGGCGGGCCGGCGGGCCGCCCGGCCGCGCGACGGCGGGTGCGCGTCGGGGCCTCGGTGGTCTCGGTGGTGTCAGGCCCAGTGGTGTCGGGCGCGTCGGTCGCGTCGTTCGGATCGAGCATGTGCTCTCCTTCGCCCGGCAGCGGCGCAGCCACCCACCGGGCTGGTCAACGGTCCCGCAGGACCTCAAGTCTGTCTGCAGGACGGCGCTTAGGCCTGTCACACGGCGACCCCTCTACCTGCCGCGGTCAGCACCTCACGGTGCGTCGCGGCCGGTGGCGAGCGGATCGCCGACCGTACCGTTCTGAACATCCAGCGGCCCTTGGTCCGAGCGGGTCGCCAGAGGCGCCTTCTCGATCGGCAGGCCGCACAGGGTGCGCAGTCCGGTGATCACGTCGTCCGGTCGCACCGACGGGATGTCATGGCGTACGACCACGTCCAGTATCGCACATCCGTCCGTGCCGGAGCGTTCATCGACGCGAAGTCGGATGACGGCGTCCCGGCAGTCGAACGTGCGCAGACCCTTTTTCATCATGCGCTCGACGAGGACCTCGTCCCGCGCCAGGAACGTCTCGACGGCCGCCGCGGCGGCCTCGGCGGACACCTCGGGCAGCTCGATGAACCACCGGCTGCCCTGCAGCAGATCGGCCAGGGGACCGCCCGGGGACACGACGACGTCGATGATGTCCAGGCCGGTCGGCAGCGCCTCGTCGAGGGCCGCCTGGACCTCGGCCGGCTCCATCGCACGGATCAGACCGATCTCGAGGTATTCCGCCTCGCTGGCCGCGCCCGTGGGCGAGGCGCCCGCGTACGAGATCTTCGGATGGGGCGAGTAGCCCGACGAGTGCGCGATGGGCAGCGCCGCGCGGCGGATGGCCCGCTCGAAGGCCCGCGCGAAGTCGCGGTGGCTGGTGAACCGCATGCGGCCGCGCTTGGCGTACCGGATGCGCAGCTTCTGCACGATCGGCAGCTGCGGGTTCGGGGCTTCCGGATTGGGAGTGCCCTGCAGGGTCGTTCCGCCGTCGTTGCTCACGAAACCAGCCTACGGCGACGTCCGAAGGGGTTCCGCGACCCTGTCCCCACCGTTACCGTGTGTCACATGCGTCACACCTTCGTCCTCCTGTTGACCGCCTGTGCCCTCCTCCTGGGAGGTGCACCTGCCGGCGCCGCCGGCACGACGGCCACGAAGGTCCGGGGGTTCACGTCGAAGAGTCAGACGGTCAAGCCCGGCGCCACGGTGAAGTACGCCGTCAAGGTCACGACGAAGCGCAAGGCGTCGAAGGGCCGCGTGGTGACGCTGCAGCGCCGCGTCAACGGACGCTGGGTGAAGGTCGACCGCAAGCGCACCAACCGCCACGGCCGAGTCGTGCTGCGCCACCGCGCCACCACGAAGGCCGGTGCCACCGTGAAGCTGCGCGTCCGCGTCACGGCGAAGGGCCGGCTCCGCGCCGTCAACAGCCCGGTCAAGAAGGTTGCCACCCGCACGGCATGGACGCCGGACGCCCGGTCCCAGCGGGTCCTGGCCCTCGTGAACGCGGCCCGCGCGCAGGCACGCGAGTGCGGTGAGGAGTCGTTCCCCGCTCGCGGGCCGCTGCGCCTGAACGAGCGGCTGACCCGGTCGGCCCAGGCGCACGGCGCTGACATGGCGGCGCACGGCTACTTCAGCCACACGGGGCGCAACGGCTCGAGCCTGCGCGATCGCGTCGACGCCCAGGGTTACAACTGGTCGCGGATCGGCGAGAACATCGCGGCGGGCTACCCCTCCCCCGAGGCGGTCGTCCAGGGCTGGGTCGCGAGCCCCGGACACTGCCGGAACATCATGGCCGGAGGGTTCACCGAGCTCGGTGTCGGCTACGCGGCCAGCAACGACAAGTACGGCAGCTACTGGGTGCAGAACTTCGGTACGCCGCGCTGACGCGGAGGCCTCGTCAGTCGGCCGTGTCGAAGCGCCGGTCGAGAGCGTCGAACACGTAGGACAGCACCGCGCCGGCCACCCCGAGGACCAGACGCGGACGCCGCACTCCCCGGCGCACCAGGAACTGCTCGGCCTCCCGATCGAGCACCACGCCCACGGCCATCGCCCCGGCCGCCGCGGCGCCGACGACTGCTCCGATGGCGGCCGCCGGTCGCGCAGGGGTCGGCTGCTGCTCGAAGCCGACGACATGGGGACGGTTCAGGGCCGTGAACATGGCGCCGCCTGCGACCAGGCCGGTGCCGGCGACCACCGCGGCCCGGACCCGGCGCGGGGCGCGCCCGATCGGGACGACGGACACGACGCCCGTGGCCAGCGCGACCACGAGCGACTGACGCGGGGAATGCGCACCCATCTCAGACCACCGAGAGGGGCAGCAGCTTCTTGCCCGTGGGACCGATTTCGATCCCGAGCCCGAGCTCAGGGCACACGCCGCAGTCGTAGCAGGGGGTCCAGCGGCAGTCCTCGACCTCGGCGGCGCCGTCGGGATCGATCGCGTCCTGCCAGTCCTCCCAGAGCCACTCGCGGTCCAGGCCCGAGTCCATGTGGTCCCACGGCAGGACCTCGTCGTGGTCGCGCTCGCGGGTCGTGTACCAGTCGAGGTCGACGCCCAGCGGCGACAGCACCTCGGCCGACTTCTCGGCCCACCGGTCGTAGCTGAAGTGCTCGCTCCAGCCGTCGAACCGGCCGCCGTCGCGCCACACGGCCTCGATGACGCCGCCCACGCGACGGTCACCGCGTGACAGCAGTCCTTCGATGGTTCCGGGCTTGCCGTCGTGGTAGCGGAAGCCGATGGCCTTGCCGTAGCGCTTGTCGGACTGGACCGAGGCCCGCAGCTTGCGCAGCCGGTCGTCGGTCGTCTCGTGATCGAGCTGGGACGCCCACTGGAAGGGCGTGTGCGGCTTCGGCACGAAGCCGCCGATCGAGACGGTGCAGCGGATGTCGCGACGACCCGAGACCTCACGGCCGGTGTCGATGACGCGCTTGGCCAGCTCGCCGATCTGCAGGACGTCCTCGTCGGTCTCGGTGGGCAGACCACACATGAAGTAGAGCTTCACCTGACGCCAGCCGTGCGAGAACGCCGCTGCGACGGTGCGGATCAGGTCGTCCTCGCTGACCATCTTGTTGATGACCTTGCGCATCCGGTCGCTGCCGCCCTCGGGGGCGAAGGTCAGGCCCGAGCGTCGCCCGTTGCGGCTGAACTCGTTGGCCAGCGTGATGTTGAAGGCGTCGACGCGGGTCGACGGCAGCGAGAGCGACGTGTTGGTGCCCTCGTACCGGTCGCCGAGCTGCTTGGCGACCTCGCCGATCTCGGAGTGGTCGGCGCTGGACAGGCTCAGCAGGCCGACCTCCTCGAAGCCGGACTGCTTCAGGCCGTTGTCGACCATCTGGCCGATCGTCTGGATGGAGCGCTCGCGCACCGGGCGGGTGATCATGCCGGCCTGGCAGAACCGGCAGCCGCGGGTGCACCCGCGGAAGATCTCGACGCTGAACCGCTCGTGGACCGTCTCGGCCAGCGGCACGAGGGGCTTCTTCGGGTACGGCCAGCTGTCGAGGTCCATCAGGGTGTGCTTGGCGATCCGTGCGGGCACGCCCGGGCGGTTCGGCGTGATGGCCGCGATCTGCCCGTCGGGCCGGTACGTGACGTCGTAGAACTTCGGCACGTAGACGCCGCCGGACGCCGCCAGGCGCGCCAGCACCTCGTCGCGACCGCCGGGACGACCCTCGGCCTTCCACTCGCGCACGACCTCGCTGATCGCCAGCACGACCTCCTCGCCGTCGCCCATGACGGCGGCGTCGACGAAGTCGGCGATCGGCTCGGGGTTGAAGGCGCTGTGACCGCCGGCGATGACGATCGGGTGCGTGTCGTCGCGGTTGACCGCCAGCAGCGGGATGACCGCGAGGTCGAGCGCCGTCAGCAGGTTCGTGTAGCCCAGCTCGGTCGAGAAGCTGATCCCGAAGAGGTCGAACTCCGCCACGGGCCGGTGCGCGTCGACGGTGAACTGCGGGATGCGGTGCTCGCGCATGACCGCCTCCATGTCGGGCATGACGGCGTACGTGCGCTCGGCGAGGATCCCCTCACGCTCGTTGAGGACCTCGTAGAGGATCTGGACACCCTGGTTGGGCAGGCCGACCTCGTAGGCGTCGGGGTACATCAGCGCCCAACGGACGTCGGCCTCGTCCCAGTCCTTGACGGTGGAGTTCAGCTCACCGCCGATGTACTGGATCGGCTTGGAGACCCCCGAGAGCAACGGCTCGAGTCGGGGATAGACGGAGTCGACAGGCATGACACCAGCGTACGTGGCCCGTCAGGGCCGCCCGACCGCTCTACTTCGTGACGGTCAGGGTGCGCGCGGCGGCCGCCGACGGATCGACCAGGCCGGTCCCCGAGAACGACGCCGTGATCGCGTGCTTGCCGGCCGCGAGCCTGGGCAGCGTCACGACGACCTTGCCCTTCGATGCCACCGTCAGGTTCGCCGTGGCGATCGTCTTGGCCCCGGCCTTGACGGTGATCGTTCCCGCCGTCACCGCGGCGCCCCGGCCCGACTGGACCGTCACGGTCACCTTCGCGGAGGCGGTCGCCTTCACCGAGGTCGCCGACAGGGCCGTCGTCGTGACCGACCGGTCGCGGACCACGAGGGGCACCTCGGCGCTCAGTGACGCGGTCTGGAACGTCGCCCCGCGGTACTGCACCGCGATCCGGCGGGTGCCCGGGTCGAGCGCGGGCAGGGCGATCCGCACCGACCCGCGAGCCGCCGGGCCCAGCGTCGCGGCGGCGACCTTCGCCCCGTCGGCGAGCACCCAGACCTCACCGGAGGTGGGTGCCACCTTCCGTGCCGTCGCCACCGTGGCCGTCACGTGCGCGGACTCGGCCGGGCCGACCGAGGTCCGGTCGAGCGTCGCGTGGACGGTGGTGGGCTCGACCACGTGGAAGGCCTGGGCCTTGGCGTGGGACCGGCGCACCGTCTTGGAGCCCCAGTACGTGGCCCGGATCGTGTGCTTGCCCGCCGTCAGCGCGGGCAGGCGGACCGAGACCTTGCCGCGCTTGGCCTTGGTCAGGGCGGGGGCGGCGATCCGCTTGCCGTCGACGTAGACCGAGACCTTGTTCGTCACGACCCGCCCGTCCGTGGGCTTCACGGTGACCGTGGCCACGGGCCGCGTCCCCGCCAGGTGGGGCGCCTTCGGCAGGGCGATGCTCGTCTTCGCCGAGACGACCTTGGGCGGCTTGGTCACGACGACCTTGATGGTGCGGCTCGTTCCCTTGCCCACCTGGGCGTTGCCCGCGTAGACCGCCGAGATCCACTGCTTGCCGCGCTTCATCCTCGGGATCGCGACGGTGGCGGTGCCCTTCGACGCCGCGGTCAGGTTGATGGTCTTGACCGTGACCCCACCGCGACGGATGCGCACCTTGCCCACCGGAGCGGCCCGGGCCGCGGACACCTTGACGGTGATCTTGGGAGCGACCCGGGTGCTGACCTTCGCCGGACCCGACACGGCGACGCTCGGCTTCACCGGCGCTGCCGGGGCCGGGGTGGGCGCGGGGGCGGGTGACGGCGTCGGCACCGGCGCGGCCGGCGCGCCCAGGTCCTTGAAGTGGATGAAGCGCTCGGGGTACCAGGAGTCACCGGTGGACACCTTGTACCGGCGGTAGACCTTCGAGGTGTAGCTGTCCTCGGACAGGATCAGGTGCTTGGGGCCGACCTCCTCGACGTAGGCGACGTGGCTGGCGGCCTTCGACCACTGCGCGATCGCACCGACGGCGGGGCGGTTGTCGACGACGTATCCGAGCTTCTTGGCGTTCGTGTGCCAATCACGCGCGTTGCCCATGAGGATCTTCGGCTCGGGAACCCCGTTGCGCTTCATCCGGTACGCGGCGTAGTTCGTGCAGTTGTGCCCGGCGTACATCCGCCAGTGCATCTGGTGCATGACCTCCGCGTAGCCCGACGTGTCGCACGCGGCGACCTGGGCCTTCGTCTTGGCACTGCAGATCAGCGCGAACGCCTGCGCCGAGGACGCCGTGGCGGTGAGTCCGGCCATCACGAAAAGGCACACCAGTCCCACGAGTCCCAGTCGACGCATGATCGACAGCCTATGGCACCGACACGCCGATGTGAACCTAAAGCCGACCTTTAAGGTTTGGTCGTGTTAATGACACCGCTGTCATTCCGGGGCCTCGAGGTTGCGGCTGGTTTGGACGGTGCACCATGATCGACGCATGGCACAGAAACAGTCCATCCTCGGGCGCATCTCCCAGCTGACGAAGGCGAACATCAACGCCCTCCTGGACAAGGCTGAGGATCCGCAGAAGATGCTCGACCAGATGGTCCGCGACTACACCAACTCGATCGCCGAGGCCGAGAAGGCCGTGGCCCAGACGATCGGCAACCTGCGGCTGGCCGAGGCCGACCACGCCGAGGACGTCGCCGCCGCGAAGGAGTGGGGCGCCAAGGCGATCGCCGCCTCCAACAAGGCCGACCAGCTGCGCGCCAGCGGGCACGCGGGCGAGGCCGACCGCTTCGACCAGCTCGCCAAGGTCGCGTTGGGCAAGCAGATCTCCGCCGAGAACGAGGCCCGCGCCGCCGCTCCGATGATCGCCCAGCAGGGTGAGGTCGTCGAGCAGCTCAAGACCGGGCTGGTCGCCATGCGCGGCAAGCTGACCGAGCTGAACGCCAAGCGCGACCAGCTCGTGGCGCGCCACCGCACGGCCGAGGCCCAGGCCCAGGTCACCGGTGCCATCAAGTCCCTCGACATCCTCGATCCCACGAGCGAGCTCAGCCGCTACGAGGAGCGAGTCCGCCGCATCGAGGCCCAGGTCCAGGGGCAGCAGGAGCTCGCCTCGACGAGCCTGGACGCCCAGTTCGCCGAGCTGGAGGCCGACGCCGGCCAGCTCGAGATCGAAGCCCGGCTGGCTGAGCTCAAGGGGCTCGGCGCCGGTTCCACCACCAGTGAGGACGACGCGTGAAGTTCACCGAGCGGTTCGAGTACCCGGCCGACCCCGAGCAGGTCTTCGCCCTGATCAGCGACCAGACCTTCCGCGAGCAGTCCTGCGAGCGCCAGGGAGCGCGCGACTACACCGTGACCGTCGAGCCGCAGGGTGACACCACGACCGTCACGATCGTCCGCACCATGGAGTCGGACATGCCCGACTTCATCA
The DNA here is from genome assembly GCF_024433585.1 of Aeromicrobium sp. 636. NCBI lineage: Bacteria > Bacillati > Actinomycetota > Actinomycetes > Propionibacteriales > Nocardioidaceae > Aeromicrobium > Aeromicrobium sp. 636. The sequence continues at coordinate 1,104,929 of NZ_WNJU01000001.1, forward strand.
AGAAGCTCACCGGCGACGCCGTGACGGTCACCCAGGTCGAGAAGTGGGGCCCGGCCGACGCGGCGGGGTCGCGCACCGCCGAGGTGTCGGTCGACATCCACGGTCAGCCCGCGCGCATGCAGGGCACCTCCACGATCGCGGCCCACGGCGCCACCACCGCGATGTCGGTCGACGGCGACGTGAAGGTCTCGATCCCCCTGATCGGCCGCCGGATCGAGCCGGAGGTCGCCAAGGCGATCTCGGCGTCGCTCAAGGACGAGGTCGAGTTCGGCGCGACCCGCCTCTGAGCCTCACGCGCCCAGGAGCTCGATGACGTCGTCGAGCTCCTGCGGCGCGTACCAGGCCAGGTCGCCACTGCCGTCGGCATCGACGTGCAGGGACTGGAGGTCGTCGAGACGCACCGGCGCGCCGTCGGCCTCGACGAGCGCACACACCACGACGGGACCGTCCTCGGCTGCCGTCATCAGCGCGTCGTACTCGTCCTCCTCGTCCGTCGAAGCGGCGATGACGTAGTCGAGGGTGACGGGCTGGTCGTCGGCCAGCGCGCGCAGTGCCTGCACGTCCGCCGCACCGTAGACCCGGACGTCGCTCATGTGGGCCTCTTCCTTCCGCGCGGGGCGCGGGTTCGACGGGGACCGATCGTCTCGGTCAGCTCTTCCAACGCCTCCAGGATGCACTGCCCCAGGACGTCGGCGTCCGGCACCGCCTCGCGATCGGTGACCACCCCGAAGTAGACGTGGCCGTCGTAGGACGTCACGCCCACCGAGATCGTGCGGTGGCCCGTCAACGGGATCGCGGGATAGATCTCCTGGAGCTGCTGTCCGGCCATGTACACGGGGTCCTGCGGACCGGGGACGTTGGTGATCACCAGGTGGTACGGGCGGTGCGACTCGTCGGCGGCGACGCGGGCGCCCACGGCGTGGAAGGTGGAGGTGGCGAAGCCCGGGAGGCTGGCCATCTTGTTCGCGGCCACGGCCGACCCCATCTCGCGGTGGCCCTTCAGCGCGTAGGACACCTGGTGCAGGCGCACGACCGCGTTGGACTCCCCCACCGGGAGCGTGAGCATGAGTCCGCGCACGCGCGGGCCCAGCGAGGTCGGGAGCCCGTCACCGGCCGGTCCGTCGCGGGTGACCGACATCGGCACCATCGCGCGGAACCCGGTCTTGGCGGTGACCGGCTCGGCCCGGGTGAGCATCCAGCCCCGCAGGCCGCCGGCGATCGCCGCCAGGATCACGTCGTTGACCGTGCCGCCGTGCTCGTCGCGCACGCGCCGGAAGTCGCTCAGCGGCGCGCTGACGGTCGTGAACCGGCGGTGCCGTGACAGCGACGAGACGAGCGGCCCGTGAGTGGCCGAGTCCGGGCTCAGCACCGGCAGCTTCGACGTGAGCCGGGACCACTGGTACTCGCCGCTCCACAGCACCTCGGACGGGCGGTTGAGCTGGGACCGCACGGAGCCGGCGACCAGCTCGATCGCGCCGGGCGCGGACCGCGGGGTCCACTCCTCGTGCGGGATCGTGCGATCGCGCTGGGTCTCCTCGAGCAGCACCTGGGCCAGGTCGACGGTGTGGGAGCCGTCGACGAGCGCCTGGTGCGACTTGAACAGCAGGGCCAGCTCGCCGCCTTGGAGACCCTCGATGAGGTAGAGCTCCCACAACGGACGCTCGTGGTCCAGCCGTCGGGCGATGAGTCGGCCCACGAGCTCGTGCAGGGCGTCGCGTCCTCCGGGTCGCGGCAACGCCGAGCGCCGCACGTGCAGGGACAGGTCGAAGTGCTCGTCGTCCACCCACACCGGCATCCCGATCCCGCCGGGCACGCGGCGCGGCACCTGGCGGTAGCGCGGGACCAGGTCGATGCGCTCGTTGATGACCTGGATCAGCCGGTCGTAGTCGAGGGGACGCTCACCGGGCGTGATGATCGCCAGGGAGGCGACCTGGCGCGGCGCCTCGGGATGGTCCTGGTGCAGGAACATCGCATCGAGCGGGCTCAGTCGTTGCATGCCGTCTCCTGATGTCCTCGCCTCGGTGCTCGCGTAGCCCAGCAACTTACCACCCGCGAAGGGCTCGGGAACGGTATCGAAACCGTCACCGGACGGCCACCAGATCTGCGGCCAGTCGCTCGACCCGGGACACGTATCCCGAGCCCGGAGACACCTCGCGGAGGGGGCGACCGGTCATGAGCGCCAGGTCGTGGCCCGGGCCGTCCTGGGGCAGGAACGCCCACGGCGTCTGGCCCGTCAGCTCACGGACCGTCTGCGCGACCTCGCGCTCGGTCCAACCCAGCGCACCGCGGAATCCGTTGAGCACGAGCCGGGGCGGCCGCGTCCACGGCTCGGCGTCGTCGAGGGCGCGCACGAGCCGGGCCAGGCCGATCGGGTCGACCCGGCCGACCACCATCACCTCGTCGGCGAGGTCGAGGACGCGCCGGGTCACCTGGTCGCGGGACGGCTGCTGGCCGAACCCGGCCTCCACCCCGAAGCCGCAGTCGACCACGACGAGCTCGTGGTCGCGGCAGAGCGCACGCAGCACGCGTTCGAGGGCCTCGGGTCGCAGGTGGTGCCACATGTCGGAGCGGGGCAGACCGGTCAGCAGGTCCCAGTGCGGGCCCACGCTCAGCAGGTGGGACGTGGCGGCCTCGGGCCGGCCACGGTTGACGTCGCGGCAGGCCGCCATGATCCCGCTGACCTCGTCGAGGACGCCCAGCAGCTGGCTGAGAGAGCCGCCGTACACGTCCGCATCGACCAGGGCCGTGTGATGGCCGCTCGCCGCGGCCGCGGCCGCGAGCGAGACCGCCAGCGTGCTGCGACCCGGAGCGCCGGTCGCGCCCCAGACCGCGACGAGCCGGCCGGGCTCGCCCTCGGCCTCGCGCGACTGCACCGGCACGGCGCCCATCGCCGCCAACTCGCCCAGTCGCGCCGTGTGCTCGATGCCCAGGTCCGTGCCGTCGGCCCCGACCGAGGCGACCCGCACGCCGGACTCGGCGAGGCGGTCCACGACGGCGGCGTCCAGGCCCGGACTGTCGACGGCCAGCAGGGCGACGTCGATCCGGTGCGTGCCGGCCGTCGCGAGCAGATCGGCCACGTCGACGCACCGGCGCACGAGGACCAGGCGCGGGTCGTGCTCGACCTCGTCGAGCGCGGCGGCCTCCCAGTGGGCTCCGCAGGCGGCGACGGCCACCCGCACGGGTTCGGTCACGGGACGCGCACCACGCTCAGCCGGCCGCGGGCGACCGCCTCGACGACCTCGGCGTCGGGACCACGGCGATCGGTGTCGACGACGAGGGTGCGCGATCCCGTCCCGTCCGACGCCGACACGGAGACGACCGCGACGTCGGACAGGACCCGGCGCGTCGACGCGGCCCCGTCGCCGGTCTCGCCCGGACCTGCCCACACGTCGACCCGGTCCCCGGTCTCGAGGTCAGGCGGGGCCGACCCCGCCGTCAGAGCCATCGCGAGCTGGCGGCCCGGCTCGACCCCGCGGTGCACCGCGTCGCGCGTCATCAGCGTCCCCGCCCCGACATCACGCGCCCAGACGCCTCGCGGCACCCCGTACTCGGTCGGCAGCAGGGTGCCGGACCCGGCCGACTCCACGCGTCCCGACACCGGCGCCAGCTGGTCGGCGCGGACCGGCTCGCCGGCCTTCACCTCGGCGCGCACCAGCCAGTAGTCCGTCGAGTCGCGCGCGGTCGCGACGAGCCAGCCACCTGCGACGGCCGACGTCAGGACCAGGACGGCACCCATCAGGAGTCGCGGATTGCGCCATCTGGAGATCGAGGTGCGCCGGGCGCTCGTGCGCCGGGGCGTGTCACCCCCCGTGACATGCATGAGGCATGCATACGGGGTCGCGCCGATCCCGTGCCACCGTTCGTCCACAGTCCGGTCGTGACCTACGACTCGTCGTCGGGGCCGCGTGTGAGAATGGCGCCATGGCTCCCGAGCACCAGTTCCTCACCGCGAACGACGTCGCCGAGACCCTCAAGGTCGATGTCCGGGTCGTCTGGAGCCTGCTCAAGTCCGGCGAGCTGCGCGGGTTCCAGGTCGGCGGCCGCAAGATGTGGCGCATCGAGGCCAGCGCCCTGGAGGACTACATCGCCCGCCAGTACGAGCGGACGGCGCGCGAGACCGAGCTCAGCGCTCCTCGAGAGCCGCAATCGACGCCCACGGCAGACTGACCCGTCGACCGGCCGCGGCGACCTGCAGGAAGTCCGAGCCGACGGCCGCCACGACCCCCTCGACCGCTCGGCCGTCACGGCGGACGACCCGCACCGACGCACCGGCGTCCCGCAGCGCCCGCGCCATCTGAGCACGTGTCCTGCGCAGTGCCGGCGCGGCTGCCGCGCGCCCGTCCGATCCGCTGATCGCGACGATCGCCTCGGGCACGACCACGATCGTGCGCAGGCCGTCCTCGACCAGCACCACGTCGCCCACGCTGACGACGCGACCCCCGATCTCACCGAGCCCGGCCACCTCCAACCGGATGTCCCGCCCGCCCAGCAGATCGGTCCAGGACAGGCGCGCCCACTGCTCGTCGCGCAGGTCCTCGGCCAGGGCGTCCCGCTCCTCGGCGTACGCGTCCACCGCGGCACCCTCGAGATCGGCGAACAGTCGGTCCCAACGCATGAAGACACCGTAGGGCCTCCCGATGGGAGGCCCTACGGTGTCGGTGGATCGATCAGACGCCGATGGCGGCCTGGTCGTCCTTCGTCGCGCCGGTGATCTCGATCTTGCGCGGCTTGGCCCGCTCGGCGACGGGGATGCTCAGCCGCAGAACGCCGTCGTCGTAGGCGGCCTCGATGCGGTCGAGGTCCAGGTTGTCGCCCAGGACCAGCTGGCGGCTGAACATGCCGCGAGCGCGTTCGGTGGCGAGCATCTCCCAGTCGCCGTTGCCGACGACGCGCTCGGCGCGCACGGTCAGGACGTTGCGCTCGATGTCGAGGTCGATGCTCTCCTTGGACACACCGGGCAGGTCGAACTCCACCACGAAGGTGTCGCCCTCGCGCCAGGCGTCCATGGGCATGACGGCCGGGCGGTTGGTGGTGCCGAAGAACTGCTGGGTGAGCCGGTCGAACTCACGGAACGGGTCGGTCGAACGAATCATCATCATCGTCTCCTCTCGCTGGTGGTCCGGTGGTTCCACTGATGTAAACCTATATTGCTCATTTCATATTCCTTGTCAAGTACGATGCAGGTGACAGGAGGGACGACGATGCGTGAGGACGACGAGACCGGCGTGTACGCCATCTCGGTGGCCGCCGAGATGGTCGCCATGCAGGTACAGAACCTGCGGGTCTACGAGCGTCGCGGCCTGCTCGAGCCCGATCGCACCGCCGGCGGCACCCGCCGCTACAGCCGCTCGGACATCCGGCGACTGAGGCGCATCCGCGACCTGCTGGCCGAGGGCCTGAACCTCGCGGGCATCGAACGGGTCCTGCTGCTCGAGACCGAGCTCGAGCGACTGCAGCTCGAGAACCAGCGCCTGCGCCGGACCCGACCCGCGCCCTAGCGCCCGTCCACACCCCACGACCGCGTCATTGACGCGGTCGTTCGCCATGCGCTTCTCTGGTGTATGACGTCATCCGACGTCAAATGCCTACATCAGACGTCATCAGAAGTCATGGATCGGGGTTCGGATGGTCGACCTGTCGACGGTGGGATGGGAGTCCGCGCTGCGCTGGCTGCTGGCCGCGGCCCTGGCGGCCTGGGCGCTGTGGTGGCTGCTCGGCCTCGCCCTGGTGCTCGTCGATCGCCGGCTCGCGGCCCGCCTCGGCCCTCCGGTGTTGCGCGCGCTCCTCGTCACGGGCGCCGTGGTGGCGACCGCCACGCCCGCCCGAGCCGGCTCGAGCGGGACGCTGGAGGGCCTGGCCCTGCCGGAACGTCCACTGACCCAGGCTGCTCCGTCGCCGGAGCCGTCACCGCCGCCCGCGACCCGCACCCACGTCGTCGTCGCGGGCGAGTCCCTGTGGTCGATCGCTCAGGACCACTCCCCCGGCGGCACCGCCGCCACGACCAGTACCGAGGTCGCACGGTGGCACGACGCCAACCGCGACGTCATCGGATCCGATCCCGACCTCATCCACCCCGGCCAGCGACTCGACCCACCAGGAGCACGATGATCACCGCCACGGCACTCGCCACCGACCCGTTCGCGCCGCACCAGGTGCCGCTGCCCTTCCCGCCGTCACCGCCGCTGCTACCGGTGCCGGTGGAGCGCGGCGACGCCCGCGAGCTGCGTCACCGGTGCGCGCGGTTCACCCAGGCACTGGCCGAGGTCATCACGGGGGTGCGACCTCCGCGCCAGCTCGGCGCGTGGCTGAGCCGCGACGTGTACGAGCAGCTGCACGAGTACGTGACGGCCCGTTTCGTCGCCGGCGGTGCGCGCCACAGCCCTCGGGTCGTCTCGGTGCACATCGCGATGGTCGACGACGGAGCCGCCGAGATCGCCGCCCGCATGGTCCACCGCGGCCGCTCCCACGCGATCGCGGTGCGGCTGCAGCGCGGTCGTGACCATCAGGGGCGCACGACCTGGCGCTGCACCGCCGCCGAGTGGGCCTGAGTCAGCGGTTCTTCTTGCGCGACTGACGAGCGGCCTTCGCCTTGCGGCGAGCGGCCTCCTTGGCCTTGTTCTGGCGGGCGACCTCGTTGGCGTCCGGCTCGTCGTCGTCGACCTCGACCGACTCGTCGACCGCGATCGCCGACCCGTCCTCCGACGGGGCCGAGTACGACAGCTGCTTGGGCGTCGTGTCCGGCTCGAGACCCTTGGCCATGATCTGGGGGGCCTCGTCGTCGCCCTCCTCGACCTCGATCTCGACGCTGAGGTTGAACAGGTAGCCCACGGACTCCTCGGAGATGCCCTCCATCATCGCGTTGAACAGGTCGTAGCCCTCGCGCTGGTACTCGACCAGCGGGTCACGCTGGCTGTACGCGCGCAGGCCGATGCCCTCGCGGAGGTAGTCCATCTCGTAGAGGTGCTCGCGCCACTTGCGGTCGAGCACGCTCAGCACGACCCGGCGCTCGAGCTCACGGGCGACCTCGTCGCCCAGCTCGGCCTCACGCTTGTCGTACGCGGCGAGCGCGTCCTCGACGACCAGCCTGCGCAGCGTCGCCGCGTCGAGGCGCTCCAGCCCGCCGACCTCCTCGACGACCTGGTCGGGGTCGAGCGAGATCGGGTACAGGGTGCGCAACGCGGTCCAGAGCTTGTCGAGCTCCCACGTCGTGGAGTAGCCCTGCGTGGCGGCCGTGACGTAGGCGCCCGTGACGTCCTCGATCATCTGGCGCACGCGCGGCTCGAGGTCCTCGCCCTCGAGCACCCGGCGGCGCTGGGAGTAGACGACCTCCCGCTGGGCGCTCATGACGTCGTCGTACTTCAAGATGTTCTTGCGGGTCTCGAAGTTCTGCGCCTCGACCAGGCCCTGCGCCGACGCGATCGACTTGGTGACGCGCTTGTTCTCGATCGGCACGTCGTCGGGGATCTTCATCGTCTGCAGGATCCAGTTGACCCACTCGCCCTTGAACAGGCGCATGAGGTCGTCCTCGAGCGACAGGTAGAACCGGGTCAGGCCCGGGTCGCCCTGACGGCCGGAGCGGCCACGCAGCTGGTTGTCGATGCGGCGCGACTCGTGGCGCTCGGTGCCGATCACCGCGAGGCCACCGGCGGCGATGACGTCTTCCTTCTCGGCCGCGACCTGCTTCTCGATCCGCTCGAGGGCCTCGGGCCAGGCAGCCTCGTACTCCTCGGGCGTCTCGACCGGGTCGAGCCCCTTGCTGCGCAGATCGGCGTCGGCCAGGAACTCGACGCTGCCGCCGAGCATGATGTCGGTACCGCGGCCGGCCATGTTCGTGGCGACCGTGACGGCGCCCTTGTGACCGGCGCGGGCGACGATCGCGGCCTCACGGTCGTGCTGCTTGGCGTTGAGGACCTCGTGCGCGATGCCGCGCTTCTTGAGCATCTTGCTCAGGCGCTCGCTCTTGGCGACGCTCGTGGTGCCGACCAGGACCGGCTGGCCCTTCTCGTGGCGTCCGACGATGTCGTCGACGACGGCGTTGAACTTCGCGTCCTCGGTGCGGTAGACGAGGTCGGGCAGGTCGTCGCGTCGCACGGGCTTGTTCGTGCGGATCGGGACGACGCCCAGCTTGTAGATCTTGTCGAACTCGGCGGCCTCGGTCATGGCCGTACCGGTCATGCCCGAGAGCTTGTCGTACAGGCGGAAGTAGTTCTGCAGCGTGATCGTGGCGAGCGTCTGGTACTCCTCGCGGATCCGCACGCCCTCCTTGGCCTCGATCGCCTGGTGCAGGCCCTCGTTGTAGCGACGTCCCTCGAGCAGACGGCCGGTGTGCTCGTCGACGATCAGGACCTCGCCGTCGATGACGACGTAGTCCTTGTCGCGCTTGAACAGCTCCTTGGCCTTGACGGCGTTGTTCAGGAAGCCGATCAGCGGCGTGTTGACCGCGTCGTACAGGTTGGCGATGCCGAGCTGGTCCTCGACGACGTCGATGGCCTTCTCGGTGACGGCGACGGTGCGCTTCTTCTCGTCGACCTCGTAGTGCTCGTCGATCCGCATCCCGTCGATCATCCGGGCGAACTCGCCGTACCACTTGACCTCGTCCTCGGTGGGGCCCGAGATGATCAGCGGCGTGCGGGCCTCGTCGATGAGGATCGAGTCGACCTCGTCGACGATCGCGAAGTGGTGACCGCGCTGGACGCACTCGTCCAGGCTGTCGGCCATGTTGTCGCGCAGGTAGTCGAAGCCGAACTCGTTGTTCGTGCCGTAGGTGATGTCGCAGGCGTAGGCCTCGCGGCGCTGCGCGGGCGTCTGGCCGGCCACGACGACGCCGACCGTGAGGCCCAGGAAGTGGTGGACGCGGCCCATCATCTCGGACTGGTAGGTGGCCAGGTAGTCGTTGACCGTGACCACGTGGACGCCCTTGCCGGTCAAGGCGTTCAGGTACGACGGCAGCGTCGCGACGAGGGTCTTGCCCTCACCGGTCTTCATCTCGGCGATGTTGCCCAGGTGCAGTGCGGCGCCGCCCAGCAGCTGGACGTCGAAGTGCCGCTGGCCCAGCACGCGCGACGCGGCCTCGCGGACCGTGGCGAAGGCCTCGGGCAGCAGGTCGTCGAGCGATTCCCCGCCGGCCAACCGCTCCTTGAACTCGTCCGTCATGGCACGCAGCTCGTCATCGCTCATGGCGGCGAACTCGTCGCTCAGGGCGTTGACCTGGTCGGCGATGCGGTCGAGGCGCTTGAGGATCTTGCCCTCGCCCGCACGCAGGATACTGTCGATGATCTTCGGCACCCGATCATCCTAGTGCGGGGCGGCACACTCCGGCGCCAGCATCGCGGCCAGATCACCACGTGGACGGACCTCGACCTCGCCCAGGCCCAGCCAACCGGCCATGCGCAGCAACTCCTGCCCCAGCTCGCGGGCCGTTTCGGCCGGGGCCCCGGGCTCGGCGAACGAGCCGAGCACGAGCAGCCGCCCGCCCTCGCGGTCGGCCTTGAGGTCCACGCGCGCGACGATCCGGTCGCCCAGCAGGAAGGGCAGGACGTAGTACCCGTGCACCCGCTGCGGCTGGGGCACGTAGATCTCGATGCGGTAGCGGAAGTCGAAGAGTCGCTCGGTGCGCGTGCGCTCGAAGACCAGCGGGTCGAAGGGACTGAGCAGGGTCCGCGCCTCGACCCGGCGCGGGCGGGCGGCCTCGGCATGCAGGTACGCCGGGCGCTTCCAGCCCTCGATGGTCACCGGTTCGAGGACGCCGTCGGCCACCAGGGCGCTCACCGCGGCCGTGGTCGGAGCGGGCGCCAGGCGGAAGTAGTCCCGCAGGCACTGCGCCGTGGCGACGCCGAGGGCTCGGGCCGCATGGCTCACGAGCGTCAGGTGGGCCTCCTCGTCCGAGGGCTCCGGCAGCGCGAGCACCCGGGCGGGCAGCACGCGCTCGGGCAGGTCGTACTCGCGCTCGAAGGCGGCATTGCGCCGCGCGGACGAGACGCGGCCCACGAAGAACAGGTACTCCAGCGCCTGCTTGGTCTGGGACCAGTTCCAGCCCCAGTGGGTCCGGTCGCGCTCCTGGGCGCCGAGCCGGGCCTCCAGCTCGCGGGCCGTGATCGGACCCGAGCGGGCGACAGCCGCCTCCACCTGGTCGATCAGCTCGGGGTTCTCCTGGACGGCGCGGGCCATCCCGCCCCACATCCCGCGACCGGAGCGCATCTTGTGGTGCATCGCCGGCCACAGGTCGACGTCGACGAGGGCCGCCTCGTGCGCCCAGTACTCGAACAACAGGCGCGGTGCCCGGCCGGCGGCACGGTGCAGCAGGTCGGTGTCGTAGGGGCCCAGCCGTGAGTACAGCGGCAGGTAGTGCGCTCGTTGCAGGACGTTGACGGAGTCGATCTGGAAGAACCCCAGGCGGCGCGCCACTCGGGCCACGTGCTCACGGCGCACCACCTCGGGCTGCGCGCGGGTGAACCCCTGCGCCCCGAGCGCGATGCGCCGAGCCTGCAGCGCCGTGAGGCGCGCCGTCACAGAACGTCGTCGATGAGCTTGCTGCGGACGGCGTACATGGCCGCCTCCATCCGCGACTTCATCTGCAGCTTCTCGAGGATGTTGCGGATGTGGTTCTTGACCGTGTTCTCGCTGATGAACAGCTCACCGGCGATGTCGCGGTTGCTCTTGCCGTGAGCGACCAGGCGCAGCACCTGCAGCTCGCGCGCGGTCAGGGTCGTGGCCGGCGCCGGCCCCTTGGCCATGTGCACGAACTCGTCGAGCAGCTTCGTGGCCATGCTGGGGCTGATCAACGACTGACCGGCCGCGACGAGCTTGACCGCCTCGGCGACCTGGTCGTACGTCGACCCGTCCTTGAGCAGGTATCCGGCGGCACCGGCCTTGATCGACTCGTACAGGTCGGCCTCGTCGTCGCTGGCCGTGAGCATGATGATGCCGGTCGTGGGCGCCGTCTCCTTGATCGCGGCGCAGATCTCGACACCGCTGCGGTGGGGCATCCGGACGTCGAGCAGAACGACGTCGAACGGCTCCTCCGCGATGCGTTCCAACGCGGCGTCACCGTCGTCGACGTCCTCGATCTCGAACCCCCCGTCGGCACCGAGGACCATGGTCACGCCACGTCGGAACAGCTCTTGGTCATCGACCAGCAGGACCCGGATCGCATCCCCGTTTGCAGTCACGGGTTCGATCATGCCACGTCCGGGACCGTCACCCCTCGACCGTGAGACGAATGACGCCGTAGTCGTAACCCTTGCGGCGGTAGACGACGCTCGGCTTCATCGAGTCCTTCTCCACGAAGAGGTAGAAGTCGTGCCCGACCAGCTCCATCTCGTAGAGGGCCTGATCCAGCGTCATCGCCTCGGAGACGTGCTCCTTCTCGCGCACGACGAGCGGGCCGTCGCCCTCGACCTCGAGCGGTCCGACCTTGCGGATGTCGGACTCCACGGTGTCGTCCAGCTCGTCGAAGTCGGCCACGGGGAGGTCGGCCGTGGCCGCCTCGATCGACTCGGCGCGGTGCTTGTCGCGGTGGCTGCGCTTGCGCTCGACGACCTTGCGCAGTCGGGTCTCGAGCTTGTCCACCGCGGCGTCCAGTGCCGAGTGCTGGTCGGTGGAGGTGGCCTCCACCCGGACGGCCGGACCGCGCGAACGCACCGTCATCTCGACACGGGCGGCGGTCTCGGGCTGACGCGGGTTCTTCTCATGCGTCACCTCGACCTCGACCCGGCTGATCCGCTGACGGCTGTCGAACTTCTCGATCCGCTGCAGCTTCTCGGCGACATGGTTGCGGAACTTCTCCGAGATCTCACTGTTGCGACCGGTGACCACGATTTCCATGTCTGTCTCCTTGCTCGAATGCGAGTCCCGAAACGTCTCGCCCTACCTCGACCGTAGTCCGTCGCCGGGGTGACTCGCCACCGGTGTCGACCCCGGCTGCGCCATCACCACTGCGGCCGCACCGAGGATCGGGAACGCCCCGCTCGCGGACAGTGCGCGGACCGCCTCGAGGAGGGTCGCGCCGGTCGTGAGGACGTCGTCGACGACCACCACGGGGCCGGTCGGCACCGCCGCCGCCGCCATGGATCCGGCGACGTTGAGCGCCCGGTCACCGCGGCTGAGAGCGTGCTGATCGCGCGTCTGTCGCCGCAGTCGCAGGACGGGTCGGACCTGGGCGTCGACGCCCACGCCGGCGAGCGTGCGCGCCGTCGAAGCGGCCAGATCCGTGACGAGCTCGCGTCCGCGCTCCCGGCGCGAACGGCGGGTCGATGGCACCGGCACCAGGGCCACCGAGGAGACGTCGCCGATCAGGCACACCACGGCCGACGCGAGGTGGTGGGCGATCACCGGATCGAGGCTCGCGGCCCCACCGACCTTCCAGGCCAGGAGCGCCTCGCGCCGCAGGCCCCGGTGGACGCCCGCCACGGCCACCGGGACGTCGCCGACGTCCACCACCACCGGATCGGGCGCGACCGCGGCGACGCAGGTCCGGCACGGATGCAGTCCGGGCGCCCCGCACAGTGGACAGCACACACCCAGGACCAGATCGGCCGCCGCCTGCCACCACCCGCGCATCCGGCCAGTCTGGGCGGTGGAACCGGACCCCGGCCAGCCCGTGCGCGGGGCTGTGGACGAGTCAGGCGATGCCGCGTGCGGCCGCGACGTCCACCGCGACCCAGCGGGTCCGGTCGAGGATCCAGACGCCACCCTCGCTGTCGAGCAGGTAGAGGTCGGAGTCGGCCGCGGCGGTCGCCACGAGGGCGACCGGCTCGATGTCCGGAAGGAGTTGACCACCGCCGGGCCAGGCGTCGACGACCTCGGTGCCGTCGATGCGCAGCGAGTGCACCTGGCTGCCCGGTGGTCCCAGATGGGCCACCCGGGAGCCGTCGACCCAGACGACCTGGCGGGCTCCGGCGACGGTCGCCAGCCGCGTCGCGTCGGTCAGGCCCACGACGCGACCGTCGCGGCGCTGGACGCCGCCCACGAACAGCCGCCCGTCCGCGGTCGCGGCATACCGGGCGCCGTCGGGCGAGACCGCGAACGACGAGATCCCGCGCAACTCGGGCGCCGGGACCCCGACGAAGGACTCGCCGTCATGAACCCGGACGCGGGTCCTGCCGGCGGGCCGGTCGACCAGCCAGGCGTTCTCGTCGATGTCCAGGATCGGGCGCAGGAACCGCTCGCCGGTGATGTCGACGGGGTCCGTGCCGTCGGCCGCCGTGACCCGGGCGCGGTCGCGCCACGTCGCGACGACCCGCTCCTCGTCCGCGGCGACCATCGACGCGCCGGCGTCGTCCGTGCCCCAGTCCCCCGGCAGCCGCTCCCGTGAGCGCGGCCCGACCCGGTGGACCACACCCTCGGCCACGACGGTGGCCCAGCGACGGGACTTGTCGGGGCCGAAGGAGGTCCAGCCGCCCGCGTCCTGGACGGGCTCGCCCGCGGGCGCCACCACGGTGCCGTCGCCGGTGATCTGCACGTCGGTCACGATGGGAACCTGCCGCAGCGTCCAGGCGACCTGGGCCGAGAGTCGCTTCTGCAGGGCGGGCTTGAGGTCCCCGACCCGCGTCGAGAACTCGATCTGGGCCACCCCGTCCACCACGGGGACGGAGGCACGCAGGTCCTCGACGGGCGGGACGGCGGTCGTGAGCCCCGGCGCGGAACCCGGCCGAGGCCCGATGGCCAGGCTGGTCATCAGCGACGTCGCCAACTGGTCGCCGACCACCTCGTGGACGGGTACGGGCACCAGGTGGCTCCCGCTCTGGTCGAGGAAGTACAGGTCGAACGTGCGGACGTAGTCCTCGAACCAGCCCCGGCTCACCAGGACGCCGTCGGGAGGGGTCGCGATGCGCCACTGCCCGTCGATCCGCTCCAGGTCGAGGTCCCACCGCTTCGTGGTCCCCAGGCGGGTCAACCGGCCCTGGGCGTCGAGACGCGCGTCGGCGGTCAGGTCGATCCGCCCGGACCCGACCGCGTCGGAGGACACGTACGCCGCCGTGTACACCGTGGTGCTCCGGCCGGGGCGCCACTGGTCGGCGGCCTCGGGCGTCAGGTACTCGGCCGCGACCCGGTGCGTCACCGGGTACGCCAGCATGGCGTCGAGGAAGCCGCGCACGATCTGGGCCTCGGTCGCATCGGGCGCCGGGCCTGCCGGGGTGTAGCGGACCGTGCTCTCGCCCAGTCCCGACTCGTCCTGGACCCGCTCGACCGGGCCGGAGGTCGGGATGCCCGCACAACCGGCCAGCACGGCGGCGACGACCGCCAGGACCAGGGCGGTGCGGGGCGCCCTCATGCGAACACCGAGCTCGTGACGGGCGACCACACGCGCTCCCCCGCGACCCGCGGCAGGGTCAGGATGAACTCGGTCCCCTCGCCGGGCCGCGACCACACCTCGAGGGTCCCGCCGTGCAGGGCGGCATCCTCGCGGGCGATCGCCAGCCCGAGCCCCGTGCCACCGTGCGAGCGAGCGGGATCACCGCGCCAGAAGCGGTCGAACACCCGGCGGACCACGTCGGGCTCCATGCCGACGCCGTAGTCGCGGACGGCCAACGAGACCCGGTCGGCCGCTTGGGACACGATCACGTCGACCTGGTCGGACTCGCTGTACCGGGCGGCGTTGGTGACGAGGTTGCGCACGATCCGGTCGACCCGTCGGTAGTCCGCCTCGACGATCGCCGGCCGGTCGGCGCCGCGGGCGTGGCCCACGATGCCCGCCCGCTTGAGCACGTCGTCCGCCGCCGCGGTCCGGGCCACCGCCGCCAGGTCCACGGGATCGGTCTCCAAGGTGGCGGCTCCGGCGTCGAAGCGGCTCAGGTCCAGCAGGTCCGACAGCAACGCCTCGAACCGGCCGACCTCGGTCTGCAGCAACTCGGCCGCTCGCGCGGTCTGGGGGTCGAAGCCCGGGCGCGCCTCGTAGAGCACCTGACCGGCCATCTGCACGGTCGTCAACGGCGTGCGCAGCTCATGGGAGACGTCCGACACGAAGCGCTGTTGCAGCCGGGACAGGTTCTCGAGGCGGCGGATCTGACTCTGCAGGCTCTCGGCCATCTGGTTGAAGGACGTGCTCAGGCGCGCGATGTCGTCCTCGCCCTTGACGTGCATCCGCTGCTCGAGGTTGCCGGCCGCGAACCGCTCGGCGATGCGTCGCGCCAGACGGACCGGCTCGACCACCTGACGCGCGACCAGTCCGGCGACGAGCGTCACCATGACCAGCAGTCCCGCGCCACCGGCCAGCAGGGCGGTGCGCACGAGGCCCAGCGTCTCCTGCTGGTCGGCCATCGAGAACACGTAGTAGAGCGCGTACCGGTCGTTCGAGCCGGGCGCGGTCACCCGACCGCCGACCGTGACGACGGGGACGTCACCGGTGCCGAAGACCGACAGCTCGGAGAAGGTCCAGAAGATGCCCTGCTCGGAGCTGACCTGGCGAACCAGGTCGGCGGGCACCGCGTCGATGCCGACGTTGCCCGACGCCCGCACGGGCGCTCCCCCGGCCTCGGCCAACGGGCCCTGCAACACGAGCTCGTACGAGCGGTTCTCGCCGCGGGTCGCGGCCAGCGCGTCGACCAGCTGCGTCAACGCCGGCGACTGACGGGTGGGCTCGCTGTCGACCGCGGCGTCGAGCTGGGACTGGGCCTGCTCCAGGCCGGCGCGGGCCTCGCCGATCGCGGCGTCGCGGCGGTTCTCG
Source organism: Aeromicrobium sp. 636 (assembly GCF_024433585.1). NCBI lineage: Bacteria > Bacillati > Actinomycetota > Actinomycetes > Propionibacteriales > Nocardioidaceae > Aeromicrobium > Aeromicrobium sp. 636. Next base: position 1,120,593 of record NZ_WNJU01000001.1, read on the forward strand.
GCCAGGCCGCCGGCCACGTCGTGCAGCAGCGCCCAGCCGACGATCAAGATGACGGCCGTGCTCAGCAGCACCGTGTTGATGACCACCCGGGTGCGCAGCGAACGGCGCCACAGCCCCACGAGCCGGCGCATCAGCGGGAGGCCGGGTCGATCGCCTGGTAGCCGATGCCGCGCACCGTGCGGATGACCTGCGGGTTCTCGGCCTCGTCCTCGATCTTCTGGCGCAGTCGCGTCATGTGGACGTTGACCAGCTTCGTGTCACCGGGGTGGTGGTAGCCCCACACCTTCTGCAGCAGCACCTCGCGACTGAAGACCTGCTCGGGTGCCGAGATGAGGCAGGCCAGCAGGTCGAACTCCAGCGGGGTGAGCGAGACCGGGCGCCCGTCGCGGGTGACGGTGTGCCCCTGGGGGTCCAGGACGATGTCCCCGAACTCGATCCGTCCGCCGAGCGGGTCTCGCCGGCGCAGCCGCGCCCGGATCCGGGCGATCAGCTCGCTGTTGCGGAACGGCTTGGTGAGGTAGTCGTCGGCGCCGACCTCGAGGCCGTCGACGATGTCCCGCGTCTCGCCCTTGGCGGTCAGCATCACGATCGGGACGCCCGAGACGTCCCGGATCTGGCGGCACACCTCCATGCCGTCCAGACCCGGGAGCATCCGGTCCAACAGGACCACGTCGGGCTTGAACTCCTCGAACGCCGCCATCACCGCGTCGCCGGTGTGACAGACGGCCGTCCGGAATCCCTCGCCCTCAAGGACGATCGTGAGCATCTCGGCCAACGACGCATCGTCGTCGACGACGAGCACCCGCTCGTGCTTGGGGCGACGTTGCGACATGCTCAGTAGCGGTAGTGGTCCGACTTGTACGGACCCGCCACGTCGACGCCGAGGTACTCGGCCTGCTCCTTGGTCAGCTCGGTCAGCTCGACGCCCAGGGCGTCGAGGTGCAGGCGAGCGACCTCCTCGTCGAGGTGCTTGGGCAGCACGTGGACGCCCAACTCGTACTGGTCGGCCTTGCTGTACAGCTCGATCTGCGCGAGGACCTGGTTCGTGAACGAGTTCGACATCACGAACGAGGGGTGGCCCGTCGCGTTGCCCAGGTTCAGCAGACGGCCCTCGGACAGCACGATGATCTTCTTGCCGTCGGGGAAGATCCACTGGTGGACCTGCGGCTTGATCTCGTCCTTGACGATGCCGGGGATCTTGGCCAGGCCGGCCATGTTGATCTCGTTGTCGAAGTGGCCGATGTTGCCGACGATCGCCTGGTGCTTCATCTTCTCGAAGTGCTCGACCCGGATGATGTCGAAGTTGCCCGTCGTGGTGATGAAGATGTCGGCGTACTCGACGACCGACTCGAGGCGCTTGACCTCGTAGCCGTCCATCGCGGCCTGCAGCGCGCAGATCGGGTCGATCTCGGTGACGATGACGCGGGCACCCTGGCCGCGCAGCGACTCCGCCGAGCCCTTGCCGACGTCGCCGTAGCCGCACACGACGGCGACCTTGCCGCCGATCATGACGTCGGTGGCGCGGTTGATGCCGTCGATCAGCGAGTGGCGGCAGCCGTACTTGTTGTCGAACTTGCTCTTGGTGACCGAGTCGTTGACGTTGATCGCCGGGAAGAGCAGCGTGCCCTCGCGGAAGCGGTCGTACAGGCGCAGGACGCCGGTGGTGGTCTCCTCGGAGACGCCCTTGATGTCCTTGGCGATGTTCGTCCAGTACTGCGGCTTGGTCTCCAGCGAACGGGCCAGGACGCGCAGCACCTCCTTGAACTCCTCGTTGTCGGTGCTGTCCTGCGGGGGAACGGCGCCGGCCTTCTCGTACTCGACGCCCAGGTGCAGCAGCATCGTGATGTCGCCACCGTCGTCGAGCAGCACGTTGGGGCCGCACTCGGCACCCTGCTCGTCGGTGAAGGCGAAGACCTTCTCGGCCTCGTCCCAGTACTCGGCGAGCGTCTCGCCCTTCCACGCGAAGACCGGCGTGCCCTGCGGATCGTCCGGCGTGCCGTTCGGCCCGACGACGACCGCGGCGGCGGCGTGGTCCTGGGTGGAGAAGATGTTGCAGGTCGCCCAGCGGACGTCGGCGCCCAGCGCCGTGAGCGTCTCGATGAGGACCGCGGTCTGGATCGTCATGTGCAGCGAACCGGCGATGCGGGCGCCGGCCAAGGGCTTGCTGTCCCCGTAGCGCTCACGCATGGCCATGAGGCCGGGCATCTCGTGCTCCGCGAGCTCGATCTCCTTGCGGCCGTACTCGTGGAGGGACAGGTCCTTGACGCGATAATCCATAAGCTCGACCTTACCGTCCGGTACCGAGCCGCACCGAATCGACGCGTGACTACTTCATCCCCGGCGGGAGAGCCGGCGGCAGGTGCAGGAACGGGCGCAGGTGCCACATCCGGTCCAGCAGCGCGTAGGTGCGGTCGGGGCCGCCCGGCTTGGCCACCCCGGTCATCACCGCGTCGTGCAGGAACGCGACCTCGGTCGCGAGCCGCTGGTAGCGCTTGACGGCATCGACGGCGACGGGTCCGTACCGAGCCGCGTAGGCCCTGGCCTGGCGCCGGCGAGCGAAGCGGACGAGCCACGGCACCTCGGCGGGATGGATCCAGCCGCGGCGGGCGATGTCGGTCAACGCCCGGGACAGGATGTCGATCTGGCTCATGCGCAGCACCACGGCCGTGACGCCCAGGCCGAGCAGCAGTGCCGCCAGCACGATGTAGGCCAGCAGGAACCCGATGCCGCCGCCGACGACGATCGCGCCGTTCCAGATCGCGTGCAGCCCGACGCTGGCGAGGTAGCCCAGCGCCAGCAGACCCCAGCGCTGCAGCCGCGACGAACGGTGGACGGCCAGGCCCATCGCGATGCCGATCGCCGCGGTGAACAGCGGATGGGCGAAAGGGCTGAACAGGCCGCGGACGACGAAGGTCGCGGTGGCCATCTCGGCGCCGGAGTACGGCACCTCGTCGAACCCGAGGTAGCTGGCTGCGTAGTAGCCGACGTTCTCCATCGCCGCGAAGCCCAGCGCCACGAGCCCCGAGACGACGAGGCCGTCGAGGACTCCGTCGATGATCCGGCGCACCCGGACGAGCGTCAGCAGGACGAACAGGCCCTTGGCGAACTCCTCGGCCACGGGGGCCCCGACCGCCGTGAGCCAGTCCTCGTTCATGCCCAGGCGCGACATCGCGATCTCGACCGGCAGGGCGATGCCCACCGCCACCACCGCGCCCCACACGAAGGCGGCGGCCTTGTACCGGAACGGCTCGGGCTCGACCCGGTCGAGCCACCAGTACGCGAACAGCGCGACGGGCAACGGGATGAGGGCGTAGACCAGCGCGAGCGACGTGCCCGCGATCGAACCGGAGATCGACGCGAAGAACACCGCGCCACCGGCGCCGACGACCGCCGTGATCCAGACCAGGACGACCAGGAGCTTGCGGCCACGTTGTCGGAGGGGGTCCACCTCGGGGGGCAGTACCAGCGCCGCGGTCGTCGTCACCGGACCAGAGTAGAGCGCCGCGGGGACACCGGCCGGTCCCGATAGTCTGGCCCCGAGCGCCCGTAGCTCAGCCGGATAGAGCAAGAGCCTTCTAATCTCTAGGTCGCAGGTTCGAGTCCTGCCGGGCGCGCGGATTCGTCAACGAAGGAGAAGACCATGGACCTGTTCGAGCTCGACCAGACCCAGCGCCTGAGCCGCGAGGCGGCCGCTGCGAAGCTGCACGCCCTCGCCGACGCGCTCGCGCGCCACAACTCCGTGGAGTTCATCAAGGGCGACAACCGCATCACCGTCGATGTGCCCGACGAGGTCGAGCTCTCCGTCGAGATCGAGATCGGCGACGAGAACGAACTGGAGATCGAGCTGCGCTGGTGAGCTGATCTCAGGCCGCGTCGATCGCGGCCTGCAGTGCCGCGGCCGTGGGGTCGTCGACCTTCTCGCCGTCCACGAGGACCGTGGGGGTGCCGGTGACCCCGCGATCGCGCGCCGCGTCACGCGGCTCGCTCAGCCACGGCACGAAGCGGTCCTGGTCGATGCACTCGGCGATGCCGGACACGCCCGCGTCCTGCGCGATCTGGTCCAGGTCCGTGCTGGACGGCTCGGACCCGCCCTCGTGGAACCCGGCGGCGAACAGCGCCGTGTGCATCGACCAGAACGCCTCGGGTCCCTCGGCGTCGGCCGCGCAGACCGCCGCGTTCATGACGTCGTGGGCCGGACCGTCGGACGCCCGGCCGTCCATGATCGTCATGGGCACGAAGCGCAGCGCGATCTCGCCGGCCTCGGCCCGCTCCTTCAACAAGCGCTCACCGTCCGATGCCGCGAAGTCGGCGCAGTGCGGGCACAGGAAGTCGGCGTAGACCTCGACCACCGGCGCGCCCGGGTCGGCCTTCGCAGGGAAGGCGAAGCCCGGCGCGCCACCGCTGACGTACCGCGGCGCGACGACGTCGCGGTCCTCGTCCGCCGAGGCGAGGGCCGACACGCCCCACGCCGCGGCCGCGACGAGCGCCGTGGCGGCAGCGGCGATCGAGCCGGTCAGGATGAGGCGCTTGCGGCGCTCGGCCCGCTCACGCTCCAGGCGAGCCGCCTCGGCGCGAGCGGACGCCTTGCGTCGCTGGTTCGTCACGTCAGGACTTCGAGGCGTCGGCGATCGCCTTCTGCAGCTCGTCCGGCGTGCGCGCCTGGCTCTCCTTGCCGTTGATGAACACCGACGGCGTGCCCGAGACCTTGCGGTCGTCCGAGAACGTCTTCTGGACCTGGTCGATCCACGGCACGAACTTCTCGGTGCGCACGCAGTTGTCGATGCCGGTCACGCCGGCCTCCTCGGCCAACTCGATGAGCGCCGCGTCCTCGGGACCGGCGCCACCCTCCTGCGGCTGGGTCGCGTAGAGCGAGTCGTGCACCTTCCAGAACGCCTCGTCGCCGTCCTGGTCGACGACGCACATCGCCAAGTTGGTGGCCCGGCGGGAGTAGTCGTTGGTGCTCTGACGGTGCAGGAACGAGAACGGCATGAAGCGCAACTGGATCTCGCCGGCGGCCGCCTGGCTCTGCAGGAACTTGCCACTGACCTGCTCGAACGAGGCGCACGCGGGGCACAGGAAGTCCTCGAAGAGCTCGACGATCGGCTTCTGGGCCGCGTCGGCTTCGCCGGTCGCGGGGAACGGCACTCCGTCGTCGACGAGGTTCCGCGGCTCGATGACCTCGGTGTTCTTCGCGTTCTGGTCCGAGAGCGACTTGACGCCCCAGGCGGCCAGGGCGATGAGCACGACGACCACCGCGACGATGGCGACGGTGATCTTGTTGCGCTGCTTGCGCTCGGCCTTCTGTCGTTCCTTGCGCATCTGCTCGGCGCGGGCGGCGCGGGCCTGGCGGTCGTTCGTCACGTGAGCTCCTCGGACATGGACGTGGTACCGCCGGAAGCCTACCGGGCGAGACGCACCCGTCGCCGAAGCGCACTAGGGTGGCGGGGTGAACGACAAGCTGGTGTGGGTCGATTGTGAGATGACCGGGCTGTCCCTCCAGGACGACGCCCTGATCGAGATCGCGGCCCTGGTCACCGACTACGACCTCAACATCCTCGGTGACGGGGTCGACCTGATCATCAAGCCTCCGCAGGCCGCGCTCGAGCAGATGAACGAGGTCGTGACCACGATGCACACGACGTCGGGCCTGCTCGACGAGCTCGACTCCGGGATCACCGTCCGCGAGGCCGAGGAGCAGGTGCTCGAGTACGTGCGCCAGTACTCCCCCGAGCCGGGCAAGACGCCGCTGGCCGGCAACTCGATCGGCACCGACCGCGCCTTCCTCGCCCGCGACATGGTCGAGCTCGAGTCGTACCTGCACTACCGCGTCATCGACGTGTCCTCCATCAAGGAGCTGGCTCGCCGCTGGTTCCCCCGGGCGTACTTCGCCGCACCCGAGAAGGGCGGAGCCCACCGCGCCCTGGCCGACATCCGCGAGAGCATCGACGAGCTGCGCTACTACCGCCGCGCGATCTTCACCCCCGACCCGGGCATCGACACCGAGACCGCGCGCGCCATCGCGGCCGAGATCACGGCAGGCAGCCAGCCCGAGTAGGACCCGGCTGCGACGTCCGGTAGACTCGTCGCGCTGCGCCGCGAGGCGCACATGGTGGGTGTAGCTCAGTTGGTAGAGCACCGGCTTGTGGTGCCGGTGGCCGCGGGTTCAAGTCCCGTCATCCACCCCAGAACGACCGAGGCCCGGACCTCGCCCTCGCGGGCAGGTCCGGGCCTCGGTCGCATTCTCGGCGATGACACAGTGGCCCCCGTGGACCTGATCACCTCCCTCGAACGGCTCGCCGAGCAGAACCTCTCCGGCGTGGCCTTCCTCACCGCCTACGGCGTGACGTGGGTGGCCTGCGGCCTGCTGTGGCGTCGGACCACCGAACAGGTGGCGACCTACGCGACGCTCTTCCAGGGACTGTTCGCGCTGCCGGCGGCGCTCGGGCTCTCGGCACTCATCGGCGCGATCGGCCCCGACCGGCCCGTGGGCGACGAGATCACCCAACTCTCGGTGTTGATCGGGACCTCGCAACTGCTCGGCCTGCCGCTCCTGATCGTCCTCGTGGTCAGGCACCAGTACCGCCTCGTGCCGTTCACCTTCGCGGCGATCACCTCGATGCACTTCGTCCTGTACGCCTGGCTCTATCGCACGCCGGTGTACATCGCGATGGCAGTGATGATCTCGCTCGGCACGATGGTCGTGACGCTCACCGCACCAGAGGAGTCACGTTCGAGCCCCGCGCGGGTCTGCTTCCTGACCGGCGGTCTGCTCCTGACGACGGCACTGCTGTTCCTCGTGCACCACCGCGGATAATCAGCCGATCTCGTCGCGGACCCAGTGTCCGATCAGCCGGGCGCACGCATCGACGACCGCCGCCCACTCGAGGGCCGAGTCGTCCGCGGCGTCGCTGACGATCTTGACCAGCCGGCACGGCACGCCGGCCAGCCGGCAGGCGCGCGCGACCGCGAATCCCTCCATGTCGACCAACTGCGCCCGCGCGGCCAGCGCGTCACGCACGACGGGGTCGGTCACGAACAGGTCGCCGGTGGCCAGCACCGTGCCGTCACCGCCCGCGATCTCGATCTCGTCGACGGCGTCGTGGCCGAGTGCGCGGATCGCGTCGGCGGAGTAGTCGTGGTTCACCACGGTCGACGGCAGGAACAGCCCCGTCAGCCCGGGCCTCAGAGCGCCCGCGGTGCCCACGTTCAGCACCAGCTCGGGCCGCGAGCGGGCGATCGCGGCGGCCGTCACCGCCGCGGCCTCGACCTTGCCGATCCCGGTCAGCACGACCTCGAGATGCTCGGGCACGTACGCCGCCTCGACCTTCGTCGCGGCGACCACCAGGACGCGCGACGGATCGACGCTCACAGGTGGCCGACCGGCACGACGTCGGGCGCGCCCATGCGCGCCGCGTCGGCCGTCTCGTCGTCGGGCATCGTCTGGCTCTCGAGCTCGGCCTCGACCCGCTTGAGGTAGTGGTCGACCTCGCGCTCGCGGTGGGCGTCGGACCAGTCCAGGGCCTCGGCCATGAGAGCGGCCACCTCCTCCGCGCACTCCGTGCCTCGGTGGAAGGTCTCGATCGAGATGCGCGTCCGGCGAGCCAGGATGTCGTCGAGGTGCCGCGCCCCCTCATGGGTGACGCCGTAGACGACCTCGGCGCGCAGGTAGTCGTCGGCACCACCGAGGGGCTCGGCCAGGTCGGGACGCTCGGCGATGAGCTCGAGCACCTCGGTGGCCAACGTGCCGAACCGGTTCAGCAGGTGCTCGATCCGTCCCACGCCCAGCCCGTGCGCCTCGGCGAGGGCCTGCCGGCGGTTCCACAGCGCCGCGTAGCCGTCGGCGCCCAGCAGCGGGATGTCGTCGGTGACGCAGGCCGGCACCCGCCGGTCGAGCAGCGAGCTCATCTGCTGCACCGCGGCGTCGATCGCGTCCTTGGCCATGATCCGGTAGGTCGTGTACTTGCCACCCGCGATGACGACGAGCCCCGGGACCGAGGTCGAGACCGCGTGCTCGCGCGAGAGCTTGCTCGTGGCCTCGGACTCGCCGGCCAGCAGCGGCCGCAACCCCGCGAACACGCCCTCGACGTCCTCGGGCACGAGCGGCTCCACAAGCACCTGGTTGACGTGCTCGAGCAGGTACTCGATGTCCTTCGCACTGGCGGCCGGGTGGTCCTTGCTCAGCGACCAGTCCGTGTCGGTCGTGCCGATGATCCAGTGCCGTCCCCACGGGATGACGAACAGCACCGACTTCTCGGTGCGCAGGATCAGCCCGGACTCGCCACGGATGCGGTCGCGCGGCACGACGAGGTGGATGCCCTTGCTGGCGCGCACGTTGAACTGGCCGCGCTCCCCCGCGAACGACTGGGTCTCGTCGGTCCAGACGCCGGTCGCGTTGACCACCTGACGGGCACGGACGTCGATCTCGCGGCCGCTCTCGAGGTCCTTGACGCGGGCGCCGACGACCCGGCCGCCCTCGCGCAGCAGGTCGATCACGCGGGTGCGGCTGGCGACGTGGGCGCCGTAGGCGGCGGCCGTGCGCGACAGGAACATGGTGTGGCGGGCGTCGTCGACCTGGCCGTCGTAGTAGTGCAGCGCGCCGACCAGAGCATCCTTGCGCAGCGCCGGCATCACGCGGCGCGCGCCGGTGCGGGTGAGGTGCCGGTGGCGCGGGACGCCGCGCGAGCGGCCCGACAGCAGCGCCATCGAGTCGTAGAGGGCGACGCCGGAGCCGGCGTAGAACCGCTCCCACACCCGGTGCGTCAGGGGGTAGAGGAACGGCACGGGCTTGACCAGGTGCGGCGCCAGCTTGTCGATGAGCAGGCTGCGTTCCCCCAGCGCCTCGGCCACGAGCCGGAAGTCGAGCATCTCGAGGTAGCGCAGGCCGCCGTGGATCAGCTTGCTCGACCGGCTGGAGGTGCCGGACGCGAAGTCGCGCGCCTCCACCAGACCGACCGTCAGTCCGCGCGTCGCGGCGTCGAGGGCCGCACCCCCGCCGACGACACCACCGCCGATGACGAGGACGTCGAGGTGCGTGGAGCCCAGTGCGTCCAGGGCGTCCTCGCGGTGGGTCGGAGACAGGGCAACCGGTCGCATGCCCACCAGTCAACCAGCCTCAGGCCATCGACGCCTCGATCGCCCGGGCGATGCGGATCGTCGCCTCCCTGGCCGTCCGGCTGACGCCGGTGATGTTGATGAAGGCGTGGATCAGCGATCCCTCGCGGGCCAGCGTGGTGGGCACGCCCGCCTCCTCCAGGCGCCGGGCGTAGGCGATGCCCTCGTCGCGCAAGGGGTCGAACCCGGCGACCGCGACGTAGGCCGGCGGCAGGCCGGTGAGGTCCTCGGCCAACAGCGGGGACGCCCGCGGATCGAGGGCATCGGCCGGGTCGGCCAGGTACCGCTCGGCGTACCAGTCCATGTGCTGCTCGGTGAGGAAGAAGCCCTCACGGAACTCGGCGTAGGAGGGGTGCTTCGTCGACAAGTCCGTCACGGGGAAGAGCAGCAGCTGCATCACCGGCACGACGTCGCGGCCCCGCAGGTGGTGCGCCAGCACGGCCGCCAGATTGCCGCCGGCGCTGTCGCCGGCCACGACGATGCGGGTCGGGTCGACGCCCCACCCGGGCGCGTGGTCGACCGCGAAGTCCCACGCGGCGGCCGCGTCCTCGACCGCCGCCGGGAACGGGTGCTCGGGCGCCAACCGGTAGTCCACCGAGAGGATGTCGACCCCGGCCTCGCGAGCCAGGAAGCGCACGGCCGAATCGGTGCTGACGCGGCTGCCCAGGACCCATCCCCCGCCGTGGAAGTACACGACCAGGCCCTTCGACTCCGTCGTGGCGCGGTAGCGGGTGGCGGGGATGGGGCCGGCCGGTCCGGGGATCACGAGGTCCTCCTCGACCGCGAAGTCCTCGAAGACGTCGGCGAACACGAGCGCCTCGTCGGTGAGCATGCGGCGCGCCTGCTCGACGGGGTACTGGGTGAAGTCGCTGCCGGGGATGCGGTTCATGACGCGCAGGGCCACGGCGATCTCGGGAGCGAGCTGCTCACCGTCGCGGTTCACCGGCGCATGACGGCCGAGGCGGGCGACGACGGACTCGGGCAGCCGGGCGAAGCCGCGGATCACGGCCCGCTCGGCCTGCAGCGCGGCCGACAGGCCGGCGCGGGTCCCGGCGCTCACTCGACCCACCCGAGCGTGCGCTCCACGGCCTTCTTCCACTGGTGATATCCGGCTTCACGGTCCTCGTCGGTCCACTGGGAGGTCCACCGTTTCGACTCCGACCAGTTGGCGACCAGCTCGTCGGTGCCGGTCCAGAACCCGACGGCCAGCCCGGCCGCGTAGGCCGCGCCGAGCGCCGTGGTCTCGGCGACGACCGGGCGGCTGACCTCGATGTCGAGGATGTCGGCCTGGATCTGCATGCACAGCTCGTTGGCGGTGATGCCGCCGTCGACCCGCAGCACCTCGAGCTCGATGCCGGAGTCCGCGACCATGACGTCGACGACGTCCTTGCTCTGGTAACAGATCGCCTCGAGCGCGGCGCGCGCCACGTGCGCGACCGTGTTGAAGCGCGAGAGGCCGACGATCACCCCGCGCGCGTCCGGACGCCAGTACGGCGCGAACAGGCCGCTGAACGCCGGCACGAAGTAAACCCCGCCGTTGTCGTCGACCGTCTCGGCGAGCGCCTCGGAGTCGGCCGCCTCGGCGAACACCTTCAGCTGGTCGCGCAGCCACTGGATCGCCGACCCGGTGACCGCGATCGAGCCCTCGAGGGCGTAGACGGGAGGCGCGTCCCCGAAGCGGTAGGCCACCGTGGTCAGCAGACCTCGCTCGGAGCGGACGATCTCGGTGCCGGTGTTGAGCACGAGGAAGTTGCCCGTGCCGTACGTGTTCTTGAGCATCCCGGGCTCGAAGCAGGCCTGACCGACCAGCGCGGCGTGCTGGTCGCCGAGATTGCCCGCGAGGACCACCTCGGCCCCGAAGGGACCATCGGCGCGCGTGCGGCCGAACTCCTGCGAGGAGGACGTGATCTCGGGCAGCATCTGCCGCGGGATCTCGAAGATCTCGAGCGGCTCGTCGTCCCACTGCAGGGCCTCGATGTCCATCAGCATCGTGCGGCTGGCGTTCGTGACGTCGGTGACGTGGACGCCGCCGTCCGGCCCACCGGTGAGGTTCCAGATCAGCCAGGTGTCGATCGTGCCGAACAGGGCGTGCCCCGCCTCGGCGTCGGCGCGGACCCCGTCGACGTTCTCGAGGATCCAGTGCAGCTTCCCGCCGGCGAAGTACGCGGCGGGCGGCAGGCCCGACTTCGCGTGGACGATCGCGCCGCGGCCGTCCTCCTCGATGGTCCGAGCGAGAGCGGCGGTGCGGGTGTCCTGCCACACGATCGCGTTGCCGTACGGCTCGCCCGTGCGACGATCCCAGACCACGGTGGTCTCGCGCTGGTTGGTGATGCCGACGGCGGCCAGGTCCGTCGCGGCGATGCCGGCGGCCTCCAGGCCCTTCTCGACGACCGTGCGGGTGTTCGCCCAGATCTCCGCGGCGTCGTGCTCGACCCACCCGGCCTGCGGCAGGATCTGCTCGTGCTCGACCTGGTGCCGGCCGACCTCGTCCCCGCCATGGTCGAACACCATGAACCGCGTGCTGGTCGTGCCTTGGTCGATCGCACCGACGTACTGCTGTGACATGGGCCTCACCCTAGAAGACCCGCGGCGTCATACGCTCGTGCCATGGCCGAACGCGTCGTCATCGTCGGAGCTGGACACAACGGGCTCGTCGCCGCCGCACTGTTGGCCCGCGCGGGCCACGAGGTGCTGGTGCTGGAGCGCCTCGATCACGTCGGCGGCGCTGCCGTCAGCGCGCCGGCGTTCGACGGGTACGACGCGCGCCTCTCACGGTTCTCCTACCTCGTCAGCCTGTTCCCCCAGGCCCTGATCGACGAGCTGGGGCTGGACCTCGAGCTCCGCTCGCGCGACACGGCGTCGTTCACCCCGTGGAGACGCGACGGTCGCGCCGGTGGACTCCTCGTCGAGACCGACGCCGGCGAGGCGACCCGGCAGAGCTTCGCCGAGCTGACCGGCGACGACCGCGCGTTCGACGCCTGGAGCTCCTTCTACGACGAGGTGAGCACGCTGGCCGGGGCCCTCGCGCCGACTCTGCTGGAGCCGCTGCCGCACATCGGCGACGTGCGCGACCGGGTGCCGATGGCGATCTGGACCGATGTGGTCGAACAGCCGCTCGGGACCGCGTTGCGTCGCCGCTTCAGCGACGACATCGTGCGCGGCGTCGTCGCCACCGACGCGCTGATCGGCACGTTCGCCTCGCTGGACGACCTCACGCTCGTGCAGAACCGCTGCTTCCTCTACCACCTCATCGGCAACGGGACCGGCGAGTGGCGCGTGCCGGTCGGTGGCATGGGCGCCGTCACGAGCGAGCTGGCACGCGTCGCCACCGAGGCCGGGGCGACGATCCGGCTCAACTCCGAGGTCGACGGGATCGACGTCAGCGACGTGGACGTCACGATCGCCGGAGACGGCTTCGTCGAGCGCGCCGACCGGGTCCTGTTCGGTGCCGCACCGTACGTCCTGCAACGCCTCCTGGGCCGCACCCCCGCCGCCAAGCCGGCGGGAGCCCAGCTCAAGCTCAACGTGCTGCTCTCGCGGTTGCCGCGCCTGGCGTCGGGCGTCGATCCCCGCGTGGCGTTCGCGGGGACCTTCCACCTCGACGAGTCGTTCGACCAGCTGCAGCTGGCCTGGGCCACCGCCGCGTCCGGCGACCTGCCCCCGGCGACCGGGGAGTTCTACTGCCACACCCTGACCGACCGATCGATCCTCGGCCCGGAGTTGCGCGACTCCGAGGCCCAGACCCTCACCTACTTCGGCCTCCACACGCCGCCCGGGGTCCTGGACGCGCCGGGCGCCAAGGACTCGGCCGTGGCCCGAGTCCTGGCCGCCCTGGACGCACACCTGGCCGAGCCGATCGAGCCGCTCATCCTGGGGCTCGAGGCCAAGACGCCGTCGGAGATCGAGCGCGAGCTGTGGATGCCCGGCGGGCACATCTTCCACGGCGACCTGGCCTGGCCGTGGCTCGAGGAGGGGGAGCATCCGCGCACCCCGGCGGATCGCTGGGGCGTCGCCACCGCGCACCCCCGGGTCCTGCTGTGCGGCAGTGGCGCCCGCCGTGGCGGTGCCGTCAGCGGGATCGGCGGCCACAACGCGGCCCGCGCCGTGCTGGAATCGGCGTAGCGAGGGGGCCGGATTTCACCCCCGCGGAGGGTATGCGGTAGTGTTGGTGATCGCGCAGCGCGTGAGCACCCCTAGCTCAATTGGCAGAGCAATTGACTCTTAATCAATGGGTTCTCGGTTCGAGTCCGAGGGGGTGTACCAACGATGAGGGCCCCGGTTCGCCGGGGCCTTTCTCGTTTCTCAGCGGACGGTGAATCCGTGGCTCTCGGTGGTCGCGAGGTCGCGGACGTCCACGGACTCGACCTGACCGCCCGGCGGCCCCTCGGCCATCCAGGCGAGCACGGCGTCGACCTGCGCCGGCTCTCCCTGCAACTCGGCCTCGACGGAGCCGTCGGCACGATTGCGCACCCAGCCCGAGACGCCGGCCTGCTGCGCGGCGATCCGCGTCGACCAGCGGTACCCCACTCCCTGGACCAGCCCGCGCACCACCACGTGAACTCGCCTCATGGCCGGGGCGTCAGCTGGCGCCGTACTGCTTGATCGCGCGACTGATGCTCGTGTGCGAGACACCGACCTCGTCGGCGATCTCCTGGTAGGACATCCCCGCCTCGATCGCGGCGGCCAGCGCGGCGGCCCACTCGCCGCGAGCCCGCGCGATGGCGCGCTCGTACTCGGCGGTGGCGGAGTCGTACGCCTCGCGGGCGGCATGGAGGGCGCGCGGCACGGAATCGTCGTACTTGCGGCGGTGGCGGAAGGCCATGGAGTCAACCTACGACGCGATCGCACAGGATGCACCCCATGTCGTGAGCACACGAACAGTTCGTACACTGATGACATGAGCGAGTCCCGCAATCCCCTCTCGCTGGACGAGCAGGTGTGCTTCGCCCTCTCGGTCGCCTCGCGCACCGTGATCGGGAGTTACCGCGACGTCCTCGAGCCGCTGGGGCTCACGCATCCGCAGTACCTCGTGATGCTGGCCCTGTGGGAGTCCGACGGCCTGACCCTGCGCGGCCTCAGCGACGTGCTGCGGCTCGAGCCGGCCACCGTCTCCCCCCTCGTGAAGCGACTCGAGGCGGCCGGGCTGGTGCGTCGCGACCGCCGCCCCGACGACGACCGGGCGTTCTCCCTGACCGTCACCGCCCAGGGACGGGCGCTGCGCGAGCAGGCCCTTGCCGTGCCGACCACGATGCTCGAGCGCTTCGACATGGACGTCGCCGAGCTGGAGCAGGTCAACCGGTGGCTGCGCGAACTGATCGACCGGGCCGACCGCGCCCAGGAAAGGACCACGGCATGACCTCCCGCCTCCCGGACTCCTCGGAGGAGTCGCTCAACCTCGTCCGGCGCCGGATCCTGGCGATCACCTGGGTCGTCACGGCGATCCACGGCCTGTTCGGCACCCTGGGCGGGGCCTACGCGCTGGGCTCGGACCGGCGGGGCGACCAGATCATCCTGCTCGTCGTCTCGGTGCCGTTGGCGTTCATCATCTTCGGGGTGACCCGGGTGATCCTCGACAAGCCCGTCTTCACCTGGCGCTCGCTGCCGTTCCTGCTGGTGCTGCTGGTCCCGACGGTGGCCGCGTTCTTCTGGATCCTCTGAGCCTCACCGCTGGAACGCGTCGGGGACACCGTCCCCGTCGTCGTCCGCGGACTCCTGCTCCTCGATGCGGCGGTAGTGCCGGTTGCGCGACCGCAGCACGACGGCGGCGAGCGCGGCCGCCAGCAGCGAGCCGCCGAGCACGCCGATCTTGACGTACTCCTCCAGGTCCTCACCGACGAACGCGAGATCCCCGATCAGCAGCGACACCGTGAAGCCGATGCCGGCCAGCATCGCGACCCCCACGACGTCGATCCAGCGGATGCTGGGATCGAGCTGGGCGCGGGTCGTGGCCGACAGCAGCATCGAGCTGCCGACGATGCCCAGCGGCTTGCCCAGCACGAGACCCGCGACGATGCCCCACGTCACGACGGAGCCCGCGGCTCCGGACAGCACCTCGCCCGAGACCGCGACCCCGGCCGCGAAGAATGCGAAGACCGGCACGGCGAACCCGGTCGAGACCGGTCGGACCAGGTGCTCCATCCGCTCGGCGATGCTGTGGTCCCCGCGCGCCGGGACCATGAATCCCAGCAGCACGCCGGCGACCGTGGCGTGGACGCCCGACTCGTGCATGAGCACCCACGTGACGACGGCCAGCGCGATCAGCAGCCACCACCAGTGCGGCGCACGGCGCACGACGAACGCGAAGGCCGCCAGCGGCAGCACCGCGCCCAGCAGCATCAACAGGTCGACGGACTCGGTGTAGAAGACCGCGATCACCGTGATGGCCAGCAGGTCGTCGACGACAGCGAGAGTGAGCAGGAAGGTCCGCAACGCTGCAGGCAGGTGCGTGCTCAGCACAGCCAGCACGGCGACGGCGAAGGCGATGTCGGTCGCGGTCGGGATGGCCCAGCCGTGCGTGGTCCCGTTGCTCGCGTTGAAGGCCACGAAGATGAGCGCCGGGGCGATCATGCCGCCCATGGCGGCGACGACGGGCAGCATCGCGCGGCGCGGATCGCGCAGGTCGCCGGCGACGAACTCGCGCTTGAGCTCGAGTCCCACCACGAAGAAGAAGATCGCCAGCAACCCGTCGGCGGCCCACTGCGCGACCGTCAGGTCCAGGTGCAGCGACTCGGGCCCGATCCGCAGCGCGGCCAGGTCGAAGTACGCGTCGGACCACGGCGAGTTCGCCAGGACCAGGGCAGCCACGGCGGCGACCAGCAGGATCGATCCGCCGACGGTCTCGCGACGCAGGACGTCGGCGATGCGGGCGGTCTCGGGCCAACTGCCACGGGAGAACAGGCCAGGTGAGCTCATGGGGTTCCTTCAGGGGTCGGCAGCAAGGACGCCGACCAGACTTCCCGGCACACCAGACTCCAGCCTATCCCGCAGAGCGGCGTGGTTCAGGAGTAGATCATGCAGGTGGTCGTCCCGTGCGCGACGAGCTTGCCGTCGGCGTCCACGACACGCCCCTCCGCCGTGGCGGTGCTGCGCCCGAGGTGGATCACCGACCCGGTACCGATCAGGGTGCGACCGTCCACGGGCACCGTGCGGATGTAGTTCACCTTCAGCTCGAGCGTTCCGTACCCGACCCCGGGACCCAGGCGCGTGTGCACGGCGCAGCCCATGACCGAGTCGAGCAAGGTCGCGCACACGCCGCCGTGCAGGGTGCCCAGCGGATTGGCGCCGGAGGGCATCGAGACCATCGAGAACGACACCTCGCCCTCCTCCAGCGACTGGACCTCGAAGCCGAAGAGGTCGCCGATCACGGGCGGGCGCTGCTCGCGGGGCAACGAGAAGGCGAAGCGCAGGAACTCCAGACCGGTCATCTGGGAGACCGCGGCGAGGTGCTCGTCCGAGAGCGGGAGGTTCGTCATGCTCGCCACCATAGACCGATCGGTCTATGCTCGTCGACATGGGAACGTCGCGAGGCCCGCGTGAGCGTCTGCTCGACGCCACGATCACGTCGCTGCGACGCAGCGGAGTCCACGGGACCGGCATCGCCGAGGTGCTGGCCACCAGCGGCGCGGCGCGCCAGTCGATCTACCAGCACTTCCCCGGCGGCAAGGCCGAGCTCGTGGCCGAGGCCACCCGGCGCGCGGGCGTCTACGTCACCCGGGGCACGCCCGACGACCCGCACGCGCAGGTCGACCACCGGATCGACTGGTGGACCGACCAGCTGCGCCGGCACGACTTCGCGCTCGGCTGCCCGGTGGCGGCCGCCGCCCTCGCGGGGTCCGACTCCCCCGGCGTCGTGGCCGCGGCCGCAGAGGTGTTCGCCGACTGGTCCGCACGCTTCGCCTCGCGGCTGGAGCAGGCGGGCGCCGACCCGGAGGCCGCGGCGACCCTGGGCCGGTTCCACGTCAGCGCGATCGAGGGCGCGGTGATGACGGCCCGCGCCCTGCGCACGACCGAGCCCCTCGAGGACCTGCGCGCGATGCTGCACCGGCTCGTCGACGACGTGCTGCCAGACTGACCCCATGTGGGTGGGATGGATCGAGTTCGACCTCAGACTCGGTGACGTGCACTCCCTCAAGGAGAAGCGCTCCATCATCCGGCCGGTCGTGAACGAGTTGCGCCGCAGGTTCTCCCTGTCGGCGGCCGAAACCGACTCGGTCGACCTGTACCGCCGCGCCGGCATCGGCGGCTCGCTGGTGTCGATCGACCGCGCGCACGTCGTCGAGGTGCTCGACGCGGTCGAGCGCTGGATGGCCGAGCGGCCCGAGATCGAGATCCTCGAGGCCCATCGGCACCTCACGAGCAGCGCCGACGACGAGGACGACCAGGGCGAGCTTCCATTCGCGTGACGCGTCCACCTCTCTTACGGTGATGTGATCCAGATCATCTTGCAGGGGGGCGTAGTGACCGACACCGAGAAGAAACCGACCACCTACCGCACCTTCGACGAGGTCCAGTCGACGCTCAGTCCGGCCGAGCAGCGGTTCGAGCGGATCCGCCGCACCACCGGGCTGTTCGCCGGCCCGGTCATCGGCATCGCGGTGTACTTCGCCTGCGCAGGCCTCGACGAGTCGGCACAACGACTGGCCGGCGTCCTGGCCTGGGTCGCCGTCTACTGGGTCTGCGAGGCGATCCCGATCCCGGTGACGGCGATGCTGGCCATGGCGCTGGTGATCGCCTTGGGCATCGCAGCCGCCGACGACGTCTTCGGGTCGTTCGGCAACAGCACGATCTTCGTGTTCATCGGCGGCTTCATCCTGGCCGAGTCGATGAGCAAGCACGGGCTCGACCGGCGCTTCGCGTTCGGCGTCCTCAGCCTGCCCGGCGTGGCCGCCTCGACGACACGCATCATCGTCGCCTTCGGCGCCATCACCGCCATCCTGAGCGGCTTCGTCTCCAACACCGCGACGGCGGCCATGATGATGCCCATCGGCGCCGGCATCGTCGGGTTCATGGTCTCGGCGATGCGCCGGGCCGACGCGCAGGCCGAGCTCAACCCCGAGCGCCTCCAGTTCTCGACAGCCCTGATGCTGATGGTCGCGTACAGCGCGAGCGTGGGCGGCCTGTTGACTCCCGTGGGCAGTCCCCCGAACCTGATCGGCCGCGCGTACCTCGAGGAGGAGCTCGACATCACGATCCCGTTCTTCCAGTGGATGGTGCTGGCGGCGCCGCTCGTGTTGGTGATGTTCCTCGTGCTGTGTGTCGTGCTGATCCGGCTGAACAAGCCCGAGGCCAAGCACGTGGAGGGCGTCGAGGACTACATCCGCGAGGAGCGCTCGAAGCTCGGCGCGATGGGCGTCGGCGGCCGCAACACCCTCATCGCGTTCGGCGTCGCGGTCACGCTGTGGGTGCTGCCCGGCGTGGTCGGCCTGGCCACCGGCGGCGAGTCCGCCACGTACGACTGGCTCCTGGAGCACCTCAACGAGGGCGCCGTCGCGATCTTCGCCGCCTCCCTGCTGTTCCTGCTGCCGGTGGACTGGGGCCGGCGCCAGTTCACCCTGAACTGGAACGACGCGGTCAAGATCGACTGGGGCACGATCATCTTGTTCGGCAGCGGCATCGTGCTGGGCGGACTGCTCTCGACGACCGGGCTGGCCGAGACGATGGGCACCTCCCTGTCGGACCTGCTGGGCACGACGAGCCTGGTCGGCATCACGATCCTGGCCACCGTCATCGCGGTCATCATCAGCGAGACCACGAGCAACACCGCCAGCGTCGTGGTGGTCGCGCCGATCGCCGCGCAGCTGGCCCTGGCGGCCGACGTCAACCCGGCCGTGCCCGTCCTGGCGGCCATCTTCGGCGCGTCGTTCGGCTTCATGCTGCCGGTGTCGACGCCCCCGAACGCGATCGTCTACGGCACGGGCATGGTCCCCATCACGCGGATGCTGCGCTCGGGCATCGTGTTCGACGTCCTGGGCATCATCATCATCGTCACCGGCGTGACGCTGATGGCGGGCCTGCTGGGCATCGGCTGAGCCGGTCGGGCCTCAGGTCCGAGCCCTCCGCGCCGGGCGGATCACCCACTGCGTGAACGCGCAGGCGAGGAGCGCGACGACCATCAGGAGCACGAGACCGGTCGTGTAGCTGTGGTCCTGCGCGTTGTAGGTCGCGCCCATGACCAGCGGCGGGAAGTAGCCGCCCAACCCGCCGGCGGCGCCGACCACACCGGTGACGCTGCCGACCCGCTCGGCCGGCGCCAGCTGTGCCACCCACGCGAACACCGAGCCGGTGCCCAGGCCCAGGAAGACCGCGAGCAGGATGAACGCCGCACCGGCCGGGATCTCGGGCTGGGGCTGCAACGCGACCACGCCGGCCATCACGGCGGTGCCGAGCAGCGAGACGATCGTGACGAGCTTCGGGCCGAGCTTGTCCGAGAGGACACCGCCCAGGGGCCGCGCCGCCACGGCCGCCACCGCGAAGCCGGCGGTGCGGGTGCCGGCGGCCGCCAGGTCGAAGTCGTAGACGTCCTTGAGGTAGGTGGGCAGGTAGGTCGAGAAGGCCACGAACCCGCCGAAGGTGACCGCGTAGAGGAACGACAGCTGCCACGTGATCGGCAACCGCAGCGCGCCGGCCAGCTTGGGGACGACGGGGTCCCGATTGGGCTGCCACGCGGGTGAGTCGCGCATGCCGAGCCACGACAGCACCGCCACCACGACGAGTGCCGCCGCGATCAGGACGTGGGTGAGCCCGTACCCGAACCACTCGACCATCCTCGGAGTGAAGAACGACGACAGCGCGGTGCCGCCCATGCCGGCGCCGAACAGGCCGGTGGCGAAACCGCGGCGCGGCTTGTCGAACCAGGCGTTCACGAACGGGATCCCGACCGCGAACGTCGTGCCCGCGATCCCGAGGAAGAACCCGAACACGAGGAGCATCGCGTACGAGCCCTGATCACCGGCGAACGCGACGAGGAGCACGAACGGCGCCGAGATCAGCAGCAGCACCGTGAACATCACCCGACCGCCGACCCGGTCGGTCAGCGTGCCGGACAGGATCCGGCCCAGCGAACCGACCAGCACGGGCATGGCCACGAGCAGGGACTTCTCGCTCGACGACAGGTCGAGCTGTTCGGCATATCGCACGCCCAGCGGGCCGATCACGTTCCACGCCCAGAAGCTCACTGCGAAGGCGAGGGTGGCCAGGGCGAGATTGCGCGTCTGGCCGGTCCTCAGGTCCGGCTCGGTGCTGGTCATCGTGGCCTCCTGGGTTGGACGTCGTCCGGTGTCCCGATCGGGTCCCAGCCGCGACGGACGGCGCGCGTGCCGACGGTGGGGCGCGCGTCGCGACTGCGGTAGACGAGGTACGGCCGGAACAGGTAGTGCACGGGCGCCGTGAAGGCGTGGACCAAGCGAGTGAACGGCCAGATCGTGAACAGCAGCATCCCGACCAGCACGTGCACGTGGAAGTCCCAGGGAGCCGCGGCCATCGCGTCGACGTCCGGCTGGAACACGAAGATCGACCGGAACCACGGCGAGACCGTCTGGCGGTAGTTGTAGGCCTCGACGTCGCCGGCGCCGGCCGAGGCCAGCGTGGTCCACAGGCCGAGGACGATCGCCGCGACCAACACGACGTACATGACCTTGTCGTTGACCGTCGTCGCCATGAAGACCGGACCGCTGGTGCGGCGACGCCAGATCAGCAGGACCAGCCCAACGAGCGTCGCGATGCCCGCGATCAGGCCGAGGACCAGCGAGTTGGCGTGGTAGATCTCCTCGGTGACCCCGACGCCCTCGGTCCAGCTCTCGGGGATCACCAGGCCGACGAAGTGTCCGACGAGGACCACGAGGATCCCGAAGTGGAACAGCGGCGAGCCGATCCGCAACAGCCGGGACTCGTACAGCTGGGACGACCGCGTCGTCCACCCGAACTTGTCGTAGCGGTAGCGCCAGATCGTGCCGCCGATCAGGACCGCCAACATCACGTAGGGCAGGATCCCCCACAACACGACGTCCATCAGCGTGCTCCTTCTGCCAGCGGCAGGAGCCGCGGATCGTACGGCTCGAGACCGACGGTCTCGACCGGTTGCACGGGCCCGGCCAGGGCCATGGCCTCGGTCCGGTTCCTCGGCGACGCGCCGGGCAGCGTGGCGCACACGGCGCGCACCGCCCCGGCCCAGTGCGACCCGTGGTCCTCCAGCTCGAAGCGCAGCATCTCCAGGCTGGCCCGGTACCGCTGCAGCAGGGCCGATCCCGCCTGCGGGTCGACGAGCGCCGCGAACTCCAGCACGACGGGCAGGTGGTCGGGCAGCTCGCCGTCGAGTCGCACCACCATCCCGCTGTCGCGGTACACCTGCTTGAAGGCGGCCAACACCTCACCGCGGCGACGCGTGTCGCCCTCGGTCCAGTACGACAGGTGCAGCGCGTGGCTCCGGCTCAGGTCGAACGTCTCGACGTAGTCGTTGCGCAGCTGCTCGGGCGGCGTCTCGGCCAACCAGGCCAGGACCGCCTGCAGCTCGCGCACCGCCGGGTCGGGACGCTGCTCCCCCAGCGCCGAGGTCAGCTCGGGCAGGGCCGCGAGGACCTCGTCGTGCGGGTACGACAGGACCCACGACGCGACCTGGTGCACGACCTGCGCGCTCACCGGTCCCGCTCCCCTTCCGGGAACAGGCCCGCCGGTCGGCCGTTGCCGTCCCAGTTCAGCAGGTTGACCCGGTCGCGCATGTTCTGGCCGCCCGCCACCGAGTCGGACTCCTGGCGGTCCTTCAGCGCGTGGAAGGTCTCGACGGCCACCGGCGTCGGCGTGCCGCTGGCCTCGCCGAACGGGCCCGAGCCACCCATGCCGGGCCCGTCGTCGAAGTCCAGCGAGCAGCCCAGCTCCTCGAGGTCGTGCGCCTTCTCGGCGTGCGCCGTCGGGATGACGTAGCGCTCGTCGTACTTCGCGATCGCCATCAGCCGGTACATCTCGTACATCGACTCCTCCGTCATGCCGACGGCCTCGGGGATCGAGGCGTCGCTCTCGCGCCCGAGGTTGATGTCGCGCATGTACGCCCGCATGGCGCCGAGCGTGGCCAGCACGTTCGAGACGACCTGCGTGTCGCCCGCGGTGAACAGCTCGGCGAGGTACTCGATCGGGATGCGCAGGGCGTCGATCGCGCCGAACAGCGTGCCTGCCTCCTCGCTGTCGTGGCCCTGCTCGCGCAACAGGTCGACGATCGGCGAGAGCGGCGGGACGTACCAGACCATCGGCATCGTGCGGTACTCCGGATGCAGCGGCAGGGCCACCCGGTACTTCTTCGCCAGCGCGTACACCGGCGACCTCTGGGCCCCCTCGAGCCAGTCCTCGGCGATGCCCTGCTCGCGGGCGGCGCGGATCACCTCCGGGTCGTGGGGGTCGAGCATGAGGTCCAACTGGGCCTCGTAGAGGTCCTTCGGGTCGGGGGTCGAGGCCGCTGCGGTGACCGCGTCCGCGTCGTACAGGTACAGCCCGATGTAGCGCAGCCGGCCCACGCAGGTCTCGGCGCAGACCGTCGGGATCCCCACCTCGATGCGCGGGTAACAGAAGGTGCACTTCTCGGCCTTGCCCGACTTGTGGTTGAAGTAGATCTTCTTGTAGGGACAGCCCGTGATGCACATGCGCCAGCCGCGGCACTGGTCCTGGTCGACCAGGACGATGCCGTCCTCCTCGCGCTTGTAGATCGCGCCCGAGGGGCACGAGGCCATGCACGAGGGGTTCAGGCAGTGCTCGCAGATCCGCGGCAGGTAGAACATGAAGGTCTGCTCGAACTCGAACTTGATCTTGTCCTCGCTCTCGCGCCGGACCTTCTCGACGATGGGGTCCAGGTCGCCCATCTCGCTCGCGCCGCCGAGGTTGTCGTCCCAGTTGGCCGACCACGTGATCGCCGTGTTCTCGCCGGTGATGAGCGACTTCGGCCGAGCCACCGGGAAGTCGTCGCCCAGCGGCGCGTCGATGAGCATCGAGTAGTCGTACGTCCACGGCTCGTAGTAGTCGCTGAGCTCGGGCATGACCGGACTGGCGAAGATCCCGAACAGCCGGCGCAGCCGGCTGCCGGTCCTCAGCTGCAGGCGACCTCGCCGCAGCTCCCAGCCGCCGCGCCACTTCTCCTGGTCCTCGTACCGCCGGGGGTACCCCTGACCGGGTCGCGTCTCCACGTTGTTGAACCACACGTACTCGGTCCCGGCACGGTTGGTCCAGGCCTGCTTGCACGTGACGGAGCACGTGTGGCAGCCGATGCACTTGTCGAGGTTCATCACCATGCCCATCTGGGCCATGACTCGCATCAGTAGGTCACCTCCTGCGACCGGCGACGGATCGTCGCGATGTTGTCCCGCTGATTGCCCGTCGGGCCGAGGTAGTTGAAGGCGTAGGACAACTGGGCGTAGCCGCCGATGAGGTGACTGGGCTTGACCAGCACGCGCGTGACGCTGTTGTGGATGCCGCCGCGCCGCCCGGTCGCCTCGGACTTGGGCACGTCGATCGTGCGCTCCTGGGCGTGGTGGACGAAGGTGACGCCCTCGGGGATGCGGTGGCTGACGATCGCGCGGCACACGAACACGCCGTTGGGGTTCACGCACTCGATCCACTCGTTGTCCTTCACGCCGATCGCCTCGGCGTCCTCGCGGCTCAGCCAGGCCGTGGGGCCACCGCGCGAGAGCGACAGCATGAGCAGGTTGTCCTGGTACTCGGAGTGGATCGACCACTTGTTGTGGGGCGTCAGGTAGCGCACCGTGATCTCGCGGTCGCCGTTCGGACCGAGCCGAGGGCCGCCGAACAGCCGGCTCATGTCCAGCGGTGGCCGGTACACCGGCATCGACTCGCCCAGGTCGCGCATCCAGTCGTGGTCCAGGAAGAAGTGCATCCGCCCCGTGAGGGTGTGCCACGGCTTCAGCCGCTCGACGTTGATCGTGAACGGCGAGTACCGTCGCCCGCCGGTCTCCGAGCCCGACCACTCCGGCGACGTGATCACCGGCTGGGGCGCCGTCTGCGTGTCGCGGAACGTGATGCGCCGGTCGCGAGCCCCCTCGGCGAGGTCGGCCAGCGGCTTACCGACCCGCTTCTCCAAGGTGCGGAAGCCCTGCGCCGCCAGCTCGCCGTTCGTGGTGCCCGAGAGCGTCAGGATCGCCTCGGCCATCTTCGCGTCGGTGTCGATCGCCGGCCGCCCCGCCGCGGCGCCCCGGTCGAACACGCCGCCGGACCTCGCGAGGATGTCCAGCGCCTCCTTCAGCTCGAACGTCACGTTCTTCACGCCCAGCCCGAGGCGGTCGGCCAGCGGGCCGATGGCGGCGAGCTTCTCGGCGATCGCCGTGTAGTCGCGCTCGATGACGTGCAGGGCCGGCATCGTCTTGCCGGGGATCGGCTCGACGTCGCCGTGCTTCCAGTCCCGCACGACTCCACCGGGCTGCGAGGTCTCGCCGGGCGTGTCGTGCTGCATCGGCACGGCCACGATGTCCCGGCGGACCCCCAGGTGCGTCTTCGCCAGCTCGGCGATCTTGCGCGCGACGTGGTGGAACATCGCGAAGTCGGTCTGGGTCTCCCACGGCGGGTCGATCGCGGGCGTGAACGCGTGCACGAACGGGTGCATGTCCGTCGCCGACAGGTCGTACTTCTCGTACCAGGTCGCTGCCGGGAAGACGATGTCCGACAGCAGGGTCGTCGAGGTCATCCGGAAGTCGGCGGACACGAGCAGGTCGAGCTTGCCCTCGGGCGCCTCCTCGCGCCACGTCACGTCCTTCGGTCGCACTGAGGGATCCCCGTCGACCGCCGTGGCGTTCGAGTGCGTGCCCAGCAGGTGCTTGAGGAAGTACTCGTTGCCCTTGGCCGACGAGCCGAGCAGGTTCGACCGCCACAGGGTCAGCGTCCGGGGCCAGTTCTCGGGTGCGTCGACGTCCTCGATCGCGAAGTGCAGCGACCCGTCCTTCAGCCGCTGCACCACGTAGTCGTTGACGTCCGAGGCGGTCCCCGCGTCCACGGCGGCCTGGGCCTCGTCGGCCAGGTCCAGCGGATTGCGGTCGAACTGCGGGTAGAACGGCATCCAGCCCATCCGGGCGGACTGCGCGATCGTGTCGGCCGTGTGCATCCCCGCGAGGTGCCCCTCGGCCAGCGGCGACGCCAGCGCATCGGCCCGGTACCCGTCCGAGCGCCACTGGTCGGTGTGCATGTACCAGTACGAGGTGCCGGTCATCGTGCGCGGCGGCCGGCTCCAGTCGAGGTTGTTCGCCAGCGAGATCCAGCCCGTGATCGGCCGGCACTTCTCCTGGCCGACGTAGTGCGCCCAGCCGCCGCCGTTGCGGCCCATGCAGCCGGTCAGCATCAGCATCGACAAGATCGCGCGGTACGTCGCGTCGCCGTGGAACCACTGGCACACGCCCGCACCGAGGATGATCATCGAGCGGCCGCCGGACTCCTCGGCGTTGGTCGCGAACTCGCGAGCCACCCGGATGCACGCCTCGGCGGGGACGCTCGTGATCTCGGCCTG
This sequence comes from Aeromicrobium sp. 636, assembly GCF_024433585.1. Classification (NCBI taxonomy): domain Bacteria; kingdom Bacillati; phylum Actinomycetota; class Actinomycetes; order Propionibacteriales; family Nocardioidaceae; genus Aeromicrobium; species Aeromicrobium sp. 636. The sequence goes on from NZ_WNJU01000001.1 coordinate 1,146,190, forward strand.
CCACGCCGGCGTGTACGGCGTCGACGGGTCGTCGTACCCGCTCGGCCACTGTCCCGGCAGACCCGGGCGCCCCACGCCGTGCTGAGCGAGCATGAGGTCGAACACCGTCGTGACCAGCCGTCCGGCCACCCGGGCGACCGGCACGCCGCGGCGCAGCACCTCGCCCTCGCCGGTGAGGCCCGCGAACGACGGCAGCAGCACCTCGGCCGTCTCGCCCGGCACGTTCGCCTCGCTCAGCGTCAGCGCGGGCACGACCCCGTCGAGGTCGAGGTTCCAGCGGCCCTCGCCCGACTCGGCGTACCGGAAGCCCATCGAGCCGTTCGGCACGACGGGCTCGCCCGTCGCGGCGTCCAGGAGCACCGTCTTCCAGGCGCCCTCGGGTGCGACGTCGCCGAGGTCGGCCGCCGTGAGGAACTTGCCGGGGACGAGGCCGCCGTGCTCGGTGTTCTCCGTCAGGGTCACGAGGAACGGCAGGTCGGTGTACTGGCGCGTGTAGTCCACGAACATCGGCACGCGGCGCTCGACGAAGAACTCCTTGAGGATGACGTGCGTCATCGCCATCGCGAGCGCACCGTCGGTCCCGGCCTGGGCGGGCAGCCACTCGTCGGCGAACTTGGTGTTGTCCGCGTAGTCGGGGTTCACCGTGACGACCTTCGTGCCTCGGTAGCGGACCTCGGCCATCCAGTGGGCATCGGGCGTGCGCGTGACGGGCACGTTCGAGCCCCACATCATCAGGTAGCTCGCGTCCCACCAGTCGCCCGACTCGGGCACGTCCGTCTGGTCGCCGAACACCTGGGGGCTCGCGACCGGCAGGTCGGCGTACCAGTCGTAGAACGACGTCATCGCCCCACCGAGCAGGTGGGTGAACCTGGCCCCCACCGCGTGCGACACCATCGACATGGCCGGGATCGGGCTGAACGTCGCGATGCGGTCCGGTCCGTGCTCCTTGATGGTGTGCACCTGCGCGGCCGCGGTCATCTCGACCGCCTCGAGCCAGTTCGTCCGGACGAAGCCGCCCTTGCCGCGGGCCTGCTGGTAGCGGCGGCGGCGCTCGGGGTCGGCCATGACGTCCCCCCAGGCCAGGACCGGGTCGCCCAGCCGCTCCTTGGCCTCGCGGTACATCTCCAGCAGGACCCCTCGGGCATACGGATAGCGCACGCGGGTCGGCGAGTAGGTGTACCAGGAGAAGGCAGCGCCTCGAGGACAGCCGCGCGGCTCGTACTCGGGGCGATCGGGCCCCACCGACGGATAGTCCGTCTGCTGGGCCTCCCAGGTGATGATCCCGTCCTTGACGTAGACCTTCCAGGAACAGGACCCGGTGCAGTTCACCCCGTGGGTCGATCTGACCACCTTGTCGTGACTCCACCGGTCGCGGTAGAACACATCGCCGCGCCGGCCGCCCTCGCGGAAGACGGCCCGGCCGTCTTCCGACTCGTCCCACCGGGTGAAGAATCGCCCGGTCTTGAGCAGGGCCGTGGACGCGGGGCCGTCGAACTTCGCCATGTTTCCATGAAGCGCGTGACTTGGGTCACATGCAAGTGCAGGCCGCCATGAGGCACGATGAGCCCCATGGAGCCGTTCCATGCGATCGTCCTGGCCGGAGGACGAGCCCGCCGTCTCGGCGGACGCGACAAGCTCATGGTGCGCGTCGGTGGCCGGACCCTGCTCGAAGGCGTGGTCGCCGCCCTCCCCCACGCCCGGAGCGTGGCGGTCGTGGGCGCGCGTCGTGATCTCGAGCTGGACCGCGAGGTGCTCTGGGTGCGCGAGGATCCGCCCTTCGCCGGCCCTCTCCACGCGGTCGCCGCGGGACTGGCCGCGCTGCGTGCCCAGGACGACGACGAGGTGTTGATCCTGGCCGGCGACCTGCTGCGACCCGACCTCGTGGTGACCGCGCTGTCGCAGGGCTCCGGCGCTCGCGTCGCCGTCGACCCCGAGGGGCGCCGGCAATGGGCGTGCAGTCGGGCCCGTGCCGGCGACCTGGCCCGAGCGCTGGCCGCGACCCCCACCGCCGACGCTGCCTTGAAGGCGGCCATCGGAGCGCTCGACCCGCTGGAGGTCCCCCTCACCGCCGAGGCCGTGGCCGACCTCGACACCCCCGACGACCTGGAGGAGTACGCCGATGTCGAACGATGACGAGATCCTGCAACGCTGGTGGCGTCAGCTGTGCACCGCGCTGGGCGTCGATCCCGACGCCGACCCCGACGTCCTGCTCGACCTCGCCGGCACCGCGGCCCACGCCGTGGTCCGTCCGGCAGCACCGTTGACGACCTTCCTGGTCGGCTACGCGGCGGGCCTGGCCGACGCCGACGCGGCCGGCATGGACTCGCTCGTCGAGCGTGCCGAACGCGCGGCCGAGGACTTCGGGTGACCGATCCGTCGTGGGCCGAGGCACGCGACCTGGCCCGGGCGGCACTGCCTCGCGGCGAGATCATCTCCGTCACCCTCGCGGGCGCGGTGGGCACCGTCGCGACCGAGGACCTGCGGGCACTGGGACCGATCCCGCACGCCACGACGTCGGCGATGGACGGCTGGGCGGTGTGCGGACCCGCGCCCTGGCAGCTCGACCCCGACGACGGACCACTCTCCCCCGGCCGGGCGCGGGCCGTCGTCACCGGCGCCGTCCCGCCGGACGGGACCGACGCCATCGTGCCCTCCGAGGCGGGCCGGTTGTCCGGCGACGTCCTGCACGGCGACCCTCCTGTGCCCGGTCGCCACGTGCGTCCCGCCGGCGAGGAGGCGCAGGAGGGCGACGTCCTCGTGTCGGCGGGCCAGGTGTTGACGCCGGCCCGGGTGGGCGTGCTGGCGATGACCGGGCACGACACGATCGCCGTACGCCGCGCGCCGCTGGTCCACCTGGTCGTCACGGGCGACGAGCTCGTCCCCTCCGGCGTGCCTCAGGCCGGGCACGTCCGCGACGCCCTGACACCGACGCTGCCGCCGCTGTTGGGTGCTCTCGGCGGCAAGGTCGCCCGGCTCGACCACGTGCGTGACGACCCCCGCGCCCTCGCCGCGAAGGTCGTGTCCGGCGACGCCGACCTCGTGATCACCGCCGGGGGCACCGGCCACTCGGCCGCCGATCCGATCGACGCCGCCTGGGCACGGTCGAACGCGGACGTGCGGTTCCGGGGCGTCGACATGCGGCCCGGCCACCCGGTCTCACTGGCGGTCCTGCCGGACGGTCGGCCGTGGTTGGCCCTCCCGGGCAACCCACTCGCGGCGATGATGACCGCCCTGTCCTTCGTCCCGGCCCTGGTCGAGGGATTCACCGCAGCCGTTCCGGCCGAGCCTGCGTGGGCCGTGGCGGGTGCAGCGTTCGAGGGCCGGGCCGACACGACCCTCGTGCCGGCTCGCCACACGGCCGCGGGAGTCGTTCCCGTCGGCCGGAGCCGTCCTCATCTGCTGACCGCGCTGGCCGACGCCGATGTGGTGGTGATCGTCCCGCGTGGCGGAATCGGCCCGGGAGATCCGGTACAGGTCCTGCGCCGCGCGTGGTGAGTACGGTGGGGCGCGTGGACGCGACGATCTATCACCATCCCCGCTGCACGACCTCTCGCAAGGCGCTGGACCGGCTGCGCGACGCCGGGATCGAGCCGACGGTCGTGAAGTACGTCGACGAGGGCTGGACCGAGGCCCAGCTGCGTGAGCTCTTCGACGCCGCCGGCCTGACGCCCCGCCAGGCGGTGCGCAAGCGCGAGAAGCTATACACCGAGCTCGGGCTCGCCGACGCCAGCGACGACGAGCTGCTGGCCGCCATGGTCGAGCACCCCGTCCTCGTGGAGCGACCGTTCGTGGTCACCTCGACGGGCACCCGCCTGGCCCGTCCGCTCGAGAGGCTCGACGAGATCCTCTGAAGGACTCCTTCGCTCGTGGGCCCAATACCGAACGCATCCTCTCGTGCCGGCTCGACCCGCGCCCCGGACCCGCCGCGCTCTCCCCCGCCCGGCGCGCCATACTGGCCCCGACCCTGACTCCCACGGAAGTGAGTTCCCGTGCGCAATCCCCGTGCCTTCCTGCGTCCGCTCGCCGTCGGCGCTCCGAAGCCCAGCTCCGACGTCCCGTTCCGCCCGAGCCGCATGATCCACTTCTTCGACCCGAGCAACGAGAAGATGGCGGCCAAGGTGCCGGACATCGCGAAGAAGGTCGACATCATCCTGGGCAACCTCGAGGACGCGGTGAAGACCGAGAAGAAGGAAGCCGCGCGTCAGGGCCTGGTCGACATCGCCAAGGCCACGGACTTCGGCGACACCCAGCTGTGGACCCGCGTCAACAGCCTCGACTCGCCGTGGGTGCTCGACGACATCATCACGCTCGTCACCGAGATCGGCGACAAGCTCGACGTCATCATGGTGCCCAAGGTCGAGGGCGCCCAGGACATCCACTACGTCGACCGCCTCCTGGCCCAGCTCGAGGCCCGCGCGGGCCTGGACCGCCAGATCCTCGTGCACGCGATCCTCGAGACCGCCGAGGGCGTTGCGAACGTCGAGGAGATCGCCGCGGCCAGCCCGCGCATGCAGGGCATCAGCCTCGGCCCGGCCGACCTCGCCGCCAGCCGCCGCATGAAGACCACGCGCGTCGGCGGTGGCCACCCCGGCTACATCGTCCGCCAGGACCCCACGGGCGAGGACCTCACCACCGGTCGCGCGACGTACCAGCAGGACCTGTGGCACTACACGATCGCGCGCATGGTCGACGCCTGTGCGATGAACGACATCCTGCCGTTCTACGGACCGTTCGGTGACATCAAGGACGTCGTCGCCTGTGAGGACCAGTTCCGCAACGCGTTCCTGCTCGGCTGCGTCGGCGCCTGGAGCCTGCACCCGGTCCAGATCGACATCGCCAAGAAGGTCTTCTCCCCCAGCCCCGAGGACGTCGCGCACGCCAAGCGCGTCGTCGAGGCCATGGGCGACGGCTCCGGCGCGGTGATGATCGACGGCAAGATGGAGGACGACGCCTCCTGCAAGCAGTGCCTGGTCATGCTCGACCTGGCCAAGTCCCTCGCCGAGCGCGACCCCGACCTGGCCGCGGCCTACGACCTCTGAGGAGCCACGATGACTGAGATCCGCCCCCGCCGTTCCGTCCTCTACATGCCCGGCGCCAACGAGCGCGCGCTGGAGAAGGCCAAGAGCATCGACGCCGACGCCCTCATCCTCGACCTCGAGGACTCCGTGTCGCCCGACGCCAAGGAGACCGGTCGCGCCAACGTCTGCGCCGCCGTGGCCTCGGGCGAGTACGGCCACCGCGAGCTGGCCATCCGGGTCAACTCGATCGGCACCCAGTGGCACGACGACGACGTCGCGGCCGCCGCCAAGGCCGGTCCGGACGCCATCCTCGTGCCCAAGGTCGAGTCGGCCCAGCAGGTCCTGGACCTGGTCGCCGCGATCGAGGCCGCCGGCGCCCCCGACAGCACGCAGCTGTGGGCCATGATCGAGACCCCGAAGGCCCTGCTGCACGCCGAGGAGATCGCGGCCGCCCACGAACGCCTGACCGTGATCGTCATGGGCACCAACGACATCGTCAACGAGACGTACGGGTTGCACGTGCCCGGGCGCAACCCGCTCGTCCTGACGGCGCTCTCGTGGACGCTGCTGGCCGTGCGCGCCGCCGGCAAGGTCGTCATCGACGGCGTCTACAACGACGTCAAGGACGCCGAGGGGTTCGCGGCCGAGGCCCGCCAGGGTCGCGAGATGGGCTTCGACGGCAAGACGCTGATCCACCCGTCGCAGGTCGATCCGGCCAACGAGGCGTTCGCCCCGAGCGAGGCCGACATCGAGCGCGCCCGGGGCATGATCGCGGCCTTCGACGAGGCCGCCGCCGAGAAGAAGGGCGTCGCCACCTTCAACGGCAAGATGATCGAGGAGCTGCACATCCGTGACGCGAAGCGGATCCTGGCCTACGCCGAGGCGTTGCAGGGCCGCTGAGCCGAACGCACACGAGGCGCGTACCGAGACCTGGGTCTCGATACGCGCCTCGTGCCGTTGATGCGCCTCATCGGTTGGCGCGCAGGCCCCACAGCTGGCTGTGCACCGCGCGCATGTGCCGCTCGGCCCGGCGGCGCTGTTTCAGCCGCTCCAGGATGACGAGACGATCGAGGTCGGCGCGCGACTGCGGCCGGTTCCCGTAATCGAACAACGACATGGAGATCACCCCCTCTCCCGTGGTCGCCTCCGCGTGTGCGGTCCCGGAGTCCGGGACTGGAGTCGGAAGTGTGGCGTTCGCGGGCATGAGGGTGAAGTGGGGGAATGTCGTGGTCATGACGCGCCTCCTTTCTGATTCGTCGGGTGGACACAAAGAAAAACCGCCTCGGACGAGCGTCCGAAGCGGCTGGTGATACAGGTCGACAGAATCGACTAGGTCAACATCACGACGGAGGCGTGCCCGGGGGCGAACATGCAAGCGTTCTTGTTCGTCATGGGACTCACCTCCTGTGTGTGTGACACGTCACTTCGATCGAAGTGCTGAGAACGACCCTAAGGGACTCAGTCGTCCTCTGTCGAGGTCTCGTCCTCGGATTCTGAGGATTCGCCGGATTCGCCCGATTCGCCGTCGCGCGCCAGGTCCGCCAGCCGCTTGCGCAGCTGGGCCAGCAGGTGTCGAGGTTCCATCAGTCCACGTCCAGGATGTCGTCGAGTGCGGTGCGGGACACTCCCCCGGCCATCAGCAGATCGGCTGCCAGGGACCGCACCTGCGCGGCCACCGACGCGGTGTTGACCGTGAGGCGATCGCTCAGGGCCTGCATGGCCAGGTTCGAGGCCTCGACGAGCCGCTCGTTGGCACGCTCCAGGTCGACGGACGAAGCGAACTCGTCGGCATAGATCTGGACCGCGACCACGAGCGTCTCGACGGCGTCGGTCAACCCCGAGGGCACCGACTCGTGGTGCCGCAGCATCGCCGCGACCCGCCGGGCGAGGACGCGGGCGTCGCGCATGGCGTTGTCGAGGTCGTTCACGCTCCCGGCGTACCGCTCCACATCGGCCCGCTGGTTCCACCGCAGCGGCGCGAGCCGCGCGATCTCGCTGACGTTGGCGGCCGTGGAGTGCAGCGACTCGATCGTGGACTGGGTGTCACGAGCCTGGTCCAGGGCGGCATCGGCCATCGCCGCGTCGTCGGTCCGCATCGCCTCGGCGGTGTGGCGCAGGACGTCCGCCAGGCCGGTCAGCAGCTTCTGCAGGCTCTCGTCGAGGTCACGGCGGGTGTCGCGCGGCAGGATCAGCATCATCAAGAACCCGCACATCCCGCCGATCAACGCATCGGTGAAGCGGGTGACCGCGGGGTTCGCCACGCCGGGCAGGGGGACGACGGCGGCCAGCAGCACCCCCGAGTTGATCGCCTGGGTCAACGCCATGCCCTTGAGATTGCACAGCATCGCGACCACCGCCGTCAGCGAGGCCACCAGCGCCATCTGCCAGCCGCCGCGACCGATCAGCAGGATCAGCAGCTCAGCGACGAGGACGCCGAAGGCGACACCGAGCACCAACTCGAAGATGACGCGCTGACGCCGTCCCGCGCCGCCCATCATCGTGATGACCGCGGCGATCGGGGCGAAGAAGGCCTGCGTGTGCCCGAGGAGGTACGTGGCGATCGTGAACGCACTGCCGGTGGCGACGGCCAGCCGCAGCAGCAGTCGCCAGTTCTCGCGAACCCCCATCCATCGCTGGCGCACCGTGATCTCGGGGCGCGGCAGGCGCAACCGGCTGAACGGGAGCCGGTCGCTGCTCATCACAGATACAGGCCGGTCTGGCCCTCGTCGATGCGCTCGGACGCGACGGCGTGCAGGTCGCGTTCGCGCAGCAGGATGAAGCTCTCGCCCCGGACCTCGACCTCGGCGCGGTCCTCGGGGTCGAACAGGACCCGGTCGCCCACCTCGACGGCACGGACCTGGGACCCGACGGCCTCGACCCGCGCCCACGACAGCCGCCGCCCCATGGCCGCGGTGGCGGGGATGACGATGCCTCCGGACGACCGCCGGTCGCCGGCTTCGGAGTCCAGGGACACCAGGAGCCGGTCGTGCAGCATCCGGATCGGAAGCTTGGCGTCCATCACTTCAGGAGTCGACGCAGCACCGCGAGTCCGGCGATCGTGGCGACGGTGCCGACGACGACGGGCACGATGTGCTCGAAGCGCGGGCCCGTCTCCTCGTCGACGAAGTAGTCCTTCACGCGCTGGATCTGTCGCTGCGCGACGTTGGCGGGCCGGACGCGATCGACCAGCTCGTCGACGTTGTCGCTGAGTCGGGTCAGGAGCACTTCCAGCTCGTCGACGATCTCGTCGGGAGACGCCTGGGCGGGTTCGGCATGTCCTCGTGCCACGGGAGTCCTCTCGATCGGTGCGGGGTGCCTTGTCAGGATAGTGCCCATGACGACCCGACTGCAGCCCGGCGACCAGGCCCCCGACTTCACCCTCCCGACCGACGACGGGAACGAGGTCACTCTCTCGGACCTGCGGGGCCAGCGCGTGATCGTGTACTTCTACCCCGCGGCGATGACTCCGGGGTGCACGAAGCAGGCGTGCGACTTCAGCGACTCGATCGATCGGTTGCAGGCCGAGGGCTTCACGGTGCTGGGCATCAGCCCTGACCAGCCCGAGAAGCTGGCGAAGTTCCGCGAGCGCGACGGCCTGACGATCACGCTGCTCTCCGACCCGGACAAGTCGGTCCTGACGGCCTACGGTGCGTTCGGCGAGAAGAAGCTCTACGGCAAGGTCGTCCAGGGCGTCATCCGCTCGACGTTCGTGATCGACGCCGACGGAAAGGTCGAGCTGGCGCAGTACAACGTCAAGGCCACCGGACACGTGGCGAAGTTGCGCCGTGACCTGGGTCTCGACGCCGCGTAGGCGCAGACGACCATAGACTCGTCCCCGTTGCCGGTGTGGCGGAACGGTAGACGCGCCAGGTTTAGGTCCTGGTGTCCTCACGGGCGTGCAGGTTCAAGTCCTGTCACCGGCACCCTCAGTCGATGGGCTCCAGCACGAACACGGGGATCTGGCGGTCCGTCTTCTTCTGGTACTCGGCGTAGTCCGGCCACACGGCCACAGAGCGCTCCCACCACGTGGCGTACTCATCACCCTCGAGCTGACGGGCACGGTAGTCGCGCCTGGTCTCGCCGTCCTGCAGTTCGACGTGCGGATTCGCCTTGAGGTTCCAGTACCACGCCGGGTGGTCGGGGGCGCCGCCCTTCGAGGCGACGACCGCGTAGTCGCCGTCGTGCTCGACGCGCATCAGCGCGGTCTTGCGCAGCTTGCCCGACTTGGAGCCCACGCTCGTCAGCACGATGATCGGCACACCCTTGAGCAGGTTCGCCTCGCGGCCACCTGTCGCCTCGTACGTCTCGGCCTGGGTGCGCGCCCACTCGGACGTGCTGGGCTCGTACTCTCCGGTCAGCGGCATCGGTGATCTCCTCAGGTTGGCGGACTCCCAGCAAACCACGGACGGGCTCGCCGGGCCGACCCCGCTTTCTTGATTGATTCAAGAAAAGGGTAGAGTGGGCGTCATGCCCCACTCCCCCGACCTCGAGCAGGCGCTGCGCGCCGCCGGGTTGCGGGTCACCCGCCAACGGACCGCCGTCCTGCACGCGGTCACGGCCCACCCGCACTCGGACACCGCGTCGATCATCGACCGTGCCCGCGAGACGATCCCGGACCTGTCCCACCAGGCCGTCTACGACTCGCTGCACGCCCTGACCGACGCCGGCGTCGTGCGCTGCATCGAGCCGGCCGGCTCGGCAGCGCGGTACGAGACCCGGACGGGCGACAACCACCACCACCTGGTGTGCCGCTCGTGCAGCCGCATCGTCGACGTCGACTGCACGATCGGCGCGGCACCGTGCCTGACCCCCGGCCAGGACCACGGCTTCGTCATCGACGAGGCCGAGGTCGTCTTCTGGGGCCTGTGCCCCTCCTGCTCACCTGCGACCCCCGAACCCATCGAAAGGACACTCCATGTCTGACCAGAACCACCCCGACGCGATCCTCGCCGAGGTCAACGACCCGGACGAGGCGAAGGGCAAGTGCCCCGTCGTCCACAACCAGCTGCCGAAGCCGACGGCCGGTGACGCCAACCGCAAGTGGTGGCCCGAGCGCCTCAACCTGCAGATCCTGGCCAAGAACGCCCCCGCGCGGAACCCGATGGATGACGACTTCGACTACCGCGAGGAGTTCTCGTCGCTCGACCTGGACGCGCTCAAGGCCGACATCGCCGCCGTCCTGACCGATTCCAAGGACTGGTGGCCGGCCGACTTCGGCAACTACGGACCGCTGATGATCCGCATGGCGTGGCACAGCGCCGGCACGTACCGCGTGACGGACGGCCGCGGCGGCGCCGGCGCCGGCCAGCAGCGGTTCGCCCCGCTCAACTCCTGGCCGGACAACGTCAACCTCGACAAGGCCCGCCGCCTGCTGTGGCCGGTCAAGCAGAAGTACGGCAAGAAGATCAGCTGGGCCGACCTGATGATCCTCGCGGGCAACGTGTCCCTCGAGACCATGGGCTTCCCGACCTTCGGCTTCGCCGGCGGTCGCGAGGACGTGTGGGAGGCCGACCAGGACGTGTACTGGGGCGCCGAGACCGAGTGGCTGGGCGACGAGCACCGCTACGAGGGCGAGCGCGACCTCGAGAACCCGCTGGCCGCCGTCCAGATGGGCCTGATCTACGTCAACCCCGAGGGCCCGGCCGGTCACCCCGACCCGCTCGCCTCGGCGCGCGACATCCGCGAGACGTTCGGCCGCATGGCGATGAACGACGAGGAGACCGTCGCGCTCATCGGCGGTGGACACACCTTCGGCAAGACGCACGGCGCCGCCGAGGCCGACCACCTGCAGCCCGAGCCCGAGGGCGCGCCCATCGAGCAGATGGGTCTGGGCTGGAAGAACACCCACGGAACGGGCCACGGCCCCGACACGATCACGTCGGGCCTGGAGGTCACCTGGACCTACCACCCGACCCGCTGGGACAACGAGTTCTTCCACATCCTGTTCGCGTACGAGTGGGAGCTCTTCACCTCGCCGGCCGGCGCGCACCAGTGGCGCCCGATCAACGGCGCGGGCGGGGACATGGTCCCCGAGGCGTTCGGCGACGGCCGTCGCGAGCCCCGCATGCTGACGTCCGACATCGCCCTGCGCGAGGACCCGGCCTACCGCGAGATCGCGCTGCGCTTCAAGAACGACCCGCAGGCGTTCACCGATGCGTTCGCGCGCGCCTGGTTCAAGCTGACGCACCGCGACATGGGCCCGAAGGCGCGCTACCTCGGTCCCGAGGCGCCGCAGGAGGACCTGCTCTGGCAGGACCCGCTGCCCACGTGGGAGGGCGACGTCATCGGCGACGCCGACGTCACCGCGCTCAAGGCCAAGGTCCTCGAGACCGGTCTGACCGTCTCGGAACTGGTCTCCACCGCCTGGGCGGCCGCGTCGTCCTTCCGTGGCAGCGACAAGCGCGGCGGCCTCAACGGCGCCCGCATCCGCCTGGCCCCGCAGAACGGCTGGGCGGTCAACAACCCCGCCCAGCTGGCGAAGGTCATCTCGGTCCTGCAGGACGTGGCGGACGGCTACGACAAGGCCGTCTCGCTGGCCGACGTCATCGCCATCGCCGGTGCGGCCTCGATCGAGAAGGCCGCCCGTGACGGCGGCGTCGAGATCACGGTCCCCGTCTCGGTGGGCCGCGTCGACGCCACGCCGGAGCAGACCGACGTCGAGTCGTTCTCGTACCTGGAGCCGCGTCACGACGGGTTCCGCAACTACGAGGGCAAGGGCGGCATGCCGGCGGAGTACGAGCTGATCGACCGCGCCAACCTGCTGACCCTGACGGCGCCGGAGACGACCGTCCTGGTCGGCGGCCTGCGGGTCCTGGGCGCGAACTACGACGGCTCGAACCTCGGTGTCCTCACCGACCGGGTCGGCGCCCTGACGAACGACTTCTTCGTCAACCTGCTCGACATCGACACCGAGTGGACCGCGACGGACGAGTCGAGCACGCGCTTCGCCACGAAGGACGGTCGCTGGTCGGGCACCCGCGCCGACCTGGTGTTCGGCTCGAACTCCGAGCTGCGCGCCGTGGCCGAGGTCTACGCCAGCGCCGACGCGAAGGAGAAGTTCGTCAAGGACTTCGTCGCCGCCTGGACCAAGGTCATGGACCTGGACCGGTTCGACCTGCGCTGAGTCGACTGCACGAACGACGCCCCCGGGATCACTCCCGGGGGCGTCGTCGTTCCGGGGTCACGAGAGCTTGAGAACCACCCGGATCGGGCAGTGGTCGGACCCGACCGGACCGGCGTACTTCGCGCCGCGGCGGGGGTTGACGTTCGCCCACGACAGGACGCCGATGCCGTCGCCCTTGCGGATCCAGACCTTGTCCACGTGATCGCCCCAGGTGTACGAGACGACCGGCTTGCGCCCGCCCGCGGTCCCGCTGTTGTAGTTCGGCCGCGACAGCGTCCGCGCCTGGTCGTAGGCATCGCGGTAGCCGGCGGAACTCATCACCCGGGCCGGAGTGTCCTGGGCACGGCCGCGGGACTTGTTCGAGTTGAAGTCCCCCAGGTAGACCACGCGCGAGCGGTTCGTGTTCGCCGCGTTCACCTGCCGCATCAGCGAGAGCGTCTCGGCCCTGCGCCGCCGGTTCGCCGCGGCGCTCTTGTCCGGCGAGAGGTGCACGGACACGAAGATCGTGCGCTTCCCGGTGCGCTTGTCACGCAGCTCCGACCAGGTGGCTCGCCGTCCGTTCCCGATCTCGATCGTGGCGGCTCGGGGCGTCGTCCAGTGGCCCACTCCCCCGGGCGCCGAGTCGTCGGGGTAGGTCACCGTGTCCGCCACCTGCTCGAACCGTGACGTCCGGAACAGCAGGCTCGAGGTCAGGTAGCGACCGAAGTCGGGCACGGTCGAGTACGTGGCCCGGACGTCGGCGGCGACGGTGTTCCAGCCGGAGGACTCCTGCAGCGCCACCACGTCTGCACCGGAGCCCAGGACGGTCCTCGTGACGACGGGGCGTCGCTGGGCCCACGGCTTCATCCCGGCCCACCAGGCCTCCTGACTGCTGTCGCAGGCCCTGGAGCAGATGTTGTACGTCAGGGTGCTGACGCTGACTCCCCGGCTCGGGACCGAGATCGCGGCAGCCGGCTTGCACGTGCGAGCGCTCGTCGCGACGTGCTTGCCCTTGCGGTTGTACGCGCGCACCTTGAAGCAGTACTCGACGCCGGGGCGCAGCCCGCGCACGGTGGCCCGGTTCCGCTTCGCCTTGACGGTGCGGACCCCCTTCGTGAAGGCGTAGTTGGCCGCGCGCTGCACGCGGTACGTCTTCGCACCCCGGTACTTCGGCCAGGAGAGCGTGACGGAGGTGGCGGTGACTCCGACGGCCTGCACGAGGCCGACCCGAGGGGCGGCGTGGGCGGGGGCGCTCAGCAGCCCGCCGAACGCGAGGGCGAGAGCGAGGCCAGTGAGGAAGAAGGGGCGTATGTGCATGGGGAGACCCACGCTAAGCGGAACCCCGGCGCCGCGCAGGCGTTTTCCGGCGTTCCTCCCGCCGTGAGGGCGGTCTCGTTCCCGGCCGGTGCCCGTCCGCGTAGGGTCGAGGCGTGAACGACAGCACGCCCGGCCCCCTGACCTACTTGCTGGTCGACGGCGAGAACATCGACGCCACTCTCGGCATGTCCATCCTGGGCCGCCGCCCCCAGCCTCAGGAGCGCCCGCGCTGGGACCGCCTGCTCCGGTTCGCGGAGAAGGTCTGGGACCAGCCGGTGCAGGGCCTGTTCTTCCTCGCGGTCGACACCGAGCTGCCCATGCCGTTCGTCCAGGCGCTGACCTCGATCGGCTACCGGCCGGTGCCGCTGTCCGGCACGCCCGACCAGAAGGTCGTCGACCTGGCCATCCAGCGCACGCTCGAGGAGATCGCGCGCCGCGACGCCGACGTCATGCTCGCCAGCAACGACGGCGACTTCGTGCCCCAGGTCGAGGCGCTCGTCTCGGGCAGCCGTCGGGTCGCGGTGCTGGGCTTCGAGGAGTTCCGCAACTCGCGGTTCGCGGCCCTCGTGCCGCGCGGGCTGGAGTGCTTCGACCTCGAGCACGACGTCGACGCCTTCACCGTCGAGCTGCCGCGCATCCGCGTCATCCCGATCGACGAGTTCGACCCGAACGACTTCCTCTGATGGACGGGCGTCCGGGGCCTCACGTGGGCGCCGAGGTGTTGATCGACGTCGACGAGCTCGCCGCCGCCCTGGACTCCGGCCGCCCGCCCGTCGTGCTCGACGTCCGCTGGACCCTCGGCGGTCCGTCGGGCGACGCCGCCCACCGGGCGGGTCACGTCCCGGGGGCCGTCTTCGTGCCGCTCGACACCGAGCTCGCCGCGCACGGGGAGCCGACGGACGGGCGTCACCTGCTCCCGTCGCTCGCCGACCTGCAGCGCGCGGCGCGCCGATGGGGCGTCCACGACGACTCCTCGGTCGTGGTCTACGACGACAACGGCAACCTCGCCGCCGCACGCGCGTGGTGGCTGCTGCGCTGGGCGGGCTTCGCGGACGTGCGGCTGCTCGACGGCGCGCTGGCGGCGTGGGTCGCGAGCGGGCGCCCCTTGGAGACGGGCGACGTGTCCCCGGCCCCGGGATCGGTCACGCTGTCGGCAGGGGCGCTTCCGGTGCTGGAGCTCGACGAGGTCGCCGACTTCGCCGCATCGGGCGTGCTGCTCGACGCCCGCGCCGCCGAGCGCTACCGCGGCGAGGTCGAGCCGATCGACCCGAAGGCCGGACACATCCCCGGTGCCCACAGCGCGCCCACCACCGAGAACCTCACCCCGGACGACGGGCGCTTCCGCTCCCCCGCCGAGCTACGCGAGCGCTTCGCCGCGCTCGGTGCCGACGGCTCACGACCCGTCGCGGCGTACTGCGGCTCCGGCGTCACCGCCGCCCACGAGATCGCGGCACTCGCGATCGCGGGCATCGACGCCGCCCTCTACCCGGGCTCGTGGTCGCAGTGGAGCAACCTCGACCTGCCGGTCGCGACAGGCCCCACGGCCCGCTGACCGGGTCAGGCTGCGTCAGCCTCGCACCGCTTCGCCAACCCCTCGTCGATGGGCTTGGCGCCGCCGCCCACGGGCTTGGTGCTGACCTTGGTCGACGTCACCACCTGGGCGAACCGACGCAGGCTCTTCGTGGCCGCCGCGACATCGTCATCGGGCAGGAACGCGTCGTCGAGCACCATCGCGCACTCGTCGACGCCGAAGCCCTGCCAGGCATAGCCCATCCCGAACTGTCCGCGCGGACCCGGACCGGTCGTCAGGGAGTGCGACCGGATGACTCCGACCACCCGTTCCGCGCCGTCCTTCACCGTGACCGGGTAGGCCGCGCGCGTCTGGAGCGTCACCGTCACGATCTCGATCCCGCTCTTCGGGTCGGTCTCCATGCTCCGTTTCCAGGCCCACGTCACGTGCGGGTCACCCACGGCCTCCACGTCCGGGTGGAACACGGACGCCGCGGTCAGCCGGGGCGTGATCTGCTCCTTGAAGCTCTCCGTGAGCCGGTACGTGATGTCGAAGACCGAGATCGCGTCCTCGACGGCGGCGATCGGATCCTCGGCCTCTCGGACCTGTTGACTGAGCGCCGCCGCCTGCCCCCAGTTGCGCAGGGCGTAGACCATCGAGTGGTAGCGCTCGGCGTCGAAACCGGCCGGGGCCTTCGGCCAGTCCGCATCGATCGCGTCCGGGGCCGGAACCTCGCCCAGACCGATCGACGCGAGAGTGATCGCCGGTGGCGCCGACGTCTCGGGCGCGGACGTGTCCTGCTGGGCCCCCTCGCCCGCACAGGACGCGAGGAGGACGGCCAGGGCGAGCAGCCCGACGACGGGCAGTCGAAGGGACCGGGAACGGGAGGAGATCAGCACCGGAGCAGTATGGCGAGGCATGCCGCCGGTGTCACGTCAGGCGGCTTCCGCGACCGGGTCGAGCCGCGCACCACGGACGAGCTCCTCCCAGCCGGGGTGGCTCAACAGGTCGATCTCGACCTCCCAGACCGCGTGCACGGCATCGTCGACGGGGAACTCGGGGCCGACGAGCAGTCCAGCGACCTCGTCACCGGCCGCATCGGGGACCTCGACCCAGCGGGCCCGGCCCGGGACGGTCAGCACCGCGTCGTGCAGCGGCAGCAGCACGCAGTGGTCGGCCTCGCCCGTGCGAGCGTCGACCACCTCGGCCCGCCGGCTCGTGCCGACCGGCTGGGAGATCGCGCACACGACGTAGACGGTCCCTCCGTCGTCCGGGGCGATCAGGTCGCCGGCTCGCAACTGCGAGACGGGCCTGCGGATCGGCTCGGTCATGACGGTCACCTCCAGTCGTCGGTCGTGCGGTCGGACCTCCAGTCACTCACGCGCCTCGGACAGTCTCCGCTCGTCTCACGATGCGGCCGGGACCTCGTCAGCGCCGCAGGACGCGGCGCGCCGCGGTGTTGCCGAGGAACTGCCCCACCTGGACGAACGCGACGATGATCAGCACCACGGTCCACGTCACGACGGTGTCGAACTGGCGGTAGCCGTACTGGAGCGCGAAGTTGCCCAGGCCGCCGGCGCCGATCGCGCCCGCGATCGCGCTCATGTCGACGATCGCCACGAAGGCGAACGTGTAGCCCAGGATCAGCGGGCCGAGCGCCTCGGGAACGACGACGGTCGTGAGGATGCGCAGCCGGCTGGCGCCCATCGAGCGTGCCGCCTCGATGACCCCGGAGTCGACCGTCACGAGGTTCTGCTCGACGATGCGGCCGATGCCGAACATCGCCGCCAGCGTCATCGCGAAGATGATCGCCTTGTTGCCGATGCC
Organism: Aeromicrobium sp. 636; assembly: GCF_024433585.1. Lineage (NCBI taxonomy): Bacteria > Bacillati > Actinomycetota > Actinomycetes > Propionibacteriales > Nocardioidaceae > Aeromicrobium > Aeromicrobium sp. 636. Next base: position 1,162,964 of record NZ_WNJU01000001.1, read on the forward strand.
GATGCCCACGACGAGGCGAGCCAGCGGCTGGACCGTCGCGATGAAGATGACGAACGGAATGGGTCGGAAGAAGTTGACCACGAGGTTCAGCAGCGTGAACGCCACCCGGTTCGCGAAGAGCCCACCCGCGCGGGTCGCGTAGAGCGCGAGCCCCACGCCCAGGCCCAGGAAGCCACCGATGGCGAGGGTGATCGCGACCATGTAGACGGTCTCCCACGTCGCCGTCCCGATGAGCGACCACAGCTCGGGCAGGTTGGTGTCCTGGCTGATCATGCGAGCACCTCCACGCCCTCGAGGCGGCCGACCTCGGCCACGACCTCGTCCACTCCCTCGCCGCGGACCGCGAGGGTCACGTGGCCGAACACGGCCGGGCCGACGCGGTTCACGCCGCCCTGGACGACCTCGACGGACAGACCGCGGGTCGCCAGCGCGGTGAACACGTCGGACTGACTGGTGTGCCCCTCGACGTCGACGACGATCAACCGGCCCTCGAACTGGCGCCGCAGCGCCTCGAGCTCGGCGCCCTGCGGGACCTCGTCGACCAGGGTGCTGACGAAGCGCCGGGTCACCGCCTCGCGCGGGCGGGCGAAGATGTCGATCACGGGACCGCTCTCGACCACCCGGCCGGTCTCCATGACGCTGACCTTGTGGGCCAGTGTCCGGACGACGTCCATCTCGTGCGTGATGACGATGATGGTGATGCCCAGTTCCTCGTTCACCTTGCGCAGGAGGCCGAGGACCTCGCGCGTGGTGTCGGGGTCCAGGGCGCTGGTCGACTCGTCCGCCAACAGGATCGACGGATTCGTCGCCAGCGCCCGGGCGATGCCCACGCGCTGCTTCTGACCGCCCGACAGCTGCTCGGGGTGGGCGTGCGCCTTGTCGGCCAGGCCGACGAAGTGCAACAGCTCGGAGATGCGCCGCTGGCGCTCGGCCGGGTCGACGCCCGCGAGCTTCAGCGGGAACTCCAGGTTCCCCCACACGGTGCGCGACCGCATGAGGTTGAACTGCTGGAACACCATCCCGATCCCCTGCCGCACGCGGCGCAGGTCACGCTCCCCCAGCTGGTCGAGCCGCGTGCCGTCCACCGTCACCGTGCCGGACGTGGGCTGCTCCAGGGCGTTGACGAGTCGCACCAGGGTGGACTTGCCCGCGCCGGAGTACCCGACGATCGCGTGGATCTCGCCGGCCTCGACGTCCAGGGAGACCCCGCGGACCGCCTCGATCGGGGCGCCACCGCGCTTCGTGGGCGCGAACGTCTTGTGGACGTCACGCAGCTCGACCAGTGCCATCGTCAGCCCCGCGCGCGGGTGTCCGCCTCGACCTTGGCCAGCGAGGCCTCGAGGTCGGCGACCGGCGTCTTCAGCAGCTCGGCCGTCCCGGCCGCGATGTCCTGCACGCCGTCCTGGACCTTCTTGCTGTTCTGGTAGACCTCGACCAGCTTCGCGTAGGTCTTGTTGTCCTTGTCCTCGGCGCGGACGGCGAAGATGTTGATGTACGGCACCGCGTTCGGGTCGGACGGATCGTCCTTCGCGATGGCGTCCTCGAACTTCAGGCCGGCCTTCTCGACGAAGTCGTTGTTGACGATCGCGGCGGCCACGTCGGGCAGCGAGGTGGGCGTCAGGTCGGCCTTGATCGCCTTGACCTTGACCTTCGAGGCGTCCTTGTCGATGTCGGCGAGCGTCGAGAAGATCGAGCCGCCATCCTTGAGCTTGATCAGGCCGGCCGACTGCAGGATGCCCAGCGCGCGCGCCTGGTTGCTGTCGTCGTCGGGGACGACGACGGTGTCGCCGGACTTGATGTCCTCGACGGAGTCGACCTTCTGCGAGTACAGGCCCAGCGGGTAGATCGCCGTCGAGCCGATCGGCGTCAGGTCCTGGTCGTTGGCGACGTTGTAGTCGGCCAGGTACACGATGTGCTGGAACTGGTTGATGTCGATCTCGCCCTCGGTCAGCGCCGGGTTGGGCTGCGGGTAGTCGGCGAAGTCGACGACCTCGAGATCGATGCCCTCGTCCTTCGCCTCGTCCTTCAGCGTCTTCCAGTACGGGTCGCTGGCGCCGACCACGCCGAGCTTCACCTTCGTCAGGTCGTCACCGGCGGAGTCGTCGCCGCGGGTCAGCGCGAAGGCGACCAGGGCGCCGACGACGAGGAGGACGGCGACGGCCAGGGCGATGGCGGGGCCGCGACGCTTCGGTGCCTCGATCAGGGGGGAGTTCTCGGACACGGGGGGAGTTCCTTTCATGGTGCGGGCGACCCGTGGTGCGGGGGGTCGACACGACCGTAGGCAGGTCCCACCCGTCGCTCTGACCACGTCTCACCTGTCAGGAACGGACGTCCGAGGCGCCGAGAAAGTGGTAGCGCCTACTGTGGGGGCGTGTTCCGGATCCTGTTCTTCGAGCCACGCATCGCCGGCAACACGGGCAACGCCATCCGGCTCGCAGCCGCCACCGGCAGCCACCTGCACCTGGTCGATCCACTCTTCGACTTCGAGGACAGCAAGCTGCGCCGCGCCGGTCTGGACTACCACGACCTCGCCGTCGTCACGGTCCACCCGACCCTCGAGGACGCGTACGCCGCGCTGCTGCCGGCCCGGGTCTTCGCCTTCACGACGGCGGCCACGACCGCCTACACCGACATCGCCTACGAGCCCGGCGACGTCCTGCTCTTCGGGCCGGAGCCGACCGGCCTGCCCGACGAGGTCCTCGCCGACGCGCGCGTCACCGACCGGCTGCGCCTGCCGATGATGCCGTCGCGACGCTCGATGAACCTGGCGAACTGCGCCTCGATCGCCGTGTACGAGGCGTGGCGCCAACACGGGTTCGCCGGCGGCGTCTGACACGACACCGTCGGCGTGACCGGCCTCGATAACCTTGGGTCATGAGCGACACCCGATCGGCCCACGCCTGGGGCCTGGCCACCGTCACGCCCGAGGGCACCGTCCTGGACGTCTGGTACCCCGAGCCGATCCTCGGCCCGGCGCCCGAGACCACCGTCGAGCCGTCCGACCTGGTCGCCGCCGAGCGTGAGGACCCGATCCGCGGTGTCAGCACCCACGTCGTCCACACCGAGATCGCCGACCTGGACGCGCCGCCGGCCGACGCCTACGACGTCTACCTGCGTCTGCACCTGCTGTCGCACCGCCTGGTCCGGCCCCACGGGCAGAACCTCGACGGCATCTTCGGCCTGCTGACCAACGTCGTGTGGACCTCGATCGGCCCGTGCGCCGTCGACGACTTCGAGGCGGTCCGCGCCCGAGCCCGCGCCGCCGGCCTGACCGTGTCGGTCACGAGCATCGACAAGTTCCCCCGCATGACCGACTACGTCGTGCCCGGTGGCGTGCGCATCGGCGACGCCGACCGCGTCCGCCTGGGCGCCCACCTGGCCGAGGGCACCACGGTCATGCACGAGGGCTTCGTCAACTTCAACGCCGGCACGCTCGGCCACGCCATGGTCGAGGGCCGCATCTCGGCCGGCGTCGTCGTCGGCAACGGCTCGGACGTCGGTGGCGGCGCGTCGATCATGGGCACGCTGTCCGGTGGCGGCAAGGAGGTCGTCAGCGTCGGCGAGGGCTGCCTGATCGGCGCCAACGCCGGGATCGGGATCTCGCTGGGCGACGACTGTGTCGTCGCGGCGGGCACCTACGTGACCGCGGGCTCCAAGATCACCATGCCCGACGGGTCGGTCGTCAAGGCCGCCCAGCTCTCGGGCGCCGACGGCATCTTGTTCCTGACCAACAGCCAGACCGGCGCACTGGAGGCCCGTCCGCGCGGCGGCCGGACCGGCGTGGAGCTCAACGCCGACCTGCACGCCAACTGATGCGATGGATCGTCGCCACGGTCGTCGCCACGGCGGCGCTCGTGCTCGTCGTCCTGAAGACCTTCGAGAACAGCATCGACAGCAGCGGCTTCTGCGTCGCCACGGTGGGTGACCGCACGGTCGAGGTCGACGTGGAGCAGGCCAAGTGGGCTGCCCTCATGGCGGCCCAGGCCCACGAGCGGGGCCTGCCGCCGCGGGCCACGACGATCGCGATCGCGACGGCGTACCAAGAGTCCAAGATCCGCAACATCGACTACGGCGACCGGGACTCCGTCGGCCTGTTCCAACAGCGTCCCTCGCAGGGGTGGGGCACGGTCGAGCAGATCCTCGATCCGGTCTACTCGACCGGGAAGTTCTACGACGCCCTGGCGAAGATCGACGACTACGAGTCCATGGAGATCACCGACGCCGCCCAGGCCGTCCAGCGCTCGGGCTTCCCGCAGGCCTACGCCGACCACGAGGCCGACGCCCGGGTGCTGGCTTCCGCGCTGCGGGGCTACTCCCCCGCGGCGTTCGCCTGCGCGACCGACCCGAAGGCCGGATCGACCGGCGCCGACCTCGACGCGTACCTGAACCAGGCCTGGGGCCGCGTGCGCGTCGACTCAGACCCGTCGTCCGGCCAGCAGGCGATCACGCTGAGCGGCGACCAGATCGGCACCCGCGGCTGGGCGCTGGCGCAGTTCCTCGTGGCGAACTCGACCGAGTTCCGCATCAGCGAGGTCACGTTCGACGACATGCGCTGGGAGGCCGGCCAGGACGAGCCCGGCTGGCGCCCCACGCGGGACGCCAGCCGGACCGACGTGCGGTTCGTCCGCCGCTGAGCGGGCTCGATCAGCCCTCAGCCCTCGGTCGCCCTCAGCCCTCGCCCTCGGTCGCCCTCAGCCCTCGCCCTCAGCCCCTCCCCCGCTCGCACTTTTGGAAACGGATCCACCTTCTGCCGGGGCAGAAAGGTGGATCCGTTTCCAAAAGTTGCCAGGGGGCGGCGGCGAGAGTCGCTCAGCCGATGTCGCGACGCAGGGTCACGAAGCGGCCCAGGAGGACGAACACCACGACGTAGGCCAGCAGCACGATCGCCCCGGGCCCACGCGAGAGCAGATCTGTCGTGGTGTCCTGGGCGAAGAAGCTCGACCCCAGGACGGCATCGGCTGCCGCGCCCGGCAGGTACTTGGCCACCTCGGACGTCGCGTCCCAGGCACCGAGCGCGACGCGCGCGATCGGCTCGACGAACTGGGTGAACGCCAGGATCACGATGATCGCGGCGACCTGGTTCGTCAGGACGCTGCCGATCGCGGTGCCCAGGACGGCCCAGATCGTCATGACCAGGACCGACATGCCCAGCAGGACCAGCACGCTCTCGGCACCCAGGTAGGCGCCGTCACCGCGCCACGCGAGCACGGGAGCCGCCCCGGCGACGGTCGACAGCGTCCCGATGACGCCGTAGATCAGGCCGACCACGACGGCCGCGACCAGCTTGGCGGCCATCAGCACCGACCGGTTGGGCTGGGCCAGCAGGGACGCGGTGATGGTCTTGTGCCGGAACTCGCCGGTGAACAGCAGGCTGCCCACGATGAGCGGGAAGACGTAGCCGATCGGGCTGGTGAGCGAGTAGACGACGCGCGCCAGCTCCTCACCCACCGGCATGCCCACCGAGTCGTCGCCCATGTCGACGGTGAACGAGAACGAGATCACCACGGCGATGAACACGAGGTACGCCACCAGCACGAGGGCCAGCAGCCACCACAGACGGGTACTGAAGAGCTTCCGCAGCTCTGCCTTGATCGCAGTGCTCATGCCGCGACACCCCCTCGCGACGCCGGGGCGTCGGGACTGGAGGTCAGGCGCAGGAAGACGTCCTCGAGACCGACGCCGACGTCCGCCAGCTGGTGCACCTCGATGCCCGCCGCGAACGCCGCGGCACCGACCTCGGCGGCGGACACGTTGACGACGTCGACGCCCCCGGCCACGGGCTCGTGGCGCCACCCTCGCTCAGCGGCCAGGGCCGCGATCCGCTCGGGAGCCGGACCGGCGATCCGGACGCGCGACTCGACCAGGGCGTGCAGGCCCTGCAGCGGCGAGGCATGCACCAGGCGGCCGTGGGAGATGATCACGACGTCGTCGACGGTGTGCTGGACCTCGCTGAGCACGTGGCTCGAGACCAGCACCGTGCGGCCCTCGTCGGCGAAGGCGCGCAGCAGGTGGCGCAGCCAGACGATGCCCTGCGGGTCCAGACCGTTCGCCGGCTCGTCCAGCAAGATCACGTCCGGGTCGCCGAGCAGCGCGTAGGCCAGGCCCAGCCGCTGCCGCATGCCCATGGAGTAGCCGCCGACGCGGCGCTGGGCCGCGTCGGTCATGCCGACCAGCTCGAGCAGCTCGTGGCAGCGCGCGTCACTGGCTCCGACCTGCGGCGCGTACACGCGCAGGTGGTCCAGTCCGGTCCGGCCGGGATGGAAGCTCGAGGCCTCCAACGCGGCTCCGACGACGGCTCCGGGCTGCTTGATGTCCTCGTAGCGCCGGCCGCCGATGAGGGCGCGCCCTCCGGAGGGCCGCACGAGTCCCAGCAGCATCCGCAACGTGGTGGTCTTGCCGGCTCCGTTCGGACCGAGGAATCCGGTCACGGCGCCGGGGCGGACGGTGAAGCTGAGGTCATCCACGGCCTTGACGGAGCCGAACTGTTTGGTCAGGTGATCGACGACGACGTCGGTCTCAGTTCGCATGCGCACGAGACTAACGGGGACCGGCACCCGCCCCGGCAGGCCATCATCCGCTGCCGCTGCTCTTGCGGGCCTGCCGCGCGAGCGAGTCGATGGTGACGGCCAGCAACAGCACCGCGCCGGTGACCATGTAGCGCACGTAGGCGTCGACCCCGACCAGGTTGAGCCCGCTCGTGATCGACTGCAGCACGAGCATCCCGAACAGCGCCGAGTACACCGACCCGCGACCGCCGAACAGGCTCGTGCCGCCGATGACCGCGGCGGCGATCGCCATCAGGTTGGTGTCGGTGCCTCCGCTGCTCTGGCTGACGGCCTGCAGCCGGCCGGCCGCCAGCACGCCGCCGAGGGCCGCGAACATCGAGCACAGCGCGAACACCGAGATGTAGACCTTGTTCACCGCGACACCCGCACGTCGCGACGCCTCCTCGTTGCCGCCGACCGCGAACACGTGCCGGCCCCACGTCGTGCGCCGCAGCAGGAAGTCCATGACGATGATGACGCCCACCCACAGCAGCGGCAGGGCGCCGAACCCGCGGTCGATGTTGAGGTACCACGCCACGCCCGCGACGGCGGCGACGATCAGGACGGCCCGCACGACGATCCATCTCAGACTCGGGGTCGAGAGGTTGGCCGCGGCACGGCGGCGCAGCGTCCGCAGCCGGGCGAGCAGGTAGGCCAGCCCCACCGCGACAGCGAGCACGTACGACAGCCACGGCGGCAGGAAGGTGAAGTTCGCGAAGTCGATCAGCGCCGAGTCCCCGGGCAGGTTGACCGTGCCGCGTGAGCCGAGCACGTTCAGCTGCGCGCCGAGGAAGGCCAGCAGACCCGCGAGCGTGATCACGAAGCTCGGCACCCCGAACCGGGTGAAGAGCAAGCCGTAGAACGCGCCGATCAGCAGTCCCACACACAGGGCCGAGAGGATCGACGCCAGCAGCGGCCAGTCCTGGTAGACCAGCAGGACCGCCAGGACGGCACCGGACAGTCCGGAGACCGATCCCACCGACAGGTCGATCTCCCCCAGGAGCAGCACCAGCACGATGCCCACGGAGATCATGCCGATCGTGGCCGAGTCCAGGCTCAGCTCGACGAGGTTGCGTGACGAGAGGAACCGGGGGTTCATCGCGTAGAAGACGATCCAGATGACGACGAGCCCGATGACGACCGGGATCATCCCGAGGTCACCGGACTTCAGTCGACGCACGAGGGTGCCCACCATCGCCCGGGGCGACGTGTCCTGGACGAGGCGCTCGTCGGCGCGGTCGGCGTGGCTCATGCGTCGTCCTCCGTCGGCAGGTCGGTGGGGGGAATCAGGGGGACGGCGGCGCCCTCGGCGCGGGCACGCCGCGCGGCGACGACGTTGTCGGAGGCCCCGGTGATGGCCGCGACCAGCTGTTCGGTCGTGACGTCGTCGATGCGGAACTCCGCGGCGTTGCGGCCCAGCCGCAGGACGTAGATCCGATCGGCCACGGCCTGGACGTCGGCCATGTTGTGGGTGATGAGCACGACGGCCAGCCCGGACTCACGGAGCCGCTCGACCAGGTTGAGCACCTCGGCCGTCTGGGCGACGCCGAGGGCGGCCGTGGGTTCGTCGAGCATGACGATCTTCGGGTCGCCGACCAGGCTGCGGGCGATCGCGACGGTCTGTCGCTGACCACCGGACAGGCCGGCGATGGGGATCCGGACGGACGGGATCTTGGCCGAGAGCTGGCGGAGCAGCTCCCAGCTGCGCGACTCCATCGCCTCCTCGTCCAGGACGCCCACCGCGGTCGTCTCCTGGCCGAGGAAGAGGTTGGCGACGACGTCGAGGTTGTCGGCCAGGGCCAGGTCCTGGAAGACCGTGGCGATGCCGAGTTCCTGGGCCGACTTCGGACCGTGGATCTGGACCTCGCGGCCCTCGAGCTCGATCGTGCCGGAGTCGGCGCCGTACACGCCGGAGATGATCTTGACGAGGGTGGACTTGCCGGCGCCGTTGTCGCCGACGAGGGCGACGACCTCGCCCGGACGGACATCGAAGTCGACATCGGTGAGCGCCTGCACGGCGCCGAAGCGCTTGCCGACGCCTCGCAGGGACAACACGGGACTGGTCATGGGACTTCCTGGGGGGTTTGAGGACGATGGGCGTGCGGACGGGGGCCGGCCGGAGCCGGCCCCCGATTCACCGCCTCACGACAGGCCGGCCGCCTTGCAGGCGTCGGCGTACTCGGGAGTGCAGATGTCCTCGACGGTGTAGAAGCCGTCCTTCACGATCGTGTCGTCGATGTTGTCCTTCTCGACCACGATCGGGTCCAGGATGAACGACGCGACGCCGTCCACGTCCTCGGTTCCGGCGATGTCGACGCTGTTGGCCAGGTCGGTGGCGAGCTGGGCGGCCTTCTCGGCCTCCCGGCGGATCGGCTTGTAGACGGTCATGTACTGATCGCCCGCGATGATCCGCTGGATGGCCGCCAACTCGGCGTCCTGACCGGTGATCGGCGGGATCTTCGCGACCCCGGCGGCCTTGAAGGCGGCGAACACGCCGCCGGCCTGGCCGTCGTTGGCGGCGTAGACCCCCGCCAGGTCCTGGGGCTCGATCTTGTTGAACTGCGAGCTGGTGAACTTCTGGGCGTTGTCCGGGCTCCAGTCGGGGTTGTCGTACTCGGCGACGATCTTGAGGTTGCTCTTGTCCAGGACCGAGTGGGCGCCTTCCTTGAACTGCGCGGCGTTGGGGTCGGTCGGCGAGCCGTTCAGCATGAGGATGTCGCCCTGGTCGCCGGTGGCCTTGACGAGCGCCTCGGCCTGCATCTGGCCGACCCGCTCGTTGTCGAAGGAGACGTAGTAGTCGGCGCCCTCGATGAAGCGGTCGTACGCGACGACCGGCACCTTCGAGCTCTGCGCCGACTTCACGATCGTGGTGGCGGCCTTGCCGTCGACCGGATCCAGGACCAGGACCTTCGCGCCGTTGGTGATGGCGGACTGAGCCTGCTGCTGCTGCTTGGACGCGTCCTGGTCGGCGTTGAGGTACTCGACCGTGCACGTGTCACACATCTTCTTGACCGCGGCCTCGAAGAGCGGCTTGTCGAAGCTCTCGTAGCGCGTCGTCTTGGTCTCGGGGAGCAGCAGGGCGATCTTCTTCTCCTTGTCGCCACCGCCGCCACCGTCGTCACCGCCGTCGTCGTTGGCACCGCACGCGGACAGTGCGCCCAGGCCGATCGTGAGGGTCGCCGTCACCACGGCGACGCGAGAGAAGGTGTTCACAGATCCTCCAAGAAATGTCGACCCCCACCTCGGCGTGGAGTACCAACAGTGAACTACGTCACACAATTGGGGTCAACAGGTGAACACAACGGCGCATTCGAGCAGTGCTGCCAACCCCTTGTGTTCGATACTTGACGACAAGTTGGGGCTGCGCGACAGTATGCGCATGCCGACCGCCCCCCGGACCACCGCCGCCCTGCGCGCCTCGAACCAGCGCCGCGTCGTGCGCGTCGTGCGCGAGACCGGCGGGCTCAGCCAGGCCCAGATCGCGCGTCGCACGCACCTGGCGCCCGGGACGGTCTCGGGCATCATCCGCGAGTTGGTGGACGCGGGCTTCCTGCACTCCGAGGCAGGCTCGGGCCGCCGGGGCGCGACCGTGACCGTCTCCCCCGGCGCGGGGGTCGTGGCCGGCGTCGACTTCGGCCACTCCCACCTGCAGGTCGCGGTGGCCGACCTCGCCGGGCGCATCCGTGCGGCGCGCGCCGTGCCCTTGGCTCCGGACGCACCGAGCGACGACGCCCTGGGCCTCGCCCGGGAGATGGTCGACGCGCTGCTCGGCGACGGCGACCTCACCCATGACGACCTGCGGGCGGTCGGGATGGCCATCCCCGCGCCCATCGGACGCGACGGCGTCATCGACTCCGGCTCGATCCTGCCCGGGTGGGTCGGCGTCGACGCGCGGTCCGCCGCCGAGAAGACCTTCGAGTGCCCCGTCGTCGTGGACAACGACGCGAACCTCAGCGCCCTGGCCGAATGGACGCGCGGTGCGGGGCGCGGCCACGAGGACCTCGTCTACATCAAGATCGCGTCCGGCGTCGGCTGCGGGCTGGTCCTCGGCGGCCGCGTCCACCACGGCGGCCTGGGCACGGCCGGCGAGCTGGGCCACCTCACGATGGACGAGTCCGGGCCCCTGTGCCGGTGCGGCAGCCGCGGCTGCCTCGAGGCCTACGTCGGCGGGTCCGCGCTGATCGCCCAGTTCGCCCCCATGGGCGGCGAGCTCGACGTGCCCGGGTTCGTCGAGAGGGCGCTGCACGGCGACCAGGGCGCACGTCGACTGATCGAGGATGCGGGCCGGCACCTGGGCGAGGCCGTCGCGACGCTCGCCAACCTGCTCGGGCCCGAAGTGGTCGTGATCGGCGGCGAGCTGGCGGTGGCCGGGGACCTCCTGCTCGACGAGGTCCGGGCCTCCATGCGCCGCCACGCGCTGACTCCGGTCGCCCGCCAGGTCCGCGTCACGGTCTCCGAGCTGGACGAGCGGCCCTCCTGCGTCGGCAGCGTGCTGCTGGCGCTGGACGCCGTCGAGCTGCCCCGCTGATCAGGCCAGGCGCTCGGCCACGGCCGCGATGCGCTCGTCGGTGGCGGTGAACGCGAAGCGGACGTGGCGCGTGCCGGTGGCGCCGTAGAAGTCGCCCGGCGCGACGAGGATCCCGCGCTCGGCCAGCCACTGCACCGTCTCGCGGCACGGCTCGTCGCGCGTGGCCCACAGGTACAGCGAGCCCTGCGAGTGGTCGATGCGGAAGCCCGCACCCTCGAGGGCCGCGCGCAGCGTCGCCCGGCGTCGGGCGTACCGCTCGCGCTGCTCGTCGACGTGGGTGTCGTCGGCCAGCGCCGCCTGCATCGCCGCCGCGACCGGGGTGGGCAGCATGAAACCGAGGTGCTTGCGCACGGCGAGCAACTCGGCGATGACCGTGCGGTCGCCCACGACGAAGGCGTCGCGGTACCCGGCCATGTTCGACCGCTTCGACAGCGAGTGCAGCGCGATGATCCCGTCCAGCGAGCCGCCGTTGACCTGCGGGTCGAGCACGGAGACCGGCTCGCCCTCCCAGACGAACTCCAGGTAACACTCGTCGCTGACCAGCAACGCTCCGGACTCGCGGCAGTAGTCGACCCAGGCCTTCAGGTGCTCGCGCCCGACCACGCGGCCGTGCGGGTTGGCCGGGAAGTTGATGAAGACCAGCTTCGGGCGCTGAGGACCGAAGGCCACCCGGGAGTCGGTCGCGATCGCGGTGGCGCCGGCGTAGGCCGCGCTGACCGCGTAGGTCGGATAGGCCGTCTCGGGCAGACCCACGACGTCGCCCGGGCCGATCCCCAGCTGGACGCACAGGTTCGCGATCAGCTCCTTGCTGCCGATCGTGGCCAGGACCTCGTCGGTGCCGATGCCCGGGATCGAGAAGCGCCGGTCCAGCCAGTCGCCGACCGATCGCCGCAGGGACTCGGGCCCGAGCACGGTGGGGTACCCCGGCGAGTCGGCCGCGGCGATCAACGCCTGACGTGCGACCTCGGGCGTCGGGTCGACGGGAGTGCCGATCGACAGGTCGACCAGGCCGCCCGGATGCTCAGCGGCGCGGGCCTTGGCCGGCGCGATCGTGTCCCAGGGGAAGTCGGGGAACCGTCCCGACACCGAGGCGTGACCCACGGCGGGTCACTCCTGGTTCTGCGGGGGCAGGGCCTTGACGTACGGGTGGTCGGCGTCGATCACGCCCATCTTCGCCGCGCCGCCGGGCGAGCCCAGGTCGTCGAAGAAGTGCACGTTCGCGTCGTAGTAGTCCTTCCACTCGTCCGGGGTGTCGTCCTCGTAGAAGATGGCCTCGACCGGGCACACCGGCTCGCAGGCGCCGCAGTCCACGCACTCGTCGGGGTGGATGTAGAGCATGCGGTTGCCCTCGTAGATGCAGTCGACCGGGCACTCGTCCACACAGGCACGGTCCTTGATGTCGACACACGGCTGGGCGATCACATACGTCACGGGCTTGCTCCTTCGGTTCGGTCCCCAGTATCACGGGTGCGACCCAACCTCCGCTGGCCGGGTTCGCCTCATGAGATCGTGTCGTCGTGGATCTGCTCGGACGACGCGTCTCGGTGCGCCATCGCGACGGCGAGGGCGTACGCGACGTCGTGGGACGCGTGCTCGCCGCAGGGCCCGACGGGCTGCGGATCGAGCGCCGCGACGGCGAGCTCGCCTTCGTGCCGGCGGGCACGGTCCTGGCCATGCGCGTCGTGCCCGACCGACCCCGGCGCACCCGCCGCGCGGCCTCGTTCTCGGCCGAGGAGCTGACCCGCATCACGTCGCGGGGCTGGCCCGCCGTCGAATCGGTCCCGCTCGGCGACTGGGAGCTGCGGGCGTCGGGCGGGTTCACCGGCCGCGCGAACTCCGTCGCCGTCCACGGCGATCCGCACACCGACGAGCCGTTCGCCGCCGTCGTCGACTTCTACACCGCCCGCCGTCTCCGGCCCTTGGCCCAGCTGGTCGAGGGGTCGGTCTGGGACCGCCGGTTCGAGGCCGCCGCCTGGGTGCCCGTCACCGACCAGCCGCCCGGCGCGATCGTGCAGGTGGCCAACCTCGCCGCCGTTCCCGCGCCCGACCCCGAGGTCGTGGTCGAGACGCACGCCTCCGACGCCTGGCTGCGGCACTACGGTCGCGTCAGCGAACCGGCCACGGCACGTGCGGTGCTGGAGGGCCCCGCCACGGTGGGCTTCCTGTCACTCGACGACGTCGCGATCGGCCGGGTCGTCGTCACCGGCGAGTGGGCGGGACTGGCCGCCGTCGAGGTCGACCCGGCGCACCGGCGCCGCGGCCTGGCGCGACGGATCGTCGACACCGCCCTGGCGTGGGCGGCGGCGCGCGGCGCCGACAAGGCCTACCTGCAGACCATGCGCGACAACGCGCCGGCCCTCGGGCTCTACGGCGCCTACGGCTTCACGACCCACCACGCGTACCGCTACCTCACGGCACCGTGAGGCAGCGGGCGGTCAGTCGCTCTTCGGCTTCTTGCCGCAGATGACGCGGTCGGCGGCCTGGTAGTACGCCGTGTCCTTCTCGGTCTTGACCCGCTTGCCGCCCTGGTAGAAGTCGCGGTGGATGTCGATGTCGAAGCCCGTCACCGGCGACTGCGAGACGCAGGCCGGGGTGTCGTCGTACTGCGTGCCCGGCTCGCGGAAGTTGTACCGCTCGCTCTGGCGCGACTTCACCTCGTACACCTTGGTGCCGTAGATCTCGACGTTCATCCGTCCCGACGAGCCCGGGCTGCTCTTGTCGACCCAGGCCCGGATCACGACGCCGGTCTTGTAGGGGTTGCGGAAGCGCAGGTCGAGGCTGCCGTAGTAGATCGTCGCCTCGCGGCCCACCGGATAGCGGTCGATGTAGAACGCGTGGGGGTGGTGCTCGACGTCGTCGAGACCGGCGAAGAACGCCGCGTTGTAGGCGGTCGTGGCGACCTGCGAGACGCCACCACCGAGCTCCTCGCGGAACACTCCCCCGTTGATGACGAAGCCCGAGACGAAGCCGTTCGCGGCAGTGCGCTCGCCGACGGTCTCGTTGAAGCTGAACGTCTCGCCGGGCTTCAGGATCGTGCCGTCGATCCGGCGGGCCGCCTCGGCCTGGTTGGTGTTGCGGTAGTCGGCGTGCGGGTACTCGGTGGTGAAGCTGCCGATCCGCTCCTTGATGCCGAGCGCCTCGGCGTCCTGGGTGGTGAAGTCCGGCTGGACGCTGGTGGCCTCGACCGTGATCACGCGCTGGTCGCCGGTCTTGGTCAGCACCGGCACGAGCTGCTCGGCCATCGTCTTGGGGTCGAGACCGATGCCGGCCTTGCTGGGCACGACGACGGGACGGCCGCCCTCGAAGCGGAACGACGCGTCGACGGCCCGACGGCCGATACCGGTCACGGAGCTGGTCAGTGGGCCGGCCAGGTCCTTCGCGTCGATCGTCGGCACCATCGCGCCGTCACGGACGACGACCGACAGGGCCGGCGCGTAGGCGGTGACCGGCAGATCGGCCCGGCTCGAGCCGACCTTCAGCGTGACGGGTGCGGAGACGGCAGGCTGCGCGATCTCGCGCATGGCGCGCTCGAGTCCGGCTCGGTCGACGGCGGGAGCCACGGCCGCGACCGGCACCCGGATCGGGTCCTCGCTCGTCAGCCACGACTCGCGGATCGTCTGGGCGAACTCGTCCTGGGGAACCTGGTTGCCGGGCTTGGGCTGACGCGCCTTCGGCTTCGCGTCGGGGAACGTGATCTGCGCCTGCACGACGGGCTGGTCCACGGTCTCGGCGACCGATGCGACGGCGGCAGCGAGCTTCGTGTCGTCGACGCGCAACTGCGGGTCGTGGTCGGAGCCGCCGGCGAACAGGGCGATCATGTCGCGCGGGTCCCACGAGCGCCCGCCAGCCGCCCGGACGCTGGCGGGCACATCGACCGCCAGTCCCGCCTGCTCGGGGTCGAGCTCGAACTTCTGCTCCTCGAACGTCGCGACGATCGGCTCCTCGACCCGCTCGGCCAGCCAGCGGGTCAGAGCCGCCTCGGCCTCGTCGGGACTCTTGCCACCGACGTCGACACCGGCGATGGTCGTGTCGGCCGGCAGGCGCTGGCCGGTGAGGACGTACCCGCCGACGTACGCGGCAGCCAGGACGGCCACGACTCCCCCGGTCACGGCCAGCAGACGACGCCGGCTCACCGGCCGCTCCGATACACGGTCTTCTCGGACTCGGGCTGGCGCACGATCGAACCGTAGTGCGAGCGGTAGTACAGCAGGGGGTTGTCGGCCTCGTCGTGGTAGTCGGCCCACAGCACGCGGCCCACCAGGATCAGGTGGTCGCCACCGTCGTGCTCGGCCTCGGTCTCGCACTCGAGCCACGCCAGGGCGTCGTCCAGCAGCGCCAGGCCGCCGGGACTGCGGTGGTGCGGAATCTGGTCGAACTGGGTGGCCAGCGGTCGTCCGCGATGGGCGAACCACGCCGACGCCTCACGGCCGTGCTCGGAGAGCATCGAGACGCCCCAGCGCTGGGACTGGCGCACGGCGTCGTGGAACCGGCTGCCCCGGTTGGTGCACACCAGGACGAGTGGCGGAATGAGGGACACGGACGTGAATGCGCTCGCGGTCATGGCGTGGTCGACACCGTCATGGGCGGTCGACACCACGGTCACGCCGCTGGCGAATCGCGACAGCGCGCCCCGGAACGCGGCTTGATCGACGGACTTCTCCACCCGTCAAGCGTACGGGTCATCGCCCAGTGCCGGGTTCAGCCCAAGCCGGCGAACAGATCCTCCTCGAACCCGGACTCGCCCACCGGACCCGCGACTCCCTTGGCCAGCCGGTAGTACTCGGTGCCCCAGGTGATCGCCGCGAGGTCCATCCCCATGGCGAAGAACTGGCCGTCGGGGGTGATCTGCGTGGCGTGCGCGCGCATCGCGTCGAGCTTGGCCTGCACGTGCTCGGGCGTCGACGAGATCGCGGCGCTCAGGTCCTCGTCCTCGGCGAACATCGGGGGCAGGTGGTCCAGGTCGAACTGGAACGGCATCTCCTGACCGGCCTGCGCCAGCTGCTCGGAGGCCTCGCGCAGCCGGGACGCCGACTCGGCGGTCCAGTAGATCTTGGGGATGTCCCACGCCTCACCGAGGTCGCGCCGGTAGGAGGGCACCGCGGCCAGGGCGGCCGCGTAATGCGCGACGCGGTGCGCCTGGATGTGGTCGGGATGGCCGTAGGCGCCGAACTCGTCGTAGGTCACCAGGACCTGCGGCCGCACCTCGCGGATCACGGCCACCAGGTGAGTGGCCGCCTCCAGCAGGTCGGCACGCCAGAAGGCCCGGGGGTCGATGTCGTCCATCGCCGCGGCGTTGCCGTTCTCGTCCCAGACCATGCCGGAGTCGCGATAGGTCCCGTCCCCGCCGAGCCGGCGGAAGTCCTTGACACCCAGGTGCGCCATCGCGTCGCTCAGCTCGCCGAGGCGATGGGGGCCGAGGTCGTCCTCGCGCTCGGCGGCCAGGTGCTCCAGCTCGGGCACGAGCACCTCACCGTGCTCGCCCAGCGTGCAGGTCACGAGCGTCACCTGGGCTCCCTCGGCGGCGTACTTCGCCATCGCGAGCCCCGATCCGATGGACTCGTCGTCAGGATGGGCATGGACCAGCAGCAGGCGGCGATCGGGCATGGCTCCAATCTAGAGCGCCCCTGCCAAGATGGGCCCATGACCGACTCCTACCCCCGGCTCGCGGCGCGCACCCTGCGCTTCACCCTCGGCATCCCGCGGAACGTGACCGTCTCGCCTGACGGCGCGACCGTCCGCTTCATCCGCACGCCCGACGGCGTCACGCGCTCGGGCCAGCTGTGGGAGCTCGACGTCGCCTCCGGTGCCGAGTCACTGCTGGTGGACCCCCAGGACGTGCTCGCCGGGGCCGACGAGGACCTGTCCCCCGAGGAGCGATCGCGGCGCGAGCGTACGCGCGAGTCGGCCGGCGGGCTGGTCTCCTACGACGTCGACGGCACCGGGCGGTGGGCGTGCTTCACGCTGTCGGGGCGACTGTTCGCGGTCCACCTGGGAGCGAACGCCGTGCGCGAGCTGCCCGCGACGGGCGCTGTCATCGATCCTCGTCTGGACCCGACGGGTCGCCACGTCGCGTACGCCAACTCCGCCGGAGAGCTGCGCGTCGTCGACGTGGCGGGCACGCAGGACCGTGCTCTCGTGTCACCCGAGAGGCCGACCCAGGCCTGGGGCCGTGCGGAGTTCATCGCCGCCGAGGAGATGGACCGCATGCGCGGGTTCTGGTGGGCGCCGGACGGTCGATCGCTGCTGGTCGAGCGGTACGACGACGCCGAGGTGCCCGTCTGGCACATCGCCGACCCGGCCAACCCCGATCGCCCGGCCGTCGAGCAGCGCTATCCCGCCGCGGGCACGCCGAACAGCATCGTCACCCTGTGGCACGTCACCCTCGACGGCTCCGCGCCGACCGAGGTGACGTGGGACCACGCGGCCTTCGAGTACCTCGCCCGGATCGACTGGTCCGAGGGCTCCGACCCGGTGCTGCAGGTGCTCAGCCGCGACCAGCGGCGCAGTCTCGTGCTCGAGGTCGATCCGGCCACGGGTGCCACCCGCACCCTGCGCGAGCTCGCCGACGACGCCTGGGTCGAGCTGTCCTCGGCTCCCCGGCGCGGTCCGGGCGGGCGTCTCGTCACCGTGGAGGATTTCGAAGGCCGCCGCCGCGTGTGCGTCGACGGCACCGCCATCAGCGGCGACGCGTGGCAGGTCCGCTCGATCATCGACGTCTCCGACTCCGGCGTCCTCGTCACCGCGTCCGACGAGCCCACCGAGGTGCACGTCGTCCGCATCGGGTTCGACGGCTCGACCGACGTGCTCACCCAGGGGCGCGCCGTCCACGGCGCGGTCTCCGGCGGGGGCACGACCGTCATCGTCCGCAGTGAGCTCGAGTCGACGACCACCACGGTCACCGTGCACGCGCCCGGCCGCGAGCCGGCGCCGATCCGGGTCCTGTCCGAGCCCGCTCCCCTCACACCCGAGGTCGAGCTGGTCCGGCTCGGTGACCGCGAACTGCGAGCCGCGGTGCTGTTCCCCCGCGACCACGTGCCCGGCTCGCGGCGGCTGCCGCTGCTGATGGACCCGTACGGCGGTCCCCACGCCCAGCGCGTGCTGGCCTCGGGACGGATGTTCCTCGAGGCCCAGTGGATGGCCGACCAGGGCTTCTGCGTCGTGGTCGCCGACGGCCGCGGCACGCCGGGGCGCGGCTCGGCCTGGGAGCGCGAGATCCACCACCGCTTCGCCGAGGTGACCCTGCAGGACCAGGTCGACGCCGTGGCGGCGATCGCCGAGCGCCACCCGGACGACGTCGACGCCGGGCGGGTCGGCATCACCGGCTGGTCCTACGGCGGGTACCTCGCGGCACTGGCCGTGCTGGCACGTCCGGACGTCTTCCACGCGGCGGTCGCCGGGGCGCCCGTCACCGAGTGGCGGCTCTACGACACCTGTTACACCGAGCGTTACCTGGGACATCCCGCCACGGACCCGCAGGTCTACGACGAGAACTCACTGCTGCCGCTGGCGCCGCGGCTCGAGCGTCCGCTGATGCTGATCCATGGGCTCGCCGACGACAACGTCGTCGCAGCGCACACCCTGCGGCTGTCCTCCGCACTGTTGGCGGCAGGACGAGCGCACACGGTGCTGCCGTTGTCCGGAGTCACCCACATGACGCCTCAGGAAGAGGTCGCCGAGAACCTCAAGCTCATACAGATGGAGTTCCTGCGGCAGCAACTGGCTTGACCAGTCGCAGCCGGCGACCACCCTGACCCGCGACGGGCCGGTTGATCGGCACGACGTCGCCGTGGCGACGCGGGACCTGCACGAGGGACGCCATCGCCTTGCCGAACTCCTCGACCGCCTCGTCGGCGGCGGCGAGACGACCGGCCTGGAGGTGGAAGGAGTGCCACATCTCGGGGTACTCCCGGGCGATGACCCGCGGGCCCTCGGCGTTCAGGGTGACCTTCTCCAGGAACGCCTCGGCGTCGGTGTGCAGCGGGTCCAGGCCGCTGTAGTGCACGACGATCGGCGGCAGCGAGTCGAAGTCGCCGTGCAACGGCGAGGCGCCGATCTCGCGCGGGTCGGCGCCACCGAGGTAGGTGCGAGCCCATCGCGTGGCCAGGGCCGGGGTGAACCAGGGGTCCGACGCCGAGGGACGGGCGCGCTCGACGTCGGCGCTCATGTCCAGCCAAGGGCTGATCATGCCGATCGCGGCGGGCATCGGCAGACCGCGGTCACGGATCTCCAGCGCCATCGCCAGGGCCAGACCGGCACCGGCATCGTCGCCGGCGAGCACCACGGTGGTCGGGTCGACACCGTAGGCGGGCAACGCGCGGTAGAGCGCGAGGAGCGAGTCGAGCGCCGCCGGGTAAGGGCTCTCGGGGGCCAGCGGGTACTCGGGCAGCAGCACGTCCATGCCCGAGTGCATCGCCAGGTGCGCAGCGAAGGCACGGTAGGCGCGCGAACTGCCGACGACGTGACCGCCGCCGTGCAGGTAGATCATGGTGGCGCGGCCGGTGGCCGGGCCGGTCCCCTCGACGGTGACGAACTGCACCGGCAGTCCGGCGATCACGTCGAAGTCGTAGATGGCGCCCTCGGGGGCCCGGGCGGACCCGGCCATCGAGTCGGCCATGGTGCGCTTCGCGCCCAGGCTGACGCGGGTGGAGTGCATCACCGGTCGCGCCATCCGTAGGCGGGTCCTTACGAGCGGCTTCGGAACGCTCATGTTCTCTCCTTGCGCAAAGACCGGGGCAGCATCCCGACCTAAGTAAGTAGGTATTGACTTCTATGAAGTGACGCCAGATTAGGTGGGTTCTGACGCGGCGTGCAAACGAATTCGAAAAAATTGTGATTCCCGTTACCATTTGACACACATTCCGTCACACCAGTCACACGGGTCACACGAGTTTCATCTCTTTTCACCCACATTCCAGGGATGTGACCTACCGTTTCTCGCGTGAGTGTTGAACGAGGCCCCAAACGGCGGATGTCCGCCGCGCTTCGCCGTGCTCAGATCACCGATTCCGCGCGGCGCGTGTTCTCCGAGAAGGGCTACGCCGCGACCCGGACCCGCGAGATCGCGGCGGAGGCCGGTGTCAACGAGGCGATGCTCTACCGACACTTCCCCTCCAAGGAGGAGCTCTTCGAGGCCTCGGTCCTGGAGTCGATCGACGCCGCCATGATCGGGGCCAACGCGAACGCCCGCAGCATCAGCCGGGACCTCGCCGGCTCGTCCACCGAGATCCAGGACGGCATCCGTCGCTTCTTCACCGATCTGGCCGACCTCGCCGTCGAGCTTGGCCCTCTCATCGGTGCCACCGCGTTCGGGCCGGACTCACCGGTTCGCAGCAAGCTCGTCGAGCGCCTCGACGCCCTGTTCGACGTCGCCACGACGATCACCGTCAACGGCATCCCC
The DNA here is from genome assembly GCF_024433585.1 of Aeromicrobium sp. 636. Classification (NCBI taxonomy): domain Bacteria; kingdom Bacillati; phylum Actinomycetota; class Actinomycetes; order Propionibacteriales; family Nocardioidaceae; genus Aeromicrobium; species Aeromicrobium sp. 636. Next base: position 1,183,434 of record NZ_WNJU01000001.1, read on the forward strand.
GACCTCATGAAGGACGAGGTCGACGTCCGGCTCGCCCACGAGCAGATCTTCGGCTCGCTGTGGTTCGCCGCCGAGATGGCTCGGTGGACCGGCCGGCCCTTCGACCGCGAGGCCGTGCTCGACCAGGTGCTGCTGACGATCTACGGCGGAGTCATCCGACTTCCCGAGGACGAGCAGCCCGTCTCCGTCTGAGGTCGAAGCAGGAGTCGAACCACTCCCCCAGCAGCGGATCCGCGGCGGTGACCCGCGGGACGTGCGGCTGAAGGAGGTCGACAGCAGGCAGGTCTGTGCCGGGTCACCGATCACACGTGCAAGAACACGTGACCCGTCAATGCCCCGGGGAGCGCTTGATCCGACGTGGTGCCTCCGGCAGCGGGGGCGGTACGGATCGGCTCGGATCCGGAGCCTCCACGAGCCAGCCGCCGGCGCGCTCGACGCGGGCGTGCAGGTCCGGGACGGTCGCCTCGACCTCGACGAGCCAGGCCGCGTCCTCGAAGTCGTCCTCACCCGCGAACTCGTCGCGGTGCAGCCGGTGAGCGAGGCCCTGGGACTCCAGCTCCGCGACGAAGGCCTCCGCGTCCTCACGCTCGTCGAAATGAACCTCAGGCATGCTGCGACGGTAACGCGCCCGACTCCGTCCGCCGCGGCAGGATCCAGCGCGTGAGGGTCAGGCCCCACAGCGTCGCCAGCAGGAACATGACGAGACCGTAGACCGCGGCCGGCACCGAGAGCTCGACGTTGTCGAGGACCTCGACGGCCACGTAGATCGCCAGCGTGGCGTTGTGGACGCCGATCTCGAACGAGCACGCCACGGCCTGGCTCTCCTTCACCCCGGCCCACCACGGGACCAGGTAGCCGATGACCAGGCTGGCCGCGCAGAAGATCGTGACCGCCAGGCCCACCGAGGCCGCGTAGTCGCCGACGTTCGAGCGCTGGTCGACCACGATGCCCACGATGATGATCAGCAGCAGCACCGCCGACCCGATGCGGACGGGCGTGTCCATGCGGTGCGCGAAGTCGGGACCCTTGGCCCGCACGAGCATCCCCAGGGCGACGGGCACCAGGACGACGGCGAACACCTCGACCACCTTGCGGTACTGCAGGGAGACCTCGTCGCCGAGGTCGAAGTAGGCCATCGCGAGGTTCGTCACGACCGGCAGGGACACGATCGCCACGATCGAGTTGATCGCCGTCAGGGTGATGTTCAGCGCGACATCGCCGCGGAACAGGTGGCTGAAGAGGTTCGCCGTGCTGCCGCCGGGCGACGCCGCCAGCAGCAGCATGCCCACCGCGAGCAGCGGTGGCAGGTCGAGCGCCAGGACCAGCCCGAAGCAGACGATCGGCAACAGGACCAGCTGGCACAGCAGGGCGATCACGACCGCGCGCGGCGACTGGCGGACCCGAGCGAAGTCGCCGACGGTCAGCGACAGACCGAGGCCGAACATGATGATGCCGAGCGCGACGGGCAGCCCGACGGTCGAGAGGCTCGAGTCCATGGCCGACACCCTACGTGACGAATGTCACTCTGAGTTACTTTTCGAGGGCCTCGCGTATCGCGGGCAGGCGAGCCTCGAACGCCGCGACCCGGTCGCGGGTGCGCTGCGGCTCACCGTTCTTCTGCAGGTTGATCATTCCCGGGTCGCCACGCTCGATGCCCGTGGCGATCCGCTCGCTGGCGGTCGTCATCCGGGCGACGACCGCGTCCAACAGCGTCAGCGGTCCCCACTCGGCGTAGGTGTCGACGACCAGCTCGAGGCGCCGGACGACGTCCTCGAGCGGGATCTCGCGGTAGAGCGGGATGGCCGTCCAGCACAGGAACGCCAGGTCGTCGATCGGTCGGCCGGGGCCGGCCAGGTCCCAGTCGATCATCGCGACGAAGTGACCGCTCTGGATGATCCAGTTGTAGGCGCCCGGGTCGTTGTGGCAGATGATCTGGCCGGGCGCCAGGTCGACCGGGTCGTCGCCGGTCTGGCGCCAGACGCGCGGGCCGTCGGGCGCGTAGCCGTCGACGATGTCGTGGAAGTCCCGCAGCCACGCGACCGCCTCGACCAGCACCTGGTCGAGCACGACCTCGTCGTCGACGGGCACCCCGCGCCCCTCGATGTACGAGACGATCTCGCGGCCGTCCTCGTCCACTCCCGAGACGTGCGGGATGCCGCCGAGGCCCTCGTCGGCGAGCCAGTCGAGCAGCTCGTGGACCGCCGGCGTCCAGGGGCCGGTGGGGCGCCGGACGGTGCGGCCGACGCGCCACACGCCGCCGGACCCGCCGGGGAGGTGTTCAGGGATCTCTTCGCCACGTGACACGCTGGCATCGTGACACACCACCACGGCATCGAGCCTCCCGAGGGACCGCCCCGCCCCCGCTTGGCCTGGTCGCTGACCGCGGCCGTCCTGGCCGTCACGCTGGCCGCACTGGCCGCCGTCGCGCTGCTGTGGCCGAACCAGAGCGAGGTCCCGAAGGGTGCCGACCCGTACGGCCAGGTCGACCTCGTGGACGCCACGGTCACGAAGGTGACGCCGTTCGACTGCGGCAGCACCGGGACCGGCCCCGACAACGTCCCGATGGTCGAGGGCATGTGCGCCCAGGTCACCGCCGAGACCGACGACGGCAGATCGGCCTCCTTCACGCTCGACCCGACCCGGTACGTCGGCGGCGGCATGTCCGAGGGCGACGAGATCCGGGTCAGCGCCTTCACGGCCGACGGCCAGGAGACCACGTACGAGTTCTACGACTACCAACGCGGCCCGCAGCTGGCGATCATCGCTCTGGTGTTCGCGGTGCTGGTCACCGTGGTCGGCCGCTGGCGCGGCCTCTTCGCCCTGATCGGCATCGGCATCACCCTGCTCGTGCTGTTGCGATTCGTGCTGCCCGCCCTACTGGCGGACCAGCCGCCCATCGCCGTCGCGGTGGCGGGGTCCACGGTGATCATGCTCGCCGTCCTCTACCTCGCGCACGGGGTCTCGATCCGTACGACGGCGGCCCTGTTCGGCACGCTCTTCGGCATCGCGTTCACCGCCATCGTCGGTGCCGCCTCGACCGACTGGGCGCACCTGACCGGGGTCGGGTCCGAGGACGACCACCTGCTGCTGGCGACCGCGCCGCAGATGAGCCTGTCGGGCGTCGTCGCGGCGTCCATGGTGATCGCCGGCCTGGGCGTGCTCAACGACGTCACCGTCACGCAGGCCAGCGCCGTGTGGGAGATGCGCGCCCTCAAGCCCACTGCCGCCCGGCCGGAGCTGTTCGTCTCGGCCATGCGCATCGGCCGGGACCACATCGCCTCGAGCGTCTACACGTTGGTCTTCGCCTACGCCGGCACCGCGATGACGACCCTGCTGCTGATCTCGGCCTACCAGCGTCCGCTGCTGGAGGTCGCCGTCACCGAGGGGATCGCCCAGGAGGTGATCCGCACCCTCGTGGGTGCGATCGGTCTCGTGCTCGCCGTGCCCATCACCACCGCGATCGCGGTGTGGCTGGCGCCGGCCCGCACGGGGACGCGTGCCTCAGCGGTCGAGGCGTGACCTGATCGCTGCGGCGAAGCGCTCGGCCGCGCCCGGGACCAGGTCGAGGTAGAGGCACGGCTCGACCGCCTCGATCTCCATGACCACGGGGCCGGACGGCCCGGGCACCAGGTCGACCCGCACGTAGAGCGGCTCGCCGAAGCGGGCCGCGAGCTCACCGTGTGCGGCGAGGGCGAGATCGACGAACTCCGGGGCCGCCTCGCGCGCGGTGACCAGGTCGTCGTCGTGCATGATCGCGGCCTCCGAGGCCGGGTCGTCGGGATCGAGCAGCTCGGCGGTCCCCTGCTCACGCAGCACCGGCTTCTTGTGAAGCGTGTGCGACAACTCGCCCCCGAGGAACACGACGGCGGTCTCGCCGGCGGCGTCGACCCCCGCGACGTAGGGCTGGACCATGGCCACGCGACCCGAGGCGTTGATCTGCGCGATCAGCTCGCGCGCCGCGTCGTGGTGCTCAGGATCGAACCGGCCGGTGTCACGACCGCCCGCCGAGACGGTGGGCTTGACCACGACCTCGCCGCGCAGGTCGGGAGCCTGCGCGCCCGGCACGACGTACCGCGTGGGGACCGTGGGGACGCCGAGCGCGCCGAGGTAGGCCTTGTCGGAGTTGAAGGCGATCAGGTCGGCCGAGTTGGCCACCCGGTCGCCGAGGGACCGCACCCAGGCGACGAACGCCTCGCGCTGGATCGTGTAGTCCCAGGCCGAGCGGATGACGACGAGGTCGTACACCGACCAGTCGACGGCCGGGTCGTTCCAGACGACGAACTCGGCGCCCACCAGCCTCGCGGTCCCGTGGTCGTCCTCGAATCCGTCCGTGAGCCGGGCACAGGTCGCGAACGCGATGCGCTGCTGGACCATTCAGAGGCCCCGTTCCTGACGGAACACCGCCACCAGCGCGTTGGCGTGACCGTGGCCGATGCCGAACTGCTTCTTGAGCACGGCGACCTGCTCCATGTGCTTCGCGGTCACGACCGACTCCAGTTGGCGCATCCAGTGCTCGATCGGCTCGCCGTACTTCTTCTCGATGGCCGGGAAGTAGGAGGCCGGGCCCTTGACGCTCTCAGTCATGCCGCGAGCCTAGTCACTCGTCATCGGCACTCCGGTAGCCCAGGCCACGCTCGGCCAACGCCTCGCCGAGGACCCGGACCGCCCGGGGCCCCACCCCGTGCAGCGCGCCGATCTCGTCGGCGGTGCACTGGGCGACCTGGGCCAGGGACGTGATCCCCGCTGCGGCCAGCGCTCGTGTCGCCGGCCGGCCGATCCCGCGGGGCAGGTCCCGGCTCGCGTGGTCCTGCGGCGGTGTCACCGCACGTCTCCGTCCACGTAGAACCAGAGGCCGTCCTCACGGACGAACCGCGACCTCTCCTGCAAGATCCCCAGCTCGCCGTCGGCGATGTAGGTGGCCCGGAACTCGACCACCCCGGTGGCGTCGTCGGTGCCGCCCGCCTCGGTGTCGAGGATCTGCAGACCACGCCAGCGTGGATTGTCCGACAGGTCGAGATCGGCCGGGCGGGTCGAGGCGTGCCAGGTGCGGAGCAACCACTCGCGGTCACCGCGCTTGAACGCCTCGAACCGCGATCGCATGAGCGCCTCGGCCGTACGGGGCTGGTCCGTCATGGCACCACCTTCGCACGGCACAATCGGGCCATGGACGTCCTGCGCTCGATCGCCCTGTTCGCGTTGGCCGCGGTCGCCGAGATCGGTGGCGCGTGGCTGATCTGGCAGGGCGTGCGCGAGCACCGTGGGGTGCTGTGGATGGGTCTGGGCGTCGTCGCGCTGGGCCTCTACGGGTTCGTGGCCACCCTGCAGCCCGACGCGAACTTCGGGCGCATCCTGGCGGCGTACGGTGGCGTCTTCGTCGCCGGCTCGCTGGCCTGGGGCATGCTGCTCGACGGCTTCAGGCCCGACCGCTGGGACCTCGCCGGTGCCGCGATCTGCCTCGCCGGCGTGGCCGTGATCATGTACGCCCCGCGCAGCGCCTGACGCCTCAGTCCGAGAGCGACCGGAGCAGGTTGCCCATGAGCTGCCACAGCACGTGGTGCTCGGGGTCCCTCACCACCTGGTCCATCCCCGCGAGCTCCAGCATCATGTAGCCGTGGAGCGCACTCCACCACTGCGCCGCCACCGCCTTCGGGTCGCCGCGACGCAGGGGTCCGGCGTCCATCGCCCGCTCCACCACGGCGACCAGCTGCCGGAACGCCGCGTACGCCACGTCGGCGTCGGGGCCGGCGCCGCCGAGACCTCGCACGCTGACCGCCCCGAACATCACCGCGTAGAGGTGGCGGTTCTCGAGCGCGTTCTCGCGGTAGGCGGCGGCCGCCGCCAGCAGGTCGGCGGCCGGATCGTCCGTCTGCTCGACGGCATCCACCCGAGCGATGAGGCGCCGGAAGCCCTCGGTCGCCACGGCGTCCACGACGGCGCCCATGCTCCCGAAGTGCGTGTAGACGGCCATGGTGGACGCGCCGACCTCGGTCGCCAGGCGGCGCGCCGAGAGGGCGGCCGGGCCCTGCTCGTCCAGGATTCGGGCGGCCCCCTCCAGCAGGCGCGCCCGCGCTTCGGACGCCCCCGGGGACGGTACGGAACTCATGCTCGACAGCATGGCATAACAGCGTTATCGTCGGGATAACAGTGTTATGCGACTCGGGCGCGCGTCACCAGGAGAGACGTCATGACCGAGACCATCGACCCCACCACCGAGTCCAGCAACCGCTACCTGCGCGACAACTTCGCGCCGGTGCGCGAGGAGCTCACCGCCACCGACCTCACCGTCACCGGCCGTCTGCCCGACCACCTCGACGGCCGCTACCTGCGCATCGGCCCGAATCCGCTCGACGACCCGGGCGACCAGCACCATTGGTTCCTCGGCGAGGGCATGGTGCACGGCGTGCGGCTGCGAGACGGGCAGGCCCAGTGGTACCGCAACCGCTGGGTGCGCTCCGCCGCCGTCGCCGACGCCCTGGGCGAGCCGCAACGCGGGACCCCCGGCGAGCTCGACTTCGCCGCCAACACCAACGTCCTGGAACACCACGGCCGGACCCTGGCCCTCGTGGAGGCGGGCGCGCCGCCCTACGAGCTGACCCACGAGCTGGAGACGGTCGGGCCGTGTGACTTCGGCGGCACGCTGCCGAGCCTGCCCGGCCGTCCCGGCTACGCCGCGCACCCGCACCGCGACCCGGACACCGGTGAGCTCCATGCCCTCTCCTACAACTGGATGCGCGGCAACCGGGTGGCCTACTCGGTGCTCGGGAACGACGGCCGCATCCGGCGGAGCGTCGACATCGAGGTCCACGGCAGCCCGATGATGCACGACTTCGCCCTGACCGAGCACCACGTCGTGATCCTCGACCTGCCCGTCACGTTCGACATCGCCGCGGCCACCACCGACGTGCCGCGCCTCGTGCGACCGGTCGTGCGCGGCATCCTCAACCGCGTCATCGGGCGGAACCCGCTTCCAGAACCCGTGATCGCGCGCATCGCCCGTGGCGGGAGCGACGACGCCTCCCTGCCCTACCGCTGGAACCCCGACTACCCGGCCCGCATCGGGATCATGCCCCGCGACGGCGACGGCGCCTCGGTCCGCTGGTTCGAGATCGCGCCCTGCTTCGTGTTCCACACCCTCAACGCGTACGACGACGGGGACACGGTGGTGGTCGACGTGATCCGCCACCCGAAGATGTTCGCGACCGTGCTGAACGGCCCGAACGAGGGACCCGCGGTCCTGACCCGGTTCACCCTCGACCTGCGGACCGGCCGCGCCCACGAGAGCGGGATCGACCAGCGCTCGCAGGAGTTCCCCCGGCACGACGAGCGACTCACCGGTCGGCGGCACCGCTACGGCTGGGCGGTCGGCTTCGAGGACGGCGTCCCCGGCGACACCGTGCTGCGGCACGATCTCGAGGCCGGGACGACGGATGCGCGGCGGCTCGGCCCGGGCCTTGAGGCCAGCGAGTTCTGCTTCGTGCCGCATCCCGACGGAACGACCGAGGACGACGGCGTGCTGATGGGGTACGTCCACGACCGGGCCGAGGGGCGCAGCCAGCTGCGACTGCTCGACGCGGCCACGCTCGAGGACGTCGCCACCGTGCACCTCCCCGGGCGGGTACCGGCCGGCTTCCACGGGAACTGGGCTCCGGAGGGCACCGACCTCGCGGACGTGTGAGGTCAGTCCGTCGACGTCGCGCGGGCCGCCCGCCCGCCGACGACGGCGCCGTGGACGACGAGGGCCAGGATCGCGCCGGACCCGACCATCACGACCGCGAACAGGGCGTCGTCCCCCACCGGCAGCGCGGGAGCCAGGCCGACGAGGAAGGCGACGCCGGCCGCTGCGAGCGTCGGTCGCTCGGCCCGGCGGTGCGCCGCGAGCCAGGCCTCGTCGCTGGCCATCGTGGACGCCGTGCGGATCCCGGCGATCGCATTGCGCCTGAGCCGGCCGCCGGCCGCCGCACGAGCCATCCACCACAGCAGCGCCGCCGTGGCCAGCATCACCACGGACAGCACCAGTCGAGCCACGAGATTCTCGCTCACGAGCGCCCACGCTAGCCCAGGCGCCTCGGTCCGCGGCCCCCTAATCTGGGTGGGTGACCTCCCCGGACGACAGCGCCTTCGACACCCTCATGACCTCGGTCGACCAACCGCTGGTGGTCGTGACCACGGCGGCCGAGGGCGAGCGCGCGGGCTGCCTCGTCGGGTTCCACGCGCAGTCCAGCATCGACTCCGAGCACTACTGCGTGTGGCTGTCGAAGGCGAACCACACGTATCGCATGGCGCTGCGCGCGAAGCACTTCGCCGTCCACTTCCTGACCGACGGCGACCTCGAGCTGGCCGAGGTCTTCGGCACGCAGTGCAGCGCCGAGACCGACAAGTTCGCCGACCTGGCCGTCGACACCGACGAGACCGGCGTGCCGCTGCTGCGCTCGGCCCCGAACCGGATCGTGCTGGAGCGGATCGCGGCTCTCGACGACGGCGGCGACCACGTCTGCATGACCACGCGGGTCGTCTCGGCCCACTCCGCCGGGCCGTTCACGCCCCTGCGGGTGTCGGACGCCGACGGTCTCGAGCCCGGTCACCCCGCCCAGGCGCGCGCCGTCCGCCCCTGAGCGAGTCGGTCCTCACTGTCCCGACCCGCGACCGTATCGGTCAGAGATCCTGAACGACACTGGTCAGGAATCATCGCTTTACCGGATGTGTCGCAGTCCCCAGACTGGATGGGTCCCCACCCATCACGACAGCCCCAGACGAAGGATCCACTCGTGAACAGCCCGTCCCCCGCAACGCCCTCAACGCGAGCCCTCCGAGGCATCGCCATCACCGCGGGCCACCAGGTCGGCGTGAACCGGGATCCGGTGTACGTGTGGGCGCTGGAGCCGGCGGAGACGAGACGCGTCGCGATCGTGAGCGGCGGCGGAGCCGGCCACGAGCCGCTGCACGGTGGCTTCGTCGGAGCCGGGGGCCTCGATGCCGCCTGCCCGGGTGAGGTCTTCACCTCACCCCACAGCCGCCAGATCTTCGAGGCGAGCGACCGCGTGAAGCGCGACGGCGGCGTCCTGCAGATCGTCAAGAACTACACGGGCGATCGCATCAACTTCGCCATCGCGGCCGAGCGCCTTCGCGCCCGCGGGGTCGAGGTCGCCGAGGTGGTGGTCGACGACGACCTCGGCTCCGAGGGGCACGAGGTCGGGCGTCGCGGCACGGGCGCCACGCTCGTGGTCGAGAAGATCCTCGGGGCCGCCGCCGACCGAGGTCTCGCCCTGGCGGAGCTGGCCGACCTGGGCGCGCGGGTCGCCGACCGGTCCCGGTCGGTCGCCGTGGCCCGCCAGGGTCACACCGCTCCGGACAGCAGGACCCGCGGCTTCGAGGTCGAGCCCGGCTCCCTCGAGTACGGCGTCGGCATCCACGGCGAGGCCGCTCGGCAGACGATCGACGAGCCCGTGCACGTCGACCTCGCCCAGCGGATGGTCGACGAGTTGCTCGACGCCCTCGGAGACCTGCCGCACGGGGTCATCGCCGTGGTCAACGGCCTGGGCGGCGCACCCAACCTCGAGCTGCTCGGACTGCTCGGCGACGTCGAGCTGGCGCTGGAGGCCCGCGGCGTCGCGCTGCGCAGTGGCGTCGCCGGGACCTTCGTCTCCGCGCTGGACATGGACGGTTTCTCGATCACGCTGACCGAGGCCGATCCCGACTGGATGGACGACTGGTACGCGTCCCACAGCACCCCGGGACTGCCCAGCCCGCGCCCCTGGGACCCCGACGTCGACCGCGGCACCGGGCCGGAGGAGGACGCGGCACCGACCGCCGAGCCGTCGGCCTGGCTGCGTGCGCTGGCCGACCACTTCACGCAGTCCCGCGCCGACTACGACGACCTCGACCGACGCGCCGGCGACGGCGATTTCGGCGGCAACATGGAGCTGGCCTTCGCCTCGTCCGTGACCCGTGCCGCCGGGCCGGACGCGAGCCTGGCCGACGACCTGCGCAGCATGGCCGACGCGTTCGGCAACGACGTCGGCGGATCGAGCGGCCCCCTGCTGGGCCTCGTGCTGACCGGCCTGGCCGAGGCCGTCGAGGATGCCGGCGACGGCGACCTGCCCGCGGCGGTCGGCGAGGGCCTGCGTGCCGGGATGGCCAGCGTCACGCGCGCCGGCGGGGCGCAGCCGGGCGACCGGACCTTCCTCGACGCGCTGGCGCCTGCGGTGGCCGACGCCGGAACGCCGCTCGACGCGGCCGCCGTGCAGCGTGCCGTCGACGGCGCCGCCGCCACCGCAGACCTGGTGGGCAAGCGCGGCCGCAGCAGCTACGTCGGCGACAAGGCCATCGGCGTGCCCGATCCCGGCGCCGTGGCGCTCGTGCAGGTGCTGGCCGCGATCGTCGAGCGCCTCACGGGCGACGACCTCAGCGAGCCGCGCGAGCAGGCCCAGCGGCTGCTGCACGACTGAGCGCGGGCGCTACTCCAGCAGGCCCCGCAGCGTCTCGAGGTCCTGCTCCACCAGCTGGCAGTCGCGCTCGAACTCCTCGTCCGTCAGCTCGATCTGGCGCACCGTGAAGAGCACCTCGGCGCCGTCGGGGTGCGCCAGCACGCGCAGCGGGTTGGTGACCGTGGTGCCGGACGGCAGCGTGACGTCGTGGTCGAGGACGCCGAGGTCGTTGTGCGGCACGAACCGCACCGTGACCTCGCCCATCGGCGACTGCGCGACCAGCGCGTCGCCGCGGACCTCCACCTCCGCCTGCGCGAGGCCCGCCGCCCAGAGCGGCAGGTTGGCGGGGTCCGCGGCGAACTCATAGACGCTCTGCGGCGACGCGGCGACGACTCGGCTCAGGTGACGCGACCTCATGGCGCGAGCATGCCACGGCGCGGGCGGATCAGACACGGGTGCGATCCCAGATCTTTCGGCCCAACGAGCCTGTCCGAGCGCCGCCGACGGACGTACCGTGAGGGTGGGCACACCGAGGGGGGAACGCACATGATCGTCCGTCGCTGGCGCGGGGCCGTCCGGCCCGACGACGCCGAGGCCTACCTGGAGCACCAGCGCGCCACAGGCGTGCGCGAGTACCGCTCCACGCCCGGCAACCGCGGGGTGTTCGTGTTGCATCGGCCGGTCGGCAACCTCGTCGAGGTCGTGACGATCTCGCTGTGGGACTCGATGGACGCGGTGCGCCGCTTCGCCGGGGACCGGCCCGAGGTCGCCATGTTCTACCCCGGCGACGACGAGCTGCTGGTCGAGAAGGACTCCTTCGCCGAGCACCACGAGGTGGCCGATCTCGATCTCGATCCCGGGCTCCTCGATGGCCACGCGTAGCGTCGCCGAGAAGATGGGCCTGCGGCCGGGCTGGACGGCGCACTTCGTCGACGCGCCGCCGGGCGTCCCCGAGGCGATGGGCCTGCCGGAGCTCGAGGTCGTCGATCACCTCGACGGCCCGGTCGACTACCTGCACCTGTTCGTCACGACGCAGGAGCAGATGCGTGCGGAGTTCCCACGGCTCGCCGCACACCTGGCGCCGCAGGGCAAGCTCTGGCTGTCCTGGCCGAAGGGGCGCGGGCTCGGCTCGGACCTGACCCTGCCGCGGGTGATCGCGATCGGCTACGACGCCGGGTTGGTCGAGAGCACGTGCCTGTCGATCGACACGACGTGGAGCGCGCTGCGCTTCACCCACCCGAAGCCGGGCCAGGAGTACCGCAACAGCTTCGGCACCCTGCCCGGACGGGCAGGCCCGCCGGGCGTTCAGTCCCGCGCGAGGACCACGCGCGCCAGCCAGTCCGTCACGAGCGCGCCGGTGAGCGAGGGCTGATCGAGGTGGAGGTTGTGCCCGGCGGTGTCGAGCACGGCGAACGTGGCCCGGGGGTAGTGCTCGACGCGGGCCCACGCGTCCGTGTACCCGGCGACCTGGTCCTGCCGGGCGGTCAGGATCAGGGTCGGCGCGGTGAAGGGCTCGGACGACGCCTCCTCGGGCACGGCATCGAGCGCGTACCGCTCGGCGATCCGCTCCATCGCGTCCTGGTCGGCGGCGGCCGTCCCCGGCCGGACGTGCTCACGGAACGCCCGCGCGTTCTCGGGCGTCTGCACGACGGCCAGCTCCGCGTACTCCTCACCGTCGTCACCGAGGCCCGCCACCACGGCGGGGTCCTCCACCAGCACCACCGGGTCGGGCACGGTCCGGCGGTCGTGCTCGGCGACGAACACCCCGGCGATCGTCGCCAGTCCCAGCACCCGGTCTCGGTGGTCGTGGGCGATCCGCCGGGCGACCAGGGCGCCGAACGAGTTGCCGAGGATCGCGAAGGGCTCGTCACCCACCCGGTCGAGGATCTCGGCCTCGACGGCGGCCACGACGTCCTCCGTGCCGGCGACGTCGCCCGCAGGGCTCTGACCGTGGCCGGGCAGGTCGAGGTAGAGCCGCCGCCACGCACCGGCGGCCTCGATCGCCGGGTCCAGGGGCAGCAGGAGCCGGTGGTCCACCCCGAACCCGTGCAGCAGGACGAGCGGTGTTCCGGTGCCTCGTTCGATCACGTGCATCGGGCCACGATAACGAGTTCATGACTGCCCCTCGACAACCATGGCTAACTGTCGTAGCGTGTTGGCTAATGCTATTAGCCAACTGGAGGACGTCATGTCCGAACACCTGACCGTCGACGGCGGCACCATCGCCTACGAGGTGACCGGGGAGGGACCCCTGGTCGTCCTGGCCCACGGCATCGGGGACAGCCGGGAGGCCTTCCGCTTCGTCACCCCGGCGCTCGTGGAGGCGGGGTACCGGGTGGCGGCCGTCGACCTGCGCGGAGCCGGGGAGTCCAGCGCCGAGTGGCCGTCCTACAGCCGCACGGACATCGCCGGTGACCTGATCGCCGTCATCGAGCACCTCGGCGGGCCCGCCGTCCTGGTGGGCCACTCCATCTCCGGCGGCGCCGCCACGATCGCCGCGGCGAAGGCGCCGACGTCGATCAGCGCCGTGGTGGAGCTGGCGCCGTTCACCCGCAAGCAGCAGATGTCCCTGAAGGACCTGCGGGTGACCCGCTTCCGCCGCGGGATGCTCCACCTGCTCGGCACCGCCTTCCTCGGCAGCAGGAGTCAGTGGCGCAAGTACCTGGAGGTGGCCTACCCCGGCCCGCGTCCCGCGGACTGGCACGAGCGCCTCGACCAGATCGATGCGATGCTGCGCGAGCCGGGCCGGATGAAGGCGCTGCAGGGCATGGGCAAGACCACGCCGGCCGACGCGGGGGCGCAGCTCCCCCACGTCCAGTCGCCCGTGCTCATCGTGGAGGGCACGCTCGACCCCGACTGGGCCTCGCCGCAGGCCGAGGGTGAGGCCATCGTGGCCGCGCTCCCGCCCGGCATCGGCCGACTGGAGATGATCACCGGCGCGGGCCACTACCCCCATGTCCAGTTCCCGTCGGAGCTCGTCGAGCTGATGCTCCCGTTCCTGAAGTCCGCGCGTGCCTAGGGCCGGCCTGACTCCGGACGCGGTCACCGAGGCCGGCGCGGAGCTCGCTGACGAGGTCGGGCTCGCCGGACTGAGCATGGCCCGACTGGCCGAGCGGCTCGACGTCCGGACGCCGTCCCTCTACAAGCACGTCGCCGGCCTGGACGACCTGAACCGCCGGATCGCGGCGCTGTCGCTCGCCGAGGCCGCCGACGCGGTCGGCGTGGCCACGCAGGGTTACGCGGGCCGCGATGCGCTCGCCGCCGCGGGGCGGGCGTTCCGCGCCTACGTCCTGGCCCACCCGGGGCGGTATGCCGCCAGCATCGGCGTCGAACCGACCGGCCCCGACGACCCGATCGGCGTCGCCGGAGCGCGGTTGCTCGACTCCTTCACCTGCATCCTGCACGGGTACGAGATCGCGCCCGGCGACCTGGACCACGCGCTGCGTGCGCTGCGCAGCGCGTTCCACGGCTTCGCCACGTTGCAGGCCGAACACGGCTTCCAGTGGTCGACCGAGATCGACGAGAGCTTCGAGTGGCTCATCGACCTGCTCGACCGAGGCCTGTGCGGGTGGGCGCCCGAGCGTTGACCGGCGGCGGCCGGGTCAGCGCATCGCCACCAGGATCACGGCGGTGAGGACGCTCGCGCCGATGAAGAACGGGGCGTTGGTCAGACGACCGTGAGCTTGCTGCCCTCGGGCTCATGGTCGGCCAACGCCACGCTCTGGATCGCAGGGTCGTCGTAGGTGTTCCAGTAGTACGTCCCGGTCCGTCCCGAGAAGAGTCCGGTGTAGATGGTCTTCTCGAACTCGCCCGAGCCCATGGCCGCAGCACCGTCCACCATCGCGACCTGCTGCAGCGTGTGGAACGCCCGGCTGACGTTCTCCTCCTCGCTCGACTTCTCCGGGTAGTGCGCGTTGACGTACGCGGCGCGCACGAACCGCGACGGCGAGTAGTAGTCACCCGGGATGCCGCGCATGCGCGAGCCCGAGCCGAACGCGGCGAGGTGCGCGCGTCGGACGACGACGTCCTCGAGGAACTCCGGACCCACGTTGAGGTAGTTGCGCAGGTTCTCGTGGTGCCACCCGAAGCCCGGCTGGTTCGCCAGGACGTCGACGTCGTCCTCGAAGACGTGCATGCCCTCGCTGGTGTACTCCACCACGATGGCGCGCGACGCGTCACCGATGATCCAGTGCAGCAACGAACTCGGGAACTTGTCGTTGATGGGCTGGTCGACGATCGCCACGTCACCGAGCGCGGCCTCGACCTCGTCGACGCTGGAGAACTGCGAGGCCACCCAGAGGGGGAACTCGTAGGCCGCGACGTTCGTCTTGCCGTCGATCGGCTCCGAGGCGTATTCCGCGTAGCCCGGGAAGTTCAGGCCCGCCACGGCCAGGCCCGCGTCATTGCCGCAGTCGAAGTACAGCGGCGTGTCCTCCTCGACGATCCCCATGCCGATGACCGGGTGCTGGATGCTCGGTACCGCACCGAACGGTGACTTCGTCTCGTAGCCGGTGGGCGTCACCACCACCCGCTCGCCGTAGCCGACCGACCAGTCGAGGTTGCGTGCGAGATAAAGATTGTTGCTTCCGTCGGAGAACCTGATGCTCGTGCACATGTCGTCGTGGCCCCTGTCTGTGGGCAAAGCCGCGACTCCCCCGCCTTGCAGTCGCCGCCGACCTCGCTCGTCCGCTGCGCCTCGGCCCGGTCGGGCCAGGCTGCTTGTCCTTTTCAGGCTAACTCCGCAGAAACCTGCCGCAATACCTACAGAATCCGGGCATCACGACGCAGCGGGGATGGCGGAGTCGATCCGAGCAGGATAGACAGGGGACGTCGCTGACGAACGAGGGTCACCATGGTTGCCGTCCACACTGTCATCGCGATCGTCCTGGTGATCGCGCTCATCATCAAGGTGCGTGTCGACCCGGTGATCTCACTGGTCGTCGGCTCGCTCTATCTCGGACTTGCCGCCGGCGTGGGATTCGCCGGAACGCTCGAGGCCATCACCGTCGGCTTCGGCGGCATCATGGCCGAGGTCGGGCTCCTCATCGGCTTCGGAGTGCTGATCGGGGCGCTGCTGCACTCCAGCGGGGCGTTCCGAAGACTGGTCGGCCTGCTCGTGAAGAGCGTCGGCGCCGGGCGGTTGCCGTACGCTCTGACCTCACTCCTCGCGGTGGTGATGCCGTCGATCTACGTCGACGTGCAGGTGGTCCTGGCGGCACCTGTGGCGCGCAGCGCCTCCCCGTTCATCGGCCGGACGGGCCTGCCCGTCATGGCGTCCGCGCTCGGGGGCGGCATCTTCGCCGGCTACGTCTTCGTCATTCCCGGCCTCGCCGCGATCTCCATCGCCGGACTCCTCGACATCCAGCTCGGCGCCTGGCTCCTGTACGGACTGGTCATCGGTCTCGTCGCCGCGGTCGTCTCGACGACGCTGATGCGGATCCTGTTCAGCGCCGTCCGCTTCTGGGACCCCGAGACTGACGAGGAGGTGGACGAGGCGATGGCCGAGCTGGAGGCCGCCGACGCGTCCGCCACCGGCGAGCGGGTGTCGGCGGGTGAGGCGATGTCCCGCGCCGAAGACCAGGCACGCGAGACCGAGAAGGACGAGGGCGTGCGCCGCCTGCCCCTGCTCGTGCTGATGCTCCCGATCCTCGTGCCGCTGGTGCTGATCGCCTTCGGCGCCTTCGCTGAGCTCGGCGGTTGGTCCACCACGTTCATCGCCTTCCTCGGCGATGCCAACCTGGCGCTCTTCCTCGGACTCCTCGGGGCTTACGTCCTCACCCGGATGTCGGCCGGCGCGGAGCGTACGAGCGAGGCGATGACCGACGGGTTCCACACCACCGGAGAGATCCTGTTGATCACCGGCGTCGGCGGTTCGCTCGGCGCCGTGATCGAGGCGACCGGGCTCGATTCCGTGCTGGGCGACCTGTTCCAGGCCGACGAGGGCGCACCGGTGATCCTGAGCATCCTGCTCGCGTGGTTCATCGCGGCGGTGCTGCACCTGGCGATCGGCTCGGTGTCGGTCGCGGCGATCACCGCTGCCGGCATCATCGCGCCGATCTTGGACTCACTGGCGGTCTCGCCGATCGTGATCGGTCTGGCGATCGCCTCGGGGGCCATGTTCGCGCTCCAGGTCAACAGCAACTTCTTCTGGATGTTCAAGTCGCTGCTCGGCCTCTCGACCAAGGGCACCTTGAAGACCCTGACCCTGGTCACGTCGGTCGCGTCCGTCGTGTCGCTGCCCTTGGTCATGCTGGCGGCTCTGATCGCCTGAGCGTTCCTCGTCGCTCAGTCGGCACGGCCCGGTCCCACGCGCGTTGCGCAACGCACTGGGCGTGTTGATACTGATGATGTCCCCCCTCAGAGGAGGGCCTTTGTCCGCCACCACCACCGCCGCCGCCACACCGGCGCCCACGCCCGTTGCGACACGGGCACTCACGGGCTGGCGGCGGAACGCGGCCTTCGCGACGATCGGCATGGGCATGCTGCTCGCCGCGCTCGACTCGACGATCGTGTCCACAGCGTTGCCGACCATCGTCGGCGACCTCGGTGGCGGCACGCACGTGTCCTGGGTGGTCACGTCCTACCTGCTCGCCCAGACCACGGTCACCGTGCTCGCCGGAAAGCTCGGTGACCAGTTCGGCCGCAAGCTCCTCTTCCAGCTCAGCGTCATCGTCTTCATCGTGGGCTCGGCGCTGTGCGGCCTGGCCGACGGCATGCTCTGGCTGATCGGCTCCCGGGCCTTGCAGGGAATCGGCGCCGGTGGTCTCACCGTCACGGCCACCGCCCTCATCGCCGACATCATCCCGCTTCGCGAGCGCGGGAAGTTCCAGGGCGCGCTCGGCGCCGTCTTCGGGCTCGCCACCGTGATCGGACCGCTGGTCGGCGGCCTGCTGACCGACAACGCCAGCTGGCGGTGGTGCTTCTACGTCAACGTCCCACTGGCCGCGATCGTGATCGCCGCCGCACACTGGACCATCCCCCGGGTGCCCCGCGGAGCCAAGCCGCGCATCGACTACCTCGGCATGGCCACGGTCGCGGTGGGCGCCTCGATGCTGATCCTGGCGACCAGCTTCGGTGGCACGACGTACGCATGGGGCTCGTGGCAGATCATCGGCCTCCTCGTCGGCGGCGTCGCGGTCCTCGGCATCTTCGTCCTCATCGAGCAGCGGGCGGCGGATCCGATCCTGCCGCCGCGCCTGTTCACCGCCCGGGTCTTCAGCGTCTGCTGCGCGCTGAGCTTCGTCGTCGGCTTCACGATGCTCGGGGCGATGACGTTCCTGCCCACGTTCTTCCAGTACGTCGAGGGCATCTCCGCGACCGAGTCCGGATTCCGCATGCTGCCGCTGGTGATCGGGCTGCTGATCACCTCGGTCACTGCCGGCAACCTCGTCAGCAAGACCGGTCGCTACAAGATCTACCCGGTCGTCGGCAGCCTGGTGATGGCTCTCGGTCTCTTCCTGCTCTCGCGGATGGATCCGTCGACCCCGCTCGCTGTCTCCTCGCTGTACCTGTTCGTCCTGGGCCTCGGCATCGGCATGAGCATGCAGGTGCTCACGATCATCGTGCAGGGCTCGGCCCAGTACAGCGACCTCGGAGTCGCCACCTCCGGCGTCACCTTCTTCCGCACCATGGGCAGCGCCTTCGGTGCGGCCATCTTCGGGACCCTCTACGGCAACTTCCTCCAGAGCCGATTGCCCGACGCCATCGCCAAGGCACCCAGCGTCACAGCCGCCGACCGCGCGACTCCAGAAGCGCTGCATGCACTCCCCGAACGGGTGATCGCGCCGATCGTCGACGCCTACTCCGGGGCGCTGACCCAGGTGTTCCTCTGGGCGGCCCCGGTCGCGTTGGTCGCCTTCGCCTTGGCGCTCGTGCTGCCGCAGGTCAAGCTCGCCGACAACGTGGCCGACGCCGCCCAGGACCTCGGCGACGGATTCGGCGCCCCACACTCGCCGGCCAACGAGGAAGTACTGTCTCGCCGGATCACGAATCTGCTCTATGGCCGGCACCGCGACCGGGTGCTGGACCTCCTGCAGTCCGGCGAGGAGGACCTCGACGCGGCCGGGCTCTGGGCGATCGTCCAGGTCTACGGTCTCACCGCCGCCGGTCACCGCGCCGACGTCGGTCAGATCGCGCGGTCCCGAGACCTGCCGACCGCGGTGCTCGAGCCGCACTTCCACCAGCTCATCGCCGCCGGTTACGCCGAGGGCGACCTCGACAACCTGACCCTGACCGCCCGGGGCAAGGGCGCGGTCGACCATCTACGAGACCGCCTGGTGGCGTGGATCACGGCCCATCTCGAGTGGACGAGCGACAGCCCACCCGAGGTGATCGGCACCGCGATCGCCGCCGTCGTCCGGCGTGTCGTCGTCGAGCGGGCGGAGGCGGAACTCTCGTCGGCCCAGGCGCCCGTGGTCGGCGTCGGCCCGTGACTCGGCGCCGGCAGTCTGGGCACGAAAACGCTCGGATCGGGATCGTGCCTGGGCGCGCGTCGCTCGCTCAGGAGCCGCTCCGCGACGACGGTGGATGTGCCTCCTCGATCCGACGCAACCGCGGCACCGGCGAGATCGCGACCCACAGCGTCGCGACCGCCATCCCCGCGGCGCCGATCAGCATGGTGCCCTGGCCCCCGATACGCGCGGCGGCCAGTCCTCCGACGGCTGCGCCTACCGGAATCGCCCCCCAGGAGATCAGTCGGTAGGCAGCATTGACCCGGCCGCGCAACTCCTCGGGAAGGGTGGTCTGGCGAAGGCTGACCGCGTGCACGTTTGCGATGCCTGAGCCGAGACCGACCAGGGTGAACAATGCGCACAGGACGGCTACCGGGCCCACTGCGGCCCGGTCCGCCAGGGCCGCCGCCAGGGGTGCGGTGTTCCCGACCGCCATGGTCAGGAGCAGGACTCGGCCGTAACCGAAGCGCTCGGTCGCACGGGCGCCGAACCATGCACCGAGGAACGATCCCAACCCGCCGGCGGTGAAGATCAGACCGGTCGCGAAGGCACCGAGGTCGAGATCGCGAAGTGTCCACAGCAGCAGTCCGATGATGAACAGCTCGTTGAACAGGTTGAAGGTGGCTGCCTCACCGAGCAGGGCTCTGATGAAGCGGTTGGTGAAGGCGTGCCGCAGGCCCTCGAGGATCTCCTGTCGTGCCGGTCGCCGTGGTTCCTCCAGCGACTCCTCTGGCGGCGAGTCGAGTTGGCCAACCTTGATGCGTCGCAGGCTGAGTGCCGAGAGACCGAAGGTGACGGCGGTGAGTGCGATGGCGGCGGGTGCGGTGACGGCCTGCACGAGCAACCCGCCCAGACCTCGGCCGGCGATCTCGCTCGCGGAGGACGTCGCAGCGATCTTGCCGTTCGCATCGACCAACTGATGAGCCCCGACCACGCTGGGCAGGAAAGCGAAGTCGGCGACCTGGTACAGCACCGTGAGGGTCCCGATGGCGAAGACGAGCGGGTAGAACAGGGCGACGTTGGACACTCCAGCCCAGACCAGGAGCGGGAGAGCTGCGAAGAGCACAAAGCGCCCCGTGTCGGCGCCGACCAGCAACGACAAACGCCGGCCCCGCCACCGGTCGACGAGGACACCGAGGGGAAGCGTCACCAGCAGGAACGGCAAGAACTGCGCCGCGCGCAGCCAGCCGACCTCAGTCGCGCTCGCCGACAACGTGAGGATCACCAGCATGGGCACGGCGATCTCGGCGACCTCAGAACCAAGGGAGGAGGCCGCAGACGCCGTCCACAGCCGCCGGAAGTTCGGAACGGACCAAGCCGTGGACGATGACGTAACTGGTGTCATACAGACAGAGGTTAGCGTAACCGTGATTCGATCGGCAATGGTTAAACTGGCGCTGTGACGGCATCGGCATCGGGTCCAGCAGCACCCGCCCCCCTCGAGGTGGTGCGTCAGTTCGTCAACACCTGCGACCTGGAGTCGGGGACCGAGCAGCTGTCCACACCGGAAGCGTTGGCTCGTTGGCTACGCGGGGCCTCGCTCAGTCGGACAGCCATCGACGCCGACGAACACGACTTGAGGCATGCCGTCGATCTGCGGGAGGCGCTCAGGGAGGCCCTGACGGCCAACGACTCGGACGCATCGGTGCCGCCTGAGGCAGTCATGACGATCAACGCCGCCGCTGAGCGGGCCGGTCTCGGTCTCGCGCTCACCCCGGACGCGACGTGGACCGCGCGTCCTCGGGCGAACGGGATCGACGAAGCACTCGGCGCCCTTCTCGCGATTGTCGTTCAAGCCGCCGGCGACGGCACCTGGGGGCGCCTCAAGGTCTGCAAGAACGACGCCTGCCGCTGGGCCTTCTACGACCACTCCCGAGCCCGTACCGGCAAGTGGTGCTCCATGCAGTTGTGCGGCAACCGAGCCAAGCAGCAGGCCTGGCGAGAGCGGCACGACAAGGAGCCTCGAAGCACTCGACCAACGAGGTAGCCGTCACCCCGTCTTCAGGTAGCCCTGCCCGATCACGAAACCATGCTGGGTGGTCGCGATCTCCCACAGTTCGTCCCGCGCCAGTGCGGCATCGCCACAGACCCTCGGGCCGAGTCTTCACTCACCCCAAGGGTTGACGACCTCCACGCCGGTGGCGTCGAAGTCCTTCACGTTCCGGGTGGCGCACACCGCCCGATTCGCGCGGCAGATCGCGGCAATCTGGGCATCGGCCATGCTGATCGGCAGCCCGGCGCGCTCGCGCAACACGAACACCTCGGCGTACTCATCAGCAGCATCCGCGTCGAAGGCCAGCAGCGAACGCGTGTCCCGGTACGGCTGGATCGCGGCATGGATCGCCGCCGCGAGATCCGTCTTGCGTCGCCCCTCCGGGAGCCTGCGAACTCCGGCGAGTAGCTCCGCAAGCGTGATCGAGGTGATGGCGACGTCATCGGTGAGCGACTCGAGCCACGCGAGCACGCGCGGCTCAGGCTGTGGACGGAAGATCTCCGAGATGACGTTCGTGTCGAGCACGATCACCCGAAGTCCACCCCGCGAGCCGCGTCGGAGCGCTCAGGAATCGCAAGATCCTCCACGCCCCCGACGGCACGAGCGGCCTCCAGGAGTGCGAGCCCGACATGGGGCCGCGACGCCGCCCGCGTGAGGATGTCACGCACCTCGGCCTCCATCGACCGGCCGTGCTCCTCGGCCTGCGCGGCGAGCCGCTGCTTCACCGAATCATCGAGCCCTCTGACCACGATGGACGCCATGGCGAGCACCTCCTCTGACTGATATCGCACATGATATCACCGTCGGAGAACCTGATGCTCGTGGACATGAGCACCTCAGCCCAGCGCAGCCAGGTCGCGCCGGACGTACCGCAGGTGCGCCCACTCCTCTTCGAGGATCACGCGGATGCAGTCCCCCACGGTGGGGTGCCAGCCGCTTCCCCACGGGTCGTTCCGCTCCTCGTCGAGCTGCTCCGACGTCACCGTGGCGAGGAAGTCGGTGACCATCTGCTGACGCTCCGCGCGCACGGCGAGGACCTCGTCGAACGGCACCTCGGCACGGAAGATCGAGACGTCGAATCCCATCTGCTCGGCGCCGGTGAAGGCCAGGCCGTTCTCGTGGAACGGCTCGGAGATCCGCAGGATCGCGCCGCGCAGCCAGGCATCGGTCGCCAGTACCAAGTGGCGCAACGTCTGGGCCAGCGACCACTCGTCCTCGACGTGGGCCTCGATGAGCTCGGGAGGCGTGTCGTCGAGCGTCTGCTGCCAGGCCGCCTGCACGGCGACCCACCCGTCGCGCAGGCCTTCGGGTGTTCGAGCGTTCTGCAGCTCACGCCCGGGGAACCTGCGGTTGAGCTCGGCCTCCACCAGCGGCACGACGTCGACGCCGTTGACGATGAGCCGACCGAAGGACAGGTCGTGACCGTCGATGTCGAGTCCGTCGAGCTGGGCGCCGCGGATCGTCACCTCGCTGACGTCGCAGAAGCGCAGCGTGGCGCCCTTGAAACTCGCCGCGACGAACGTGGCGCCCTGGAACTCATCCGTGTCGACGAATCGCGTCATCCCTCATCATCGGCACCGGGCGCGGGTCCCGGCAAGGGCCGATTCAGACGTTGAAGCGAAGCTCCGCCGATTTCCCGCAGAACCTGCGAGCCCGGCGACGCCTTGGGACACCGACGTAAACGGCGTCAGGCGGCACGACCGTCATCGCCCGAGCAGGCGCGAACGTCCGTCAGGCGCTCAGCCTCTGGGAGCGCGCAGGAAGCTCAGCTCGAGCGTCTCGAAACGGTCGACGATGTCTCGGGCGCTCATCCAGCGGCCGTCCCCCAGCTCGAACTCACGGCCGAGGATCCGGTCGCGGCTGGCACCATCGAGTCCAGCCGGGAGATAGGCGACCAGCCCAGTGGCCCGGGCGACGGGGCGAGCCGGGACCGGCGAGAGGATCTCCTCCGGGTCGCCCGGTCCAAGCTTCGCCAACTCTTGCTCGAGTTTTTGGATTTCGATCTCGAGTTCGCGAAGCCGCGCCTGCTGCTTGGATTGCAGATCCTGCAGCACACGTTTGATCTCTTCGCTGTGCGCTGCACCGGGCGTCTGGAGAAGCGAACGGCGGGTGGACCGCGCGCTGGAGCGCTTCATGTCCAGCAACTTTCGGTTGTTGGCGTGTTCGTGCGGCACCTGCTCGTTGAGGAGTGCTGCCAATGCGCTGTCCGGGACCACAACGGCGACCCAGAAGGCGATGTATTGGGTCTCGTTGCGAAACCCGACGGGGAAGTAGAACGTTCCCTGCGCGTTGAAGTCCTCGTCATTCATCGGCATCGTCACACTACGCACCTTCGCCCATCGGCTCGTCCGAGCTGGGGTCGATCTCCTTCAGCAACCGCACAATCGTCTCCACCTCCTTGGCCCACCGGAAGGAAGCCTCCGCCTGTTCCCCGCTCTGCTTCCACAGCGCCATGAGGACCCTCCTGAGAACCTCCCAAGCCATGGACTTGACGTCGTCGGGGATCTCGGAGGGGCGAAGTCGCCGTGCGGCGGCGACCGCGCGCAGCGCCCAGTCCTCGGCGTCGTCGCCGGCATCGAGTCGCTGGTGCGCAACCTCGACGAGCGCGAGCATTAGGGTGACGATCCTGCGCATGTTTTCGGGGTCGGCTTCGCTGGCGGCGTCGAGGAGGTCGGCGTGCGCCTCCGCGACTCGGCGGCCGCCAGAATCCTTCCCGAACCACGCCATCGTCCAGGCGTGCTCGACGGCGAACTGTGGATGTGCCCGCACGTAATCGGGAGTTGCCAAGGACAACGCGCGCTCTGCCGCGGCGGCCGCTTCGGGGCGACGCTCGGCACCAAACAACGCTGTGGCGAGATCGACCAGTGGCCCCAACAGGACGCTCTGGTCGTCGCCCGCCGCTACCGCCTGCTCAGCCGCGGCGACGGCCTGTGCGCGCCGGTCGACGGCGGCAGCCGCTCCGTGGCGAGTGTCTCGGATCAGGCAGTGGGCGGCGCTGATCTCAACCTGCGTGACAGCGCGCTCGCTCGGATCCGTGGCCTCGATCTGCGCGAGAACCGTCTCCATCCGGTCGGCCGCCTTGACGGCGTCTTCGCCTTCGGAGAGCCGCGCGAACGCGGAGTGCACCTTGAGTTCGGCCTCGAGTCGCTGGGGGTGCTCGGCAGGCATCGTCTCGGCGACTGCGAGCGCCTGGCGGGCCGTGGACTCCCACTCGGCATCATCCGCGGCTTTGTGCCACAAACTCAAGTTCATGTACGCGTCGGCCAGGTTGACGCGGTGATCGACGTTGTCGGTCTCGAGATCCACCAGTGTTGAGTAACTCCTGATCGCAGCCTCGATGTCGTCCCGGTCGCGGAAGTCCGCCCGGTGTCCGCGGAGCGCGCGGTCGATCTGAAGCTCCAGTCGAGCCCCGCCCCGCAGCACGTACGCCTCCGCCAGGTCCGGTTCGTACTCGACCGGGTTCACTGCGGCACGTTGTTGAATGATGCTCAGATAGCTGGACGCGGTCTGGACAGCGATGTCGTGCTGTCCCTCGGCTTGAGCGCTCTTGACGAGGTCCTTGAGCTTGACCTCAAGAGGCGCTTCGGGGTTCGAAGTCGACGTCACCACGAGTGCGCCGAGTGAGGCTCCTGGCGCTGGAGTCGAGTCCCCCACCAGGTTCTGCGCGGCCAACACGGCCACGCATGCGCCTTGGTTTCGGAACGATTGACCCGACGACTTATAGGTGCCCTTCTGGTTGGTGCGCGGGGTCCACCTCATGGTCGCGAAGTCCAGCTCAGATCCCGGGACCGGGATGTCGCGTCCGCCGGACGGTTCGATCGGCAACCTCGGGCGCGCGTTGCTCCCTTCGAGGTTCCAGTAGATCTGCACCATGTGAAGGAACCTGTCCTCTGTCAGCGAATTGCTCCTATTCACCGTTCGACGCGCCTCAGGGTCACCGGCGAGTTCGACGAAGACGTCGTATAGCAGGGCGCGAACTGAGCCGTCATCAAGCCCCGCGGAGCCGGGCGCGAGGTAGTGGCGGACAACCGCCATGACTGGCTCGGGTTGCTGCACGCGTCCGATCGGATCGGTGTCGAGAGCCTGACTTTCGGTCAGGCCGTACTCCTTCGCGAGCAGATCGAGGTACGCGGCAATAACCGCGACGGGGGTCTCGGTACTCGTCGGATCGACGCCAGCATCCTCAAGCGCAGCGATGAGGGGCCTCGTCATAAGCAGGTCATGCATGGCGGGAGTATCGCAGTTCCGAGGCGAGGCATTGCCGGGCATGGGAGAACTGGATGCCTGCGATGCCTGGGACGAATGTCGGTCACGTCGCCACAGGGGCGGCACTGACCGAAAGAGAACCATCATGAAGAGCACGAAGATCAACCGGCACCAGCTCCCGCGCTGCAGCGAGACCGGACTGGATCGCTACCGGGACCGTCACCAGGCCCGGCACGGCGCGACCGCCGCCAACGGGCACGCCGGCCGCTCCAAGGTCACTACGTTCGCCTGCTCGGCCTGCGGCGGATTCCACCTCGAGACGCTGCCCGGCCAGACGGTGTCGCTCGCTACGCCGGCGAGCGCCGAGCCGGCCGCCGTGCCCACCGGTCCGCGCCGTTACGTCCTGATGGACATCGAGAACCTCACCGCCGGCTCGTCGACGCGCGCTGAGGCCAAGGCGCTGTGGCGCTCCCTGACGCAGCCCGGATTCGGCATCACGTCCGCCGACCACGTCGTGGTCGGCGCCAACCGCCACGTCGCGAGGAAGCTCGCCACGTCCATCGCTGGCTCCAACGTCCGCTGGGTTGTCGGAGCCGTCGAACCTGATGGCGCCGACCGGGCACTGCTCGCCGCGATCAACCTCCACCACGTGGCCAAGAAGTACGACGAACTGGTCATCATGTCGGGCGACCATGCCTTCAGTGAACTAGCCCGACGAGCCAAGGCCCTCGGCCTCCGAGTCCACGTCGTGACGTCGATCAGCGACGGCCGCGGACGGTCGCTCTCCCGTGAGCTTGCGGCAGTCGCCGACCGCCGTACAACCGTGCGTCACGCCGCTCAGACGAGAGCGACCTCCATTCCTACGCCGGCTGAAGCCGCCTGACGGCTGGCAGCAACCAGCCAGAAGGGAGGTGATTCACATGGCCAAGGGACACAACGCACGGAGCCACAACTCCTCCCGAGGAGTCAGCGCAACTCGGCTCAGCCAGAAGTCCGGTTCCCGCTACGCCTCCGGTGGCTACACCAAGGTCAACAAGGGCAACGGGTCCTTCACCATGAAGAAGACCGGACGATGAAGCAGCCGGCCGGCTGCGGGTCGTCGATGGCTCGCAGCCGGCTGCGGCCCGAACCACGCGGCGGGCTCCCCGCGCCCGCGGAATGGCGTCGGATCGCCAAGGCTGCGCTCAGACGATGAAGCGGAACAAAGATCCAAGTTTTCGACACGTGCTTGACGTGATTGGCCACCGGCTAAAACGGCTGAAATGCCAGTCGGGAACGACCTTCGAACACCGTTGGGAACAAGGTGTGAAAGTCGACAGGAAACGAACTTCTTGCGGACTGTTTGCGGACCGCAGACCCGCCACGGCACCACCACCGACGGTGCGGACGACGGCATCGCTGGCGTCCAGCGCGGCACATTCCGGGGTCAGCTGAAAACCGCGCCACCACTGCCCAGTTTCCGCGATCTTCGATGCTCAGGACATCAACCCTCGCGTGCCGGCCTGCGGCTCCAGCTCTGCGGCCAGGATGCGCAACAAGGTCGACTTCCCGGCCCCGTTGACACCCACCACGCCGACGACGTCGCCGGGCGCGACCGTCAGGTCGAGGTCGTCGAAGAGCGTCCGGTGCGCGTGGCCACCGGCAAGTCCGGTGGCGACGAGTGTTGCGGTCATACGTGGTCCTCTGGGAGTGAGGGTGCGCGTGGGCAGCGGTTCCGGACAGTCCAGTGTCTCAGCGGTCGCGCTGCACGCGTCCCTCGTCCCACACGGGCTCCGAGCTCTCGCGCACCACGCCGTCGGCCCCGAAGATCAGGAATCGGTCGAAGGTCTTGGCGAACCAACGGTCGTGGGTCACGGCCAGGACGGTGCCCTCGTACGACTCGAGCGCGGCCTGCAGCGCCTCGGCCGACTCCAGGTCGAGGTTGTCGGTGGGCTCGTCGAGCAGCAGCGACGTCGCTCCGCCGAGCTCGAGGCGCAGGATCTGCACCCGCGCCTTCTGCCCGCCCGAGAGCCGTTCGTACGTGGTCTCGGCCTGCTGCTCGAGCTCGTAGCGTCGCAGTGACGACATCGCCGGCCCGCGCTGCAGTGCATGTTCGGCCCACAGGATGTCCAGCAGCGTGCGGCCGTCGAGCTCGGGGTAGGCGTGAGTCTGCGCGAAGTGACCCGGCACGACCCGCGCGCCGAGCTTCCAAGCGCCCGAGTGGTCGACCGGCTGACCCGCCAGCAGGCGCAGGAAGTGTGACTTCCCGGAGCCGTTCGAGCCGAGCACGGCCACCCGCTCACCCTGGAACACCTCGAGGTCGAACGGCGCCATCAGGCCCGTCAACTCCAGCTGTTCGATGGTGATCGCCCGCACGCCGGTGCGACCGCCCTTCAGGCGCATCGTGATGTCCTGCTCGCGCGGTGGCTCAGGGGGCGGCCCGATCTCCTCGAACTTCCTCAGCCGGGTCTGCGCCGCGGAGTACCGCGACGCCATCGCATGGCTGACGGCGGCAGCCTGCTGCAGGGTCACCACCAACTTCTTCAACCGCGCGTGCTGCTCGTCCCAGCGCTTGCGCAGCTCCTCGAACCGCGCGAATCGCTGTGTGCGGGCCTCGTGGAAGGACGCGAACCCGCCTCCGTGCACCCACACGTCCGCTCCGGCCGGCGACGGCTCGACCGAGAGGATCTTGTCAGCGGCCTCCGACAGCAACTCGCGATCGTGCGAGACCAGAAGCACGGTCTTGCGGGTCTCGCGCAACTGCTGCTCCAGCCAACGCTTGGAGGGGACGTCGAGGTAGTTGTCGGGCTCGTCGAGCAGCAGCACCTCGGCCGGTCCGCGCAGCAACGCCTCCAGCACGACCCGCTTCTGCTCACCGCCCGACAGCGTCACGGCCTCACGGTCCATGACGGAGTAGTACGAGGCACCCAGCGCAGCGATCGTGCACATGTCCCAGGTGTTCTCGTAGTCGTAACCCTCGGCCTCGGCCCAGTCCGAGAGTGCTTGGGCGTAAGCCATCTGAGTCGCCTCGTCATCGTTCGAGGCCAGCGCGGCCTCGGCGGCGTCGACCGCTCGCGCTGCGTTGCGGATCCGGTCGGGCGCCACACTCACGAGCAGGTCACGCACCGACGACCCGTCGCGAACCGTTCCGACGAACTGCGGCATCACGGCCAGACCACCGGAGACGTTCACGGTGCCCGCGTCGGGCGGCAAGGAGCCGTCGATCAGCCTGAGCAGCGTCGACTTGCCGGCGCCGTTCGGGCCGACCAGCGCCACGACGGACCCCTCCCCCACCCGGAACGACACGTCACCGAGCAGCAACCGCCCGTCCGGCAGGACGTATTCCAGGTGTGCGACGTCGACGTGACCCATGACAGAAGCCTGTCAGGACGGGGTCACCGTTCAGCCCAGGGGTCTGCGGGCATCAAGCCTGACGGGCGCCGCGAGCGAAGCGTGGTCCTCAGAGGACCTTCTTCACCACGCTCGACTTCAGCTGCATCGGTCCGAAGCCCGGAACCTTGGCGTCGATGTCGTGATCGCCGACGCCGTCGGTGATCAGCCGGATGCCGCGCACCTTCGTGCCGACCTTGACGACTCCCCCGCCGGCGCCCTTGACCTTGAGGTCCTTCGCGATGGTGACCGTGTCGCCGTCCTCGAGGACGTTGCCGACGGAGTCCTTGAAGACCCGCTCGGTCTCCTGAGGCTCATCCGCGATCGGCGACCACTCATGGGCGCACATCGGGCACGTCAGCAGAGCGCCCGACTCATACGTGTAGTCCTCGCCGCACTCGGGGCAAGGAGGCAGAGCGTCAGACATCGAAGCTGAACAAAGATCCGCGTTTTCGGCACTTGTTTGACGCGATTGACGAATCGGCTGCAAACACTGGAATACCAGCCCGGAAAGGGCATCGAACACTGTTGGGAAAAAGGGTGAAAGTCGACCGGAAATGAGCTTCTTGCGGACTATTTGCGGACCGCAGGGCGTCCTGAGTCAACCGCTCGGGCCGAGTCTTCATCGCCAAGGGCTGGCGACGTCAACGCCCGTGGCGTCGAAGTCCTTCACGTTCCGGGTGGCGCACACCGCCCGATTCGCGCGGCAGATCGCGGCAATCTGGGCATCGGCCATGCTGATCGGCAGCCCGGCGCGCTTGCGCAACACGAACACCTCGGCGTACTCATCAGCAGCATCCGCGTCGAAGGCAAGCAGTGAACGCGTGTCCCGGTACGGCTGGATCGCGGCATGGATCGCTGCCGCGAGATCCGTGTTGCGTCGCCCCTCCGGGAGCCTGCGAACTTCGGCGAGTAGCTCCGCAAGCGTGATCGAGGTGATGGCGACGTCATCGGTGAGCGACTCGAGCCACGCGAGCACGCGCGGCTCAGGCTGTGGACGGAAGATCTCCGAGATGACGTTCGTGTCGAGCACGATCACCCGAAGTCCACCCCGCGAGCCGCGTCGGAGCGCTCAGGAATCGCAAGATCCTCCACGCCCCCGACGGCACGAGCGGCCTCCAGGAGTGCGAGCCCGACATGGGGCCGCGACGCCGCCCGCGTGAGGATGTCACGCACCTCGGCCTCCATCGACCGGCCGTGCTCCTCGGCCTGCGCGGCGAGCCGCTGCTTCACCGAATCATCGAGCCCTCTGACAATGATGGACGCCATGGCGAGCACCTCCCTTCGTCGATATCACGGATGATCTCAAGGCAGCGAGAACTGGCCTCAGGGCGGAACTATGGCTCGACAGTGTCACTGCTGCCGTCATCAGCGGAACCTAAACTGACCGCGCCCAGGCCGCGTGACGTTCGCGGCGTTCTTCGGCGAGTGGTCAGCTCGGCAGATCTGGGCCCCCGGGACCGTACTCGCGATGTCGTTGGCAGCGCGCTCAGTCCCGTTCGCGAGCAAGCCAATGAAACAGATTCGCCACTCGGAGATCGAGATCTGGATCAAGTCGATGGACGCGGCCGGGCTCGCACCCGGGACCATCAAGACCCGCTACGTCAACGTCCGCTCGGTGTTCCGCGCCGCGGTCAAGGACCGCGTCATCGGCTCAGATCCGACCGACGGTGTCCGACTCCCCCGAGGCCGACGCGCTGACGCGGCCATGTCGATCCCGACGCCGGAGGAGGTCGGTCAACTCGTCGCAGTCGCAGACGAGGCGTTCCAGCCGTTCGTCGCGCTCTGTGCCTTCGCGGGCCTCCGGCTCGGCGAGGCCGCTGGTGTTCAACTCGGCGACATCGACTTCCTCCGCAAGACCCTCAAGGTCACCCGGCAGGTCCAACGGATCAACGGAGGTGATCGACATCCTCGCCGAGCACGTTCGCACGCACGGCACAACCGGCGACGAGCGCTGGCTGTTCGCGGGCGAGGGCAGCGACCCACCCCACCAGAACACCGTCGGCTACTGGTGGCGCCTCACCCTCCGCGATGCCCAACTCTCGGGGATCAAACTCCACGACCTGCGCCACTTCTACGCTTCGGGCCTCATCGCCTCCGGCTGCGACGTCGTGACCGTTCAGCGTTCCTTGGGCCACGCCAAAGCGACGACGACCCTGAACACCTACGCCCACCTATGGCCAACCGCCGAGGACCGGACCAGGGCCGCTGCGGAGTCGATCATGACGGTTGCCCTGGGCAGCGACCAAGTCGTCAGCGACTCTCTGACGAGCGGAGGCGGCGGTGCAATCTGAGCGCTGGGCTCGCGCTGCATATCGCCCAGAAGGGGCCGTCTCCTAGTTCCAACCGGCGACGACTTCCTGGTCGAGAGGAACGCTCGCGGCTGCCACTAACTCCATCGACCTTGAACTAAGGTCGCGTACGTGGACTCGTATGCCTACAACGGAGCGCGCAATCTCGCCGTCCGACCTGGGCTCGCACTTCGCCGACCAAGCCGGGCCGAATGCCGAGTAGCCGATGGCCGGCACTGAGGCGGAGCGACGGCTCCGCGACCTTGCTGAGCGCTACAAGGGCAAGACCGCGACGCTCCGCTACGAGGAAATGTACCGCGGGGTGCCCCAAGGGAACCTGCTCGCGTATCTCCACGAATCACTCGACAAGCACCTCAGCACCATCAACAAATGCGCCAAGACAAACCGTCACTTCTGGGCTGCGAACAGTGTCGAACTACTCGATCTCCTAGAAGCCATCGAAGAAGACTTGGACTCGCTTCAGCGCGCCGGCGTACCTGTTGTGTTGACGGACTCGTATCAACGACAGATTGACTATCTGAACGACTGGGTATCACACAGCGGCGGCAGTCCGATTCCTGACGGTTTCACTCCGCTCGATGTGTCGCGATACTCACCTGTGTTCGTCACCCGCAACGAGACCACAATCGCGGGCCGAGCTGTCGACGAGAAGTTCGAGCTGCAGATAGTAGGCGAGGGTTCCTACGCACTCGTGTTCAGCTACGTCGATCCAAAATATGGGAAGAGATACGCCGTTAAGAGAGCAAGACGCACCAGTAGCCAGCGGGATATAGAACGCTTCAAGCGTGAGTTCACAACGTTGAGCCAGTTGCGCTTCCCCCACGTCGTCGAGGTTTACCGGTACGACGATGAGCGAAATCAATACACGATGGAGTACTGCGACACCAATGTCCGCGACTTCATCAAGAAGCACAACGGCAGCCTGTCGTTCCACGTGCGTCGAACGCTGGCCCTTCAATGCCTTTACGGTCTCAACTACCTCCACCAGAAGGACATTCTTCACCGCGACGTGAGTCCGCAAAACGTACTCCTTCGGCTCTACGACGCGGACGCATTCTCGGCCAAGATCGCCGACTTAGGACTGCTGAAGGATCTAGCCCAAGACTTCACAAAGACACACACGGACTTGCGTGGAACCCGACTGGATCCGACCCTGGAATCGATGGCTGACTTCCGTACCGAGCACGAAGTGTTCGCCGTTGGCTGGCTGCTCTGGTTCATTTTCGTGGGCCGTGAGGGTCTTGCCGCCAAGGATGGCGGGCCCGTAGCCGATTTGGTCCGACTCTGTATCCATAGCGATACGGCCCGACGCCCAAAATCGATGCTGGAGCTTATAGAAGCCGTTCGCTCGCTCCCTGCGCCGGCAACCCCGTCGGTCACGCGTGATTTCGCAGACAGTCCGACCGACGGCTTCTAACCCACCAGTTCAGGCCGGCAGAGTGCGGAACCGCGCCTAGACGCAAGACTCTCCGCATCGAGCCCGACTCTGACCCCCGACTTCCTGCCATCCCGAAGCCTGACCAAGGCGAGTTGGCTCCGGATCCGAGGAGACGCGAACTAGCTTCAGCGGACGGATGAGGTGCGGTACCGTTTCCAGTTTCCGTTTGAAGACGAGCCTCAATCGGCGATGGGATATCCACGCCGCGATATTTGGGCCGTCCTACGTCCTCTTCTTCGGAAAAGCGGGCGCCCCGGGTCGCTCCATTTCACCGCGATCCGGACGCACGAACCTGCGAGGGTCGGAGAGCGCCCGGGTGAGATGTTGTCCTCTCAAACTGGTCTGTCAGCCTGCAGACAGCTGCCCAGGTGGTTGAGATGCTGTTCGTTCAGGACCACAGCCGGATGAGGAGTACGCGAGAACCTCGTATGACAGCGCAAACGAGGAGCAAGTGGAACTCCTGTCCATCTCTCGTCCTGACGATCGGGTGAGGCCTCCATCGAGTTCATTCGAGGGGAGTCATCCACCGAACTCGGCCGTATGAGCTGCGCGCCGCTCTAGGGGCGACGTTCGGCTTTTCAGCACTCGCTCGCAAGGAGAACGTATCTACCGAGGAATTCTATGAGCGTGATCTCATGCCAAGTGAAGGAGAACAAGCGATCGATGGAGTACCTGTCGTTCTTGAAGTTTGTCGGATGGCGAATCTCTTCGAAAACCTCCGCAAGAAGAGCATTGCGGGCGCGTTCGTCGACAACAATTGCAGCCACGCTGTCTTCGACGTGCGTCCTCCCCCACGGATCGGGATCGCCGCCCACCTCGGTTTCCATCAGAGTTGCCGAAAGTCCGTCGAATCGAAACGCTATGGTCGCGTAGCGCTCGCCGTCCTTCTGCGAGAGACGCACCAGGAGATTCTTCCCATCCGTGACCTCATCCGGGAAATTCACCGAGAGGTGAAGCGGGATCCCGGCGACCATATAGGGCCGGCCCCACGACAGTCCACGCCACGCGAACGTAATCGTGGACGTGGGCACGGTGACGAATGCAAGGCGACCCTGCGGGTTGAGGAGTATCGGGTACATCGCGCCCCGGACGAGCTGGCGTTCGTGCCGGCGTCCTGCGTCGTCAACGTGGACCCACCTGTTTAGGTCGCCGTCGCCGCTCACTTCCAGCGTCCAATACCGGCGCGCGGTGCTCTCCCGAGTCCGTAAGTGCGCAAACACACTAGCGGCAGCGTTCCGGTAGCGAGTCGCTCGGCGCGCCTGCTCGAGCCCGTGACTTATTGGGATGCGGCGCGCCTGATCGCGGCTACGACGCGCCAGTTCCTCAGCGAGTCGCAGTTGCTGCGTGGCACCTACAACTTCGTATGCTTCGGTGAGCTTGAGTTGAGCGGCTGCCGCTAGTTTGGCTGGTTCGATAACCGCGGCGATCAACTCGTCCAAGAACTCCAACGTCACTGGCGTCGCCTCGCGATACCAAGCCTCCAATTGGTCGAGGAATCCCGTTCCTGACAAGTCTGCGTGGGACTTGACGGTGGTCTCCTTGCTCTCCCTTGCGTACCGGGTGAAATTCTGCGATCCAACTGTGACAAAGCGATCGTCAGTGAGAAGCATCTTGGCATGAAGACGAGGAAGCGACCGAACGAGCACGCCGCCCGCCACGAGCCGTCGAAGGGTCTTAAGTTGAGCCACGTAGTCCTGGGTACCCGACTGCGGTGAAAGGTCGGTCACGACGCTCTTTGCGGCCGGCTCGAGTGTCGATTTGTTAAGCACCGTAAGGGCGAGTTGGTCTAGGTAGGGGGAGTAGATCCGGACGCTGCTTTCTGCGTCGCGAGCACGTTTGAACCAGGTCTTGGCGACGTCCCGAGCCATGAACTCGGAATTAGGAACGACCACGGGAACATTGTCGCCGACCGCCAGGACTCACATGGACAGAGGACAGGCGAACTCGGGCGAAGGAGCGCTTGGCGCCCGGTGAGTGCGTCACACCACCGCGTTCGAGTCCGTCCGCAACCGACGCGAAGCCGAAGCTAACCTCTCGTAATGGAGTTCAGACTCAACGGCGGCACATACTCGTTGGACGCGGAAACCGTACGGTTCCGCTTGCGCTCGCTTCCGCCGGGCGAAGTCCGAACGCATTGGGTCGAGATCGACGGCCAATCCTGGCCGGTAAAACACGCGTTCCGAGTGTCCACCGGGCTGGTCGACGAACCATTCACGAGCCACTTTGCGGTTGCCGCCTTTCGAAGATTGGGCTTCCGCACCAGCCGACTCCCCAAAGAGGTTCCGGCCGCCGTCGGGCGTAGCCTCCAACGGGCTCAAGCACGGCCCACGACAAGTGAGGACGAATCACTAGCTGCTTACCGTCGCCTCGATCGGTTCCTGTCGGCGACTCCACTCACCGAACTGCTTGCACGGCTCGAGGCGCGGTTGGAGGGCGCGGACCGGCGGGGTGCACAGGCCACTCTGGAGGCGTCTGGTTTCAGCGACGAGTTGATCGATAGTTCTCTGATCGTGCGAGAAAGGATCGGCATGCTGGACTCGCTGGTTCATGCCGCCGTGATCACCCACGTCATCCCGTTGATTCTTGAGGATGACGAGCACGTCCTCAGGCGACCTAGCCTCGGCGCCGGGAACGATCCAGAGCGTGTGTTCGATCTCGAGACCACTCACCGAGTGGCGGAGTTCAAGCTCTCGTCGTGGAAGGGTTCAGACGGGATGAGGCAAAGGGGTCTCTTCGCAGACGTTGTCGGTCTTTCGCTCGATAGAACTGACCGACGTCGCGAGGTCTACGTCGTCGGAACACTCCCGGTCCGTTTCCTGACGGAGAGCAAGCGCAATGCTGCCAGAACCTTGTCGAAGGCAGCGATCCGGATCCGGTCTCCGCGAGGGCTGTCCGAAGCCATGACGGTTGCCGAGTACACAAGACAGGCACGGGTGGACGTAATTGATCTCACCTCACTTCTCCCTGAACTTCGCTAGATCCGAGGCGGTCGGCCAGGGTGCGTCATTCCCCCGCAATCAGGGCATGGCAGATTGCCTTTGCCATGGTGGTGACTGAATGCGCGGGGACGAGGTGTGATGCCAAGCTCGACAGGGCGCGCACAGGTACGTACCCCGTGGGCCCTGACGTCCTTTCCGCTTCATGGTGCGGCCAATGGCGTTCAGAGCAATGAGCGCCTTGGTCCGAGTGGCGTAACTGATCTTGGTGCAGGTGGACATGTTGCGAGCCCTCGATATGGACCCTCGACCAGTTCATACCCGGTCCGGTGTCTGGGTTCACGACTCATATCGCTTTGCCCGATAGGGGCTCAATAGCCCATCTGCAGCAAGAGCGTATCGGGAGGCCCAGCGACGCGCGTCCTTTCACCGCCTATCACGCGACATTCTGCGCCCGAACAGGGTTGGCCGCTGCGACAGGTCTGGCTATGCGTGGTTCTTGCCTGGTATCACTTCGCCCGGTCCGGCATCGCTTGTGTCGGCGGCTCCGTCCGAGCCATTCACTTTTGCTTGGTCGTGTGCCGCACTGGTCAGCGGCCTGTACAGAGTGTTGTAGATGATGTTGTCGCCGTACGCGCTCACAGTTGACATGTCGCCGCCTGCGATAGCGGCCAGATCCGTGAGCGCCTGTTTGGCTTGTTCGATTAGGGAACCACGGAGCGACTCGACCGATATTGGAGTCCAGACACAGAGTTCAGCTACCTCATGAGTGAACACGGACTGGTCGGCTTCGGTTCCTTCAATCGCAACTTCAAATCCGTGCTCACCGCGTCGTGGAGTGAGGGTCAGCATGCGTCCATCGTCGAGACCGACCTCGGCAGCAAGAGCTCCCATGTTCACGATACGAATGAGGTGAAGTTCGCGTTCAAGCAGTCTCCACCGCAGCTGGGGAGCGATCGGATAGTTCGACGGCGACAGCCGTCTGTAGGTGGCGGCTTCGACCAGCTCACCGAGGAAAGAAATGCCAACCATGGCTAGCTCACCGGTGCCAGGTTCAGTAGCGTCCATGATCTTCGCAATCTCGGCCATCACCACATCAGGAGGTGCATCCTCGGTTGCAGCGATGAACAAGTCATCGTCGGCATAGGCATGCACGGCTGTGCCTTGCGGGTGCTCGATGCACTCGTGGAGCAAGCGTTCAACAAGTTCGAAGTCAGGATCGGGAAGAGGGCTCTCGTACGCGATGCGATGACCACCGTCCTCCTCGATGTAGCTGTTGGCCAGGTAGTCCACTGCGCTTTCGCCACGTTGTTGCTGACGGGCGGGCCGACCCGTGGGCGGATGATCTGGTGCAGGGCGGTTCTTACATTCGATGACCGCGACACCGTCGTGGAGGACGGTGACGATGTCACCTATTCCAATCAGAGTCGTGAGGTCGGACAGGATTGGGATGCCTCCGAGACTGGCGATTGCTCGGGCTGAGTCGAATACGAACTCGAAGTCGTCGCCCTGGGATGTGAGGTGAGCGGGTTTGCCGGGGTGGCGAGACAGTGACCGGATGGTGTGGCTCGGCAACAGGGTGTGTACAAGGCCGTCACCGATAACCCGAAGCAGATGCCGGTGTCGCTTCGCGTCGAGGCGCTCGCCTTTGGTTCTGGCGCGGTCAGCAGAGTCGCGTTCGGCGCGCATGATCGCGTCGGCGAGTTGGCGTTGCCAATCGATGCCACTCCCGGCGTGCGGAAGTTCGCCGAAGTCGTGAAGGAGGCGTCGACGCTCGGCGGCGTACGCCGTGATGTCGTCGGGCGTCTCGTCGCCCAAGGTCGGCTCGTCGTCCCGTGACTTCATTCAGGAACCGTACCGATCTGCCGACATCTTCGTTCGATTGGCGCGCTACGTCTATCCGCCGCAAGTGGCCGTCGATGCGTCAGATGAGAAATACCGAACAGGCAACACCAAATGCCGAGCGCCAGCGCAACAGTTCGGACTTCTCGGGTCGCTCTTGATCCATGGCGTAACGAGCGTCGAGCCACTGGACGAGCCTCGAGAAGCCCAATAGGAGAACGATTAGCACGCTGAGACGCACGAGGAGGTCCACGCGCGCAGTGTGGCAGGCGACGTGAGTCTGTGAAGTAGAACCCGGCTCGCCGGCCACCACTCGTCCATCGTGGCGGCTTGGCTTAGTCCGCTGCGCCACGCAGCCAGGTACAACCCAGCGTCATACCGCCGCTTGCACCGCGTTATTCGTGCACTTCTCCGACGTACTCATATACCGCAGAAAGCTTGCCGTCGACACGTTCAAGACGGTCCGTCGATCGCTTGTACCTGTGGACGTCGTCCGTGTCGAACGACAGGTCTTCGTACTCCGTCAACGGATCATTGGCTCCGGTCGTTCCGTTGTAAGGGCCGCCTCGGTACACGACATCCGTGATCTCTTCGCTTGTCATCCGCCCGAGAGTACTCAAAATGTCGGTGCGCCGCGCAGAGCTCAGCTCGCCGACCAGCGTCGTTCCGCCGCCTATGCGTAACACGATTCGCGACATCGCGAATTTCGACGCGGGGCGCCTGCCTGCCTGATCGCCCCAGCAGTTGTGTGCACGCCTGATGAGTGACCATGCCAGTCCACCACTAGAGGAGTTCGTTGGCCGCTCATGTAGTCAATGCGGGGGCACCCGCGCGGCCGCGAAGTGACCGCCACCTAGAGCTTTGCGTGCAGTTACATGACGTGCCTCTGTCACCGGACGCAGACTTTCGGCGCGCGACCTGCCAACATTCCCCATGGGCAAAATCGAAGTGGCGACTGCGGGGTTGGTGTTCGTGGCACTCCTAACCGCAATGGTCGTGGCGGTCGTTCGGATGAGAGGCGCGAGCAAACACCGTGATCATCAGCCAGTGGGTTTGGGCCCACAACGCTCGGACCGGGAGATCCTTCACGATCGCAGAGGTTCCCAAGTGCCGCCCGCAAGGGGGTCGCGCCCCCTGCGGCAATACCAATATCTAGCAGTTCGCAAGATCGATCTCCTGTATGAGCAGGCTGTCGAGGCCGGTGCGCGAGCCGCAACAACAACATCCGAATTGGGCTCATCCTCGATCGCGAAGGTCGGCAACACCCTCGGGCCCCCTGCGGAGCTCACGACAGTCCAGAAACTGGAAGTTCTACGAACTCGATTGCGCGTTGAGGACGCCTACTTCCGTGGCTTCCTGGAACTGGGTACCCGTTCACCAGTGTTGATCCAAGGCTCAATGCTGATGAAACACGCGGTGCTTCCTGTCGTCGAGGGAGAGGAAAGTCCGACGCAAGCGGTGTGGATCGGGAGGCTTTCGAACGGGAGGTTCATATGTCTCGGCGGCTCAGCGTCCAACATGGATCCCAGCGTGCCACGCGGCAAGTTCCTGAACTCGGGTGTATCCGGCGTGCTTCAAGCTATCCGCCTCGCCCACGGTCAGGTCGAAGTTCCGTTCCAACCGGACGTCCGCACGGGGGGCGAATCGGCGGAACCTCCGACGCATCAGTTCCCAGGAGCCTGGGATGCGGAGGTTGTCGACGTCTGGGCCCACCTTCGCGATTTGCACGCCCACCACGTTTCCTTCGTGGCTCAGCCCATGACGGCCTCGAACTTGGACATCGAAAGCGCGAGGTACGACGTACTCGTCGGATCGCCACTTAGCGTCGAGTACGCGTGACCAACGAGGGAATAAGAGTTCGAGCCCTCCACCGCGTGTGCCGCACCTATTTCCGCCGCCTGCGATCCTCCGAACCGAATGCTTCGGCCGCCTATACAAGCCCGCCTCTTTGGGCGCTCAGACGCACGTGTGACTGAAATTCTTGCGGACTATGTGCGGACTGGAGAGCCCTGACCCCCCTCTGACCTGCGCAAACGCGCCAATTCAGACGTTGAAGCGGAACTCCACCACGTCGCCGTCGGCCATGACGTAGTCCTTGCCCTCCATGCGGACCTTGCCGGCGGCCTTGGCCTCGTTCATCGAGCCGGCGGCGACCAGGTCGTCGAACGACACGATCTCGGCCTTGATGAAGCCCTTCTGGAAGTCGGTGTGGATGACGCCGGCGGCCTCGGGGGCGGTGGCGCCCTTCTTGATCGTCCAGGCGCGCGACTCCTTGGGCCCGGCGGTCAGGTAGGTCTGCAGGCCGAGGGTCGAGAAGCCGACGCGGGCCAGCTGGTCCAGGCCGGGCTCGTCGATGCCCAGCTCGGCGAGCATCTCGGCCCGCATCTGCTCGGCCTCCTCGTCGTCGCCGAGCTCGACCAGCTCGGCCTCGCTCTTGGCGTCGAGGAAGACGGCCTCGGCCGGGGCGACGAGCTCGCGCATCTTGGCCTTGAGGTCCTCGTCGGACAGCTCCTCGGTGTCGCAGTTGAACACGTAGAGGAACCGCTTGGCGGTCAGCAGGTGCAGGTCACGCAGCGCCTCGAGGTCGAGTCCGGCGTTGAGCACGCCGGTGCCGTTCTCGAGCGCCTCCTTGGCCTTCTTGGCCTCCTCGAACTGCGGCACGAGGGACTTGTCCTTGCGCGACTCCTTGTCCAGTCGCGGCAGCGCCTTCTCGACGGTCTGCAGGTCGGCCAGGATCAGCTCGATCGAGATCGTCTCGATGTCGCTCTTCGGGTTGACCTCGCCGTCGACGTGCGTGACGTCCTCGTCGCGGAACACGCGGGTGACCTGGCAGATCGCGTCGGAGTCGCGGATGTGGGACAGGAACTTGTTGCCCATCCCCTCGCCCTCGGACGCGCCGCGCACGATGCCGGCGATGTCCACGAACTCGACGGTGGCGGGCAGGATCCGCTCGGAGCCGAAGATCTCGGCCAGCTTCTCCAGTCGCGGATCGGGCACACCGACCACGCCGACGTTCGGCTCGATCGTCGCGAACGGGTAGTTCGCGGCGAGCACGTCGTTCTTGGTCAGGGCGTTGAACAGGGTCGACTTGCCGGCATTGGGAAGTCCGACGATTCCGATGGTGAGGGCCACGAGGAACCAGCCTACTGCCGAGAACCGAAGGGACCGCTGGGGCCATATCTGACAGGTGTAACTCCGTGATACATTTCGCGTGATCCACCTCACACTCATCCTGGGAGTCGCCATGTTGCGTACCGTCAAGACCTTCGCCGTGGCGGCTGCCGCGGCACTCGCCCTGGGCCTGGCCAGCGCCCCCTCGGCGACCGCTGCACCGTCCGAGGGCTTCTACGACCCGCCGGCCGATCTGCCCGCGGGCAACGGCACCCTCGTGCGCAGCGAGCCGATGAAGCTCGCGCTCACCCTCAAGGGCCTCTACATGCCGGGCACCGCGACCCGCCTGCTCTACACCTCCACCGACGAAGCCGGCGCTCCCGCCGCCGTCACCGGCGCCTACATCGAGCCGACGAAGAAGTGGACCGGCAAGGGCCCCCGCCCGCTCGTCGCCGTCGCCGCCGGCACCCAGGGCCAGGGCGACGCGTGCGCCCCGTCGAAGTCCCTCGAGACGTTCCTCAACGTCCAGGGCAACGAGCTGGGCATCGGCTACGAGATCCCGAGCATCCACGACTTCCTGAACCGCGGCATGGCCGTCGTCCTGACCGACTACATCGGCCTGGGCACCACCGATCGCGTCCACACCTACACGAACCGCCTCGACATGGGCCACGCCCTGCTCGATGCCGCCCGCGCCGCACTGAAGCTGCCCAACACGTCGGTCACCGCCGCGTCGCCGGTCGGCCTGTACGGCTACTCCCAGGGCGGCGGCGCCGCCGGATCGGCCGCCGAGCTGGCTCCGACCTACGCCCCCGAGCTGAACCTCAAGGGCGCCTTCGCGGGCGCTCCCCCGGCGAACCTCGTCGAGGTGCTCAAGTCGGCCGACGGCACCGACCTGACGGGTGTCATCGCCTACGCGATCAACGGCATCACGCCGTACCACCCCGAGCTGCAGGGCGCCCTCGACGAGCTGGCCACCCCCGCCGGCAAGGAGGCGCTCGAGAAGGTCAAGACGCAGTGCATCGGCAGCACGCTGCTGTCGTACGGCTTCCAGAAGACCTCGAAGTGGACCACCAACGGCAAGTCGCTCTACGACACGGTCAAGAACGATCCGGCCCTGCGCGCTCCCGTCGACGCCCAGCGCATCGGCACGCTCAAGCCGTCGATCCCCGTCCAGGTGCTCACCGGCACGAAGGACGACATCGTCGACCACGCCCAGGCCAAGCAACTGGCCAAGGACTGGTGCGCCCAGGGCGTCAACGTCACCTACGTCCCGGTCATCCAGCCGATCGGCACCGGCGGCACCGCACTCAACCACCTCACCCCGATGATCACCCGCCTGGTCCCGAGCCACGACTGGCTCGCCGATCGGCTCGCGGGCAAGTCGGTGCGCTCGAACTGCAGCTCGCTGTGGCTGCTGCCCTGACGGGGGCACGATGATCGAGCCGGGCGATGATCGAGTCGCGCACAGCGACCCGATCGTCGCCCGGCTCCGTGCTGCCGGATGCGTGTTCGCGGAGGCCGAGGCGGCCTTCGTCCGCCGCCACCTGCACCACCCGGGCGACATCGAGCGCGCCGTCGAGGCCCGCGCCGGAGGCATGCCGCTCGAGCACGCCGTGGGCGTCGCCGAGTTCGCCGGGCTGGCCGTCGCCGTCGCGGACGGGGTCTTCGTGCCACGTCGTCGCGCCGAGGTGCTCGCCTCGGCCGCCGTCGCCCACCGGCCCGACGCGCGCGTGGTCGTCGACCTCGGATGCGGGTGCGGCGCCCTCGCCGCGGCCCTCGCGTCCCACCTGCCCGGCGCCGAGATCCACGCCGTCGACATCGACCCCGCCTCGGTCGTGGTCGCCCGGGCCAATGGCCGGCGCTTCGGGTTCAGGGCCCACCACGGGTCCTGGTGGACCGCACTGCCCACCACGCTGCGGGGTCGCGTGGACCTGGCGGTCGGCTACCTGCCCCACGTCCCCACCGACCGGGTCGAGCGCATCCATCCCGACTTCCGCGCCCACGAGCCCCGGCACACCGTCGACGGCGGGCCCGGCGGACTCGACCAGGTCCGTGCCGTCGCCGCGCCGATGACCGAGTGGCTCAGCTCCGAGGGCGTCTTCGTGACCCTGCTCTCGACCGAGCAGGTGGCCTCGGTGCCCGGGCGGGTCCTGCAGGCCGACGACGAGGACGCGGTGATCGTGCTCGATGGTGCCGCAGTGGGACACTGGGGACTGTGACTGTCATCAAGATCAACGCCATCACCGTGCCCAAGGACGCCGGCGACGAGCTGGCCCACCGCTTCGCCAAGCGCGCCGGAGCCGTCGACGGCCAGGACGGCTTCGAGGGCTTCGAGCTGCTCAAGCCCACCGACGACCGCGAGCAGTGGCTCGTCGTCACCCGCTGGCGCGACGAGGAGTCGTTCCAGGCCTGGCTCAACTCCCCCGCCTTCGGCCACGGCCACCGCTCCGAGTCCGAACGCTCCGGCGGCGAGGCACCGAAACCGGTCTCGAGCCACAGCGAACTGTGGAACTACGAGGTCGCCGACCTCTCGCAGGGCTGAGCGCTCACGACCCGCGCAGGGCGTCGAGGACCTTCTGGACCCGGCGCTCGCGCGTGTCGTCCTTCTTCGCCTCGGCCACGGCACGCGCATGCTCCCTGCGACGCGAGGGGGCCAGTGCGTCGAAGACGTCGCGCAGCCCCGCGGCCGCGAGCCCCTGAGCCAGGGCATCGGGGACCTCCGCCTCGCGCGGCGCCTCGTCGAGCTCGATCCGCACGTCCACCTCCTCGCCGATCTGCACGCCCAGGGCCTCACGCTTGGCCTTGCTGAGACCGATGAGGTTCTCGTCCCCCATCCGGGCCAGCCGGGCCGGCTGGGACGCGTCGCCGATCGTGACCCGCACCGGGAACGCCCGGCCGGCGCCGAAGGCCTCCACCTGCTCGTCCGTGAGGATCACCGCGGCCGCGGGCCCGCGGGACTCCAGGGTCGTGCTGAGCTGGAGTGTCATCTTCGCCATGGTGCCTCCTGGACGTGCCGGTCCCTCGATGGTTCCGCTCGGCGCCGCTGCCTGTCCACCGTGCGGTGCCGTCAACTGCCAGAACTGTCGGTGCGCGCCGACACCATGGCCGCATGGCCACCTTCCCCAGCCTGACCGTGCTGTTCGCCCTGTTGCTCGTCGCCGCCCTGGCCGGAGTCCTCGGCTACGTCCTGGGTGCCCGCGACCGTCCCGCCTCCGCCCAGGACGTGGACGTCGCCAGCGCCGCCACCGCGCGGGCGGTCGAGCCCGTGCGCGAGAGCCTCGACCGCTTCGACTCGCGCCTGCGCGACCTCGAGGCCAGCCGGATCGAGTGGCACGCGCAGCTGCGCGAGCAGGTCGAGTCCGTCCGAGTCACCGGCGAGGCGCTGCGCCGCGAGACCGCGTCGTTGTCCACGGCGCTGCGCCGACCCGAGGTCCGCGGCCGCTGGGGCGAGCTGCACCTGCGACGCACCGCCGAGCTCGCCGGCATGGTCGAGCACTGCGACTTCGACCTCCAGGTCGCCACCGACGGTGGTCGTCTGCGCCCCGACATGGTCGTGCGCCTCGTGGGCGACCGTCACATCGTCGTCGACTCGAAGGTGCCGCTGGACGCGTTCCTCGACGCCACCGCCACGGACGAGCCCGAGGCGCGCGAGTCCCACCTCGACCGTCACGCCCGTCA
Source organism: Aeromicrobium sp. 636 (assembly GCF_024433585.1). Lineage (NCBI taxonomy): Bacteria > Bacillati > Actinomycetota > Actinomycetes > Propionibacteriales > Nocardioidaceae > Aeromicrobium > Aeromicrobium sp. 636. The sequence continues at coordinate 1,227,196 of NZ_WNJU01000001.1, forward strand.
GCTGCGCAGCCACGTCGACCAGCTGGCCGCGAAGTCCTACTGGCGCCAGTTCGAGTCGGCCCCGCAGTTCGTCGTCCTGTTCGTCCCCGGCGAGTCGTTCCTCTCGGCCGCGCTCGAGGCCGACGCCGGCCTGCTGGAGCACGCCGCCGAGCGCCAGGTCGTCCTCGCATCGCCCACCACCCTCGTGGCGCTGCTGCGCACCGTCGCCCTGGCGTGGACCCAGGAGTCCGTCGCCGAGAACGCCCGCGAGATCCACCGCGCGGCACGCGAGCTCTACGAGCGCCTCGGCACCGTGGCCGGTCACGTCGACAAGCTCGGGTCCTCCCTCGAGCGGGCCGTTCGCTCCTACAACGACACCGTCGCGTCGGTCGAGTCGCGACTCTTGGTCAGCGCACGGCGCCTGCACGATCTGAAGGTCGACGACGAGCCGCCGTTCCACCCGCGTGTGATCGAGGCGACACCCCGCGTCATGACGGCGCCAGAGCTGCTCGATGAACTAACGTCATGACCATGAGTTCGCCGGCAGCCGGCGCCGTCATCGCCCTGGCCAGGACCCCGGCCGCGGCCGCCAGGTACGACCTGACGCCGCGAGCCGCAGTGGTGTGCTCCGTTCTGGGCCTCGCCACCGTCACCGCGTTGGACCTCCTCGACGGCCGACTCGGCCTGGCGTTCTCCGTCGCCTTCGTCCTCGTCGTGATCAGCGCGGCCACCGCGGTGCAGGAGCGCGGGATGTTCACCGCCGGCATCATGCCGCCGGTCCTGCTGGTGGGCGCGCTGCTCGTCGTGGCGACGCTGGCACCCGATGCCATCGTCATCAGCGGAATGCCCGAGGGAACGGGCGTCTTCGGCCGCACCCTCTCGGCCACGATCGCCCACGGCGTCCCGCTGTTGATCGGTCATGCCATCGCGATCGCCGTGATCGTGGGCCGGATCCTCACCGTCCGCCGCTGACCTCCCCGCCCTCGGTCGGCACGAACCGGCGACCTGCCCAGTTCGCGAGCAGGGACGCCCCCACGAACATCGCGATCACGATCGCGCCCGTGGGCAGCAGGTTCCCCGGACTGCCGTCCTTGCCCAAGAGCACGAGCACGGCGACGACGACCGCGACCGATGCCGCCCCCGGCACCCAGCGGTCAGTCCGCCCGTACCGGGCGTGCACCACGGCGCTGAAGATGATCGGCACCCCGGCACCGAGACCCGGGACGAGCAGCAGGAAGAACAGCAGGCCGGCCTCGAAGTCGTCCCCGGGCTCGATCAGCACCGGGTAGAGGAGAACGATCGCCACCGCCAGTACTGCGGACGTCACCGTGGTGAACAGCAGGGTCTTGTGGGCGTTCATGACGTCCTCCATCGTCGGCCGACCTGCACGCTAGCGGAGATCGGCCCTCGCGCCATCGGACCGCCGCCTGGTTGCCGACCCGCGCAGGGCGCCCTACCGTGACAGGACGTCGATCTCCGGGGGGAAATCCATGCTGATCCGTCGTTCCGTCGCCGCCCTGTCGGCCCTGACCCTGGCCGCCGGCGCGGTGGCCCTGCAGTCGCCCGCCGAGGCCCGCGGCGCGAAACCGAAGCCCGTCACCCAGGCCACGCCGACCTCGTACGGCTACGGAGGCGCGGTCAGCTCCGTCGACGCGGACGCCAGCCGTGCCGGGCTCGCGGTCCTCAAGGCCGGCGGCAACGCGGCCGACGCTGCCGTGGCCACCGCCGCGGCCCTCGGCGTCACCGAGCCCTACAGCGCCGGAGTCGGCGGCGGCGGATACTTCGTCTTCCGCGACGGCCGCACCGGCAAGGTCACCACGATCGACGGCCGCGAGACCGCCCCCGCGGGGATCAAGCCCGACTCGTTCATCGACCCGGCCACGGGCCAGCCGTACCGGTTCACGCCCGAGCTCGTCACGTCCGGCGTCTCGGTCGGCGTCCCGGGCACCGTCGCGACGTGGAACGAGGCGACCCGTCGCTTCGGCAAGCGCTCCCTGGCCCGCAACCTGGTGCCCGCGATCTCGCTCGCCGCCCAGGGCTTCACCGTGGACCAGACCTTCCGCAACCAGACCCTCGACAACGCCAAGCGCTTCGCGGCGTTCCCCGAGAGCTCCCGGCTCTTCCTGCCGAACGGTGACGCCCCGCAGGTGGGATCGCGTTTCCGCAATCCCGACCTCGCCCGCACCTACGCCCTGATCGCCGCCAGGGGTCCGAAGGCGTTCTACACCGGTCGCCTGGCCGACGAGATCGCGCAGACCGTCCAGAACCCCCCGAAGGATCCGGCCACCACCCTGCCCGTGCCGCCCGGCACGATGACCACGCGGGACCTCGAGAACTACTCGGTGCGACTGCAGAAGCCCACCCACGTCCGCTACCGCGGGCTGGACGTCTACGGCATGGCGCCCGGCTCGTCCGGCGGCACCACCGTGGGCGAGGCGCTCAACATCCTCGAGAACCACCGCCTCGGCGGCGGAGCCCGTCTCGGCCAGAGCCTGCACCTGTACCTCGAGGCGTCCGCCCGCGCGTTCGCCGACCGCAATGCCTACGTCGGCGATCCGGCATTCGTCGATGTCCCGACCCAGACCCTGCTGAGCCAGCGGTTCGCGAACTCGCGTGACTGCACGATCGACCCGGCGCAGGCGTCCATCCGCCCCGTCGCGCCCGGCGCGCTCGACGGCGCCGGCTGTGCGACCGCGGCCAAGGCGGAGAAGCCCGACACGGAGAACGTCTCCACGACGCACCTGTCGGTCGTCGACCGCTGGGGCAACGCCGTGGCCTACACGCTCACGATCGAGCAGACCGGCGGCTCGGGCATCACGGTGCCGGGACGCGGCTTCCTGCTCAACAACGAGCTGACCGACTTCACCGCGGTGTACGACCCGGCCGACCCGAACCGCATCGAGCCGGGCAAGCGCCCCCGCTCGTCCATGGCGCCGACGATCGTCACGGAGAATGGCAAGGTCCGCTTCGTCCTGGGCTCCCCCGGCGGCGCCACCATCATCACGACGGTGCTGCAGATCCTCATCAACCGGATCGATCTCGGGATGACGCTGCCCGAGGCGGTGGCCGCGCCTCGCGCCTCGCAGCGCAACGCCGCGAACACGCCCGCGGAGCCGGCCTTCATCGAGCGCTACCAGTCCATCCTGGCGCCGTTCGGCCAGACGCTCGTGCCCTCGGGCGACACGTTCACGTCGGCCGCCGAGATCGGCGCGGCGGCCACCATCGAGGTGGACCGGCGCGGACTCATGACGGCCGCGGCCGAGCCGCAGCGTCGTGGCGGCGGCACCGGCCTGGTGGTCAAGCCTGTGAAGCGGCCTTGATGTCGCGGCGCAGCTCGGGCGGCAGGGCGAAGATGAGCGACTCGTCCGCCGTGCGGATCGCCTTGGCGTTGCCGATGCCGCGCTCGCCGAGGTAGACCAGCACCTCCTGGACGAGGTCGTCGGGGACCGAGGCACCGGAGGTCACGCCCACGGTGCTGACGCCCTCGAGCCACGCGTCGTCGATCTCGCTGATGTCGTCGATCCGGTACGACGCCTTGGCGCCGGCCTCGAGGGCGACCTCGACCAGCCGGACCGAGTTCGACGAGTTCGCCGAGCCGACCACGATCACCAGATCGGCGTCCTTCGCGATCTCCTTGACGGCGACCTGACGGTTCTGGGTGGCGTAGCAGATGTCGTCGCTGGGCGGATCCTCCAACTGCGGGAACTTCTCGCGCAGGCGGCGGACCGTCTCCATCGTCTCGTCGACGCTGAGGGTGGTCTGGCTCAGCCAGCTGAGCCGGGTGCCCTCGGGGAACTCCAGCGCCGCGACGTCGTCGGGGTGCTCGACCAAGGTGATGTGCTCGGGAGCCTCACCTGCGGTGCCCTCGACCTCCTCGTGACCGGCATGGCCGATCAACAGGATGCGGTAGTCCTCCTGGGCGAAGCGGCGCGCCTCGTGGTGCACCTTGGTGACCAGCGGGCAGGTGGCGTCGATCGTCTTGAGGCTGCGCTCGGCGGCCTGCGCGTGCACGGCCGGGGACACGCCGTGGGCACTGAAGACGACGGTCGCGCCCGGCGGGACCTCGTCGAGCTCCTCGACGAAGATCGCGCCTCGGGCGGCCAGATCGTTCACGACGTGCTTGTTGTGGACGATCTGCTTGCGCACGTAGACGGGAGCCCCGTACAGGTCGAGCGCCTTCTCCACGGTGATGACCGCGCGGTCGACTCCCGCGCAGTATCCGCGCGGGTCGGCCAGGAGGACCTGGCCCGAGGTTGCGGGCATGCCGAGTTCGACCTGTGTGGACATGGCCCCCAGCGTACCGACCGGGCCGAGCCCCGGGCACACCGTCGCACCGGACTCATAGGGTGGGCCCCATGGCCCTCGAGACGAGCGCGGACTCCCCCGCGCCGCTGCGCAGCATCTCGCTCGCTCTGCAGGGGTGGATCGGCAAGCTCGGCGCGGTCTGGGTCGAGGCCGAGGTCGTCCAGCCGAAGCTCAGCGGCAACACCTACTACCTCACGCTGCGCGACCTGGCCGCCACCATGAGCATCAGCGCCATCGCCTTCCGCGCCGTGGTCGAGTCCAGTGCCAGCCCCATCACCGACGGCACGCGCGTCATCGTCCACGCCAAGCCCGAGTTCTACTCCCCCAACGGCCGGCTCTCGCTGAAACTGCTCGAGATCCGTCCCACCGGCGAGGGCGAGCTGCTGGCCCAGCTCGAGCGCCGCCGCCAGCTGCTGGCCGCCGAAGGACTGTTCGAGGCGCGCTGGAAGCGGCCGCTGCCGGTCCTGCCGACCGCGATCGGCCTGGTCACCGGCAAGGGCTCGGCGGCCGAGCGCGACGTGATCCAGAACGTCCGCGACCGCTGGCCCGGAGCCACCCTCGAGGTGCGCCACGCCCTGATGCAGGGATCGCAGTCCGCCACCGCGGTCATCGCGGCCCTGCGCGAGCTGGACGCCGCGGCTCACGTGGACGTGATCGTCATCGCGCGCGGCGGCGGTGCTCTCGAGGACCTGCTGCCGTTCTCCGACGAGGCCCTCGTGCGGGCCGTGTACGCCGCCACCACGCCGGTCGTCAGTGCGATCGGCCACGAGCCGGACGTGCCCCTGCTCGACCTCGTCGCGGACCTGCGCGCCTCCACCCCCACCGACGCGGCCAAGCGCGTGGTGCCGCACGTCGGCGACGAGCTGGCCGGACTCGCCGCCGCCCGCGAACGGGCCCGCCAGGCCGTCGCGGCCCAGGTCCACCGAGAGCTGGCCGGCCTGGCCGCCCTGCGCAGCCGCCCGGTCCTGCGCTCACCCTCGGCGTTCGTCGACTCCCAGCAGGACCTCGTCATGGCCCAGCGCGAGCGTGCCCGCCGAGCCATGCGCAGCCGTCTCGACCGCGCGCACGACGAGATCGGCCATCACCTGGCCCGCGTCCGCGCCCTGTCACCGCTGGCCACCATGCGCCGGGGATACGCCGTGGCGCTCGACCCCGCCGGGCATGCCGTGACCTCCATCGAGCCGCTCGCCGCCGGCGACGAGCTCGTCCTCCACCTGACCGACGGACGGGCCACCGTCCGCGTCACCGAACTGCAGGAGCACCCACATGAGTGAGCCGACCCAGCCGGACCCTTCCGAGCTGACCTACGAGCAGGCCCGCGACGAGCTGGTCACGATCGTGCAGCGACTCGAGACCGGCGGCACCACGCTCGAGGAGTCACTGGCCCTGTGGGAGCGCGGCGAGGCCCTCGCCGAGGCATGCCAGCGCTGGCTCGACGGCGCGCGCGCCCGGCTGGACGGGGCTCAGGACGAGAAGGGCTCCAACGACGCCACGTAGTCCTCGATCACGGACCGACCGGCGTTGCCGGTGACCACGACGGCGTCACCGCCGACGAGCCGGGACAGTGTCACCGCGCCCTTCGGCCCGGTGCCCACCTGCCAGGACTGTCCGTCGATCCGCACGTCGCCGGCCGGCTTCGCACCGGGGGCGCGGTCCTCGACCAGCGCGCTCAGCGCCTTGGCATCCCCGCGGCGCTGGCTCAGGCCGACGTACTTGTCCTTCTCGGTGATCACGTTCAGCTGCCACCGGTCGTCGATCAGCTCGGCGCGCGTCACCCGCCACCGGTCGGGCACCTCGGCGGGCACCAGCGGGACGAAGCCCGCCCGGCTCTCGACGCCGGAGGCGGCGGTGCGCCAATCGACCTCGGAGGTGGGGTTGTCGGGCGTCACCGTCAGCAACCGGCCGAAGAGGAACAGCCCGACGACGACCGCACCCAGCACGAGCACCGAGCGCAGCACGTCGCCCATCGCGGGAACGCCCCGGGAGTAGCCGCTCATCGTGCTCCTTTTCGTGAGGTGTGAGACCGTCTGGTCGCATCAGCCAGCGTAACCGGCGCTACCAGTAGGATGACCGCGTGGACCACCTGAAGCCCGCCGAGGCCGCCCCCGACCGCAACCTCGCCCTGGACCTCGTCCGCGTGACCGAAGCCGGCGCCATGGCCGCCGGCCGCTGGGTCGGACGAGGCGACAAGAACGGTGCGGACGGCGTCGCCGTCAACGCCATGCGCTCGATGATCAACACCGTCGCGATGAACGGTGTCGTCGTGATCGGCGAGGGCGAGAAGGACGACGCCCCGATGCTCTACAACGGCGAGAACGTCGGCGACGGCACCGGACCGGAGTGCGACGTGGCCGTCGACCCGATCGACGGAACGACGCTGACGGCCAAGAGCCTGCCCAACGCGATCTCGGTCATGGCGGTCTCGCCGCGCGGCTCGATGTACGACCCGTCCGCGGTCTACTACATGGAGAAGCTCATCACCGGCCCCGAGGCCGCCGACAAGGTCGACATCCGGCTGCCCGCCGCCGAGAACATCTCGATCGTCGCCAAGGCCAAGGGCCTGGACGTCGAGGACGTCACCGTGTGCGTGCTCGACCGACCGCGCCACGACGCGCTGGTCCAGGAGATCCGCCAGACCGGCGCTCGCATCAAGTTCATCCAGGACGGCGACGTGGCCGGCGGCATCACCGCGGCCCGCCCCGGCTCCGGCGTCGACCTGCTGCTGGGCATCGGCGGCACGCCCGAGGGCATCATCACCGCCGTCGCCATGAAATGCCTCGGCGGCGTCATCCAGGCCCGCCTCACGCCCGTCGACGACGACGAGCGTCAGCGCGCCATCGACGCCGGCCACGACCTCGACCGGATCCTGCACACCGAGGACCTCGTCACCGGGGACGACTGCTTCTTCGTGGCCACCGGCATCACGACGGGCAACCTCATGCGCGGCGTCCGATACGGCGCCGGCAGCGCCACGACGGAGTCGATCGTCATGCGCTCGCGCTCGGGCACGATCCGCACGATCCGCAGCGAGCACCAGCTGCACAAGCTCGCGGCGTTCTCCACCATCGACTACGAGCACTGATCCGATGGACGCCGGGCAGGCACGCGAGGAGGACATCGCCGTCTCCGGCGAGCTCTTCGCGCACCTGCCCAGCGGCCTGGACCTGTGCCACCAGACCTTCGGTGACCCGCAGGACCAGCCCGTCCTGCTGATCATGGGACTCGGCGGCCCGATGACGTGGTGGCCCGAGGAGTTCTGCCGGCTGCTGGCCGGACGCGGGTTCCACGTCATCCGTTACGACAACCGCGACACCGGGCGCTCGACGAAGCTGCGGCACCACCAGGTGTCGCGCACCGACGTCGTCAAGGCGTTCCTCGGCCGCGGCACGGCGCCGTACGGGATCGACGACCTGGCCGACGACGCCGTCGGCCTCCTGGACCACCTGGGCATCGACGCCGCCCACGTCGTGGGGGTCTCGATGGGCGGGATGATCGCCCAGACGATGGCCGTGGAGCATCCCTCCCGGGTGCGCTCCCTGACCTCGATCATGTCCACCACGGGCCGGCGCACGGCGGGCTGGATCCATCCGCTCGTGATCCGCACGATGCTGGCCCCGGCCGGTCGCACCCGCCCCGAGTTCGCCGAGACCTCGGTCCGCAACGGCAAGGTCATGGCGTCGCCGGCCTTCCCCACTCCCGACGACGTCGCCCACGCCCGCGCCCTCGAGACCTACGACCGCGGTTGGATCGCCAGCGGCGTCTCGCGCCACATGCTGGCGGTCCTGACCCAGAGCGATCGCACCGAGCGGCTCCGCGCCGTCTCGGTGCCCACCCAGGTGATCCACGGCTCCCAGGACCTGCTGGTGCACCGCTCCGGCGGTCGCGCCACCGCCGCGGCGATCCCCGGTGCCGCGCTGCTCGAGATCGCCGGCATGGGCCACGACCTCCCCGCGCAGCTGTACGGCACGTTCGTCGACGCGATCGTCGCGAACGCCGAGCGCGCCCGCTGACCCCTCACACACGCGCGCGCCTCGACCCGAAACGGACGATCCGCGCCGCGCCCACTAGGGTGCGAGGCATGACCGAGAACAACAAGGAATGGCGCATCGAGCGCGACACCATGGGCGAGGTCAAGGTCCCCGCCGACGCCCTCTACCGGGCCCAGACCCAGCGCGCCGTCGAGAACTTCCCGATCTCCGGCACGCCGATCGAGTCCTCCCAGATCCGCGCGCTGGCGCAGATCAAGGCGGCCTGCGCGACCGCGAACGCCGAGCTGGGCATCCTCGACCAGGACATGGCCGACGCGATCGTCGCCGCCGCTGACGAGGTCGCCGCCGGCGGCCACGACGGCCACTTCCCCATCGACGTGTTCCAGACGGGCTCCGGCACGTCGAGCAACATGAACACGAACGAGGTCATCGCGACCCTCGCCACCCGGAACTCGGGCATCGAGGTGCACCCGAACGACCACGTCAACGCCTCGCAGTCCAGCAACGACGTGTTCCCGACCTCGATCCACGTCGCTGCCACGGACTCGGCCCTCAACACGCTGATCCCGGCCCTGGACCACCTCGCGAAGAGCCTCGAGGCCAAGGGCGCCGAGTTCGCCGACGTCGTGAAGTCCGGCCGCACGCACCTCATGGACGCCACGCCCGTCACCCTGGGCCAGGAGTTCAACGGCTACGCGGCGCAGATCCGCCGCGGCATCGAGCGCATCGAGGCGTCGCTGCCGCGCACGGCCGAGGTCCCCCTGGGCGGCACCGCCGTCGGCACGGGCATCAACACGCCGAAGGGCTTCCCCCAGCGCGTCATCGAGATCCTCGCCGAGCGCACGGGCCTGCCGCTGACCGAGGCGCGCGACCACTTCGAGGCGCAGGGCGCCCGCGACGGCCTGGTCGAGATGTCGGGCCAGCTGCGCACCATCGCCGTCAGCCTGGTCAAGATCAACAACGACCTGCGCTGGATGGGCTCGGGCCCCCGCACGGGCCTGGGCGAGATCCACCTGCCCGACCTGCAGCCCGGCTCGAGCATCATGCCCGGCAAGGTCAACCCGGTCCTGCCCGAGGCGACGCTCATGGTGTGCGCCCAGGTCATCGGCAACGACGCCGCGATCGCCTTCGCCGGCGCCTCCGGCTCGTTCGAGCTCAACGTCATGCTGCCGGTCATCGGCCGCAACATCCTCGAGTCGATGCGCCTGCTGGCGAACGCCTCGACGACGCTGGCCGACCGCTGCATCGACGGCATCACCGCCGACGTCGACCGCTGCCGCGAGCTGGCCGAGTCGAGCCCGTCCGTCGTGACGCCGCTCAACCGCCACATCGGCTACGAGAACGCGGCCGCGATCGCCAAGAAGTCGGTCAAGGAGCGCAAGACGATCCGCCAGGTCGTCATCGAGGAGGGCTACGTCGAGCGCGGCGACATCAGCGAGGCCGACCTCGACCAGGCACTCGACGTCATGAGCATGACGCACCCCTGACGAGACGCCACGAGACGCCGCTCGCTCCCTCCGGGGAGCGGGCGGCGTCTTTCTCGTCAGTCGTCGACGCGCTCGGCGACCACGTAGTTGTCACGGTCGAACACGACCTCGTAGGCCGCGCCGTGCTCGGCGCCGTGCTGGATCGGATCGGTCTGGGTCAGGTTGCGGTCGAAGATGATGTAGTCCGGCACCACGTCGCCGATCGTGCCGATCCAGTAGACGTCGTCGTGGCTGCCGGTGAGGTACTTCAGCACCGAGATGTCGGTCTCGACCACGGCGTCCTCGGGGATCGTGTCGATCGCCTCCTGCAGGGCCTCGCGGCGCGGCGCGGCGTCCCAGGTCTCGGGCTCGAGCAGTTTCACGACCGGGCCGCCGGCCAGCAGGTAGCCGCCGACCGCCGCGCCCAGCACGACGCCGGGCCATTCGAGCCACCGTCGCCTGCCGATCGCGTCGATCATCGCCACGAACACGATCGGCATGATGACGATCGAGTAGTGCCACTCGGTGCCCCAGTAGTACTCGACGTCGCCGAGGAAGCGCCACAGGAACGTGGGCGCCGCGACGACGGCCCACGGCGACCACAGGGCCGCGAAGCCCGTGACGCCGAAGGTCAGCAGCAGCGTGAGCAGCTTGCGGTCGGCCTGGGTGGTCAGGGTCTCCCACATCCCCACGTCCCCGCCGAGGTTGCTGGTGTAGTCGTAACCGCCGCCGGTGTTGAAGGCCGGGATGATCACCCAGACCACGAGCACGAGGGCGATCGCCCCGCCCACCGCCAGCAGCAGGCCTCGGCGCCGCTCGCCGGCGAGCCACAGCGCCACGCCGACGGCCGCGACGGTGACGCCCATGTCCTCCTTGACCAGCAGCAGCGGCAGCGACCACCACACGACGGCGGACCAGCGCTGCTCGACGAACGCGACGCCGGCCATCGCCAGGATCGGCACCGCGAACGCGACCTCATGGAAGTCGGCCACCACCGCGTTGCCGAACCCGAAGGCCAGGCCGTACATGAGCGCGATCGTCCAGCCGACCCGTACGCCGAGGCGGTCCACGGCCAGGCGGGTGATCGGCACGACGGACAGCGCGATCAGCGCCCCTTGGGCGACCAACAGGGTCTGTCCGTACGGGAAGACCCAGTACGCCGGGGCCAGCAGCGCGTCGATCGGCGAGAAGTGGTCGCCCAGGATGTTGTACCCGGGCCCCTTCACCGGCACGATCGGCGCCTCGAACCGCGAGTACGCCTTGACGGCCTGCTCGAAGATCGCGTTGTCCCACGAGTTCACGGTCAGCCGTCGCCACGACAACAGGGAGACCAGGCTGTAGAGCACCCCGACGATCAGGGCCCAGGCCCACGGCATCCATCGCTTCACGCTCGACACCGTACCGGTCGGTAACCCGTAGTTGCCGTTTGTCGGCGGGCTGTCTCGCGAAGAGCGGCGTTCCCACAGTGCGCGCGCATCGCCCGACGTAGGGTTCGACCATGAGCCGGACACGCGTGATCGGGGTGGCCGTGGCCGCTCTGCTGGCCCTGGCCCTGCTCGCCCTCCTGATCGTGGTCAACGTCGACGCGGCGCCGAAGAGCGACGCCGAGCCGGGCGCCGCCTCCCCCTCGGAACGCCAGCCTCCCGTGAAGATCGACGGCGTCGCGACGGTCCGGCTCGAGGTGCCCGTCGACGACCTCGCGGAGGAGCCCGCCGCGCCCTGCCGCGAGCTCATCACGAGCACCGAAGACCCGACCTCGGTCGAGATGACCGTCCGAGGACCCGCCGACCCGAAGCAGGAGCTCGACGCGGAGGTGTCGGTCCCGCAGACGGCCAACCCGTGGCAGGGCCTGAAGCGGCCGTACACCGTCGAGCTGGCTGAGCCCGCCTCCGTCCTGGGCCTCCCCGCCTCGCGCGACTGGGTGCTGCTGGACCACTTCTCCGACCGGTCGCTGCTGCGCACCGCCAGCGCGATGGAGATCGCCCGCCGGCTCGGCTTCGACTGGGTCCCGCGGCTCGTGCCGGCCTGGCTGGAGGTCAACGGCACCCCGTGCGGCCTGTACTCGTTCGGCGAGGGCCCCACGGTGCAGGACGGACGCGCCGAGCTCGAGGACGACGACATCGCGCTGCTGGCGGACAGCCGCGACCTCGACCACCCGCGCTTCCGGACCGATCGCGGCCTGCAGCTCTACCTGCCGGACGACGAGGCCGGCGACGCCTCGGACGCGGCGGTGCGGTTCCAGCAGGTCGAGGACCTGCTCTACGCCCGGGACTTCCCGACCAACGGCTACCGCGACCGCATCGACGTCGCCTCCTTCGTCGACTGGTACCTCCTGAACGAGCTGACCAAGAACATCGGCAGCCCGTTCGACGACGACGTCCACCTGGTCCTGCGCGGGGACGACACGGTCGCGATGGGCGCCCCGTGGGCCTTCGACGCCTCGCAGGGCAACCGGGCGAACGGCTCGTGGCGTCTCGAGCATCCGAAGGGCTGGTGGCTGCAGCGGTCCTGGTACTCGATCAGCGACGACCCGGGATGGCGCGAGGCCTTCTCCCCCACTCAGCTGTGGAACCAACGCCGGGGTCACTACTTCAACGTCCTGATGTCCGATCCGTGGTTCGCCGCCCGGGTCGCCGACCGCTGGACCGAGGTCTCGGACAGCCTGGCCACGATGGGCGACTTCATCGACGACCGCGCCGCCGTCATCGCCGACGATGCCGCCGACAACTTCAGCTCACCCGATGTCGACGGCCCGGGTCTGCCGGTGACGGCGAGCGAGTTCGACAACGACCCGACGAGCCACGTCTACGCCAACGACGATCCGGCGGTCGAGCCCCGCGAGGGCTGGCAGAACGAGGTCGACCTGTTGCGACAATGGCTGGAGCGCCGCGTCGGCTGGCTCGACGGCGAGTTCCTGGACTGACGACCGCTCAGGCGAGGCGGTCGACCAGTTCGCGGGCCGCCCCCACCAGGGCAGCGTTGTCGGCCGCCGGTGAGCCGTCGGGCAGCAGCAGGGTGTCCTCCAGACCGATCCGGGTCTCGAGACCCAGGACCAGCGCGTGACGCAGCGCGGGCCAGGCCGAGGCGCCCTCGCCGTGCAACAGGATCGGCACGTCCACCGAGACCTTGCGCACGTGGGCGATCATCTCGTCCGCGAGGGCGACGGCCTGGCCGGGCTCGAGACGGTCCGGCAGCTCGAGCAGCACCCGGCTGACCGAGTCGCGCACCGGCGAGTCGGCCCACGCGCGCACGTCGTCCATCGTCCACAGTCCGGCCTCGACGCCGACGGCGCGCTCGAACAGCGCCTCGACGATCGCGACCGAGCCGGGCTCGTGCCAGTTGACCGACGCGACGTCCGGCAGCACGCTCCAGGCGGAGATCGCCTCGAGGCGGGCCACCGGGTCGGGCAGCGCCCACGCCCCGGTGGTGACGCTGACGGGAAGTGCGGGAACCGCCACCCGCACGGCGGTGATGGCCGCGTCGACCGTGTCCGGGTCGAGGGTGTCGAGTCCGTCGTTACCCTTCGCGTGCAGGTGCACGGCGTCGGCACCGGCCGAGACGACCGCCGCGACGTCCTGGGCGATCCGCGCCGGCGTGACCGGCAGAGCCGGGTGCGCTGCGGGCGGGAGCGCGCCGTTGATGCAGGCCTGGATCAGGATCGGCCCGCCCACGACGTCAGGCCTCCGGGAACCAGAGCGCGATCTCGCGCGCGGCGGACTCCTCGGAGTCGGAGGCGTGGACGAGGTTCTCGCGGTTCGACAGCGAGAAGTCGCCCCGGATGGTCCCCGGAGCGGCCTTGCGGCCGTCCGTGGCGCCGTTGATCCCCCGAACGACCTCGATCGCGTGGTCTCCCTCGAGCACCAACGCCACCAGGGGGCCGGACGTCGCGAACTCGCGCAGCGGCGGGTACCAGGGCTGCTCGACGTGGTCCGCGTAGTGAGCGTCGGCCATCGCACCGTCGATCGTCCGCAGCTGCATCGCAACGATGCGCAGACCCTTGCGCTCGTACCTCGTGGTCACCGCCCCCACCAAGCCGCGAGCCACAGCATCGGGTTTGATGAGAACAAGCGTGCGCTGTGTCATGAGGTCAATCTATCCCGCGCGCTGATCAAGGAGTTCCCATGGTCGATCGCAACGACACCACCCACGACGACTGGTGGCGCGACGCCGTCATCTATCAGGTCTATCCCCGCTCCTGGGCCGACTCCGACGGCGACGGCATCGGCGACCTGCCGGGCATCACGTCCCACCTGGACTACCTGGCCAAGCTCGGCGTCGACGCCGTGTGGCTCTCGCCGTTCTACACCAGCCCGCAGAACGACGCGGGCTACGACGTCGCCGACTACCGCGACGTGGATCCGCTCTTCGGCACGCTGGCCGACTTCGACGCGCTCGTCGCCCGCGCCCATGAGCTGGGACTGCGCGTCATCGTCGACCTCGTGCCCAACCACTCCTCCAGCGAGCACGAGTGGTTCAAGGCCGCGCTGGCGTCCGAACCGGGCAGCCCCGAGCGCGCCCGCTACATCTTCCGCGACGGTCAGGGCGAGAACGGCGAGCTGCCGCCCAACAACTGGCAGAGCACGTTCGGCGGACCGGCGTGGACGCGCGTGGACAACCCCGACGGAACGCCCGGCCAGTGGTACCTGCACCTGTTCGACCCGACGCAGCCGGACTTCGACTGGAACAACCCCGAGGTCCAGGAGGAGTTCCGCTCCGTCCTGCGCTTCTGGCTCGATCGCGGGGTCGACGGCTTCCGCATCGACGTCGCCCACGGCCTGCACAAGGCCGAAGGGCTGCCCGACGCCCCGACCGACTACGACATCGCCAACGAGGCGACCTCGCTGCAGCCCATGTGGGACAAGCCCGCCGTGCACGAGGTCTACCGCGACTGGCGCCGACTGGTCGACGAGTACCGCGTGGAGGGCAAGGACGCCGACCGCATCCTGGTCGCCGAGGCGTGGGTCGTCCCGGACGAGGCGCTGGCCAAGTACGTGCGGCCGGACGAGCTCCACCAGTCGTTCAACTTCGGCTACCTGATGACCCCGTGGCGGGCCAAGGACCAGCGCGACTCGATCACCGCCGCGCTGGCGGCGGCGACGGCCGTGGGGGCGCCCCAGACGTGGGTGTTGTCCAACCATGACGTGCCGCGGCACGCCTCGCGACTGTCCTACGACATCGATCGCCCCACCCGCGTGCTCGGCATCGGCCCGGACCACCCGCAGCCCGACCCCGAGCTGGGCCTGCGCCGCGCTCGCGCCGCGACCACCGTGATGCTCGCGCTGCCCGGCTCGGCGTACCTCTACCAGGGCGAGGAGCTCGGGTTGCCCGAGGCCACCACCCTGCCGCCGGAGGTGCGCCAGGACCCGACCTTCGTCCGGACGAACGGGGAGGACGTGGGCCGCGACGGGTGCCGCGTGCCCGTGCCGTGGCATGCCGACCAGCCCGCGTTCGGCTTCAGCCCCACGGGCGAGAGCTGGCTGCCGCAGCCCGAGGTCTACGGCGACCTGGCCCCGAACCGCCAGGACGGCGTCGCCGGCAGCACGCTGGAGCTCTACCGGCGCCTCCTGACCGTGCGTCGCAAGTACGGGCTGGGCCACGGCGAGCTGCACTGGCAGGACCTCGGTGACGACGTGCTCGCGTTCATGGTCGTGGCCGACGGTGGTCGCCGCGTCCTGGTCGTGACGAACTTCGGCCCCACGCCGATCGACCTGCCGCACGGCGAGCTGCTGGTGGCCAGCGGATCCCTCGAGGGACACCGCCTCCCCACCGACACCACGGCCTGGGTCGCTCCCGGCTGATCGGCGCACGGGCCGTTGGACTTGCGGCCCGCCCGCTACACCCCTAGGTTCATGTGAGCGGCGTCACATTTTCACCGGTCGCACGCCGCGGACTCTCGGGGGAAGGTCGAGTGGTGCACGTGACAAGGCGAACGAAGTTCATCCGCCGCAGTGTCGGCCTGGCCGCCGCTGCCACGCTCGTGGGGGCCCTGGCGTCCTGCGGAAGCGGTGACGACGGCGGAACGCCCGTCATCAACCTCTTCGGCGGCGCCTCCGCCACCGGCTTCGACAAGATCATCGACGAGTGCAACAAGGAGGCCGACGGCGCCTACCGCATCGTCGGCAACCTCGTCCCGAGCGACGCCGACGGCCAGCGCGAGCAGCTGGTCCGGCGCCTCGCCGCCAAGGACAAGGGCATGGACCTGCTCGGCATGGACGTCGTGTGGACCGCCGAGTTCGCCGAGGCCGGCTGGATCGTGCCGCTGAACGAGGAGCAGGCCGCCCAGGTCACCGAGGGCACCCTCGAGGTGCCGCTCGAGACGGCCACCTGGAAGGACAAGGTCTACGGCATCCCGAAGCACACCAACGCCCAGCTGATGTGGTACCGCAAGTCCTTGGTCGACAAGGTCGGCGACGGCCCGCCGGACACGTGGGACGAGATGTTCGACATGGCCGAGAAGCTCAAGGCCGAGGGCGACCCGTACGAGATCGGCTTCACGGGTGCCCGCTACGAGGGCCTGGTCGTCGGCTTCAACACGATCCTGTCCTCCTACGGCGGCACGATCGTCAACGAGGACAGCACCAAGGTCACGATCGACGACAAGACCACCGAGGCGCTGGCGCTGCTGAAGCGACTGGCCACGTCGGGCCTGGCCAGCCGGTCGCTGTCGAACTCCCAGGAGCCGGAGGTGTTCGCCCAGCTGCAGAACGAGAACTCGGCGTTCAGCCTCAACTGGCCGTACGTCCTGGCCGCGATGCGCGAGGCCAACAAGGACGTCGCCCAGGACCTGGGCTTCGCCACCTTCCCCTCGACGATCGCGGGCGAGCCGTCCCGGGTCACCGTCGGCGGCATGAACTTCGGGATCAGCGAGTACAGCGAGCACAAGCAGGAGAGCTACGACGCGGCGATGTGCCTGCGCTCGCCGAAGCACCAGCTCCAGCACGCGCTGTCCGCCGGCGAGCCGCCCACGCTTGAGGCGGTGTTCAACGAGGCGGAGTTCAAGGAGGCGTACCCGCAGGCGCAGGTGCTCCTCGACGCCCTCGAGACGGCCAGTTCGCGACCGATCTCGCCGGTCTACCAGAACATCTCGACGATCATCTCGTCGACACTGTCGCCGCCGTCGGCGATCGACCCGAAGAAGACGACCGAGGAGCTCAAGACCTCGATCCAGGACGCGATCGACGGGAAGGGGATCCTGCCATGAGCATCATCGAGGCCGTCACCGAGACCGAGGGTGAGGACGAGGGCGCACGGATCGCGCGCCAGCGTCACAGCGAGGGCAAGAAGGCCGAGCGCCGGCTGGGCCTGATGCTCGTGGCACCCGCCGTGATCATCATGCTGGCGGTCACCGCCTACCCCATCGCCTACGCCTTCTACCTGTCGCTGTTCCGGGCCGACCTGCGCACACCAGATGACAACAAGTTCATCTGGTTCGACAACTACGCGACGGTCCTGTCCAGCGACATCTGGTGGAGGGCCTTCGGGTTCACCCTGCTGCTGACCGTCGTCAGCGTGATCTTCGAGCTGATCTTGGGCATGGCCCTGGCGATCGTCATGCACCGCACGATCGTCGGACGTGGCCTGGTGCGGACGTCGGCTCTGGTCCCCTACGCCATCGTCACCGTGGTCGCCGCCTTCAGCTGGCGCTTCGCCTGGAGTCAGGGCATGGGCTGGCTGGCCGGCGACAGCGCACCCCTGACCGGCCAGTGGAGCTCGTTCTGGATCATCGTGCTGGCCGAGGTCTGGAAGACGATCCCGTTCATGGCACTGCTGCTCATGGCGGGCCTGGCCCTGGTGCCCGAGGACCTGATGAAGGCCGCGTCGATGGACGGCGCCAACCCGTGGCAGCGGTTCTGGAAGATCACCGTCCCGCTGATCAAGCCATCGATCTTGGTGGCGGTGCTGTTCCGCACGCTGGACGCCTTCCGCGTCTTCGACAACATCTACATCCTGACCAGCGGCGCCAACGAGACCTCCAGCGTCTCGATCATCGCCTACAACAACCTGATCCGAGGGCTCAACCTGGGCATCGGCTCCACGATGTCGGTGCTGATCTTCATCACGATCGCGATCATCGCCTTCGCGTTCGTGAAGCTCTTCGGAGCTGCGGCACCCGGTTCCGATGAGGGGAGGCGCTGATGAGCACCGTGATCGAGACGCCGAAGACCAAGGCGATCTGGTGGGGCGTGAACGCGTTGGTCCTGATCTACGCCTTCGTGCCCGTCATCTGGATCCTGTCGCTGTCGTTCAAACCGGACGCCACCCTCAATGACGGGCGCTTCTTCCCGAGCCAGTTCACCGGTGAGCACTACGAGGCGATCTTCAACAACAACGACTTCACGCGTTCGCTGATCAACTCGATCGGCATCTGCCTGATCTCGACGTTCATCGCGATCCTGGTCGGCACGATGGCCGCCTACGCGGTCGCGCGGTTGGACTTCCCGGGCAAGCGGCTCGTCGTGGGTGCCTCGCTGCTGATCGCGATGTTCCCCCAGATCGCCCTGGTCACGCCGTTGTTCAAGATCGAGACCAGCCTCGGCCTCTTCGACACGTGGGCCGGCCTGATCATCCCCTACATCACGTTCGCGCTGCCGCTGGCGATCTACACCCTGAGCGCCTTCTTCCGGGAGATCCCCTGGGAGCTGGAGAAGGCCGCCAAGATGGACGGCGCCACGCCGTTCCAGGCCTTCCGCAAGGTGATCGCGCCGCTGGCCATGCCGGGTGTGTTCACCACCGCGATCCTGGTCTTCATCTCCTGCTGGAACGACTTCCTGTTCGCCATCTCGCTGACCTCCAGCGAGCGCTCACGCACCGTGCCGGCGGCGTTGAGCTACTTCACCGGCGCCACGACGTTCGAGAAGCCCACGCAGTCGATTGCCGCGGCCGCCGTGGTCATCACCATCCCGATCGTCATCTTCGTCCTGTTCTTCCAGCGCCGGATCGTTGCCGGCCTCACCAGCGGCGCCGTCAAGGGCTGAAAGGAATCATCATGGCTGAAATCGTCCTGGACCACGTGAACAAGCGGTATCCCGACGGAGCCCTGGCCGTGGAGGACTTCAACCTCACGATCGCCGACGGTGAGTTCATCATCCTCGTCGGCCCGTCGGGCTGCGGGAAGTCGACCACGCTGAACATGATCGCCGGGCTCGAGGACATCACCACCGGCGAGCTCAAGATCGACGGCACGGTCGTCAACGACAAGGCGCCGAAGGACCGCGACATCGCGATGGTGTTCCAGTCCTACGCGCTCTACCCGCACATGACGGTCTACGAGAACATGGCGTTCCCGCTGACGCTCGCCGGGATGGACAAGGCCGAGATCAAGGAGAAGGTGATGGAGGCGGCGCGGATGCTCGAGCTCGAGGCCCACCTCGACCGCAAGCCGTCCAACCTCTCCGGCGGCCAGCGCCAGCGCGTCGCCATGGGCCGCGCCATCGTGCGCAACCCCAAGGCGTTCCTCATGGACGAGCCGCTGTCGAACCTCGACGCCAAGCTGCGCGTGCAGATGCGCACCCAGGTGGCACGCATCCAGAAGAACCTCGGCACCACCACCGTGTACGTGACCCACGACCAGACCGAGGCCATGACCTTGGGCGATCGGGTGGTCGTGATGCGCGCCGGGAAGATCCAGCAGGTGGGCTCCCCCGCCGAGCTCTACGACAACCCCGTCAACCTGTTCGTGGCCGGCTTCATCGGCAGCCCGTCGATGAACTTCCTGCCCGCCACGATCGAGGGCGACACACTGCGGACCTCGATCGGCGACCTGCCCGTGCCCGACACGGCTCGCGAGGCGTTGCGCTCGGGCAGTGCCAGCCGCGACGTGATCGTCGGCATCCGCCCCGAGCACTTCGAGGACGCCTCGCTGGTGGCCGCGGACTCCCCCGGCGCCCGGGTCGACGTCACGGTCGACCTCGTCGAGCAGATGGGCTCCGACGTCTACGCGTACTTCTCGGTCGAGGGCAACAGCGCCGACAACGCCGACCTGGAGGACCTGGCGAAGGACTCCGGTCAGGACATGACCGGCGGCGGCACGCAGGTCAACGCCCGGCTCAGCGCCGAGTCCAAGGTCGCGAGCGGTCAGCGCGCCGAGCTGTACGTGGACACCAGCAAGATCCAGATCTTCGACGCGTCCAGCGGCGAGAACATCACGCACTGAGCCCGGGGAGGGTTCAGGTCCGGCGGCGCGAGGAGCGACGCCCACGCCGCTTGGCGACCTCGGCCATGATGTCGCGGTCCCACAGGTGCTCGCCGATGAGGCGGTACCGCTCCCCCGCGATGCGGATGTAGGCGTCGGCGTCGGTCTCGTCCTCGCCCTTCAGTCCGGCGTCGGCGACCAGTTGCAGGACCGGCAGGAACTCCTCGTCCAGCCAGCGGCGGGCCATCGTCTGCTTGTCCATGAACTGGCCCTCGGCCTGCATGCAGCGCGCACCCCAGGCCTCGACCATCTCGGCGAGCAGGCCGTAGGCGAAGGGGTCCGTGACGGTGACGGCTCCGCGGATCCTCGGTTCGAGCGGCACGCGCTGCAGGAACAGCTTGCGCCAGTGCTTCATCTCCAGGTCGGTGCGCCGGCCGATGTCGCGGGGCTCGAGCAGCGTCTGGACCTCGGTGACCTCGGCCTCGATGAGCCGCAGGTGCAGGGCGCGGGCGACCGACACGCGGTGGTGGCCGTCGCGCACGAAGTAGTAGTCGCCCAGCTTGTAGACGTCGATCGGCGGGATCTCCTCGCCGATCCGGCTGGCCCGGGCGATGCGCTCCCAACGGGCCCGGCTGCGGTCCGAGGTGGGCCGGAACCGACGATCGAAGTCGCGCACCTTGTCGACCGACCCGATGATCGCGTCGAGCGGGATCAGCTGCAGCCCCACGCGCCGTTCACCCCGCCGGCCCAGCGCATCGGCGACCTCGTCGAACGAGAGCGCCTTGGTCGTGTCGCGGTCACCGCGCAGCATCGCCGCCAGTGACGACAGGGTCTGCAGGCGCCGGGAGCGCAGGAAGTCGCTCTCGGCGTCGATCCGCGGGGACCCTGAATCAGCCATGGCCCTCCACCGACTGGAGGTGCGGCTCGATCTCCATGAGCCGGTAGGGCACAACGTTGCGGATGGTGGTGGACCCCAGGGTCCGGTCGGGCTGGGGCTGACCGTACGGATGGATGTGCCCGTGGAGGTGCCACGTGGGCTTGAGCGTCTCGATGACCTCGTGCAGCGCCTCGAAGCCGTGGTGCGGCGGGTCGTCGCCGTCGCCGAGCCCTCGGGGCGGCGCATGGGTCAGCAGCACGTCGACCCCGCCTCCGCGCTTGGCAGCCACCCTGAGCAACCGCCTGGCGCGCTTGGTGAACTCTTCCTGGGTGTACTGGTTCGGGCCGTCGTTGTAGCGGATGCTGCCGCCGAGCCCGGCGATGCGCAGTCCGGCCACGTCGATGATCGACTCGTCGGCGTTCGTCCCGCCGAGCGGACGCGGGTCCTCCCGGGGCAGGCCGTTGCCGGTCAACCAGCCGCGGAATCCCGACAGCGGGGCGTCGACCTCGGGGTCGTGGTTGCCCGGCACGAACACGACCGGCACGTCGAGCATCGAGGAGAGGAACTCCAGGTAGTCCCACGGCAGGTCGCCCGCGCCGAGAACGACGTCCGGGCGCATCCGCCGCACGCCGGCGTCATGGATCACCGGCGAGATCTCGTCTGCAACCACGAGGACACGCGCCATGCATCCACCGTACCGGGCCGGTGGGTGACCCATGTCACATCGCGAGATTCCCGTTCACGGTCGGCGCTACTCGCCGGCCGCGGCCCAGCGTGCCTTGTCCGCCTCGATCTTGCGCCCGAGGAAGAACGCCCCGAGCCACAGCGCCGCGAACATCAGGCCGATGAAGAACATGATCGGCACCAGGAAGCCCAGGGCGATGGTGGCGACCTGGATGGCGTGGCCGATCCAGTAGGCCCACGGCTGGCGCAGCAGGCCCGCCGTGACGAGGCACAGCACCGCCAGTCCACCGCCCAGCAGCGACGCTGTGAGCGGCTCGACGTCCTGCACCGCGATCATCACGGGGATGGACAGGCCCAGGATGATGGCCTGCAGCGTCAGCATCGTCGCGCACATGTGCCTCATGCCGCACCGCCCTCTCCGCCGCGCAGCAGGGTGCGCGCCTCGCCGACGGTCACGACCGAGCCCGTCACCAGGACCCCGGCCGAGCCGATCGAGTCGCCGAACTCCTCGCCCGGCGCATCGGCGAACGAGATCGCCCGTTCGAGCGCGTCGTCGAGGCGAGGCACGACCTCGACCCGATCGGCCCCGAACACGCTGGCGGCGATCTCGGCGAGGTCGCCGGCCGCGAGCGAGCGCTCGGTGCTGTTCTGCGTGCAGATGAGGTGCGCCACGACGGGCTCGAGCTCGTGCAGGATCTCCTCGGCGTCCTTGTCGGCCATGATCCCGACGACCCCGATCAGCGGGCTGAAGGCGAACTCGTCGGTGAGCGACTCGACCATCGCCCGCACGCCGTGCGGGTTGTGGGCCGCATCGAGGACGACGGTGGGGCTGCGCCGGACGACCTCGAGCCGTCCGGGCGACGTCACCGCGCCGAAACCGGCGCGCACCAGGTCGGGGTCGAGCTGGGCCTCGCCGGTGAACACCTCGACCGCCGCCAGCGCGAGCGCCGCATTGCGGGCCTGGAAGGCGCCGTGCAGCGGCAGCAGGATGTCCTCGTAGCGTCCCTTGACGCCCTGGATCGTGAACAGCTGGCCGCCCACGGCGGTGGTGCGCGACTCGACGCCGAAGTCGGCGCCCTCGAGCACGAGCAGGGAACCCACCTCGTTGGCGCGGCCGAGCATGACCTCGAGGACCTCCTCGGACTGCGAGGCCAGGACGGTGCGGGTGCCGGGCTTGATGATCCCGGCCTTCTCGACAGCGATGTCGGCCGGCGTGTCGCCCAGGTAGGAGGCATGGTCCACGTCGATGGGGGTGATGACCGCGACCGCGGCGTCGGCGACGCTCGTGGCGTCCCATGCGCCGCCCATGCCCACCTCGACGACCGCGACGTCGACGGGCGCGTCGGCGAACGCGGCGTAGCCCATCGCGACGAGCATCTCGAAGAAGCTCAGCCGGTGCGGCTGGTTCTGGTCGACCAGGTCCGCGTAGACGGCGACATCGGCGTAGGCGTCGACGAAGAGGTCGTCGCTGAGCGGCTCGCCGTCGATGCAGATGCGCTCGTTGATGCGCTGCAGGTGCGGGCTGGTGAAGCGGCCGGTGCGCAGGTCGAGGGCGCGCAGCAGCGCATCGATCATGCGGCTGGTCGAGGTCTTGCCGTTGGTGCCGGTCAGCTGGATGACCGGTTGCGCGTTCTGCGGATCACCCATCAGCTCACACACGGCGCGGATCCGGTCGAGCGACGGCTCGAGCCGGGTCTCGGGCCAACGGGACAGCAGGGCGAGCTCGACATCGGGGTAGGTGGGCCTCATCCCTGCCAGTATCCCAGTGCGGGCATCGAGGGTTGTCACACCGCCGCGAATGAGGCTGGTGAGGCGGGCGGGACCAGGCTGACGACCCCGACCGGAAATGGGTGATTCCACCCATGGTCAGCGTTCCGGAGCCGGGAACACACTGAGGGAATGAATCGTCAGGCGGCAGGGTGGATCACGCATCGGTGGGCCAAATGGGTGGTCCTGGTCGTCATGCTGCTGTTCATCGGCGCCCTCGGCTCGTTCGCCAGCAAGCTCACCAGCGTGCAGGACAACGACGTCGCGGCCTGGCTCCCGGACGACGCCGAGTCGACCCAGGTGATCAAGAAGGCCGGGGCCTTCTACGACGAGGAGAGCGTCCCGGCGATCGTCATGCTGTCGTCCTCGGAGCGGCTCGGCCCGCAGGACCTCGCCGCGGCCCAGGCCGTCTCTCGTGAGATCGCGGCCCTGGAGGACGTTCCCCTCGGGGAGATCACTCCCCCGATCCCCAGCCGCGACGGCCAGGCCATCGAGCTGGTTGTGCCGATGACGCTCGACGACGACTCCTGGGAGAAGCTCCCGGACTGGATCGACGAGATCCGCGACGCGTCGGAGTCCGGGATCGCCGACACCGACCTGCAGGTCGACATCGGCGGACCCGCCGCCCTGAGCGCGGACCAGGCGGAGTCGTTCGCGGGGATCGACGGCATCCTGCTGCTGTCGGCGGTGGGCGTCGTGGTCGTGATGCTGCTGCTGACCTACCGCAGCCCGATCCTGTGGCTGATCCCGCTGTTCTGCGGCCTGATGAGCGTGTTCGCCTCCCAGGGACTGGTCTACCTGCTGGCGAAGTACGGCGGCCTGACCGTCAACGGGCAGAGCGCCGGCATCCTGAGCGTCCTGGTCCTGGGCGCGGGCATCGACTACGCCCTGCTCGTCGTCGCGAGGTACCGCGAGGAGCTGCGCCGGTACGAGGACCGCCATGAGGCGATGGCCCATGCCCTGCACCGGGCCGCACCGGCCATCATCGCCAGCGGCGGCACGGTCGTCATCGGACTGCTGTGCCTGCTGTTCGCCCAGATGAACTCGACCGCCGGACTCGGACCGGTGGGCGCGGCGGGCATCGCCGTGTCACTGCTGATCATGCTGGTGCTCCTGCCCGCGCTCCTGGTCATCTTCGGCCGCTGGGTCTTCTGGCCGTTCATCCCGCACTTCGGCGATCCCGAGCGCACGGACCGGGGCTTCTGGTCCGGCGTGGGCCGCCGCATCGCCAAGGCGCCCCGCGTCGTGTGGGTCGTCACGACCCTCGTCCTGGTGGCGCTCTCGTTCGGTGTCGTGAAGCTCGACGCGACGGGCCTGAGCAACGAGGAGGCGTTCACCAGCACGCCGGACTCGGTCATCGCCGAGGAGCGGATCGCCGAGCACTTCCCGGCCGGCGCAGGCGACCCCGTCCAGGTGATCTCCACCGCCGACGGCGCGCCGCAGGTGCGCTCGGCCCTGGCCAGCGTCGAAGGCGTCGACCCGGCCACGGTGACGCCGCCGCGGACCAAGGGCGACGTGTCCTACATCGAGGCGACCCTGTCGGTGCCCAGCGACTCCTCCGCGGCTCAGGACGCCATCGAGGACATCCGCGACGCGGTCGGCGCGGTGGACGGGGCCGACGCGCTGGTCGGCGGCAACACGGCGCTCAACCTGGACGTCCAGCAGGCCTCGGCGGCTGACAACCGCCTCATCATCCCGATCATCCTCGTGGTGGTCCTGCTCGTGCTGATGATCCTGCTGCGCTCCGTGGCCGCGCCGGTGATCCTGCTGGTCACCGTCGTGCTGTCCTTCGCCGCCGCGCTGGGCATCAGCGCGCTCGTGTTCCGGTACGTGTTCGACTTCGCCGGAGCGGACTCGTCGTTCCCGCTGTTCGCGTTCGTGTTCCTCGTCGCGCTGGGCATCGACTACAACATCTTCCTGATGACCCGGGTGCGCGAGGAGGCTCTCGTGCACGGCACGCGGCGCGGCGCCCTGATCGGCCTGGCCGCGACCGGCGGCGTGATCACCTCGGCGGGGCTCGTGCTGGCGGGCACGTTCTCGGCACTGGCGACGCTGCCGGTCGTGTTCCTGGCCGAGCTGGGCTTCGCGGTGGCCATCGGCGTCCTGCTCGACACGATCATCGTGCGCTCGGTGCTGGTGACAGCGCTGAACCTCGACATCGGCCGGCGGATCTGGTGGCCGAGCGCCCTCTGGCGCACCGACGGTCAGCGGGCCGAGAACTCCTCGGCCAGCACCGCGTAGATCCCGGTGTCGGCCCAGTCGCCCTTGAACCACATGTCCTGACGGAAGTGGGCCTCCTCGCGCATGCCGAGGCGCCGGCACAGTGCGATCGAGGCGTCGTTGCGCGGATCCAGCTCGGCGACGACGCGGTGCAGCCGCATCCGCTCGAAAGCGAGCTGGAGCAGCGCACGGGCACCCTCCTCGGCGAACCCCTGCCCCTGGAAGTCCGGATGGAGGCCCCAACCGATCTCGGCGGTGAGGTGGTCAACGCTGCGCAGGCTCAGATAGAGGTGTCCGATCATGCGTCCGCCGGTGCGGAGTTCGACGGGAATCTCCAGGTAGTCACCGTCGCGCTCGAGCGCGGTGTGCGACGACCACTCCGCCACCTTGGCGGCCATCTCCTCGCGGCTTCGCGGCTCGAACAGCATGAAGCGGGCGACGTCCTCGCGGGACTGGTACTCGTGGAAGGCGTCCACGTCGTTCACCGTGATCGGTCGCAAGCGCAGCCGCGCCGTCTCGATCGGCTCGGTGAAGCGGAAGGGCCGGAACTGCGAGCGGGTCGGCGGCAGCTCCAGCATCCGGCGCGCCAACGGCGCCAGGCGATCGCCCAGGTCGCGAGCCTCGTCCCGGGTGAACCAGCGCGCCTCGGCGATCTCGGCCGCAGCGGTCACCTCGCGGTCGAGGCGCAGGGCGAAGACGTCGGCGACGAGGTGGTGGCCCGGCTCGTTCGCGGCGTCGGCCTCGAACCGTCCCCACGCCGCAAGGTCGTCCGGATCGACGTCGATCAGCAGCTCCTCGGCGAGCTCGCGCACGAGCGCCTCCACCGGCTGCTCGCCGGGCTCGGGCTTGCCACCGGGCTGCATGAAGATCTCGGACCCGGCCTTGCGGACCACGAGGATCCGGCCGTCCGCATCGGTCGTGAACGCCGCCACGACGTGGATCGTCGGCCTGCTGCCGTCGCTCATCTGATCGCCTCCGCCGTCCATCTTCCTGGACTCCCCCGGGCAAGCCGGCGCCTCCCTGGGTGAACTTCCCCGGGGAGGCGCCGGTTTACCACGGTCCCGTGGTAAACCGGCGCCCGGCGACCCACGTAGAATCGGCGCTTGTGACCACACAGAACCGCGTTCCCGAGAAGCCCGTCCTCGAAGGTCTCGAGGAGAAGTGGGTGGGCGTATGGGCCGAGCAGGGCACGTACGCCTTCGACCGGACCAAGACGCGCGACCAGGTGTACTCGATCGACACCCCGCCGCCGACCGTCTCGGGCTCCCTGCACGTGGGTCACGTCTTCAGCTACACGCACACCGACCTCATGGCGCGGTACAAGCGCATGCGCGGGTTCGAGGTCTTCTACCCGATGGGCTGGGATGACAACGGCCTGCCCACGGAGCGTCGCGTGCAGAACTACTACGGCGTCCGCTGCGACCCCTCGCTGCCGTACGACCCCGACTTCACCCCGCCGGCCAAGCCCGATCCCAAGAAGCAGATCCCGATCAGCCGGCGCAACTTCATCGAGCTGTGCAACGAGCTGGTCGAGCGCGACGAGCAGGTCTTCGAGAAGCTCTGGCGCACGCTGGGCCTGTCGGTCGACTGGTCGCAGACCTACACGACGATCGGTCAGGACGCCCAGTCCACCAGCCAGCGCGCCTTCCTGCGCAACCTGTCGCGCGGTGAGGCGTACAGCCAGGACGCCCCGACCATGTGGGACGTGACCTACCAGACCGCCGTCGCCCAGGCCGAGCTCGAGGCGCGCGACTACCCGGGTCACTACTACCGCGTCTCGTACCACCTGGCCGATGGCCAGAAGGTCTTCATCGAGACCACCCGGCCCGAGCTCACCCCGGCCGCCGTCGCCCTGATCGCGCATCCGGACGACGAGCGCTACCAGCACCTGTTCGGCACGACCGCCCACTCGCCGATCTTCGGCGTCGAGGTGCCCGTCCTGGCCCACACGCTGGCCGACCCCGAGAAGGGCTCCGGCATCGTGCACTGCTGCACGTTCGGCGACCTGACCGACGTGCAGTGGTGGCGCGAGTTCGACCTGCCCAACCGCACGGTGATCGGCCGCGACGGCCGCATCCTGCGCGAGGTGCCCGAGTGGATCGCCGGCGGCCCCGGCGAGTCGGTGTACGCCGAGCTGGCCGGCAAGACCGCCTTCAGCGCCCGCGAGGCGATCGCCGCTGCGTTCAAGGAGTCCGGCGACCTCGACGGCGAGCCGACGCCCACGCAGCGCATGGCGAACTTCTACGAGCGCGGCGACAAGCCGCTCGAGATCGTGTCCACGCGCCAGTGGTACATCAAGAACGGCGGCCGTGACGCCGAGCTGCGTCAGCAGCTGGTCGAGCTCGGCAACGACATCGACTGGCACCCCGGCTACATGCAGTCGCGGTACACGAACTGGATCGAGGGCCTCAACGGCGACTGGCTGGTCAGCCGCCAGCGGTTCTTCGGCATCCCGTTCCCGGTCTGGTACCTGCTCGACGAGGCCGGCGAGCCCGACTACGAGAACCCGCTCCTCGCGCCCGAGTACGACCTGCCCGTCGACCCGGCGTCCCAGCCCCCGGCCGGCTTCGACGAGTCGCAGCGCGGACAGCCCGGCGGCTTCATCGCCGACCCCGACGTGCTCGACACGTGGGCCACGTCCTCGCTGACGCCGCAGCTGGTGTGCGGCTGGGAGCGCGACCTCGACCTGTTCGAGCGCACCTTCCCGATGGACCTGCGTCCGCAGGGCCACGACATCATCCGCACGTGGCTGTTCTCGACGGTCGTGCGGTCGAACCAGGAGTTCGGCCAGGTGCCGTGGAAGCACACGGCGCTCTCGGGCTTCGTGGTCGACCCCGACCGCAAGAAGATGAGCAAGTCCAAGGGCAACGTCGTGGTCCCCGACGAGATCCTCGAGAAGTTCGGCGCCGACGCGGTCCGCTGGCGCGCCGCCGGCGCCCGCCCGGGTGCCGACTCGCCGTTCGACGAGACCCAGATGAAGGTCGGACGCCGCCTGGCGATGAAGGTGCTCAACGCGAGCAAGTTCGTGGTGGCTCCCGTCGACCAGTACGGCCTGGGCGCCGACGCCTCCCTGCTTGACGCCTCGCTGGTCACCGAGCCCCTCGACCGCGCCCTGCTGACCGCGCTGCGTGACGTCGTCGAGACGGCGACGAGCCACTTCGAGGCGTACGACTACACCTCGGCCCTCGAGGTCACCGAGAAGTTCTTCTGGGACTTCTGCGACGACTACCTCGAGCTGGTCAAGGAGCGCGCCCGCCGCGAGGACCAGTCCGGCACGTCGGCGAAGGCCACGTTCGTGCTGGCCCTGTCGGTCCAGCTGCGACTGCTCGCGCCGTTCCTGCCCTACGTGACCGAGGAGGTCTGGTCCTGGTGGCAGGAGGGCTCGATCCACCGTGCCGCCTGGCCGACCACCGACGACCTCGCAGTGGACCCGTTCGACGGCCGTCTGCTGGCGATCGCGGGCGAGGCACTGGCCGGCATCCGCGGCGCGAAGTCGACGGCGAAGGTGAGCCAGCGCACCGAGGTCACCCAGGTCACCGTGTCGGGTCCCCGTGCCACCTTGGACCTGCTGGAGGCCGCTGTGCCGGACCTGCGCGCTGCGGGCCGCGTCGTGGGCGAGTTCGCCACCGCCGAGGCCGAGGGTGACGCGTTGCGCGTCGAAACCACACTCGCCGACGCCTGAGGAGGCGTAGTCTCCGAGGGAAACCACATGAACCCACACGATCTTCGGGGAGGTCAGGGGTGTACGCCGCCGAACGTCAGTTGTTGCTCACGGAGTTGCTGGAGCGCCATGGGCGCCTTGCGGTCAACGAGGTCGCGGACGAGCTGAAGGTCTCGACCGAGACCATTCGACGCGACCTCACGGTGCTGGAGCGCGCGGGAACGGCCCGGAGGGTCCACGGCGGGGCGGTGCTGTCCTCGGCCTACTCGCGGATCGAGCCGAGCCTGTCGCAGCGCACCTCCGAGCGGCCCGACCTCAAGGCGCGGATCGCCACCGCCGCCCTGGCGTTCCTGCCCCCGGCCGGCGGCAGCGTCCTGCTCGACGGTGGCAGCACCATCGCCCACCTGGTCTCGGTGCTGCCGTCCGACCTGCGACTGACCGTGCTGACCCACAGCGTCGCGATCGCCCATCAACTGCTCGGCCACGAGGGCATCGCCCTGCACACCGTCGGTGGTCGCGTCCGTGATGTCACGGGGGTCGCGGTCGGTCAGCGGACCGTTGAGACGTTCGGCACCACTCGCGCCGACGTGGCCTTCCTGGGGACCAACGGGATCGCCTCCGACCACGGCTTCAGCACCGCCGACTCGGAGGAGGCGGCCGTCAAGCGCGCGCTCGTGCGGTCGTCCCGCACCCAGGTCGTCCTGGCCGACTCCACCAAGTTCGGCCCGCACCAGGTCTTCTCCTTCGCCGACCTGGAGGACGTCACGGTCGTCGTCACCGACGACGGCATCCGGCCCCAGGACCGCGCCATGCTGCACGAGGCCGGCGTCGACGTCGTCGTCGCCTGACCACCGCTCCCGAGATTTGCTCCCCAACTCACCTTCGAACCGCGTTCAAAGGTCCAAATAGGAGCAAATCTCGGGGTCAGTCGACGGTCGAGGTGGAGAAGTCGATCCCGGCGTTCTGCAGCCGGGTGATCAGGGCCGAGCCCATCGCCACGGCCGTGGTGGTCTGGCCCACGACCTCGGGCAGGTCATCGTAGGCCAGGCACATCGCCGACTCGGCCAGCATCTTGGCGGTCTCGGTGTAGCCCGGATCGCCGCCCCGGACCGTGGTGACCACCTTGGTGTCGCTGCCGTGTCCGACCAAGGTCAGGGT
Source organism: Aeromicrobium sp. 636 (assembly GCF_024433585.1). Taxonomy (NCBI): domain Bacteria; kingdom Bacillati; phylum Actinomycetota; class Actinomycetes; order Propionibacteriales; family Nocardioidaceae; genus Aeromicrobium; species Aeromicrobium sp. 636. The sequence goes on from NZ_WNJU01000001.1 coordinate 1,257,434, forward strand.
GAACCAGGACCCGGCGCGCTGCTCCTCCGAGGGCCCGTCGCCCGAGGCCTTGAGCTTCAGCAGCGCCGCGCGGACGGGAGGGATCTGGGCACCCACCGCGACCGCCGCCAGCACCGGAGCGGCCATGGCCATCATCCGTCGGGTCCGGAAGTGCGCGTGGTGCTCGTAGGTGAACTCGGGGCCGTACCGCTCGAGGGCGCGCGCCGAGCGCAGCACGATCTGCGGGTCGATCGTCGGCAGCGGTACCCCGAAGCCCTTGACGGGCGGCTCAGCACGTCCGAGGTGGCCACCCCCGTGGATGCGGCGCCCGGTGGGACGCCCCTCACGCGCCCGGCGCTGCTTGGCCGCGGCCTGCGACTGGCGGAACTGCGCGATCTGGCCCACGGCCGAGTGATACGTCCCGGCCGAGAACGTGGCCTTGGCCCGGATGTAGCCGCGGATCATCAGCGGGACACCCGCCGGGAGCTGGTCGACCGTGTAGAGCACGCCGAGGTCGTAGGGGATGGAGTCGAAGCCGCAGGCGTGCACGAGCCGGGCGCCCGTGCGGACGGCCGTCTCGTGGTACTTGAGCCACATCTCGTCGACGAACTGCGGCTCGCCGGTCAGGTCGACGTAGTCGATGCCCGCCTCGGCGGCCGCCTTGACGGCAGGCTCGCCGTGCTGGAGGTACGGACCCACGGTGCTGATCAGGACGCGGGTGTCCGTGGCCATCTTCGCCATCGAGTCCGGATCGGCCAGGTCCGCGATGACGATCTCGGGGGCCTCACGACCGGTCGCGGCGATCCGCGCGGCCACCTGTTCGAGCTTGGCGCGGGTCCGCCCCGCGATCGCCCACGAGGCGTCTTCGGGCAGATGGACGGCCAGGTAGTCGGCGGTGAGTCCGCCGGTGAACCCGGTGGCTCCGAGCAGCGTGATGTCGACCATGGGTCGACGCTATACGGAAGTCAGCTGGCCTTCTTGTCGGCCTCGTCGCGGGTGATCACGGTGGGCTCCGCGTGGTCGCGCACGGTCTCGGCCGTGACGATGACCTTGGCGACATCGTCGCGGCTGGGGATCTCGTACATGATGTCCTGCAGGGCGTCCTCGACGATCGACCGCAGACCACGAGCACCGGTGTCGCGCTCGAGGGCCAGATCGGCCATCGCCTCGCACGCCTCCTCGGTGAACTCCAGCTCGACGTCGTCGATGGCGAACAGTCGGACGTACTGCTTGGTGAGCGCGTTGCGCGGCTCGGTGAGGATCGAGATCAGAGCCGGCTTGTCGAGCTTGTTGACCGCGGCGATCACCGGCAGACGGCCGATGAACTCGGGGATCAGGCCGAACTTGAGCAGATCGGTCGGGACGACCTTCGACAGCCGCTCGGAGTCCTTCTCCTCGACGACCGGGGCGAGGTCGGAGTTGAAGCCCAGGGTCTTCTTGCCGCTGCGCTGCTCGATGATCTGGTCCAGGCCCGCGAACGCGCCGCCGACGATGAACAGCACGTTGGTGGTGTCGATCTGGATGAACTCCTGGTGCGGGTGCTTGCGCCCGCCCTGCGGGGGCACCGAGGCGGTCGTGCCCTCGAGGATCTTCAGCAGGGCCTGCTGGACGCCCTCGCCCGACACGTCGCGCGTGATGGACGGGTTCTCGCTCTTGCGACTGATCTTGTCGATCTCGTCGATGTAGATGATGCCCGTCTCGGCCTTCTTGACGTCGTAGTCGGCCGCCTGGATCAGCTTCAGCAGGATGTTCTCGACGTCCTCGCCGACGTAGCCGGCCTCGGTCAGGGCCGTGGCGTCGGCGATCGCGAACGGGACGTTCAACATGCGGGCCAGCGTCTGGGCCAGGTAGGTCTTGCCGCAGCCGGTGGGGCCGACCATCAAGATGTTGGACTTGGCCAGCTCGACCGTCTCGTCCTTGTTGATCCGACCCGAGGCCTGGGCCTGGACACGCTTGTAGTGGTTGTAGACCGCGACCGCGAGCGACTTCTTCGCGCCCTCCTGGCCGACGACGTACGTGTTGAGGAACTCGTAGATCTCAGCCGGCTTCGGCAACTCACCGAGGCTGACCTCGGCGCCCTCGGCCAGCTCCTCCTCGATGATCTCGTTGCACAGGTCGATGCACTCGTCGCAGATGTAGACGCCGGGACCGGCGATCAACTTCTTGACCTGCTTCTGACTCTTGCCGCAGAACGAGCACTTCAGCAGGTCGGCCGTCTCACCAATGCGTGCCATGCGTGTGTTTTCCTGTCGTTTCCGAACGGTCCCCCCACGATGCCACAGCTGTGCACCGTGGAGGGAACGTCACCGGCGTTTGCGTCGGAGCGTGTCGCTCAGAGCGGCGTCTTGAGCGTGTCGAGCACCTGGTCGATGATCCCGTACTCGACAGCACCGGCGGCCGTCAGGATCTTGTCGCGCTCGACGTCCCGGCTGACCTCCTCGGGCGTCTTGTTGGAGGCCTCGGCGAGCATCTTCTCGAGCAACTCGCGCATGCGGATGATCTCGTTGGCCTGGATCTCCAGGTCGGAGATCTGACCACCGGTGCCCTCGGTGTAGGGCTGGTGGATCAGGATGCGGCTGTTCGGCAGGGCGAAGCGCTTGCCCGGGGTGCCGGCGGCGAGGAGCACCGCGGCGGCCGAGGCCGCCTGGCCCAGGCAGAACGTCTGCACGTCCGGCTTGATGTAGCGCATCGTGTCGTAGATCGCCGTGAGCGCGGTGAACGAGCCGCCCGGGCTGTTGATGTAGATGCTGATGTCACGATCGGGATCCATCGACTGCAGGCACAGCAACTGGGCCGTGACCGCGTTGGCGACGTCGTCGCTGATCGGCGTGCCGAGGAAGATGATGCGGTCCTCGAACAGCTTCGTGTAGGGATCGATCCGACGGAAGCCGTAGGACGTGCGCTCTTCCCACTGGGGCATGTAGTAGCTCATCGGACGTCTCCTGCCGTGTTGACGATCTCGTCGATCAGTCCGTACGCCTTGGCCTGCGCGGGCGTGAACCAGCGGTCACGGTCGGCGTCGGCCTCGATCTGCTCGACGCTCTGGCCGGTGTGCTTGGCCTGGAGCTCGTTGAGCTGCTTCTTCAGCAGGATGGACTGCTCGGCCTGGATCTTGACGTCCGAGGCCGAGCCACCGATGCCGCCCGAGGGCTGGTGCATCATGATGCGCGTGTGCGGCAGCGCGAAGCGCTTGCCGGCCGTGCCCGCCGCGAGCAGGAACTGGCCCATGGAGGCGGCCAGACCCATGCCGACGGTGACGACGTCGTTCGAGATGAACTGCATCGTGTCGTACATCGCCATGCCCGCGTCGACGGAGCCGCCGGGGCTGTTGATGTAGAAGTACACGTCGGCCTCGGGGTCCTCGGCGTTGAGCAACAGCAGCTGCGCGCAGATCGCGTTCGCGTTCTGGTCGCGGACCTCCGAGCCGAGGAAGACGATGCGTTCCTTCAGCAGACGGTTGTAGATGTGCCCGTCGAGGTCGGAGGGACCCGCCTCGACGGCCATCTGGGGGTTCATGGGTGCGTTCACGTCACCGACCCTAGACCGCGGGACGGACACAGACACGCGCCCGACACCCGTGTTCGCCATCGGCGTACAGCACGTCATGCACCGCGCACGGTGACGTCGGCCGAGATCGCGTCGAGGGTCCGGTCCATTCCGGCCACCAGCTCGTCGTCGTGCTCCTCGATCCCACCGAGGGCCAGCGTCGCGATGACGCGGCTGATCAGGGTGCGCCGGCCACCGAGGAGATCGCGGCGCAGGACCAGGCGGGTGCCGCCGTCCTGCGGCTCGAGCCGGTAGGACCAGCGGGCGCCCGGCCCGTAGACGCGGAACGCCAGCAGCTCGGGCGGGTCGACGGCGACGTACCGGCTGAGCGTCGGCCAGATGAACGCCTTGCGCTTGTTGAGGTTCACCGAGAGCTGGCCGGGGGCCAGCCGACGCGGCAGGAAGAGCTGGGCCCACGTCTCGGGACTCCAGCGGCGCATCCGTCGCTGGTCCTGCAGGACCTCCCAGACCCGCTCGGCCGGAGCGGGGATGAACGTCGAGGTCTCCAGCGGCGGGACCCCGCCGCTCAGGCTTTTCCCGGCGGGACACCGCCCTCGGCTGCGGCCTTGATCCGGTCGAGTGTCTGGCGGATGCCGTCCTCGAGCTCGCTCTCGAAGTTGTCCGTGCCGCCGAGCACGCGGCTGGTGAGGAAGTTCGAGAGGGCCGAGACCCCGTGGGGCGCGTGACGGCTCTCGGTCAGGCGGGTGCCCGTCGCCGTGGCCTCGAGGTCGTAGGACCACACGGTGCCGTTCTCGGCGATCGAGAAGGCGAAGCGCTTCGCGGGCACGAACTCCACGACCTTCGAGCGCGTGGGCCAGAACAGCGGACCGCGGCGGTTGATGTTGACCGTGGTCGTGCCGACGCCGACAGGACCCTTGCCGCGCACGATCGTCTTGCGGCACTGCGGGCTCCAACGGGGCATCTGCGCCGGGTCGCTCACCAGCTCCCACACCCGCTCCGGGGGCGCCTCGATGTCGATCGTCGCCGAGATCTCGTCACGGTTCGCCACAGTCGTCTCCCTGGTTCGTCGGTCGGTGCTCCGCGAGCCTAACCGACCGTGACAGCGAAGGTGTCACATGGGGGTGACCTGTCTCACACGCAGATCAGGAGCCGAGGCTGCGCACCTGACGCGGCTTGGCATTGATCCAGGCCACCAGCCAGTCGCCGACCCGGGGATGGTTCAACAGCGCGAAGTGGTGCGCCGACGGCAGGTACTCCGACCGCGCGGCCGGCGCGACGGGCCCGGCCGCCACGAAGTGGTACTCCGCATGTGGCAGGGGCGCCGCCGCGATGCGGTCCAGGCCCCAGCGAGCCGTGAGGTCCTGGCCCTCCCACTCGTCGGCCGAGATGTACCCGTGGCGCAGGTCGACGATGCCTGCCGAGCGGGAGTCCAGGATCGTACCGAACGGCGTGGACCGGGGCCAGAACCCCAGCACGCGCGACCCCAGGTGCGCGGCCTTCTCCAGGTTCGCACCGGCGTGCGGCGTGCCGAGGCAGACGACGTCACCGACCCGGTGCGGCCACAGGTGCCCGGCCACGGTGGCCCGGTTCGTCGCCGCACGGACGACCAGTCCGCCCATCGAATGCCCGACCAGCGTGATCCGATGCACCGCGATCGGCCAGTTGGCGACGACCTGCTCGAGCAGTTCGTCGAGGTGCTGGCCGTTCTCGGAGACGTCCAGGCCGGTGTTGTACCGCAGCAGGACGGTCGTGGCCTCGGTGTCCGCCGCGATGCGCTCGGCGTAGGTGGCGCTCGGTCCCCGGCGCAGCCAGGACTCGTCGTTCTCGCACAGGCCGTGGACGAGGACGACGAGGTGGCCGGTCGCGTCGGGATAGGCCTGGCGCAGCTTCCACGGTGTCGCCGCGATGTCCGTGCCGTCGCGGCGCAGGGACATCGTGATCGCCTGGGGATCGCCCATGAGGCGCAGCTCGTCGCCGACCAGCCCGTTGACCGCGGAGCGGACCTGGCGGCCGACCCTCGAACCATCCACCGGGGCACCCACGCCGTGCGCCGCCATCGACCGGGCGGCGGTGCCCGAGGCCCGCAGTGCCCGCGAGAGGGAGCCGTAGACCGTGCCCGCGACCGCGTCGTGGATCGCCTCCGGCACCCGGCTGCCGACGATCCGGGTGGCACCGAAGACGCGGTGGGCGACCGCCGTGTGGACGTCGCGGACCGTGCCCAGGACGACCCGGTCGCCGTACTCGAGCGCGAGCGCGGCGACGTCGGTCGTGCGAGCGGTCGAGGTCATGCGTCCATGGTGCCCCAGGCGCCCAGCGATTCCCGCCCCGATCTCGGGGCGCGGACCTCAGAACAGCCAGTCGCAGGTGGACTCGAAGGACTTGCCGCGCAGGACGTCGTCGAAGAACCGCACGGCCTGGCCGCCACCCTCGTACCCGGAGGCGAGGTGAGAGGGCGCCCACGACGTCGAGTAGACGATCCGCGAGCCCCGGGCGCACCACTGCTTCGCGGCCTCCTTGACCGAGCGAAGAGGGACGATCTCGTCGGCCCATGCGGCCGTCACCGCGAACGGCACCTCGATGCGCGACCGGCTCGTCGGCGGCGGCTCCGGGGTCGCCGTGGCGGTGGGACCGAACGCCTCAGGATCGGTCAGCCCGCGCGGCAGTCCCACCGGCGGACATCCGGACGCCGGAGCGTCGTCGTCGAGCACGCCCACCGCGAGGAGCAGCAACGGCCGGTACACGTCGGGACCACGGCGCACGCCGATCGCGGTCAGGTCGCCGGTGGGCGCGGTCGCGTGGCCGCCCGCGATGGGCAGCTCGGGGGCGTAGCTCGGGGCCAGCTCCAGGGCCCCGGCCGTCGCGCCGCCGCCCTCGGAGAATCCCTGGAGGAACACGGGCGCGGTCACCGAGACACCGAGCTGTCGCGCGGCCCGCACCACGTCGAGGGCATTGTGGCCGAGGACGACGTTGTCGGCGTACGGGTGGTCGCCGGGCGTGCCGAGTCCTTCGTAGTCGGTCATGGCGATCGCGTAGCCCGCCGTGTGGAACTGCTTGATCCACGTGCCGTCGTTGAGCCGGCCGGACTCGATCAGCCGGCTGGCGGCGCAGCGGTCGTCGAGGCCTTGCGTGCCAGGACTGACCGCGACGAGCGGCCTCTCCCCCGGCCCGCGCCACGGGGTCTTCGGGACGATCACCAGGCCGGAGACGGGCGTCGCCTCACCCCGGACGCCCGTGGACGCGTAGAGCACCCGGGTGGCCGTCGCATCCGCCGGCGCGATCCCGAGGGCGGCCAGGGCCCCGGGCGCCGGAGCCTGCTCGAGGACCGAGCCGGGCGAGGCCGTCGCGGCGGCTGCGGACACACCGCCGTCCTCGATCGCATACGCCCGTACGGACGTCAGGGAGACGGTGAGGAGGCCGGCCAGCAAGGCCACGGCGCTGGCGGCGAGGGGGCGCACCTTCACGGATCTTCTCCTGCGGGGTCTCGAGCTATCCCGAGAGCCACGGCATCAGGTTCCGGTGGCGCGTAACACTCGGTTACTCTGCCCGGCCCACGCAGTGCGGTCAAGGCCCGCGCGGCGTGTCGCGCCCGGACGACGAAAGAGCCGGCGCCCCGAAGGGCACCGGCTCTGTCGTTCGGGCGGGCAGGGCCCGCCGGAGGGTCACTCCGAGGCGGACTCGTCGGCCGGCTCGTCGCCGCCGACCGTGCCGTCGGCACGCAGGTTCGCCAGGTCGACGACGTTGCCGGACTGGTCCGTGACCTTCGCCGACTCCACGAGCGACGCCAGCGCCTTGCCGCGCAGCACCTCGCTGATCATCTCGGGCACGTGGTTGTGCTCCATGATGTGCTGGATGTAGGAGTTCGGGTCCTCGCCGGACTGCTGGGCCCGACGCATGATGTGCTGGCTCAGCTCGTCGTTGTCGATGTCGTACTCGTTCTCCTCGACCAGCTGGTCCAGGACGAACTGCGCCACGATCGACTCGCGGACGTCGCGCTCGAGCTCGGACTCGAACTCGTCGACCGTCTTGCCGTCCTCCTGGTCCTCGAGGTAGTTCTCGAGGGTCAGGCCGGCCATCGCGAGCTGCTGGTCCATCTGCTGACGACGGTTCGCCAGCTCGGCCTCGGCCAGTCCGTCGGGCATCGGGGCGTCGACCCGGGAGACGAGCTCCTCCAGGACGAGGTCGCGGGCCTCGGCGGCCTGCTCGATGCGCTTGCCGCGCGTCAGGCGCTCGACCAGGTCGGCACGGAACTCGTCCATCGTGTCGAAGTCGGAGGCCATCTGGGCGAACTCGTCGTCGAGCTCGGGCAGCTCGGTCTGACGCACGTCCTGCAGCGTGACGGTGACGTCGACCTCCTCGCCGGCCAGGTCGCCACCGACGAGGGTGGTCGAGAAGGTGGCGGACTCGCCCTTCGACAGTCCCGTGACGGCCTCGTCGAGACCGTCGAGCATGGTGGCCTTGCCGATGACGTAGGGCAGGCCCTCGGCCTGGGCCTCGTCGATCAGCGTGCCGTCCTTGTGGGCGGCCGAGAGGTCGATCGTGATCGAGTCGCCGTCGGCGGCCGGGCGGTCGACGTCGGTGAAGGTGGCGAAGCGCTCGCGCAGCTGGTCGAGCTGCTCGTTCACGTCGTCGTCGTTCACCTCGATGTCCTTGACCGTCACGGCGATCTCGGACGCATCCGGGATCTCGAGCTGGGGCCGGACGTCGAGCTCGGCGGTGACCTCGATGGGCTCACCGTCGACGAACTTCGTCAGGTCGATCTCGGGCTGGCCGAGCGGCGTGGTCTTGGTGTCCTGCAGCGCCTGGGTGTACCAGCCCTGCAGGGCCGAGTTCAGCGCCTCGTCGAGGACCGCGCTGCGGCCGACGCGCTGGTCGATGATGGCCGCCGGGACCTTGCCCTTGCGGAAGCCGGGGACCTGGATCTGGGCACCGATGGTCTTGTAGGCCTTGTCGAGGTTCGGCTTGAACTCCTCGAACGGCACCTCGATGGTCAGCTTGACCCGCGTCGGGCTCAGCGATTCGGTGCTGCTCTTCACGTGATGACTCCTGCGTCGTTGGGCGTGTCCAGCCCACGGAGTCCTCACGCAGGCCAGCGTTCAGTCTACGGGGCTGCAGTGGCGGTGGGTCAAACGGGCCGCCGCCCGGCCGCCGTACACTGTCCGTGCCCACGGGATGTGGCGCAGCTTGGTAGCGCACCTGCTTTGGGAGCAGGGGGCCGCAGGTTCAAATCCTGTCATCCCGACGCAGGACGCCTAGGCTGAAGTCATGATCACCGAGGCGGCCGCCGGACGCGTGGCCCTGGCCCGCGTGGTGGACGCGTCCCTGGACGTCGCCTCCCACCTCGCCGCCGTCGCCGGTCCGACCGTCGGAGCCACCGACGTCTTCATCGGCACGATCCGCGACCACGACCCCGGGGCCGACGGCGCCGTCGTCGCACTGGAGTACGAGACGCACCCCGACGCCGAGGGAATCCTGACGGCGCTCGCGGGAACGGTGGCGCTCAACACCGGCGCCACGATCGCGGTGTCGCACCGCGTCGGCTCCCTCGGGGTCGGGGACGTGGCCGTGGTCGTCGCCAGCAGCGCCGCGCATCGGCGCGAGGCGCTCGAATCGACCCGGGCACTGATCGAGTTGATCAAGACCGAAGTCCCCATCTGGAAGCGCCAGACCGACGCCAGCGGCCGGAGCGGCTGGGTCGGACTGTGAGCCTCGTCGACGGCTTCGGCCGGGTCCACCGCGACCTGAGGATCTCCCTCACCGACAAGTGCTCGCTGCGCTGCACGTACTGCATGCCCGCCGAGGGCGTGCCGTGGATCGAGCGCGACAGCATCCTCACGACGGACGAGATCGAGCGCATCGCCCGGGTCTGCGTCTCGCTGGGCGTCACCACGATCCGGCTCACCGGGGGCGAGCCGCTCGTGCGCAAGGATGCCGTCGACGTCGTCCGCCGGCTCGCGGCCCTCGGACCCGAGGTCTCGATGACGACGAACGGCCTGCGCCTGGCCGAGCTCGCCGTCCCGCTGCGCGAGGCGGGGCTGACCCGGCTCAACATCTCGATCGACACGCTCGACGCCGAGCGCTTCGCAGCGCTGACCCGACGCGACCGGCTGGGCGACGTCCTGGCCGGGATCGAGGCCGCCCGTGCTGCCGGCTTCGCGCCGCTGAAGCTGAACGCGGTCGCCATGCGCGGCGTCAACGACGACGAGCTGGTCGACCTGGTCGAGTTCGCGATCGGTGCCGGCGCCCAGATGCGGTTCATCGAGCAGATGCCGCTCGACGCCGGTCACACCTGGGACCGGGCCACCATGGTGCCGGGCGCCGAGATCCTGCAGACCCTGCGCACCCGGTTCGAGCTCGAGCCCGTGACCGGCCGGGGCTCCTCCCCCGCCGACCTGTGGACGATCGACGGGGGCCCGGCCACCGTGGGCGTGATCGCCTCGGTCACCGCACCGTTCTGCGCGGCCTGCGACCGCATCCGGATCACTGCCGACGGGCACGTGCGCAACTGCCTCTTCGCGCGCGATGAGTCCGATCTCGTCCCGGTGCTGCGCGGCGGCGGCACCGATGCCGACCTCGCCCGGATCTTCGAGTCGTCGATCGCCGCGAAGCGTGCCGGGCACGGCATCGACTCGCCGACGTTCGTCCAGCCGACGCGCCCGATGAGCGCGATCGGCGGCTGACTCAGCCTCCCGCGAACGGCGGCAGCACGTCGACGGTGAGGCCCGGCGGCAGGACGGTCTCCCGATCGGTCGTGCGAATCCCCTCGACCAGCACGGAGCACCGCGTGAGCACCGGCCCGAGGTCCACGAACCGTTCGGCCAGGCCGTCGAGGAGCTCGCCGAGCGTGCCGGCGACGAGCGACGTCTCGGACGTCCCCGCGGCCTCACGCGCGGCGGCGAAGAGTCGGACGTGGACGGGCTCCATGGGCCCAACGTAGCCCGCCGGCGCTCTGGCCACGACGGGGCGAGCAGGTTAGCGTCGATCCAGTGGAACCCACCAGCCCCGCGAGACACCTGGCCGAGCAGGTCCGCCTGCGCGCACCCGCCTGCGGAACGACCCGCGTCGTCGCGATCGACGGGCGCAGCGGAGCGGGCAAGACGGCCCTCGCCCTCGACCTGGCCGACCTGACGGGCGCGCCGATCCTGCACCTCGAGCGGCTCTATCCCGGATGGCACGGACTCGCGCAGACCCCGGCGGTCGTCCGGGCCCTGCTGGCCGACCTGGCGATCGGCGAGGTGGGGCGCGCGCGTCAGTGGGACTGGGCGGCCGACCGGCCGGGGCGGTGGCTGACCGTCCGGCCCACTCCCGACCTGATCATCGAGGGCGTCGGTGCGGGCGCGCTGCCGTTGCGGCCGTTCCTCAGCCACCTGGTGTGGCTGGAGGCGGACGAGACCGAGCGTCGCCGCCGCGCCCTGGCCCGCGACGGTGACACGTACGAGCCCTGGTGGGACGTGTGGGCCGCCCAGGAGGAGGAGTACCTCACGACCGACCGCACCCCCGCCGCGGCGGACCTGGTCATCTCCACGACGTCGGACTCGCGAACCGCCCGCTGAGTCGAACCCGCACGGGTGGTTGTGGCATCATGGTGCTGGCGCTTCGGCGCCGCGCGGACGTAACTCAATGGCTAGAGTCCCTGCCTTCCAAGCAGGATGTTGCGAGTTCGAATCTCGTCGTCCGCTCCACTCAGTCGCGGTGACCGCGCAGGCGGTCCACCGCCGCCCGCGCCAGGGAGCCGACGATCGCCACGGCACCGAAGATCACGAACAGCCAGCCCGCGAGCGGCCTGTTCCCCCCGTTCATGAGGAACATCCCCATCGCCACGATGACGGCGCAGGTCGCGTAGAACGGCCAGGTGACCGGTCCGGGCTGCTCGTCCATGCGGAACCCGTCAGGCCGGGAGTCGATGCAGGATCAGCACGGCGCGGTCGTCCTCGCCCGGCTCGGTCTGGTCCAGGATGCGACGCGGCGCGCCGGCCATCTCCTGGGAGATCGCGATCGCGGCGGCCCCGCGCAGCCACTCGACCCCGACGGTGAGGTCCAGGGTGCGGGTCTCGACGACGCCGTCGGTGTAGAACATCAGCGCCTCGCCCGGCTCGATGACACCCGAGGTGCCGTGGAACTCCGGACGGTCGATGATGCCGAGCGCCAGTCCGCGCGCACCGGAGACGACCCACTCCTTCTGGTCGCGCTTCCAGTGCATGGCCGGCGGGTGTCCGGCGTTGAGCACCTCGTAGCCACCCGTCTCGAGGTTGACCAGGACGTGCACGGCCGTGGCGAAGCCCTCGTCCCACGACTGGCGCATCAGGTAGTCGTTGCCGGCGGCGAACAGGCCCAGCGGCGGGAGGGATCCGATGAGCCCACCCAGCGCACCGGCCAGCTGCAGGGACTGCGTGCCGGCCGCGACGCCCTTGCCACAGACGTCGACGAGCACCATCTCGAGGTACTTCTCGTCCTTGGACAGGTTGGCCACGAGGAAGTCGCCCGCGAACTTGGCCGAGCCGGCCGACTCCATCGCCGACTCGCTGACCCAACCGTCGGGCAGCGGCGGGACGGCACCTTGGGCCTGCAGCCGGTCGCGCAACTCCATCAGCATCGCCTCACCGAGCGCGGCGGGCAGTCCGGAGCGGTTGCGCGAAGAGCTGTACAACAGGATTCCCGCAGCGATGTAGAGCGCCGCCGCGGAGGCCGGACGCGAGGAGTTGAAGCCGGTGTCCACCGAGTAGACCAGCGCCGACACGGTGGCGGCGAACAGGACGATGACCGTCAGGGCCGCGTGGAGCCGCCACTGCAACAGCATCCCGCCGACGATCAGCGGCACGATGAACATCGCGACGGGCATGATCCAGTACCACTGCAGGCTGACGATGAACATCGCGCCGGTGAGCAGCATCAGGGCGGCGAGAACGGCCATCTGGCCGTCCCGGGATCCTGACCGCCATTCGCGGGCGTTGGTCGACAGGTACCTGCCGACCGGATCGCGCCGCGGACCCTTCGTCGTGCTCACGGACCGACCCTACCGGCGCCGCTGACAACGTGGGCACCCGAAGAGGTTTCTGCCGGCGACGACTTCGGTGCGCACGCGGGTTCCGCAGACCAGGCACGGTTGACCGGCCCGCCGATAGACGTAGACCTCGCCGCCGTGGTCGTCGACCCGCGGTTCGCGGCCCATCGCCTCGGGCTCGTGCTCGGGGCGCACGGTGTCGATCCGGCCGGTGCGCACACCTCCGCCCATCAGGTCGACGAGGTCCGCCCACAGCGTCAGGAACGTGCCCGGCCGCAGGTCGCGACCGGCCACCTTCGGGTCGATCCGGTGCCGGAAGAGCACCTCGGCGCGATACACGTTGCCGACGCCCGCGATGACGCGCTGGTCCATCAGGAGGGTCGCGATGGGCGCCCGCGACGCCGCCACGACGGCCGCGGCCCTCTCGACGTCCGCCGCGGGATCGAGGGGGTCCGCGCCGAGCCGGGCGTGGATCGCCTCGATCTCGTCGGGGACCAGCAGCTCACAGGCCGTCGGCCCGCGCAGGTCGGCCGTCGCGCGGCCCGAGGAGAGCCGCCAGCGGACCTGGCCGACGACGGGCGGCTCGGGGTCCTCGACGAAGGTGAACGCGCCGTAGAGACCCAGGTGCACGTGCACCTGCTCCTCCAGGTCGGAGAACGCCACGAAGAGGTGCTTGCCATGAGCCGTCGCCTCGAGCAGGGTGCGGCCGTCGAGCCGGGCGGCGGCCTCGAACCGGCCCTGAGGGCTCCCGGAGCGCACGACCTTGTCGCCGAACGTCCCGGTCAGGTCCAACGCGAGGCGGTGGAGGGTGTGCCCCTCAGGCAAAGGTGCCGGTCTCCTCGTACGTCGCCAGCAGGTCGATCCGACGCTGGTGGCGATCGGCCTCGCTCCACGGCGTCGTGAGGAAGGCCTCGACAATCTGCTCGGCCTCCTCGAGCGAGTGCATCCGGGCGCCGATGCCCATGACCTGGGCGTTGTTGTGCTGGCGCGCGAGCTGGGCGGTCTCGACGCTCCAGGTCAACGCACAGCGGATGCCGGGGACCTTGTTGGCGGCGATCTGCTCGCCGTTGCCGGATCCGCCGATCACGATGCCGAGCGAGCCCTTGTCGTCGAGGACCGCCTGGGCCGCGTCGACGCAGAACGGCGGGTAGTCGTCCTCGGCGTCGAAGCTGTGGGCGCCGTGGTCGACGGGCTCGTGACCGTGCTCGGTGAGCCAGGTGACGAGATGGTTCTTGAGTTCGTAGCCGGCGTGATCGGCACCGAGGTGGACGCGCATGGGTCCATCCTGTCAGGTCGGATCAGGACCGGACCAGGGGCGTGTGTGCCATCTCGTGCACCCAGGCGGCGAACGCGCGGGCCGACTCGTCACCCTCGTAATCGCCCAGGACGTGCACCTTCAGGAGTCGCCGCCGATCGGCGAGCGGGTCGCGGCGCAGCATGTCGTCGAGGACGTCGGCCAGGCCCGTCAGTCGCTTGTCGACCATGTAACCGCCCGCGGCGACCGGGACGGCCTCGGCGAACTCGTCGAGACCGTGGGCCATGCTCACCATGAGGTACGGCTTGCCCGAGGCGAGCCAGTCCGAGACCACACTCGAGACGTCCGAGACCAGCGCGTCGGCGCGGTTCATGCAGTCCGCGACCGAGAGCCCGCGGACGGCCTCCTCTCCCCACAGGTGCCGGCGGGCGTTCGTCGGATCGTCGTGATCGGCCTGCAGGATCGCGTCGAGCGCCGCCAGCCGGTCCGTCCACGAGGGAGCCCGCAGGAAGACCGGGTGGGGCCGGAAGATGATGTTCACGTCGGCGTCGATGAGCGCCCGCAGGATCCGGTCGGCGACCTTGATGGACGAGAAGTTCGTCATCTTGCCGTTGCCGGTCCAGGTGGGCGCGTAGAGCACGGTCGGCCGCTCCAGCTCGGTGACCGGCGTGGCGGCGGGCAGCACGTCGCCGGACTGGGGACGGCCCAGCAGCACGAAGCGCTCGCGCGGGATGTCGACCCCGTGCCGTGTGTACCGGTCGATCGCCGCCTCACCCGACGCCACCAGCACGTCGTAGCGCAGGTGACGGCTGTGGTGGCTGCCGGACTTGTCGGAGTCGCCGTGACCCAGCCACACGTGCCGGACCGAGCGGATGCCCATGAGCTTGAGGTGCCCGGGCGCGTTGTGGACGTAGAAGAACGTCGTCATGGACGGGACCGTCAGGACCCGCATGTCCCCGAGCACGTCCGAGCCGGCCGAGATCCACGGCATCGTCGGGCGGATCCCGGCACGCAACTCGGCGCAGTAGTGCGACCGCAGCCCAACGATCACGCCGCGGTCCCCCGAGGCCAGCAGGTGCGGCTCCCACATCCCGACGTGGATCGGCCCGCCGCCGTACCCGCCGTAGCCGAGCACGAACCGTGGCTCGTAGGCCAGCAGGGCGCGGCGCAGGGTCCGGCGGGCACCCCACAACCGCACCTTGTCGGCGACGACCGGCGCGGCCGCGACGGCCAGCACGACGAGGACGACGAGCACCACGGGCAGCGAGGCCAGGGCCAGCGCGAAGGCGAGCACGGCGCCGAGCCAGCGCACGGCCAGGACGAACGGGCTGCGGTCGGGCGGGTCGGGCGTGGGACAGACGGCGGGCTCGGGCACGCCGGGAAGGCCGTGCACGTGCGGCGGGGCGGCCGGGCGCAGCATGGCGGCCCGGACGAGCACGACACCGAGCACCGCCGCCAGGACCGCGCCCGGGCCCAGTCCGTGCACGACGGCCCGGATCGTCAGGGCCAGCGCGGCGACGAGGACCAGTCCCGCAGAGGACCAGGCGAAGACGCGGTTGCGCGTCCCCAGGTCCGTGCGGAACCGGTGCCGGAGGTCGTCGACCTCCCGGTCCCGGCGAGCGCGGAGACGTGCAGCGAGACTTGGCAGCTGGTCGGTCATCGCGCCCAGTATCCCGGCCCGGCTCCCTCAGTCGAAGATCGGCTCGCGGGTCCGGGTGCGCTTGAGCTCGAAGAAGCCGTCGTAGGACGCCAGGGCGCGAGCACCGTCGAACACCGTTCCGGCCTGCTCGCCCTTGGGCGCCGGCGAGAGCACCGGGCCGAAGAAGGCGGTGTCGCCGATCGAGATCACGGGGGTGCCGACCTCCTCGCCGACGCGGCTGATGCCGTCGACGTGGGAGGCCCGGACGGCGTCGTCGAGCGACGTGTCGTCAGCGGCGTCCGCCAGCTCGACGGGGAGTCCGGCTGCGACCAGCGCCTCCTCGTACAGGGTGCGGTCGAACTCGCGGCCCTCGTTGTGGCGGCGCGTGCCCAGCTCGGTGTAGAGGTCGCGCAGCACCTCGGTGCCGTACTTCTGCTCGGCGGCGATGGCCAGGCGGACGGGACCCCAGCCCTGCTCGATCGCCTCGCGGTACTCGTCGGGCACGTCCTTGTCCTCGTTGAGCACGGACAGGCTCATCACGTGGAACACGGTGTGGACGGGCCGGACCTGCTCGACCTCGAGCATCCAGCGGGAGGTCATCCAGGCCCAGGGGCACAGCGGGTCGAACCAGAGGTCGACGGTTTCGGTGGAGGTCATGTCCGGTCCAACACCGGGCGGCCTGCTCGCATTTCCTCGACGAGGGCCGCGACGACCACGTCGAGCTCGCCGGCCTGCTGCGCGGCGACCGCGCGCTGACGCTGGTAGGACGCTCCCCCGGCGGCCATGATGTCGCGGACGCCGTTCAGCTCCTCGGCGCAGTCGAGGTCCTCGGCGACCGGCTCGAGCTGGACCAGCAGCCGCTCGAGGTCGTCGGTCACGAGCTCCTCACGGGCTTCGCGGTCGAGGATGAGGATCGCGTCCATGCCGTAGCGGGCGGCCCGCCACTTGTTCTCCTGCACGAACCACGAGGGGATCGAGGGCAGCTCGCGCCCCGCGTCCAGCTCGCGCGAGTGGTGCTCGACCAGGCAGTGGGTCAGAGCCGCGATGCTGCCCAGCTCGGAGAGCGTCGGGACGCCGTCGCAGATGCGCATCTCCAGGGTGCCGAACTTCGGCGAGGGCCGGATGTCCCAGCGGATCTCGTCGAAGGAGTCGATGACGCCGGTGTGCATCATGTCGCCGACGTAGTGCTCGAGCTCGTGCCAGTGGTCGAACTGGAACGGCAGGCCCGCCGTGGGCAGCTGCTGGAACATCAGCGCGCGGTTCGAGGCGTAGCCGGTGTCCTGTCCGCCCCAGAACGGGCTGGAGGCGCTGAGCGCCAGGAAGTGGCCGTAGTGCGTGAGCATCGCCCGGCTGATCGGCAGCACCTTGTCGCGGTCCTCGATGCCGATGTGGACGTGGACGCCGTAGATCAACATCTGGCGGCCCCACCACTGGGTGCGGTCGATCAGGGTCGCGTACCGCTCCTTGTCGGTGACCTTCTGCTGGGTCCACCGTGCGAACGGGTGGGTGCCCGCACACATCAGCTCGACCCGCAGCGGGTCGGTGACCAGCCGGAGCGCCTCGATGCTGCGGCTGAGGTCGTGGGTGACCTCCTTGACGGTGCGGCACACCCCCGTCACGACCTCGACCGTGTTGAGCAGCAGCTCCTGCTTGATGTGCGGGTGCTCCCCGCCACCGACCGGCGCCACCGCCTCGAGCACCGTCTGGGCGACCTGGCGCAGGTCCCCGGAGTCCTGGTCGACCAGCGCGAGCTCCCACTCCACGCCGATCGTCGACCGCTCCGAGGCGGCGAACGGGATGTCCATGTGAACATCCTGCCCGACCACGTGGCGCGAAGCCCCACCCGAGAGGGCCGGTGTGACCCATCTCCAACGAAGCGTCGGGTGGTGGGCAGTCGTGGACGGGTGAAAGAGTAAGAGCATGCCCGGCACCAATCTGACCCGCGAAGAAGCCCGCCAGCGCGCAGCCGTCGTCTCCGACGCCGCCTACGACATCGCTCTGGACCTGACCCTCGACGGGGAGCGGTTCGGCTCGGTCACCACGTTGACCTTCGCCGCGCAGCCCGGCTCGTCGACGTTCGTCGACCTGGTCGACGCCGAGCTGGAGTCCGTCACCCTCAACGGTCGCGAACTGGACCTCTCGGCCTACTCCGACCAGCGCATCGCCATCGACGGTCTCGAGGCCCGCAACGAGCTCGTCGTCACCGGCACGTGCCTGTACTCGCACTCCGGCGAGGGCCTGCACCGCTTCGTCGATCCCGCCGACGACCGGGTGTACCTCTACACCCAGTTCGAGGTCCCCGACGCGCGCCGTGTCTTCGCGACGTTCGAGCAGCCCGACCTGAAGGCACAGTTCACGTTCCACGTCACGGCGCCGTCGCACTGGAAGGTCGTCTCCAACTCCCCCACCCCCGAGCCGATCGTGCTCGACGGCGGTGCGGCGGTGTGGCACTTCGAGCCGACCAAGACCATGAGCACCTACATCACGGCGCTCGTCGCCGGCGACTACCACGAGGTCCGCGACACGTACGCCGGCGAGTACGGCCAGATCCCGCTCGGCGTGTTCTGCCGCCAGTCGCTCGTGCCGTACCTGGATGCCGACGACATCATCCTCATCACCAAGCAGGGCTTCGAGTTCTTCGAGGGCGCCTTCCAGATGGGGTATCCGTTCGGCAAGTACGACCAGCTCTTCGTGCCGGAGTACAACATGGGCGCGATGGAGAACGCGGGCTGCGTCACCTTCCGCGACGAGATGATCTTCCGCAGCCGCCAGACCGTCTCGGCCTACGAGCAGCGCGCCAACACGATCCTGCACGAGATGGCCCACATGTGGTTCGGCGATCTCGTGACCATGAAGTGGTGGGACGACCTGTGGCTGAACGAGTCGTTCGCGGAGTTCGCGGCCCACCACTCGTCGGTCAAGGCCACCCGGTTCACCGATGCGTGGACGGGCTTCACCAACAACCGCAAGAACTGGGCCTACCGCCAGGACCAGTTGCCCACGACGCACCCGATCGCCGCGGACAACTACGACCTGCACGCGGTCGAGGCGAACTTCGACGGCATCACGTACGCCAAGGGCGCCTCGGCGCTGAAGCAGCTCGTCGCCTGGGTGGGCGAGGAGGACTTCTTCGCCGGCCTGCGCAGCTACTTCTCGAAGTACGCGTACGGCAACACCGAGCTGAAGGACCTGCTGGCCGAGCTCTCCGAGGCCTCCGGCCGCGAGCTCGACAGCTGGGCCGCGGAGTGGCTCCAGACCTCGGGCGTCAACACGCTGCGTGCCGACTTCGACGTCGACGATGCCGGCACGTTCACCCGCTTCGAGGTCGAGCAGACCGCGAGCGAGGAGTACCCGACGCTGCGCCGTCACCGCATCGCGATCGGCCTGTACAGCCGCGAGGGCGACCGGCTCGTGCGCACCGACCGGATCGAGACCGACGTCCGTGGCGAGCGCACCGAGATCCCGGAGTTGGTCGGCAAGGCCCGCCCCGACCTGATCCTGCTCAACGACGACGACCTCACCTACGCCAAGATCCGCCTCGACGCGGGCTCGTTCGAGACCCTGCTGAGCAGCATCGGCTCGTTCGCCGAGTCGCTGCCCCGTGCCCTGTGCTGGGGCTCGGCGTGGGACATGACGCGTGATGCCGAGCTGCCGTCGGCCGACTTCGTCGACCTCGTCCTGGCCGGCGTGGGCACCGAGACGGACCTGACCGCGGTGTCCTCGCTGCTGCGCCAGGGAAAGACGGCCGTCACCCAGTTCACCTCCGACGAGAACCGTCCCGAGCTCGCCGCGCGCTGGGAGGCCGGCGTGGCCGACCTGCTGGTCAACGCCGAGCCCGGCAGCGACCACCAGCTGGCGTTCGCCCGCGCGCTGGCCTCGGCGGCCACGTCGCCGAAGTTGCTGCGCGACCTGCTCGACGGGTGGATCTCGGGCCTCGAGCTCGATGCCGACCTGCGCTGGACGCTGATCAGCGGCCTGGCGAAGCTCGGCGACGCCGACGAGGCCGAGATCGACGCCGAGCTGGAGCGCGACAACACCAGCCAGGGCCGTGAGCACGCCGCCGGAGCCAAGGCCCTGCGTCCCACCGCCGAGGCCAAGGCCGAGGCGTGGCGCCGCGTCGTCGAGGACGCTTCCACCCCCAACGAGACGCGTCGTCAGATCGCCTCGGGCTTCCAGGTCTCCGGCCAGGCCGAGGTGCTCGCACCGTACGTCGACAAGTACCTCGAGATGGCCGAGACGGTCATCGACGAGATGGGCGTGTGGATCGGCCAGGTCGCGCTGATCAGCCTGTTCCCGCTGCCCAACCCGACGGCCGAGACGCTCGCGAAGGTCGACGCCTGGCTCGCCGGCACCCAAGCGCCCGCCGCGGCGAAGCGCTACGTGCTGGAGGGCCGTGACGACCTCCGCCGCGCGCTCGCCGCTCGCGAGATCAACTGACGCCCTAGAGGGTCACGTCCTCCAGCATCTCGGTCACGAGCGCCGCCACGGGCGAGCGCTCGGACCGGGTCAGGGTGACGTGCGAGAACAGCGGGTGGCCCTTGAGCTTCTCGACGACGGCGACGATGCCGTCGTAGCGGCCCACCCGCAGGTTGTCGCGCTGCGCGACGTCGTGCGTCAGGACGACCTTGGAGTTGGCCCCGATGCGCGAGAGCACCGTCAGCAGCACGTTGCGCTCGAGCGACTGCGCCTCGTCGACGATGACGAACGCGTCGTGCAGCGACCGGCCGCGGATGTGCGTCAGCGGCAGCACCTCGAGCATCTGGCGGTCGACGATCTCCTCCACGACGTGCGGTGAGGCCACGGCGCCGAGCGTGTCGAACACGGCCTGACCCCAGGGGCCCATCTTCTCGGACTCGCTGCCGGGCAGGTAGCCCAGCTCCTGGCCGCCGACGGCGTACATCGGGCGGAACACGATGACCTTCTGGTGCTGGCGGCGCTCCATGACGGCCTCGAGGCCGGCGCAGATCGCCAGCGCGGACTTGCCGGTGCCGGCGCGACCACCGAGGGAGACGATGCCGATCTCGGGGTCGAGCAGCAGGTCCAGTGCCACCCGCTGCTCGGCGGAGCGCCCGTGGATGCCGAACGCCTCGCGGTCGCCGCGGACCAGACGGACCTGCTTGTCGGCCGTCACCCGGCCCAGAGCGCTGCCCTTGTCGGAGAGCAGCACCAGGCCGGTGTGGCAGGGCAGCTCGCGGGCGGCCTCCAGTTCGACGGTGCCCTGCTCGTACAGGTCGTCCAGATCGGCGCTGTCGACGTCCAGCTCGGTCATGCCCGTCCAGCCGGTCTCGAGGGCCCACTCGGCCCGGTACTCCTCGGCGGTCAGCCCCACCGCCGACGCCTTGATGCGCATCGGCAGGTCCTTCGAGACCAGCACGACGTCGTTCCCCTCGTTCGCGAGGTTGCGGGCCACCGAGAGGATCCGGGTGTCGCTGTCGCCCTGACGGAAGCCCGAGGGCAGCGAGGACGGGTCGGTGTGGTTCAGCTCGACCCGCAGACTGCCGCCTTCGACCCCGATCGGCATGGGGACGTCGATCGTGCCGTGCTGGACCCGCAGGTCGTCGAGGAAGCGCAGCGCGTTGCGGGCGAAGTACCCGAGCTCGGGATGGTGGCGCTTGGCCTCCAGCTCCGTGATGACGACCACCGGCAGGACGACCTCGTGCTCGCCGAAGCGCTGCATCGCGGCCGGATCGGCCAGCAGGACGCTCGTGTCGAGGACGTAGGTGCGGCGGGGCGGGGTGTTGCTCTTCGTAGCAGCCACGGCTGTCTCCTCGAGAGCCACGCGCGCGCCCGGCGCCCAGCTCTCACTAGTGGAAGTGGGGCTGAGCCTCCCGGTCACCTGAGGGCTCGTGATGGAGCAAGGGCACACCCCGAAAGTACGACCGGAGCAGGCGGTGAATCGGACGCCGCGCCGCGTGTCGCCACGATTGTGCGAACGGGCGGAGAGGTCGATCAGGCGCCGAAGCGGCGCTCGCGCTCGGCGTAGGAGCGCATGGCACGCAGGAAGTCGACGCGCCGGAACGCGGGCCACAGCGCGTCGCAGAAGTAGAACTCCGAGTGGACGCTCTGCCAGAGCAGGAACCCGCTCAGTCGCTGCTCGCCCGACGTGCGGATCACGAGGTCGGGGTCGGGCTGGCCCTTGGTGTACAGGTGCTCGGCGATGTCGTCGACCTCGAGCGTCGACGCGACGTCCTCCAGACTCCGTCCGGAGCCGGCCTGCTCCATGAGCAGGGAGCGCATCGCGTCGGTCAGCTCCTGGCGACCTCCGTAGCCCACGCAGATGTTGACCGAGAGGCTCGACTCGGCGCCCACGGTGAGGTCGGCGGCGCGCTTCATCCGCGCCGCACTCTCGGCCGGGAGCATGTCGAGGTTGCCGATGAGGCGGATGCGGTAGCCGCCGGTGGCGAGGTCCTCGACGAGGCGCTCGATGACGACGAGCAGCGCGGCCAGCTCGTCGGCGGGGCGGCGCAGGTTGTCGGTCGACAGCAGCCACAGGGTGACGATCTCGACGCCGAGCTCGTCGCACCAGGCGAGGAACTCGGCGATCTTGTCCGCGCCGGCCTGGTACCCGTGGTCGACGCCGGCGCCCGCACCGCGGGCCCAGCGACGGTTTCCGTCGACGATGGCCCCGACGTGGCGCGGGAGGTGCTCGGGGTCGAGTCCCTTGGCGAGGCGACGCTCGTACACGCCGTAGAGGAGATCGCTGACCGGCATGGCGTCCAGAGTACGCGGCGGCCCCGCGCGATGGGACGACTGTCACGCACTCGTCCGGGTGGCTCCCGACGGCGTGAGGACTACCATGGGCACATGCCGTCCCCGAAGCCCGACACCACCGTCGACGAGGTGGGGGATCGCATTCGCGACACCGTCGAGGAGATGAAGCCTCGCCTTCGCGGATGGCTGCACGCGGCGACTGCACCGCTGGCGCTGATCTCCTTCCTGATCATGCTCGTCTTCGCCGACAGCCTCGCCGCTCGCGCCGGCGCGGCGGTCTTCATGCTCAGCGCACTGCTGCTGTTCGGCGTGAGCGCCGTCTACCACACCGTGCCGTGGCGCGAGCGCGCCAAGCAGGTCCTGCGGCGACTGGACCACTCGAACATCTTCATCATGATCGCCGGGTCCTACACGCCCTTCTCGCTGCTGCTGCTCAACGAGCGACAGACCATCACGCTGCTCTCGCTGGTGTGGGGCGGCGCGATCCTCGGCGTGCTGTTCAAGGTCTTCTGGCTGTCGGCACCGCGCTGGGTCTACGTGCCCCTCTACCTGGCCCTGGGCTGGGCGGCGCTGATCTACCTGCCCGACTTCATGGCGGCCGCGTCCACGACCGTGTTCGCGATGCTCGTACTGGGCGGGATCTTCTACACCGTGGGCGCCCTGGTCTACGCGTTCCAGTGGCCGGACCCGAACCCGAGGTGGTTCGGGTACCACGAGGTGTTCCACGCGCTGACGATCGCGGCGTTCATCGTCCACTACATCGGCGTCAGCTTCCTCGTGTACCAGTCCTGACCTGGTTCCCTGCGGCGAGCTCCGCGGGATCGGTGACGGGCAGCGCGCACACGAAGTCGCGGCACACGTAGGCGGTGGCATGCCCGCCGATCGCCTGCCGTCCTTCGAACAGCGGCACGGGCGAGCCCTCGCGCGTCGCGACCACGACGGCGCCCGGCGCCGTCAGGCCGAGCGCGGCCCGGTGCATCGGACCGGCGACCTCGCCGACGACGGCGATCTCGGCGGGCCCGTCGTGCAGCGCCTCAGCGGCGGCGAGGGTCCATCCCGCGAACCGCGGAGCTCCGGTGGCCAGCGCAGCGGCGCACTCGACACAGTCGACCGCGGCGGCTCGCACGTCATGGTCGCCGGTGACCGCGGCCAGGGCGAGCAACCCGTGCGCGAGAGCCGAGGAGCCTGACGGGTTGGCGTTGTCGGACACGTCGCGCGGTCGCACGACCAGTGCCTCGGTGTCGTCGGCCGTGTCGTACCAACCGCCGTCCTCGGCGCGGAAGTGCGCCAGCGCGCGGTCGGCCACGTGCCGCGCACGGTCCAGCCAGCGGGGATCATCGGTGGCGCCGAGCACGGCGATGAACGCCTCGATGACCGCACCATGGTCCTCCAGCACCGCCGCGTGCTCGGAGCGGACGCCGCCCAGGGACGTGCGGACGAACCCTGGCTCGATGTGCAGGTCCCACAGCAGCGTCGCTGCCTCGGCGGCCGCGTCGACGAGATCGGGGCGGTCCAGCAGGATGCCGCACTCGGCCAACGCGGTGACGGCGTAGCCGTTCCACGCGGCCACGACCTTGTCGTCGCGGGCCGGGCGGGTGCGCTCGGCCCGTACTTCGAGCAGTCGGGCGCGCACGCGCTCCCAGCGCTGCGGGTCGTCGGGGTCCTGCAGGAGCTGCAATGTCGAGAAGCCACGCTCGAAGGTGCCGCCTCCGGTGACCGAGAGCAGCTGCACGGCCCAGGCGGCGTCGCTCGTGCCCAGCGCCTTCATCAGCTGGTGCGGGTTCCACACGTAGTACGTGCCCTCGTGGCCGTCACTGTCGGCGTCCAGCGCCGAGGCGAAGCCGCCCTGCTCGGTGCGCAGCTCGGCCAGCATGAAGTCGGCGGTCTCGTGACAGATGCGCTCGGCCAGGGCGAGCCGCTCCTCGGAGCCGCCCCGCGCCCGCAGTGCACGGGCCCAGTGCAGGTACGCGCGCAGCAGCAGGGCGTTGTCGTAGAGCATCTTCTCGAAGTGGGGCACCCGCCAGAAGCGGTCGACGCTGTATCGCGCGAAGCCGCCGCTCAGCTGGTCGTACATGCCGCCACGCGCCATCGCCTCGAAGGTGCGGCAGACGATCGACCAGACTTCCTCGTTCCCCGTCCGCGCATGCTGGCGCAGCAGGAACTCGAGCACCATCGACGGCGGGAACTTCGGAGCGTCACCGAAACCACCGGCCTCCGGGTCGCCCTGCTTCACGAGCGTGGCGGCCGCGCGATCGAGGTCCTCGGACGTGAGCGGCTCGCCGCCGAAGTCGTCGGCCTCGGAGAGGAAGTCGAGCACCTGCCCGGCGGACGAGAGGACCTCCTCGCGCCGGTTCTCCCACGCATCGGCCAGCGCCTGCAGGACCTGGCTGAACGCCGGGTGCCCGCCCCGCGGCTCGGGCGGGAAGTATGTGCCGGCGAAAAACGGCTCCCCCGTCGGCGTCAGGACGCACGTCATCGGCCACCCGCCCTGGCCCGTCATCGCCTGGGTGGCCCGCATGTAGACGGCATCGATGTCGGGGCGTTCCTCGCGATCGACCTTGATGTTGACGAAGTGCTCGTTCATGTAGGCCGCCGTCGCCGGGTCCTCGAACGACTCGTGCGCCATCACGTGGCACCAGTGGCACGCCGCGTATCCGACGCTCAGCAGGATCGGCAGGTCGCGCCGCTGTGCCTCCGCGAGAGCTTCCGGACTCCACTCCCACCAGTCGACCGGGTTATCAGCGTGCTGACGCAAGTACGGCGACTGGGACCGGGCGAGACGATTGGCCATTCGTTCACGCTACCGGGGGCGCCGAACGAGCACCTCGCGGAGCGAGCGGAGCGACCTGCCAACTCGGCTCTTGGCCTGCTCCATCCGAGACGGGCCCCAAAAGGACGCTTCGGCGCCCCGCGCCCAGCGAGCAGAATGCCCCTTCCGCGAGCCTCGGAGGTCGCTGCCCGATGCATCGGCGACAAGCTCACCACCGTCCTCAGCCACTACGTCCGGGCAGGCGAGGACGACCTCCGCGACTCGGTGAGAAGTCGGCCGCGAGATAACTCCTTGCGAACAATCGTCTCGTACCCCGACTGCAACCGACCTGCTTCCTTCGTACTGCCTAAGCGATCTCAGCGTCATGGACGAGACCCGCCTACCATCTCAACGACACCGTCCGACGTGGACCCAGGCGGTCCAACCGTTGCCGCTTCCTCACTCGCTGCACTTGGCACGACAGAACGGTGACCGCATGACCCTCGAACAGATCCGTCCCGTTGCGGCGCTCTGGCGAGTCGGCGATGACCCTCAGGCTCGCGGCAACGTCTTGCCCCAAGTCTCGAGCAACGGCTCCATATGTAGGACGAAAGCGTCCAGCGCCTGCCGACCTGTGACAACAACGTCGTCGAGCGTGTCCTGCCCTTGGGAGTAAGGCGGGAGCAACTCGCCCCCGAAATCCACAGCCTGACCTGACGCAAGAATATCCGCGGCCGGCAGTTCACCGAAGGCGATCCCGGTGACTCCGGCTGATTCTCCTCGCCACCTGTGGTATTGGGTGTTCCGTAGGTCCAGTAGGTCGATGATCGCCTGCTCGCCCGCGAGCAAGCCAAGTTTGGCGGCAAACTCCTGCACAGGGACGGACCGCGCAGATGCACCCGTGATGACAGAGTCGACCAGCTTTTGGGTCCATGACACCCACGACCTCCTCGAAAGCGATCCTGGGGCAAAGTCGGTCCTGCTCATTCCGAGCTTCCTGAGATCGTCGGTACTGATGTCAGAATCAAACTCCAGTGTTCTCACGCCAAGGTTCGCCAAACCGTGAAGCGCGATCACGATTGCGTTCGATTGGCCTTCAGCAAAGAATCGCAGCGAACGCGCATAGTGGGCGGCGACCGAGGGCTTGTGCTTGAAGTCGGCGTCCGGTAGCCGGTCGATCGCCGCCTTCACGATCGTCTTCTCAACCTCTAGTTCGATCGCAAGTAGTACTTGCTCGCCCACGACGCCGACGATCGCGTGGGTCTCAAGGACCCACCGAGCTCCCGGCCGACCAGTGAGCGTCCCGGCCATATCGTTCCATTTGGCATGACTCCGTTGCCGTTGCCAATCGAACGCCTGAGCCTTCGCGTAGCTCAATCCAAGATCGTCGACCTTCGGAAGCGGCCCCGCAGCATCGACGGCGACCCGGGCTCCCAGAACACTTGCCGGCGTTTGAGACGTCAGTGGATCAGTCATGGCGCGCTGGCGTTCTCGTCGACGCGTTCGCACCCTCAGGGCGAGACCTGTCAGGCACGACTTCAACTCTCTTCGAATCCGGACTGGTCAAACTTGAGCGTTCGGGCGTTCTCGGAGACGGTCCGGACGCGGCTCTCGTTGAACCCGTCGGAGTCAGTCGCCTCAATCTCGATCCGAACCGTCACGCTGGTGTTTTCGCCCGATCGAAGGTGCGCGAGCACCTCGTCGGCAACGTTCTTGAAGTCAAGTGCGATCTTGTCGGAGTTGAGAGTCTTGACCCCGTAAAAGCGAGTCGGCCAGACCATGTCGGCCTTCGTAGGCGCCGACGAGTCAGAGCCCGGCTGGGTCGTGGCGGGCGGGAGCTCACCGTGCCCGGCTTCGGGCGTATGAACAGGTCCCGGCTCATCCGAACGCTGCTTCTGCGCTAAATCGGGGCGCACCAACAACAGCGAATCGGTCGCGACCGGAGCACTCTCCTTGTCATCCGGAGTCCACAAGCCGATATAACGACCAGCATCCGCGTCATAGGCAGCGGCGAGAGCGAAGGCGTCCGTCTGCCAGATCATCGGCAGGTCGAGGATGCCTGCATCCAGGACAGACCGGTCGCGCAGACGCGGCATGTAGGGGTACTCCGCGTAAAGACGCCACAACGCGCCAACCGATACGTGACCGTCTTTCCAGATCTGCGGGATCTTCCCAATCGCGAGACGGATCGTCGCTGCGGCCTGACGCGTTGAAAGGTCACCGTCGTTGCCGAGACGCCGCGAGACGCGGTCAGCCAGGGCGTCGGACTGCCCCTCAACCTTCGTCTCCTTGATCAGGAATGGCGCTCCCGGGTCAGGCTGAGCCGGGACCAACGCCCACGTGAAACTCTGCAGCAACCGCGCGGTGACGGTCTGATCGGCCTGCGTTGCCCGCTGAGATGCCTGGTTCTTCTGATTTTGGGTGAGGTCGAGGTCTGCCTGGTCTGAAAGGACATGCTTCCACCCGAGGTAATCGCGTGTGGCGTTGTCGAGTTCTTCCAGTCGAGTCTCGTCGGCGGCCAAGTACACAAGCATATTGCGGTAAGTCCTGTTCGAACTGCCCCTGTGCTCAGTCGCCTTCTGCGCGAATTCCTTCGCCGCGGAGTCCGTGCCGCGTTTGTGCGCGACCTTCGGATGCAGAATGACGAGGCGCGCCTCGTCGGTGTCGGGAATGTCGGCATTTGACTCAGGACAGACGTGGACGCCTGCGAAATCGCCGCGCTTGCGACCTTGATCCTGGAGCCGCCGGACGATCTCGGCCCAGACGTCTTCCCTGTGAAGCCGCTCGGCCTGGTCCTTCGCCGTCCGGGTGATGTTGGGCTGCACGTCATACCAGTACTTGCCCGACCCCGAGTAGAAGTACGTCGCGCGGTCCCCGAGTTGCGTGAGCGCAGAGTGGAAGTTGCCCGGTACATCCCCCGGAATCGCGGTTCCGAGGAACACCCGCTGGGTCGCGATGCCCTTATGTACAGAACCGGGTGCGACGGTGGGCGCCGCACCAAAGAAAACCGTGCGGGCGAGTCGCCTAGTCAGCGCCCGCTGACCGAACAACGGTTTCTCCTTGTCGATACGAGCTGGTTCAGAGTTTGAGCCATCAACGTCGGCGTCGATGATCGGCTTCCACTGGTCCTGGAGGTATTGGGTGAGCTCAGAGTTCACGTTTGACGTCGCCAACGGGATCGACCCGGGCATGATCAGAGGCGACGCGTCCTCACCGGTCCAGAGCGCGTGGATCACAGTGCTCATCAGTCGGAGCACACCGCGAGTGCGTTGGAACCGCTCGAGCGAGGACCACTCTTCGTAGAGGGTGTCGAAAAGCTCTGGATGAATGGGATACGTAGCCTTGATGCGATCTTCGTAGGCCGAATCTCGCGCTTCCCGGGGGAAGTCGGCGGAGTACTTGCGGTACATCTCAACGTACGAGCGGGCGGTCGCACCGATGGCCGCGAGGGAGGCGGCGTCAGGTTCCTTGAAGAGTCGCTGCTTGACGATGTGGTAGGCCTCGTCAGAGGAAGCGGGGCGCCACTGGTCGGCAACGCGCCGTACGACGTTCTGGAGTCGCCTGAGCGCTTCGAGTCCGTTCTGGCCACCGACTTCCTCGGCATTGCCAACGGCGAGCTTGTCGTTCGCGTCACCTGTCTCCGAGGCCGGAATCGAAATGGCGAGCAGGACTCCCTTGGTGCCCTTCACAGCCTCAGTGAGCGACTGGGCGAAGGTGAACTGGTCGTCGAAGGTGCCGCCGGCCAGATCGTCGCGACCGACGAGAGAGCGAGCGTAGGCGACCCACTCGTCGATAAGGATCACCGCGGGCGCGTAACTTGCGAGCAGCTCATGGAGGGAGTCACCTGGGTGAGTCCGGTCTCGGTCGGCCTTGGCCACCACAGAGTAAGCCTCGGGACCACCGAGTTGCCACGCCAGCTCGCCCCAGATGGTGTTGACCTGGGTGCCGTCGTCCTTCGTCTCGCCTGAGGGACTGAAGTGGTTGCCGACGATGGCGACCCGATTAACCTTGGTCGCCGCGTAGCCGCTGGCGGTCAGCAGTTCTTGGGTCTCCTGCGGGAAGTTGCCGACGGGTAGACCCGCGGCGACGTGCCACAACGACAGCATCGAGTGCGTCTTGCCACCACCGAAGTTGGTCTGGAGGTTGATGACAGGCGAAGCGTTGTCGTCGCCCGCCAGCCGACGGACAGCTCGTCCGATGAGATCGCGCAGGCCCTCGGTCAGGTAGGTGCGGCGGAAGAACTCGACCGGGTCTGCGTAATCGGCATCCACCTCACCACCCGTCGCGACCTTGTAGAGGTCGGCCGCGAACTCAGAGGCGTGGAAGTTGCCGGTGGCGACGTCGTCGTGGGGTGGAAGCACGTCGCGCCATGGGCGCAGACCAGCAGCTTCGGGGTTGTCGACAGCAGCCTTGAGGACCTTCTTGTCGTCCTTGTTCGCGGTCACACGTCGGAGGTTTAACCGGATGCCACGGACTTCGTCAGCTTCCTTACCGGCCCCGATCAGCTTGAGAAGTCGTTCGCCAGTGTCGAGCGCGCGGTACGCATCGTCATCTGTAAAGGTACCGTTGTGCGCCCACTCGTTTCGCACTTCGCGGAGCTCGCTGGCAAAGGTCTCCCCCGTGCGACCGATGGCCTGATTGAAGGGATACCACCCCGGCTTGAAGCCTGCGGTGATGTTCCCTTCAGTCAGAATCCTAAACTGCACCTGCGGGTCGAGCGCGTCATACGTCTTCGTCGACGACGCTCCGTTCTTGCTGTCCTTCGCCTGAACGAGCTTCGTCCAGACGGCACCGAGCGAGGGGTCCCCCTGACCAACGACGGTCGCGATGAAGTCATCGAGTGCCGGCGCCAACACCTGGAACATGCGGTCGATGCGATCGCGGTTACTCAGTGCCATGTCAGTTGTCTTCCTCGCCGAAGGAGAACGCTTCTTGTTCTACCGTTGTCTTCGTAGCAGTCCGCGCGACTTCAAGAATTTCGGGCCAACTGGTTACCAAAGCATTGAAACTGAGTGCATCCTTCGTCCAGCCGTTACCCTCGGCGATGCGGAATAACAAGTGCGCGAGTTCCTTCGCCAGGTCTGCATCAACGGCCCCGTCCTGCCGAGCCAACGCTGCTTGGAGAAAAGCGCCGGCTGCTTCAATGCCGTCGCGCTCTAAGACCTTAATCAGATGATGTAGCGCTTCCCAGTTGCTGGTGTGCAGATCCTCGAGCACGTCATATCCCCACGCAAGGTCCGCTGGTCTCGTGAGCCGTACGGAACCGGCGCGACTCGTGAGGATCCCGTCGCGGTCCATTGCTTCCACACTCGTGTTACGCGCGCGTGCCAAGCTATCTGCGTCCCCGAATCTTCCGGGGCCATAGCCGAACTGCCGGTACCAAGCGATAGCGAAGCGCGACGTGGGGTCGAAATCGCCCTCCTGCTCGTTGAGCACTTGATCCAGAATCTCGTTAATTCGCGACAGCGCAGATCGAACAGTCATCCAGGATCCGTCCGCCTCGAGGACGGCACTGTACCGGCTGAATACGGCCATGCCGGGCCCAATTGCTGCCTGCGGCAGGTCTACCGGAGCGATCCGGCCCTGCTGCAGCTTTCGAAGTGCATCAGGCAATTCTGCAGAAAGCGCCGCGATGAACCCTCGACGATCAGTTGTGGGCGCGTCGATCGGACGGGGCCGAAGCGAGAGAACAATCGAAGACGCAAGTGCGTTCGCCCCGGACGCCACCATTCGATTACTAAGTTCCGAGCGATTCGGCCAAGTGGCGGTGATTTCCCAACCCGCGCCGATCATGCCATCCAAAAGCGTCTCCCACCCCGTGGACGCGTCACCCATTTCGTCCGAGTCGCTCTGCTTGAACGCGTACCAAACCGTGATGGGATACTCGTCAGAAGCGCTTTGGCGGGCATGTGTAAAGACCGATCTGAAACCCGACTCGAAGAAATCTCTGGCACCTTTGCGCCCATCGTGTCGGTGTGGGTTCGCTACAAGTTCCTCGTCCTTGGGGACGAGCACTGTGGATAGAAGGTCGCCATAAATCGGCCTAAGAGCTCGACGCAGCCAAACATAGAAGAAGTCCGACAGATCCGAGTAACCGATGTTGTCGTAGTACGGCGGGTCCGTTGCAATGACGAGCCCGTCATATCCGCGGGTTGCTGCGTCGGCTTGTTCAACGTAGCCACTACCAGCCGGGACTAGCTTTTCTAGGGCTTTGCTGACCCAGACCCACTGATCCCGCATATTCCCGGACGACTCCGAGAGGGGGTTTGCCTCGCAGTAGTCCCATATCATCGGGATTGCCTGACGAGAGAAGAGGTGACCCACCCCTTCGTTCTTGACGTCGGATCGCCAAGCGCAAAGGGCATTGTGATAGTCAGCCGCTTTGGAGACACCGAAGCTCAGCAGAGTCGCAACGGCATCGGCGTATTCAGGATCTCCGGAGTCCTCAAGCACACGCTTTCGGGCCTCGGGCACGAGATCACAAAACACACCCAGCGAAGTCAGCTGCCGCGACGTGTAGAGGTCCGCCCATTGCGTCATCCCATATAACTGAACCCGGAAACCCGGCGCCCCAGCGGGCAGGCTGGACGTCGGCACGTCGTCAGGCCGGCCAACCTTCGCGGCTAGGATGTCCGCCTGGCGAGGGGGCAAATAGATGCGCTGACGGTTCCCCTCGGCCACTACGGCCATCATCTGGCTTCGTAGTCGACCGCTCTGCCCTTCCGAACGAATATAGGCGAGTTCGACAGCGCCATGACAGGCAAGGCACTTTGCACCCAACCGGCCGACAGTGCCGTCATTCTGCGGAGTCGGAGCCCCGGCCTTATCCCTCCCGATCGCGAATTCGACCCGCTGCCCGGACGGGTGACTCGGGTCTTTCACGACAGATGGAACTACGAACGCCTCTTTGCCCTTTTTCTTGCCCAGCCACCAGCTGCGCACGAGGGGCATGTCGATCGCGCACGCCGGGTTCGGGCAGGTAACCGACCGCGCCCAGATCCAAGCGATGACCGTTGCAGATCCACCATCGGCCAACACAGCTCGCGGGTAGAGATCACCCAGTGACTTCTGCGCTTCGTCGCGCATCCACTGTCCGTACGCCCTTACGTCAGCGGCGAGACCCTCGACATCCTCCCACGTGCGAATTTGGGAGTCCGCCAGACCTGGGAATGCGGGCTTGCGACCTCGAAATTTCGGCGGGAACTCGATGAGCGCCTTATTTATCAAGACAGCGACGGGGTTCAGATCGGATGCGTGCGCTTCGAGGCCCAACCGCTCGGCTTCTAATGGAATGGTTCCCCCTCCCGCGAACGGATCCACGATCGCAGGAGGATTTCCACCCGTCGACCGAAGAATCTCGGTTCGCGCTTCCGCGAGCACTCGATGATTCTTGACGTTCTCCCACAAAACGAGACGTTCGATCAGTTCGTGCAATCGTTCACGTTCTTTTCGTTGTAGCTCTTCCGTGGGAAACTCGTCAGGTCGGGAGGAAGGGTCGTCAACGAGTTGCGCAAAGAGCACGGCTCGGGCAGCGGCGAGTGGTCGTCTTGCCCACCAAAGGTGGAGCGTGGACGGATGGCCGTGGCGAATTGACTTCTCGCGAGCGGACTCCCTGTTTATCGCCTCTAGCGGCAGAGCCACCTCGATCAGTTTGCGCTTGTGCACTAGTTCCTTGACCCTCCATGCCCGAGTTGACGGGCGAACCGCGCCGCTGCTGCGGCGAGTGATGTGTACATGAATCTACCTGCGGGCCGCTTCGCATTGGGTGGAACCCGAGCGATCCGTGGGGCGAGCGAGCCTCAGAAGGGCGCCGCGCCCTTAGTCCACGTCTTGGCCCAGTCGCCCCGGATGCCCGTGGCCTCGAAGTCACCCAGGTCAGTCGTTGAGAAGGGGTCGCCTAGGTAGCGGACCTCGTCGAACTTCGGACCCCGTGGATCGACCTTGACGAGCGCGAGGCGGTAGCGCGGCACGGCGTTCTTGCCAGTCATGACCTCGTTGTGCGTGACGAGGAAATCCGTGGCTCCCTCGATGCGCGCCTTGACCTCGATCCGGAACGTGTCGCCGTTCGCATCGGTCGAGAGGATGTCGAAGCCAGGATTGTTGAACACTTGCTCGACAGGCTTGCGACCGAGTTCGCGCTCACGCGCCAGGACGAGGTCGACTCCACGGCGCTCAACTTCCTTGGTCTCCTTGGCGTGCATGGGCGCGGTGGCTGGGATCGCGTCATCAAGCATCCCGACAGGGAGGACCAAGGCGGCCGTCACGATACGCGGCGGCTTGGTCGACATGAGCTGCTGCTGGTCGAGCAGAGTAAGACGCTTCCGAAGGCGAACGTCGAGCTCGACGGCCTTCCTGTTGAGGCTGTCGGAGGACTCCTTGGGCTTCTCGCCCTTCCGCTCCTTCTCCGACGCGACGGCAGCGTCCAACAGCAGGCGCTCGCTCTCAGAGCTGAGCCGCTTGGTCACCAGGTCGCGGGCCTTCTCCAGCTCCGAGAGGCGTCGCGGTTGGACCTCCTCGAGATATTCCGGAAGCTGGTTCGCGATGATCCAGCTCATCGCCTTGTCTTCGGCGTCGCCGAGCCAGACCAAGCTGCGTGCGGCGTCGACCGCGGGACTCGCAGGCGCGGCCACGCAGTCGAGGTACGGCGCCGGACCGGCCGGCCGGACTGTGCCGAACTGGTCGACGTAGGCGTAGCCAAACCGACGGGAGACGGAGTCGCCGGTGGCGTCGGCTACCTCTTCAACGACTCCGACGAGAAGCTGGGGCTCCTCCAGGGTCGACGAGACGAGGACTGTGCCCTGGTTCAGCGCGCCGCCAAAGTTCCGGATCACCTCGCCCATCACCGCGTCGTGGAGCGGGTGACCCGGCGCGAGAAGGTCCGCTCGGCTCAGGTCTCCGGGCTGAACGCGGGCGAGGTCAAAGGTGACCCGGTCGTACTTGGTAGCGATCGGTCCGGGACCGGCGGAGCGAATGTGCTGCGGCACATTCGCGATCTCGTAGCGACCCTGCTCACGCTTGACGATGCGACCGCCCAGCTTGGTGAACGCGGACTTGAAGGCGAGTTCGATGTAGTACGGCTGAAGGCGTCGGGCTTGTGCTTCATCCATCGCGGCACGCAACGCGTGAAGGTCGGCGTCGGCGAGATGCTCGGTGGAGAGGGCACGCTCATCAAGGAGATCCTTGAGCCCGTCCCCGACGGAGGCGTCTATGACCTCATGCATCTTTGCCCTCACGTCTGGGCGTTCGCCGTACTGGATCGCGTCGAGGAGAAGGTTGCGCAGGGGTGTGTCGTTGAAGGCCTCGCCGAGGACGTCGAAGACCTTGCCGCCGTAGGTCTCGCGCATCTGGTCGAGTTTCTCCAACAGACGGGTGAAGACCTCACCCTCGCGAGTGTTGGCGGCGACGAGGTTCCAAAGGCGGCAAACCTCCTCCTGCCCGATGCGGTGGACGCGGCCAAATCGTTGCTCGATGCGGTTGGGGTTCCAAGGCAGGTCGTAGTTGACCATCAGGTGAGCCGCCTGGAGGTTGAGACCTTCCCCCGCCGCGTCAGTCGCCAGAAGGATCTGGCAGTCGCGGTTCTTGGTGAACTCCTCGGTGATTTGACGACGCTCGGCGCGGCGCACACCACCGTGGATCGCGCGGACAGCATCGGGCTTTCCGATGAGTGAGCCGATCTTGCTCTGGAGGTAGTCCAGCGTGTCGCGGTGCTCGGTGAAAATGATGAACTTCCGCGGCCAGCCGTTCCTGTCCGTGACCAGAGCGTTGTCCTGAAGGATCTTCGAAAGCTCAGTCCACTTGCGGTCGGTACCGGCTTCACGGACGCGCCTGGCGGTCTTGACCAGCTCGGCCAGTTCGAGGAGTTCAGTGTTGAGCTCCTCGACTGTTTGGGCGGCAGTGGCCGCATCCATCACGTCTTCCTCGAGTTGCTCCAGCTCCTCGGCGTTGAACTCGTCCTCATCGATGTCACCGATGTCAAAGGTGGGCTCGGTCTCGCGGTAGGTGCCGTTCTGGATCTCGAGCTTCTTACGCTCCAGGCGCTCCGAACGGCGCACGAGGCTCTTGTAGATCGCCTCGGGGCTGGAGGCGAGCCGCCGTTGGAGCACAGTGAGAGCGAAGCCGACGGTGTTCTTGCGCTTGCCACCGATGCGGTCGGCGCGGTTCATCCCTTCGCGGACGTAGTGGGTGACGTCCTCGTAGAGGTCATACTCGATCGCCGTGAGCTCGTACGGGACGGTCTCGGCGATGCGCTCGGGGAAGAGTTTCTTCCCCTCGAAGGTCAGGAGGTCTTCCTTCACCATCCGGCGCATCACGCCACTCACGTCAACGCTCTTCGTCCGCTTGCCCTCGAACCGGTCACGATCGAGCAGGGTCAGGAAGGCTTGGAAGTCGTCCTCCTTGCCCGAGTGCGGGGTCGCGGTCATCAGCAGCAGGTGACGGGTGATCTCGCCGAGCATCTCGCCCAGGAGGAACCTCTTGGTCTTGTTGAGCTTGCCGCCGAAGTAGTGCGCGCCCATCCGGTGCGCTTCGTCGACGATGATCAGGTCCCACTCTGTCTCCTTGAGCTGCGCCTGAAGCTGCTCGTTGCGGGAGAGCTGGTCCATCCGCGCGATCAGCAACGGGTTGGTCTCGAAGACGTTGAAGTTCGCCTGGGCATCGATGAGTTGATTGGTCAGCAGGTCGAACCGGAGACCGAATTTGAAGAAGAGCTCGTCTTGCCACTGCTCGACGAGACCACCTGGGGCGATGATCAGGCACTGCTTCACGTCATCACGAAGCAGCAACTCCTTGATGTACAGCCCCGCCATGATCGTCTTGCCGGCGCCAGGGTCGTCCGCGAGCAGGAACCGGAGCGGCGTGCGCGGCAACAGCTCGCCGTAGACGGCGCGGATCTGGTGTGGGAGAGGCTGCACGTCGCTGGTGGCGACAGCCAACATCGGGTCGAAGAGACCGGCGAGCGAAATTCTCTGAGCCTCGGCGACCAACTTGAAGTCGCTCGCCTTTGCATCAAACGCTCGGCTGCCGCTCTGGGCGACACTCAGCGCGTCCTGATCCTTGCGGAACACGACCTGCTGACCGAGCGCACCCGCGCCGTTCTTGTAGGTCAACTCGACGGCGTCCGCTCCATGCCACTGCGCAAAAACGACGGTGATGACATCGGACGGGATCAGGCCCTCAACCCGCAACCCGGGCTTCAGCTCTTCTAGCTGCACGTCTTGACCTCCTCATTGCCAACCCCCGCACGCTAAGCGAAGACGCTGACGAATTCGGGGTTCCTCGTAACTCGCCTCGACGCATCACCTATCTTCGCAGTCACCAGCTTCGAGTCAGCAGGAGACATGGACCGAGAAGAACGTCGGCGCGCCAAAGCCGTAGTCAAGGACGTCAAGGACTGGGTCGACCGACTCGCGAAGGTCCTCGATGAACGGCAGCGCATCATGACTGCCGCGGCCGATGCCACGGCCGAGATCTCAGCACGATTCACTCCCATCCCAACTGGCAAAAAGCCTTCCTGGCGGACCGTCGGACTCATGCCTTCAGACGGCGAAATCCTTGCCGCCTGTGCACGCGCGCACGCGCTCCCGAAGCTGTCCTCTTCGATGCAGCGTGCGGTCAAACGGGTGACCAGCGATGAGACGTTGAAATTCCTCGCAGACGCGAAGGCCGCTGTTGGTGCGCGCCGGATGTTCGCGGGACGGGACCAAAAGGAGGCCGGCGTCCTGGCGACGAACTCCCTTACTCAGCTTCACGGTGAACTGAGTCGCGAAGACTTGACCATGGAGCTGGGAGCGCTTGAGAGTCGGACCAAGTCGTCCAAGAAGTACCCACCCGAGACCGTTCTTGATGACGCTGCTGGCCTCAGAAGGCTCTTCGGCGTGGCGCCCGAATTGCTAACGCAGACAGACCTGGACTCTGCCTACCGTTACATCCGGACGATCGACCGTGCTTTGGATCAGGAGCACGAGTTCAGGTCCGCCGTCACTACCGCTGCCAATGCCGTTCGGCAGACGGAGGCCCGCTCCATGGTGGCGGACATCCCTGTCGAGCGGCTGAAAGACGCGACAAGCGGCCAGGTACGAATCAATGCTCTGACTGCCGCCGGCATCGGGACGGTCCTCGAAGTCCTCGAACGCGAGTTCCTCATCGAGTCGCTACCGGGAGTCGGTGAGACAACCGGCCGCCGGATGATTGGCGCTGCCCGGACGATCTGGCAGACCACCCTCGATGAGATGCCTGTGCGAATCGACATTAAGAACCGCACGCAGGCGACCGCGGAGCTCCTTTCCGCCATGCGGAGCTGGGAAGCCGCCCGATCCATCCAGACCGCGACCGACGATCTCGCGGCCGCGAATGACATCCGTCTCCTGCTGAACTCCCTAGACCCCAAGACCACTCACGTGGTGGTCAAGGCGGACTCACGGCCTGCCCCGGACCTTCGCGCAGCCATCGATGCCATCGCAAGACGCGCCGCGCTGATCGCGGGCGAAAAGGGTCCTTCGACTAAAGACCCCTGGGATGACTTCCTGGCTCGGCCCGCTGACTACTACGCCATGCTTTCTGAGCTCGGCTTCCTGCCTGACGACGACAAGGCCAGTGAGGGCGACCTGCCCGAAGAGATTCTCGATGCGATTCGCGATCTCAAGCTTGAGATGTCCCATCTTGACGCCTCACTTCGCGGTTATCAGTCGTTCGCCGCGCGCTTCGCGGTCGTACAGCGCAAGGTCATCATCGGCGACGAGATGGGGCTCGGAAAGACCGTCGAGTCACTCGCCGTCCTCACGCACCTCCGCGCCAAGGGTGCCCATCACTTTCTCGTCGTGTGCCCAGCCGCCGTCGTGACGAACTGGATGCGCGAGGTGACCGACAAGTCCAAATTGCGCGCCCACCGTCTTCACGGACCGGGGCGCGATGGCGCGCTCACCGCGTGGATCCGTGGCGGAGGGGTGGCGATCACCACCTACGACAGCCTGACCTGGCTCGACGGACAGATCCCCGATCGGGCCCAGCCCGCGTGCGTCGTCTTCGATGAGGCGCACTACATCAAGAACCCCGATGCCAAACGGACCCGTCGCTCACGCGCCCTCATCGAGCAAGCAGATCGGGCGATTCTCCTCACCGGTACGCCGCTGGAGAACCGCATCGAGGAGTTCCGCAACCTCGTGGGTTACCTCCGGCCAGACCTCACCGTCAACGCGTCGGAATTCGCTCCGCGCCAGTTCCGCAAACAGGTCGCCCCGGCCTACCTCCGCCGGAACCAGGAGGACGTCCTCACCGAGCTTCCCGATCTCGTAGAAGTGGACGAGTGGATGCCGCTCTCATCGTCGGACTACGAGCATTACCGAGCGGCAGTGGTAGAGGGGAACTTCATGGGGATGCGCCAAGCCGCGATGCGTGCTGGCGCGAAGTCCCAGAAGATGCAGCGACTGTTCGAGATCGTGGAAGAAGCCGAAGACAACGAGCGGAAGGTCCTGGTCTTCTCCCACTTCCGCGATGCTCTCGACGACATCGCGTCGATCCTGCCTGGCAAGGTCTTCGGTCCGCTCACGGGATCCGTTCCCGCAGCGAAGCGCCAACAGATGGTCGATGAGTTCTCGGTCGCATCGCACGGCGCGGTGCTTGTGGCTCAGATCGTCGCCGGAGGTGTCGGGCTCAACATTCAGGCCGCCTCCGTCGTGGTGATTGTCGAGCCGCAACTCAAGCCCACGACGGAGTGGCAAGCCATCGCGCGATCGCGCCGCATGGGGCAACTCGAGTCGGTACAGGTCCACCGGCTGTTGTCCGAAGATGGAGTCGACCGTCGAATCACTCAGATTCTGGCGAGAAAGAGTGAGCTGTTCGCCGACTTCGCGCGCGTATCGGAGACTGCGGATAGCGCACCGGAAGCATTTGATATTTCGGATGCGGAGATCGCGCGGGAAGTCGTCGCGGCGGAGCGCGAACGTCTGTTAGCAACTACCACGAGTTGAGGGACCGCGAATGGCCGATCTGCACGCTGTAGTCGATGCAATCACCGACATCAAGGAGTTAAGGGGTTCTCCAAAGACCTCTGGGACGTGGTCCACGTCTTGGAGGAGATTCGGGATGAACTGCAAACCCTCACGTCACTGCTGAGTCCATAGCTCGCAGCGGGATCAATCAGGCGCTCTCGCGAAGCTCCCTGACTTGGCGAAGTTCGATCGCGAGATTCGCGCGCGAAGTTGTCGTGGCAGAAAAGCGGCGTCTCGCAGCCTCCGACTGGACGAGGGATTGGCCTGTCGTGAGGCTCGCGCCTCATAGACGGTCGATCCACGTGTCCTCCTCTCGGTCATCCCACGCGGATGTCACGACTGGCTTTGCGGGCGGCTCGGACCCAAGCCGGGCCAGGACTTGCAGGGCTTCCTCGTGGCTGAGCGACCTCAGCGACTCGACCGGGCGACCGGCAGCAGTTTCGATCGCCTTCTGACGATCGACCATCTCAGTGAGGCCGCGGGAATCGAGTGCCTTGCGCAGCAGCTGGACCTGCCAGTCGCTGATCGGTGCGGGTTCCTGATCCGCCGGCTCCGGCGTGGATGTTTCGTCGCCGAAAAGAGAGAGTTCGTCGGACACAGCGCAAGTGTATTGACCGGGTCCGGCGACGCGGGCGAACCTCAGGAGCGCTCCGATAACGAACGTGCACGGTTCACAGGACTACCGGTTCTCAAGCAACTCCTGGAACCGCGCGAAGGCGCCCTAATAGTCCTCAATCATCCGACGAAATACTCGGTCTACGGCGTACTGTCCCGTCGAAACTTCCATCGTCTTCGCCGGGCCTAGCCCGAAGAGGTGTCTTTCGCCGGTCTTGACGCGAGTCGTCTCAACCTCGAAGACCTCGGGCAATCGATCCGTTTCGACGGTTCCCTTGCCCGATACGTCGTTGACCGCTCCGCTGTCGTAGTCGGTCGAAGAACTCACCGAGAACTCGCCCGATACCTCAGCGCCGTATCGGTTGTGGATGTAGGCCATCGCCATATCGTGGGCGAGCTGATCCCTGTCCATGGTCGCCATCCTCACATCAACAGACTCGCCCGGCGGCGAATTGTCGATTCGTCTGACCCTCCGTCGGTCAATGGACGACAATGCAGACGAAAACCTTGAGAACTAGGTACGGAGGGCTCTGTTGGGGTCATCAGTCGACTTCGTAACCGTCGGTCGTTCAGGCATGAGATGTGAGGTCACCACCCCGTCGGGTCGCGAAATGATCCTCGAAGGCGACTTAGACACAGTCGAACCCGAGATTTCCGGTGCCATCGAACTCACGGCCAATCCCGCGCTCGTTCGCAATGCGTGGGCCTACGCGAAACATCACAAACTGAGTCGCCGCATGCGCAAGCCCGAGAAGGTCGAGGCACACCTCAAGGAGTCGAAGGCTCACCACAAGGTTGCGGCACACATCGCCGATCTGATCGAAACTCAAACGAGCAGCGTGAGGAAGGGTTGGTGCTCGTCTTGCATCTCCTTGACCACCCATGCCAAATCAAAGGGGGATTTCGGGCGCCTTCCTGCGTACCTCTGCGGCTCTTGCGGTTCACCGACAGTGGTTTGCGCCGCACCGCCGTGTTCGAACATGGCAGTTCGCTCGTTCAAAATGGTGAAGACGCCTCGCTACTGCGCGGAGCATCGCCACGACATCACCGGCTTCGAGAAGGCGTCCAGTGGTTTCAGTGACCTGGCAGACGCCAACGAATTTCTGACGTTCGACAAGCCGAACCTGTCGAGAGGGACGAAGACCCTCGCGATGGCTATCCCTGCCGCCGGTGCTGTCGCGACCGGAGCCGTCTTCATGGCCCCAGCGATCGGTGGTGCCATCGGCGTCTTCGCTGGGGGATACAGCGGCGCCGCAGCGACCAGCTACGGCTTGGCGTTGCTTGGGGGCGGATCGATCGCGTCGGGAGGCCTCGGTGTGGCGGGCGGGACCGCAGCGATCGGGATCGGCGGAGGCATCCTGGGCGGGGGCCTTGGCAGCATGGTGACCACCGCCTACGCCCGGGACGACAAGTCCTTCAACATCCAGAAACTGAGGGAGGGCGCGGGAATCCCGGTCGTGATCGCTGCCGGCTTCATGAATGAAGGTAAGTCACCTTGGGTGGAGTGGAAGCCGATGGTCCGGGCTAGGTACCCCGATTCGCCGGTCTACCTCGTCAATTGGGGGAGCAGCGAACTGAAAAAGCTCTCCGGCTTGATCAGCCCTACTCTAGGGAAGGGCGGCGCGGCAGTAGTCGGCTCAAAGTTTGCAGCCAAGGCAACCAAGCTCGGTGCGAAGAAAATCGGACCTTCCGCTGCGGCGCTCCTCGTGGCGGACGTCGCTAAGAACCCTTGGCACGTCGCCAAATCACGGGCTGACAAGACCGGCGTCGTGCTTGGAGACTTGCTGACTCGGACGGACGCCGACGCATTCGTGCTGATCGGGCACAGCCTGGGCGCCCGGGTGATGGTTGTCGCGGCTCAGACTGTGGCGGCCGGATCGTCGAATCCGAAGATCGAAACCATCCATCTGCTCGGTGGGGCGATCGCAGCCAAGGGTAACTGGCGCAGTCTCAACGATGCCGTGACGAAGTCCGTGTACAACTACCACTCGTCCAATGACCTCGTGCTGAAGAACATGTATCGCATCGCGCAGGCAGGAAGCACACCAATCGGGTTGCGGGGCTTCCGCACTAGTTTTCCGAAGATCAGGGACCGAGACGTCTCCAAGCGGGTCGACGGACACCGTCAGTACATCCAGAACATCACCCTCGCGTAAGCGTCTCGTCAGGGTCTGCACCAACATGGGGCTCGTGCTTGGCCTCACGAACATCGATGACCGCTGATGGCTTCCAACTCAGACCGTCAGATCAGCTGCTCCGCCCTCCCCAACACTCGGCACGCATGCTACGAAAGTTCGTAGGGACAGGGGCGTTTCAGGCTCCCGTTTCAGTGATTTAGCGGTTGTTGACGGTTGTCGATGGGAGCGGTTCGGGTGCATGGTGGCGTGAAGATCTACCGGGGTCGGCGGCAGCGGCGCGGCACTACGTCGAGGCGGACCGGTCGCGCGCCGATGACTACTACTTGGCCGAGGGCAGCGGCCTCGCGATGCGGTTCGTCGCTGGGGCGGACGGCCTCGACCGGCGGCCCGACATGGACGGCCCAACCTACGAGCGTTGGGTCACCGGGTTCGACCTCGAGACCTGCTGCTCGTGCGCCTTGGCTATCCGCCCGCGATCATCTTCGAGAACGAACGCACGAAGTACCTCAAGGCGATGCGCAAGGCGGACCAAGGCGAGTACGGACCCTTGGGTGAACTGATTGCCCGCGCCGTCACGAACAATCTCTACCGGTTCGTCGTGCCAGCGGTCGCCGCACCGGCGCGGCTCGTCCCCCTGGCGAGTCTCGCGGACCCGGAGAAGGGACTCACCGTGACCGCGCTACGGGCAGCAGCCGAACGAGGCCGGCTCCGCGCCCAGAAGTCTGACAACGGCACGTGGCTAAGCTCAAAGAACTAGGTTGCCGAGTACCAGCGCAACAAGTAAAGGCGAGCGGAGCCTTCGACGGCTGATTGACACCACGGGGGGGGACGCAGCGAGACCCGTGACCACAGGAACTAGGCGTTGGCATACTGCGCTCCCGCCGCCGGTCACAAGAATTGTTTCCCTTCCCGAGCAACGTTGCCGCACCGGAGAAGATCGATCCATTCCTCGTGGACAACGGAGTCAGACAACGCAATTTCCCCAGACTGCTGATGTCCCGCCTGCGGGCTGGAACGATGGGGTCTAGACGGTAGAGACGAGTTACCACACGACAGACGATGAGGAGGTCGAACCTTGTCCGACCTTCCATCTACCCATTCCCTGGCGAACGCGCGCGTTTTCTTGGCGGGCGTCTTGACAAGCCGGGGCCCCATGACCGAACTGCAACTGAAAGCCTTGCTCCGCGGCAAGAAACTGCCGTGCTCAGATGAGCAAATCACAGCCATCCTCGAGAGCCGCGGATTCTTCCGTGACGGGGCTGGCCGCATCTGCTTTCGCCGAACGGAACCCGACCACACAAGCAGGTCTGATCGTCATGACGCCGCAGTAGGCCTGAACTTGACGCAGTTGTGCGTGCTACTCGGCGTCGGCCCTGGTGACGTCCAGCGTCATATGCGCGGTCTGGCAAGCAGTCAACCGGAGATCCGGTGGCAACGCCTGTGGCAGGAACTCGACCTTGGAAAGTTGCCACGGATCTCGACAGGCACGCTCGCCAGCCTCCGAGAGTCAATTGACCGCGAGCGCGCTCGCCAGTTCAAAGACGAAGCAAAGACCAGGAACCAGCGCATCGTTGAGACGAGTGGGCCGACGAAGCGCCGCCCCGTAACGAAGGACAAGGGAAAGTCCCAGACTGCGTCAACTCCATCGGGGCAGGCTGATCCCAGCGCGAAGGTCGAGGCCAACCGCCGCGTTCTGGATGTGTATCTCGAGAAGCGGCGCACGCGAATTGCGGCACGTTCATCCGAGTCCCTCGCTCCTGACCGGACGGCACCGGCCGCCGACCATGCATCGCCTGCCATCCAGAGGCAGAGTTCATCTGCTTTCAGTTGGGTTCGGACTGCGAATGGTTGCCTCTGGCTACGCATTGCACCAGCAGAAACCGAAGGCGAACGTCGCCTTGAGAGTTCGCTACAGTCGCTGAAGAAGGGCCTCGTCATCCTCAATGCCACCGTTCGCGTAGGTCGTCAGGAACGCGAGGTTGACGCGATCATCGTGCATCCACACGCAGTGATTACTGTTGAGCAAAAGGACACGCGGCATCGGGGAGAGATCGTAGTGCCTCTCAACGGACCGGCCACGGTCGGCGGAAACGCGGTCGACGAAAGCTTCCGAACTCAAGCCCGCAAAGCGGCACAGCTCTTGGCGAGCCTGCTGCAGAAGACCGAGCCGCGGATCGCCTTGGGCTTCGTGACGCCGGTTCTCTGCTTCCACGGCCGAGACATCCACGTCAGGGATGACGAACCCACAGAAGTTCGCATAGCAACAACCGAGACCGTAGCGGTGTTGGCCCGCGACATTGGGGAGGATCAGCCACCGCTAAAAGCTCCTGAGGTCGAGCGTCTTCTCGCGGTTCTCGGCCTCCCGTCACTGAACGAACAGGCTCTTCGCGAACTCGGATTTAGTTGAACGTCATGACCGGTAGTCCTGCGGCGGTCTGGGAATTCGGCGAACTTTGCCAAATGGACCGATCCTGATTATCCCTGCTACATCAGTGTTATCGCCGTTTTCTCGCGATCTCAGCGAGCGATACCCCTGATGGCACCAGTGGCACGCGGCATATCCGACGCTCAGCAGGATCG
Organism: Aeromicrobium sp. 636; assembly: GCF_024433585.1. Lineage (NCBI taxonomy): Bacteria > Bacillati > Actinomycetota > Actinomycetes > Propionibacteriales > Nocardioidaceae > Aeromicrobium > Aeromicrobium sp. 636. Next base: position 1,301,590 of record NZ_WNJU01000001.1, read on the forward strand.
GCAGGTCGCGGCGCGCACCTCGGCCAGCGCCTCACTCCACTCCCACCAGTCCACCGGGTTCTCGGCGTGCTGACGCAGGTACGGCGACTGGGACTGAGCGAGTCGATTGGCCATTGGCTCACGCTACCGGGGCGCCGAACGGGCACCTCGCGGCGCCATCGCCCCGTCAGTCGACGGCGAGGACCTCTTCCTCGAGGTTGACCACCAGCAGGTCCGCCGCATCCTCAGGGCCGTCGACCGCGAGTTGCTTGACTTCGTAGTCGAAGTCGGACGATCGCCAGGGTCGACCGGGCGCCCGCTCGTCGGTGTAGATAACCCGTCCCTCAATGACATCGGCCGATTCGGACACGACGATGACGTCCTCGATCGTGAGGACCGGCCCGTTGTCATCGGTGCGCCGCATCCCGACCAGCAGGTCGCGCAACGTCCTGAACTCGGATGCGAGGTCTCGCCTGGCCATCAGTTCCTCCACTCCTTGTAGCCGATGATGACACCGCGTATCCGTTTCCTCCCACGGATCTTGTCCGTCCGAACGAGGACCCTTGAACCGGCCCGACCGCGCCGGAGAGCCGACACGTCACGAGCAGGCTCAGTCCTCGACCCTTACGGACGCATCTCCATGTCATAGGTGACCCAGGCCGTTCGTTCGCCGAGCTGGTCGTGCAAACCGCGGGCACGGTAGTTGTCCTCCGCCGTGATCCAACGCACTCGCTCCCATCCGCGATCTTCCGCAAAGACCCGAATGTCCTCGAAGTTCGCTCGGGACGCGCCGGAGCCGCGGAGGTCGGGGTCGATGAACAGATCGTCGAGGAAGCCGGCCTTGCCGGCCACGATCGGACGCAGGAACTCACGCAGGTGGGCCAGTCCGACGAGCTCACCCGAATTGTCGGGATCCTCGACCACACGGGCGTGGATGTCCTGTCCCTGAATCCACGACCAGAGAGTGTCGAGATGTTCAACGCTCACGTCGCGCTGGTAGAAGGTGCAATATCCCCGGTAGAGACGTTCCCAGGAGTTGCGGTCTGACGCCGTTGCGGCGCGAACGATCCATGTGCCCATGTCATGGTCCTTTGACTCGTCGTGCTTGGTCGAGACCGGGGCCTAGATGGGCACGCCGCGTCGGCGCTCCCACCGGCCGACGACGAACATCACGAGCCCCGCGAGGGCCCAGCCGGCGATGATGTCGATGACGTAGTGCTCGGCGTAGTAGACCAGCGCGAACGCCATGACGAGCGGGTAGATCAGCGCCGTCCAGCGCCACGGGCTGGTGAGGCGGCGGATGGTCCACAGCGCCACGAGCATCGCGATGCCGCCGTGCAGCGAGGGCATGGCGGCGACGGGATTGCCCACCTTGGCCAGGATGACGTGGAAGCCGCCCAGCCCGAGGTCGGACCAGCCGCGGCCGGTCAGCCGGGGCAGGCTCTCGGCGATGTAGCCCTCCTTCGACGCCAGCCACGGAGGCGCCATCGGGTACAGCACGTAGACGATCAGGCCCGCCACGTTCATCACGAGGTAACGGCTCAGCCACGCCGCCCAGTCGACCCGGTTCCGCACCCACAGCACGAGCGCCAGGGTGAGGGCGACCACGAAATGCGTGTAGTAGACGGTCGTGAGGAGGACGTCGTACCAACGCGGCGGGGTCTCGCGGACGCACGGGTCGCCACACAGGGCGTCCTGCAGGTAGGCCGTCGGCAGGTCGTTGCCGCCCGTCAGCCAGCGGTCCACGTGGATCGGCATCGTCCAGTGCACGGTGCCGATCAGCTCGTCGCTCAGCCCGCGACTGTAGAGATAGACCACGAGCACGGCGAACGCCGGCCACCAGTCCTTGACGAAGTCGAGGTGGGCCCGGGCGGGCACGCCCCACCGCCACGCGATGACAGCCAGCCACATCCACGCGAACATCTGGAACGGGTCGGTCGGCACGCCGATGACCACGATCCACGCCACGAGGGCCGCCGCATAGACCGCGATGGCGAGCGGGCGCCAGCGCACCGCCCTCGAGCGGGGCTCGGTCGCCTCGGTGGACTCCTCGGTGGTCACCGGCAACCTCCTCCGTGCGGGACCGGCCGGTCGATGCGGCGGTCGAGCCAGACATCGCGGCCGCACACCTGCGCGATCACACGGTATCGCTCCTGCACGACGTCGATCAGCCGCTGCGCGTCCACGCCCCAGTCGTCGAAGCCACTCCAGTCGACGATCCACGTGGGCGCGTCCGGACCCTCCAGCACGTCGCTCAACTGGTCCAGATCAGGGTCCAGCGCGCGGACGGGCAGACTCCACAGATAGGGGTAAGGGCTCTCGAGTCCCGCGTTGAACAGGACGTTCGGCTGCCCGTAGGTGACGACGCCGGTGTCGCCGGGCTCGGCGACCTTCTCGATGGCGCGGCCCACGGCCTGCTGCTCGCGGCCGTCCCGGCCGGGGTCGGTCAGCGCGTATCCGGTGGACACGATCGTCGCGGCCACGAGTACGACCGCACCGGTACGAGCCCAGCGCCGGGGTACCTGAGCGGCGGCCAGGCCGGCACCGAGCGCGCCGGTCGGGATCAGCGCGATCAGGTAGTGCGCCCAGTAGCTGCCGCCCATCAGGGCGAACGCCGTGGCTGCGAGCAGCGCGGCGCTCGTCGCCCAGACGACAGGGTCGCGGCGGCGGGCCGCCAGGACCAGGACGGCGGCCGTCAACATGGCCAGCCCGCTGACGAGCCAGGTCGAGACCATGGCGAGCAGGCGCTCAGTCGTGGCACCCGAGGCGGACGCGCGGATCGTCGCACCGGCCTCGAGCCGGAAGGTCACGACTGCGTCGAACAACTCGACCGGACCCGCACCCCGGGCGGCCGCGAGCGCCACGGCGGCCGTCAGCGTCACCGCCACTCCCCCGACGACCCCGGCGGCGAGCGCCAGCAGCTGACTCCGGGACCGGCGCCCGCGCCACGCGATCATGACGAGCGCCACGACCACGAAGACCGCCGCGTCCACGGTGGACTGCTTGACCAGGACCGCGAGGGTGGCCGCGGATCCGGCGACGACGGCCGCCTTCCAGCCCCCACCACGGCGGACGATGAGGACGGTCGCGAGCAGCGCGGCAGCGGAGAACGGGGCGGCGAGGATCTCGCCGTTGACGCGCGCGGTCCCCAGCCACGGCTGCGAGGCGAGGAGTGCGGCCGCACCGGCGGCCCAGACACCCGCTCGAGGGCCGGCTGCGACGCGGGCGGCGAGGCCCACCAGCACCACGACGGCCGCGGCGGCAGTGCAGCCGATCAGTCGCAGCGTCGTCAGGTCGCCGGCGGCCTCGAAGATCCACACCAGCACGGGCGGGCGGTCGACCCAGTACCTGCCGTAGAGCTCGTCTCCCTGGCCCCAGCCCGCGCCGACCATGAGGTAGCCCGCCTCGTCGCGTCCGGGAGGAGCCCCGATGAAGGGAAGCTGCAACAACACCGCGAGAACGGCGAAGCCGACGATCGCCAGACCGGATCGGTCACGCAGGGAACGTCGATCCCGACCACCGGATGCGAGGTCGGAAGGCACTCGAAGACCATAGTCGAGCCATCCCCGCGGCTCGGACCTCAGGACCGCACTCCCCCGCGTGACAGGCGGTAGAGGACGTGCCGGCGCAGCGGGCTGTCCAGCGCCAGTGCGGGGTGGTCGAAGTCGTCCGCAGGGTCACGCGTCATCCCCAAGCGCTCCATCACGGCGCGCGACCGGGCGTTCCCGGCGGCGGTGAACGAGACGATCTCTTCGAGCTCGAGGACGTCGAACCCGTGACGCAAGGCAGCGGTCCCGGCCTCGGTGGCGTAGCCGTGGCCCCAGGCCCAGCGGGCCAGTCGCCAGCCGACCTCGATGGTCGGCTCGCCACGCACGAGCTCGGCGATCGCCCGGGGCACGGGGTTGAGCCCGGTGAAGCCGGCGAACCGGCCGTCCGGGGTCTCGACGGCCCACAGGCCCCAGCCGTGCTCATCGAGACGGGAGGAGATCCGGTCGGCGAGAGCGTCGCTCTCGGAAGCGTCGAGCGGTGCCGGGAAGTGCTCCATGACCCGCGAATCCGCGTTGAGCGCTGCGAACGGCTCGCGATCGGCCTGGCTCCAGTGCCGCAGTCTCAACCGCGGCGTGCGCAGGTCCGTCACGGGGTGATCAGGAAGTGGAGTCGTCCTCGGGCTTGCGAGGAGTCTCGTCCTCGCCCTCGCCCTCCCAGGGCTGACGCGCCTTCTTGGCCATCTTGGCGAACGACCACAGCAGCAGCCCGACGATGATGCACAGGCCGAGCACGTACAGGCCCGGCAGCCAGCCGATCGACTGGTTGCCCTTGGGGTCGATCTCCTGGGCGGTGAGAACCGCGAGATCCAGCATGGTCACGGACACAGCCTAGTCCTGCTCGTGGCCGCACCACTGGTCGGCCGGGACGGCCGCCTTGACCTGGTCGACGTGCTCACCGCATCCGCGCCACGTCGTCTTGCCGCACTGCTTGCACGGAACCGGAGAGCACATGGGCCCCATCCTCACTGTCGTTCGACTGCCTACCTGTCGAGACTAGGCGATCGGCCGAAACCCCTGACACGACGGGCGGTGTGTGAGGGCGCGTCCCGTGGGTACCTCGCGACCATGAGCACCAACACCCGCCTCATCGAGACCACCCCGGAGCGAGTGTGGGATGTCCTGGCCGACGGCTGGCTGTACCCGCTGTGGGTCGTGGGCGCCTCACGCATGCGCGACGTCGACGCCGCGTGGCCCGAGGTCGGCGCCAAGCTGCACCACTCGGTGGGCGTGTGGCCGGCTCTGATCGACGACGACACCCTGGTGCTCGAATCCGATCCCGGGCGGTCGCTGAAGCTGCACGCCCGGGCGTGGCCGGCCGGGGCGGCCGAGGTGCTGATCACCCTCGCCCCGCAGGGCGCCGGGACCAACGTGACCATCGTCGAGCAGGCCGTCAGCGGACCGGCCACGATGATCCCGCAGGTCGTCCAGTCGCCGACGCTGCACTGGCGCAACACCGAGACCCTGCGCCGCCTCGCCTTCCTCGCCGAACGGCGCGAGGCTTCCGGAGCGTGACCTCGCGGGTCTGCACGGTCTGCACGCCGCAACTCCGGCGACCGCAGGCCGCCGGGAGCCGTACGGTGGAGAGGACGCCGGGCGCCGCGCTCGCGTCCTGGCAGGAGGCCCCCTCGTGACGACTTTCGACGCCATCGTGATCGGCGCCGGACCGAACGGACTCGTGGCGGCGAACCACCTCGTCGACGCGGGGTGGTCGGTCCTCGTCCTGGAGGAGCAGCCCACGGTGGGCGGGGCGGTGCGCAGCGACACCGACGTCCATCCCGACTTCGTGCACGACACCTTCAGCACCTTCTATCCCCTGGCGGCCGCTTCCCGCACCATCCAGGACCTCCGCCTCGAGGAGTACGGACTGGTGTGGCGCCATGCACCGGCCGTCCTGGGCCACCCGTTCGCCGACGGCCAGTGGGCCCTGCAGCACCGCGATCGTGAGATCACCGCTGCGCTGATGCATCGCCAGCACGCGGGCGACGGCGAGGCCTGGCTCGAGCTGTGCCGTACGTGGGACGAGATCGGCGACGCCCTCATCACCGGGCTGCTGACGCCGTTCCCGCCGGTGCGCGGCGGGCTGTCACTCCTGCGCCGCCTGCCGAAGGCGGGTGGTCTCGACCTCGTCAAGATGCTGCTCAGCCCTGTCGTCGACATCGCCGGCACGCGATTCGGCGGACCGGCACCGGGGATCCTGCTGGCCGGCAATGCCGGGCACGCCGACATCCCACTGGACTCCCCCGGCTCCGGGCTGATGGGCCTGATGATGACGATGATGGGCCAGACCGTCGGGTTCCCGGTGCCCGAGGGCGGCGCCGGGAAGTTCGCGGAGGCCTTGGCCGCACGGTTCCAGGCGCGCGGTGGACGAATCGAGACCTCCAGCCGAGTCGCGCACATCGACGTGTCGGGCGGGCGCGCGAGCGGGGTCCGCACGGCCGACGGCACTCCCTACGCAGCACGCCGCGCGGTCGTGTCCGACGTCGTGGCCTCGGCGCTGTACGGGGACCTGCTGGACCCGGCGGACGTCCCGGCCAAGGTGCACGAGCGGATGCGGCACTTCCGCCTCGACCCCGGCACCGTGAAGGTCGACTGGGCGCTCGACGGACCGATCCCATGGGCCTCACCGCCGCCCTACGCGCCCGGGACCTTCCACGTCGCCGACTCCCGCCATGAGATGAACCAGGCCCTGCAGCAGGTCCACGACGGCTACGTGCCCGCCTCGCCGTTCCTGCTGGCCGGTCAGATGACCACGACCGACCCGACCCGCTCGCCCGCGGGGACCGAGTCGGTGTGGGCGTACACGCACGTCCCGCAGCAGACGGTCGCCGATGCGGGCGACGGCACGATCCGGGGCACGTGGGACCGCGACGACGCCGAGCGCTTCGCGGACCGCATGCAGGACCGGATCGAGCGGCTGGCCCCGGGCTTCGGCTCGCGGATCCTGGCGCGCCGCGTGCTGGGCCCGCACGAGCTGCAGGCCCGGAACGCCAACCTCGTCGGTGGCGCCATCAACGGCGGCACCGCCGCGATCGACCAGCAGCTGTTCTTCCGCCCGATCCCCGGGCTGGGACGCGCCGAGACCTCGATCCCCGGGCTCTTCCTCGGCTCGGCGTCGGCTCATCCCGGCGGAGGCGTGCACGGCGCGCCGGGCATGAACGCCGCGCGGGCGGCCCTGGCCCACGGCCGGATCGACCAGGTGGTCTCGCCGGTGCGCGGCTGGGCGCGCTCGGTGAGGGCCCGGCGGGGCTGAGCCCCGCCGGACTCAGCGCAGACCGGCGAAGAGGTCGTCCTCGGGCAGCTCGGTGTCGACGAAGGTCTTCACCAGCTCCCAGTCCTCGGTGGGCCACGCCTCGGCCTGGACCTGGGGCGGCACGGCGAACCAGAACCCGTTGGGGTCGATCTGGGTCGCGTGCGCGATCAGGGCGCGGTCGCGGACCTCGAAGTAGTCGGCGCACGGCACGCGGGTGGTCATGCGCTTCTCGTGCTCGGGGTCGATCTCGCGGGTCTCGAGCCAGTCCTTGTAGGGCGACTCGAGGCCGTGCCGCTCCATCGCGGCGTTGATCGCCTCGATGCGCGCCCGCGACCAGCCGTGGTGGTAGTAGAGCTTCCTGACCTGCCACGGCTCGCCCAGCTCGGGGTAGCGCTCGGGATCGGCGGCGGCCTCGAACGCGTACACGCTGACCTCGTGGCACTTGACGTGATCGGGGTGCGGGTAGCCGCCGTTCTCGTCGTACGTCGTCAGGACGTGCGGGCGGAAGGAGCGGATCAGCCGGACGAGGGGCGCGGCGGCCTCCTCGATCGGCACGAGGGCGAAGCAGCCCTCGGGCAGCGGTGGCTTGGGGTTGCCCTCCGGCCAGCCCGAGTCGACGAAGCCCAGCCAGTCCTGGGTGACGCCCAGGATCTCGCGGGCCTTGTCCATCTCCTCGCGACGGATCTCGGCGATGAGCTCGGGGTTCTCGAGGATCCCCGGGTGCTCGAAGGCGGGGTTCAGGATCGACCCCCGTTCGCCGCCGGTGCAGGTGACGACGTGCACGTCGACCCCCTCGGCCACGTACTTGGCGGTGGACGCCGCACCCTTGCTCGACTCGTCATCAGGATGGGCGTGCACGTGCATCAGGCGCAGTTTGGTGTCTGCCTCGTTCTCGACCACGTGCCCCAGTCTTTCACGCCCCTGAGACACTGGAAGGCGTGACCGATCTCGACGCGCGCTACGGACGCCATCGCCGCACGACCCCGCGATGGCTGTGGCCCCTCGTCGCCGCCCTCGGCGTCACGGCGGGCATCGCTTGGGCCGCTTGGGCCTCGTGGACCGACGTGCCGGTGTTCCAGGCCCGCGTCCACTCCTACGAGGTCATCGACGCGCAGCGCACGAAGGTCGACCTGGAGATCTTCCGCGACGAGCCCGTGGCACTGACCTGCCGGGTGTTCGCCCAGGCCCAGGACAAGGTCGTCGTCGGTGAGAAGAACGTCGAGGTGCCGGCCTCGTCGCAGAGTCCCGTGCGCGTCGTCTCGGAGATCCGCACCGAGCGCCGTGCGGTCACCGCGGTTTTGGACTCCTGCGAACCTTCGTGATGCTGTAGACTCGACGTTTCACCCCGGGAGGTCCCGGGGTGTCGCACGTAGTGAGGAGAACAGCCATGTCGACCGAGACCGAGACCATCTGGGTGACCCAGGAGGCCTACGACCGACTCGTCGCCGAGCTCAACCGCCTCAAGAACGAGGTTCTTCCCGACATCACGCAGAAGATCGCCAATGCCCGCGAGGAGGGCGACCTGCGCGAGAACGGCGGGTACCACGCCGCTCGCGAGGAGCAGGGCAAGACCGACGCGCAGATCCGTCAGCTCGAGGACCGGCTGCGCCGCGCCGAGGTCGGCGACGCGCCGGCCGACGACGGCAAGGTCGAGGCGGGCATGAAGGTCACCATCCGCTTCCAGGGCGACACCGACACCGAGACGTTCCTGCTGGGCTCGCGTGAGCTGCTGAGCATGGACTCCAGCGTCGATCTGGACATCTACTCGCCCACGTCGCCGCTCGGTGCGGCCATCATGGGCACCTTCGCCGGCGACACGGTCTCCTACGAGGCTCCCAACGGCAAGACCCTCACCGTCGAGATCGTCGAGGCCAAGCCCTTCTGATCCGTCGGGACCGTCGGTTTACCACGGTCCCGTGGTAATTCGCCGCCTCCCCAGGGAAGTTTCCCTGGGGAGGCGCTGGTTTACCACGGGACCGTGGTAAACCGTCACGCTCAGCTGGGGTCGTAGCCCAGCTCGGTCAGGCGGCGCCAGACCTCCTCGCGGTGGGCGTTGCCGCGGGTCGCGACCTGCAGCGCCACCTCGACCTCGCGCACGCCCAGGGCCTCCGAGCCGCGATCGTGGTTGACGTTGAGGATGTTCACGTCCATCTGGGCCAGCTCGGTCAGCAGCCGCATCAGCTCGCCGGGGCGGTCCGAGATGCGCACGCGGAACATCAGGAACCGGCCGCCGGAGGCCAGGCCGTGCCGGATCACCTCGAGCAGGAGCAAGGCGTCGATGTTGCCGCCCGAGAGCACCGGGACCACGGGGCCGTCGAAGCGGTCCGGGTACTCCAGCAGCGCCGCCACTCCCACCGATCCCGCCGGCTCGGCGAGCAGCTTGGCGCGCTCGAGCAGTCCGATCAGCGCCTGACTCATCGACTCCTCGGAGACCGTGACGACGCCGTCCAAGTGCTCGCGGATCAACCCGAACGGCACTGCGCCCGGTCGTGAGACCGCGATCCCGTCGGCCATCGTCGACCCGAGGTCGGCCTCGACGGGGATCCCCTCGGCGAGCGATCCGGGATAGGCCGCCGCGGCCTCGGCCTGCACGCCGACGACCGTGATGTCGGGGCGCTCGGACTTGAGCAGGGCGATGCCGGCTGCCAGTCCCCCGCCGCCCAGGGGGACGAGGATGGTCGACACCTCCGGGAGCTGCTCGACGATCTCGAGTCCCACGGTCGCCTGCCCGGCGATGATGTCCGGGTGGTCGAAGGGGTGGATCAAGGTGGCGCCGGTCTGCTCGGCGAACTCGGCGGCGGCGACGAGCGCCTCGGTGACGCCGAGCCCGTGGAACCGGACCTCCGCGCCGTACCCGAGGGTGGCCTGGACCTTCGGCAGGGCAGCGCCGTGCGGCATGAAGATCGTGGCGCGGGCACCGAGCTTGGCGGCGGCGAGGGCGACGCCCTGCGCATGGTTGCCGGCGCTGGCCGCGACGACCCCGCGGGCACGCTCCTGGTCGGACAGCCGCGCGATGCGCGTGTAGGCGCCGCGGATCTTGAACGACCCGGCGCGCTGCAGGTTCTCGCACTTGAGCCGGACGTCGCGACCGGTCAGCTCGTGCAGCCACCTCGAGTGCGTGAGCGGCGTGACTTCACTGACGCCCTGGAGGGTTTGCCTTGCCGCGCGCGCATCGTCGAGGTCCACGCGTCCAGCCTAGGCCGGTGCCGCGGGTGGGTTCCCGAGGTCCCGTGACTCCTCGCCGAGTAGGCCATCGGTGTCCGGCGGGTCGCCCGCCGCCAGGTGCCGCACGATCGTGTTGACGCAGGCCGCGAGCGGCACTGCGAGCAGGGCACCGACGATGCCGCCGGCAACCAGCCCTGTCGCGATCACGAGCAGGATGGCGAGCGGATGGAGAGCGACGATGTGGCCCATCAGGAAGGGCTGCAGGACGTGTGCCTCGATTTGTTGCACCGCGATGACGCCCGCCAGCATCACCAACGCCGTGACCGGACCCTGGGCGACGAGGGCCACCAGAACCGCCACCAGGCCCGAGAGGGTGGCACCGATGATCGGGATGAAGGCACCCAGGAACACCAGGACGCCGATCGCCGCCGCGAGGGGAACCTGCAGGATCAGGGCGACGCCCGCGATGCCGACGGCGTCCGCCAGCGCGACGAGGACGGTGGCGCGCACGAACGCAGTGAGCGACCCCCACGCTGCGTGGCCCGAGGAGTGCACGCGCTCACGGGCGACCCGTGGGAACAACCGCACGATCCAGCCCCAGATGCGAGCTCCCTCATAGAGGAAGAAGAACAGGGTGAAGAACGTGACCAGGAAGCCAGCCACGAAGTGGCCGATCTGGACGCCGACTTCGGTGGCTTGCGAGAAGATGGCGGAGTCGCTGCTGGAGATCGCCTTCTCGAGTCGGTCGATCCAGTTGTCGAGCTGACGGTCGGAGAGATCGAGCGGCCCGGTGCGTGCCCAGTTCTGCACCTGGTCGATCCCCTCGATGACGCTGTCGCGCAGGTCGTCGAACTGCGTCGACAACTGCTGTCCCACCACGCCGATCAGGCCGATCACCGTGAGCAGCAGCCCCAGGACGACCGTCAGGGCCGCAGCGAGCCGGGGCACCCCGTGACGGGCGAGCCAGTCGACCGCTCCGACCGTGAGAGCCGCGAGCAGTGCGGCGATGGCGATCGGGACGGTGACCTCGGAGAAGTAGCCGAGCACCCGGATGAGCAGGTAGCCGGCGGCTCCGATGAGCACGAGGCGCCAGGCCCACGCCGCAGCGATCTCCACTCCGATGGGGATCGCGTACCGGCCGGCCCCCCGGGATTCGCTGCTCACTCTCTGAGGCTACGGGAACATGCCGCCATCGCGCGGCGTTGATGTTGGCATGCGATTCGGATTCGACAAGACGACGCTTCCCACGCCCGAGACCGCGCTCCCGGGCCGCGACACCCGCCCCTTCGAGGTCGGAGATCGGCACCTCGTGACCGGCAACCCCATCGAGACCGACGGTCCCGAGGGTTTCGGGATCGCCGTGTTCGGCCTCGGGTGCTTCTGGGGCGAGGAGAAGACGTTCTGGGAGCAGCCCGGCGTCTGGTCCACCTCCGTCGGCTATGCCGGCGGCGTCACCCCGAACCCGACGTACGAGGAGGTGTGCACGGGCCGTACCGGTCACGCCGAGGTCGTGCGCGTCGTCTTCGATCCCTCGGTCATCAGCTACGCCGACCTGTTGAAGGTGTTCTGGGAGAACCACGATCCGACGCAGGGCATGCGCCAGGGCAACGACCGCGGCTCGAACTACCGGTCCGTCATCTTGACCACGACGCCCGAGCAGCAGGCCGAGGCCGAGGCGTCCCGCGAGGCCTACCAGCAGCAGATGACCGCCCACGGGTACGGCCAGATCACGACGCAGATCCGCCCCCTCGACGCGTACTACTACGCCGAGGAGGCGCACCAGCAGTACCTCGTCAAGAACCCGTTCGGGTACTGCCCGCTGCACGCGACCGGCGTCTCCTACGCCTGAGCCTGTGCAACGATGACCCCGTGACAGTTCCCGCCCCGCGTCGCGTCGTCTTCGCGCGTGGCCAGTGGTGGGGCGGTGTTCCGTTCATCGTCGAACTCTGCATGGTCGGGACGATCATCGCGCTCGTCCTCATGGCTTCCCTCGGCGAGTTCGGCTGGTTCGTCCTCTTCCTCATCGGCCTGTGCGCGCCCATTGCCGCGGGAACGATCATCGCCGCCGACTGGGCGCTGCGAGCCGGCCGCGTCAGTTACGACGTGGAAGGACAACGCGTGTTCGCCCGACGGGGTCGACGGGTGCTGGCATCGTTCGACATCTCCGACTTCGACGAGGTAGCGATCCGGGAACGGCTCACGTGGGCGAATACCTTATGGAAGGGCTCGTCCTTCTCACCCTTCTTCTTCAATCTTCAGGGCTTGCCATATCTCGAAGCGACGAAGACCATCAATCGGTGGGAGCAGGAGCGCATTGTCTTCCCGCCCATCTTGATCTGGGGCAAGAAGTCGTGCGACGCCGCCGAGGCAACGCTTCGAGGCGAACTCAGCCGCAGCGGCGCCGAGCAGAACTAGCCAAGGCAGCATCTTCGACATTGCGTCATGCTTCAGGTATGCGTGAACGCCATTGTCGCCAGCAGTACCTCGTGAAGAACCCGTTCGGGTACTGCCCGCTGCACGCGACCGGCGTCTCCTACGCCTGATCGCATGAGCTGGAGTCGCGCCGAGCTGGAGTCCTTCGCCGGACGCACGATCCCGGACCTGGTGCCGGACGACCTGCGGCTGCTGTTCGTCGGGATCAACCCCGGCCTGGTCAGCGCCGCGACGGGCCTGCACTTCGCCCGCCGGGGCAACCGGTTCTACCCGGCGCTGGTGCGCGCCGGGCTGGTCGACACCGACGACCCGGCCCTGGCGGCCGAGCAGCTGCGTGACCGCGGCGTGGGGATCACCAATCTCGTCGCCCGAGCATCCGCCCGGGCCGACGAGTTGGACCCGTCCGAGCTGGTGGAGGGCCGCGCCCGCTTGGTCGAGCTCGTCACCGAGCACCGGCCGCGCGTCGTCGCGGTCGCGGGCATCACGTCCTTTCGCACCGCGTTCGGCCACCGCGCCGCCCGCCCGGGCCGGCAACCCGACGACCTCGCCGGGGCCCAGGTCTGGGTCGTGCCCAACCCCAGCGGACTGAACGCGCACGAGAACGTGGAGTCGCTGGCGCGGGCCTATCGCGAGGTGGCGCAAGCCGCGGGCCTGCTCCCCGCGTGACGGTCGTGCCCAGGGTGAGCCCATGGTCCAACGACTCAGCCTGATCACCCTCGGTGTGGCGGACCTGGATCGCGCCCGGTCGTTCCACGAGGACGGTCTCGTCAAGGACAATGACGAGGTCCGCTGGGGTGGCTACTCCGGGTACATCGCCGATCCGGACGGCCATCCGTGGGAGATCGCGCACCACCGGTTCTGGACCATCCACGAGGACAGCCGCACGACGCTGCGGTGAGCGTGAACTCGCGCTAGTGCGCGACGGGGCAGCCCGACGGCGCCTCGGCGGGTCCGGCGTCGGCGGCCGGCGCCTGCGCAGCAGCCACCGTGGGCGTGCGCGGCGTCAACGTGACGTGGAAGTCCTTCGGCACGATCGTCAGCCGCTCCTCGATGCGCAGCTCGTAGTCCGGGTCTCCCGTGATGTCGAAGCGATGCAGAATCCGCGCCAACACCAAGATCGCCTCGTGGATCGCGAACTGGCGGCCGATGCAGGCCCGCTCCCCCGTGCCGAACGGCTTGTAGATGTTCTTCATCCGCCCGCGCGAGTTCTCGGGCAGGAACCGGTCCGGATCGAAGTCCTCGGCCGTCGGACCCCAGGCCTTCGGATCGCGGTGCGTCATCGGCAGGATGATCATCGCCCAGTCATCCGGCGTCATCACGACCTCATGCTCGGTTCCCGCTCCGACGGTCGTCGTCTCGCGCGGAGACCGGGCGAACGCCGGGGCGGTGGGCCACAGCCGCAGGGTCTCGTCGAGGCAGCGCCGCAGGTAGCGCAGGCGCGGGATCTGCTCGAAGGTCGGCTCGGTGTCGGGGTCCGGCCCCAGCAGGTCGTCGAGCTCGGCGTGGGCCTTCGCGAGGATCTCGGGGTTCCGCGACAGGTAGTACAGCGCGAAGCTCAAGGCACCCGACGTCGTCTCGTGACCCGCCACCAGGAACGTGAGGATCTGCTCGCGGATGTTGCGGTCGTCGAGCTTCACACCGGTCTCGGGATGGGCCTCGTAGAGCATCCGGTCGAGCAGGTCGTCGTGCCGCTCACCGCTGTCGCGGCGCTCCCCCACCATCGTGTCGACGAGATCGTCGAGATACGCGCGCTGATCGGCGTTCCGCTCGTCGATGCGCCGAGCGATCCTGCCGCCCCCGGGCACCGCGTCGAGCGCACCCTTCTGCATCCCCGTCATGAGCGCCATCACCATCGCGTCGACGAACGGGTGACGCTCGCTGGAGGTGAACGATCCGAAGTCGCGGCTGAAGGCGCAGCGGCTGATCGTCTCGAGCGTCAGCCGGGTCATGTCGGCGGTCACGTCGATCGGCCCGCCCTGGCTGTCCCACACCCCGAACATCTCGGCCGCCGTCTCGAGCATCGTGTCGTGGTAGCCGCGCATCGCAGCCTTCGCGAAGGCCGGCATGAGCACGCCGTGGGCCGTGTGCCAGTTCTGCTCGCCCTCGAGCGCCGTGAACAAGCCGTCGCCGACGAAGTCGCGCAACTGCGCCACCGCGGGCGCCAGGACCTTGTAGAAGCGCGACTCGTCGCACAACTCGGCGGCCAGCGCGGCGTCGGAGACGAACACGTACTTCTGGTTGAAGACGCGCACCTCGAAGATCGGACCGAGGGACCCACCGATCGTCATGACGTTCTTGATCGGAGTGTCGGTGTTCATCCGCATCGCGTCGTAGGCGATGGGGCGACGCCCGGGCGGATGGGGGAACTTGTGCCCGCTCCAGCTGTTCCGCACGGTCAACAGGCTCACAATCCGGCCTTTCCTGCGAGGCGCCCCACGAGGCGCTGGTAGTGCGGCCCGGCCACCCGGGCGACCAGGTCGATCACCCGCGCGTCCGCGCCGATGAGCACCCTCGTCCTGCCCTTCTGGACGCCGTCGAGGATCACCTCGGCGGCCCGGGCGGGGCTGGTGCGGGCGATCCGGTCGAAGGTCGTCGCCAGTCCGTCGTGGTCGAGCCCGTCGACCTGGCCGGCGTTGCGCGCGACGTTGGTCTTGATCCCGCCGGGGTGCACGCACGTCACCTTCACCGGACGGCCGCGCGACGCCATCTCCATGCTCAGCGCCTCGGTGAAGCCGCGGACGGCGAACTTGGCGGCGTTGTACGCGCCCTGCGTGGGCACCGAGATGATGCCGAAGACGCTCGAGATGTTGACGACGTGACCATCACCCGAGGCGATCAGGTGGGGCAGGAATGCCTTCGTCCCGTTCACCACACCCCAGTAGTCGACGTCCATGACCCGCTCGAGGTGCTTGAAGTCCGTCGCCTCGATGTCGCCGGTGAACGCGATGCCCGCGTTGTTGTAGATCTGGTGGACGGCGCCGAAATGATCGGCGACCTCGGCGGCGTAGGCCAGCACCCGCTCACGCTCGGTGACGTCGAGGTGGTGCGACCGCACCTCACCGCCCGCCGCGCGGATCAGTTGCTCGGTCTCGGCCAGGCCTGCGGCGTCGACGTCGCAGATGGCGACCCGCGCCCCGCGGCCCACCAGCTCCAGCGCGAGTGCACGACCGATCCCCGAACCCGCACCCGTGACGACGGCGATCTTCTGTGTGAAGTACGTCATACCCACCTCCGAATACCGAGAGTATCCGAAAGTGGGGCGAATGCGCGCACCTCCCCCGTGTTCAGTCGCGCCGGGTGCGCGGAGTCATCCGCACACGCGGCAGCGGCGGAGCCGGGATGACGACTCCGTCGTGTCCCTCGACCCGACCGAAGCGTGGATCGAGCGCCTGCCACTGCTCGCGCGCGGCCACGACCTCCTCGTGCGTGCGCCCGATGAAGTTCCACCACATGACGATCTCCTCCTCGAACGGCTCACCGCCGAGGAGCATCACCAGGGTGGGGCGCTCGACCTCGATCGCCAGCGCGGCCCGGCCGGGCGCCAGATAGTGCAGGGCCCGCTGCGCGACCGGCTGCCCCGCGACGGTCGCGTCACCGTCGACGGCCAGCACGCCGTACTCGAAGGCAGAGTCCAGCTCGAACACGTGCCGCCCCGGCTGCAGTCGCAGCTCGACCCCCACGAGCGGGGTGTGCACCGTGGCCCGGGACTCGCCGCCACCGAACCGGCCGACGAGGACGACCCCCTCCCAACCGTCCCCACCCACGCGCGGGAGGTCCGGATGGTGCTCGAAGTCCGCCGGACCGTGCCGGCGATGCTCGGGCAGCGCGACCCAGAGCTGGATGCCATGCATCGGACCCGGGTCGCTGAACTCGGAGTGGGACACCCCGTCGCCCGAGGTCATGAGGTTCAGCTCGCCGGGGCGCAGCACGACGTCGCTGCCGAGGCTGTCGCGGTGCCGGATCGATCCCTCGATCGGCCACGTGACCGTCTGCAGTCCGGTGTGCGGATGCGGCAGGACCGCCATCGGCGCCCCGGTCGGGCCGAAGTGGTCGACGAAGCACCAGGCGCCGATCGTCGGCAGCGGACGGCTCGGCAGAGTGCGGTGGACCCGGAGACCGCGCAGACCGCCGAGCGGGACGTCCCGCGGCTCGATCGTGCGGTCGGTGATCATCAGCCGACCAGCGTCGATCGGAGGCGGTCGACCGTCTCGGGGCGGCCACCCCACTGCTGGAACCAGCCGAAGGCGCCGCCGGGGTGCTCGTCCCACGTGTCCAGGACGCCCGTGATGGCCTCGACCGGGGTCGCAAGGTACTGGTTGGGCAGCGTGGCGCGGCGCGGGCCGAAGAGGCGGCGGAACCGCGACTCGATCTGCTCCTCGTGCTGCGCCGTGACCAGGTAGTCGTCGACGATGTCCTCGCGCTTGGCACCCAGCAGGGCCAGGACCATCGCGATGGAAACGCCCGTGCGGTCCTTGCCCGCCGCGCAGTGCACGAGCGTGGTGCCCGGTGCCGTCGCGACGGCACCGACGACGTCGACGAGGTGGTCGGCGGTGGTGCGCAGCATCAGTTGGTACAGCTCGGCCAGGCTCTCGGGCGGGGCGACGCCGGGTCGCAGCGCGCTCAGCAACGGGAAGTTCAGGACCGTCACTCCCGACCCCGACAGCGGATGCTCGGGCTCGATCTCGGCCGCCGATCGCAGGTCGATGACGACCGACGGCGGCCAGACGATCTCCGGGGGCGCGGTGTCGTCTGCGAGGGGCAGGGCGCTGCGCAGCAGTCGCCCGGGCTGGACGGAGCCGCCCTCGACGGGCATCCCGCCGAGGTCGCGCAGATTCGGGACGGTCTCGTTCACGTCCCCATCCTAGGAACCCCGGGCCCACGTCTGGCGCACCTTCTTACACTGGTGGGGTGACCAGCCCCGCGCGAACGACGGCCAAGGCTGCCGTGCGGACCGCGGGAGTCAGCGTCGGCACGTACGTCGTCCTCATCGCCCAGGCCCTCCTCGCACGCCGTCGGATCGGCACGACCACGGATCGCCCGCCCTCGGGCAACGGTCTCTACGGCCACGACCTCGACGGCGATCCCCTCCGTTGCCTCCTGCTGGGCGACTCGACCATGGTCGGCTACGGGATGAAGTCGGTCGACAACACGCCCTCGGCGCTCGTGGGCATCGGGCTCTCGCACATCCTGGGCGTGCCGGTCCAGATCCACAACGAGTCGTTCGTCGGTGCTCGCTCAAGCGACCTCCAGGGCCAGATCGACGCCGCGGTCGACCTGAAGCCGCAGCTGGCGATCATCCTGGTCGGCGCCAACGACATCACCCACCAGGTGCCCGCCAAGCGCTCCGCCCGCCGACTCGGCGCCGCGGTCCGGCGACTACGCGCCATGGGCTCGGAGGTGATCGTCGGGTCCGTCCCGGACTTCGGCACGATCAAGCCGCTGCCCGTCCCGCTGCGCACGGTGTGCCGGTACTGGAGCCGCCACCTGGCACGACGCCAGACGGTCGCCGCCGTCGAGGCGGGCGCGCGCGTCGTGTCGCTCTCGGACGTGCTGGAGCCGCTGCTGCTGCTCAAGGCCGATGCGCTCTTCGGTGACGACCGCTTCCACCCGAGCGCCCACGGCTACGCGACCGTGGCCAACTTCCTCGTGGACGCCGCCGTCACCCAGTGGCGGTCCAGCGTCGTCCGCCCGCTCGAGGAGGCGCCGCTCGAGCAGATGACGCTCGAGGAGGCCGCCGAGTGGGCCGTCGACCACGGTGGCACCCAAGTCGCGCCCGCGCCGCGCGGTCGCCGCTGGGCGGCCGTCCTGCGCTGGCGCCGCTGACCGGCTCAGGTCCCGGACACGACGAAGGCCCGCCACCGTGAGGTGACGGGCCTTCGTTCGGAGTGGATCAGTTGTCTCCGCGCAAGATGGCGAGGACACGCAGGATCTCGAGGTACAGCCACACGAGGGTGACGGTCAGGCCGAAGGCCGCACGCCAGGACTCGCGCTCGGGCAGACCGGCCGCGACGCCGCGCTCGACGAAGTCGAAGTCCATGATCAGGCACAGGACCGCCAGGCCGATCGCGAACAGCGAGACCAGGAGGCCCAGGAGGCCGAAGCTGCGCAGACCGCCCTGGTCGAGGACGCCGAAGATGCTCAGCAGGAAGTTCACGAGCATGACGCCCGCAAACGCGAACAGCGAGATCGTGACGACCTTGCGGAACTTGTCGGTCACGCGGATGTTGAAGAACTTGTACGCCGCCAGGGTCGCACCGGCCGCGACGAACGTGCCGAGCACGGCCTGGAAGACGATGGTCGAGTCGCCGACCCACGTCGAGACGATCTTGGAGAAGGCGCCGACGAAGACGCCCTCGGCTGCGGCGTAGGCCAGGACCAGCGCCGGGCTGATGACCTTCTTGAAGGAGTTCACCATCGCCAGCACGAAGCCGACGATCATGCCGCCCATGGCGAACATCCACGCGGTGTTGACCGCGGACTGGTCGACCGTGCCGAGCTGGTCGTCGAAGACGTTGCCGATGGTGAACCAGGCGATCGCGGCGAACAGCACGACCGTGCCGACCGTGATCGCGGTCTTCTCGACGACGGTGTCCAGGGTCATCCGCCCCGGCGAGGAGGGAGCCTGCAGCCCGGGTCCGGATGCGCCGCGTCCGTCACCGCCGGACAGGTCGATCTTCCACTGCGACGGATCTGCGTACTGCGTGGTGCCGCGGCCGTTGAACTCCGCGTTCTTCGCAAAGACGGGGTTGCTGCTCCTCATGGTCTCCTCCGGAGAATGTGGCCCCGCGCGCCGGTGGTGGCGGGGTCGGTGTGTTCACCTTATACAACGCCGCCACCGCCGGGTTTCTTCCGCTCAGCGCGGCGCCTTCGCGTCCTTCGCGTCCTTCGCCACCTCGGCGTCCTGCTGCACGGCCGAGAACAGCGCCGGCACCTTCAGGAACGGCGCCGGGCGGTCCTGCGGGACGGCGCCCTCGATGGGCTTCGTCGGGTCGTCGTAGGAGGACTCGGCCATCGTCATGGGAAAGACGTTCCACGCCTGCGCCCCCGTCTCGAGGACGGTCGGCACCCACGCGCCCGGTGTGGTGCACTCGCCGGTCTCGGCGTCCTTGGCCAGGCAGCCGTTGCCGCCGGGCACCGAGGTGGTCAGGGGCTTGCCGTCCTGGTCGAACAGCTGCACACCGGTGAGGGCCCGTCCCCGCGCGTCGTAGGCGAAGATGTTCGTCACCTCGTTGCCGTTGAGGTACACCCCCGTGCCGTCGCCGTCATCGTCGTAGACGCCGCCCTCGTAGTCGTAGGCCGAGTCGGCCCTGTCCCACGCGTTGCCGAGGTCCGCATGGGTCGGCACCTGGGGAAGGGCGAAGATCAAGGTCACGACCGCAATGACGTTGCCGGCCCCGATGAGGAACCTGGCCCACGTGGGCCAGGTGCGCTGGCCGAGGAACACGCTGCCCGCGATCAGCACGAGCAGCAGCGCCCACTGGACGAGGTCCGCCGGGAGCAGATCGCCCTCGAACCCGAAGAACGCCCCGAAGCACTGGAAGGCGGCCCAGGCGCGCGCGATCCACCACGCGGGCCGCAGCGTGGCCAGGAAGTCCAGGGCCGCCGCCGTCGCCGGGTTGGCGCGCAGGCTGCGGCGCAGGTCGGCGCCGATGCCGGCGACCTGGGCGCCGATCGAGGCGATGCGTCCGCGCCGGGGCTCCGGCGTCGGAAGGCCGGCCGCTCCCCGCAGCTCGGCTGCGTAGGAGACCGGATCGGGCAGCTCGCGGGCCAGGTCCTCGGCGTACGCCTCGGCCAGGTCGGCCTCCAGGCCCTCGGTCAGCTCGTCGACCTCGTCGGCGGGCAGGTCGGCGAGGGCCGCTCGGACCTCCGCGGCGAACGCGGTGATCTGGGCGGGCAGGACGGGGGTGGCGTTCATGCGGCGTTCCCTTCGAGCAGGCGGTTCATCGTGTGGGCGAACTCCGCCCAGGTCTTGCGCTGGGTGGTGAGCATCGCCCGCCCCTGGGGGGTGATGCCGTAGTACTTGCGGTGCGGCCCCTCCTCGCTGGGGACGACGTACGAGGTCAGGGCGCCGGCCGAGTAGAGCCGGCGCAGCGTGCCGTACACCGAGGCGTCCCCGACCTCCTCGAGTCCGGCCGTGCGCAACCGGCGCACGACGTCGTAGCCGTAGCCGTCCTCGCCCTCGACGACGGCCAGCACGGCCACGTCGAGCACTCCCTTGAGCAATTGGGTCGCATCCATGGACCAGACAGTACCACGCAGTCCGCATTAGTGCGGACGAAACAGCACCGCTCGGGGCGTGTCGTGGCCTGCGGGCCTAGCCGCGGCCGAGGCGCGAGGAGGCCAGCAGCGACTCGGGCAGCGCTCCCCCGGTGGCCGCCGCAGCGAGGGCCTCGCCCAGCGCAGGCGCCTGCTTGAACAGGTTGTTGCCGGCGACCAGCGAGACTCCGTCGTGCTGCCACACACCGACACCGTCCTCGCCCCACGGCAGTGAGGTGACCCAGCAGTGGATGTGCGCGACCGGCGTCGGATCGAGGCCGGGCAGGGCGCGACGCACGTACGCGACCGCGCGGTCGGCCAGGGCGTCGAGCGCCTCGGGATCGACCGACGAGCCGTCGTCGTTGACCTGCACCTCCTCGGCGATGCCCACGCCGTAGCGGGTCCGGTCGGCGCTGGCGGCGGCGTAGACCCGCGGCTCACCGAAGGCACCGCTCATGTCCTGCAGCGTGGCCAGGGTGGCCGGCGGCTCGCCGTCGACCGCGAACGTCACCCGCACCTGGGCGGAGTTGCGCACGGGCAGCGACAACCCGAGCCCGTGGGCGATCGCCGCGGTCCCTCGGCCCGCGGCGACGACCACGTGGTCGTGCTCGGTGCGGCCGGTGCCCGTGCGGACCTCGACCGTGCCGCTGGCGGTCGGCCGGACCGTGAGGACGTGGTCCTGGACGATCGCGTCGCCGAGCCGAGCCGAGATCCGCTCGACCGCGCCGGCGGCGTTGATCGAGCCACCGCCGGCGTCGATCATCGCCGGACCGTCGTAGTGGGCCAGCAACGGCAGGCACTCGGCCAGCTCGGCGGCGTCGATGCGTCGCGCCTCGAGACCGTCGACCTGCGCCAGTGCGGCCAGCTTGGCGTCGACGTCGGGGCCGAGCGCCACGGCGCCGCCGGTGGACACCAGCTCGAGACCGAGGTCATCGCCCCACTCGCGGTACAGGCGACGCGACCGCGTCGTGAACGCGGTCAGCCGCGGGTCCAGGTGCGCATGGCGGAAGATCCGCGAGTCGCCCGCCGACTGGCCGCCGCCCGGACGACCGGCCTCGTAGACCGTGACGGACGCCCCCGCCCGTTGCAGGGAGTAGGCCGTGGCCAATCCGACGATTCCCGCTCCGACGACTGCCACGTTCGTACCCACTGCCATGGGCCCAGCCTAGGGCGCCGCGGACGGCTCAGGCGTCGACGTCCACCATGTGGTGCACGAGGTCGTGCAGCCCGTAACGGGTCAGCGACTCGGCCGTGAACGCCGAGCCGTTCGACCGCAGGCCGGGCCGCGTCCAGTCGGTCACGAGCGCGATCTCGGCCGCGAACGCGTCGGCGGCGGGGCCCAGCTCCGCGGCCACCGCCACGGGATCCTGGGCCGCGTATCCGGTCTGCGCCGCGGTGGCGTCCTGGTCCCAGTCGGGGAACTCGGGCGCGTCATGCTCCCGGATGAGCCGCAACCGCTCGGCGAACAGCAGGAGCACGTCCCGCACGTGGCACGCGTACTCCAGCACCGACCACGTCGCCGGGTCAGGACGCTCGGCCGCAGCCGGACGGGCGAGCGCGACGCGCCACCGCGGAACCATCGCCCGCACCTCGTCGCCGGCGCGCTCGACCTCGACCGCCGACGCGTCGAAGCCGCACTCCGCGCAGGGCTCGTCGAGCACCCACGTCCAGTCCTTCGTGTCCGGGATGATCGCCATGCCGATCACGATGACAGGCTCGATAGATTCGAACCATGCCCCCAACCGCCGAAGACCGTCGAGATCGTGCCGAGGAGCCGCTCCGGCGCGAGGTCGTCTCCTTCACCCGCCGCGGCGGCCGCCTCACGGAGCGGCTGCAGGGCGCGTGGGACGATCTCGCCGAGCGCTTCGTCGTCGACATCCCGCGCGGCCGGACCAGCACCTCGGTCGCCGAGGGGTTCACGCTCGACCCGGCGACCCTGTTCGGCCGCGAGGCGCCGCTGATCCTCGAGATCGGCAGCGGCCGGGGCGAGTCGCTCGTACACGCGGCCCGCGAGAACCCGGACACCGACTTCATCGGCCTCGAGGTCTACGTGCCCGGCGTCGCGCAGACGCTGCTGTCGATGCGGCACCACGGCGTCGAGAACATCCGGCTCATCATCGTGGACGCGGTGCCCGCGCTGAGCCGCATGCTGCCGGCGGAGTGCCTCGACGAACTGCGGATCTGGTTCCCCGATCCGTGGCACAAGACCCGCCACCACAAGCGCCGCCTGGTCTCGGACGAATTCGTCCCGGTCGCCCGCCGGGCCCTCAAGCCCGGCGGCGTCTGGCGCATGGCCACCGACTGGCAGGACTATGCCGACCAGATGCTCGACGTCGTCGGTCGCGCCGAGGGCTTCACGACCTCGGGAGACTGGGCCGAGCGCTTCCCGGGCCGACCCGTCACGCGGTTCGAGGCCAAGGGCCTGGCCGTCGGTCGCGCCATCCGCGACGTCGACGCCATTAAGATGTCCGCATGACCCACGACCTCACGACCGCCGAACTGCTGGGCATCACCCCGGGTTCGCTGGTGTGGATCGTGGGCGACTCGGTCGAGGAGACGGCTCTGCTCGACCCGCTGCCCGAGGGGGTCGAGACCTACGAGGACGAGGTCGTCGAGCAGCCGGACGACCGCTGGTTCGACGACACGTGGACGGGTGCCGAGAACCAGCTCGAGCCCACCGAGCCGGTCAAGCCCTCGGGCATCGACACCGCCGTGATCGCCGTGTCGAACAGCCAGGAGTTCCACATGCGGCTCGACGACGTCCTGCCTCGGCTGGGCTCCGTCGGCAGTGTGTGGGTCCTCTTCCCCACCGGCTCGCTGCCGCTGCCGATCCTGAGCACGGGCGTGAGCGAGTACGGCTGGGGCACCGCCGAGCCGACGCTGCTCGACGACACGTGGTCCGCGGTCCGGCTGTGGCAGTCCTGACCGCCTGAGGTGCTCCCGGCGGGATTCGAACCCGCACTGGGACGGGTTTAAGCCGTCTGCCTCTGCCGTTGGGCTACGGGAGCGAGCCCAGCCTACGAGCCGGCGCGATGGTCGACCACGACGTCGACCGGTTCCTCCCCGGCCACAAGCCGGGCGATCTGCCCCCGCACGACGGCCTGGATGCGCGGCGCCATCGCCGAGGTCATGCCGCCCACGTGAGGCGTGATGATGACCCCCGGAGCCGACCACAGCGGGTGGTCCTGCGGGAGCGGCTCGGGGTCGAAGACGTCGGCGGCGTACCTCAGCCGTCCCGCCTCGGCGAGCACCGCCGCGGTGTCGGCCGTGCGTCCTCGAGCCACGTTCACGACGATCGCGCCGTCGGGCAACCGCGCCAAGAAGTCGGCGTCGATGATCCGCTCGGTCTTCGGGGTCAGCGGCACGGCGACCACGACCGCGTCGACGGTCGGCAGCAGCTCGTCGAGCTCGTCGGTGCCGTGGACGTGGCCGGACTCATCGTCACGAGCACGCGAGCCGACCCGCACGAGCTCGCAGCCGAAGCCGTCGAGGCGGCTGGCGACGCGTGTCCCGATGCCGCCGACCCCGAGCAGCATGACCCGGCGGTCGAGCAGGCTCGAGGACCACTTCTTGCGCCACAGGCCCTGGGTCTGGCGAGAGGCGAAGACGTCGAGGTTGCGGGCGGCGGCGAGCAGGAGCGTGACGGCGAGCTCGGCGGTCGAGTCCTCGTGCACGCCGACGGCGTTCGCGTATCGACCTCCGGCAGGCAGCAGGTCGGCGACACCGTCGTAGCCCAGCGACTGCCCCTGCACGAGACCGATCCGCGACACGTCGATCGCGGCGAGGTCGGTGGGAGCCAGCGTGTACGGCCACACCACGAGATCGAGCCAGCCCTCGGGCTGCTCGACCGACCCGTCCCAGACGACGAGTTCGACGTCGAGATCGGCCAGTGCGCTGAGCCAGGACTCGTCCGGCACGGAGACGCGCATCATGCTCCTTCCCGGGCCGCGGCCCATGCGATGCCGTCGAGGATGTCCTGCTCGCTGACCACGATCTCCTCGGTGACGCGGGGCAGGTGCTCGAGGACACGGTCCAGGATCAACGCTCCCCCGGCGATCACGTCGGCGCGGCCCGGGTGCATGTACGGCAGGGCCCGGCGGTCGGCGACCGGCATCTGCATGAGCGAGCTGCACGCGGCACGCAGGTCGTCGATGTGGATTCGGGCGAGGTGGATCCGCTCGTGGTCGTAGGACGGCAGCGCGAGGGCGTGGGCAGCGATCGTGGTGATGGTCCCCGCGACGCCGACGATCTCCTCGGTCGGCGGCAGGTCCGCCAGCTTCGGGTTGATGACCGCATCCAGGTGCGTCATGCAGGCCGTGACCTCGGCGACGGACGGCGGGTCGGTCTGCAGGAAGCGCTCGGTCATGCGCACCGAGCCCAGGTCGAAGGAGTGGGCGAACGTCGGGGTCCCGAGGCCCTGGACGACCTCGGTCGACCCGCCGCCGAGGTCGATCACCGTGGTGAGGACGTCGGCGACATCGCCGGTCGCCCCCTCGAAGGAAGCATGCGCCTCCTCGTCGCCGGTCAGGATCCGGGGCCGGACGCCCAGGACAGCCTCGACGGCGTCGGAGAACTCCCGCGCGTTGTCGGCGTCGCGGACGGCGGAGGTCGCCGCGAAGGAGACCACGTCGACACCCATCGCCTCGATCGCCAGCGCGTACTCGCGGCAGGCGGCGAGCGTGCGCTCGACCGCCTCGGGTGCGAGCGATCCGCTCTCGTCGACGCCCTGACCGAGCCGCACGACGCGCATCTCGCGGGTCAGGTCGACCTTCTCGCTGCCGTCGATCCGGGCGATCAGCAGCCGGATGGAGTTCGTCCCACAGTCGATCGCAGCCACCGTCGTCCCACCCATGGCGTTCAGGCTAGCGGGGGCCGCTCCACCGCGACCGGGCCGGTCAGGCGGGGTCGGCCTGGGCGGCTGGAGCGCAGCTGGAGTGTCCCCAGTAGTCGCCCAACAGCCGCACGGCCTCGTCGCCGAGCGGGTTGACGCCCGGGCCCTTGGCCAGCGAGTGCGCGACGAGCACGTGCAGGCACTTGACCCGATCGGGCATGCCGCCGGCGCTGATCCCGTCGATCTCGTCGACGTGGCCGATCGCCTCACGCTCGGCGAGGTAGGACTCGTGCGCGGCCCGGTAGGCGGCCGCGAGCTCGGGCTCGTTGCGGAGCCGCTCGGTCATCTCGGCCATCAGACCCGACGCCTCGAGGGTGCCGATCGCACCGGTCAGGCGCGGACACGTCAGGTAGTACAGCGTCGGGAAGGGAGTGCCGTCGGGCAGCCGGGGCTCGGTCTTGACACCGTTGGGGTGGCCCGAGGGGCAGCGCGAGGAGACCTCGATCATGCCTCGCGGGGGTCGTCCGAGCTGCTCGGTGATGGCCTCGATGTCGGCCGGGTCGATCATTCGTCGGGCTCCAGTGCGGGATCGGAAGGTGTCTCGGGTGCGGCCTGCTGTGGCGCCTGTCCGGCGGCCTCGACCGAGCCCCACAGGCGTTCGACCCAGGGCCGACGCGGCGCCGCCTCGGGCGCGTCGAGCGTCGAGGACTGGCCCTTCAGCTCGCCGTCGACGCCGATGACGCGGTAGCCGACCTCACCGGGCATGACCCAGCCGAAGCGCTCGCGCGCCTGCTGGCGGATGTACGCCGGATCGTTCCAGCGTCGCTGCTGGTCCTTGAGGTCGTCGATCTCGGCCTCGGTGCGCCGGTTCTGCGACTCCAGGGCCGCGATCTCGGAGCGCTGCTGCCACCAGGCGTGGACCGAGGCCGTGTAGGAGGCGATCAGCATGACCGCGACGCCCAGCAGGATCAGTGCACGCGCCGTGAAGCGCGTGCCGGACCCCGAGGCGCCGACCGATACCGGGGCGACCGAGGGACGCGAGCTGGTGCGCGGGGTCGACCGGCCGTCGCGCCGACCCGTGGGTCGACGCGACGACGGTGACGATCCGCGTCCGGCCATGCTCAGGCGAACCGGGGGAACGCCCGCGCGCCGGCGTAGCTGGCGGCCGAGCCGAGCAGCTCCTCGATGCGCAGCAGCTGGTTGTACTTGGCCACACGGTCGGAGCGGGCCGGGGCGCCCGTCTTGATCTGGCCGCAGTTCGTCGCGACGGCGAGGTCGGCGATCGTGACGTCCTCGGTCTCGCCCGAGCGGTGGCTCATCATGTTGTGGAACCCGGCACGGTGGGCCATGTCGACGGCGTCCAGCGTCTCGGACAGCGAGCCGATCTGGTTGACCTTCACCAGCATGGCGTTGCCGGCCTTCTCGGCGATGCCGCGGCTGAGGCGCTCGACGTTCGTGACGAACAGGTCGTCGCCGACCAGCTGCACCTTGTCGCCGAGGGCGGCCGTCATGGCGGTCCAACCGGCCCAGTCCTCCTCGTCCAGCGGGTCCTCGATGGACACGATCGGGTAGGAGGCGACCAGCTCGGTGTAGTACGAGATCATCTCGTCGGACGTCTTGGCCACGCCCTCGAAGGTGTAGCCGTTGTCGTCGTGGAACTCGCTGGAGGCGACGTCCATGGCCAGCGCGATGTCGGAGCCGACCTTCAGGCCGGCCTTCTCGATGGCCGTGGCGATGAGGTCGAGCGCGGCCCGGTTGCTCTCGAGGTTCGGCGCGAAGCCGCCCTCGTCGCCCAGGCCCGTGGACAGGCCCTTCTGCTTCAGCACCGACTTGAGCGCGTGGTAGACCTCGGCGCCCCAGCGCAGCGACTCGGCGAAGGACTCCGCGCCGATCGGGGCGATCATGAACTCCTGGACGTCGACGTTGGAGTCGGCGTGCGCGCCACCGTTGAGGATGTTCATCATCGGGACGGGCAGGACGTGCGCGTTGGGGCCGCCGACGTAGCGGAACAGCGGCAGGCCGGCGGACTCGGCGGCGGCGTGCGCCACCGCGAGGGAGACGCCGAGGATGGCGTTGGCGCCGTACTGGGCCTTGTTGGGGGTGCCGTCGAGATCGATCATCATCTCGTCGATGGCGCGCTGGTCGTCGGCCTCGAGCCCGACGAGCGACTCCGCCAGCGGGCCGTTGACGGCCTCGACCGCCTTCAGGACGCCCTTGCCGAGGTAGCGGTCGCCACCGTCGCGCAGCTCGACGGCCTCGAACTGACCGGTCGACGCACCGGAGGGAACAGCGGCGCGGCCGAAGGAGCCGTCGTCGAGGACGACCTCGACGGTGGGGTTGCCACGGGAGTCCAGGATTTCGCGTGCGGCGACGTCGTCGATGATGGCCATGAGAGGCTCCTCGGTTGGGAACTGGGGTGTGAGGTCGATCAACCTCAGCCTAGCGCCGTCGGCGCCCGGGACGCGGTGGGCCCGCGGGCGCCGGACGACAGCCGTCACCCGGGGCGGCACGGGGCCACGTGCGCCATCGACCGCCTCTCCCGTGGGAAGGTGAGCCCACACATCAGCAGGAGGATGGACATGACGGTTCAGAGTGACGGGCCGGGCGGCCTGGAGGCCGTGCGCCGCGCGGGCATCGAGACCACCGGTATCGAGATCGTCGACGAGAGCGAGCGCACCGCGAAGCCGTCCGACCTGTTCTGGCCGTGGTTCGCCGCGAACGTGTCGGTCTTCGGCATCTCCTACGGCAGTTACCTGCTGTGGGCGGGCATCTCGTGGTGGCAGGCCTCGCTGGTCGCCGTCGTCGGCATCACGGTCTCCTTCATCGCGTGCGGCCTCGTCGCGATCGCCGGCAAGCGCGGTTCGGCGCCCACGATGATCCTGTCGCGCGCACCGTTCGGCGTCGTGGGCCAGAAGCTGCCGGGCGTCTTCAGCTGGATCATCTCGATCGGCTGGGAGACGTTCCTGGCGATCATGGCCACCCTCGCGACGGCGACCGTCTTCCGCGAGCTCGGCTGGAGCAGTGGCACGACCACCAAGGTCCTGGCCATGGCCGTGATCGCGGCGCTCATCGTCGCCGCGTCGGTGGCGGGCTATCACGTCATCATCCGGTTCCAGTCGGTGCTGACGTGGCTCACCGGCCTCGCCACGATCGTCTACATCGCGCTGACGCTCGACCAGATCGACATCGACGCCCTGAACGCCATGCCGAACGGATCGATGCAGGCCGTCGTGGGTGCCTTCGTCATGGTGATGACCGCCTTCGGCTTCGGCTGGATCAACATCGCCGCCGACTGGTCGCGCTACCAGCGGCGCGGGACCTCGGGCGGCCGGATCGTCCTGTGGAACACGATCGGCGGCGCGCTGGCACCCGTCGTGCTGGTGCTCTACGGCATCATGCTGGCCGGCTCGCGGCCCGATCTGCAGGACGGCATCGCGAACGACCCGATCGGCACGCTCGCGACGATCCTGCCGACCTGGTTCCTCGTGCCGTTCCTGGTCGCCTCGGTCCTGGCGCTGGTCAGCGGCGCGGTGCTGGGCATCTACTCCTCGGGGCTGACCCTGCTGAGCCTCGGCGTCAAGGTGCCGCGCCCGGCGGCCGCGTTCGTCGACGGCGTCATCCTGACGCTCGGCACGATCTACGTCGTCTTCGTCGCGCAGACGTTCCTGGCGCCCTTCCAGAGCTTCCTCATCACGCTCGGCGTCCCGATCGGCGCGTGGGCCGGCATCGTGATCGCCGACATCGCCTTGCGCAAGCACGACTACGACGAGGCGGCGCTGTTCGACCCGAAGGGCCGGTACGGCGCGGTCAACTGGCCGGCCATCGCCACGCTCATCGGGGCCTCGGTCGTCGGCTGGGGCCTGGTCGTCAACGCCTACCCGGCCGACGTCACGTGGAACAACTGGCAGGGATACCTGCTCGAGCCGCTGAACCTCGCCGAGTGGAACTCCGAGAAGCTGGAGTGGTCGGGCGCGTGGGCCTTCGCCAACCTGGGCGTGCTGTTCGCCTTCGTGATCGGGTTCGTCGTCACGCTCGTCGTCCAGCGGGGGCGGGTGCGCCGCCAGGAGTCGGTGTGAGCACGCCCTGGCTGGTCGTCATCGACCCGCAGCGCGTGTTCGCAGCGGCCGACTCGCCCTGGGCCTCCCCCATGTTCGGCTCCATCGTCGAGCCCATCCGTGAGCTCGCCGGCACCCACCGCACGATCGTCACGCGCTGGGTGCCGGCCGCCGGGCCCGAGCGCACCGGCTCGTGGGCGGCCTACTTCGAGGCGTGGCCGTTCGCGGACCGGCCGGCGCGTGATCCGCTCTTCGACCTCGTGCCCGAGGTCGCCGACCTCGCTGCCGAGGGCACGGTCGACGCCACCACCTTCGGCAAGTGGCCGGCCCTCGAGCGAATCACCGGTCCGGCGCCCGAGCTGCTGCTGACCGGGGTCGCCACCGACTGCTGCGTCATCTCGACGGCACTCGCGGCCGCGGACGCCGGCGCCACCGTGCGCGTGGTCGCGCAGGCATGCGGCGGCTCCACCCCCGAGAACCACGCCAAGGCGCTCGACGTCATGGCTCTCTACGGGCCTCAGATCACCGTCGTCTGACCGCAGACCTCGTCCGCGCGCCCTTGCGAATCTCACCCGTCACCGGGTCGGTTTCACCTTCCCTCCGCCGCCTTCGAGGAAGCCGTCCTGCGGCCATCTGACGACGCGCGTCGCCGTCGAAGGAGGCATATTGACGCAAACCGGGGTGCAACCAGGAGTTAAACCGCCGGTTTGCCTCGGATATCTCTTGTGACATTCGTCTCTTGCGTGTCACGATCAACAACGTGAGCACCATTCGCAACATTCATCCCACCAGTCTCCTGCTTGTGGTGTTCGTCCTGCTCGTGGCACTGACCGCTCCCGCCGAGGCGCAGGCGCCCCGGCAGGCGGTCGCCGGCACGATGACGGCAGCCGCCGCGACGAAGGCCAAGGCCAAGAAACCGGCACTCAAGCTGACCGCGTCCCGCAAGAAGGTCACCGCGGGTTCGAAGGTGCGCTTCCGCGTGGCCAACGGCACGAAGGCCAAGCGCAAGGTCCGCGTCCAGCGCTGGGACCCCAAGAAGCGGGTGTGGCGCAAGGTCACGACGCGCAAGGTGTCGCGATCGGCCACCTTCACGGTCAAGGTGCCGAACGGGACGTGGCGGTACCGCGCGGTGGCGGCGAAGGCGAAGACGCTCTCGAAGGGGAAGGTGCGCAAGCTCCCTGCCGTGCGTTCGACGACCATCGCCATCAAGGGCACCCGTCCGTCGAAGCTCAAGCCCAGCCCGCGGCCCGTGGCACCTCGGGCCTCGAAGCCCGGTTCGTTGCCGGTGGGTTCGGCGTCGTATGTGGTGCCGGTGGGTGCGGTGTTTGTTGCGGCGTCGGGTTCCTCGGGTGGTTCGGGGTCGCAGTCTGATCCGTTCGGGTCGTTGGGTGCGGCGTTGGCGAAGGTGAAGTCGGGGTCGACGTTGGTGTTGCGGGGTGGGTCGTATCACGAGTCGGTGCGGGTGCCGTTCAACAAGAAGGTGACGATCCAGCCGTATCCGGGTGAGGCGGTCTGGCTCGACGGGACGGTGCCGGTGACGGGGTGGCAGAAGTCGGGTTCGTCGTGGTTCGTGTCGGGGTGGAACCACAATTTGGATTCGCGGGTGTCGTTCAACAGTGCTGCTGATCAGTCCGACTGGTTCGTCGATCCGAAGTATCCGATGGCCGGTCACCCCGACCAGGTCTGGATCGGTGGGCAGCGCCTGGCCGAGGTCGGGTCGGCCGCGGCGGTCAAGCCCGGCACGTTCTTCGTCGACACCGCCGCCAAGCGGCTGGTGGTCGGGTCGGACCCGACCAGCAAGCAGGTCCGCGCGAGCGTGTTGCAGCGGGCGCTGCAGATCCAGGGCGAGGGCACGATCGTGCGGGGCATCGGGGTGCGCCGTTACGCCAACACCCTGCACCTGATGGGCGCGGTGACCGCCGAGGTCCACGACCTGGCCCTGGAGAACATGGTGATCACCGAGAACGCCACCGTGGGTCTGTATGGGTGGAACGACCGGCACCGGTTCCGGCGCCTGACGATCACCGACAACGGCATGCTCGGCTTTGGCCACGCCGGCGCCAAGGACATGGTCCTGACCGAATCGATCGTCTCGGGCAACAACTCCGAGCACTTCAACGGCGCCCCGGTCGCCGGCGGCATCAAGATCGGCCGCAGCACCGGCGTGACCGTCAGCGCGAACCTGGTCCGGGACAACATCAACTCCAGCGGCATCTGGCTCGACGAGTCGGTCAAGGGCGCCACCGTGGTCGCCAACACCGTCCGCGACAACGACACCACCGGCATCATGGCCGAGATCAGCGACAACGTCGTCATCGCCGACAACCACGTCACCGGCAACCGCGGCACCGGCATCTGGTC